>CAWDRJ010000022.1:0-49918 GCA_963804625.1 uncultured Acidobacteriota bacterium | reverse complement strand
GATTTGCAATCTGCGGGGGACATAATCTGAAAGTAGTGCGAAAATGGCGGCGGAAGTCGGGCCACCACGCGGACGCTCGAAGCTGGTTTTCCCGGAGCCTAAGGGCTGCTTCCTCGGAGGAATAATTCCATGAAATCGGATAGCGCGATCATTTTCGCCGCAAGTTTGTGCCTGGCTCTGGGCTTTGCAACGACAGCGTTCGCCCAACAAAGCGGCTCCGGTGAGTCGGGGTCACAAGCGCAGCCGCGCCCTCCACCAAGGCCCAGCAGACCCGCAGACCGACCGCGAAACTCGACGCTGAAGCCCCCGAAAACGACGACGCGCTGCACCTGACCGATGAGCAGAATGACAAGATCAAGTCCATCCGGGAAGATGCCAAGCAGAAAATGCTGGACGTCCAGAAGGATTCCTCGCTGAGTGATGAAGCCAAGGAGCGCAAAGTCCGGGAAATCCGGAAGGAGACGCGCGCGCGAGTGTGGGGCGCGATGACTCCCGACCAGCAGCAGCAGTGGGCCAACGAGCAGCGTGCACGTCGCGAAGCGCGACACGCGGAGAGCAAGCCGCAAGACTGATTTCCCCGTTAAGAGGCGCAATAGACGCCAGCGCCGTTTCAATCTGAACTTCAACGCGGTCGCCACGACTTCCCTCGCTGAAGAAATTTTCATTTCTCCGCATATTTCTCTTGCATCGAGTGTGAATATCCGTATTCTGCATTTTGCGAACTCGCTCCGCGCGAAAGCGGGAAGAGAGCGAGGATCGCTGATGGAGGACGCGACAAAAAATTGAGCACTTTATCCCTCCCAGCCCAATTCCCTTCCCGGGCAGTTACATCCACTACAAAGAAAAATGCAAAGCTCACACTTTGGCCGCTGGTGGCCGCGACATTCTTCATGGTGTCTGGCGGCACTTACGGAACCGAGGACATCATTCATGGCGCGGGCTACGGCAAGGGCATTCTGCTCCTGCTGCTGACGCCGCTGCCTGGAGCTTGCCGACCGCGTTCATGATCGGCGAACTCTCCAGCGCGCTGCCAGCCGAAGGCGGCTATTACGCGTGGGTGCGGCGCGCAATGGGCAATTTCTGGGGATTCCAGGAGGCGTGGCTGTCGCTGGTCGCCAGCATTTTCGATATGGCGATTTATCCGACGCTGTTTGTGGCCTATCTGACGCGACTGGTCCCGTGGTTCGCTGTGGGACATCGCGGATGGATGGTTGCGCTGGGCGTGGTGACGATTTGCACGTTGATGAATATCGCCGGGATTCGCGTGGTGGCCATCAGCTCGCTTTGGCTCTTCTTCCTGTTGTCGGCGCCGTTTGTGCTGATTGTATTGATTGCACCGATGAAAATGGGGGCGCTGGCTGGCGCAGTCACCGCGCCTACCACTTCTGACGTCGGATTGATCGGCGGCTTGCTCATCTGCATGTGGAATTATATGGGCTGGGACAATGCGTCCACTATTGCAACCGAGGTAAAGCGTCCGCAAACGACTTATCCACGAGCGATGCTCCTGGCGGTGATGGTCGTCGCGCTCACGTACGTGCTGCCGTTTGCGGCGATGTGGCTGACGGGCGTCCCGGCCACGTCCTTCGAGACGGGTTCTTGGGCGGATCTAGCCGGGATGATGGGCGGCTTGGTGGGCGGACCGCTGGTGGCGCGCGGTTTTCGCGTGGCGCTAGTCCTGGGCGGGATGATAAGCGCGTTTGGCATGTTCAACGCGCTGATCATGAGCTATTCGCGCTTGCCTCTGGCGATGGCGCAGGATGGCCTGTTGCCCTCGGTGTTCAGCAAGCTGCAGCCGAAGACGCGCGCGCCCTGGGTGGCGATCACAGTCCTCGCGGGTTGCTGGGCGTTGTGCCTCGGCCTTGGATTCGAGCGGCTGGTCACGATTGACGTGCTGCTCTACGGGACAAGCTTGTCGCTCGAGTTCGTCGCGTTGATTGTGTTGCGCGTCAAAGAGCCGACATTGCGCCGGCCTTTCAAGGTACCCGGGGGACTCTGGGGCGTCATTCTTTGCGGCGTCTTCCCGGTGCTGCTGCTCGGATTCTCGATTGTTCACGGCGAGGGCGAGAAAATCCTCGGCATGACCGAGCTAATGTTCGGCGTGCTCTTGATTGCCGCGGGGTTCGTCGTGTACTGGGCGACTTCTTCATTGCGGCGCGAGAGCTGGAAGCCTACCGCGTTGAAAGGCGAGCGCGAGGCTGCATAACGTCACGCCGTCGCGCGATCTTTGATCGCGTCTTTCCCTGCACAATTGAGGTTGCCGCTCGGCGTTAGTTAGCATTTAATTCCTGCACCCTTCATGGCGCCGACGGCCAAAGCATACGATTACGTCATTGTGGGAGCCGGCTCCGCAGGATGTGTGCTGGCTGCGCGGCTGAGCGAGAACCCGCGAACGCACGTGCTGCTGCTCGAAGCCGGGGGCAAAGACAGCGCGAGAGAGATTCACATCCCGGCTGCATTCTCGAAACTCTTCAAGACGGCTGTGGACTGGAACTATTCCACGGAACCAGAGCCGCAACTCCACAATCGAAAGCTCTACTGGCCACGCGGCAAAGTGCTCGGCGGCTCGAGTTCCATCAACGCCATGATCTATGTTCGCGGCAATCCCGCGGATTACGACGGCTGGCGCGACGCCGGTAATCCCGGCTGGGGATTCGCAGACATTCTTCCCTACTTCAAGAAATCCGAGGACCAGGAGCGTGGTGCTTCCGAGCTTCACGGCGTGGGCGGATCCATTCATGTCGCCGATCCCCGATGCGTGAATCCACTGACGCGCGCCTTCTTGGCCGCAGCGACCGAAGTGGGCATTCCCGCTAACCCGGATTTCAACGGCGCTACACAGGAGGGAGCCGGGCTGTATCAGCTGACGCAGAGCAACGGCGCGCGATGCAGCGCGGTGGACGGTTATTTGAAGCGAGCGCTTGGCCGGCCGAACCTCACTGTGCTCACGGGCGCACATGTCGCGCGAGTGCTCATCGAAAATGGTCAGGCACGTGGCGTGGAATTTGTGCGCGGGGGCGAGCAGCAGACGACGTGTGCTGACGCCGAGGTGGTTTTGGCAGGCGGGACGATTAATTCTCCGCAAGTATTGATGTTGTCCGGTGTTGGCCCTGCGGACGCGCTCGCACGGCTCGGAATTGCCGTAGTTCACGATTTGCCGGGAGTCGGACAGAATTTGCAAGATCATCCGATGGTTTCGGTCGGCTACCTCTGCACGCAGCAAGTCAGCCTCGACGGCGCGGAGACGCTCGCAAACCTCCTCCGCTATTTCATCTTCAAATCCGGCCCGCTCACGTCCAACGTCGCGGAGGCTGGCTTATTCCTGCGGACGCGCGTAGGAGCGCAAACTCCCGATCTGCAGTTGCTCTTCGGGCCCGCGTACTACCGTGCTCACGGATTGGTGCGACGCAAGGAGCATTGCTTCGGCTTCGGTCCCACACTGATTACTCCGGAAAGCCGCGGCAGCATTTCGCTGCGATCCGAGAGTCCGCTGGACGCGCCGGCGATCCATGCTAATTATCTTTCGACGGACGCGGACTTGCGCACGATGATCGAAGGAGTGCGCCTGGCGCGGCGGCTGGCACACACGAAAGCGTTCGACCCCTTTCGCGGAGACGAGTTGCATCCTGGCCCAGGCGCCACAACCGATGACGATATTGCCGAATTTCTGCGCAACGAGCTCGAGACCCTCTACCACCCAGTCGGGACGTGCAAAATAGGGAACGACTCGCTCGCTGTTGTCGATTCCCGGCTTCGCGTTCGCGGCGTTGAGCGGCTTCGCGTAGTGGACGCTTCGATCATGCCGCGCGTCCCGGCCGGAAATACGAACGCGCCCGTCATCATGATCGCGGAAAAGGCCGCGGACATGATCCGCAACGATGCTTAACTACGCGCGACACCTGCGTTTGTTACCGGATGCGAGGCGCAGCATTTCTGCTATTCTTTTCGCCGTGCATCGTTTGCTACTCGCCGGAATAATTGCGTTCACCATGATTTCAACGCCAGTTGCCGTGCGTGCGGCGGCGTGGCAAGAACAGTCTCAGACTCCCGCGCAAATTCCCGCGCCTCCACAAACGCCACCCGCGACGCCGCCGGTCTCGCCGCAAACCACTCCCGGCCAGAATCCCCTGCCGCCTCCGCTGCATTCGGGGCCGACCATCGTGATCAATCCGGCGCATGGCGGCACGGATAATGGCGCGCGCGGGCAAAACGGCCAGGTGGAAAAAGACGTAGTGTTGATTTTTGCGCGAATGTTGCGCAGCGATTTCGAGCGTCAAGGCTATCGTGTGGTCATGACGCGCAACGACGATTCGAATCCTTCCTACGAAGACCGCGCCGCCGTCGCCAATGGTTACCGCGACGCGATATTCATCAGCTTGCACGTCTCGTCTACCGGGAAAATCGGCATGGCGCGCGCATATTCCTACCAGTTTGCGACTCCTCTGGCACCCGCGAATTCAGCGGACGCCTCGGGTACGGGCGCGCCAGCTACCACACAGCCAACGAGCGCTCGCGCGAACGGTTTGGTTCCGTGGGATGAAGCGCAGCAACCGTTTATGGCGGCCAGCTATCGTCTTGCGGACGCACTGCAGGCGCAATTGGCGCAGAGATTCAACGGATCGCCCGCAATATCCACGCGCTTTGCAGTGCGCGAACTGCGTTCAGTGTCGGCGCCGGCGGCTGCCGTGGAACTCTCCAGCGTCTCGGTCGGTGATCCCAATATCCTGCTGGCCATGGGCGCGCCGCTTGCGGCCGCGATAGTACGCGCAGTGCAGACGTTGCGTCCGCTGGGTTCTTCGCCAGTCAATTCAGGCGCGCCGGCTGGAGCGAGATAATGCCGCGCAATCTGAAAATTACTCTGGCGATCCTCGCGGTGGCGGTGGTCATCGGGCTAATCAGCCTGCGCGGTTTGCACGAGCGGATTCAAAACCTGTCCGAGGCGCAATCGTCGGAAGAAGAAGCGCGCCGTGATCTGCTGAAGCCCACGGTTTCAACGCCGACCGACGTTCTGGTGCAGGCCAGAATGTTTTGGGCCTCAGGGCCGGGTACGCTCACGCCTATTACGGTGGAGCTGCCGCTTTCGGCGGATCCGGTGCAGCGCGGACGCCAAGTGCTCGATGCGCTCATCGCGAATGTACCCAGCGACGGGGAGCGTACGCTGCCCGCCGACGCGACCGTGCTGGGCTTCTACATCCTTCCCGACGGCACCGCGATCGCTGATTTTTCAGACGCGCTGGCGTCCGAGACGCCTTCCGGAATTCTCAGCGAGGAAATGGCGGTGAACTCAATCGCTCGCACGCTGGAAAATAATGTGCCAATCCTGCGCCGGCTGAAAATTTTGATTCACGGCCAGGAAGCTGAAACTTTGGCGGGACACGTGGATCTCACCGGTTTCTTCGATCTGAATCCTCCCGGAGCTGCGGCGCCGGCCCCGTCGAGTTCGTCCGCACCGCAAGAAACGCCCAGTCCGCAGCCAGCCGCAGCCCCCACGAAGCCATCTCGTTGATTGGTTCGTTTCTGGAAAGTGCGCCGTGACCGACGACCGACGTCACCTACGCCACGCTTTGAGGAATTGTTGACACTTTCGCGGGCAATCGTCACACTAAGTGCTTAGAATTTCCGCAACATCCACGCCAGGCGTACCGAAGGGAGATTCATAGTTGCGAGCCGATGGACGCATGCCGGACGAATTGCGGCCGGTGAAAATCACACCTGACTTTATTCCCCACGCCGAGGGCAGCGCGCTGATCGAAGCCGGCGACACGCGAGTGATCGTGACGGCGACGATCGAGGACGGCGTGCCGTCATTCTTAAAGGGTTCGGGCAAGGGCTGGGTCACGGGCGAGTACGGGATGTTGCCGCGCTCAACGGAAAGCCGCACACCGCGCGAATCCAGCCGCGGCAAACAATCGGGACGCACGCTGGAAATCCAGCGCATGATCGGCCGCACGCTGCGCGCAGTGACCGACTTGAAGGCGCTCGGCGAGCGCACCGTGTGGCTCGATTGCGACGTGATTCAAGCCGACGGTGGCACGCGCACGGCTTCGGTGACTGGCGCATTCGTCGCGTTGGCGCTGTCCCTCGAACGCATGGTGGCAGCAGGGATCTTGCGCAAGGTGCCGCTGATCGATTTTCTCGCGGCGACAAGTGTCGGCATCGTAGCGGATGAGCTACTCCTCGATCTGGCATATGAAGAAGACTCGCGCGCGCAAGTGGACATGAACGTGGTGATGACCGGCAGCGGCGAGTTCGTGGAAGTACAAGCCAGCGCCGAAGGCCGTCCGTACACGGACATTGAGCTCCAAGACTTGCTGAAATTAGCCGCCGGTGGAATTCGCTCGCTGGTTCGCGCCCAGCAGGAATTGCTGCAAATCAAATTCATGGTGCGCGGCAAGTAGGCCGCCGCGCGGGCGCGCACTGCGATGAAGTTGCTCCTGGCGTCCTCGAATCCCGGAAAGTTGCGCGAATATCTGGACCTATCGCGCGGCACGAATGTAGAAATCGAGCTGCTTCCAAATTTTTTCAGTTCCCCTGCGTTTGACGAATCCGCTCCCACTTTCGCGGAAAATGCCGCGGGCAAAGCCCTGCATTACAGCCGATTCACTAATGAGACGGTTCTGGCCGACGATTCCGGTCTAGTAGTACCGGCCCTCGGCGGCGCGCCCGGCGTTCATTCCGCGCGCTACGCGGGGCCCGGCGCAAGCGATGCGGACCGAGTCCAGAAACTTCTACGCGAGATGGATGGTAAGGAAGGCGACCCACGTCGCGCCCAGTTCGTATGTCTCGTGGCCACTGCGGCCCACGGTCGCGCCCTCGCGGTCGTTTCGGACATGGCCACCGGCGTAATCACGAAAGAGACGCGCGGCACAGCTGGCTTTGGCTACGATCCTGTTTTTCTATTCAAAGACCTAGGCCGAACTTACGCCGAGTTGACGCCCGCCGAGAAGAACGCGTACAGCCATCGCGGTAGAGCTTTCCGGAGATTGCTGTATTTTATTTGACCTTCGAAGCTTGCTACCTTCTCCCGGTAGCTGCATCTAATGCCGCTTGAACCGAAAATAGCTTGCCGCCACACTGGGCACAGGGGTAAAAAGGAGTCCCTCCCTCTTCGAGGTGAACCGTGACAGCCTCCCGCGCAGTGATGAAGCTGGAACCTTCTTTGCTGGTGCGCTTACAGGAAGCGCGCGAACGCACTGATGCGCTTTTCCGGCTGCTTCCTCCGAACACCTTCTACGACCGGCCGATTCCAGAACGCCATCGTCTCATTTTTTACCTGGGACACCTGGAAGCATTCGACCGGAATCTCTTGAGCGGGGCGCTGGGAATCTCGTCGGAAGACAATGCCCTCGACAAGCTGTTTGCATTTGGAATTGACCCGGTGGGCGGCGGCTTGCCAATGGACAAACCCGGCGATTGGCCGTCTTTGGCGCAAGTGGAACAATACAATCGCAGCGTTCGCGGCAAACTCGATGAGCGCCTGCGCGAGCCCGGTTCGTCGCTGGGGACGGATCCCTTGCTCGCCGATGGCACTCTACTGAACGTTGCCATCGAGCACCGCCTTATGCACGAGGAGACGCTCGCCTATCTGCTGCACAATTTACCTCACGCCCGAAAGATTCAGCAGAAACCGCCGGCTCACGATTCGCGGCCCGCTCCGTACGCTCGGGAAGTTACGATTCCGTCCGGCATCGCGACGCTGGGTCAGTCCCGCGTGGCGAAATCCTTTGGCTGGGACAACGAATTTGGGGCGCAACGCGTCCTGGTCCCAAGTTTTTCGATCGACGTCTTCCCCGTCACTAACGCCGAGTATCTGAAATTCGTGCAAGACGGCGGATATCAGGAAGCCAAGTATTGGCGCAACGAAGACTCGGAATGGCGCCGCAAACATAAAGTGGATTTTCCACACTTTTGGACGCTTAAAGCGCATTCGGCGCCGGACGATCCCGACGCTCAGTGGGAATTTCGCGGGATGTTCGGTTCGATTCCGCTGCCGCCATCGTGGCCGGTCTATGTGAGCCACGCGGAAGCGTCAGCATACGCGCGGTGGGCCGGCAAGAAGCTTCCCACCGAAGAGCAGTGGCATCGCGCGGCGTATGGCACCACGGAAGCCCGCGAGCGTCAATATCCGTGGGGCGATGAGCCTCCCGATGGAACGCGAGGAAATTTCCGCTATCAAAGCTGGGATCCCGCGCCGGTAGATGAACACGTGCACGGCGCCAGCGATTACGGCGTGCACGACCTATTGGGCAACGGTTGGGAATGGACTTCGACGGTGTTCGGCCCGCTGCCAGGATTTGAGCCTTTCCAATTTTATCCCGGGTATTCCGCGGATTTTTTCGACGGAAAACATTTCGTAATGAAGGGCGGTTCGCCGCGCACCGACGTTTGCATGCTGCGGCGCTCCTTCCGGAATTGGTTTCAGCCACATTATCCATACATATACAGCAGCTTCCGATGCGTGGAGGAATAATACATGGGAACCGCTCCGCGAATGGTCAGTGCCGGTGCGCCTGCGCAAGTCGCCCCGGAGTTTTGCGCCGAAGTAGTGGTGGGTTTGAGTCAACCGGGACAAAAAGAGCTGCCCTCGAAGTATTTGTATGACGAAGTCGGCTCAGCCCTCTTTGATGTGATCTGCCTTTTGCCGGAATATGGGCTCAGCCGCGCGGGAATGCGCTTGCTGCAGCGCCATTCGCAGGAGATCGTGTCGCTGCTGCCGCAGCCGGTGATCGTCGCGGAACTGGGCAGCGGCAGCGGGCAGAAGACCCGGCTCTTGCTGGAGGCTCTCTCGCGGCGACAGAGGGTCCACTACTATCCCATAGATATTTCGGGAACCGCACTCTCGCGTTGCCAACGCGAAATCGGCCAGATTGATCGCGTAAGTATTGTCGGGTTTGAGCGCGCGTATCTGGACGGCCTGCAAGAAGTCTCCGCGAGGCGCGCCGACGGCGAACAGATTCTCGTACTCTTCCTGGGCAGCACTATCGGAAACTTTGACCGTCCGGCGGGCGATCAATTCCTGCGCGAAGTCCGCTCGATTTTGCGCGCAGGCGATTCTCTGCTACTCGCGACAGATTTGGAGAAGCCGGTATCTCAATTGCTGCTCGCTTACGATGATCCCGCGGGCGTCACCGCCGCTTTCAACATGAACTTACTGGCGCGCATTAACCGCGATCTCGGCGGTGATTTCGACCTGAAGCAATTCCGGCACCTGGCGCGCTACGACGAAGCCGAACGGCGCGTCGAAATGCATCTGGTATCGAAGGCGTGGCAGCGCGTGACGATCCGCGAGGCGGGTTTCCGGTTCTACTTGCGCGAAGGCGAGACCATCTGGACCGAGAGCTCACACAAATACAATCCGGAAAATGTGATTCAGATGGGAGCGCGCACTGGCTTCCGTTGCGTGCAACAGTGGCTTGACTCCGAGTGGCCGTTCGCACAGAACCTATTCTTTGCAGTGTGACCATCGCTTTCCCACAGTTGAGCGCAAACACGAACTCCTCGCGCTGGATGTGATATATTTTTCCGCCTGATGACTAAAGCCCAAAAGAAAACTGCAAAAAAGAAGTCAGCTACGAAGATATCGCCTGCGATCGCAAGGACTGCGGGACGCGCTCGTGGAAACGGCTTGGCGTTTGGGCGCGGGCCTAATCCGGCGCGCGTTGCCGCCATTCTGCGGGGATTGCAAGAAGCGTATCCGGAAGCCACCTGCGAGTTGAAGTACGACAATGCGTTCCATCTCTTGATTTCGACGATTCTTTCCGCACAGTGCACGGATGTGGTCGTCAACCAGGTGACCGAGAAGCTTTTTCGGAAGTATCCGGATGCTCAGGCGCTTGCTTACGCGAACCCCGCCGAGCTGGAAAAAGAGATACGGCCCACCGGATTTTTTCGCAATAAAACCAAATCCATCATGGGCACGAGCAAGAAACTCCTCGAGGATTTTCACGGCGAGGTGCCGAAAACGATGGAGGAGTTGCTTACCTTACCGGGTGTCGCGCGCAAGACGGCGAATGTGGTGCTCGGCACAGCCTTCGGTATTGCTTCCGGCGTAGTGGTGGATACGCACGTACAGCGGCTTTCCACTCGGCTCGATTTAACGAAGAACACCGACGCCAAAAAAATCGAGCAGGATTTAATGCGAATTATTCCGCAGGACAAATGGGTGATTTTCTCGCATCAATTAATTTGGCACGGCCGCCGGGTCTGCAACGCTCGTCATCCGAAGTGCCTCGAATGCAATCTGGAAAAGCTTTGCTACTCGAAGGACAAGACGAACTGAAGTTTGCGGCAGCTCGCGCGACCTTGCGCGTCGCCAGTCAGATTAATGGTTCGTTAAATATTTGTATTGCGCGGGCGTCAGCGGCACGACCGAGAGCCGCCCCATGCGCACCAGCGGCGAATCCGCGAACAGCTTGCTTTCCTTGATCTGTTCTAACGAAATCGGGTCGGCCAGCGGCTTGCCAGCTTTGATCCTGACCACGGGCTTTCGCGGATCGGAAGGATCCACGGAAACGACGCCGGCAGTGCCTACGGCGCTCCTGCGCTGTCCAGTTTCATAAATAACCAGCTGCGCGCCCGCCTGCATTTCGCGAAGGTGCTTCACGGCCGTCGGATTCGACACGCCATCCCACACGGTCACTCCGTCTTTCTGAAGTTCTGCGAACGAATATTCCGAAGGTTCGGTTTTCAGCAGGTAGTAATCGGACATAAGGTCTCGCCTCGATGTAGAAGTGCTCCCGTATTGTACACACTCAAGGCGCGCCCTACGGCGGTGGCCAATCTCACATTCAGATGAATCGTGGGGCAACATTATTTCTGCGGCGGCGATTCATTCCTCAAAAAGAAGAGAGGCAAGTCGCCGAAGCTGACTTGCCCCTATGGGCGAAGCATTATGAGGGTATGACCGACAGAGACTACCAATGGACCATTGCGCCGCAAATCCGTAAATCACCTTAGAAATCGGGATTCTTAACCTTAGATTCCCGACTCCATCGGCCGGCGAGATCTGCTCGAACAGGCAGTCAGGTATTGCAAGACCCCCGCAATCTGGCGACACTGGAAGCCGATGTCAGCAAATGAATTTCGCCGCGCTGCTGTAAGTTCTTTCGTGGTTCTAGGACTACTGTTCGGCACCAATCCGCGGAGCGAAGCCTACTATCATGACATTGAGGCGCACATGACCGGCAAGTCCAACTCATTGACGAGCATCCAGCAATATATTTCAGAGGGCTGGGAGCACCTCACGCGTTCGCTCACCAATTGCAAGACCTATACGGACGTAAAGACCCAGGGCGAGCCTGTGCTTTATCTTCCCGCCGCAATGCCCGAGCCGCCCGTGCTCGACGAGATGCAAAAACTTTGCAAGGTTCTCGTCGAGGATTTGCCCGAGCGCATCAGCAAGGGTGGCGACGTGGATCTCTCGAAGATTCCGACGGAAGGACTACTGTATCTCGAGAACCCGTATGTTGTGCCCGGCGGCCAATTCAACGAGATGTACGGCTGGGACAGTTACTTCATTATTCTTGGGCTGCTGCGCGATCATCGCGAAAAGCTGGCGAAAGGTATGGTGAACAATTTCTTCTTTGAGATCGAAAATTACGGCGACGTACTGAACGCCAACCGCACTTACTACCTGACGCGATCGCAGCCGCCGTTCCTCACCTCCATGATTTTGGCAGTCTATGACGCCGAGAAATCCCAAGGCGTGGCAGACCGTGAGTGGTTGGAAAAAGCATACGGTTATGCGGTTCGCGACTACGAGCAATGGACCGAGCCGCCGCATCTCGCCGGAGACACGGGCCTCTCGCGCTACTTCGATCACGGAGAAGGTCCCGTGCCGGAAATTGTGGGCGGCCCGCACAATTATTACCGCGGCGTCGCGCAATTTTTCTTCGTGCATGGCGGTTCGAACGAACGCTACTTGATTCGAGTGGATTCGGCGCCGCCCTCGACAAAAATACTCGGCCATGTCTTCTCACTTCCCTCTTGCGAAGCGTCAGCGGCCGGAACGTCCCATGAGCATTGCCACAAAGTGACGCGCGTGGCTTTGACCTCCGAATATTACAAAGGCGATCGGAGCATGCGCGAATCCGGGTTCGACGTGTCCTTCCGCTTCGGTCCGTTCAGCGCTGACACCCATCACTATGCGCCCGTCTGTTTGAACAGCCTGTTGTACAAAACTGAAATGGATTTGGCGCGGATGAGCGAGTTGCTCGAACGCCCGGCGGACACGAAAAAATGGAACGAAAGAGCGGCTGAGCGTCACGCGCTGACTGACAAATATTTTTGGGACGACGAGAAGGGCCTCTATTTCGACTACGACTTCACCACTCACACACGCTCGACATATAAGTACGCGACTACGTTCTACCCGCTGTGGGCAGGACTGGCGTCGAAAGAGCAAGCGCAAGCGGTGATGCGGAGTCTTCCGTTTTTCGAGCAGCCCGGCGGCATCGTCATGAGCGGCAGGGAGTCCCAAGCGCAATGGGACTATCCCTACGGCTGGGCGCCGATTCAGCTGCTGGCCGTAGAGGGCATGCGGCGCTACGGCTACGAAGGCGACGCGAACCGGATCAGCTACAAATTCTTGAACATGGTGTTGGAGAACTTCGAGCGCACCAAGACCATCCGGGAAAAATACGATGTGGTCACTCGTACTTCAATAACTCACATCGTCGAAGGTTATAAACAGAACGTGATCGGCTTCGGTTGGACCAATGGGGTCTTCCTTGAGCTATCGAATCAATTGCCGCCCGATTTGATGGCTCGCTTGGCGAAGGACTAGCTCTTTTCGCTATTTCTCATGCGGCCCGGATTCAGCGAAAAGGCAGAACGCCGAACCTTCAATCAAAAGGTGCGAATCGCCTCGCGAATCCAAGCTTTTAGGAGCTTGGCTTCCATTCCCCTGCCACTGTGATTCGGCTGAGTCGAGTCGTTTGCGCCAATGCCCCGCCAGGACTGGCAGCGACAGCTGAACCGCGCGCGTATTGAAATTGAATGCCGCAAAGATTTGGCTGCCGCCGTTCGACCTCCTGACGAACAGCGCGTTCTCACTGGGATAAGCGACGACTTCGGCGCTCGTCTTATCGAGCCGCGCCAAAGCCGGCAATTCGCGACGCAGCCGCAAAAGTTCGCGGTAGAAGTCCCAGAGGACCCGGTGACGGCCCTCTTTTCGTAATTCCCAATTCAGTTTCGAGCGGCGAAACGTCTCTTCACTTTGCGGATCGGGAATCTCGCCGCCCCAGCGAAATTGCGCGAATTCTTCCGCGCGTCCTTTGCGCAGAGCTTCCACCAGCGCCGGGTCACCGTGGCTAACGAAATAGTAGAACGGCGCAATGTCTCCATACTCCTCGCCCATAAATAGCAACGGAATGTAAGGAGCGAGCAGAACCGCGCCGGCAGCGAGTTTCAGTTGGTCAAACGACGCGGTCTGAGCCAGGCGATCGCCGAGCAGGCGATTACCGACCTGATCGTGATTCTGCGCGAACACAATTAGCCTCTCGCCGGGCACTTTCTCCGAGCTATTCCCGTGGCGCCTGCCGCGATATTTAGAATACTGCCCCGAATAAACGAAGCCGGCGCGAAATGCCTGCGCCAAATCTTCCACACCGTGAAAATCTTCGTAATAGCCGGTCTGTTCTCCGGTCAAAAGGACGTGCAACGCGTGATGAAAATCGTCGTTCCACACGGAATCGAGCCCCAGCCCGCCCTCTCGAGCGGAAACCACCTCGCGCGCGTCGTTGCGGTTGCTCTCTGGAAAAAGATAAACGCGCCGATCGAGCTCTTCCGCCCTCGCATGAACCTGATCCGCAAGCTCCTGCAAAAATGGCGTGGCCGATGGATCCACGATCGCGTGGATCGCGTCGAGCCGCAGCGCGTCCAGATGAAAATCAGTGATCCACTGCAGGGCGTTCTCGACGAAGTAACGCCGCACCTCGTCACTGCCGCGGTCATCGAAATCAAGTGATTGGCCCCACGGCGTCTTGTATAGATCTGTGAAATATTCGCCGAACTCGGACGAGTAATTTCCCTCCGGGCCGAGATGGTTGTAGACGACGTCCAGCACAACGGCCATACCTTGCTCGTGACACGCGTTCGCCAGCCTCTTCAGCGCCGCGGGCCCGCCGTACGATTCCTGCACCGCATAAGGATAAACGCCGTCATAACCCCAATTGCGATTTCCGGGAAACTGAGCCACAGGCATCAGCTCGATTGCGGTGACGCCCAGTTCCTTGAGCGCGCCGATTCGCGGAATAATTGCCTCGAATGTGCCTTCCGGTGTGAACGTTCCCACGTGAAGCTCGTACAAAACATACTTGTCGAGCGCGAGGCCGCGCCACTGTTGGTCGGTCCACGAAAAGTGTTGGTCCACGACCTGCGAGGGGCCGTGGACTCCTTGCGGCTGAAACCGCGAAGCCGGATCGGGGCGTTCTCGTCCATCATCGAGCCGGTAGAAATAAAGCGCGCCGGGGCGGACGTCGGAAACATCCGCGAAGAAGTAGCCGCGCTCCCCGGATTGCATCGGAATGATTCGGTCCTTCGGAAATGTAATGTGGAGTTCGAGCTTCTTCGCGCGCGGCGCCCACACCTGAAAACTACACTTGTTTTCGCCTTCCATCACTGCGCCGAGAGGTCTTTCGTCGGTGGCGATCGTCCTGCGCTGTTTTTCAACGCGTCCGCTCATTGCTCCGCATCCGAATTTAGCAGGCTCAAAATTCCTGTCAGCGGAATCCGAACCCAATCGGGGCGGTTGTTGAGTTCGTAGCTAAGCTCGTAAACGCCTTTCTCCAGCAGATGCAGCCGCAGCAGATTTGCGAGCTGCCCTTTATCCGTCGGAATGAACGAAGCGTCGTCCGCCCCCTCGAGATACGCGTTTGCGAATTCTACGGCGACCCATGAATACCAAGTCTGCGCCACTCTCAATCGCTGGCGCGTGTGTTCGCCGTGAGCTTCCTCCGCATTGGCGGTCGTGAACACCAACGCAAACGCGGCGTAGTGGAACGAACGCAGCATCCCAGCAACGTCCTGTAGCGGCGAAAGTTTTACCGACCGTTCGGCGATGGGCCGCGCCGGTTCGCCTTCGAAGTCAATGATCACGAAATCGGAGCCGGTATAAAGAACCTGGCCGAGATGATAATCGCCGTGAATCCGGGTGCGCACCGCAGCGATCGGAGCGCTGAGCGCTGATTCAAACGCTCGTAGCACCTGATCCTCAGCGGCGAGCACCCGCTCGGCTGCGTCTTTCGTGTCACCCAACATTCCCGCGACGTGTTCGCGCAAGAGCTCGAACGAACGCTGCCCTTTTTCACGCAGCGATTCGAGCATCGCCGCCTGGAATTCCGGCGTGTATGGTTCCGGTGCGAATGCCGCGGCGCCTGGTTCGGACGCAAGAGCCAAGTGCAGCTGCGCGGTTCGTTGCGCGAGCAGCACGGCGGCATCCAGGTACGAACCGCACAATTCGCGCGCAATATCCGGCGCCGGCTGCGCAGACGTTTTCAGCGGAAAAAGACCGGGTGGATGGAGCGATGAAAGCTCTGCCAGGCGCTCATTCGCTCGCAGCCAAAATTCTGAGAGCGAATTGAGCGTGAAACGCCACGCGTCGCCCTGATTTGACACGAATTCCTGAAGGATTCCAATCGTCGTTTCCCGGCCGTCGTCCTCCGCATATTCCAGCCAGCCCGCGACCGCCGGAACATGCGGAAAGTGCACGCGCTCGGAAAGAAACCGTCCGATCTCAAGATCAGGGTTCATCCCCGGTTCTACATGGCGGTAAACTTTCAGCACCAGCCGATTTCCGTAGACGATCGAGCTATTGCTTTGCTCGACCCCCATCAGCTTGGGCTTCGACATACCGGCGTACGCGGGACAAAGATCGCGATAAGCGCGCGATTGCCGGGCGCGGAGGTCGCCATTCAATCCGCGAAAGGACGCTTGCGCTTCAATCGCTCCGTGAAGCGTCAACAAAAAATCTTCGTTGCGCAGCGCATCCGTGAGGAACAGCTCCCTTCCGTGGAAGCTGACTCGCAGGACATGCAAATCGTCGTCGTGCAATTGCTGGTCCGCATACCAGACGAGCAGAGGAAGCAGATATGATTCTCGAACGCCCGTCTCATATTCCACGCGGGCAAGAACGATCAACGCTTCGGACTGCGACGCACCGAACGGAATAATGTCCGCAACCTCCGCAGCGCGAATTCGATGGGCTTTGCCGCCGAACCAGCGCTGCGCCGTAAGAAATTCGGGCAGCAGTGGCGGCAGCACCTCCCGCATTTCGACGAAATCTTCTGTCTTCATTTTAGGTGCGGTCAAAGCGTCCTCCAGGATATGTAAGGTCCGGGAGGCTGGGATTCCCTGGCACGAAACGAAATAAAAATTGGGACTTAAAGCGGTGACGGCTCTTCTTCCTTCTCCTTCTCGCGATCCCGTCTTTTGCTGTCACCTAGATACCTTTCCAAAGTCTGGCGCGCCAGATCGCGCCCTCCCAATCCGAACGCAATCGCCAACGCCAGCATGAGCGCGCCAAAAATGATGGAAAACGCGGACGTGACCGTCTGATTGGCCAGCCCGATTTGCTCAAGCGCCATGGAGATCGCCAGAATTAAAATCACGAAACGAGTGGAGCCACTCCAGAGCCGCGGAGATCGCACACCCGCGTTCACAGCCGCCAACAAGGCCGCGCGCGAAAGGAAGTTCGCCGCCAGCACTCCCACAAAGAGAATCAGAATGGCGACGAAGATCTCCGGCAGCAATTGAAACAGACGGGAAAGTTGCTCGTGCAACTCGGGAATGCCCAGGATGCTGACTCCGACGAGGGTGAATCCCAGCCAGGTGACCCAAAACAAGGAGCGCGTCAAAAGCTCGCTAATCGTGGGCAGGGCCGCATTGCGCAGCACTTGCGATGCTCCAGACTGCTCCGACAAGCGATTGAGCTGTGTGAAGCGCAGGATCAGCCGGAGAAGGTACTTCACGAGGAGCGCGACGAACAACCCTACCAGCATGATCAACAGCATGGCCACCAAGCGCGGCAGGAACACCGAGATCATGTGCACCAGATTCTGGTAGGCCTGCTGCAGTCCTTGAACGATCAACTGTTTCATGACGTCACCTCACTACTTCGCTTTCCACTTTTCCAGCAAGTACGGTTTTTGGCGGATGAATTCCAGGCACAGCGTTTCGGTGTCCGCCTCGATTTCTTCCGGCGTTGACGACTGATGCTCCACGATGAAGGAGTAGATTCTTCCGCGGTAGAGCGGCACCAGCGCTTGCAACAGGTGGTCCCGGTTCATCACGTTGCGGTGATAGGCGGCCGCAAATTCGAACACAATCCTTACCCACAGCTCATTTTCGACGCGGCAATTGTGCTCATCTAGCTGCGCGATGCGTTCAATTTCCGTGCGGGTGTCGTCTGAGAGAATCGTTTTCAAAATTCGAGCCAGGTCCGTGACGCCTTTTTGAAACAATTCATAAATTCTCTTGCGATTTATGCGCGCGGCGCCGGTGGTCAGTTCGTGATCCGAGCCGAACGTTGGAACCGCTTCAGGCGCGCTTACCCCCATCCAGTATTCCTGCTGCAATTCCAGGCACCAGAAAAGCGCGCCCACCGTTTCTCTTACGGCGGCCACGATGTCCGTGCCGGAGGTCGCTGCAGCTTGAACCTTTGGA
This sequence comes from uncultured Acidobacteriota bacterium, assembly GCA_963804625.1. GTDB lineage: Bacteria > Acidobacteriota > Terriglobia > Acidiferrales > UBA7541 > Palsa-295. Next base: position 32,257 of record CAWDRJ010000022.1, on the reverse strand, counting down.
CCCAGGAACGATTGGCAACACTTCAATCCCGAGGTTATCGCGCAAGTGACCATCCAGATTTCGGGCGATTTACGCACCGATTCTTCGCCCCAAACGTCCTGTCCCAGGCACTGGGTCGCAAGCTTGCCGGAGAATCCAAATTCGGCGGAATGCAACTCGCGAATTCCGCGCCCAAACGTCGCGCGAGTCGCCGGGTACAGCAGGTTCCGCGCCAACAGGCCTTCGAATTTGTGCCGGCTGTAAAGCGGGGCGACAAAATCACATTCCTCGCGATAGGACGGCTGCAGGAGATTCTTGATCCAATTCGTGTCAATGTTCGCCGAGTGCGGCGAGACCACCGCGCAGGCCTTGGCCCGCACCAAATCCGCCGCCGCGAGGATCGCTCGGACAGCGACACCCGGTGACGGGCCTCCTGGATAGCGAGTGGAAACGCGATGGATGGTGCGCAATGACGTCAAGCCGCGCAAACTGGGGTGGGTTTCCGCGATCGGCTTCAGAACGGCTTCCGATGTTCCGTCGCGCGACCCGCCGTCCACATTTACGATGACGACGCGGTCTCGCGTAAAGCTCTGGCGGAAACTCTCTTCGATGACGGCCACCGTCGAGCCGATGGTATGCGCGTCATTGTGCGAAGGGACTCCTACCAGCAGATCCACTTCGCCGACGCCCATGAGTTGGCGTAGAAAATCGTCCGAGAGTAGCGTTTCTTCAGCCAACACCGTCTCCGCACGGCCGGCTCACTTCAACAGGCCGAAAGCACAATCGAAATTCTACGGCGACATGATTTCTCGCGGCGACGAAGCGAAAAGCACTCGGCCGCCCAAATGCCGCCCCCCTACATATTCACATTCGCAACGCAGCCACTTCAAATCCGGCGCAAGCGAAACCAGAATGTCTGATAGGGTCCGAGCGTCAGCAGGTAGGGCAAGTCCCCTATCCGCGGGAAGAGGTTCCTGCTGGCGAGTTCGATCAGGATTGACCCCTTGTGATTTCGCAGGTCCAATTCCACTGCTTGCGCGGAACTTGACAAGTTATTGACGGCAAGGACTTTTTCCGCGCCCAGCTGCCGGATGTACGCCAAAACCCTGTGATTCGAAGGTTGTAAGAACTCAATGCTGCCGCGGCTGAATACGTTCGACGCCTTGCGCACTTCGATGAGCCGTTTCATCCAGTACAACAGCGAATGCGGCGAGCGCTTCTGTGCCTCCACATTAATCGCCTGATAGCCAAACACCGGATTGGATATCAAAGGTGAGTACAAACGCTCGGGATCGGCGGCGGAAAAGCCGCCGTTCCAGCCGCCATTCCATTGCATCGGAGTACGCACGCCATTCCGGTCGCCGAGATAAATATTGTCGCCCATACCGATCTCATCGCCGTAGTAGAGAACGGGAGTTCCCGGCAACGACATGATCAGCACGTTCAAAAGTTGAATGCGCCTCCGGTCGTTGTCCATCATCGGGGCGAGGCGGCGCCGAATGCCTAAATTCAGCCGCATCGTTTTGTCTCGGGCGTATGTGTCATACATATAGTCCCGCTCGATGTCCGTGACCATTTCAAGCGTAAGTTCGTCGTGATTCCGCAAAAAAGTGACCCACTGGCAGGTTTCGGGAATTTGCGGAGTCTGCTCGAGAATTTCGATGATGGGCTTGCGGTCTTCCAGTTGGACCGCCATGAAAATTCTGGGCATCAACGGAAAATGAAACGCCATATGAAATTCATTGCCGTCGCCGAAATAGGCGCGCACGTCCGCCGGCCATTGATTCGCTTCCGCGAGGAGCATTCTGTTGGGAAACGACTCGTCCAGGCGTTTGCGCAACTCGCGGATCACGCCGTGGGTCTCGGGCAAGTTCTCACAGTTCGTTCCATCGCGCTCGATCAGATAAGGAACGGCATCCAGCCGGAAGGCATCCACACCCATCTCCAGCCAGAATTTCATGACGTCCCACATTTCCTCGAATACGGCCGGATTGTCGTAATTCAGATCGGGCTGATGGCTGAAAAATCTGTGCCAGTAATAGGATTTTGAAACCGGGTCCCACGCCCAATTCGACAATTCCGTATCGAGAAAAATAATGCGGACTCCTCGATAGCGGTCGTCGGTGTCGCTCCACACGTACCAATCGCGTTTCGGATTATCGCGGGAACTGCGCGATTCCTGAAACCACGGGTGCTGGTCGGAAGTGTGATTCAGAACCATCTCAATGATGACGCGGATTCCGCGCGCGTGTGCCGCGGAGAGAAATGCCTTGAAATCCTCCAGCGTGCCGTAATTCGGATGGATGGCGCGGTAATTCGCGATGTCGTAGCCGTCATCCCGCAATGGCGAGGGAAAGAAAGGAAGCAGCCAGATGACGTTGATTCCAAGATCTTGTAGATAATCCAGTTTCTGCATCAGGCCGGGAAAATCGCCGATCCCGTCGCTGTTGCTGTCGCAAAAGGTGCGGACGTGCAGTTGATAAATGATCGCGTCCTTGTACCAGAGCGGCTGGTCGCTGCTTATGGCCACTGCGGCGTTCTCCTCTTGCGGCGTGAGCTCGAAAGCTCGAGCGAAACATGAATGCTGCTATTGGTGTAATTGTCCGCGCATCATCGCACTTTGAAAATGTGCGCGGGAATCTTCGCAGGATTCAGTTCGATGTAGTTGCGGCTGCCCTGCCAGGTATAACGCGCGTCCGCCAGCAGGTCGTGCACTTCAAAGGACTGTTGGGGACCGATCCCGAAATAGTCCAGCGGAACATAAATCGAGCCTGACTGCGTGTTCCGGGGATCCAGATTCACCACTACCAGGATGACGTTGGAACCGTCGCCGCTCGTTTTGCTGTAGGCGATCAATTGATCGTTGTCCACGGGATGAAAGCGCAAGCTCCAATCGCTTTGCAACGCCGGATTTTCGTGGCGAATCTTGTTTACCAGCGCGATCAATTGTTTCAGGCCGTCCGGCCGGTCAATATCCCACACGCGAATTTGGTATTTCTCGGACTCGAGATATTCCTCGCTTCCCGGCGCCAAAGGCCGGTTCTCGAAAAGCTCGAAAGCAGGGCCATAGATTCCGTAGTTGGCGCCGAGCGTAGCCGCCAGAATCAATCGCGCGATAAACGCCGGCCGTCCTCCGGTCTGCAGATAGGCGTGCAGGATGTCGGGAGTGTTTGGCCAAAGATTCATGCGGAAAAACTCGCGCACTGGGGTCTGCGTAAGTTCCTCGAAAAGTTCGGCAATCTCCGTTTTCGTATTCTTCCACGTGAAATAGGTGTAGGACTGCGTGAAACCGAGCTTCGCCAGGCGATACATCACCTTCGGCCGCGTAAACGCCTCGGCGAGAAAGATTGCCTCGGGGTATGTTCGATGGATTTCCGCGATCAGCCATTCCCAGAAGCCGAAAGGCTTGGTGTGCGGATTATCCACGCGAAAAATACGAATGCCCTGCTCGATCCAGTAAAGCACCACGCTCTTCAGCTCTTCGCACAATTCCAAAGCATCATCGCTTTCAAAATCGAGCGGATAAATATCTTCGTACTTCTTGGGCGGGTTTTCGGCGTACTGAATCGAGCCATCCGGGCGATGCGCGAACCAATCTTCGTGCTCTTGCACGTACGGATGATCGGGCGCGCATTGAAAAGCGATGTCCAAGGCCATTTCGATGCCCATTGCCTCAGCCTTTTGCCGAAGCTGTTTGAAATCCTCGAGCGTGCCGAGCGCCGGGTGAATTGCTTTGTGGCCACCCTCCAGCGAACCAATCGCCCATGGGCTGCCCGGATCGCCGGGCGCAACCTCGAGGCTATTGTTCTTGCCCTTTCTACCTTTGCGACCGATGGGATGGATGGGCGGAAAGTACAAGACGTCGAAACCCATCTCAGCGACGTACGGCAGGTGCCGCATGCAATCGCGAAACGTTCCCGGCTTTTGCGCGTCCGTGGTGCACGAGCGCGGAAACAACTCATACCAGCTGCTGAAGCGGGCTTTGGGACGGTCCACCCAGACCTGCAATTCCCTTTCGTACGTCGTAGCGCGCGACCGGTCCGGGTAGCGCGTCATTAGTTGGGTGAACTCTTCGCTGTTGGCCACGGCGAGCGCCGATTCGCGATTTGTGCGAGCCAGCTTTTTCAGCTTGGCCGATAATTCGAGTAGCTTTTGCGCGTCGGGCGTTTGCGCTCGGGCTGCCGCGGCGGCGGCGAGTTCCGCTCCCGCAAGAAAGTCCAGCGAGACGTCCTGGCCTGCGTCAGCTTTCTTCGCAAGGTCGCGAATCCACGTTTTGTAGGGGTCCAACCAGGCCTGCACCGTATAGGCGTACGGCTTGAATTCGGGGACCTGAAACCTGCCTTGCCAGCGATCGTTTCCGATCGCACGCATCGGCGTTTCGCTCCAACTGCGCTCCCCCGCCGCGCGAAAGCAGAGGACTGCATCAAGCACCTGGTGCCCGTCGGCGTTGATGTCCGCTTCCACCACAACACTTTCGCCGGCAACGCGCTTGATTGCGAACCGCCCGCCGTCAACTTCCGGCCCCACGTTTTCGATTACAACCCGACGGAGTGAAGGCAGGGACACTTCGGTGGCGATCCTTGAAGAGTGCAAGATAAATCCTCCGACGTAGCAAGGGAACGGGCCGGACTTGGATTGTCTCGCAGAGCTGGATGCGAGCGATGAATCTACGTACTCATTATACGATGCCCAGCGCGCGAGATTGCAAGTTGCGAATTCGTGTAGGCGCTGGCGCGGCAGTAAGCGCGCTCAACAGATTTTGCGGAATTTTTGCTATACTCGCCTGTACCAGTCCGAACGGAGCTCGTCCCCGAACTCGTTTTCGCCGCACGCCAGTTTCGGAAAAATCCCACACATGAGCAATCGCTACGTTTGCGTTCACGGACATTTCTATCAGCCTCCACGCGAGAATCCCTCTCTCGAAGAGATAGAGTTGCAAGATTCCGCGTACCCCTATCACGACTGGAACGAACGAATTACGGCGGATTGTTACGCGCCAAACACCACTTCGCGGATCCTCGATAACGAGCAGCGCATAACCCGCATGGTGAACAATTACTCGACGATCAGCTTTAACGTAGGCCCCACCCTGCTTTCCTGGATGGAAGTTCACGCAGCAAAGACGTACTCGGCAATTCTGGAAGCGGACAAAATCAGCGCGCAGAAATTCGGTGGCCATGGTTCAGCCATCGCGCAGGCCTACAACCATATGATCATGCCGCTCGCTAACCGCCGCGATAAAGTGACCCAGGTCAAATGGGGCATCGCCGATTTTCAGCGGCGTTTCCAGCGGGCGCCCGAGGGCATGTGGCTGCCCGAAACGGCCGTGGACATCGAGACGCTCGATAGCATGGCGGAACAAGGGCTGAAGTTTACAATTCTTGCTCCGCGCCAGGCCTCGAGAGTGCGCCGATTCGGCAGCCGCAGTTGGAAGGACATCAGCGGCGACCGTGTTGATCCCAGCCGCGCCTATCTGGTGCGCTTGCCTTCGCGGCGCACGATCAACGTCTTTTTCTACGATGGGCCGATTTCTCGTGCCGTCGCCTTTGAAGGCTTACTCAATGACGGCAAAGTTTTTGCCAACCGCCTCATCAGCGGTTTTTCGGACACGCGTGATTGGCCGCAACTCTCCCACATCGCCACCGACGGCGAGAGTTACGGCCACCATCATCATTACGGCGAAATGGCGCTTACGGCGGCTCTGGACCAAATCGAAACCAACAAGCTTGCCGAGCTTACCGACTACGGACAGTTTCTCGAACGGCATCCCGCAAATCATTTCGTCGAGATATTTCCCAACACCTCCTGGAGCTGCGTTCACGGTATCGAGCGATGGCGCAGCAATTGCGGCTGCAATTCCGGCGGTCACCCGGAATGGAATCAAGAATGGCGCGCGCCTCTGAGGGCGGCGCTGGACTGGCTTCGCGATGCGCTCGCGCCCGTTTTTGAATCCAAAGCAGCAGCGCTTCTGAGGGACCCCTGGCGCGCGCGCGACGAATATATTCGCGTGATCCTGGACCGTTCGGACAAGAGCCTGGCCGCATACTTCGGCGAACACGCCACTCACGAATTGAACGATGACGAGAAAGTGGCCGCGCTCAAGCTGCTGGAAATGCAGCGGCACGCCCAATTGATGTACACAAGCTGCGGCTGGTTCTTCGATGAGCTCTCCGGAATCGAAACAGTACAAGTCATCCAATACGCGGGCCGCGCCGTTAGGTTGGGCGAGCAGATGAACGGCGGTAACCTGGAGGCGCAGTTTGTGGACAGGCTGCGAAACGCCAAGAGCAACGTGCCAGAGCACCAGGACGGCGCACACATTTACGAAGAGTGGGTGAAACCAGCGATTGCGGATATTCCGCAAGTCGCCGCGCACTACGCCATCAGCTCGCTTTTTGAAACGTATACGGACTGCACCCGTATTTATTGCTACGACGTGCAACGGGAAGCTTTTCAAAGTCAGACCGAAGGAAAGATGCGCTTGGCGACGGGCCGCGCGCGCGTGTCTTCGCGGATCACGCGCGAAACGGACGCACTCGATTTTGGCGTGCTGCACCTGGGCGATCACAATATCACGTGCGGCATTCACGAGGCTTCGCAGGATAAGGATCCTCGGGCGACTTCTGAGCAGCTCTTTGCGGCATTCGGCCGTGCGGATGCTCCCGCGGTAATCCGCCTGCTGGACGAGGGCTTCGGCGACAGACTGTACTCCCTGCGCTCACTGTTCCGCGACGAGCAACGCAAAATCCTCGGCCTGATATTGCGGGACGCCGATCTGGATGCAACCGCTACGCAGCGCGGAATCTATCAGCCACACGCCCAACTGATGAGATTTCTGGTTGATCTGGGAGTTCCGGTCCCGAAGTCGTTTCAAACTGCGGCGGAAATAAACCTCAACGATCAGCTATTGCAGGCCCTGCAAACTCCCACTCTGGATCGCGATCTGATTCTGGGCCTGCTGAAGGAAGCGGCCAGCGTTCGCGTTTCGTTGGACGTGCCAACCTTAGAGTATGCCATGCGAAAGAAGGTCGAGCAGGCCGCCGCGGCGTTCGCGGCGGAGCCATCCAAAATCGAAGTCGTGACACAATTGCAAGGCCTATTGGAGTTTCTCGATAAATTGCCGTTCCCGGTCGTTATCTGGCAGGCGCAAAACCTTGCATATCCCGCGCTACTTGCTGCGCACCGAAAGTGGCGGTCGGAACAAGAGAAAGGCAATCCTGAAGCGAAAACCTGGCTGGAGCATTTGGGCGTTCTCCAAGAAAAACTGAAATTGCAAATTGCCTGAAATCTATGCCGCTGCGCCACATCCCACTTTCCTGCTACCGGCTGCAGTTCAATCGAAATTTCACGTTTCGAGATGCCTCCAATATTTTGAACTACCTCTCGCGGCTGGGCATCACGGATATCTATGCTTCTCCATTGCTCCAAAGCCGCAGCGGCAGCGGCCACGGTTACGACGCCACAGACCCCACGCGTATCGATAGCGATCTGGGCAGCGAACAGCAATTTGACATGTTTCAAGCGGATTTGCAGAAGCACAGTTTGGGATTGCTGCTCGACATCGTTCCGAATCATATGGCGGCCAGCGATGAGAACCCGTGGTGGATGGACCTGCTCGAAAACGGCCCGGCGTCTGTCTACTCTTCGTACTTCGATGTCGACTGGCATCCGCCCTCGCGAATTCTGGATAACAAGATTCTCCTTCCCGTCCTCAGCAGTGTTTACGCCGACGCTTTGAAAAACCAGGAACTTCAACTCATATTCGTCCGCGGAAGTTTCTTCGTGAAGCACCACGATGGCCTTTTTCCGGTAGCTCCTCGTTCCTACCCCATGATCCTGACCCACCGGCAGCACCTCCTCGAGGAGAAGCTGCGGCCGGATTCCGCGAGCTTTCAGGAATATTCAGGGATCATCGCCGCACTCTCGGCCGTGCCAATTCGTGAATACGTACCTATAGACGCCGCAGGCGATCGGCGCCTGCAAATAGAGGCGATCAAGGAACGTCTTCGAAGGTTGTATGAGAACCAACCGGAGTTCCGGGCGTTCGTTGACGAGAACCTGAAAATCTTTAACGGGAAGCGCGGAGTTGCTTCGAGTTTTCGATACCTGGACCGCTTGCTCTCCGAACAAGCCTACGTGTTGTCTTACTGGCAGAACGTCAACGCCGAAATCAACTATCGCAGATTCTTCAGCATCACAGACTTGGTCGGAGTGCGCGTCGAGGATCCCATGGTCTTCGACGCGACGCACAACGTCGCTTTCCACTTAATCGAGCGCGGCGCAGTGACCGGGCTGCGCATTGATCATATTGACGGTTTGCGGGATCCCCTCGCTTATTTGCGCCGCGTGCAGGAAAAATTGCAAAGCCCCGCCGACAAAGAAAGTTCAAACCAGTTTTACGTTATCGTGGAAAAAATACTTTCCGGGAAAGAAGAACTGCCTGGTGACTGGCCCGTCCAGGGAACTACCGGTTACGAATACTTGAATGCTGTGAACCGCTTGTTCGTGCATCCCGAAGGCGGCCGCGCTGCGGAACAAGCTTACTTTGCGTTTTTGAAAAATAAAGTCAATTACCAGCACCTTCTCTATCAGAAAAAAAGGCTGGTGATGTCTACGCTTCTGGCGGTGGAGATGCGCTATCTCGGCCGCCAACTGGGCATTTTGGCCGAGCATGACCGTTTCGCCCGGGATATTCCCCGCGCGGACCTCGGGCAGGCGTTGATCGAAGTGACCGCCAGCCTCTCCGTCTATCGCACCTATATTCGCGAGATGAACTTGCCCCGCGACGCCAAACGCTATATCGAAGCCGCCGTGGCAGCTGCCCGGTCTCGCAAACCGAATATGAATTCAGCCAGCTTTGATTTTGTGCGCAGCGTGCTGCTGATGGAAGACGGTCGCTACCATTTTGCCGAACAGCGCGAAGCCCGCCTGGCCTTCGTCATGCGTTGGCAACAATTTACTGGACCGATCGTTGCCAAAGGCCTCGAAGACACCACTCTTTACGTTTATTGCCCGCTCATTTCTTTGAACGAGGTCGGAGGTGATCCCCGGCCATCCGAGCCTTCGCCCTTCGAGTTTAATTCGTTCATTCATGACCGGCAGCGCCGCTGGCCTTTTGGACTCAACACCACCTCCACCCACGACACCAAGCGCGGCGAAGATGTGCGCGCTCGCATCAACGTTCTCTCGGAATTGCCGGGGGAATGGCGGCGTCGGCTGAACTCGTGGTCGCGCTGGAATACGAAGAAAAAGAAGGTCGTCAACGGAGAACCCGCGCCCGACCGCGACGAAGAGATTTTTCTCTACGAAACGCTGCTAGGAGCATGGCCGCTGGATGCCAAGGATATGCCCGCATTTCGAAGACGCATGAAGCAGTACGTAATCAAAGCGACGCGCGAGGCCATGGTGCACACTCGCTGGACGCGCCCGAATGTGGAACACGAGCGTGCCTTGACCGATTTTGTCGCGGCAATCATCAAGCCCGGACGCCGAAACCTCTTCCTTGCGGATTTTCTGAAACTTCAGCGGAAAATCGCGTACTTCGGAATGCTGAACGGGCTCGCGCAGGTCTTGCTGAAATTGACCACGCCGGGAGTGCCTGATTTATATCAAGGATGCGAATTGTGGGACTTGCGTCTGGTGGATCCGGATAATCGCGGTCCGGTTGACTTCGATCGGAGAGCGCAATTGCTGGAAGCCATCGAAGAACGCGGCAACGAAAGCCCGTCCGACTTATGTAAGGAGTTGACGCGCGATTGGATGGATGGCCGCGCCAAACTCTATCTCGTTTGGAAAGTGCTAAATCTCAGGCGTCAATATCGCGAGCTGTTCCTCGACGGATCGTTCCTGCCGCTCCCGAGCAGCGGCAAGCATGCGAACAATCTAGTCGCGTTCGCCCGCCGCAAAGGAAATCAGTGGACGCTGACGATTGTGCCAAGATGGCTGGCGGATGCCAGCGCTACGATAACTTGGGCGCGCATGACTACCTTCTGGCGCGGAACAAGGATTTCCCTGCCGCCCAACGCTCCCTCGCGCTGGGAGAACGTTCTCTCCGGTGAAGTCGTGGAACTCGCCAAGGGGCGCGAGAGTTCCAGTTTGCGCGCGGAAGAAGTGCTCGGAAATTTTCCGGTGGCTTGCATGAAGGCCCTGAGCCGGTGAGCAATATCGCCGCGCGGGACAGTGCGCTGAGCGCGCCGACTTCTGGCCGCGGCCGCAATCAATATCTGTATAATGATGCCTTGTAGCGTCGGCTAGTTTCTTGGAAGTCGGCTCACCCAGCCAGATCGATTTTTTCAGGAAGTTCCCGGCTCGAAATTCCCGACTCAGAGGGCAAGACGAGTAATGCGAAGCACAATCGCGTGGCGAAAACGTCTCCGAACGTCGCTAACAACCATCCTTTTATTTCTGTCCGCTCTCGCTTTCATTCCCGATTCCCGGAGCGCCGCGCCAATTGATCGCGACGCGATTCTTCACCATCTGAACGCTATCATCAGCTGGTACCGCGATTCGACCGGCAAGATTCAATCGGTGGGATTGCCCAGCGACGCTATTTACGAAGACACCGCGCAGAATCTCGCGCAGCAAGCGGTGCGCCTTGCGTTCCAATCCGCCCAGGCCGCGGCCCAACTGATAGCCCCCGCTGAACAGGCGAGCGAGAGTCAATCCGCAACACCCCAAGCAAATTCTAATGAGCCCCAAAATTTCGCCAAGTCACTGGCTACCATCAAATCTCGCATCAGCGATAACCAGTCGAAGATAGCCGCTCTGAACAAGCAGATCGAAAAAGCGGCGCCAAGCAAACGCCAGGCCTTAGTCGCCCAGCGCGACCAGTTGCAGGGCGAAGTGGAATTGGACCAGGCGACCGAAGACGCGGTCCAGAAACTGGCCAGCTTTGCGGAGAGCAGCAACGAATCCGGTGCAGGAGGCTTTGCGGGAAGCATCAACGATCTCGCCCGCACCGTTCCCGAAGTTCTGGGCAATGCCAATGCCCAGAAAGCGGCAGCCAAGCCCGCAGAGACCAAGCCCGCAGTTTCCAAATCCTCCGGCCTGATCGGCCGAGGCCTGACGCTGTACTCGGAAATTCGCACCATGCACCAAATTGACCAGATGGCGAATGAGACCGAGCGTGTGCGTGAAGTAGCGGTCGCGTTGCGACAGCCGCTGCGGGACAACCTGGCCGCCACCATCCAACAGGGCCGCAACCTGGTCAGCCAGACGCCCGCCAACCCTGATCAGGAAAAAGCGGCGCAGCAACAAGTGCGAGCTCTTACCGACCAGTTCAAGCAGCTCGCGAATGTCGCCGTCCCGCTGAGCCAGGAACTTTTGATTCTCGATCAGAGTCGCGCGAATTTTCTCAACTGGCGCAATTCGGTCGCGACCGAATCCAAGGACTCGCTACGTTCCGTACTCACGAGCGCCCTGGCGATAATTCTCGCTCTGGGAATGCTCTGGGTTCTCTCCGAGGTTTGGCGCAGGTGGACCTTCCGATACATTCATGATTTGCGGCGCCGCCGCCAGTTCATGCTGTTGCGGCGATTCGTGATGGGCTTTCTGATTTGCACGGTTCTCACGCTGGGGATCGTCAGTGATTTCAGCTCGCTCGCCACATTTGCCGGTTTCGCCACGGCTGGAATCGCAGTGGGACTCCAAGCCGTCCTGCTTTCCGTGGCAGCCTATTTTTTTGTGATTGGGCGTTACGGAATCCGGATTGGCGACCGGATCAGCATCGCCGGCGTAACCGGCGACGTGATTGACGTGTCTCCAGTGCGTTTTTACCTGATGGAACTAGCCGGCAGCGACATCAACCTGTTTCCGACGGGCAGAATTGTGGTCTTCTCAAATTCCGTCCTGTTCCAAGCCACCACTCCGTTGTACAAACAAATTCCCGGCACCGAGTACACCTGGCACGAAGTCGTGCTGCAAGGCGTTCCAGGCGCTGATTTCAAGCCCGTCGAAGAGAAACTATTGGCCGCGGTCAATTCGGTTTATGAGCGCTACCGCGCAGACATGGAGCGCCAGCATACCGACCTGGAACGCAACATCGAGATCCAAATGAAGGCTCCCGCGCCGCAGTCGAAATTGCAATTTTCGGAGACGGGACTCGAATTGCTGGTGCGCTATCCTACGGAACTCCGCACCGCACCGGAGATCGACCAGGAGGTTACCGAAGCCGTGCTGAATGCGATGGCGAAAGAGCCGGACTTGAAAGCGGCAGTGACGGGGATGCCGAGAATTCGAGCAGCCGTGAAAGTGTAATCGCGCCGCGGCCACCTACTGCGCACCTGCCGTGGTTGCCTGTTAGCCGCGGCGGACGTAGACGACGCAGTCCGATGGCGCCGTCAATTTCAGATTCACCAGTCTTGCTCTTACTTCCTCGAGCCCGCGTGCCGCGCAGGTCCACACCAGTTCCCCGCTAGGCATACGGCGAAATATATCGTAAATCGGTGTGAGATCCATTGCAGAACCCTCGATTCCGGAAGGCTGTGCCGGCGCTCTCAAGGCCGCGTTCACCAGGAGAGCGCCAGCGGTTGGAATATTCGTCCTTTAGCTCTTGTGATGAGGCGTTCTGGCGTCCAGCGTTGCGATCATTGCGCGCGCTGACGGCGGAATAGGCGCCGCATCGCGGAGAACGATGTCCCTCGCCGGAATCTTGCTGCCGTAGATTCGTTCGTTGGCATCGTTGTCCGGACGGATCGTCGATCCCTCGAGAGAAACCCCGGCAAAAAGACCGCGAGCTCTGGAATAACTGAGAATCTCAGCACGCAATGTCGCGTCCGTTTCGGCCGAGGTATCGCGTCCGACGGGCCCCGCCGCTGCCGAAGCGTCGCCACCGAGCTTCACTTTGCTGGCCAAGATGCCGTTCGCTCCGCGATCATTCATCACCAGCAGAACAAAGTCCGTTGCTTGGCCGCCGATTTGCAGGCCGAAGCTGCCTCCTTCCAACGCCATCATTGTCGGAGGACCCCACGGCCCGTTGTAGTTTTCACCCTTGCGGCAGCTCATCGCACCCCGACCGTAGCTCGCACCGACAACAAAGGCAGCCTTCAGCACTGAAGGAAAGACCACAACACAGTCGGCCTTATCCAATAGATCCTGGGGGATGTCATCCGGAACATCCAAAATCTCCTTCATAACCGTGCCGCAATTTGCCAAGCGGTCTTCGTCTTTTTCCTTGTCGTCGCCTCGGCTTGCGGTTGCAAGAAACAGGACTCCCATCAATCCGCACATCAGTGCTTTTTTCACGAATCTCTCCTTCGGATTAGGTTGTTGATTGGCTCTGAACGGCTAACCGCGAGCGATACCGCCCCGCGTGAGGTGCATGATTAGCGTGACGATGAATATGACCAGGAACACAAAGAAGAGAATCTTCGCGATTCCGGCTGCCGCGAAAGCGATGCCGCCAAAACCGAAAAATCCTGCGATCAACGCAACCACTAAGAACAACAATGCGTAGTAAAGCATCTTCATACCTCCTGAACTGAATTTCCCTTGAACACGGACCCGAGAAAAGCTCCGACCCTACGCGAAATACTAATTCCGGATGGGACTTGCGAGCTATACCGGGAAGATAGTAGGGCGGGTTAAAGTTTCCGGTAGCGATTCGGCAGGTAGGCAGCTTATGCGAACCGAGCGGGCAAAATTACACGCCGCGCAACGCCGAGGCGTTTCAGTGCGTCCCTAAATTGCTGATTCAATTGAGGAAACTGTTCGTCCGGCGCGTGGCGACGAAAATGCAAGTAACCAACGCAGGAGGAACCAAGCGATTATGTTCGATATATTCAAGCGGCTCCCCGATGGCAACTTTGTCTGGATCTCCGAATCGCAAAATTTGGAAATGGCGAAGGCGTGCGTCGAGCGTTTGCAGAAGATCGTGCCCGGCACGTATTTGATCCATTCGCCGTCTGAAGGCCTCGTGCTCGAGCATTCCTGCAGCAAGTACGCCGCCTAAGCTTTGGGCGAGCCGCGCCAGCTCGCCTCTCGCATCCTCGCCTGATTTCCGCATGGTCGTCGCCGGTCGCTCAGCGCCGGTGCCTTCCCCGTAAGCAGCTGCGATACCCCCACTAAGTTCCTTGCCGTTCTCGGAATTCACCTGAAGTAAAATGAAGGGTTCATCGGTAATTCTAAACCTACAAGGAGCCATTGATTCATGACTGCGAGAACCAGCATCGCTGTTTTGACGGGCGGAGGCGACGTGCCCGGCTTAAACGCTGTGATCAAGTCCGTGGTATATCGCGCCACTGAAATGGGACGCAACGTGATCGGCGTCCGCAAGGGGTGGAAGGGTTTGACCCACATGAACCCCGCCGAAAGATTCGACGCGAACTACGCGCGCGAGTTGACCCGCGAAAATACCAGGACGATAGACCGCACGGGCGGCACCGTGCTGCACACTTCGCGCACCAATCCACGTCGCGTCGCGAGCAACAAAGTTCCCGAACATCTCTCCAGCGCGCAGCTAGGCAAGCTTCGATCCGACGGCAAGTCCTATGATTTCACCCCGATCGTCTTGGAGAACTTGGAACGCCTGGGCGTCGGCTGCCTGATCGCCATCGGTGGGGACGACACTCTCAGTTTTGCCGCAGCTCTATCCAGCCACGGATTTCCGGTAATCGGCGTTCCCAAAACGATGGACAACGACGTGCGCGGCACCGAGTACTGCATCGGATTTTCCACGGCAATCACCCGCGCCAAGGATTCGATCACCCGGCAGCGCACCACCCTGGGCTCTCACGAACGCATCGGAATATTTCGCATTTTCGGCCGCGATTCTGGCTTTACGGCGCTTTACACCGCTTATGTAACTTCCACTCGCTGCCTGATTCCTGAGTACCCGTTCGATCTGGACCTCGTCAGCAAGCTGCTCGTGGAAGACAAACGCAACAATCCCAGCAATTATTCGGTTGCGGTGGTTTCCGAAGGCGCCGTATGGAAGGAAGGAACGGTCGGCGAAGTTGGCGAAGCTGACGCCTACGGCCACCGCAAAAAGGTCGACATCGGACACGCGCTGGCCGACGAGGTTCAAAAGCGAACGGGCGAGGAAACCGTGGCCAGCGACTTGACCTATGACCTGCGCAGCGGCGACCCGGACGCGATAGATAAAATCGTCGCGATTACTTTCGCCAACATCGCGCTCGATCTCATTCGCGATGGGATCACTGGCCGTATGGTCGGCGTGCAAAACGGCTGCTACGCCCACGCGGCCCTGCCCGCCTCGTCCTCGGGCGTGCGCAAGATTGATATCGCAACCCAATACAACACGGAGCGCTACCGGCCAAACTATGCTTCTAAACTCGGCGAGCCGATTCTGCTGAGTCGCGCCTAATACACGCGGAAAAGCACGAATCTCTTCTCTGCCCGCACGAACAGAACCTCGATGGCGTCGCTTGCATTTCGCAAGTGACGTTTGCTATGGTGCCGTTTGTGCCGCCGCAACGTCAAACCAGGCATCGATCGGGCTGCCCGGTGAGCATTTCGCTCGAAATGTTGGGCGACCGCTGGTCGATGCTCATCATCCGCGATCTGATGGTGCGCGGTTACAAAACCTTCAAGGAGTTCGAGGAAGCCGGCGAAGCCATCGCCACGAATATTCTCGCCGACCGCCTTCAGAAACTGGAAGGTTCGGGAATCATAACCTCCGAGGACCAGCGGTCCGACGGGCGCAGGAAAAACTACCGGCTCACCGAGAAAGGCATTGATCTCGCGCCGCTGCTTTTGGATTTGTTGATTTGGGGAGCGCGTCACGAAGAAACCGAAGCTCCGTGCACGGTCATCACGGAAATGGAGAGAAATCGCGAAGCCGTGCTGGCTGAAGCCCGCCGGCGGTGGCAAGCGCGAGATTCCACTCCCCTGCTTCCCAGGTTTGACGAAGTGCCGCCGCATGCAACGGCGAAAAACTCAAGAGGGAGAGAGCGATGAGCAAAGCTCGAGTTCTGGTAGGCACACGCAAAGGCGCGTTTATTCTGACGTCAGACGGAAAACGCCAGAATTGGGACGTCAGTGGGCCGCATTTCGCAGGCTGGGAAATCTACCACCTGAAAGGATCGCCCGCCGACCCCAACCGGCTGTACGCATCGCAGACCAGCGGCTGGTTCGGGCAAGTGCTCCAGCGTTCGAACGATGGCGGCAAGACCTGGGAAACTCCGGGAGGCGGCATGACCACCGGTCCAGACGGCATGCCATCGGGCGAGAGCAATAAATTCGTCTATGACACGTCGGCCGAAACCGGCAAGCCCCTAACCACTCACCAGTGGTATGACGGCACGCAGCATCCCTGGGAATTCAAGCGCGTTTGGCATCTCGAACCGTCGCTCGATGATCCAGACACCGTTTATGCGGGAGTCGAAGACGCTGCGATTTTTCGCACGACCGACGGCGGCCACAGTTGGCATGAACTTTCCGGCCTACGCGGCCACGCATCCGGCTCGAAGTGGCAGCCCGGCGCGGGCGGCATGTGCCTCCACACGATTCTGCTCGACCCGAATCATCCGGGACGGATGTTCATCGCCATCTCCGCCGCAGGCGCCTTTCGCACCGACGATGGCGGCAAGAACTGGAAACCGATCAATCAGGGCCTGAAGTCCAATACGATCCCCGATGGCGCAGCCGAGGTGGGCCACTGCGTTCACCGCATTGCTATGCACCGCTCGCGCCCCGATGTGCTGTTTATGCAGAAGCACTGGGACGTGATGCGCAGCGACGACGGCGGCGCATCCTGGCACGAAGTCAGCGGCAATTTACCCAGCGACTTCGGCTTTCCAATTGACGTCCACGCGCACGAACCGGAGACGATTTACGTGGTGCCGATCAAGAGCGATTCGGAGCATTACCCACCCGACGGAAAATTGCGCGTCTACCGCAGCAAGACCGGCGGCAATGAATGGGAAGCCCTGACCAAGGGCTTGCCGCAAAGCAATTGCTACGTGAACGTACTGCGTGACGCGATGGCCGTGGATTCGCTCGATTCGTGCGGCGTCTATTTCGGCACCACGGGCGGGCAAGTGTACGCATCGGCCGACGGCGGAGACAATTGGGCGCCCATCGTCCGCGATCTTCCCGCCGTGCTCTCCGTCGAGGTGCAGACGCTTTCATGATTCGGGTAATAATCCCCGCGCATTTGCGGACGCTCGCTCACGTCGAGGACGAATTGAAGCTCGATGTGCAAGGACCGGTGACTACGAGCGCGATTCTCGACGCGATCGAAGCACGCTATCCGATGTTGCGCGGTACCATTCGCGATCACGTCACCAAGCAGCGGCGCCCCTTCTTGCGTTTCTTCGCATGTGAAGAGGATTTGTCGCTTGAATCGCCTGACGCTCCTCTTCCCGACGCCATCGCCTCCGGCAAAGAACCATTTTTCATCATCGGAGCGATCGCGGGAGGTTAAAAAGCAGGAGTCGCCGCACTCTTTCCGCGCAATAATAGACAGCCGCAACACGCGCACGATTTAATTCATCGAAAGCGGGCAAGGAAAACGGAATGGCCACCGCAAAACGAAGCTTTATGAAACTCGACGAAACGCCCGAAGAGATCGTTTGGCAGGAAACGCACTACGCCTTCATCGAGAAAATCGGTCCTTTTCAGGAGACCGCGCCGCAAGCCTGGCAAGCCATCCACCAGCTAATCCCCACGATCGCAGAACGCCATAAAATCACCGGCTACATGAGTCTGTATAAAGTCGAGCCGAAGATTTATCGCGCCGGCGTCGCGCTCGAGGCCGCGCCGGCCGATATGCCTGAAGGGATGCAGTACACGAGTTTCAAAGGTGGAAAGTACGTCCGCTTCGTTCTCACCGGCGCCTATTCCAATTTACCCGAAGCTTGCGGCCGCGTTTTTCTGATCGTTGCCGAGAAAAAAATCCCACAGCGAGACGATTTCTGCATCGAAAACTACGTGAACGATCCCAGAACCACGCCGGAAGATCAGCTGATCACCGAAATTCTTATTCCGACGGCCTAGGCCTATTTATCGCGTTAAGTCGGCACGTTGAAATTCACCTACGCAAGGTATTTTTTCAGATTATCCCAATAGTGGTTGTGCCAGCCCCAGTCGAGGTGGTCGTATTCACCTTCCGGGAAGCCCGTGTGGTCCAGAACGATGAGGGTGCCGCTGTTCTGCGGCTTGAATTCAAATCGTGCGATCGAGTAGACACCCGGATCCCAATGCGTCGGACGCCAAGCCTGGACGATTCGCTCGTTCGGCACCAGCTCGACGTTGCGGCCGACAATCAATCCGCCGAACATTGAGAACGCGCCACCTGCCTTCGAATCAATCTCGGCAGGCATCCCCGTGCACGCGGCGAACTGCTTGGAATCCAGAAACACGTCGTAAACGCGCTGTGGCCCCGCCTTGAATTCTGCTTCCTGGTGCAGCGACGTGCGCGTCGCGTTAGCCGTACTGCTCGGTTTCTGCTGCATGCCCTGCTGCTGCAATTTTGCCCAGAGCTCAGAACCCACCGCCAGACTTCCGAACGCCGCGGCAGCACTTGCGATCATTTGCCGCCGCGTCGAACTTCTGCGCAGCGTCGCCGAATTGTCTCGCTCACTCATCGCTCTCCCTCCTGAATTTTCAGACCGTATCGTGCGCGCATAAGACCACGCGGGCAAAATATGTTCAAGAACATATTTTCCTGGCCACGAAGCGGCACTTCGAGACATACTTCGCCCGTTGACACACGAGGAGACACCATGCCCTACCCTCCCGGTCACAGCGTCCAGGTGAAAACGAAAATCGTGCAAAGCGCGCGCCGCTTATTCAACCGCCATGGCTTCGACAATGTTTCCATCGGTCAGATCATGGCCGGCGCCGGCCTCACCCACGGCGGCTTCTACAGCTATTTCCAGAGTAAGAGCGACCTTTATGCTGAAGTTCTGGGCTGTTTCTTCACCGACCCGGAATGGAAGAGTTGTTGGGAAGGCGTCGAAGTAGATTTGTCATCTTCCAACGTCGGCCCGCAGGTTGTCCGCGCCTACTTGTCCCAGCAGCACTTCGAGGATGTGGAAAATTCCTGTCCGATGGTCGCGCTGCCGACGGACGTTTCGCGCTGCGACCAAAACGCCAAGCGCGCATTTGAAACCGTTTTTCAGGCAATGGTGAGTGTGCTCGAAAGAAGCTCGATACAAAACGGCAGGCCTCGCCGCGTGACAGCTCAGGCAACCGCTGCTTTGTGTGTCGGCGGCATGGTGGTGGCTCGCGCAATGCTGAATCGCGAAGCAGCCGACGAACTGCGCGAGGCCTGCATGTCTGTGGCGCTCAAACTCGGCGGCTGGCACAAAACCAGCAAAGCGCACAATACCAATTCCAAACCGCTTCGCACTCGCCGCGTAGCTCCGCGCATTTCACGCTCGAAGCAGCACTAAAGAGATTTGATCCAAAAGAAGATGCGGTGTTTGCGCAGACGCCAGAGCAGGAACGACACGGTGAACCACGCTGCTAACGCCACGCCAAGCGTCGAAGCTCCATTCCAACTCGGCAGCAATTTCCACACCACAAGCGCGAACACCACGAGCCCCACGCTCCCCATCGCCGTACCACGGGCATCCAACGCGGCTGCCTGACGCCCGCGGATCGTTCGCGAAATCCCAGCCGCTTGCTTCTTTTCTCTTTGATGTTTCTCCAGGAGCGTCGCGCTCGCCGGGAATATTGCTGGAAACGCCAGGAACAGACCTCCGAACACAGGTCCGTAAATCTTGGCGAGTATGCCCGCGATCACGGTGACCGCGCCTCCGAATAGAAAACGTATGGCGTACTCGTGCCAGGTTGTTTCCTTCAGGGCCGCGAAATCGAATGAGACTCTCATCGGCTCTCATCGCAAAACCAGCGCCCAGCCTCCAATGGCAACTCCCAGCCACACAGCTAGCGCGGAAATGGCCGCGGGAGCCGCTCGCCACTCGAGCTTCATGATTACCCGGATCGTGACGCTCGCATAGCAAAGGAAGGCCACGGCTCCGATGATCATCGAACGAGCTTCCATCGCCGCGTAGTGGTGGCCTTCCGCGGATATGGCCAGCCCCAACGTCGCAAGCGCAATCGAAGGCGAAGCGCCAAAAAGACCAGCGAAACTTTTTGGCTTAAACACTCCGCCCAAGGCAGCGAAAAATGAAACGATGACTCCGCCGACGATGAATCGAAATATGAATTGCATCTCTCGGACCCTCCACGTGCGAGCGCGAATTCAATTTCTGGGCGCCCGGCGAAGAACAAATTCGTTTATAGCACGGCGAGCTTGCATGAGTTGATCCGGAACGCCAAGAAATTTTCGAACACTGCTCGTTCACAAATAAAGAAACTACGGCCCGAATATAGGGGCTTCCGTGTATATGAAAAATGTGGCCCTGCTGTTGTGATGGAGGCATCGCAGGGCGACTGAAGCATCGCTTACGCGCAAGGAGAGAACAAAACAATGAACTGGGATCAACTGCAAGGCAAGTGGAAGCAAACGCAAGGGAAGGTTCGCGAGAAGTGGGGTAAACTCACCGACGACGATCTCGACGTCATCGCCGGAAAGCGCGACCAGCTTGTTGGCCGCATTCAAGAGCGTTACGGCATGGCGCGCGAAGAAGCCGAGAAGCAAGCCGACGCGTTCGTCAAAGGACTTTCAGAGGGCCAAAAGGCCGCTGGTCACCGCTAGTTCACATTCCAACTTCGGGCCGGATTCACATGCGGCTCGCACGCGACAGAAGGAAAAACTGACTGATGAAGACGACCACAGTGCTGGGAATTATTCTCGTGGTGCTCGGCATTATTTCGTTCGCGTACCAGGGCATCAACTACACGACAAACAAAAAGGTCGTGGATTTGGGCCCAGTGCACGCCACCAAAGAGGAGCACCACACGATCCCGCTGCCTCCAATTCTGGGGGGACTCGCGCTGGTCGGCGGCATCGTTCTCGTAATTGCCGGCAGCAAGAGCACCGCGTAAACAGCGACTCGGACGGCTTGGGGTGCGGCGCGCTCTTGGCCGTCCGTATGGACCGGCGCGAATGACGCGCCGGAAGCATTTTAATTCGCGGCGGCTGCACCCAGAGCGACGACTGCGGGATTTCCGCTTCGCGGCACGATTCGAACGGATGCGGCGCCGATAATTTTTCTGCTGCGCCTTTCCTGCACGAATACCACCACCGTAAGATTTTCGCGGTTCCAGTGCGAATCGAATTTCACGCGCGCATCTCCGGTGAAAACCGTCGCCTGGTTTCCTTCCGCCACCCCGATCTTGTGCAATGATCGCAGAGTCGCAACATGCGCGAGCACGTGGCCGGCATTCTCGCCGCGGTTCACCGACGAACGTAGCCCATCTTCCGTTACCGCGAGCCATACTTCGGCAACGTCCCCAGGCGTGTCGCCGGCCAGCTTCTTTATCGCTACTGCAAAGCTCTGCACGCGCTTGGCATCGGGAGGGTTTGCGCTAATCTCTACGCCAGTCTTCGGCGAACTCGCCGCTTTTCGAATTGCGAGCGAAGCATCCCGCGCGTCGCTGCCTACAAATTGGTTCTCGCCGTCCACGACCATCTGCGGGGTATATGGCTCGCTCGTCAAGCGCGCGCCGTAATCCAACTGTCTCTGGGTCCATTCCGGCGAGGAGTAGGCATCAATCCACCCGTCGTGATTCCAGTAATCCACATGCTCTTCCAACCCGATCACGTCCACTCCGGTAAGTGGCTGCTCCGCCTCCAATTTCTGCAGCAGCAAATCCGCCGGCGGACAACTCGAACAACCTTCGGAAGTGAACAATTCGACGATCACGGGCGTGCGTTGAGACGTCGCGGTATCCATCTGCGCGGCGGCGGATCGCGCGCTGCAGCAGAGAAAAAATAGTACAAGAATTGATCGCGTCAGTCGCGAGAACAATTTGGTCATGGTCGATCTACTGGATGCAGCAAATCACCGCCGAGAACTTGAGCGGAGCCAACCACGCATCGCTTCTTTCACACTCTCTCCTACTATATAATCTCCGCAAATGCCGAGTCCGACGATCGAACCCGCGGGCTTCCAACCCGCGAGCGATCAATCGCTTTTGGTTTATTTCGGCCAAGAAATCACCTTGGCCGCTCACCAACGAGTCAGGATGTTGTTGTACCGCCTCGAGCGCGACCCGATCGCAGGTGTAACAAATCTAAATCCCGCGTACTGTTCGATTCTTGTCACTTTCGATGCCTTGAAACTGAATCACACCGGCTTAACGGAAATCTTGCAGAGCCATCTCAATCGACTCGACTCGGCCGACCTCCCAGAGCCGCGGGAACTGCAGATTCCCACCTGCTATGGAGGTGAATTCGGTCCCGACTTGAACCATGTAGGCGCCCTGCACGGCCTCACAACCGCACAAGTAATCGAATTGCACGCATCCGTGACTTTCGTCGTTTACTTCCTTGGCTTCGTTCCAGGTTTCGCGTACCTCGGCGAATTGCCCGAAGCGCTGGCCACGCCAAGGCTGAACACCCCACGCCGCAGCACGCCCGCTGGCAGCGTGGGCATCGCAGGCAAGCAAACTGGCGTCTACCCATTTGCGACGCCCGGCGGTTGGCGGCTCATCGGACGCACCCCCATCGCGATGTTCCGCCCAGATCGCAAAGACATGAGTTTTCTCTCCATCGGCGATCGCGTGCGCTTCATTCCGATTTCGCCCTCGCGATTCGCCGAGTTAGCGGGCACATGAACACGATTCAAGTGCTGGCACCGGGTCTCCAGACCACGGTTCAAGATTTGGGACGGGAAGGATTTGGTCCCATCGGCGTTTCACTGTCCGGCGCTGCCGACCCAATCTCACTTCGCCTCGGAAACCGGCTGGTCGGCAACAATGAACGAGCCGCCGGACTGGAAATGATGCTGCTCGGCGGAACTTTTCAATTTCCGGAAGGAGCGGTCGTCGCCCTCACCGGATCGGATTTCGGCGCGACGTTGGATGCTGCATGCATCGAGATGGGAATCTCGGTTGAGGTGCAGCCCGGCCAAACGATTCGTCTTGGTCCCACAAATTCAGGAGCGCGCTGCTATCTTTGCGTGCAGGGCGGCATCGCCGTCGAGCCATTCCTGGGAAGCGCATCAACGCACATCTTGAGCGGTCTCGGCGGTATTGAGGGCAGGCCGCTGCGGAAAGGCGACGTGCTGCGCATCGGGTCCGTGGCCAAAAACCAATCTTTCCGCAAGCGAACCCTCTCTCCGAGGGCGTCGGCGCTTTTCTCCGATCGCCGTACCTTGCGCGTTACACCCGGTCCACAGATTGACCGGTTTTCGGAATCGTCGCTGCGTTCGTTTTACGCCGCCACCTATCGCCTCGGCGAGCAGTCGAATCGCATGGGTCTCCGCCTCGAAGGATCAACGATGGCACAACGGGGCACGGGTCAGATGATCACGGAAGGCGTCTCGCTCGGCGCCATTGAGGCGCCCCCCGGCGGCTCGCCCATCATCCTTTTCGTCGAACAACAAACCACCGGAGGCTATCCAAAGATCGCGAACGTCATCGCAGCAGACCTTCATCGCATCGGCCAACTTCGTCCGCGCGATGAGGTACGATTTCAAAAGGTTTCGTTCGACGAAGCGCGATCCCTGCTATTCGAACAGGAAAAGCTGCTGGCGTCGGAAGGTTTGATACTGGAATGAAACGGATAGATTTGAATTGCGACATGGGTGAAATCCCGGAAGCCATTCAGGACGGCACGCAAGAATCGCTCATGCCGTCCGTCACATCCGTCAACATCGCCTGCGGAGGCCATGCCGGCGATCCCCAAACGATGAAGGCGACGATTGAGCAGGCCGTTCGCTGGAAGGTTGATGTCGGCGCGCATCCCGGATACCCAGATCGCGCAAACTTTGGGCGACTCGAATTGAACGTGCCGCCCGAAGAAATCTCCAATTCCGTATTCGAGCAAGTGCGTGCGCTGGCCGAAATTGCCGCCCCGTGCAACGCGCGCGTAACGCACGTGAAGCCCCATGGAGCACTTTACAACCAAGCCGCGAAGAATCGCGCGGTGGCTCGCGCGATCGCGGAGGGAGTCGCGCGTTGGAACCGTGACGTCGTGCTCATCGGCTTGGCTGGATCGCTCATGCTGGATGTCTTTCGAGACGCCGGCTTTCGACTGGCCGCCGAAGCATTTGCCGACCGGCGCTACGAGCCCGACGGCACGTTGCGTTCACGCAGGTTCGAAGACGCGCTGATACGCGATCCCGCCGAAGCCGGCCAACAGGCGTTGCGAATCGCAGAATGCGGATCCGTGATTGCGGGCGATGACTCGGAGGTCGCCACGGACGCGCAGACCATTTGCATTCACGGCGACACTCCCGGCGCTCCGGCAATTGCCGCAGCAGTGGCGAAGGCGCTGCGACAAGCCGGCGTCGCGCTGACCGGCCTGTCACGCCTACTAGCCGACGATACCCGGAGCTAACGTTGCTCCGCAGCATTTTTCGCAACATCACGCTCTGAGATTCAAGTCCCATATTCTGAGTTCTTAACTTCAGCCGAACCTGCGACTCCGCGCTTGACGGGTTCCGGCGTGCGGGGTGTACGTTTGTGAGGTCGCCTTCTGTAGTCTTGGCCACCGGATTTCCATGAAACGATTCGAAAGACCGACCGGCCGGAAGCTATTTGAATGGAAGGGCTCCGAGGCTGATTGGAGCTGCGATGACAGGACGAGATAACGCGCGATTGGCCGACGTTGAAGAGAAACTCCTCGAAGCTATGCAAATCCCCTCAAAAATTGCTTCCACCACTGAACCGACGCGGGCAGAGCCAGAGCTTTTTTCCAGCGAGTCCGTACTTCACATTCTGAAAATGATTTTTGCAGGAGCTCCGCTGCCGGAAGTGCTGGCGATCATTGCCCGGCTGGTGGAATCGCAAGGCGACGCCATGTTGTGCACGATCTGGCTCCCCGATGAGGACGGAAAGCAGCTCCGCTGTGCGGCCGCGCCCAGTCTTCCTGATTTCGGTGCTCGCGTCGGCCCGATGACGATCGGTCCCAAAGGCGCATCCTGCGGCACAGCGATTTACCGCAAGGAGCCAGTCTACGTGACCGACATCCTCACCGATTCCATCTGGGATGACTATCGCGATCGCATGCTGCCTTTCGGGATTCGCGCAGCGTGGTCGCGTCCCCTGTTCACCACCGAGGGCAAAGCGCTCGGCACTTTCGCGATCCTCTATCGTGAAGCGCGCAGCCCCGGCGCCACCGACCTTCAATTGATAGAAAAAGCCAGCCACATCACAGGAATCGCCATCGACCGCCACATCAACGAGGAAGCGCTCCGCCACGAGCGCGACCGCCTGCGCCAATTGGTCGAGGCGCTCTCCACCAATCTGCTGAGCGTAACGCGCTGTGATTTTTGCGGCTTACTTTTACCGGACGCTGAGAGCGGGCAGTTGCGCGCAACTGTTCTCTACAACCCGGACGCGCGAGGTTTCCTCCGCGACGGGGCCATCGTGCCCATCCACGGTTCGATCTGCGGCAAAGCCTTCCGCACCGGCAGAACTCAACACCTCAATAGTTTTGAAGAAGTTCGCGACGACCCGGAAAGCTTCGGCAATAGCGAAGGCCAACGCTTCTACCAGCGTCTAATGGCGGAAGGCCTGGCATCGGGATGCGATCTGCCGCTCATCGGCAGAAGCGGCGTGGTGGGCGTGCTCTCTGCGCTAAAGCGCTCAGAAAGCGCGTTCGGGCGAGACGAAGTCGCCTTTCTCGAACAGGCAGCGCGAGAGGTCGCGGTTGCCGTCGAAAACGCACTGGACTTCGAGGAAGCCATAAATGGCAGAGATAAAGAAACGAAACAACGAATCTATCTCGAAGAAGAAATTCGTGCCGAATTCGGTGAAATCGTCGGAGAGAGTCCGGCGCTGAAGACCGCCTTGGACTTGGTATCGGTCGTCGCACCCACCGCTTCGAGCGTGCTGATACTGGGCGAAACGGGAACCGGAAAAGAATTGATCGCGCGCGCGAGCCACAATCTGAGCGGCCGCCGGGAACGCGCCTTCGTCAAATTAGATTGCGCTGCAATCCCGCTGGGGCTGCTGGAGAGTGAGCTCTTCGTCCATGAAAAAGGAGCATTCACCGACGCAATCGCGCAAAAAACAGGCCGCTTCGAGCTTGCCCACAAGGGCACGCTATTTCTCGACGAAGTGGGAGACATCCCTCTCGAACTGCAGGCGAAGCTGCTGCGCGTCCTGCAAGAGCAGGAATTCGAGAGGCTCGGCAGCAACAAAACGCATAAAGTTGAGGTGCGCCTGATCGCGGCCACCCATCGCGATTTAGCCGCCATGGTAAAGCAGGGGACCTTTCGCGAAGACCTTTATTACCGGCTGAAAGTATTTCCCATTAACGTTGCGGCGCTGCGGCAACGCACCGAAGACATTCCGAAACTCGCTTGGCATTTCACAACCCTCTACGCGCAACGAATGAATAAAAGAATCGACGCAATTCCTCCCGAGACGATGGACGCGCTGGTGCGCTACCGCTGGCCCGGAAACGTCCGCGAATTGCAGAACTTCATCGAGCGAGCAGTGATCCTTTCTCCTCACTCCGTGCTGCGCGCGCCCATCTGCGAGCTTGAGCCTTTCAGCTCTCACACGGAATCCAGCATGACGATCAGTGGCCTTGCGCAGGTACAGCGAGAGCACATCCTGCGCGCGCTGGAAGCGAGCGGCTGGGTAATCGGCGGCCGGCGTGGCGCCGCCGAACGGCTGGGTATGAAGCGGACTTCGTTGGTGTACAGAATGCGGAAGCTCGGCATAAGTCGTCCGCGAGATCTTTCGCACGAGGGCGCAGTCAAAACTGCTGCGGCGGGCCATCACTGATGCACTCATCTCTGCCCCCGCGCTTACGTGCCGCGACGCCTTTCGTGACGAATACCCGTCAGTGACGGACATTCATCACACTTCCGTCACCGATGACGACACCGGGTTCGACGTCCGGCGCTGATATCTCCAAATAGCACAACGGCTTAGGGCCGACTTTCCCGCCGTTCCAAATCCGTGACTCTTGGCATCTCGGTTGCCCCAACTGCGCTGAGCTACTGGCAATGCGCGCACCAGCAAACGCTGGCGGTAAATCCAACCAGAGAATTGTCGGAGTAGGGATCACGATTGCGCATGACCCCCTCCACGGATCCGGACGAGCGGTTTTCCCGCATCCGGCTCTTGCCTTAGGTAACAACGCCCATGCGCCGCAGAGGATAGGGATGACAGACAGTAGGCAGAGGCAGCCAGCGCGTGATGAGACGCCGCATACGATCCCAGAGGACGTGGCCGTTCTGGCTGCGCCTGGACAACGCGCGATGCCAGAGCCAACCAACGCGGAACCGAAAAATCGCCAGCGCCGGTTGATTCATGGGCACTCCATAGTATCGGATGTGTCCACGCACCACCGCTTGCAGCCATTTGCTCTGTTCGGGGATGGGTTCGTGCATCCGTCGCTGAAGTTCGGCTTTCACCTCGTTCAGCTTCGCCTGCAACCTCTTGCGGATCGTCTGCCGCAACACCGTAAATCGTCCGTTGCTTCTCTTCTTGACGCAGATATGCGTAAAGCCGAGAAAGTTGAACGTCTCCGGTTTCCCTTCTCCACGTTGCTGCCGGTTGTCGATCGCGTATGGACCAAACTCCAGCAACCGCGTTTTCTCGGGATGCAGTTCCAGGTTGAACTTCTTCATCCGTTCCGTGAGTTCCACCCGAAACTGATCGGCCTCCGCTTTGCTCTGAAAGCCCACCACGATGTCGTCCGCGAATCGCACGACGATGACTTCGCCGTGCGCCCGCTTCCGACGCCATGCTTGGACCCACAGGTCGAACACGTAGTGAAGGTAAACGTTCGCCAAGAGCGGCGAGGCACTGCCACCTTGGGGCGTCCCTTCCTCCACTCGTATCCGTTTCCCATCCTCCAGCACGCCGGCATGGAGCCATTTCTGGATCAACCGCACGACGCGCCGATCTGCAACCCGATGCTCGACGAATTTCACAAGCCATTCGTGGGACAGCCCATCGAAGAAGGCTTGGATATCCAGATCGAGCACCCAGTTCACTTTCCTCGTCAGCAGTCCCGTATAAAGAGCGTCCAGCGCTTGATGCTGGCTGCGCCCTGGCCGGAACCCGTACGAGAATCCAAGAAAATCCGTTTCGTAGATGGCGTTCAGCACCTCGACCGCCGCACGCTGGACGATCTTATCTTCCAGCGCCGTAACTCCGAGCGGTCTTTGCCGCCCGTCGGCCTTCGGTATATACACTCTACGCACCGGCTTCGCTCGGTACGCTCCTCGCTTCAGCCTTTCGGAAAGGTCCTGGAGGTTCTTCTCCAGTTCCTCGCCGTAGTGCCGCCACGTCTCTCCGTCCACGCCCGGCGCGGCTTCCTTCTTAAGGCTGAAGTAGGCCATGCGCAGCGTGTCCAGGTTGTAGATGTGGTGCAGGAGCGCCGTGAACCGCAACTTCTTATCCTTTGCTGCTGCTTGACGTACCCGCCCCAGCGCACTGAGCGCGTCGGTCCGGCTCTGTATCCGGGACGCGTTTTGCTGCGGCAGGTTCCCTTTGGCCAGCCCTCTTCCCTCCATCCCCTCCGCCACCGGTTGCCCGGCTTTGTTCGGAGACTTCGCAGGTACTACAGGGCTGTCCGACTTCCCAAGTCCGTTCGTCATCGGTGTACGTCCTTGGACTTCCCGATGCGTCCCAGGGCAACTGCGGCCCTGGGCGAACTTGGGATCTCCCGGTTCCCGAGCGAGGTGTCTACGTACGTGCACGGGGTCTCTGACCGCGCGGGACTCTGGCACACCTCGCGATATCGGCGTACCCGATGGAGCCTTCCGCTTTCTCCTACAGCGTCGGCGTCCCGGAGTGACTCTCTTACGCGGCTGAATACCCGGCCCGCACGTTCCCCTGTCAACGCTTCGACGCTGTTCTTGCGAACAGCTCCGCAGGACTCGGGGCCGATGTGGGTCGCTACATCACATTCGTGTGACTTTTGCATTCACTACACCTCGCCGATTTAACCGGCGCACAGGAGAAAACTTTATGAGTGACGCGACTTCGCAGGCAGCAGCAAAACGGGCGGAAGATCACGACACCGTGCCCCTGACCACAATCCACAGAGTCAAAGCCGATGGCGTCCAAGTGTTCTATCGGGCTGCCGGCGATCCAAAGGCTCCCGTGGTCCTCCTTCTTCATGGATTTCCGTCGTCATCGTTCATGTTCCGCGAACTCATTCCGCGCCTCGCCAGCGATTACCGCGTGATCGCTCCGGACCTGCCGGGTTTCGGATTTACGGAAGTCCCAGGCGAGCGAAAGTATGTCTACACTTTCGACGGATTGGCGGCGACCATCGAGGCCTTCACGCGCGCGCTAAGCCTCAATCGCTACGCCATATATATTTTCGATTATGGCGCGCCAACTGGTCTCCGTCTGGCGATGGCTCGCCCCGAGCGAGTCACAGCAATCGTTTCGCAAAATGGAAATGCGTACGAAGAAGGCCTGGGCGATTCCTGGGCCCCGATCCGGAAATACTGGGCCGAACCCACCGCAGAAAACCGCGAGGTGATCCGCAAAAATATTTTGACGCTCGATGGAACGCGCTGGCAGTACACCCACGGCGTCGCCGATCCGGCGAGCGTTCCACCGGAATCGTACACATTGGATGCGGCTCTCTTCGAACGGCCGGGTAATAAAGACATTCAGCTCGACTTGTTTCTGAATTACGCGTCAAACGTGAAGCTCTATCCGAAATTCCAGGAATATTTCCGCAAATCAAACCCGCCATTGCTCGCAATCTGGGGCAAGAACGATCCCTTTTTCATCCCCGCCGGAGCGGAAGCTTTCCGCAAAGACATTCCAAACGCCAAGGTCCAATTCCTTGATACCGGCCACTTTGCGATAGAGACGCACGTCGTGGAGATCGCATCCGCGATGAAAGAGTTCCTCAACGCGAATGGAATCGCTGCGGGCAGCAAAGAAAAAGCTGCAATATAAAATTGCGTCCGCCGAGCTCGACAATCGATCTGAAGGGAGGGCGACGGAGACTCGTGCTTTGTGTCGGGCGCGATCTTTCACCAGGAGGAGATCGGAATGCGGAGGAAGAAATGGAACGTCGTAGCTTTTTGCGTGCGCTGACGGCTGCATCATTGGGCGTTGCGCTGGAGGGCTCTTTCGCCGAATTTGCGCGAGCGCACACCGCCGCGAGTTCGCCCTCGCGCGCTGCCAAGAAAACCCAGTTTCCAGAGAACTCCACAATAGTTCTGGTCCATGCGGCGTGGGCCGACGGCTATTGTTGGAGCAACATCGTGGTCCCGCTGGAGCGGCACGGTCTTAAAGCGATGTGCGCACCAATCCCGCTTACTGCGTTAACCGACGACGCTGAAGCATTAAGTTGGGCACTCGAACGGACCGGTGGCCCATTGGTCCTGGTGGGGCACGCCTACTCAGGCGCCGTAATCGCAGCGGTGAAGCAAGAGCGAGTCAAATCGCTCGTCTACATTTCAGCACTGGCGCCGGACGAGGGCGAGACCGTTGAAAAAGTCTTCTATCGCGAGCCACCGAGTCCGGAAGCTCCCAAGATGGTTCCCGATTCCCGGAGGGACCCGCGAAGGCTGCTCGGGATGCGTGTCGTTAGCATCCCTCGATAGCTCAGTTCAAGCGTAAGATACCAAGGAGTCCTTCACAAGTAGGACGAGAATGTTCCAAACCATCCTTCAACAGGCAACACAGTGAGGAGAGTGCGATGCCGCTTCAAAATAATTACCTATCTTCATATCACAACCTAAAACTGACACGCGATGACCAAGGTGTGCTGGTTGCTGAATTCCACACCAACGGCGGACCGTTCATCATGACCGCGCAATCTCACACGGAATTCGTCGAGGCCTTCTACCGGATTTCGCAAGATCGTGCGAACAAGATCGTAATCCTGACGGGCGCAGGCGGGGACTTCATCACGAATGTGGATTGGCCATCCTTCGGCGACGCCTCGGATCCCGGCATTTGGAGCCAGGTTCACGACGAAGGCGTTCAGGTTTTGGAAAACATCGCCAACATACGCGTCCCGGTGATCGCGGCTATCGAGGGACGCGCGCACGTGCATTCAGACTACGCGCTGCTTGCCAGTGTAATTGTGGCGGGAGACCGCGCGACCTTCCAGGACGTGGCGCACTTCTCCGCCGGCGTTGCGCCCGGTGACGGTATCTTTACTACCTGGAGTTATCGCGCTGGAGCGGGACGCGCGGAGGCGTTCCTGCTGAATCCACGGCCGCTCCCCGCGCGTACCGCGTACGAATGGGGAGTGGTTGCCGAAGTTGTGCCCACCGGCAAGGCGCTCAGCCGCGCGCGCGAACTCGCCGAGTTGTACCTGAAGGCTCCGGAAGTGACGCGCCGCAACACGCGCATCCACTTTATTCAACCCTTGAAGGAGCGCATTGTACGGGAAGTCGGCTATGGTTTGTCGCTCGAAGGTGCATCGTCGGCCGATCTCGTGAAGTCGATGAGAGCCAAGAGTGAACTCGTCGCTCGCAAAGGAAAATCCGCATAAATAGCACGAAGGACACAACAGACTGCTCGTTTCGACCGCATTTCCTAAGCGTGGCATAGGCTACAATGAGGGAAATCAATGGCGGTCTCGGGGATTCACAATTGGCAATTGCGGGAGACGGACCGTTTCTATTCCCCAGTGGTTTGAATCGGAACGGACACTAAATAGCGTTGAAGACCGTTTGGCAAAAGTCCCTCCGACGAGCGAAGGTCCCTGACTTTCGGATTTACGATTTGCGATCCACGCACGCCACTCTCCTCAGTACGGGCGGCGTGGCCGATGAGTGGGTGACGCAATTGCTGCGCCAAGGGGACTCTCAGGTCTTCAAACGCTACTCGCAAATGAAACTGCAGATCAAGAGGGAAGCTCTGTAGAAAATCAATCGCTAGGCTAATGAAATGCCGTTGGATTCTGGCACAGCGATGATTCGGTGAAATCTATTCGGCACAGTTTTGGCACAGTTGGAAGCCAAAATGGACTGATGGAGCAACAGTTCTGTGGGGAAGTAATTTATAATCCTTATGTACTTCATGTCGGGGCGTAGCGCGCCTGCCTTGGGCGCACGCAACTCGACTCCAACAGCTCCGCCGATTACTTCTAACTACTAACGTTTCCAACAAATCGGGGAATCTGCTTTTCGCTCAAAAGT
Organism: uncultured Acidobacteriota bacterium; assembly: GCA_963804625.1. Taxonomy (GTDB): domain Bacteria; phylum Acidobacteriota; class Terriglobia; order Acidiferrales; family UBA7541; genus Palsa-295. The sequence continues at coordinate 152 of CAWDRJ010000022.1, read as the reverse complement.
AACCCGAATGGAATGAAAACGTTGGATTCGTGCACAGTTCGTGCACAGTCTGTCTCACCCCAGGGATTCACTCCAGGACGCTGCGACTGCCTACAGCATTCGGTCAACAGCCGCGAATTTAACTTAATCGCAAGTTGCCGGAGCCGAGCTTA
>CAWDRJ010000021.1:0-281409 GCA_963804625.1 uncultured Acidobacteriota bacterium | reverse complement strand
GCCGCCCCTTCCCGTGCCTCGATCTTTCCAATCTTCCCTTCCACTCACTTCTGCACGCTCTCCGCCGCATGCGACCCCTGACTCCCCACCACCCCTCGCCCGGCCCGGCTCTCCACGACCCGCCGCGTAACCTCCCGCTCCAAAAGACTCAACGGATAAATTCCATCCGCATTTCCCGCCGCATAAATGAATCCGGGCATTCCCCACACCACCGACGTCGCCTCACCCTGCACGACCACTTCCCCGCCCGCATTGCGTATCTGCTCCGATCCCTTCGCTCCATCGCTTCCCATCCCCGTCATCACCACCGCCAACGCTCCCGGTCCATACACCTGCGCCACCGAACGGAACAAAACATCCACCGAAGGCCGGCGCGAATTTTCCTGCGGTCCCTGATTCAAATGCAGCAAGTAACGATCCTCTGAACGCCCCACCGTCATGTGAAAATTTCCCGGCGCGATCCAGGCCTGCCCGCTCGCCAGCGCCACTCCCTCGCTCGCCTCGGAAATAGTAATCGCGCTCCGCGACGACAATCGCTCCGCCAGTTGCCGCGTAAACACCGGTGGCATATGCTGCACGATCACAATCGGCACCGGAAAATCCTGCGGAATAGATGGCAGCACTTCCGAAAGCGCCCTCGGCCCACCCGTGGACGTCCCGATCGCCACAATCTCAATCCGCCGCCGGTTCGGCCGCACAATTTTCGGCGGCAAGATCGGCGCGCTCGCCCGCGGTGCCACTCGCCTCTCGCCGCCCACACGGCGCAGCGACTTGATCTTCGGTATCAACTCTGCCCGAATATTCTCGCGCGCCTCCGCAGGACTCGTCGCATGATCCGGCTTCGTCGCATAATCCGAAGCCCCCAACGAAAGCGCCTCGAAAGTCGCCGACGCTCCCCGCTCCGTCAGCGCGCTGAACATAATCACCGGCAGCGTCGGATAAATTTTGCGAATTTCCGCCAGCGTCTCTAGGCCGCTCATTCCCTCGATCTCAATGTCCAACGTCACCAGGTCCGCATTCATCAGCGGCAATTTCGCCAGCGCCGCCCGCCCATCGCCAGCCGATCCCGCAATTACTAATGCCGGGTCCTCCGCCAAGGTGTCGCAAACAATCTTGCGAACCACCAGCGAATCGTCCACCACGAATACACGCAAAGGTCTCATCAGTCGAATCTACCGCCGATCGCCTCAACTCCTGTCAGCAGCTACAAGCACCACACGGGCCAAATCGTCTCCAAGGCCCGCGCCTCTCAGCCCAAAACGGCATTTCTTTCCACGCCCTGCCCCAATTCCACACACACGCGCTTCCTCATTAGCTCGTATCGTCATTTCACCAATTTCGATTAAGCCTCGCCCGTATCCCGGCGCACAAAAGGCACGGAGACAAAAAAAGGCGGCTCGCACCAGAGCCGCCCTTTCAGTTTCCATTGCGCTCGACGAAATCTCACCCGCAGCCGTCGCGTCACCCAACCAAAACGCCGCGCCACTAAATCACGAAATCTGCAGCGCCTTATTCACATCCATCATGATCGCCGAAGCCGTAGGCTCCGTCAGTCCCCCCGCCAAAGTCGTCGGTACTCCTCGCGCCTCCGCATCCACGCGATAAGAGATCGGTCCCAGCTTGCTTACCGCCCAATTCATCCCCGCGACCACGTTCTGCTGCCCGCTGTTCGGATGCGCGTCCGCCACGATAATCACGTCCCCCGCCGCCTTCAGCACGTGGTTGCGCACGATCACCCGGTGAATCGCGTCCTTGGGAATGTTGTTCCCCGCCACCTCGATCCCACTCTTCGAAACCCGGAATTTCGCCGGCTCGCGGTACTGCGTCGCCTGTTTCGAATGCATCAGCAAATACATCGCCCCGTAGACGAACCCCGCCGCGATCACTCCGTAAATAAATCCTGTCGAAAGTGCGATCAGCACCAGCAGAGTCCCCGGTATCGCCACCAGCAGCCACGGTGCTGGCACCTTTTCTGGCGTACTCGAAATCTCAACTGCGTCCCCAATTTTTTGACTTTCGTATCCCGCCATGTCGTTCCTCTCCTTTGTCGTCAGAGCGCAGGCGCGTTCAGCCCAAAGAGTCCCGGAGTCAGGAGCGCACAAATCCCCCGCTCGCTGACTCCCGGCTCCCGCGCTCATCCCACTTACTACGCTATGCGCAAACCAGCAGGAAAAACCGTCATTTAAAAACGAGTCGCAACACCCGCAGGCGGGTTTACTGCCGCGCCACCACACACCAAATCGTAAATAAAGCCACCTACTCGCGCGTGCCACAATGGATCGTGCGCCGGAGCAGAACCTTCTCCGTCACCGCGCCATCCAGGAGCGCCCATGCTCTTCTTGTTGCTCGGAATCGCCTCTCTCTCCTGGGCCGGCGTCAGCCTGGCCACCGGAAAGGGCCATTACAAAGGCTGCCCTCCCGGCGGCTTCGACCGCAATACCAACCCCTTCCAATTCTGGGCTCCCACTCTGATCATGCTGGCCGTCGGCATCTGGATGATTCTGATCTTCCTGGGCGTCGCGCCCGTGCCCCCGCACGCATCTCACCGCTAACCGCGCGCCTCGCCCCCGCCGCAAATTCCTTCGTCCACTCCTCAACCGCGATATGGCGATATAATGTCTCCATGAGGATTCTTCTCTTCAGCGGCAAAGGCGGCGTCGGCAAGACCAGCCTCGCCGCGGCCACCGGCGTGAAACTCGCCTCGCTCAAGCACCGGACGCTGGTGATGAGCATTGACCCCGCGCACAGCCTGGCCGATTCCTTCGACCTCGATACCCAGCTCTTTCACGACGAAACCTCCGACCCGCTAGCCATCAACGACCGCCTCTCGATCCTCGAACTCAATATCCAAAAAGAAATCAAGCGCCACTGGCAGGAAATCTCTTCATATGTCAGCTCCGTCCTGCGCACCACCGGCATCAGCGGAGTCGAAGCCGAAGAACTCGCCATCCTTCCCGGCATGGAAGAGCTCAGCGCCATGATGTACATCAACCAATACCGCCGCGAGCAGCGCTACGACGTCATCGTCCTCGACGCCGCGCCCACCGCCGAATCGCTCCGGTTCATCAGCATGCCCACCACTCTCGATTGGTACATGAAGCACATTTTTCCCTTTCAGCGGAATCTCCTGAAAGCCGTCCGCCCCATCGCCAATCGCGTCGCGCCTTTCGATCTCCCCACGGACAGCTATTTCGTTAACATCCGCAATCTCTTCGACAAACTCGAAGGCGTTGACACTCTCCTCGAAGATCCGAAAGTCACCAGCGTCCGACTCGTCACCAACCCAGAAAAAATGGTCCTGCGCGAAACCCAGCGCGCCTTCGTCTATTTCTCCCTGCACGGCCTCACGGTGGACTCCGTCATCGTCAATCGCGTCCTCCCCGCCGACGTCAAAGACGCCTGGTTCGCCGAATGGCACAAGTCCCAGGACAAGGTCCTCAACGAAATCGAAGAATATTTCGCGCCAGTTCCCGTGAAACGCGTTCCGCTCTTCGCGCACGAAGTTCTCGGTAAACAGCGCCTCGAAGATCTCGCCCGCATCCTCTATCCCGACAAAGACGACCCTTCAGCCATCACGCGCACCGAGCGCCCCTATCACTTCGGAAAAAAGAACGGATTTTACGAAGTCCGCGTGAATCTGCCGTTCGCAACCAAAGGCGAGATTGGTCTATTCAAGAAGGGCGAAGAACTCGTAGTCGAAGTCGGCACGTTCCGCCGTCACATCGGTCTGCCGCGCTCGATGGCCGCGCTGCAACCGGGACGCGCCAGGCTTGAAAATCGGGTCCTCACCGTAGAAATGAAGGAGGCAGTATGAGCAAGCAACGCGCAAATCATCAAACCGAGCACGAATCGAACCAGCGAGCCAGCGGCGTGCACGGCGAACGCTGCGTCTGCAACGAAGTCTTCGATCACTTCAGAGACGCCTTCGGCGTCCCGCCTGCTGCGAAAGAACATCTAGCCAATTCGCGGCTCGAATTCCTCAAAGCCATCCGCGAAGTAATAGACGCCCGCATAGAAAAAGTCTCCAAATCCGCGCGCCAAGGCACCAAAATCGCCGTCGAGTAACCCGCGCAAAAGCATCGCCGCCCTCGCCGGCGTCGAAATCAACGCGCGCTCGCAACAACAATCTCCAGTAGGGGCGGGTCTCAGACCCGCCCGCGCGAAGATTACGAAAGCGCGATAATCATGAGTGGCTACTAGAGAACCGCAAGAGGAAACGGCGAGAGCGCCGGAATCACTCCCGGCGCCCGCCACAAAAGGAAGGAAACCTGCTGTAGAAACCTCTACTTCTTGTCGTTCTTGGCCTTTTCCACCGGCAAACCACGCGCCGCCGTGGGAGGCGCGACAATTTTCGCAGAAGTAAGGTCCGCCGCAGCCGTAGCCGCCGGAAACAAAGCCGTCCGCCCGTCGGAATTTGCCGCAGCAGCATCCGCCAGCTTTTCGGTGGCCGGCGAAGCCATCGGCACCAGCGCGCCTTCGGCTTCTTTCAAGAACGTCAGCCCCAGCTCTCCGCTGTGCCAATCAATCGAAATCACGTCGCCCAGCGATACCTGCTCGGTCGCCAGCAAACTCGCCAGCGGATACACCACATGCCGTTCGATCGCGCGCTTCAGGTGACGTGCTCCATACTTCATGTCCGTGCCTTCGCGCAGCAGAAAATCCCGCGCTGGCTGCGTCACACGAAATAGGAACCGCCCCTTGGCCGTTTCCAGCACGCGTTGCTGGACCATCCCGAGTTCAATCTCCAGAATTTGTTCCAGCTGCTCCGACCGCAACGGATGAAACACTACCGTCTTGTCGATCCGGTTCATGAATTCCGGCGCAAACTTTCTCTTGGCCGCTTCCGCCGCCGTCTTCTCCACCTTCTCGTCCAGACGCACCACCGTGTCCGCCCGCTGCACCGGAGCAAATCCCATCCCGCCCGTCATCAATTCCGTGATCTCCACGCCGCCCAGGTTCGACGTCATGAAAATCATCGTTTGCGACAAATCCACCCTGCGGTTGTCGCCCAAGGTCAGCGTCGCTTTGTCCAGGATTCCCAGCAGCAATTGCCACAAGGCATCGCTGGCCTTTTCAATCTCGTCAAAAAGCAAAAAGCTGATCTTCAATTTTTCGGTGTGATATTGCGCGAGCGCTTCCTGCGTGATCAGAGGATGCGTCTCGCGGTGCCCCAAATATCCCGGAGGCGAGCCGATCAATTTCGCAATCTCATGCGAGTGCTGAAATTCCGCGCAATCCACCTTGATCACCGCCCGCGGATCGCCAAACAGCACTTCCGCCGTCGCTTCCACCACGCGCGTCTTCCCCGCTCCGGTCGGCCCGAGGAACAGCAAATTCCCCACCGGCCGTCCCGGTGAATTCAAGCCGGCTCGAAACACCTGGTATAGATCCACCACCGCCTGCACCGCTTCGTCCTGCCCCACAATCTTCCGCCGCAGCCCCGCCTCAAAATCGCGTGACTCCACGCTGCGCTGGGTTGGATCGAGTTGTAGTCCTTGCGCGCCCACGGTCATGCTCCCTACCGGAACTTTCTGCCGCTTTCCGCATTGCTCGGCCCTGTTCGCTCGAATTGGTCCAGCTTCACGTCGAGCGTTGACCGTAGCAATCGTAATTGCGTGACCAGTTCCCGGCTCGAATTGGCGCGATCTGCCAAAAGCAAAAGCGGCGGCGAAAGATCGGCCAGGTCCAGGTTAAGGTTGCGTAACGAATGCATCAGGTTCTGCACGTACGGCGAGCGGATATCGAAAAGCTCCACTCGCCCGTTTACCTGTTCCCGCAGCTGCGACCAATCCAGATCCAGGAAGGGGTGGTTGCGCGATACCCTGCGCACCACATCGTCTGTGATCCGTGGCCGTTCCCCCAGCCGCGCCAGGTGCAACTGCTGCACTTTTCCTTGCCGGCGCACATTGTGCACCAGGAAGTAGGTGTTGCCTTTGCGCCGAACGAAAGCCACAACAGCTCCTTTTCGGACGGGAACCTGTAACTTGCCGCGTAGTGTATTGGTGCTCCACTACACCGTCAATGGTACGATGCGTCAAATTAGCGAAAGTTTGTATCGTATCGGTCATTACTGCTGCCGCACGCGCCCGAACGCCGCACATCCCCCGTTTCTCGGCGTTCTGGCGTCATTCTGCGGCACACTCGCCGCAACTTCCATTCAAAAAACGAATATGTAAAATCAGGTAAGATGTGGCCATGTCCTGGGATCCAGTCTACCGCTTCGTGAAACGAATTCCTCGCGGCCGTGTTACTACCTATGGGGCCGTTGCGAAAGCTCTGCGCTTGCCCGGCGGCGCACGCGCCGTCGGCTACGCGATGGCGGCCTGCCCCGGCGGACGCGGCATTCCCTGGCATCGCGTCATCGGCGCCGGCGGCCGCACGCGCATGCCTGAACCGCACGCCAGCCTGCAACGCAAGCTCCTAGCCTCTGAAGGCGTCAGCAGTGACGGCGCCAAAATAAACATGAAGCTCTACGGCTGGGCGCCCAAAAAATCGCGCGGTAAGGCGTCCAAATCGAAACGGAAGCGCTACCGCCGTTCCTAGCTGAAATTACGCACCCCCCACCCGAATGTGATACAAAAGATAGCTCCGCATCTCATGGGAAACGTCTCTTGGCCGAAACAATCATCCAGGTAGAAGGTCTTTATAAAAGTTACGGCGCGGTCGCAGCCGTCCGCGGCCTCAGCTTCGCCGTCGAAGAAGGAGAAGTCTTCGGCCTGCTCGGCCCCAACGGCGCCGGCAAGACCACCACGGTCGAGATCCTCGAAGGGATGCGCACCCCCGACCGCGGCACCGCCCGCGTCTGCGGCCTTGACCCTGAAAGAAGCGGCACCGCCTTCAAACAGCGAATCGGCGCCGTCCTGCAATCCACTTCTCTGCCCGATAAGCTGCGCGTCAAGGAAGCCATCGAGCTCTTCGCCAATTTTTACGATAATCGCGCCGACACCGATTTCCTGCTGAAGCGCTTCCAGCTAGAGGAAAAGCGCACCGCCTTCTACAGCCAGCTCTCCGGCGGCCAAAAACAGCGCCTCGCCCTAGCCATGGCGCTCGTGAATAACCCCCAGGTCGTCTTTCTCGACGAGCCTACTGCCGGCCTCGATCCCCAGGTCCGCCGCGAAATCTACGACATCATCGAAGAACTCAAGCGCGACAAGAAAACCGTCCTCATCACCACGCATTACATCGAAGAAGCCGAGCGCCTCTGCGACCGCGTCGCCATCGTGGACCACGGCCGCATCATCAAGACCGGCTCACCCCGCGAACTGAAGCATTCTTCCGCCGGCACCACGCGCATCGAAGTCCGCCTAGCCAAGCCCCTCACCAACGGCGTGCTCACCACACTTGAAGGAGTCTCCGACGCGCGCGAATTCGACGGCACCTACGTGATCCACTCCACGCGCCCGCCGCGCACCATTGTCGCTCTCGTGAAGCAGCTGGAAGCGGACAACAACGAGCTACAAAGCCTGGAAATGTTCTCGCCGTCGCTCGAAGACGTCTTCATCGAGCTAACCGGCCGCCGTCTGCGCGATTGAATCGCCGACTTCAATGAAAGGACCCTAATGTCATCGAACCCGATCAGCAACACCTGGACCCTCACCATGGTTCGCGTGCGCCTCGCCATGCGCAACCGCACCTTCATTTTTTTTAGCCTCTTGATGCCGCTCGGCTTCCTGTTCTTCTTCGTAATGATTTTCGCCAAGCACGAATCGCAGTGGATTTCCTACATTCTCGGCGCCATCCTCACCATGACGGTCATGGGCAGCTTCTGGGGCCTCAGCGTCCAACTCGTCATGTTCCGCGAAGCCGGCATCCTCCGCCGCTTCCGCCTCGCACCTGTCGGCGCAGGTCCAATGCTGGCCTCGAGCATTCTGGCGAACTACCTGCTCGTCGTCCCTTCCGTGGTCATCGAAATTCTGGTCACCAAGTGGTTCCTGCACATGGAGTCGTGGGGCAACCTCTGGGCGATCTTCCTGCTCGTCACTTTCGGCTCCGCCGCCTTTTCCGCCTTCGGCCTGATCGTCGCCAGCGTCACCAACACCATGCAGGAAACTCAGGTCATCAACCAGATCATCTGGACCGCCTTTCTCTTCCTCTCCGGCGCCACGGTCCCACTAGCAAAATTCCCTCACTGGATTCAGGGCGCTTCTCTCTTCATGCCGGCCACCTATCTCGCCACCGGCCTGGAATTCGCAGCTACCAATCTGGCCTCCTTCACCGAAATTCTCACTGACGTAATCGCCCTCGCGATTGGCCTCCTCGTAGCTTTTGAGATCTCCCGCCAACTGTTTCGCTGGGAGCCCGAAGCCAAGGTCGCTGGCCGCGCCAAACTATGGGTTCTCGCCGCCATGATCCCCTTTATCGCGTTTGGCGTATACGAAAACACTTTCGGCAATCGCCTTAACCGCGTGAATTACAATTTCCAAATGCTCTCGTCGAGCGAGCGCCCGGCGACCAACGCTCCGGACAATCGCTGAGGCCCTTTCGCCGCCCCTTTTAGCATTCCGCATCCGCGCAGCCTTCTCTCACATCCAATTCACTCCGCCGCCGCACGAGCGCGCGCGACGGGTCCGAAAGGATTCTATTTTTCGCCCGAACACAATATGATACGGCTTCGCTTTCCAAGCCCTACATTCTGACGATCTAAAGGAGACCATCATGCAGCGCAGCGCTTCCGCAGTCTGGACCGGCACTCTGAAAGAAGGTAGCGGCAAAATTTCCACACCCAGCGGCGTCCTCAACGACGCGCCTTACAGCTTCCTCACCCGCTTCGAAAACGGCAAAGGCACCAATCCCGAAGAACTGATCGGCGCGGCCCACGCCGGCTGCTTCGCCATGGCGCTTTCGGCGCAGCTCAGCACCATGAGTTTCACTCCGCAAAGCATTCGCGCCACCGCGAACGTCACGCTCGAAAAGCTCGACGCTGGCTGGACCATCTCCAAAATCCATCTCGATGTCGCCGCTCGCGTCCCCGGCATTTCCCGCGAAGCCTTCGAGTCAGCCGCCGCAAGCGCCAAGGCCAACTGCCCGGTTTCGCGCCTGTTCAAAGCCGAAATCACGCTCGCCACTCAATTGGAGCAGGCTGCATGATTCTTCCGGCCGTCTTCGGCCTCTGCCTCATCGTCCTGATTCTTCTCGAGGCCTTTGAAACCATCATCCTACCGCGGCGCGTCACGCGCTGGTTTCGCCTCACTCGCGCGTTTTATGTATCCATGTGGATTCCCACGCGGGCGGTCGGCCGCCTGATCCACTCCGCCAAAAAACGCGAAACCTTCCTGAGTTTCTTCGGCCCGCTCTCGCTCCTAGTCCTCTTCGCGCTCTGGGCCACGCTGCTGATTCTGGGATTCGGCTTTTTGTACTACGGCAACACGCCTCACGATCCCACCAGGCCTTCGCTCGAAACCTGCTTCTATCTCAGCGGCACCACCTTCTTCACTCTCGGCCTCGGCGACGTCACTCCGCACACTTCCGTCGAGCGCATCCTAGCCATTTTCGAAAGCGGCCTCGGCTTCGGATTCCTCGCGCTCATCATCAGCTACTTGCCCGTCATCTATCAGGCATTCTCCAAACGCGAAGTCAGCATCGTCCTCCTCGACGCCCGCGCCGGCTCGCCGCCCACCGCAGCGGAGCTTCTGAGCCGCCATAGTGGTCCGAATGGCGTCGAAGCTCTCCAGCGGCTTTTCCGCGACTGGGAACACTGGTCCGCCGAATTGCTCGAAAGCCACATTTCCTATCCCGTCGTCAGCTATTTCCGTTCGCAGCATACCAATGAATCGTGGCCCGCAGCTCTCGCCGCCATTCTCGATACGACCGCGCTGCTGATCGCATCCTCCGACAATCCTTGTTCACGCCAGGCGCGCCTCACCTTCGCGATGTGCCGCCACACCATCGCCGATTTAGCCCAGGTTTTCTCCGCCCGCCCGCGTGCCGCAAGCTATGACCGGTTGCCCCCCGCCGATTTCGCGCGCCTGCGCGCAAGCCTCGCTCACGCCGGCTACGAGCTGCGCGACGACGAAGCCTCCAATCGCAAGCTCAAAGAACTGCGCGACATGTACGAGCCGTATCTCCACGCTCTCGCGCACTATCTCTACGTCGAGCTACCGCCCTGGATTTTGGCAAAAGAAATTACCGACAACTGGAAAACCAGCGCCTGGGGCCGCATCTCCGGCATTTCCGTTCGTGGCCACGCCGCCAGCGAAGCGGACGATCACTTTTAGCTGCTCTCGTAACGCCGGCGTCCCGCCGGCTCTTTGGTCTTGACGTTGTAGCGGCGGCCTTCAGGCCGCCACCGTTCACGGCGGAGATACTTAATGAGCATGCATCTCGAACGACTTGAAAAAATGATTCGCGGCGAAGTTCAACCGCCTCCCATCGCGCACCTGATCGGCTTCCGCCTCACCCAAATCCAAAAAGGCGAAGCCACAGTCGAATTCGACGCCAGCAACAAACACGCCAACCCCATGGGCACCCTCCACGGCGGCGTCCTCTGCGACGTGGCCGACGCCGCCATGGGCATCGCCTTCGCCTCCACTCTCGACGACGGCGAGTCCTTCACCACTCTCGAGCTGAAAATTAATTTCCTCCGCCCCGTCTGGAACGAGAAGCTCCGCGCCGTCGGCAAAGTAGTCAGCCGCGGCAAAACCGTCGGCATGACCGAGTGCGAAATCACCAACTCCGCCGGCGCCATGGTAGCCCGCTCCAGCTCCACCTGCATGGTCCTAAGAGGCGAAAGAGCCGTCGGCCGCTAGCTGATTCGCAGTTGCAGTTCTCTGCGCTTTCAGCGTCTCTGCGGTGAATTCCGCTTTTTCCCAAATCCAATTTGGCAGCCTCAATTCCGCACACTCATCCCACAAACGAACGCGCCTTTTTTCATTCACGCTGCTAACACTCCCTTCTCTTCCCCCGTCTGTATCAGCAGCAAAGCACTCGCGCGGGAGGGCCGCATGGACTCATTCCTCAGGGACCTTCGTTTCGCGTGGCGAATGCTCGTTAAAAGTCCCGGCTTCACGCTTGTCGCAATCCTCACGCTAGCCCTCGGTATCGGCGCCAACGTCGCCACCTTCAGCATCGTCTACGCCGTTCTGCTCCGCCCGCTGCCCTTCCCGCATCAGGAACAACTCGTCCGCGTCTTCGACGATCTCCGCGGCTCCGACGTTCCGAACGTCGGCATGTCCGTTCCCGAGCTTTGGGATTTCCAGCAACGTTCCGGCGTCTTCGACCAAATTTCCGTGGTCTGGCCCATCAGCGCCGATCTGACCGGCGGAGATCGCCCTGAGCGCATCGAAGCTCTCGCCACCAGCCCGAATTACTTCACGCTGCTGGGAGTCCAACCGCGCATCGGTCGCATTTACACCGATCAGGACTCCGTCCCCGGTTTCATTGATGGAGTGATACTCAGCGACGGATTCTGGCGGCGCCAATTTGGCGCCGACCCGCACATCCTCGGTAAAAAAGTTCGCCTCGATAACGACCCATACACAGTGCTCGGCGTCATGCCTCCGAATTTCCGCCATCCCGGACGAACGCTCCAAACCGATGTGGACGCCTGGATCGCCGCAGGCTACGACGCGAATCCGTTTCCTCATCCCGCGCAGCGCGGCCTCCGAATGATCCCCGGCGCGATCGCGCGCCTGAAGCCAGGACTTAAGGTCGGGGAAGCCCAAGCGAAGCTCGAAACTTATTCCGCGCAGCTCGCCGCGCTTTATCCCACTGAATACCCGCCGGCCGCGCGCTGGACTCCCCGCCTCGTTTCCGTGCAAGAAGATTTGGTCGGCAAAGTCCGCACCGAGCTTTTCATCCTTTTCGGCGCGGTAGGCTGCGTACTCTTGATCGGCTGCGTCAATCTCGCGAACTTGCTTCTCTCGCGTTCCGCCAGCCGCCAGCGCGAAATCGCCATTCGCTTAGCTCTCGGTGCCGGACGCCGTCGGCTGATGCTTCAGATGCTCACGGAAAGCCTGTTCCTCGCGATCGTCGCGGGAATAGTCGCGCTCCTCACCGTGGTGGGGATGAAGTCCTCGCTCCTGCAACTGGCTCCGGCGAATATTCCGCGCCTCAGCGAAGTCAATGTCAGCGCCGGCGTTCTTCTTTTCGCCTTCTTCCTTTCCATCGCAACAGGAGTATTGTTCGGCCTCGCTCCTGCGCTGCAAGCTTCCAGCGCCAGTCAAGTCTCGAGTCTCCGCGAAGGCAGCCGCGGTTCCGGCTCCAGCCGCAGTCACACGCGCATATCCCGCATCCTCGTCGTCTCCGAAATCGCGGTTTCTCTGATTTTGTTGGTCGGCGCGGGCTTGCTGCTCCGCAGCTTCTGGCGCGTTCTGCAAGTGCAGCCCGGCTTCAATCCGCACGGAGTGCTCACGGCGCAAATCTGGATGCCTGTCCCCAACGATCCCAGCACCGACCGCTATCGTCCGCCGGAAAAACGCGCCGCCTTTCTTCGTGAAGTCGTTCGACGCGTCCACACCATCGCCGGAGTCGAAGACGTTGCCATCGGTGGAGGGAATAGTCTGCCGCTCGACGCCACACGCAATAGCTTCCCCTTCACAATCGAGGGGCGCCCGGCAGAATCGGAGCGTCAACCCGTCGCCGAATTTGCCGGCGTAAGTCCCACCTACTTCGATATCCTCCGCACTCCGCTCATCGCGGGCCGCGTCTTTACCGAATCCGACGACACCGATTCTCAGCGCGTCGCCGTTATCGATCAGACCCTCGCCAACCGCTACTGGCCCGGCCAAAGTCCTCTCGGCCAGCACATTCAGTTCACCCAGTTCAATCCGCAGAATCCCTGGATGACGATTGTCGGCGTCGTCGGCGACATAAAGTCCGATGGCTTCGACGCACCCACCGCTCCGCACGTTTATATTTCCGTCTATCAGTCTCCGCCCTACGCCTCGGTCGTATTCCTGCGCACTCACGGAAATTCCGGAACCCTGGGCGACGCAATCCGCGCGGACGTTCAGTCCATTGATTCGAATCTTCCGTTGTACAGCGTGCGCACCATGGACGAAGTGATCGCGCGCTCCATGGCCGAGCGCCGTTTCGCTCTGGAAATTCTCACGGTCTTCGCCTGCGTCGCGCTCCTGCTCGCCGCGATCGGCATCTACGGAGTCATGTCTTACACCTTCAGCCGCCGCGTCCACGAAATCGGCATCCGCGTAGCGCTAGGCGCACAACGCTCTGACATCCTCCGCAGGGTCCTAAGCGAAGGCATGCAACTAGTAGCATTCGGCCTGGCAGCGGGACTACTCGGCGCAGTCATCGTCACGCGCTTCCTGCGCACGCTACTCTTCGACGTGACCTCGACGGACCCGCTAGTCTTCGCGTCAATCGCAGCTCTGCTAGCAGCAGTAGCCCTACTCGCCTGCTACATCCCAGCCCGCCGCGCCACGCAAGTAGATCCGCTAGTCGCGCTCCGCGAAGAATAATTATTCTGCGCGCCAGATTTTCTCTGCGCCCTCTGCGTCTCTGCGGTAGATATTTCTTGTCGCACTTTCTCCATGTCCTCAATGCCTTTCTCTGTGCACTCTGTGTTAAATCCTTGCAGTAGGTTTTCTCTGCGTCCGCCGTTTACCCCGACGTAGTCGGGGCGTCTCTGCGGTATATTTTGCCCTCCGCTCGCGTCTCTCAGCCGTCCAAATTGGACATCCCCAACCCGCACACCAGCCGCACGCCCAATTGACACCACCGTAAGCCTGCTCTAGTCTGGTTTTGCACGCATATCCACGACGAAACCGGAGCAACGGATGCCCATCCCAAAGACCGAAAAGATCTGGCACAACGGCAAATTTATCCACTGGGACGACGCCAAGCTTCACGTCCTTTCCCACGTCGTAAGTTACGGCTCCGCCGTCTTCGAGGGCATTCGCTGCTACGACACCGCGCAAGGTCCCGCCATCTTTCGCCTGAAAGACCACATGCAGCGCCTGCTGAATTCCGCCTACATCTACCGCATGGAAGTTCCCTACAATCTCGAGGAACTCAGCGAAGCCAATCTCGAATTGCTCCGCGTAAATAAAATCGGCGCCTGCTACATTCGCCCCGTTGTTCTGCGCGGTTACGGCGAAGCGGGCGTGGATCCGCACGGCTGCCCCATCGAGGTCTATCTCGCCTGCTATCCCTGGGGAAAATATCTCGGTGAAGAAGGCTTGCGCGCCGGCGTGGACGTTTGCGTCAGCTCCTGGAATCGCCCCGCGCCCAACACCCTGCCGCAAATGGCCAAAGCCGCCGCAAACTATATGAATTCCCAGCTCATTCGCATGGAAGCCCGCGCCAATGGCTACGTCGAAGGCATCGCGCTCGATACCAACGGCTACGTCAGCGAAGGCTCCGGCGAAAATATTTTTCTGGTGATGGACGGCACCGTCGTCACTCCGCCACTCTCGAATTCCGCACTCCCCGGCATCACCCGCCATTCGGTGATCACCATTTGCCGCGACCTCAACATCCCGGTAGTCGAGCAGATCATTCCCCGCGAAATGCTCTACATCGCCAACGAAATTTTCTTCTGCGGCACCGCGGTTGAAATCACGCCAATCCGCTCAGTTGATCGCGTGAAAATCGGCATAGGCTCCCGCGGCCCCATAACCAAACGCATCCAAGACGAATTCTTCGCCCTAGCCGAAGGCAAAAAGCCCGACCGCCACAACTGGCTCTCCCCAGTAAGCACCACAGCCAACGCCACCGTAGTCACACGATAGGCAAAAATTGGATTTGCCGTCGCAGTTGCATTTGTAGCAGCCACCCTCAGGTGGGCGCTGTTGACGTATCTGTTGCCGTTAAATCGACCACCTGAACTGCTAACTTTCAACTGTTAACTTTCAACTCTGTCCGTTAGAATCGCGCCCGGCTCAACCGCAACATGTTTGCGCCGCGCTTTTCCTGGGAGCACGCGTGTACAGCCTCACCCAAAAATTGTTAGCCGAATTCTTCGGCACTTTCGCAGTAATCTTCTTCGCCGCCGGCGTAATCTGCGCAGACCAATATCTCCGCGCCACCGGACAAGGCAGCGTCACTCTCCTTGGCCTTGCCCTCGCCTACGGCCTCGCAGTCGGCGTCATGGTCACCGCCATCGGACACATTTCCGGCGGCCACCTCAATCCCGCCGTCACCATCGGCTTCTGGGTCACTCGCCGCCTCGGCACCATACAATCCCTGCTGTACGCCGTCGCGCAACTTCTCGGCGCCATCGCCGCCGCCTACCTTCTCGCTGTCATCATCCCCGATTCCAACTGGCGCCCCGAAGCTCTCGGCGCCATCAATCCGGCACTCTCTTCCGATTTCACCCGCCTCCACGCCATGCTCCTGGAAGGCGTACTCACGTTCATCCTGGTCTTCGTTTTCTTTGCCACCGCGGTTGACCTCAAAGGCGCATTCAACAAAATCGCCGGCCTGGCCATCGGCCTAGCCGTCACCGCCGACGTCCTGGTAGGCTTCCCCTTCACCGGCGCAGCCCTAAACCCCGCCCGCGCCTTCGGCCCCGCCCTAATCACCCGCAATCACTGGATGAACCACGGCGTCTACTGGGTCGGCCCGCTACTAGGCGGCGTCCTAGCAGGCGTAATCTACGATCGCATCTTCCTCCGCGACCAACCCCCGATCTAAGTCACAACGTACGGAAATTTGTCATCCCGAGCGCAGCGAGGGATCTCTCTTCGATTGAAGAAGCCCCGCGGCCGCCACCAGCCCCCGCCAATTTTCCATTTTCCCTTTTCCACGGGCGCCGCGCGCCCGCCACCTGTCCCAAAGTTCAGGTTGTCCAATTCGCACCAACCCCGCCCGCTCTCGTTGCACACTCCGTAAACCATGCTAGTTTGACTAGAACCTACTAGAGCTCAAGGACTCTTCATGGCAATCAATGTTGACGATCTTCTGCGCCGCGCCGTCGAAAGCCGCGCCTCCGACTTGCACCTGAAAGTCGGCAATCACCCCTACCTCCGCGTGGACGGTATCCTGAATCCGCTCAACGATGTGCCGCGCATCACGCCTGAAGAAATGCTCTCCATGGCCTTCAGCATGATGACCAACCGCCAGAAGCAAAAGTTCAAGGAAACCGCCGAACTCGATATGGCCTACGGCGTCGCCGGCCTCGGCCGTTTCCGCGTCAACGTCTTCCAGCAGCGCGGCAACGTCGGCATGGTCCTGCGCGTCATTCCCACAAAAATTCGCACCATCGAAGAACTCGAACTCCCGCGCATTCTCTCCACGGTCTGCGAGGAGCAGCGCGGCTTGATTCTCACCACCGGCACCACCGGTTCCGGCAAGTCCACCACGCTCGCGGCCATGATTGACCGCATCAATTCTCTGCGCTCCGAACACATCATCACCATCGAAGACCCTATCGAATATCTGCACCGCGATAAAAAAGGTTTCATCAACCAGCGCGAAGTGGAAGTGGACACCGCGTCCTTCTCCACCGCGTTGCGCGCTGCTCTTCGCCAGGACCCGGACGTCGTCCTCGTCGGCGAAATGCGCGACCTGGAAACCATTTCCACCGCCATCCTTGCCGCCGAGACGGGCCACCTGGTGCTCTCTACCCTGCACACTCTCGACGCCACCGAAACCATTCAGCGCATCATCGCCGTCTTCCCGCCGCCCGAGCAGAAACAAATCCGCCTGCAGCTCGCCGGCACTCTGAAAGCCGTCGTCAGCCAGCGCCTCGTGCGCAAAGCCGACGGCTCCGGCCGCGTCCCGGCCGTCGAAGTCATGATCTCCACCGGCTACATCCGCGATTGCATCATCAACCCGGACAAGACCCGTATGATTCGCGACGCCATCGCCGCCGGTACCAGCCAATACGGCATGCAAACGTTCGATCAATCGCTCTTCGAGCTCTATTCCCGCAACCTAATCACCTTCGAGGAAGCCATCCTGCGCGCCAGCAACCCGGACGATTTCCGCCTGCGCGTCCAAGGGATCCGCAGCTCCGCCGACTCCGCCAGAGAAGACATGGAACGAGCCATGAGCGAATTCGACCGCATCGGCGGCCGCTAGAGTCTCGCAACACGAACGTGCCGGCTACATCTTACTGCTGTCATCCCGAGCGCTCGGAAACGCTAGGCCTCAGGTTGTCATCCCGAGCGCAGCAAAGGGATCTCTCTTCGATCGCACGCTCGCCCAAGCGCTAACCGACGCCTGCGTTTTTTTCTATTTCTCATCAGTAGTGTCCCAACGTTACGTGAACAAAATCAATTGGTTATCGGAAACGCGTTGAATTTCGTCAATCATCGTTTGGGCAAGTAGTTGATCCAATGGGATTTTCTCGAACATGGTCAGGCTGAGGATCTGTAGGATTTCATACAGGCTGGCCGAGAGATGCAGTCGCTTCTTGACGATGGCGACCAGAACGTAGGCGGAAACGGCTATCCAGATTTGTGACCTGACCGCGTTTTCCGAAGTTCCGAAGAATGCTTTGATTCGCAGATGCTGCTTGATCCATTTGAAGAAGAGCTCCACTTGCCAGCGGCAGCGGTATAGTTCGGTGATCGTAAATGCTGGCAAGACAAAATTGTTGGTCAGAAAAATGAGGGTCTTGGCGGTTTCAGGATCCTTGAAGCGGATGCGCCGCAACGGTGCCTCGAAACCTTGATGCGAGTAGAAGCCAGTAAGGACGACACTCTGGTCGCAGATCAGCCCGGTCTCGCGATCGACCGGATGCGAGTAGCGCCGTTGGACTTTGAGGTTCGACTTGCCCCGGGTCACGAAGAAGCTGCCGGCCTCGTGGAAGCGATAGAGGCGCTCGAAGTCGAGGAAGCCACGATCCATGATGTAGAAAGCGCCCGGCTCGGGCAGCAGTTGGTCGAGGATGTTGACCTCGTGCACCTTACCATCACTAATGTGAATGAAAGTGGGGATGTTGCCGCGCAGATCGAGCAGCGTATGCAGCTTGATGGCTGCCTTGGCCGTGCGGAATACCGCCCACGGAAATACCGACAGACACAGATCGATAGTTGTGGTGTCGAGCGCGTAGACGGTTTCTTGCAGATCGACGCCGAAGGACTCCTGCGCATACAACGGCCGGGCGATGCCGATCAGGCTCTGGGCAAAATCGGCATAGATGCGCCAGTCGCGCACCGCGTTGGCATTGGCCAGCGTATTACGAGCCACCGCCGAACGGATCCCGAGATGATAGAGCTTGGAACTTTGCGCGCGCAGGCATACTTCAATGTCCCGAAGACTCTCCCGAAAGGTCAACTGAGCGAAGGCCATGCACAGGAATTGATCCAGACACGAGAAGGACTTCACTTTGAACGTGCCCCGATAGCGGGTGACGCAATGGCGAAAGGTGGTCAACGGAAGATGTTGCATCAGCTGCGCAAACACCAGCTTGCCTCGGTTCATCGATGCCCCCACGAAGTTATGCTTCGCAGGGTGGCAGAATCAGCATTCGCAGTTCAAATCGAGACCAAGAGAATCTGCCGGTTATGCGTTTCTCATCAATAATTTACGGAAGGCAAAGGCCGAAACGTTGGGACACTACTGATTTCTCATCTGTGTTAATCAGTGTTCAACCGTGGTGAAGTTAACTTCCTCCCAAACCTCCTTCCCATCCACCACCTCCTCAACTATCCTCATCCCATGCACCAGCAACCTACCCGCCGCAAACTCTCCACCGAAACCCAACTCTACATGTCCGCTCAACGCGCCCTAATGCGCCGCGCGCACTCGATTTCCGAGATGAAAAAACATCTCGAACGCCGCGCGGAAGATAAAGAATTGATCCCTGCAGTGATCGCCCGCCTCCGCGAACTCAATTACCTCGACGACGCCAAATACGCCCTGAACTACGCGAGCCAGCACGTAAAAATCCGCCGCCAAGGACGCTTCCGCATAGCCCGCGAACTCCGCGCCCGCGGCGTCCCCGACCGCTACATTGACGAAGCCATCGCGAAAGTCTTCGCCGAAACCGACGAGCCCGCCCTCGTCCGCGCCCGCCTGAAACGCCGCCTGACCCTGCTAAATAAAAAGTCCGGCGAAGCCAGCACCCCGCTAGACCAAAAAAAGATCGCCTCCCTCTACCGCAATCTCCTGACCGCCGGCTTCTCCGCCGACACCATCCGCAACGAACTAAAACGGATCACCAAAGGCGACCTTCCCGACGACGACCAAGCCCAACAAGACGACGCTTAGCCTTTGTTTCCTCTGTGTTCTCAGCCGTTCCTCTGTGCACTCTGTGTTAGATCTGTGCGGTCCACACCTGCAAGAAACTCAGCGAACAAAAGAGATTTTTCGGCCCCTCCCACGTCTAAGCCCCACAGCAGAAGTGCCGGAAAGGCCCATGAAATCGAGCGCAATACGCTCCAACTCCGGACACTACCAATCACTTTTTACTGATTTCGGACAGTCGCGCGGACGCCGAATCAGCGGCCCTCACACTACATCTCAAAGGAGATCGTCACCATGAAGAAGCTGCTGTTTTTCGCCGTAGCCATCGCGTTAATGTCCGCCGCAGCACCCAATGTCGCCCGCGCCGCCTCTCAAAAATCCGACGCCGCGCCAGCCGCCGCCCCGCAATCCCAAGCCGCGCTGCAATCCACCGACAACACTCCCCCCAGCTACGACATGAAGCCGCAATCCCTCCTCGACCTCGACGCCATGCACAAGAAGTACATTGACCTCGCCACCGCCATCCCCCAGGACAAATACACCTGGCGCCCCGGCGAAGGTGCCCGCTCCTTCAGCGAAGTCTTTCTCCACGTCGCCGGATCAAACTACTTTTTCCTGCAGTTTCTCGGCACGCCGCCCCCCGCCAACATGGACATGAAAAATTTCGACAAGTCCACCACCGACAAATCCCAAATCATCGACGCGCTGAATAAGTCCTTCGACAGCGCTCACGCCACCATCGAAAAAATGTCTAACGCCGATTTCAATAAGCCGCTGCCCAAGCTCGGCCCGCAGGCCAACGATGGCGATGTGATCTATCTAATAATCACCGACCTCCACGAGCACCTGGGCCAGTCCATCGCCTACGCTCGCACCAATGGCATCGTCCCGCCGTGGACCGTCGCAGCAGCCCAAGCAGCAGCTGCAAAGAAGGACGGCGACTCCAAACAATAGCCCAAGCTCATCCGTAGGGGCGGGTCTCAGACCCGCCCGGTTTTCTCCGCGAACGTCGTTTACGCCGACACGTCGGAGCGCCTCGGCCGTAATTCTTGCCGTCCCTCAATTTCTCCGTGCCCTCCGCCGTTCCTCGGTGATCTCTGTGTTAAATCTTTGCCGTAAGTTTTCACGAGGAAGCAGCGTGTTGAATTTTTCACCACGCGCTGACTAATTAAACTCCAACGCAGCTGGCTCGAATCGACGACCCGTCCCGTCCGCCGCGCTATTCACCACATTCCAAAGCCCATCCTCCAGTCAGCCGCCGTCCATTGACTTTGGCGCGCGATTTGCATAGAACCTCCATGCGTGTGCGTCACGATGCAGGATCACGCGGCAGCAAATTTCGCTCGGAGGACCACATGGCAGCCAAGAAGACCAAGAAATCCAGCGGCAAAAAGTTGAAGAAAGTCCCGCTCAAGAAAGTCGAGAATTTGAGCGTCACCCAGCGCCGCTGGATCGAGCTCTAAAACGCGCCTCGCTTGCAGCCACAATCGCTCCGGCCGAACGGGCTTCCAGGGGAATCAATCGGCCCTGGACGCAACGCTGGGCCGGACGATTTTTTTGTAGTGCTGCTCCAGTTCCGCGCATAACGCCTTCGTATCGCACGCCGCTGACCTCGCCACTTTCTCTCGCAGCACTTTCCGTAGCGCAGCCAGCTTCCCCGGAGTCTCTGGCGATTTAGCCAATTCGATAGCCCGCTCCACGTATCCCTTCCGCGACCCCAACACCCACTCCGCCAACCCCGCCGCGCGCAGCAACGACCGGCTCGTGCGGCTCACCCAACGGTCCCCATTGAATGTAAGCACCGCCACGCCCTGCCACAACGCCTCCGTAGTCGTCGTCGCGCCATTATAAGGAAACGTGTCCAGCGCAATGTCTACGCGCGCGTAGGCCTTAAGGAATTCGTAGTGCTCCGCCGGAGGTTCCAGCGTCACGCGCCCCTGCGGCACACCGAACTGCGCGAAGCGTCCAAAAACCGCGCTGCGATTGGACTCTTCGTCCAGGCAGTTGTCCTTGAGGATTAAGCGGCTCGTCGGCACCGCTGATAAAATCCGAGACCAAGTGGCGATCATTTCATCCGTGATCTTGTATTGCGGTGCAAAGCAGCCAAATGTAATCGCTCCCGTCGCGACGCATGGCGGCGCCACCACATCCGGCACCGGATAGAGAACGCGAAACGCCAAATAGCTCCCCGAAACACGCAGCACGTGCTCAGTGCAAAACCGCTCTTCTGCCCTCAGCAACGCAGATTCATCCGCCACGATGTAATCGAAGGCTCGTACGCCAGTCGTCGCGTACATGCCGAACCATCCGCAGACGACTGGCGCCGGCTTCCTCATGAACATCCCCAAACGGCTCGCAAAGCTGTACCAGTTCAAGTCCACCAGCACATCAATCCCCGCGCGAGCGATTCGCTTCGCGGCGGCCTCGTTCGTGAGCCCGGTTATATCTTCGAGGCCATCGGCGGGATGCTGGCGGTAGCCGCTCTCGAGGCTGGGTTTCTCGCGATCCGCAAACAGAACGATCTCGAATCTCGAGCGTTCGTGCTCGTTGATCACCCCCCACACCGGCTTCATCCAATTCCGCGAGCCGAAAAACGCCGAAACGTACCCCACCCGAATTTTTCTGCCGGCGGAATCCGCGCGAGCGTGCTCCCGGCTCCGCCACTTCATCGCCGGCCGTTCGATCTTTGCTTCCGCTTTGGCCCACGCCACACGCGCTTTCAGGATTTCCGCGTTTCCCAGCGACGGGCTTTCCGGCACGATTTTCGCAATCTCCCCCAGTGCTTGCCGTCGCGACTCCGTGTCGCGCCCCTGCGCCACCGCGCGACACTCGCGGATCGCCTCATCCACGTGCCCCATATAGAAAAGGCACTTCGCCAAATACATCCGCGCATCTCCATCGCGTCCGTGCAACGCTACCGCCCGCGCAAAACTCTCAATCGCGGCGGCGTAAGCTCCCCGCGAAAACTCCGCGCATCCCAAGCCGTACCACGCTTGAAATATCGCGTCGTCCGCAGACAAAGACCGCTTATATGCCTCCCGCGCCTCCGTCACGTGCTCCAAGAGATAGAGCGCATCGCCACAACGCGTCACAATCTCGGCATCTTCCGGATACCGCAGCACCGCTGGCTCCAGCAAACGCAACGCCGCGCTCCCATTCCCGCGCAGTAATAGCGCACTAGCACGCTCAATCACCGCGCGCGCGCCGCCGGCACGATGTTCACCGCGTGCTGTACTCGTTCTGCGCCTCGGTTTCCGCATATCTCCGCCCGGATCCTACCCTGCCCATCCAGCCTTCGTCACTGCGTATGAGAGCGCGCCGCCAAACCCACCCATATCCACAGTTTCTCGGTGCCCTCGTCGTTTCTCTGTGACCTCACTGTTAAATCTCTTCGCTTCATTGCAATGTGGGTCCCGCGGCTCTGTACACATACCTATAATAATCACACAGTAAATATGATAACATGCGCCGGGGCGTTTTCCTCGCTCACGAGGACGTAACATGCGAACCGCAGCACAGACGAAACGGGGGACAGACCGGCCAAGCCGGAAACGATTCGCCCAAACACTTGGTCCGTAGTGTTCTAGCCACTCGTTTATCCTGAGCACATTTTGCGAAGGGTCACTAACCACTAGCCACTGCATTTTTAATCGCCAATCCGCGCAATTAGATATCATCGTAACTCGCAGAAAACAAACAGCCGCGACCCAAATCAATCGCCAACTTTTGCGCATGCTGCATTCCGCGTTCTTTGCGATGCCAGGCGCTCTGCGCACCGCAGATCGTGCCTTTTCCGGCTCTGCGTCCGCGGCGCGCGCATCGCACAAGGCGGCCGAAGGGGAAATTTTTGCAGGATACAAATCACGACTCGCGCGCTTTCTAACCGCAACAAGGCCGCATTCAAAATCCGCCGCAACTCAATGAAAATAAACAGTGAACCAAATTCTAATCGCAACACGAACATGTGTATTGCCGCCGTTGCCGCCGGCGAATCCATCTGCAATAATGCCGATGCGGCGAGCATCGGCATCACGAGCGAGCAACGCGAGCGAGGGATCTGTTTTCAGTTTCACTGAGGAATTCCTTGAACAGCACCGTACCCAGCACGAAGTGGACCGGCAACCGCGTCCGCCAGACATTCCTGAGGTTCTTCGAACAGCGCGGCCACCGCGTCGTGCGCAGTTCCTCGCTCGTCCCGCACAACGATCCCACCCTGCTTTTCACCAACGCCGGGATGAACCAGTTTAAGGACGTTTTCCTCGGCCTCGAAAAGCGCGATTACATTCGCGCCACTACCTGCCAGAAGGTTGTCCGCGCCGGCGGCAAGCACAACGACTTGGAAAATGTCGGCTTCACCAACCGCCACCTCACCTTTTTCGAGATGCTGGGCAATTTTTCCTTCGGCGATTACTTCAAAAAAGACGCCATCGCCTTTGCGATGGAACTCGTCACATCGCCCCAATGGTTCGGATTGCCGCTGGAAAAACTCTATTTCTCCGTTTTCGGCGGCGCGGAAGTTTCGCCGGGAAAAATGCTCAACGAGGACGACGAAGCCGCCGTCCTCTGGCTCAATACCGGCGCGCCAAAAGACCGCATCGTCGCCATCCCCGGCCTTAAAGACAATTTCTGGGCTATGGGTGACACCGGCCCGTGCGGCCCTTCCAGCGAAATCTTCTACGACATGGGCCCGGCATCCTCCGATGAGGGCCACGCCGACTGCCAATTCCCCTGCGACTGCGGCCGCTACGTCGAAATCTGGAACCTCGTCTTCATGCAATTCAATCGTGATTCCAGCGGCAATCTCAATCCCCTGCCCAAACCATCCGTGGACACCGGAATGGGCCTGGACCGCATGACCGCCGTCCTCGAAGGCAAAATCAGCATCTTCGATTCGGATATTTTTCAGCCGCTGATGAGAGAAGCCGCGAGGCTCGCAAAAGTTGACCAGAATGACGAGAAATTCCGTCCGTCACTGCGGATCGTTGCCGACCATTCCCGCGCTGCGACGTTCCTGATTTCTGATGGCGTCATTCCGTCGAACGAAGGCCGCGGCTATGTTCTGCGAAAGATCATTCGCCGTGCGCTCCGGCACGCCCACATTCTCGGCGCACCAAGTCCGTTTCTTTCGCACATGTCCGCCGCCGTTCGCAGCGAAATGAAGGATGCCTACCCGGAACTCGCCGAGAGCGCCGCACGTGTCGATCGTATCCTTGATGCTGAAGAAACGCGTTTCGCTCGCACCGTCGACATCGGACTGCGAAAACTTGAGGACGATCTACACGAACTCATGGCAACTTTGCCAGAAGAGCGCGGCACCGTCGTAGGACATAGCCCAGAAGAGCGGTCAGCGCTGAGATCCAAGCTGCTTCAACAGTCTTCGATTCAAAGGGATATGAAGTTCAATGTGGAATATCCTGGTGCGTCGGCCTTCAAACTATACGATACGTATGGCTTGCCTCGCGATTTCATCGAAGATGTAACGCGTGACGCTGGTGTAAAAGTTGACTGGGCTGGCTTCGATAGCGCAATGCAAGATCAGCGCACGCGCGCGAAAGCTTCCTGGAAAGGTGCGCACAAGGAAGCTGCAAAACCCGTTTATTCGAAGTTGGCGCAAACATTCAAGACCGAGCCGGATTTTTACTTCGGCACAAGGACGCACGACGCTCGCATCGAGTCCATCGTCACCAAAGATGGCGCGGTAAACGAAATCAAGGCTGGAACCGAGGCCGAAGTCGTCCTGGACCGCACTTCCATCTACTCCGAATCCGGCGGACAAGTCGCCGACACTGGGGCGTTTTACGACAATTCCGAATCGCTCGAACTGGCCGAAGTCCGCGGCGCCTACTATCCCGTCACTGGTGTGATCGCTCATCGCATCGTCGCGAAAGAAGACCTGCACGTCGGCGATCGCCTCTCGACCATCGCCGATCCCGAGCGCCGCGTTCGCGACATGCGCAACCACACAGCCACGCATCTGCTGAATGCCGCCTTGCGCAATATTCTCGGCACGCATGTGAAGCAAGCCGGGTCGCTCGTCGCGCCCGATCATGTGCGCTTCGATTTTTCGCACTTCGCGCACGTGGATCCTAGCGAGCTCGCCGAAATCGAGCAGCAGGTAAACGAAGAAATCCGCAAGAACCTCGAAATGCGCACGGACATCATGAACATTGACGACGCGCTCGCTTCCGGGGCTCTCGCTTTCTTCGGCGACAAATATCCCGAAGCCAACGTGCGCGTCGTCACCATCCCCGATGCCTCCGAGCCGCGCGGCTTTTACAGCAAGGAACTCTGCGGCGGCACGCACGTCGTCCGCACCGGCGATATCGGCGTCTTCAAAATCGTCGCCGAGCAATCCGTTGCTGCCGGGGTGCGTCGCATTGAAGCAATCTCCGGCGATCGCGCTCTCGACGAATATCAAAAATCGCTCGCGACGCTGCGCACCGTCGCTGGGATGTTGAACGCCGGCGAAGACGAAATCATCGCCGCTCTCGAGCGCCAGTTCGAAGCCACCAAGCAACTCGAAAAGCAACTCGAAGCCATGAAACGCAAAGCCGCAGGCTCGTTGGCGACGGATTTGGCCCAGCAAGCCTGCCCGGTCCGAGGTGTTCGCCTCATTGCCGCCCAAGTAGATGGCTTGGACCGCGGAGCCCTGCGCCAACTTGTGGACGCACTGCGTCAGAAAATCGACTCGGGAGTCGTCGTTTTGGCCTCCGCTGACGATGGCAAAGTGGCTCTAATCACAGGAGTTACGAATGATCTCATTCCCAAGCTTCACGCCGGCAAAATCGTCCAAGAACTCGCCAAGATCGTAGGCGGTTCCGGGGGCGGAAAACCCGATTTGGCGGAGGCTGGCGGAAAAGACACATCGGCCATACAAAAGGCCCTTGACCACGTTTACCCCCTCCTCGACCGATTGCTATAATTCCTGTTGCGCCAGATGCTTACGCCGGAGAAGCCTGCTTCTCGGGCGCAGGCGTGTCGCTCGTTCGTTCGCGAAATTGCGCTCTGCCTTCCCCGGGCCAGTGGTTAGGTTGTCGGTGTTCGTTGTCGTTCGCAGTCGGATGTCGGCAAGCTCTATGAAGACAAACTGCATCCCAGTTGCAGTGCTAGTCGCGGGCGCGCTTCTGACGCTGGCTCCGCCAAGCCATGCCCAGATCTCCACTTCGGTCGACGCAAGCGGCAAGCTCGTCTTCGTGAATGGGGATTCCCCTAAACCGCGTCGAGGGAGTACTATAAGTTCCCCCTCGGTCGTAGGGGATCGTTCTTCGGCCATGTCGTCAGAGGACACAGCCTCGACGCTCGGCGCCACGGACGGGCGGCTCGATCGCATCGTGCGTGACGCAGCTGCACGCCATCAAGTGGATCCCGCGCTGGTTAAAGCCGTCATCAGCACGGAATCCGGATGGAATTCCCGCGCCGTTTCCCGCAAGGGAGCGGTGGGACTGATGCAGTTAATTCCTGGGACGGCACAACGCTTTGGTGTGGGCAATCCTTTCGATCCCGCGCAGAACGTGGAAGGCGGGACATCGTATCTGAAGGCGCTGCTCGATCGTTATAACGGCGATCTGACCAAAACGCTCGCGGCATACAACGCCGGCGAGCACGCCGTGGACTTGAGCAGAGGCGTTCCGGCGTACCCGGAAACGCAGAGATACGTACAGAAGGTGACCGACGCATATTTTCGTCCCGGCTCCGGCCACGACCAGGCGCTCTGGACTCCGCCAAGAAATCCAGTGCGCAAGGAAGTGGACGCGAATGGCCGGGTAATTTTCACGAACGAATGACGCACGTGTTTTCTCGCAGAACTCAATTTTCGGCCAAATGGCTGTTTCTAGCATTGGCGCTAGCTTTCGCTCTTTCCACGTCCGCGGCCGTGGATCGGAAGCTGCAGGCACGCGAGCAGTTCGAGCACGCCGTCAAGCTGCGGACCACCCTCGAAGGCACGCCCGATAACGAGCGCTCGCTCGTTGATTACCGCCAGGCGCTCACCGCCTACCACAAAGTCTATTTGATCTCTCCGCAGGCTGAAGAAGTGACGCCGAGCCTTGTCGCCGAAGCCGAGCTGTACGACGAAATGGGCCGGCTCTTCGACGAGAAGTTCTTCCAGTCCGCCGTTGAGACCTATCAATTTCTGCTGAAACAATATCCCGGCAGCCGGTTCCGCAGCCAGGCGATGTACGCGATCGGTGAAATCCAGAAGGAAGGTTTACATCAGCCGGATGTGGCCGACGCCTCGCTAAAAGACTACTTGAAGCATTTTCCAAAGGCGGAACACTCGGACGAAGCGCGCGCCTTGCTGCAGCAAATGGCCGCGGAGCGCGTAAAAGCTAAAGAGGAGGCTCTGGCTGCGGCTGCGGCGGCCGCCGTCGTGGCTGCCAGCGATGCGCTGCCGGAAATTATAGGCAAAGAGGTGCAGCAGCGCGAAAGCGATAACGGCACGCCGCGCGTTCTCGACATCAAGACTTGGAACGCTGCGAATGCGGTGCGCATCGTGGTTACGCTGGACGGCACGATTGCCTTCAACGCCTCGCGCATCGCTTCGCCGGACCGCATTTACTTCGACCTGCACCGCGCGCAGCTCACACCTGCAGTCGCGAAGAAAGATTTAGACGTAAAAGACGGGCTGCTGAAGTCAGTGCGCATCGCGCAAAATAAGGCCGGGGTCGTGCGCGTGGTCCTGGACGTGGATGGCGCGCACGATTACACGGCACGCCTGCTCGCGAATCCCTATCGCCTCGTGATCGAAGTCCGGAATAAGCCCGCCATGACCACGGCTAGAATCGCGGCCCCGGCACCGGTAACGGCTGCAGCAGTCGCGCCGCCTCCGGCCATCCCGACTCCTTCGGTGGTTTATGCCGCAAAGGGAGTTGCCGAAAAGCCAGCGGCAAAACCGGATTTCCCGAGTGACACTGCCACAGCGCTGCCGGACGACAATGCAGCGATGGCCACGAAGAAACCAGTTTCGAAAACGAAAGGCGATAGGACCGCGGTGCTGGTCCCGCCGAGCGAATCCAAACCGACTCGCGACGGCCAGCGTTCGCTCACTCGGGCGCTGGGTTTGAAGATCAGCCGAATCGTGATTGACCCCGGGCACGGTGGGCATGACACCGGAACGATCGGCCCGCACGGCCTGATGGAAAAAGATCTGTGCCTGGATGTAGCGCTCCGGCTAGGACACGAAATCGAAGAAAAGTTGCCCGGCGCGGAAGTGGTTTACACGCGCAAAGATGACACCTTCATTCCGCTCGAGCAGCGCACGGCCATCGCCAACGAAGCGAAGGCGGATCTATTCATTTCGATCCATGCGAACTCCAGCCACGATGAAGCAGCGCGCGGAATTGAGACTTACTATTTGAATTTTGCGACTTCCGAGGAATCCATGGAAGTGGCGGCGCGCGAAAACGCGCTGTCCCAGGAATCATTGCACGATCTGCAGGACATCATCAAGAAGATCGCGCGCAATGAAAAAGTCGAGGAATCCAAGGAGCTCGCCAGCGACATTCAAGATTCGTTGGCGCATCGCCTGCAACTGGTGAGCCAGAACGAGCGAAACCGCGGAGTGAAAAAGGCGCCGTTCGTGGTGCTGATTGGCGCGAATATGCCGTCGGTGCTTTCGGAGATCTCATTCATAAGCAATCCTAGCGACGAGCGGCTCCTGAAGAAGACCGATCAGCGCCAGCGAGTCGCAGACGGACTGTATCGCGGCATTGCTTCATACCTTGAAAGCTTGAATAGCCTCTCCTACGATAAGTCCAAGCTTGTCTCCGACAACCACAGCGGCTCCGGCGGCGGATCTGCGATTGTGGCCGCCGAAGGGAACCCTAAATAGAATTCCGGCGTCTAATGTAAGATGGTATCCATGTATCGCTCCCTATTTCTGCTTACGATTCTGCTCTTCGTGTGCGCGATTCCCGCGTCCGCACAGGGGATTCTTCCGGGCTCCTTCGCCGGATGGATTGGCACGCCACAGGCCGGCGTTCCGGCGCGGCCTATCGCAAGCGGCGACCATGCAGCAGGCTTCGCGGCGAGCGAGCAAGCGGCGGCGCGTCAGGAGTATGGCTTTGTCTCCGGGGAACAAGCTGCGTATTCGCGAGGCAAGGATGCGCTGCAGGTCACGCTCTACCGGATGAAGGATCCCAGTGGCGCTTATGGGATGTACTCGTATTTGCGCTCGCCGGATATGCCGCGTGCCGCAGTGACGGACCATTCGGCGATGTCTCGACAGCGGGCGCTGGTGCTAGATGGGAACCTGGTCCTCGACATTCGCGGCGCGGACCTGCAGCGCTCGAGCGGAGATTTGAATGCGCTGGTTGCCGCGGTAAATCCGAAGGCGGATCAAGGGCCGCTGCCGACGATTTCTGAACATTTGCCGACGAAAGGATTCATCGAACGATCCGACAAGTATGTCCTCGGACCGGTAACGCTGAACCAGTTTTTCCCGGTAAATTCCAATGACTGGTTGGGATTTGGAACGGGTGCCGAAGCCGAGGTAGCGCGATATCGCGTGGACGGCCGCGAATTGAATTTATTGCTCGCGGACTTCCCTACCCCGCAGACAGCGCAGAAGAAATTAGCGGAGCTGCTGCAGGATTATCACGTGAACGCTCCGGCGGCGGACGCGAACAGCTCGCCGATTTTTGCGCGACGCTCGATCACGTTGCTGGCTATCGTCTCCGGCGCGCGCACGCTCGAAGAAGCCAACAAATTGCTGGACCAGATTCAATCCGGGACGGAAGTGACGTGGAACGAGCCGACGTTTCAATTCAAGGAACCACCCATCACTACGATGATCGTCGGTGCGATAATCGGAACCGGCGTCATCTGCTGTTTTGCACTCATTTCCGGGTTGGCGTTCGGGGGATTTCGACTAGTAATCAAGCGCTGGCTGCCGGATAAAGTCTTTGATCGCAGCAGCCAGATGCAAGTGCTGCAATTGGGGCTCGGCAGTAAGCCTATCAATTCAGAGGACTTCTACGGCATCGAGCGCCGACCATCGAAGTAAGCACCCGGTGGAAAACGCGGCAATCCCCAATAAATACTGCACTATCAATACTTTACGAGTGAGTCAAAAAGTGTCTTTCCCGCTTGACTGATTTCTGCGGCTCGTACTAGACTGCGGTCGAGGAAAGGGTTCTGGGGCCTACCGCGCAGTGGCCGTGGAGCTTTCTCCCCTCGAAGGCCCGCTCACAGCGGGCCTTCTGCTTTTTTAGGGCCATTCGCACGAAATAATTCTATTCGTGAACTTCCAGCAGAACGACTCGAATTTTTTGTCGTTGGCCGTAAATCCGTCCTGTCCCGGTAAGATTCTCAACATCGGTAGAAGCGATTGCGACCAATCTCCCTTCCTGCTCCAATGCAGAAAACGCGGGAGCCAGTACCTTCGGATAGTCCGCTGACTTAATGACCCACCGCACGTTCATTTCGCGCAGGTGCGCGAGAAGTTTCTCGGGATCGTAGTAGCGCGCCGGATCCATCAGCCAGGAGTATTCCGGCGAGCCATCCACGAACGGAACGCGGATGTAATAAAGATGGCGGAAGAAAACCATCACCCGGGCACCGCGAGACGCCTCGACCTGCGGCGATAAATTCCGACGGCACAGCCCGCACGGCACCGCCTGCAGCTGTCGTCACGCCGCCGGTTGCGATTCAGCCGCCGACCGCGCGAGTCGAACCAGTCGCTCCGGCGCCGACTCCCACGCCAGTTCCCGGGACGACGAGCACTCGAATTCAGCAGCCGACCGCGTCCACGCTCACGCCGACGCCGCAGCAACTGCCGTGGAAGGCGTTCGCTGCCGCGGCGGTAGCTACCGTGCTGGCGGTGTCTGCCTGGGCTATCGTGCGCTCGCGCAAACCGAAGCCAATCGTGGTGCCACCGGCTCCACCGACCGCCACGATTGTGCTGCAGTATGCGGCCGACCGTCACAAATGCACTCCGGACCTGAATTTGACGATCGCTGGAACTCCCTTTCATCCGACGTCCAACCCATTCGCCGCGAGCGGAGTGAAAATCGGCGCACAAGAATACGCGATTGATGGCGTCATCAATTGCCCCGGCAGACGCGCGATCAAGGCCAGCGGATCCGGCGCGATAGACGTGCACGAGGGTGCGGTGTTTGACTTTGCCTGGCAACCAAAACCTGGCGGCGGAAGTACCGTGGACATCATCCGCGTGTCGGACAACGGCAACCCAGCCACGGCGGAGAATGGGTCGAACGCGGACGACCGGAACAACGATTCGCCAGATTCGGGACGAAGCAACGGCAATCACATCGTAAAGCCGGCGCCCGTGCCGACTCCAGCCCCGGCGGCGACGGGAGCGGGTCAGCAAATGTATTTCAACGCGCAGAACGCCTTCAATCAGGGGCGTTATTTCGCGCCGTTCAACGATTCCGCGCTGCACTGGGCGATTCAATCGCGCAACGCGGGAAATCAAAACGGCAAGGCCTTGGAAGCGCAGATCGTCAATATCTACAAGGCGCAAGTGAAACAGCTCTTCCTGCAGCAAAATTATTCGGCCGCGCTGCAATTGAATGCCGCGATGCAGAATTATTATCCGGGCGATCAGGGATTGATGCAGGACCAGCAGAAAATACTGGCGGCAGCGAATGGCCGGCCTGGCGGCTATCAAGCGCCCGTCAATGGACAGGCGCCCGAAGCCCCTTACCCGCCGGGATATCCACCGCAGTACCAGCCTCGGCCCGGGACCCGCCCTCCGACATCCCACCCATAGTCGTGCGGTTGCGATTGCGTTTAGTTCGGACGCGCTGACGATGGCGTGTCGCTAGGGGCCTTTGTGCCGCCAGCGTATGCGCGCGCGGGCGCGCGCGGACCGTCGGAGACGGTGTACGGTTTGCCGTCGCGGATGTAGAGGTGCGACGCTTCTTCGCGATTGAACGGCCGAGCGCCGCGGCGTCCGAAGACGGCGATTTGATTGCCGCTCTCGTCTACCGCGCGATCGCGGTCAATTCCCTTCGAAATTGCCAGCGCCGGACCGGCGGTACGAAACGAAGCGATCAGCTTGGGAGTGGGGCGCGGGCTGAAACCATAAGAATTGGGCGAATCCTCGGGCGAGAGGATTTGTAGGACGCGCAGACCATTTTTTCCGTCGGCCACGAATGCGAATGCGCTGGCATCCACCATCCCGATTTTGATGTCCTGGACGTCGGTGAGCTTTCCATCGGCGCTGAACATCTGATCGAGGCGCGGCTGCTCGGGCTTCTCGACGTCAATGATGGCTATACCCTGTTTGCCGGCGGCAACGTAGGCATAGGTGCGCGCGACGTAAATGTTGCGAACATCTTGGAGTGGAACGGCGGCGCTCGGTACGACCCGGGGATGACCCAGGTCGGACACATCGAGAACCTTGAGTCCTTCGCGATCCACCACAAAAGCGTAGCGGAACTGGATGGCGATTCCGCGCGGATCTTGCAATTCCGGTGAACCGATTACTGCGGAGAGTCTCGGTTTGAGCGGGTCGTTTAGATCGACCACTACCAGACCGCGGTCGCAGAGCATGTAAGCGTACGTTCCGGCGATGGTGATACGGCGAGCGCCATTTAGAAAGCCTTCCGGATTGAAGGCGAGAGCGCGCTCCAGGAAATTATCGCGCGGGTCACCGTTGAGCAGCGTGCTGACGCCGGGAGTTTTGCTTTTTGGATTGGAATCGCCGATAACGACCAGGCCTTCATACTTGTCTGCTACGTAAAGATATGCGTAGAGCGGATGAATGCTTTGCTCTTCGTTTACCGGATTGCGCGTGCGCGCGGGATCTAGGGCTTGGGTCGAAGGGCTGGCGACGGCGGTGGCATATTTCGTTTTTACGTAGAAGCGCTGGCCCAGCGGCGATACGGGAGCGGTGATGGTCCGCTCTGAAAAGTTCTTGTTGTCTACGTTGGCGACGTCGTACGCGCGGAAGCCGCCCTTGCCCGTCGCCGCGTAGAGGTATTCGCCGCGCAGCTGTACATCGAGAACATTTCCGATGTGGTGGTATGCCTCCTGCAATTCGCGGCCGCGAGATACGTGCTTCTGAAAATCGCGAGGATAGGCAAAGCGTTGCAAATCGCTGCCGATTATCGCCGGCGGCTCGTCGTGTTCGGCAACGGCCACGGCGTCAAAACCTTTCGCGCCGTCAGCGACGTAAATATAGCGTCCCATGAAATTCAGCAAGTCCGTGCCTTGCAGCAGCACTTGAGCCATCCAGGCGTTGTTGTCGTTGCGATTGGAAATGTGGCAATCGTCGCAGGCTTTTGTTTCCTTCGCTCGAACGGTGTGGGGAACAAACGTGCTGAAAGCCGTGCCGCTGAAACCTTCCGCGGAGACGGTCTGCTGCATGTAATAAATCCAATCGCGATTCTGATTTTGCGAGCTGACCAGGACCGCGCAGGACGAACGGACTGGTGCTACGCGGTGGCCAGTCACCGTGCCGTCAATGCCGAGCATGAAGCCGTCGTCGCGGAGGACCTGAAAATCGTAAGCGGTCCAATTGCGTGTGAGCAGACCTTCGTTGTGGAGCATCGGCTTGCGCTGATTCGCCATCATGGCGAGGTGGCATCCAAAACAATTCGGCGCCCACGAGGTGT
The DNA here is from genome assembly GCA_963804625.1 of uncultured Acidobacteriota bacterium. Lineage (GTDB taxonomy): Bacteria > Acidobacteriota > Terriglobia > Acidiferrales > UBA7541 > Palsa-295. The sequence continues at coordinate 247,738 of CAWDRJ010000021.1, read as the reverse complement.
GGCACGCGTAGCAGGTCATCCGGCTATTGGCGTGGGCAAGCCGCGAAGCGTCCGCAGGAACGTCGCCCCAGGACTTGCCGTCTGTGCGGATGGTTTTTGCCCAGCGGGATTTTTCGCTGTAATGCGCGTTGCCGGGTGTGATCGTATCGAGAACCTGCACGACTTCCCATTCCTTATCTGGTTCGATCATGGAGCGTTGGAATAGCTTGCCGTCGCGGAATTCGAAGCGGCGAGCGTTCCAGGGAGTGCGCAATATGTCGAAATGGGTGCCGCCCGGGGGCGACGCAGGGCCGGAAGAAATCAGCGTCGCGCGCGCGTCGATCGTCCCGTGGCAATCCACGCAATCGAGTTCGATCGCGGCGCGCGGCTCGGCGTAGAGCTTGCCGTCACCATGGGAATCCTGTTCGAAGTGGCAGTCAACGCAGTGCATGCCCTTTTCTTCGTGAATATCCGCAAGATGGACTGCTTTCTTAAATTTATCTGGATCGCCGGGTTGAACGATTTTGTTTTCGGAGTCGAGCAGATTGCCCTGGCGGTCTCTTTTGTAGACTGCTCGGAAGATCCATCCGTGGCTGTGAAAATCGGCGAATTGAGATTGTTTCAATTGTGAATTGAACTCCGGACTGCCGACTTTTTCGAGAAATTTGGGATCAGCCCAGAGCCCGCGCACCGCGGCGCCTTCTGGATTACGCAGCGCGACCTGATAGCGTTCTTCTTCGCTTGGATTGTGCTGCTCGGCCGGATACATCGCCTGCCCGTCGGCCTCATTGTCCCACCAGGTGTAGCCGAAGTAGGTGGTCTCCATGTTCGTACCGGGATGAACATGGCAAATCATGCATTGGCTGGAGGGAATGGAGCGCGTAAACGTGTGGCGAATGGGATGGCCCGGCTCATTTTTCGGAATCGTCGGATCCGATGAAAAGCTCTCGCCGAGATGGCCGTATTGTGCGTAAGGACCGGCATGATCCGGCGAGCGATCGTTGGCGTAGACCACGTGGCAGCCGGTACAGCCGCTGGCGCGATAGTCGCCCGGTTCGTCATTGGTGCCGGGCAACGAAAGCAACGGATCGAGCAGCCGCGTTTTCTGAAGACCGAGAAAAACGGGATCGGTGCGCAGCAGAGTGCCGAAACCCCGCTCGCCCAGTTTGTCGTCAGGGCGCCCCGATTCTTCTTCGCGGTCGGGATTGCCAATTTCGCCTTTTTTGCCGGCGCCGCGTTCGAATACGCGCAAAATATTCCCCGGCTGAGAGACTTCCCAACGCTGGAGCGGAGCGATCTCGGGGATGACGCCTTTCAGGCGGGTTTCCTCGGGCGTGGGAGCTGGCACCGTGTGGACCTCTTGCGGCTGGCCTTCCGCCGAGTAGCTTTCGCCGAAATGCTCGTTTTTCAGCGGGTAGGCACCGTTGTTGTAGAGCGCCGCTCCCCAGAGCAGGCCTCCGTACGTCATCATGCTTGTCTTCACGCGCATGACTTCCGCGGCGTGGCATCCAGCCGTGCCGCAGGTTTCGGCGGCCACGCGCAAATCGCCAGGATTGACGAAGCGAACGTACGCGTCATTCTCGTGTAGCCATTTGGCGTAAAGCTCTTTTGGATTGGCCGACACGTCCTTCAGCGCGGGATCGTTGGGCTGTGGGTGCGCCCGATTTTTCAATTGCTCGTATTCTGTCGTGGTATTGCTCGTGCCCGACGGCAGAATCACTGTGGCGTCTCCGCCGTGGCAATCCACGCATCCCAAGCGGACCGTACGCGTGGGATGCATCGAGGGCTCGTCGGTTTGAGTGTGGCAGGAAACACAACCAACGCTCTTGCGATCCACTTCGGCTGGGCTTTGGCCCAGGAGGCCCGGCTGTTGCGCGGCTGATTGCGCGCGAGAACGCGCCGTAAGCAAGAATGCAGCCGCGAGCGTAGTTGCTGCGGCGAACAAAATGAAACAGCGACGCTGTGCGCGGCGGTTGCGCGGATTATCGCTATTGGTCGAGCTGTTGATGAAGCGCCTCAGAAATTTCGCTCCCCTAAAATTGGAACCGCACATCCGTGAAAAGCGAAAACAGCGTCCTGCCGGTATAGATATCTCGTAGGCCCTGGCCTGGCACCAGCGTCGCCGCACCGGCAGTGATCGCGATATTTTCCGTAAGCGGCGGGCGGTAACGGACGCCGACGCTGGAATCGACTCCAATCGAGTGGCGGATCGGCGATTGAAAAAGAATCTGCTCGAGAACTTCGGTGTGCTCAAAACGCAGATAATTGACGTTGGCAAAGCCGCGTAACTTGGGAGTGATGTCGAATTCGGCTCCTAGATTCGTCAGCAGAATACCGGGATTGACAAAGTTGGCTTGGCCTTCGTCCTTGTTCGAGCGCAAATCGGGAAGCAGACTATCACCCGGATTCAGTGCGACACCCGAACCGGTCAACCGAATGCTTTCGCGGTTCCAGAGGCTGAATATACCGCCGGCGAATTCCGGAAAATCGTCAATCGAATCGAATCCGCGCGCGCGACTGCTGGCCGGATTCGCCGATCCCGAAGCGTAAAACACGGAGCCTTTGATACGGAACCAATCCGTGTCGTGCGAAAGTTCCAAGGCTGCCAGTTGTGCGTTAATCGTGACGGGCTTGCCGGCTATGGCGTTGAAGCTGTCGTTGCCGAACGCCTGATAGAAAGCGTGGGTCAGGTTCACGGGTCCGATGTGGCCGTCGCCGGTCCAGCCGACATAAGCGGCGTGGACGCTGTGCGGCCGGATCATTCCGCTCGAGAATACCGCGCCGATGGGTGCGGGACGCACCAGAAAACCGTTGTCGTCGTAGTGAATCGTGGCGTCGTCCTTGTTGTAATGCACACTCACTTGGGCTGTGTATCCCTGAAACAGGAAATCCTGGCGATAAGCGTTGGCGATGATGACCTGCTGATTGCGCAGCGCCATGGAATTCAGCCCGCTGTTGGTGTTCTTCTCCAGAAAATTGAAATAGGCGACGTTGTATTGCCAGCGGTTCGAATCCAGACTTCCGAAGATGCGCAGACCGGGTTGTTCTTCTACGAAAAGAAAGCCGCGAAAATCGCTATTGAAAGCCTGAATGCCCGCGCGAACGGAGATGAAATCGAAATTCGGCCCGATATCGTGCAGTTTGACTTCGCCGAAAGCTTCCTGCAATCCGAGATGCGAATCCAGGCGCGTGGTGCCTTTGCTCACATCCACGTTGACGACGCCGCGTTCCTGCACGTCCAGATAATTCAAACTGACCACCGGTGTGATGCGAATGCGCCAATCAATGGGGCGAAAGGATGTGTCGCCATGAAATAGGTCGAATGAGAACGCAAAGGTCTGTTCGAAGAAAATTTGGTCGCCTCTACCGAAAAATCCGGGGCTGCCGGGACGCGCAGAGCTGACGTCAGTTGGCGTGGGCAGACGACGTCCGTCGAAAAACGAATCACTCGTGCCGGTGAAATTCAAGAAGGTCTGCTGGCCGATGATAGGAACGTCGCCCTTCCATTTATTTTTATCGAAGGGATCCCACTTGCTGCCTCTTACATACGGGTGCTCGCCGCCGATACCGTAGCGGTCCCAATCGGGCATCGCAACGGACCAGCGATCGGGTTCCGGTTGAAATACCTCCGCGACTGGAGGCACGGGCTGTTGCGGAAGGGGCTGACCAGTCTGCTCGAAAGTCTTATTCTCAAGCGCGGTGGGCGGAGCGCTGGAAGCGGGCGCGGGTGGAGTGCCCTCGGGAGGATTTGTGGTCCCAGCTGGGAGTTGCGGAAACCTCCGCACCGCTACAGCCGATGAGGGAAGCGCGATCAACGTTACTTCGCAGACCGGGCTGTCTCCGGCTTTCAGCTGAAGGCCGGGATTCGTGAAATCCTTGAAACCAGTCGCGACGACGTTCAGATCGTAAGTTCCGGGGGGAAGATCAATGAAGCGAAAGACGCCTTGCGCGTTGCTGATTTTTTGCAGGCTCTGGCCCGTGACCACGTTTCGCAAAATTACGGTGGCGCCGAGCACCGGCCGTCCATTTGCGCCGCGCACCAGTCCTTGCACCGCGCCGTATTTGGGAGACGATTGCCCGGGCAGACGTTGCTGCGCGGCGGATTTGTGGGAAGCGCTGGACCGGTGCTTGCGCGGCGACGAACGGATCGCATAAAACCTCACTGCACAGCTTGGCCTTGCCGCGGCTGCGTGGAAGGTTACAACACACAGGCAGCAAACGAGCCAACCCAAACTCGCCGGTTTCGCAAAAATTATGCGAGATGGAGCGCGCATTCGCTCAGGCCTCAGGCGTACAGCGAGCTTCGGAATACGATAAGTCGATGCGTGTTGCTATCACAGTTTTTCCGGAACCGCCAAATGATTTCGGGCGGCTCCGGGGGCAAGATCAGGGTCCTGATTTCTGGGCATATTCAACCACGATTGAACATCTGAATTGCAGAATGATTGAGAACGATGTGCGGCTGTGATACCAATAGCTCAACCGCATGGACCTGCCTGCCAAGCGATTCGTTCAAGGCTGGCTGTGGAAGCCAGTTCGCGTGCCGCTGCGTCTTTGCCTAGTGCTGACGATTGGATACTGCCTGGGACTCACCGCCTGCGGAGGAAGCGGAAGCGCGCCCACCACGCAGCCTCCTCCTGCGACGGAAAGCCTTACGCAAGCGGATGTCCAAATGTTGGTGCAAGCCGCGGCTACAGCCGCTGACGCAGACTCCATGGCCCTCGCCGTCGTGGACCGCCTGGGGCGCATTCTTGCGGTGTACAAAGGGCCCTCGGCGCCATCCACATTACCCGGCAACTTCGGCGCGATGGTTCCTTCCGACGAACTTGCGGTTTCGCTGGCTCGCACCGGCGCATTCTTCAGTAACGATCAAGCGCCGCTTTCTTCGCGCACCGTACGCTTCATCAGTGGCGTGCACTTTCCTCCGGGTGTTGCGAACACCGCGAGTGCTGCGTTGTATGGCATAGAGAACACGAATCGCGGGTGCAATCTCGCGGCGAGCTTGAGCGCGACGGTGGCTCCGGCTACAACGATTGCTGGGACGTCTCCCGGGTACGGAATCACAACGGGCAAAGCGGACTTGAATGACTCCGACCCCACCGCCGTGAATCCCGGCGGCGTCCCTATCTTCAAGAACGGGGAAGAGGTGGGAGGAATCGGCGTGGCGGCCGCGGATCCAAACACCGCGGAATATGTCGCATTCGCCGCAGCCGGCATGATTGCTATGAGTGGTCCGAGCACGGCGACCGATGGAGTTGGATTCCCCGCATTTCCGGCGCCGGCGATCGTTTCCATCAACGGAATCACGCTGCCGTTTGTAAATCAGACCACACCTCCCAGTGGCGTCATGCCGGGCACGTTCAATCCCGCCGATTTTACGATGGGACCGCTGGCTAGTCCGGGGCCACCTCCCGAAGGCGAACTGATACCTGCGATGGACGGGCCGCTCGGAGGGCTGACGGCTGCGCAGGTGACGTCTATCATCAACAACGCGGTCGCCACCGCCAATCAAACCCGCGCGCAAATCCGCCTGCCGATCGGCGTTCGCGCGAAAATGGTGATTGCGGTGAGCGATCTGGACGGCACGCTGATCGGCTTGTACCGCATGACGGACGCGACCATCTTCAGCATTGACGTGGCGGCCAGCAAGGCCCGCAATGTGATTTACTTCAGCGGGACGACGCGCCAGCCCATGGACCTGAATGAGGTGCCGATGGGCACAGCCGTCACGAACCGTACGATCGGATTCGGCGCGCAGCCGTTCTTCCCTTCCGGAATCAATGCGTCGCCGCCGGGGCCGTTCTTCAATTTGTACATGCAGGATGTGGCGAACGCGTGCACGCAGGGATTTCAGGCTCCGAGCGCGGCATGGCCGAAATTCAACCAGAGTGGGATTGTGTTTTTCCCCGGTTCCGAACCGCTGTACGTGAATGGCGTGCTGGTGGGCGGACTGGGCGTCAGCGGAGATGGCGTGGATCAGGATGATTACGTCACGTCAGGCGGAGGAGTGGGATTCGAGGCTCCGGCCGCGATTCGCGCGGACCAGATCGTGATTAACGGCGTGCGGCTTCCGTATTTGAAGTTTCCGCGAAATCCGACGCAGTAGACGCTTGCTGTGCGCTCGTTCAGCAGGGTGCGCCAGTTCTTATCCTTCTCTGAGCTTGTGGCCCGATAGATTTCCCAATCCATCGTACGCGGCGTATTTGTACATTTCAGAAAGCGTGGGGTAATTGAAGACGAATTCAATGAAGACATCGATCGACATTCCGGACTCCAGCGCCATCATTCCCAGGTGAATCAGCTCCGTGGCGTTTTCGCCGATGATTTGCACGCCAAGCAGCCGGCGGTTGGACTTGGCGAAAATCAACTTCAACATGCCATTGATATCGCCGACGATTTGCCCGCGAACGTTATTGGCGTAGCGCGCGCGGCCGACGGCGTATTCAATTCCCTTCTCCTTGCAGGTCTCTTCGGATTCGCCGACGGCAGAAATCTCAGGAATCGTGTAAATTCCCATGGGCAGCATGGAAGCTAGGCGCTGCTTGTATTGAAATCCAAAGGCATGGCAAACAGCCACGCGCGCCTGTTCCATCGAAGTGGAGGCGAGCGCGGGGAACCCGATCACGTCCCCTGCCGCATAGATTCCCGGCGCAGCCGTGCGATAGTCGGCGTTCACTTCAATGTAGCCGCGTTTGTTGAGGGTTACCCCGGCCTTTTCGAGGTGCAAGTTTTCGATCGCTCCGCGGCGGCCCGCGGCGAACAAGGCTACATCTGATTCGATTTTCTTGCTGGATTGCAGCGTGATACGCACGCCGGCTTCGGTGCGTTCGATCTTCGCGGTGCGCTCGCCCAGGAAAAAGCGCACGCCGAGAAGTTCCAATCGTTCGCGCAGGCTTGCGGAAATTTCGGAGTCGAGAAACGGCAGCAAGCGATCGCGGCCATCCACCAGCGACACTTCGACACCCAGCGCGGTGAAGATGGAGGCGTACTCGCAACCGATCACGCCACCCCCGACCACGGCAAACGTCCGCGGAATCGCATCCATTTGCAAGACGGAGTCAGAATCAAAGATAACTTCGTCATCGAACGGAATCTCGGGTGCGCGGAATGGAACCGACCCTGTCGCGATCAGTATGGCTTCCGCGCGCAAAAGTGAGGTCTGACCGGGCTCCATCGCAACGGACACTGTGCTGGCATCTGCGAACGCCGCCAGACCACGCACGAGATCAATGTCATGGACTGCGAGATTTTCGCCCACCTTTTCGCGTTCCGTTTCCACGAGGACGTCGGTGCGGTGCATGAAATTCTTGACAGTAAGGCCCTCTTTCAGCGAGTAGTCAACTCCGTACAAGCCGCGCTGGCGAATCCCTGAAAAATAGAGGGCGGATTCGCGGAGAATTTTGCTGGGGATCGTTCCGGTGTTGACGCACGCGCCTCCCACCGTATTTCCACATTCGATCAGAGCGACGCGCTTGCCGAAGTACGCCGCCTGCGCGGCGCCTTTTTCGCCTGCCGGGCCAGAGCCGATCACGATCAGATCATAGTTTTGCACGCAAGCCTCCTCCGCTCCCGGCGCGTCGTCCCGACATTTTTTCATGACTCATAGGAATCGTTTGCACGGAGTACAGGCCTAGCGAAGCAGGGCATTCACGGCGCGCATCTTTCCGGCGAACCGCACGGGATCGTATGCGGAAGGATCCTGAAGGTCCTGGAAGAGCGCGCTGATGGCTGTGCGAATTTCCGCGGAGTTTTGCAGTTTCACATTGCGCTGGTACGCCACGAATAGCGACTGGATTGCCATGGCCGCCTGTGCCGCAGCGTGTTCGCCCTGTGCGGAAATATTATCCGCATCGCCCAAAATCTTGCGCAGCAGTTGCAGCGTGGACGCGGGATCGTTCGGCATGGACTTGATCATTGAAGAGAGATCGCTCACCTCATGCGCGCAACTAGTCGCGGAAGCAGCTACGGCATCGCGGTCCGGGTTCAGCTGGCTCATCAGCTGCGAAAGCTTTCCAAGGTCGGTATCCAGCTTTGTGGCGCTATCGCCATCCGCCTGGAAAGTCACTTCATGAAAAATTGTGTAGCGCGAAGGATTCCACGGCGGATCGCCGGGACGACGTCCGGGATATCCGCGCGCCTGGCGCCAGCTATCTTCGGGCTTCGTGAGGCTGTGATGGCACGCATAGCATTGCAATTCGGAAAATTCGGGCCAGTTCTTGCCGTGCGCGCGAGACGCCAGGCGCAAAAGGGACTGCTGGAGTTGCACAGCCTGGCCGGTGGTAAGTTCGCGAACGTCGTACCACGGATCGCTATTTTCCGGCTCGCCCGGCTCGCCGGGTTCTTTCCAGTGACGCGGCATCACAGCGGAAAAGGAATCAAGTTCGAAATACAGGTCAGGATGGCCGGCCGCGATCATTTCGTGGTCCACCGATTTTTCGTCGTTGCCGAGGTGACAACTAAGGCATTTCTCAGTGCGTTTGGTGAGGTCGCGCGTGTCGTACATCCCCAGCGCGAGCGATTTCTCATGGGTCCAGTCGCGCGCCGTGTGCGGTCCGAGCCACGCAGCAGCAGGACCGTGGCAACTCTCGCAACTCACACCTTCGCTCAGGTCGAACGTGCGCGCGCGCTCCGTGGCCGGAACATCCAGCGCATGACACGCGAGACACTTCGGCGCGCTTTCTGCTTTGCCGATGCCGAGAATCGCCGCCATTCGTTCGCCGATATTTCCTTGCAGCGACGCGTAGGCCTTGGAGTGCTTATCTTTCACGACCCAAATGCTGTACTCGTTCTGTAGCACGCGATTGTCTGAACGCGGAGTGACGCTGCCGTGGCAAGTAGTCGAAGCGCAAGATCCAGGTCCAGTGTAGCCCGGCGCCACGCCCGCTTGAGCATTCGTCGCGTATCGAGGCAGGACCAAGCTCTGCGAATAGGCGATGGAGCACGAACCGAACGTAATCGCCACGAAAAACAGCGCAGGGATGCACGAAGGTACAGAACGCTGAAGTTGGGCGGCGAACTTCATTTCTTTTTCACTTTGGCAGAGTCCGGCAATGCGCTTGCAGACCGGCAGCGAATGAAAATACTGTAAATCTGCCTGCTTGTACTATCGGATAGTATCGAAGTCAATCAAATCCGGCCCGAATTGTTCCGCAGGCTTCGCGCAAGAATAACGGCACCGTAGCTTCCACGCCTAGGTCGTGCTAATGTCCCCTTACGCTACACCGCTCAAGACTGACAGTTGTTTTCGGAGCTGGGAATGAATAATCTCCCCGGTGAGGAAGTCTCCCCTTGATTTTCAACGAGCTGAGGGATATTCAACGCCAGTATGGTTATTTGCCCGCCGATGAGCTGCGCGCGCTCGCCAAAAAAATTGATGTGCCGTTGTATCGTCTCCACGGCGTCGCCAGTTTTTATCCTCAGTTTCATTTGACTCCGCCTCCGAAAGCGGATGTGCGCGTTTGTCAGGATATGTCCTGCCACCTTCGCGGCGCTCGCGAGTTTTGCGCAGGGCTGGACGAAGCGTGCCGCCAAGCGGGATTTGCGGATGCGAAAGTCAGCGGCGTTTCCTGCCTGGGACGGTGCAACGAGGCCCCAGCTGTTTCCATCAACGAGCACATCTACACGGGCCTTTCGCAAAACCAGATCACGGCGATCGTGGGCGATGTACTGGTGGGACGCGCATTGCCGGAACTTGCACAATCGCACCGCCGTGCGCACTGCGCATCCGATCCCTATGAAGAAGGTGAGCAATATCAAGCTGTAAGGCGTCTCGTGCAGTCGCGGGATTGGGCTGGAACGTTTGAAATGCTGAAGGCGTCGGGCCTTCGCGGGCTGGGCGGCGCGGGATTTCCCACGGAATCGAAGTGGCAATTGGTGCGCCAAGCGCCGGGGCCCGAAAAATATATTGTTTGCAACGCGGATGAAAGCGAGCCAGGCACGATCAAGGATCGCTTTATCATGACGCACCTGCCGCATCTGGTTGTCGAGGGAATGATCCTTGCCGGGCTGCTGACCGGCGCGCAACACGGCATTCTCTACATCCGCCACGAATACGGAGAACAGGAAAAAATCCTGCATGATGAGATTCGCCGTTGCGAACGCAGCGGTCTGCTGGGACCGAGAGTGCTCGGCACCGAGTTTGCATTTAATCTCGATGTTTTTGTCAGTCCCGGCGGCTATATCTGCGGCGAAGAAACGGCGCTGCTTGAGGCGATCGAAGGCAAGCGAGCGGAACCGCGCAATAAGCCGCCGTTCCCTGTTCAGCAGGGCCTGTGGAACAAACCAACGGTAATCAATAACGTCGAGACCTTCGCAAATGTGCCGATCATCCTGGTTCGCGGTGTGGATTGGTACAAATCGCAGGGTGTGAACGGCGCGGCGGGCCTGAAATTCATTGGCGTGAGCGGCGACGTAGTGCATCCGGGGGTTTACGAAGTGCCGATGGGCACGCTGGTCTCCGATCTTATTTTCAAATTTGGTGGTGGAATCGTGGATGGCAAGAAACTGAAGGCGTTCGCGCCTTCCGGACCGTCTTCCGGGTATTTGCCGGCCGCGATGGCGGACGTTCATCTCGATTTCAAATCGCTGGCGGAAGCGGGCTCGATGCTCGGTTCGGGCGCACTCGTGGTCTGCGCGGACGATCGCTGCATGCTGGATATGGCGCTGAACTCCACGCAATTTTTCCGCAACGAATCCTGCGGAAAGTGCGTCCCTTGCCGCGTGGGCTCGCAGAAGCTGGTGGAAATGCTGACGGCATGGACCGAAGGCGGTGGCTTGTCATCAGACCTGGAGCTGATTGACGAACTCGCAGCAACATTGCGACAGACATCGATTTGCGGCCTCGGCCAGGTGGTGCCCGCGCCGATCGCCTCCGTCCTGAAACATTTCCGCGAAGAAGTGGAATCACACATTTTGCGGCATGAATGCCCCGCCGAAGTTTGCCCTTGCGAGAAAATTGTTAGCAATACCTATAGGCCCGCTGTGAGACCCGCATGAGTGCGAGCCTGCTGATCGAACTTACGATTGACGGCCGAAAAGTTTCGGTGCCGGCGGGAACCACTATTTTTGACGCGGCACGGGCGAACAACATCCCGATTCCCACCTTATGCAACCAGCAAAACGAGAGTCCTGTCGGCGTTTGCCGGGTTTGCGTGGTGGATGTGGGCGCCAGGGTGTACGCGGCGTCATGTATTCGACCCGTTGAGCCGGGAATGGTGGTAAACACTGCTTCCGACGGCGTGAAACGGGCGCGGCATACGCTCGTTGAACTGCTGATGTCCGACCACGTCAGTCCCTGCGCTCGCGAACGGCAATCCAGCGATTGCGAACTGGAAGCGCTCGCCAAGGTCGAAAATATTGCGCAGCCGCGTTATGCGCCGCGCGCCGCGCGGCGCGGTCTGGATAATTCTTCGATGAGTATTGCCGTGGATTTCGACGCATGCATTTTGTGCGATCGCTGCGTCCGCGGCTGCAACGATATTCGGGAGAATTTTGTTCTAGGCCGCATGGGCAAGGGCGCGTCGACAGGAATCGCTTTTGACAACAACGAGCCGATGGGCGAATCCTCCTGCGTTTCGTGCGGCGAGTGTATGGTTTCCTGCCCAACCGGCGCGCTGACGAACCGGCTCGTTACGCAAACCGAAATTGCAGTAACGCCGGACTCTGAGCCAGTGCCGCTTCACGAACTGCAGGAGCTTCCCTTCTTCGGGGGAGTTTCCGGAACATTTTTGAGCTTGAATCGCAACGCGGTGGTCCGGCGCCATTTCAAAACAGGAGAAATCATCTGCCGCGAAGGCGAGTACGGTTCGACGGCGTTTTACTTGTTGGAAGGGCAAGCGCGGGTTTCCATCGCCAGCCCCATCGCGCACGTGAAAACAAAAGGTGCGGTCCGCAGGTTTCTCGGGAAGCTCTCCAGCCGGCTGACGCAGCGCCAGAACGATCAACGCGACGAGGAAACCAGCCAGCACTGGATTCACATTGATGCTCCGATGGATTTGGACTACGACAATCCCGTCGCGATGCTGGGGCCTGGCGACCTCTTCGGCGAAATGACCTGCATGAGTTTGTACCCGCGCTCGGCGACAATCCGCGCCGAGACCGATTGCACGGCGCTCGAAATGCTGCGCAACGTTCTGGACATCATGCAGCGCAACAAAACGTTTCGCGCAAAGCTGGACCAATCGTATCGACAGCGGGCGCTGGACAGCCATTTGCGCGCCGTGCCGGTCTTCGCCGAATTGACCGACGAGTTTATCGAGGGCCTGCGCGAAAAGGTCGAGCTGCTGCGGTTCACTCCAGGCCAGGTGATTTGCCGGCAGGGCGAAGCCGCCGACAGTTTTTATCTGGTGCGCATTGGGTTCGTGAAGGTTTCGCAAACGCATCCGGGCGGCGAAATGGTTCTGGCTTACCTTTCGCGCGGCGAGTATTTCGGCGAGACGGGTTTGCTGGAAAACACCATGCGCACCGCGACATGCACAGCCCTAGATCACGTAGAGGTCGTGCGCATCAGCGCGGAAGATTTCGCAAGCATGACCGAACAATTCCCCGGCGTGCGGCGCAAGCTCGAAGAAGTTGGACACGAGCGGGTGAAGATGAACGAAGAGCGGCTGGCGGTGATCAACAGCACGCCGCTGGACAGTTTCTTGAAGCAAGGCCTGATGGAGGCGCAGAGCCTGCTGCTGCTCGACCTTAATTCCTGTACGCGCTGCGATGCCTGTGTGACAGCCTGCGCCGATGCCCACGACGGAGTCACGCGCCTGGTGCGCGAGGGGCTGCGTTTCGATCACTACCTGGTGGCCACGTCATGCCGCCAATGCCTGGACCCGTTGTGCATGGTCGGATGCCCGGTGGGCTCCATCCGTCGGCGCAATTCGCTGGAAGTGATTATCGAGGATTGGTGCATCGGTTGCGGATTGTGCGCGGAAAATTGCCCTTACGGCAACATCAATATGCATCCGTTCAAAGTGTTCGCGGACGTTCCCGGAATGCCGGGAATGAAGAAAGCGGTGGTTAAGCAGAAGGCTACCTCCTGCGATCTTTGCTCGGAATTTGCGGAACCCAGTTGCGTCTATGCCTGTCCGCATGACGCTGCGCACCGTGTGAACCCGCGGGCTTTTTTCGCGAATTTGTTGAAGCAAACCACGGCCAAGACACCGGAAAGCTAGCGATTTTGCTTTTCATCGCGCGGATATAGGACGACTTGCGTATCGACCGCACACACCGGACGTGGCTGATTGCATCGCTGATCATCCTAAGCGTCGCGACAGCTATTTACCTCGCGTACGTTCAAACCTCGCCGTCGGGCCCGAGCGGCGGGAGCGGGATCGGCTTGATGTTCGGAGTCGTGGGTTCGCTCTTCATGATTTTTGCAGGGTTGCTGGGGGCGCGAAAAAAGGTGCCGGTTTGGAGGCTCGGGCGCGCGCAAGACTGGATGCGGGGCCATTTGTGGCTAGGGCTCCTGAGCCTGCCCGTCATTTTCTTTCACGCTGGATTCCGGTTTGGCGGACTGCTCACCACGGTTTTGATGGTGTTGCTGATTCTCGTTGTGGCCAGCGGAATATTCGGTGCCGTGTTGCAGCATTACATGCCGCCGGTGATGACGGTGCGAATCCCTATGGAGACAATCTTCGAGCAGATCGATCGGGTGCGAGCACAATTAGTGGCCGAGGCCGACGCGATGGTTGAAGAAGTCTGCGGACCGCGAATTGCTCCTCCGGCGGCGCCCGCTGCAAGCAAGAGCGGACGCGTAGCGACAATGACGACAGTCGCGAGCATGACGATTCCGTTGTGCAATTTTTATAACAGCGAGGTGCGCCCGTTTTTGCGAAACGAAGAAAATCAGAATCCAGTTTTTGCCACCCGCGCGAAAGCAGCTGGAGCCTTCGAAGGTTTGTGCACGCTGCTGCCTGGTGACCTGCATACGATCGTCCATAATCTGGAAGAGTTATGCGAAGAGGAGCGGCAATTCCGGCGGCAGATTCGTTATCACCACTGGCTGCACGGATGGCTGATGCTGCACGTTCCGCTTTCGCTGGCGCTTCTGCTACTGGGATGCGCGCACGCAATCATGGCTTTGCGTTATTGAAGCGGTTGAAGGCGAGTTATCGTGGCCCGAGCGAAGCTCACAACTAAAACGCTGGCGCAGCGCATCGACCTGGATTATTTCAAGCATCCGCATCCCTTCCGGCGTCTGCGCTCAATACTCTCGATTGCGATTCCGCTGATTGCGTTGGTTTGGCTCGGCTGGTATGCAGCGGTTCGGAATAATCGCGTCTATAGCGCAGGAAAAATGTCCTCGGCTCATGCCGTGCTGACAGCCAAATGCAGCTCATGCCACGTGAAAGAAGCGAATTCGTTCAGCGCCAAGGCGACCGACCAGTCTTGCGATACCTGCCATAGCGCCCCGTTTCATCACGCCAATCAGACCTTTACTCCGCTCTGCGCATCGTGCCACCTCGAGCATCGCGGTCACTTGCGGCTCGCGGTTACGGCCGATATCAGTTGCACGCAGTGCCATGCGGACCTGCACACAATTGGGACTCCGACACGGTTTACTGGCAAAATCACGCGGTTCAACGGCGGACATCCGGAGTTTGCGATCTTGCGCAATCGCGGGAGCGATCCTGGAACCATCAAGCTCAATCATGCCGTGCATTTGAAGCACGATCTGCGCGGGCCGAATGGTCCGGTGCAGATGGATTGCGAAGACTGCCATCGCACCGTGCGGCCGGCCGCTGGATGGAGATTTGGAACCGCGATGGCTCTAAATCCTCTCGCAACCCAAACCGGGATCCCGCCTTCGATGGACGCTGGCCGCGCGTACATGTCGCCGGTTACGTACGCCGAGCACTGCATCGCTTGCCACGGCTTGCAATTTGATCCGCGCTTTCAGGAAAGCGTGCCGCACGACACCCCGGAAGTCATTCACGCGTTCCTTGTGCAAAAATTTCGGCAATATATTCCGAGTCATCCCGCGGAGCTTCGCGTGCTCGCGCCCCACCGGAACATTCCGCAGAAGCCCATCCCGCCGGAAGTTCGCGTGCTCACGCCGCAACAGTGGGTGGCGCTTCGCGTGTCGGAATCGGAAGAGTTGCTCTGGCGAAAGACGTGCGCGCAGTGCCACGCGTTAGGCTTCGCGCCAAATGCAGCGCTGCCTGCCGTTGCAAAGTCGAATATTCCGCAAAGATGGTTCCGGCACGCAGTTTTCAATCACGACGCGCACAAATTTCAGCAATGCGTCGAATGCCACGCGGGCGCGCCGAAAAGCCAGGAAACGTCTGACGTGCTGCTGCCGGGGATACAAACTTGCGAAAAATGCCATCGCGGTGGGCGGGAAGCAGCGGAATCACGATGCTTTGAGTGTCACACGTATCACGACTGGAAGAACGAGAGGCCAGTGAAAGGGACCTTCACCCTGACTGCATCCGCTATTGGTAACTGAAGGTCCGGTTTTCGCACGCGCGATCGCGGCACGGTGGCCTTATCCGCATCGCCGTCCGCGCTACTTAGTCTTCATCACGTGCACGCCATCCCACTCGCCCTCCGGAGCGTTTTCGGCGAACTCGATAGCGCGCTCTAGGAAAACTTGGCTGGGCCCGTCATCCGGGAAATCCGCGAGTACATCGGAAAACTTATTGGCCGCTTCACTCCAATTCTGCTCCTTGTAGGATTTCATGGCCGTGTCGAATCGCTGGAGCAACGGTTCATACTTTGATTTTTCGGCGGCGACATCCATCAGCTCATAGATGTTTACGGGTTGGTTCTTTCCCTTCACGCGAATTTTGTCGAGTTCGCGGCAAACGAATTGGCCGGAGACCTGGCGGTAGGTCGCTTCGCTGATCACGATTTGCACGTGATACTGCTTGGTGATGCCTTCCAGACGCGATGCGAGGTTCACGTTGTCGCCCATTACCGTCCAGGACAAGCGCCGCGCCGACCCCATGTTTCCCACATTCACGGTGCCGGTATTCAGCCCGATTCCGATGGATATCGGGCGCTGGCCCGCGGCTTTCCATTTTGCATTGAGCGCAGCGAGCCCTCGCGTCATGCGCAAAGCGCACGCGCAACCTCGAAACGCGTGATCTTCCTGCGGATACGGAGAGCCCCAAAAAGCCATGATCGCGTCGCCGATATACTTGTCCAGCGTTCCATCGGTGGCAAAAATAATCTCAGTCATTTGTCCGAGATACTCGTTGAGCAGGTGGACCAACTCGTCTGGGGTCAGCCCTTCGGAGATCGTCGTGAATCCGCGAATGTCGCTGAACAGCACGGAAAGTTCCTTGCTTTCGCCTCCCGGCCGGATGTACTTCTCAGGGTCTTTTTCGATCAGCTCGATCACGCCGGGTGATAGATACTGCGAAAAGCTCTTGCGGATTTTGCGCTTGGCGCGTTCTTCGCGGATCATGCGCACGCTGGTGATCGCGGCATAGTTGGCCGTGAGTGTGCCGGCGGGAATCACGAAACTGAGCCACTGCCCTCTGTGCGCGAAGACGAAATACACAAACGCGGCGAAGCCCGCGAGAGCCAGCAATACCGAGATCGTGGAATAGAGCGGCGTCACGCGGCTGAACCAGAATCCAAATACGAGACCGAATAAGAGAATGAAACCCAAATCCACCATTTCCTCGTTGTAGCCACGCTTCAGGAAAGTGCGGCCGGGCTCTTGGCTGTGCAGCAGGTTGTCAATAATGTTGGCGTGGACTTCCACTCCCATGTAGACGCCTTCAAAGGGAGTATTGCGTATGTCGCCCATCGCCAATGCAGTCGCCCCAACCAGGACGATTTTGTCGCGAAATGTTTCCGGCGGCAGAGCTCCGCTGATGACGTCCCACATCGAATGTTGTTCGTAGGAACCGTACGGGCCCGCGTAATTCAAGAGCGCGCTGCCGTCACGCGCGGGCAAAACGGTATGACCGCCGAGCTGAATCCGCTCGAGGCCATTGGGCGCTACGTATGCGGCGACCTCCTGGTCCGGAATCTTTTCGAATGCGCGCACCGCCTCCAAGTCGAGTGAAGGGAAAAAGTCCTGATCCTGATAACGGATCATCAGCAAGGCGTGGCGCAGCGTGCCGTCAGGATCCGGGATGATATTGATGAACCCAAAGGACTCGGCCGCATCGGCCAGTTTCGTGATGTTAGCTTCGACGCCCTTGCGGACCAATCCGCCGTTGTCAGCGAAGATGCGTCCCAAATCCACTTCCTCGCCGCGCTTGAATCCTACCGGCAAAACCTGCGGAAACACGTGCGCCCAAGCGATATTGAAATATTTCTCTGCCAGTTTCGGATCGGGCTGGGAGTCGAGAAAAACGTGGCCGAGCACGACGTTGCCGCTGTTCTTCATCGCGGCGGCAAAGATCGCATCCTGGTCGCTGGCGGCTTCGAGAGTTTGCACCTGTTGCAACAAAGCCGGAGACGCCGATGCTCCGAGATTACTTTTTAGTTTCTGCAACGCCTCGACCGCGGAATTGCTCTCGGGAACCGGAAACGTGACGTCAAACGCGATCACGCGAGCTCCGCCGGCGCTCAATTTGTCTACCAGCGTTGCGTACGTCTTTCTGGGAAGCGGAAACGAGCCGATATTTTGGAGCGTCTTCTCGTCAATTCCTACGATAACGATGCGGTCGTCGTGCGGGCGCTTGCCGCGCGTTTCAAAACGCAAGTCAAGGGAGCTCTGTTCGATATTCTGGAGAAACGCGAAACCCGCGCGGGAGTCGCGTTCACCGATTCCGGAGAACCGGAACAGCACCAGCCCAATCAATGTGATCAGGAGCGCCAGGCCGAGTTCAACGTGCTCGAGTGCGAAGCTCTTTGACCAATCCCGCCACCGGGACCATCGCTTTTCCGGTGAGTTCATAGAAAATGGAATGGGCGGTCAAACGCCCGCACGTGCGACCTTAGCCGCAAATGGATTTGACGCGTTACGACGAGGGCGTTCGCAAGCAATTCTCACGGCGCGCTGGTTGGGGGCGGTTGCTTGGCGCCACCGTTCGTGACCGCGAGGCCGATGCCGACTCCCAAGCCAACTGCGACTGCAGTGCCGATGATGGCCCAGCGAAGCCCATGACCCTGGTGCGGAATGCCGCTCTCCACGGGTATGTCCGTCGCCGTGAGGCTGGCTTGCAGAACTGCCGGAGGCGTATTGCTTGTTTTGAAGCCGTCTGGCGGAAACTCCGACGTGATTTGCACCATTTGCCCGGTGCTCACCGTAATGGAATTCGAGGACGTATTCGATTGCCCTGAATTGTTCGCGGCGTGCGCTCCGTTGAGGGGCGTGACGGTAACCTGGCCCTTGTAGCAAATAACCGTGGTAGTGTTCGACTCGAACCCCACGTAAAAGTCCGTGCCGATGACGCCGATAACGGCATTCGGCGTCTTCATCTCGAATTTTCCGCCGGGTTTCGTGATCTTCATCACCTGGCTGCGGACCTTACCGAAGTCCATTTCGAGCGATGTCTGCTGAGACGCGCTGTCGTGCTGCACGATGCGTAGTTCGCTATCGGATCCCAAATTGAGGATCGAGCCGTCTTTCAGGCCGGCGCGGACGCGGCCGCTATGCTCGGTCTTCAGTAAATCGTTCCAGTCCAGCTCTTCTTTCACTTTGGCAGGCGCGGAATTTCGGGTGGCCGCCGGGATCATGGCGTTGATCTGCCCCGCGACCTGGCCCGTCTGAGGCTGCGGCATCGCAGGCAAAGCGGTGAGTAGCGAGCACAGTACGATCGTGGTGAAGCGCTTAAACGAACTCATGCGTGACTCCTTTTATCGATTACTTGTGGGCTTGTGTAGTGATTTTGACAGAGGGCCAAAGAGTGTCAACGCGCCGCGCCTAGGTCTGCGCCAAGGTGGTTAATAGTACTTTCGGGCAGCGTGGAATACCTGGTTGTCCGGCGGGAAAATGGCGAGGCGACCGACGCTGGACCTTTGGGGGAAAAACCGGCTCAGTCGACGTGCTTGCCGCCTCGGGCCTGCAAAACAGGCAATGGGCTTCCGACCGGAAATTGTGTCGCCGACTTCGCGGCCGCTCGCGCGCGACGCTGTCCGATCTTGTGCGAGGCCTGGAAAATACTTCCTACGCGGATCATTCCGCCCAATTTGTGGGCGCCGACGGAAGCCAATCCCATCGAAGCCATGCATCCGCAGGATGCGCAATCGGGTTTTCCTCCGAACTGGCACGGAGTGATCATCGTTTTCAGGTCGGCTGACAGCGTCTGGGTCGTCATCGCAAAAATGCATTCTTCGGGGCTGTGCGGCGGCGAAGCGAATTGTTGAATCACAACTTCGGGCATGTCGAGTTTAGGATATAGCTTTCGCAACCGCGACATGTCCGCGATCGCCTGCGCTCGCTGTTCGCGGCTGAGGATTTCAGGCATGCGATCGCCGATTTGAGGCGTGAAAAGGCTGAACCAAACCTTCTTTACTTCGGGGCGCGGCGTCCAGAATTCCAGAAATTCGGCGAGATAGCCGGGCCGCTTCATCATTTGCCCCGTAATCGTGCAATGCACCGTGACTCTCTGGCCCACAATATTCTTCAGGATTCTTTCGTAGGTTGCCGGCGCTCGCCTGGCATCGTGTTCGGGTTGCAATCCGTCAATCGAAACCGATATCAGCAACCGCTCCAGATTCGCCCAGGTCGGAGACATCGGTCTAAAGGCGCTGGTGACGATATGCACATGAAGGCCACGGTCCAGTAGCAAAGGAACGAGCGTCTCGAGCTCGCGATAGCGCACGAGGGGGTCGCCGCCCACGATAGATAAGTGCAGAGGCTTCAGCCGGTCCACCACTTCCAGAACGCCGTCTACGAGCGCCTGCCCTTTTCGGTCGTTCAAATCGCGCAAGGTCTTCTCGCCGCCGAGGTGCGCGGCATCGTACGCATAACAACCCGGACAATTCAACGGACATTCGCGGGTAATCTCAATCGAAAGAGAAGGCGCTTCACCCTTCAGTATCTTTCCCCACGCTCGAATTATTTGAGATGTTTCCACCGCTAGCGAGTCCTTTCGAAAATATAAAATCGTAACGCGATTAAGAGTCTAGCCGCTTTAGATGTTACAGCAGTAATAAGCACCCCGCGTTGTGCCGCAAATCGAAATCCGCGCGATTTCCAGATTCCCAAACTCTGAGAGATGTTCTCGAGCGCCCGCGGGTTGCAAGCATAATCGCAGGCACGACAGCCACGAATAGACCGCGTTGACAATTCCAGTGTTAAGGTGCACGGACAGTATCGACCTAATTGGCCGGTTGAATGTTATTTTTCGCTCCCGCGTCGCGAAGAGACGCAAGCTCCATGTGCTGATGCCGCAATTCGGCCGCTTGAATTGGAAATTTTGATGAAGAATTGGAATTCAGCGCGAAATCACAGAAATCTGGAGCCGAGGCCCGGACTTGAACCGGGGACCTGCCGATTACGAATCTGCGTGTTTTATCCAATTCTGTTAAGTAAGCCTTTTATTTACAACGTTACTTGTGGTGCGGAGTCCAAAGCGGAGTCCAAAACTTGGAGCCGAGTCCCGGATTCGAACCGGGGACCTAGCGATTACGAATCGCTCGCTCTGCCAGCTGAGCTAACTCGGCTTATATTTCTTCGATCCATTTTTCAATCTTCTGCAACGCAGCTCGAGCGTCCGCGTCTGGAACCATCGTGTAAAACTCGAGCGTCGTTCGCATATCACTGTGCCGCAAAATCGCTTGCGCGACTTTAGGATCTACGCCACAAGAATGCAGGTTCGTGGCGAGCGCACGGCGGAATGCGTGCCAACCCTTCCAGTATAGAATCTCATCCTCGTTTTCAGCAAGTGCCGGCAGGATAACTCTCCGCACCATGTTCGCAAGGTTCAAGGGGGCGCCACGGCGTTCGCCGGCGAAAATATAGTCATCCGGCCCGCAATGCTTCTTTCCTGCGACAACACGCGCGCGATGGTCGTCCAACATCCTTTTCAGGATTGGCAGGACAGGAACGGTTCCTGCGCTCGTGGGATTCTTCGTATCTCCGACGTGGGTTCGCCAGACAGCGCGGCGGATGGCAAGCGATTTCCCGTCATAATCAGACCAACGAAGCCCCCGGATTTCGGCGAGACGGAGGCCAGCAAACGCAGCCACGGAGATAACGGCAACGGCCCGCATACGGTCTTGAATCTTCTTTTTGTCCTCGATATCTTTCAGATTCCCCACACTACTGCTGATGGCTTCAATCTCACTCATTGTGTAGAACTCGCCTTGAAACTTTTGAGGCTTGCCTGGAACAGAGGTATCCCGCATGGGATTTTCGCCGTCAATGAAGCCCTCGCGCTTCGCATGTTTGAAGGCACCTGAGAGAAAGGATTTGATTCGTTGGAGGGTCTTGTGGCCTAACTCGGGATTGCTAACGGAGATATCGCGCAACATTCGCTGACCGTTGACGGTCCTGAAGTCGCGCAAGCGCAATTCACCTAAGCGGATCTTCAGGTGTTTCTCGTAAACATCTTTTTTGTAATCTTTGTACGTGGAAGGTCGCAATTCCTCTTGAACGAATGGGAGGTAGTAATTATCAATGAAGTGGGCCACGGACAACGATGATTCAGGTTGAACGTGGCCGGCGTTAAGCGGGGTAAGGATGCGGTCGGCGAGCGCGATGACACTGCGTTTCGTGGGATATTCCTTTCCCACGGGAGCGAGGAAAGCAGCGCGGCGTATTTTCTTTTTCTCTCCGTCAACGATGGCAGCATCCCAATACCGGAGCCGCCAGTTGCCGCGGTGTTTGGTTATCTGGCCTCGTTGCATCGCCGGAATTATACGACGCCGCGCAAGAGAATCAAATCGGCGTCCCGGTGATAAACAACCTCATAGATCTACGAGGATACGATTGTCCAAATGTTCATACCCAGATTCTTTACTTTCAAGATTTCTCCGTCCGCGCAAAAGAGCCGATAAAAGCCCTCGGGAAACCCTGTGCCCACGGTGGAACTGACGGTTCCTTGGCCTCGAAGAGTTGCAGCTACACGCGGACGTTCTGGTGTCTCGATGATGTCCGCTTCCAACACGAACCGATAGATAACTTCATCCTGACCATCGGGCTGGTCCCATTTTTCCAATTGCCCCGTTCCTTCTAAATGATCCACCGTGTTTCTCCAGACTCTACCTCAGTCGTGCGGAGTCTATCCCTGCGCGGGAGGCAATCTTAGAAGTCGGGAGCGAGCCGAGAAAGACCCGCTCCCATATTTTCAGCGCGACCGCGGACCGCGCGCCTACTTCAGCTTAGGAACCTACATTGCATCTTCATGTCCATCCCGACCAAAATACAACTCATTGATTTGCTGTAGCTTGCAGAGGTGTCTGATCTTCCGGGATCTGACGCAGCACACGAATGAGGACGCTGAATGGAGCGATTGGTCCATGTATGTGGACGCAATCTTGAGATAACGAGGGCCCGCTTTCACTGTTTTCTCTTCACTTGAACGCCTAAGTGCAGGCGCTGCTTTCTCATTTCCGTTTTCCTTTCTTCACAAGGCATTCCTCACAGCGCGTCTGATTGGCTGGCCGTAGCTTGGGGTTGAGCAGAAAGACGTTTGTGGAGGCGAGCAGCCACGGTTGAAGGAATTCGAAGAGTGCGATATCGGCGGCGACCTGTGGGGGCTGAAGCGGTTGGCATCTTTAGTACGCCGGGTTCATCGGCAAAAAGTCTGCGAATCGTTTCGACGCTAAGCCCCCACATGGCCGCCAGTTCGGAAAGAGTAAAATGCCTTCCGCTTTCGGCACCGGTGTTGTTGCTATCGTCCTTCGCAAAAATGTGGACGCTGGCGGCGGAATACCATGTGCGGAACTTTGCAGAACGCCGAGCAAGCGCTATGGCTTGACGCTGAGTCAATGGGGCTTTGCCTTTTCGGTGCATACTTCTAGCTAACGTCGAGAAAAGAAAAGGAGTCGTTCAACCCCGCGATTTGCAAATTCTAGCGATGACTTCCCAACTTCGATCACGCCACCGGTGCATCTCGGTGGCACCTATGAAAACTTTCACTGGATTGGCACAAACCTTTATCGTCGAGTTGCAAACCAAATAAGCCTCACCTGCTTTTGCGATTTCCTCTTCAAGCAGTCCGTTGCAATTCGAGCATAGAAGTTCGCCCGGCGTGAACTTCCCATCTGTGCAGTCTCCCACAAACAACGCGCCTTCGTGCAGGGTCCTATTGAGTTTCACATAATATAGTGACATTCTCAGGATTCTGTGCTATTGTTCGTGCATGGGAAACCCTAGAGGAGTACGACGCGACTTTGCCGGATTAGAGCAGCGGCGCTTGCGGGCGGCACGCTTACTCGAAAAGGGCGTCAGTCAGTCGGAAGTCTCTCGACAAGTCGGTGTGCACCGCCAGTCGGTCAGTCGCTGGGCACAGCAGCTGGAAAAAGAGGGCCGCGCGGGTCTGGAGCAAGCCGGTCGAGCCGGACGGAAGCCACGATTGAGCGCTGCAGATCTGGAGCGCATCGAGCGCGCTCTGAAGCGCGGACCGGAAGCGTTCGGCTATGACACCGGACTGTGGACTTCTGCGCGGGTAGCAGATTTGATCGCACAGGAATGTGGGATCGACTATCACCCCGGACACGTGTGGCGCCTTTTGCGGCAGCTCGGCTGGAGTTGCCAACGCCCCGCAGGACGAGCTCTGGAACGCGACGAGCGCGCCATTGCCGAGTGGAAGCGCAAGCGTTGGCCGGAGATTAAAAAAAAGCCCAAAAACAAGGGCGTGTAATCGTATTCGTGGACGAAAGCGGACTGAGCCAGAGACCGCATCGTTGCCGAACCTGGGCCCCGCGAGGTCAGACTCCCGTACTGCAGTATCATTTCAATTGGAAGACTTTGTCCGCCATGGCCGGTGTGACTTGGTGGAACTTTTACTTCCGACTCTTCCCGGGCTCGATCCGCAGTCCTCAGGTGGTTCAGTTCCTCGAGCATCTCCTACGTCATCTCGATTGCAAGCTGTTGGTGGTTTGGGACGGCTCGCAAACCCATCGCAGCCGTTTAGTCTGGGACTTCGTCCGCGAACAGAAAGGACGGCTCTGGCTGGAATTCCTTCCGGCCTATGCTCCGGAGTTAAACCCGGTCGAGTATCTGTGGAGCCACTGGAAACAACATGAGCTGCCCAACTTCTGTCCGCAGACCTTCTGGCAGCTGAGTCAGCATGCCCGCATGGCACTTCGTCGCATGCGCCGACGAACCACGCTGGTAACCGGCTTCTGGGCTCAAGCGGAACTGTTCTAACGTCACTATATTATGCGGAGCTCAATAGTGACCACTAAGGTTCTCCTTTTAGGCTGAGCGTTTCAGCGCACGGAACGGACTCGCGCAGGATTCTATGCTCATCCCGGCGCCGGCCGAACGATATAGACGGATTCTGGGTCTGTCCTTGGGTGGCACAACGCCCTACGGCAGCAAATTCGGCCGAACGTTCGCCGGTCACGCCCCGCATAGTAATCTCCGGCCAGGTCGCCGCCGATAGTGACTCTCAACATAGCAGTGCCGTAGTGCATGTGCATCGTTCTCGTCGCGTCTGCGAGTGGCTGATTCTGATACTGGTAGGTCAACGCAACGCCTTCCGGGTCGTCAACTTGAATCACCGCCACGCAGCTGCGTGAAATTGATTCGGCCGTGGTAAAGAATACTGTGATCTGCGTCCAACTCTGGAAGATATTGATCATAAGGTCGTGGCGCTTCGCATGGCCGTCAAAAGAGGAAGTAAGGTAACCATTCCAGCGTCCAGCAAGATTCGGGATTCTAACTAGCCCCAACTTGGACACGAGGCCGTTCCGCCAGAGATACCTGTCGAAAAGCGTGTAGAGCGCACCGTAGAAAGCCATGACGGAAGGAGCATCCACCCACCAAGGGACCGAGAGGTGAATCGCCAAGAGAAGTTTGGACGACAGCCACGCCAAAGAAATCGCGAGGGACGCCAGCAAAAGAGGAACAATCCTCCGCTCGTCGGAGTCTGTACTATAGCCGTGCATACTTCACCTGCTCGACCCTTCGGAGTCGAACAGACCTTCATGGGCCTGCTGGATTGCGCCTTCCACCCCAAGTTGCTGCTAGGAAGCACCAAGGAGCAGAACTAGCTTCGCCAGTGAAGTGGCTTTCTGAAGCTGGAACCCGATTTCACGCCAGGAGCAAGTAACTGCTGGATGGTAGCGCCTCTGTGATTATTAGAGTGCTTAACCCGAAAAAAGGTTGGACGGCGATGACCTTCGCCACCGGACTTTGGCCCACTGATCTCGACCTTAAAGTCCACCCTCGCGGCATACATCCGCAGGGGCACCTGCGGAATCCGGCATTTCAATGGGGCTTTTTGTTGCTCATGGGATGCCGACGCCTCCACTCTGCTCGACATTCGGCTAGCTGAAATACGTAGACGTTCTCGACGCGCCCGTTTGCGGATTGTCGCGGACCAGCCATGTAACGAGCTGCTTTACCATAACGAATCAACTGTTCGTCGGACATTGCCCGTAGGCGCTTTCGAAACTCTTCTGTGCGAAATTCAGTTTGCGCGATCACGACCGGCCTACTTTTTTCGTTCAAGGTCAAACACGGCTCGGCATTCGCTGCTAAATTTTCTTCCATTCGGAGTTTTTGGAAACGGGTTCGAGCCTAACTCTTTCCGTGCGACCTCATCGAAATTCAAATTCGGATTGTCAAAAGCGTAGTCGTTGAACTGGCCGACACGTTTGATTTGCTCGGCGGACAATCTAGCGTGTCTTTTGGCGGGCGTTTTCGAACGCATAATTATCCTTCGGCTAGATCGCCTTGGCTCATTGTCAAAGGATCACGGAATGTTGGACGTTTCCGTTTGATTAGAGTATTTTACTGCCACGGGTAAGAAACGAACGAGGATTTTGTGCCCGAGAAACAACCGTCCTGCGAAGACTACCGGCGAATGCCGTTCGACCAAAAGGTTATCGAGCATATAAAATCCTGCCCTGATTGCCTTGCTCTGTATAACGAACTTGCCAAGGATGCAGATCGAAAGGCATACGGATTTCGGCACCGCAACTAATGGACATCATCCGTCTCGGACTTCCGCCTATACCGCGTCGGGCTGGGAAACTGCGTTCTATCCTGCCGGCATGTTGGACGTGCTCGTCTTCTTACTGTTCAGGCTGTCATACTGCTGTTGCGCCGTCATACGTTCCTCCTTTGCGTATCACAGTCCAAAAGGTTTCATCAATGAGCACAGAAATTCGCAATGACGTTCCTCTACTCAGCAACGCATCCTCAAGACAATGATTCCGGGTCCGGGCTAGGGCCTGCTCGTTTCTTCAGCGTGTCTCCGCGCGAATAGTTCGGCCAATTCCTGCAACGTGTACACGCCGTCAGCCAATTCCAGCATCTCCTGCCGGGTAGCCAACATGTTAGCGTCTATCTCAAACCATAACGTACCGTAGCGGATGTATGGACGGACTGTATGGCCTTGTCCCTGAAGCACCTTAATTGCTGCATGCAGGTTTGCTTCCATGCCAAGAGGTTATCACGCTCGCAGTTGTCCCCCGCAAAAATCGGTCCGCCGAGAATGCCAGTTTCCCTCGCCGGGGCTTGCTTCCGCAGGAAACTAGGATTTGCTCTGTGCGCGGGTTCTAGCACGTCATCTTTGGCGAGACAGGTAGTTGATGAATTCGCGCCGGACGCGTTATAGAATCAGGCGTGGAAAAGTCAAAAATTCCCGTTTACTGCCCGCATTGCAAACAGAAACAGATTGTTCACGTCTTTGTACGACTGGGACGAAGTCCGATGAACAACCAGACCGTCAGCTGCATAACGTGCAAGAAAGAATTTGACGTGCTGGTTTCCGACCCGATTATCGGCGGGCCATTCCCAGAATAAAAGATTTCAGTTCGGCTAGGCGGCGGGAATTTTCCACAAATGCCTTCGCTCACTCAAGGGCGTCCGTCCGCCTGTTGTGTCGCGCGAAGGCTGGTCAATCTGGTTGTTTCTCGACACCAAAGAATGATCTTTGACGAACTCACCGGCAATCTCAGGAAAGCCAAGTTGTAATACTTGAATTTTTCGCAAGTGCTCGTGGGCATCGTCAAGAGCTTCCTGTTCAGCAGCCGATGTCACTCCGCTTACGGATTGGCTGACGCGTTCGGAGAGAATGGCTGCGGCTTCGGTAGCTCGGTCGGAAAGTTCTGTGTGAGGCAACAACAAGCACCGGTAAAAGCGGATTTCCCAATCGAATTCTTGGCTGGCACCACATGCGTCATCGGAGTGCGGCATTGCAGGGTCCCCGATCGACATCATACCATTTTCGCTATCATATTTGGCATGTCTTGTCCGACCTTCCAGGCTCTCTTCGAAGAATACTCGAAGGCTACCATTAGAATATGCTTTACTACTGCACGGCTACCGGACTTTCGTTGCCTCTTGAACCCTGTAGGCAAGCAAACTCAGAAAACAGATGTATTCCATCGCTCGTTGTTCGGATCCCTCCGGGAACGAATGGCCGCCGGGATTTCGGATCGCCATCACCGCTCCCTCGAATAAATGCATCATTCCTTCTTGTTCATCTCGATCGGTTTGATCCACGAGATCATTGAACACCAATACCGGATTGTTGCGAGAAAAAACTTCTCTCATCAAAGGCGCTCCGTCGAGATCGTGACGGCCTGAGCGTTCCTTGACGTAGTTCACCAACGCCTTCGATGCCGCGAAAACCGCGTCCCACGGATGACCGTCCACAAACAGATCGCGGGAAACTTCTCTGATTCGCGGATGCAGATTGGTGCGATCGAAGGATACGCCGCATCGCCAATCCATACCTCGATACCCAGTTCTGCCAGTAACCGCTCGAACCAGCGCGCATGCCCGGTGGCCTCCATCCCCACGCGTACGTTGGCTCCTCGCTGCTTTAGCTCCCTGTAGAACCGCTCGGCTTCGCCCTCACTGTGATTTAATTCCCGATCTACACACTCACCAGTTTCCTGATCCAGAAAAGAGATTTGCTGAAAGCTCGGGTGATAATCTACGCCTATAATCATCATGTCTGGCTCCTTTCTCCCGAGTTCCTCATGACCGTCGGGCCGGTCAGCACGCACCATGAAAATCAGCTAAGGTAAGTCCTGCGCGGAAGGACAGACGAGGTTGTCATTGGCTGGCGCGCTTAAGCCCGTTCCCGAGTTGAACCCGGATGCCGCGAGGAAACACACACTATCGCCCTCATTCGAGGAGCATGTGAGAGAGAATCTGCATTCGATGTCGGCATCCTCTGTCCTCTGCGCCAAGAGGAGGGGTTATGGAAGTAGTCTATCGTCGTTGTAGTGGGATCGACGTTCACAAAGAAAGCATTTCGGTGTGCGTTTTGCTGATGGAAGATGAAGGAGTCAAAAAACAAATCCGCCAGTTTGGCACCATGACCAGAGACTTACTGGAGTTGAGCCTGTGGCTGCAACAACTGGGTGTGACCCACGTGGCCATGGAATCGACAGGTGTTTACTGGAAACCCGTGTGGAATCTATTAGAGGGCCAGTTCGAACTCCTGCTGGTCAATGCGCAACACATCAAGCAAGTACCTGGACGAAAGACCGATATCCGGGATTGCGAATGGATTGCAGATCTGCTCCAGCATGGCCTTCTGCGTCGAAGTTACGTCCCCAAGCAAGAACAACGAGATCTGCGCGACCTGACCCGCTATCGGGTGAGGCTCAACGAGGACAAGGTTAGGCTAGCGAACCGAATCCAGAAGACGTTGGAAGACGCCAATATCAAACTGGCTTCGGTAGCCACCGATGTGCTGGGAGCTTCTGGACGCACCATGTTGCAAGCCATCGCAACCGGAGAAGACGATCCCGAAAAGCTAGCTCAAATGGCGCGGAAAGGACTGCGCAAAAAACTACCGCAATTACGGTTGGCGCTGCAAGGGCGGATCCGCGATCATCATCGTTTCCTCCTCCGCCAACTTCTCGAGGAACTGAGGTTTACCGAGGAGAAGATCAACGAACTCGATCAACGCATTCAGCAGTGTATGCTCCCACACCATCATGCCATCTCGTTGTGGACCTCGATGCCAGGCGTCCGCATGACAACCGCCTGGAGTTTAGTGGCCGAGATTGGCACCAATCCAGAACAGTTTCCTCTGGGTAGCAACTTGGCTTCCTGGGCGGGGATGTGCCCCGGCAATAATGAAAGCGCCGGGAGGCGCAAGAGCGGCAAGACACGCAGAGGAAATCGCTGGCTTCGCCGAGCTTTGAACCAGGCAGCCTGGGCCGCTGCTCGCACCAAGAATACTTATCTGGCCGCGCGCTTCCACCGCCTAGCGGCGAAACGCGGAAGCAAGCGAGCCATCGTCGCCATTGGACACAAGATTCTTGTCTTGGCCCACTATATGCTCCAACACAACACTCCATTTCGCGAACTCGGCGCCGAATACTATCAACGGCTTCGTACACCGAGCCTTTCCCAATCACTTGTCCGTCGATTACAGCGCCTCGGCTTCCAAGTCACGCTAACGCCTACGCAACAAGTAGGTTGAGCAGCTACGACGAAGTATTTTCGAGAGAGCCTTGGTCGTCCAACAACCACAGTCTACTCGGGTCGAGGGAGCCAGCATTGTTATGAAATCATTTGAAGAAGTGGTTCATTTCTCCGGTTAGGGCGTTGCGGATAGTCTGTGCTTGACCATCGGAGGCTCTTAGGGATTTCCCTAGTTGTATGGGATGGAGTCGAGCCTAGAGTCGTTAGAGCGAATTCCATTGCTCAGGCTGGGTCGGAATGAAGACATCAATGACACAACGGGCTGGTTTAATAGTGGTTGAGACGATACACGCGTTTGAGCGTAGCCGCTAACCCTTACCACCCACCGTCACATGGAGACGCTTCCGCCGGAAGAATGGGAATTGCCAGGTAAATCTCATTGGGACCTTCCTCGGCCTTCTCGCGGTTGCGGCGAATGCGGTAGAAATTGTTCTCTTCCTCCTGCTCCTTTTGCGCGATTTTGGAAGCAAGACAGTTATTGGCGTAGGAGCGGAGTTCGCTCAAATTGACGCGGATTTTGGCTGTGCAACTAGGAGATTCCGAAGCCAACTTTTCGAGGATGTCGAGGGACGTAAGAGCTTGGTCGATTCCTTGATTGAATTGAAGCAAGACTTCGTAAACATGAACATCCATCGGACTGTATTCCTTTACTTTGCGAGATGGGTAAGCCGCTCGCGGGTTCGAAGCGTTTCGCTCAGGAGCGTGGGCCATGCCGTTCCTTTCGTCGAGGCACACGAGTAGCGCGACGCTCGGAAGTCCAACCGAAAGGGAGAAACTCATTCAGAAATTTCCAGCGAGGAGGAGATTCAGCAACCGGCTCGGGTGGGGTCGGGGCAGGAAACGCTAGGCACAGTGAGAGTTGCGCCCAAAATCGGAAATGGATAACTTCTCTTGCAGCCATCGTTGCACCTCAGACGTGCGGCTTGGTCAGGGGCGCGCTCGGTGTTGAAGCACCGGCGCGTCCCGCTATTTTGCTTTGGTCTTTCTTGGTGCTTTGCTCCTTCTGCCCTGGCCTTCTCGAAAGTGTTTGGCCTTATGCGCCTTGATTTTCTCTATGTCTTCTTTCGTCCACCGCCAATGCTTTCCGCCATTCATCCCTATTTGTTGCGAGGGACGGACCTTCCCTGCGACCATCCACCGATGCAGCGTGATCCAATGAATTCTAGCTGCTTTCGCCGCTTCCTTCGTGGAATAGGTTCTCACTTAAGATAGGCCTCTTTAGCGTATGTTGTCAAGTACCGAAATCGCGCCTTGAAAGTGTGTGGGCGATCAAGGTGGCCATCGACTTGGGAAGATTAACCTAAGTGTCCGAGCAATGGGAAATTCTCCACCAGCATATTCGGGCTAGCCGACAATGGCTCGATGAACATATTGGAGGCTTTTTGTCGAGGAACTTCGCACACGTTTTCGCAGCGAAATTGAACACGATCCGAGAGTCTTCAAGGGACAGGTTCTGCGACTGCTCAAAGCTTCACTGCCCCCGGCCCTGGGTGTCCACGCGCTGAGCTAGTGTCGCTCGCAGCGAAAATGCGAGCGCAAGGAAAGAGTTGGTGCGCAATTTATGCGGAGTGCGTTTCCCCCACGCTCGCAGGGGACTCCCGCCAACTAGCGCAATCACGCCTGCGTTCTGCCGTCCGCAGCCCTTGCCGAAGACTGAACAATCGCCCTTGCGAAGTTCGTCGCCAATAGAAACGGTCTCCAGTCCGAGTTCACTCCCAACGCCAACTACCTTAGGCGGGACGGGTGATCCCGTACCAGGACGTCAGTTGTCCAATAAATGCGTTACCGGACGTGTTGCGGACTAGAACTGCATTTCTCCGGTAAGGGCGTTGACCAGGACTTGACCGCTTCATTTGTGATTTTCAGGATTGTTTCCGGGTTGCCGACCACACACCCAGAGCCCTCGTCCAGTACGTCACACGTGCCGGCTTATGGATAAACTTCGGGTTGGCCGCACAGACTGGCGGCTCTAGTTATTCTGAATCTTTGTCTCGTGGGTTAAGACGGACTTCCAGCCCCCGTCCTTCCAAACCAATACGTCGGTTTGGCGCTCCGTCACGTCGAAGGGTTTACCCTGGAACATGCCCGAGGTTTGAACCTTCGTCGTCACCAGTGCGACATCTCCGTAGAGACGCACTCTGGGCTCCGAAATTTCAAATGTTTTTCGAGTCAAGTAACCCGACTTAATTCCATCGGCGAAGATCGACTTCCCCTCGCCTACGCCACCAGACGTTGCAATAACGGCCCAGTCATCCGCAAGGAAGCGTGTAATCCCATCCGCATCATTGTTTCCCATCGCCCGTGCGATTTCCTGTTCCGCCGCCAACGCATTCTCCGCAGTCGGCCCAACCGCGGGCTTTGCCTCCGATACGGCTACGGATGTGATGAACACACTTACCACAAGCCCAAGCACGAGCCCCAACATCGCCATGATCGAACCGACCCGCATCGTGGCACATCCATGCGATTGCATTGTTGGACCTCCCGGGTTCCGGATTTATGGTGCTTCCGCAACGGTTCAGCGGCTAGCAATTTCAGACGGATTCAACCGGAAAAGGTCACACATGGCGTCGTGTTATCTCGGCTTTCAACGCCTTGTACGCGGTAGAAGGGTTGGAATAAGGCACGCAGGTGTTTCGGGGCAGTTTGAGGTTTCCCAGTTTCCGCCCGAGTGACGCTAACCGGAAGTTATTCCGAGTCAGAAGACCCGTTGGGACATTCTGGCTCGATAAGTCTTACTCACAGATGTCAGGGTGGCCGTGCTTGTGCACAATGACCTTGATTATCGCGCCATCTTTTCGCGTTACCCAGATTGTGGACTGCACTTTCCAATATCCACTGGAATGTGCGACGAGCGAATATCGTCCGGGAGAAACGTTCTTAAACTCGAAGTTTCCGTTTTCGTCGACGTGTTGCGAGATTCGATGGTGCGGACCATCCGCTGTCGTCAGATCGATTCTTACATTCGCTAGGACGCTGTTCGTGGCATCTGGGTACAAAACTAAAACACCGGTCACATCGCCGCCGTCGGTTGTCGTGTCATGCTTGTACGAAACCCAAAAGCTACGGCCGCAGTTAGCGTCCAATGGATAGAAAATTTCCTTCAGTTCGGCCGTCACCGTCAGCGGCCCGACGTCTTTGTTTTCAACTCGAATGCCATAGGTGATCGCTACAACCCCCATGCTTCTGCCTTCGAGGTCGTACGTTCCGGGCAGTAGGCGGCTGAACTCAAACCGCCCTCCGCTGTCCGTCTTTGTCTGCAGGACTTCATCGTGGGAGTACAGGCTCACCGGAAAGCCCGGCATCTCCGCGCCCGCGTAATAAACCACCCCACTCAGTTTTGCGCCTGCTTGACCTTGCGCGGGGTACGAAAGGCACAGAAAGGCAGCTAAAAACAGAAGCGTCGGTCCGAATCGGGGCGTGATTGCCAAGGTGGTCATGTGCCTGCTCCACTGAATTTATAACACGGACTCGGACCATGTCCCGATAAGTTCCATAAAAGGTGTCAAGGAAAAAACACTTCTCCTGTGGCCGGAGTTTTTCTTGCCGTCCAGCCCACCCCATTGAGCAGGTTTGTTCTGGCCTTCCGTTCCGGGAACTCGGGACGCTACGACAGATGTGTAGCGCTTTTGGTTTTCTCTATCAGCGTTTTTCATCGCCTCTGCGCGACGAAGCCAATCGGTTCTGAGACCAACAAAGCAGCAACACGGTTGTCAGGTGCCAACCATGGTTCCATTGGGGACTCGTGGCCCATAGCTTTTTCGGGTTATCCGAGGGGGACTAGAGTCGCGTGAGAGACTTAGGCGCCCGAAACGCCAAGCCTAACTAATCAGCTGAGACTCGCCCTCGAACCCGAGTGTCTCAGGAATCAGACTGGCCACCACTGGGAGGGAATCCCAGGGATGGAACGGATTCCAGTGACACTCAAGCTGTTTGTGGTTTCAGATGTTGGACGTCGAAGCGTGCTCCTTTCTTCCAAATGGTCAAAGTGATGGCCGCCATCTTGCGCGCCAAGGTTAGACGCGCCATCTCCGGCCTGATTCCCTTAGCCAGCAAACGTTCGTAAAACTCCTGGAACGGTCCGGGCTTGGCAGCGGCTACCGTGGCGGCACTCTTGAACAAGTTCTTCAGATCGTGATTGTGATTGCGATTCAGCCCACGAACCGAGGCCGGCTTCTTCGCGCGCTGCAGCTCTCCCTGGACGTAACGATGCTCGGCACTGCTGTAGGTCTCGATGCCAAACCCGCTGAACGTCCAGAGCTGTCGCTTGGTACGAAAACGATGCGGTGTCTGGATCAAAGCGATCAGCAGAGCCGCCCGGATGGGGCCGATGAACGGAATCGCGCGTAGCAATTTCCAGGCATCGTGCTTCTGCGCCTCGGCTAGCAGCTCGCGCCGCACGTCCTGGCGCAAAGATCGCAATGCGTCGAACTGTTGGTAGTAGAACTCCGCGCGGCGGCGTACTCCGGCTTCTGCGATTTTACCGAGCCACTCGGAACGATGGCGCGCTGCATAGACTTGCTTGCCCGTGCAGGGAATCCCCCAGCTGCGATAGATCGCCTTCACCCGGCTCATCACTCGTATCACATCCGTGCTGATCGCCAGGTAACTCCGCGCCAGCTCCTGCAGCGTCCGTACACCATTCTCCCCGTGATACACCGAGCGGACCATGTTCGAGCGCAACAACTCGGCCAGCTTCCGCGCATCGATGCGGTCGCTCTTGCTGCCTTCCTTGAGCAAAGCATTCCGGCGGGGATTACAGACCACCAGCTCGGTGACGTGTGGCTTGATCAAGTCGTACAACCAGGCGGCCCACGTACCTTCTTCCAACGTCACGTGCAAACTTCCGCGCAATCCTTTGAGAAAATCCACAATGATGCTGGCCTTGGTTTCGATCGTGCACTCCATCACCAGCTTGCCAGAGGAGTCTAGAACGGCGATGCAGATCGCTTCCTTGTGCACATCCATCCCGATATACTTCACGCTATTCATGTGAGGGCGCTCCTTTTTGTTGTGGGTTTGAGGCGAACACTCCAAACCCTACTCCAAAAGGGGCGCCCTTTTATATCGCGTCGCGTTATCGGACATATACCCGCCTAGTACTCCGCCTGTTGAAGAGAGGCCGGTTCCGCTTTAAGGACCGGGCTCGATTCCAATCACGTCGTTCACGGCCTCTCGGAATCGCTGTTTGCATCCTAGATATTTCTCAGTCGTCTGCACCGAAACGTGCCCGAGTAAGAACTGGATCTGCTCCAGTTCGCCGCCGGCGCTGTGACAAAGCCGAGCGCAAGATCTTCGCAAATCATGAGGCGCAAGCTTGGAAATCCCCAATTGTCCGGCGTATTGTTTTACAACGTGCCATACGACCTTCTCGGTCATTTCGGTACCCCATGCCATCCCCGTTCGACAGACGCGACGAAAAACTCTTCCCTCCGTCACGCGAGATGCCTGCAGCCAATCATCGATCGCCCGCTTGACCCAATCGGGAACAGGGACGGTTCGGATGTGGCCTCCCTTTCCAACCAAATCAATTATCGCCCAGTGCTCCTCGCGTCGCTGGAGGTGAGCGAGCGTCAAATCCGTCAGTTCACTTCTTCGCAATCCACAACCCAGCAGAACCGCCAACATGGCTCGGTCCCTCTTGCCCTTCAGCGTGCGCGTGTCGGGAATTTGCCAGAGAGAGCGTGCTTCGTTCACGGTCAACCAATTTCCTAAACGGATGCCCATTTTCTTCGACCCCTTGACCCGGCGAGTACCTGCTGCTAGTTCCGGGCTCAATAAACCCGTATCTGCCGCCTCGTAAGCTAATCTGCGCACCCGCGGCGAGCCTGACGTTGACCGTGCCCGGAGCCAATTGGCGATCTTCAAGATGGATTCTGTAGCGTGTGACGACAGTCTTGTTGAAGGAGAGCCGAGGTTCAGAGCAATACCAGAGAACAAATTCATCAATCGCGTGTCGATAACTGCGCTGCGATTCAGGGGACCGCAGACTGGCGAGTACTGCTGATTTGGCTTGTTCGAGATCGGGAAGCCCAAGTTTAGTTTTCAGGCGAGCAATTTTTCGCCGTTTCGCTTTTCTCATGGTTGGCCGCCTCCGAGCGGTTGCCATGAGATTGCGCCTGCCCTTGACAATTTGGGATGGCGACGAGGTGCGGCCTCTGACGAAACGGGACTTCAGACATTGGATGGCTAAGTCGACCAAAAACTCGCGCCGCGTTTAATCCGATCAATCTTGTCTTCAGCTAATCCAGCCAAGTCGGCTTCAACTAGCCATCCGTCGGAAAGCAATCTCGCGAATACGTTGAGAAGTACCGAATATCTGTAATCATAGAGCGCATCTACGGTTCGCCTACGCTGAGAGAGATAATCATGGACTCTCCAAATGTCGGACGGAGCCGCAGCATTTGCGATCATCTTCACTGCTTCGGCTTTGATGGACGCGCACTGCCTTTCAAAAGCCTGATCGAATGCTTTCCGTGCGACTTTCTTTTCGATTGGCGTCCAAGGGATATGCTCAATGAAATTTTCGGGAGAATTCATGGATTTCCCTCCGAGACGTGACTTCGGCGTTCGTGGGTGAAGGGCAAGAACGCGGAAATAATAATCCTCAAGCCCCTCTTACTTCAAACTAAAGAGCGTTCAATCCTATTCGATACATCCGCAGCCGGATCGGATGAGGTACTAGCCCGGTATATGTCCGAGAACGCGACTTATCAGGAGTTGTCCGCGTGTCGCCACGAATATCATTTGCTTAATCGCTAATTCTGTCGAAATATCCACCGGCCTTCTGAGCGGCTGGCCCCATGAACTCGTTGCCACACTTGCATACCGTGGTTATGGCAGCCTGAGACTAATCCAGCCGCCGAGTACATTGCGAGGCATGAGCACCCAATGAAAAGAGCAGCGTCCACGACCAGACGCCCTGGGTCATATTAATGATGATTCCCTTTCTAAGATCGACAATAGTGCGCGTATTTCGGTAACGTTTCCCTGTAAGTATTGGGAGAGCTTCATGTCAGAGTCTTCTCCGTGGTCGTGGAAAGAACTGTGGCTGGAAGCGTTGTTAGAATCGGATGAAAAGAGATTGACAGAACTGATCAAAGCCACAGAACAGGCGATGGCCAACCGCGCTCAACAACTCTCAAACTCCTCAGACCATGAGAAAGAACGTCGCGAGATGGCTGTCGCAAACGCGGCTTTGCTCTCCATCAAAACCCACGAGCTCGGCTGGCCACCGGTTTCCGCCGACGATGGTTTGCGCTGATTGGCCCTATCCAACAACGCGCTTTCGCGTCCTAAACCGTCTTCGGGGTCTCGGACGGAATCGCGATGCCCAGGTCTCGATCAGCCAGAAGGCTTGTAACGAGCGCAATCAACTCAACTAAGCTATTCGCCTTAGAAGTCACCGCCTCGATGTGAAAAAAGGACGCGAAGCTCTTTTCGATATCCTCAGCAAACATGGTTACCCAAACGATCCGAGTCCGAGGCAGCGTGCGTTTAAGGATGCCTGCGACCTCTATACCATTGAGGCCGGGCATTGCGACGTCCAAAATAATCAAATCCGGTGCTAGCTCCTTCGCTTTCGACACCGCCTGAGAACCATCCGCAGCTTCACCGCAAACTTCACAGTTCGTGTCCCGCTCAAGTGCCTGCCGGATGATCGTTCGCACCATCGCACTGTCTTCGGCGATGAGAACAGTTTTAGGTTTGTCCAACGACGCGGAGGGATTCCACGATTCAGTTGAAGTCACGTTCAGCGCCCGTTTTTAAATCTCAGGTCGATTAGGTGATAGGTAAATTTGGTTTTGCAATTGGGGCACTCACGTTCCCTGCCTTCCGGTGGGAACACAGGTCGCGAGGGCAGGTAATATTCGGCTAGGGTGTCAGGTATCAGAGAATAGGGGAATGCTTCGTGGCAGTTCTTGCAGTCCAAGAGCCAGCTTGCCATCGGCTTAAATCTCCGTACTAAGCCAGGGGGTCGCGCGGGTAAATGTGTTGATGAAGCAGAGTATGTAGGGCATCGAACAAAGGCTATCGGTGTTTCCCTGTATATTTCGATGCCGGGAAGAGGGATTTCGGAACCTCAGCGAGGGAACTGTCAGAATTTACAGATGGGCCGGCGATAGCGACGGATGACTCAACGTCAAACTTGATAGTGCTTTCTGCGTGCGTTATCGCGAAAACGGGAGCCATCCGTAGGGATGGGTGAAAAGAACACTGCAGACGTAATTAGGAAAAGGCTGATCAATCCCATGCGCGGAAGTGTTCCCTTACCCATTTGATTTGTCAAGAACATCTCTCACACAACGCGCAGGCGGATTGCAGCCACAACAGAAATTGGATTTTAAGACGATTTTCTGAGAAAGAGCACGCCTGAATCTTTCCTTAGTGCGACCGTTGGTGATTGCAGTGGTTACTTGCGCCCGAACCCAGCACGCAGCGAAACCTCGCTGCCACAGCCGCCTGGGCATTCCTAGGGATTTCCCTAGTTGAGTCGATACGGAGCCAGACCTAAATTGTTCCAGAAACCGAGGCTTGGCCTTGCACATTTTGGTCTCGACCAATAAGGGAGAGAAGGTTATGTCCCAGCTCAATGCGCGTAGGATCGCGCATCGTGTAGTTCTGTCCCTTGTCGGGCTCGCATTTTTAAGCCCGATCCTCGCGGCTCAGTCCACCAAAGTTGAAGGTCTTATCAAAGCTCGCGACGGCGACACAATGATCATCAGGACGTCCAACTCTCCGGATCTTACCGTTCTGCTGACTGATAACACTGAAGTGGGACAAGTCCAGGGTGTGTTCAAAGCG
Organism: uncultured Acidobacteriota bacterium; assembly: GCA_963804625.1. GTDB lineage: Bacteria > Acidobacteriota > Terriglobia > Acidiferrales > UBA7541 > Palsa-295. The sequence continues at coordinate 209,484 of CAWDRJ010000021.1, read as the reverse complement.
CGCAGGAAGCAAATGTCGATGGCGGCGCTCATTCCTGGGCTCGCTGTTAAAGTCGAAGGGACCTACAACGGCGAGAACCAACTGGTGGCGAAGTCCGTGTCTTTCAAGGGCAACGATCTTGAGGACGCTGAGAAGATTGAAGCTGGCATGCACGAAACAAAGGTGCAGGTGCAGCAGAGCCAGGCAGAGTTGGAAAAACAGAACGCGGCATTGAAAGCGCAGAACGAAGCCTTGCAACAACAGCAGGCGCAGTTGACCGAGCACCAGGCCAAGATCGCTGCAAATAAGGCGGCCGTTGATGCTGCGATCGCTCGCTTCGGCCAACTGGACGATTACTACATCTTTGACGAGGTAACCGTTTACTTCGCCAACGGCAAGGTCAAAGTGGATCCGAAGTACAACCCTCAACTGCAGGCATTAGCGGATAAGGCCAAAACTATCGACGGCTACATGATCGAGGTGAAAGGCTACGCTAGCTCCGTGGGCAGCGTGGCCCTAAACCAACAGCTCAGCGAAGACCGCGCCTACGCGATTACCAATATTCTGGTTCAGCAGGGACACATTCCTCTCACCAGAATGCTGGCCCCGGGTGCGATGGGGGAGAGTCACCAGGTTGGCAACGACAAGACAGCGGAAGGGCAGGCAGAGAATCGTCGCGTAGTAGTGCGCGTTCTGCAGAACAAAGGCATTGCCGGAATATAGGATTGGGCCGCGTGAAACGCCGGAATTTCTGTCGCTGTGCGAATGGTCGCCCGAGGAACTGTCCCCTTTAGCCAGGGCTGTGTCGTCCCAGGAGGCTATGTGAAAAGGTCCCTAATTCTCCTCTGCCTTCTATTTCTAAGTGCAACGGTCGCCGCTGCTGGCCCCAAACCGCAGTCAGGCAACATTCTTTCGCACTCCTCTGTCACCTGTGGCGCGAAGAAATCCAAGAAGCAGGACATCGATCTGCTGTGCCAGCAGTATGTCGTCCGCTCCGGCACCACCGACTACACCATTCGTCAGCCCAAGCCCTCCGATCAAGACATCATTCCGATAAAAACAGCAATGGAGTTCAAGCTCGACAAGAATAAAATGAAGTTCAAGGTCGACGGAAAATCGTTCGAATTTATCGTCGTATCCCAGGACGCTGTATCTTCGCCCGCCGCAGCACCAGCCTCTTCCGCTACCAGTCACCAATAGCTCGCGCAGGCCATCTCAAAGAGGATGAGGAGAACCGCATGAGCACCGCAACTTCCGCCTTGAATCTCAACTCCAAAAAACAGTTCCGCAACGGTCACTGTTGCGGTAGGGACGACCATCGCTGGTCGCCCCCCGCACAGAACCGTACGAGCGGCTTTCCCGCATACGGCTCCCACCTTGGAGGGTTGACGAGAGGTGCTACTACTCGCACACCGCCCAATCCTTGGAACACTCTATCCCCGCACTGTGTCGAGTGAGTGTTGGACGGAACGATGTTCTCCTTGGCCCGCACCCTTTTCTCCCCAGGCTCCGCCGAAGATTGCTCTTCTTTGTTCGTCTGGTTCATCGATACTATGGTGCGGTCCGACTCCTCCGGAGCGTGCGCGTCTGCCTTGTGGCTTTGCACCTTCGCAGACCGGCCTCATGCTCTTTCGGGCCGAGGCGCTCCAGAGGTCTCCCGGTTCTCGTGCATGTTGTTTCTCAGCGTGCGCGGGGTCTAAGACTACGCAGGACCGATGGCTCGCTCGCGATTATCGCGAACCATCGTGGTGCCTTCCTCCATCAGGAGAGAGTCGGCGTCCTAATTTTGCGTTTTTCGAAGCTCAATACCCGGCCCACCGATACCCCTGTCTACGCTTCAAGCCACATCTCGCGATGTCACCCGCAAGACTCGGGGCCAAGATGGAGTCGCTGTCTCCTTTCTTGTAGGACTCTTTCATTCCTTACAACATGCCGGTTTATCCCGGCGCACCCTGATTAACGCTAGCGCTTTACCGGATGCGCGTTCTCGGTCAGGAGTGAACAGAGGCGGGGAGTTCTGCGCGCGTCCGGTAAAGCCGTTTGGACGTGGCCGCCCGTGGTTGCGGTGGACGCGGGCCTTATGCAAATTCAATGGTGGGAAGGAGCGGCGTTAAGCCGTGCCGAGACGGTGCTGCAGGGCACGACACATGACCCCGCGCGCGCGGAAATTGGCTACGGCGAAAAAGTATCGCAAAGACTGTGGTCGAGGAGGCTGGAAGAAGGGATCGGTTTGACGGCGAGGCACAGAGATATGGAGCGCCCGGAAGGACGCAGAGTTTTCGAGTTGGAGAGCGGAGTCTCATGCCGCAACGCTGATCGGTGGTGGAGAACGAAGTTGGATTTCGGCAGCGCTGAGCCTTTCGATGACCTTCATCGGTCCACCGCATTTCGGGCAGCGCCAAAGATCGGGACAATCTTCGGTGGAACAGGCGTGTTGTTCGGCTTGTGGCTGTTGTGCCGAACCCAACAGCTGCAAGCAAAGCGGTAGGAGCGTGGCGCGTTTGCGTCTGGCCAAAAAGCCGAAGTTCCGGATGCGCACGAAGCCTTTGGGAAGGACGTGCAGTAAGAAGCGGCACAAGAATTCATCGAGCGATAGGGACAGCAACTTCTGTTCGTGGTGGTGAGCAGAATCACGCCAGCGAAAAGTGACTTGGCCATCGCTGAAGGAGACCAGGCGATGGTTGGAGATGGCCACACGGTGAGTGTAGCGGCCCAGATAGTGCAGCACATAGGCGGGGCCGCCGCAGGGACGTTTCAAGTAGACCACCCAATCTTGTCGAAACAGCGGCCGCAGCCAGGCGGCGAAGATCTTGGGCTGAGCCAAGAGTTGCAGATCGCCCTCGAAGCGAAGCTGGCCGTTCTGGAAGGCCTGCTCGAGCGCATCGACAAACTTGCCGCGAAAGATTTCCCGCAGCACTTGCTTGGGAAGAAAGTAGTTGTCTCGTGAACGAACCCAGCGGGTGTGATCGGGCGAGAGGCCGCCGGCAGGAACGACACAATGGACATGCGGATGAATTTTGAGTTTTTGGCTCCAAGTGTGCAGCACACTGAAGAAACCAATCTCTGCGCCGAGGTGTCTCGGATTGCGTGCCACTTCGAGAAGGGTCTCCGCACTGGTACGGAACAGGAGAGCGTAGAGGACCTTCTTGTTCTGCAGCACCAGGGGAGCCAACCGATGGGGCAGTGTGAAGACCACGTGCAGATAGCGGGTCGGGAGAAGTTCTCTCTGACGCGCAGCGATCCAGCGGTCCCGCGCAGCGGTCTGACACTTGGGGCAATGGCGATCGCGGCAGCTGTTATAGGAGATGGGGGCCCGATGTCCGCAACGGGTGCACTGATCGAGATGACCGCCCAGTGCGGCGGTACGACACCGGCGAATGGCCCGCAACACTTTGCTGTGCTTCCAACCGAGCCAGTGGCGATTTCGTTCGAGGAAAGCAGCTCCCGCGGCGCGGATCAGATCGGCCACCTCGAATGGTGGCCGGGCCATCTAGTACTCCTGCGGCGAAGGTCCTTCGAGCGGCAATGAATCCAATGGACTCGCGGCCGCATGCAGGTGACGTTGGGAGAGATGCAGATAGCGGGCCGTCTCTTTCAGGTCGTTATGACCTAACAGGATTTGAATGGTGCATAGGTCCGCACCATCCTCGAGGAGATGCGTCGCAAAACAGTGCCGCAGCGTGTGCGGATGAACATCTTTCTGGAGGCCCGCTCGCCGGGCGGCTTGCTGGCAAGCGTTCCACACCAGCTTGGTGTCGATCGGCGTATCACCGGTATGCCAGCGGTTGCCGGGAAACAGCCAGGCGCTGGGCTTGCGCGGTAATCCGCGCCAGTGCTCACGCAGCGCCTCGAGTAGTTTTGGGCTGAGCATCACATCCCGGTCTTTGCGTCCCTTACCGCCCTGGACGTGAAGCACCATGCGTTGGCTATCGATGTCGCTGACTTTCAGGTGGGTCAGTTCAGCGCGTCGTACTCCGGTGGCGTAGAGCGTCATTAGCAGAGCGCGATGGAAGGAAGTGCCCGCGGCCTGGATCAATCGTGCGACTTCTTCCTGGCTGAGGATCGCTGGCAGGCGATGGTCCTTTTTCGGATAGGGACTCTCGGCGATGCTCCAACCCTTTTTGAGCGTCTTGCAGTAAAAGAACCGCAAGGCTGCCAGACGGACGGCGACGCTGCCCGCTGACAACTTGCGCTTCTCAAATAGTTCCGCTTGGTATTCGCGAATGTGTCGAGGACCTAAGCGATCTGGGGAACAGTGGAAGCGTCGAGCAAAATCCTCGACTGTGCGAATGTAGCAGCGTGTGGTATTTTCAGAATAATTACGACGCTGGAGCTCTTCCAGCATCATTTTGCGAAGTTGGGTCACAGGAACACCTCCTGTGACCCACATTTACATCAAGCCATCGAACAACGAACGCTCCACCTACCTCACGCGTAGCGTCCGCCGCCGGGCGGCTACGTCCAAACGCGCTTGCGTTGACGTAACGGAAGTTTTCCAGAAACGGGGTTTCGGAGATCGCAACGCAAGCGGTATTTGGCGACGCCGAGCATCACTCAACCACATTTCGGTGCCATTCGTTGACGGCAGCGGCCCGCGAATTCAACTCTACCCAGCGAAGCGGTTGGGAACGGGCACAGAGCCAGTGACTTCCATCAAATTGCCATCAACGGCCCCAAATTGACGCAAAAAAGGGAAACACAATCAGCGCTCGCGAGAAGTCAGCAGATTGATTCCGTTAGACATAGTTAGGATTCGTTTTGCTGCGTTGGGCGGAATTTGGATTACGAATCGGCTGCTCTACCAACTGAGCTACCTCGGCGCAGCATCGAATGTAACATCGCGGCGAAAAACCTGTCAAACATTGGCCGGAATGAGTTTCGTGAAGACGGCGCGCGGTCCGCGTGAGGAAATTGCAGTGCGCACAGCTGAGGAGGCTCAACGCGAGATAGGATACATTAACCACCCCACGCCCACGCTAATCATCACAAATAAAGTGAGCGACCAGAGCGTGTATTTGATCCAACCCGCCGCCGTCCGTTGGGTTAGGCATGCGAGCGCCATGGAAACGAGCAACGCAAACAATAGCGTCGCGCCAAAATGATTGAGTCTCAGTAACCGCAAGATGGCAAAACTGGCGAGCAACGTTCAGTCCCTTCGCCCGGACGCAATTTCCAGCACATCCAAGACTGCCAGCACGTTTACCACCCCGGCTGCGGCGATAAATCGAGTGCCATAATCTCCCGCCGCGCGAGATACATCCGGCCCGGCGGCTTCGACTATGTGCGCGACGTAGTAGCAGACACCTGACGCAGCGTCCGCAAGAAATCCAAGGGTGCCAAACGGATCGGTCGAATGCGGAGGAAAGACGTTTCCGCGCATCAAGTAGCCCGTTATCGCGAGGCCGCCGACCGACACGAAAAATCCCAAGGCCCTTCCCCAGCGACCTAGCAGCAAATGTCCCATGCCGGGGACGAGCCATCCTGCGATAGCGGCAAACGGCGCGAGGGTGCCGCGTTTCCTGTTGCTCCCGGGCGCTGGCGGCGGAACCTGTGTATTGTCGAGGGGAGCACCGTTTACGGAAGCGTCGTTCACATTCACCTACGCCAGCAGGGGAAGAATTTCTTCCTGGATGGCGCCGGTGACGCGCGCTTCGCTCTCCCCAATGTACATGTTCACTTCGCTGCGGATTCCGAATTCCGGCATGTAAATTCCCGGCTCGATGGAAAAACAAGTGTGCGGGACAATTTTGCGATCGTCCCGAGTTTCCAGGCCGTCCATATTCGCGCCATTGCCGTGCACCTGCTGTCCGATGCTGTGTCCGGTTCGATGGACAAAATATTTGCCGTAACCGGCTTTGCGGATCGTCGCGCGCGTCTCGCGGTCCACTTCCCAACCGTGAATTGGGCGCTTTTTTGCGACGGCCGCCTTGACGAATTCGATCGCGGCGTTTCGAGCACTCTTCACTATGCGAAAAATTTTGGCGTAGGAATCCGGCACACGCTCGCCGAGATACCCGACCCAGGTAATGTCGTAATAGACGCTCTGTGAGCGGTCCAATTTCGCCCAAATATCCAGGAGAAGCAAATCGCCCGCGCGAATGGGCCGCGACAATCCGGCTTTCGGCTCATAGTGCGGATTGCCGTTGTTGGGCTGCACCGCAACGATCGGAGGCTCCGCAGTAGTGAGTCCACTCGCGCGGAATTGGTCCAGAATCCACTCCTGCAGTTCAACCTCGGCCAGCGGCTTCCCCTCGCGCACGAACGCGGCGGCACGTTTGAACGCTTCGCGAGTCACGCGATCAACAATTTTTCCCGCCTCCAGATGGCTTTCGAGTTGTGTTGGAGTCCAACTGGCTTCGAACTTCTGCACCAGGTCCGCGGAACTGACCACTTTCTTTTTCAACTTGCGTATCAGCTCGACGGTGCCGGCATCCACCAAGCCGATGTACGGAATATTATTTTCGGGCGAATACTGCATCGCGATGTTTTTACTGCCTGAGAGCAGTTTAGGCAGCGTCTTATGCAGCTCTTCCCATCCGGAGTAGAGAAACTTCTTGCCGTCGAGCGAATCGAGAGAGCTCTGCTCGATCTTGTGCACCAGCTTGCGCGGCTCACCTTTGGCGGGGATGAAATAAAACCAGCGGCGCGTGACCATCGCGTGGCTGTCGAGGCCGAGGACGTGGCCGGCGATGGGGTCGCGGTGATGATGGTCGTAAAACAGCCAGCCATCGATTTTATTCGCGCGCAGTTCGGATTGGATCGCTTTGATGTCCGGCATGAAATCAGCCTCTGGGCTTCCCGGCGGCATTCCCAGCTGATGCGCAGAGCGTCAGCACCTGGGTGCGCGTAACGCCTGCGATTGAGACGCGCTTGTTGCGGCTATGTTCGCCCGCCACGATTCTAACAGCCGACACTGGCACGTTCAAATGCTCGGCCAGCAGGCGGCAGAGAGCATTGTTCGCCCGGCCTTCGACCGGTGGCGCGGTGAGCCGCACTTTCAACGCGCCACCGTGCTCGCCTGCGATTGCGTCGCGGCTCGCGCGTGGTTGCACCCGCACACGAAACGCGACGGCGTTTCCGTCCAAGGTCATTTCCATTTTATGAATGCAGAGTTACACCCACGGGCCAATATGCAACTCTCGAAATATAACTTCTCGGGGACGAATCACGCACGTATACTCGCCTTCCTGGCACCTCAATCCTCGAGCCCAGAGGGGAGGATGCTTCGTGTCCGCCAGCGGTTTTGCCTTCGCCAATCCACAGCCGTCTCCCGATGACTTTAACACTTTCGACCCGCAGGATGTTTACGCCGATTCCGGCATCACGACCACACCGGTTACCGACGCAATCCCCGCGCCCTGGAAGAACCCGCCCGTGATGGCGTTAGCCGATGTACTGGGCTCGGCGGTGGCACAGCAAATCCAACAGTCCGGCGAGATCGTATTTCATTCGGCCGGCGATACCGGCGGAGTCAAAGAGCCATCGCACCAGTTTGCGGTTGGCGATGCGTTGAGCGCTGACGCCAGCGGGAAAGATTACAGCAGCAGCCGTCCGGCGTTTTTATTTCATCTGGGAGACGTTGTCTACTATTTCGGGCAGGAACGCTACTACTACGATCAGTTCTACGACCCTTATCGCGATTATGCCGGGCCCATCTTCGCGATTCCCGGAAACCACGACGGCGTCTTATTTGCCAGCGAGCCGGTGCAGTATTCGTTGCAGCCGTTCTTTCAGAACTTCTGCAGCAAGCAGCCGACGAAAGATCCGTCGGCCAAGGGCTTCGCGCGTACGACCATGACGCAGCCGGGCGTGTATTTCACGCTCAACGCGCCGTTCGTGAAAATCATCGGTTTGTACTCGAATACCAGCGAAACCACCGGCGTGATAAACGGCGGCGCTGCTGGGACGCAACAAGCAGCCTTCCTGCTGGCGCAGTTGCAGGCCGCCGCGACACAAGAAGCGGCCAAAGGAAGCCATCCTTTCGCGCTGATCATCGCCGTCCACCACCCGCCCTTCACCATCAGCAGCCAGCACTTCCCCAGTCCACAGATGCTCCAAGATATTGACACCGCGTGCAAAACGGCCGGAATTTGGCCGGATCTGGTGCTTTCGGGCCACGCGCATTTATATGAGAGGTATACGCGCGTTATGGCCAGCAACGGACGAGCAATTCCCTATTTGGTCGCCGGCAACGGCGGTTATTTTAATTTGAGCGCTGTGCGTACCGGCCAGAATGGCGCGTTGCCTAAAATAGGCGTGGCTGGAAACGACGGCAAAGGGAACAAGGTCACGTTGGAAGCGTACAACGACCAGGTCTATGGGTTTCTCCGACTCACCGTGAATTCCTCTTCAATTTCATGCGAAGCGCTAGGTGTGAATGAGACCACTGACGCGGTTTCCACGATCGATTCATTCACTCTCGATTTGCAGAAGCACGCCGTTTCGACCGGCGTTTCGGCCAAAAAGCGCGGCAAGAAGAAAAAGCCGCTTCCCGCATCGAGGAAAAACGTCTCCGCCGGCCCGTCTTCACGGCCGCGTCCCCGGCCGCGGAAGAAGCGAAAATGAACCGGCGGTCGAACAACCTGGGAAACTTATGCCGCAGCCTGGCGCGCACCGAATAGAGCTGTGCCGATGCGTATCTCCGTCGCCCCCTCTTCGATGGCGATTTCGAAATCATGGCTCATGCCCATGGAAAGTATGGGCAGAGGGCGGCCGAGTTGACGGCTCAGCCCGTTGCGCAGATCTCGCAGCTTGCGAAAGTACGGCCGTACGCGCTCGGCTTCATCGACAAACGGCGGAATCGTCATCAGTCCCGCGAAGTCCAAGTGGGCGAATGGCGCGATGCTAGCCGCCAACGACGAGAGCTCGTCCTCCGGCACGCCGCTTTTGGTTTCCTCGCCGCCCAAGTGAACTTCAATCAAAACCGGGAGGCACTTTCCTTCGGCGTCTGCAGCGGCATGAAGTTTCTTCGCGAGAGCCAGATCGTCTAGCGAATCCACGCGGCGAAATAGATGCGCGGCGCGCCGAGCTTTATTGCTTTGCAGGTGGCCGACGAGGTGCCAGATCGCGTCCAGATTAGCGACCTTCGGCTGCTTCGCTTCCCACTCTTGCACACGATTTTCGCCGAAGTGCCGCACGCCTGCTTCGTATGCGGCCAGGATTGATTCCGCTGGATGAGTCTTCGAGACAGCCACCAGAGTGATGTCTTCAGCACGGCGTCCGGATCGCTGCGCGGCTTGCGCCACGCGTTCGCGAAGATTCGCGAGATTCGTAGCGATAGCGTGGGAAAGATTTTCCATCGCTGAGATTCTAACACGGCGAAATCCGAGGTTCGGAATTGGGGCTTTTCCGCGGGCGCGCCATCATGCCGGTAACAATTCCGGACGTTTGGAGCGGCGGCGCTCGGGTCCTTCTCAGGCGCCGTGTGCTAGACTGATGCGAACTCGATGCCTGCACGCGGAAAATTCATCGTCCTCGAAGGAATTGACGGTTCCGGAAAAGGGACGCAGCTGGAAATGCTGGCGCGTGCTTTTATCTCACGCGGAATCGCGTTCAACCAAGTGAGCTTTCCTCGTTACGATGGCTTTTTCGGCAAGCTGGTCGCGCGCTTTCTGAACGGAGAATTTGGTGCGCTCGATGCGGTGGATCCGCACTTCTCGGCGCTGCTTTACGCGGGCGACCGCTGGGAGTCGCGTCCAGCGCTGGAAAACGACCTGACAGCCGGCCGCACGCTTCTCGCGGACCGTTATATTGCCTCGAACCTGGCGCATCAGGGCGCGCGGGCAGCCCGCGAAACGCGCCAGGAGTTTCTCGCATGGCTCCAGCAGCTCGAATATCAAGTCTACGCACTGCCGGTAGAAGATTTGGTTATTTACCTTCGCGTCCCTGCGGATGAGGCGCAACGCCTCGTCGGCGAAAAAGCGAAACGCGATTACACCAAGCTTCAGCGTGACTTGCAGGAATCCAATCTTGCTCATTTGCGATCAGCTTCCGAGGTCTATGATGAGCTCGCACGCCAGCCGAATTGGGTGACGATCGAATGTTACGACCCGTCGGCGCATGCGTTGCGTTCCCCGGAAGAAATACACAGGGAGGTACTGGCCGCGATTGATGCGCGTGTTTTTTCCGCGTCGCATGCGAGCCGTTAACGCGCATGGGCTTTGACGAATTCCTCGGCAATGAACGCATCGTGACCGCGCTGCGGGGTATGCTGCGGCGCGAACGTCCGCCGAGCGCGCTGCTTTTCACGGGCCCGCGCGGAATTGGCAAGTACACTCTCGCGCGCATGTTTGCCCAGGCCGCGAACTGTGAGCGGTTGAAGGACGATTTTTGCGGCGAATGCGATTCCTGCAAGCGTATGGCGCCGCTCGCGAATCCAGCTCCGCTGGTAGCTGCAGGCTTGACGGAGCGCGGCGAGAGCGCCGACGCCGCAGCGGTAGAGCGCATGCCGCTGATCATTGAGACTCACCCGGACGTGTGGCTGCTGGTGCCTGATCCTGTGCGCAGGCTCGCGCCAGTCGCGCGGCCAATGATCCGCGTAGGGCAGTTGCGCGCCGTGCAACGCGCTGCATACTTCAAACCCCAAGGCCGCCGGCGCGTTTTCATTCTGGACGACGCTCATACCATGCGCTGGAATGATGCGGACGTCTTTCTGAAAATACTCGAAGAGCCGCCGGAATACGCGACGCTCATCCTTTTGGCGCCCACGCCGGATTCGCTGCTGCAAACGATCCGGTCGCGCTGCCTGCAATTTCACTTTGCGCCGGTGCCGGCTCCGCAAATCGAAGACTTTCTGAACGATCGCAGGCAAGCAAAACCAGCAGAGCGAAAACTGGCGGCGCAACTTTCCAGCGGCAGCCCCGGAGCGGCGCTCGCCTTGAATCTGGACGAATCCACACGATTGCGCCGCGCCGTCCTGAGCCTGCTCGAAAAAGCAATTGACGGCAAACGCTCCGCGGAAATTTTTTCGGCGACGGCGCAACTTGCCAAACAAGAGAAGGAATCGTTTGTAAATATCCTCGCGCTGTTTTATAGTCTGCTTACAGACCTTCTCGAACTTTCCCAGAGTCCGAAGAACAGTCTCTCTCGTAACCCGGACTTACGGCGCGACCTGGAAGCGCTGAGCAAGAATGTAAATCTCGAGTGGGTCTCGCGGGCGACGCAAAGGCTGGATCTCCTGGAAAGCCGCCTAAAACGCAATGTTAGCCGCCAGTTGGGGCTGGACGCGCTGTTGGTGTCTTTGGGCACCCCTAGTCCGATGAGCGAATGATAAATTTGTAAAAATACTGCAACCCAAACGCTCATTGCACAGTCATAAGGAAGTAGCGATTCGAAGGAGTCCTAATGGTAAACCGTAAACTTTTTCGTCCTACTCTTACGGATGTAAAGGATCAGTTTCCAGCGCGCGCACCGCAGGCGGTTCCGCCGCAGTCGCCGCAGCGCAAGAAACCCGCGCCGCCGGAACAGACCCACGCTGAAAATTTCTACTACGTAAAACAGATGCAGTCGCGAACTCCGGTGGCAGTGGTGCTGACGGACGGCGAAATTCTGCGTGGCAGCGTCGAATGGTACGACCGCGATTGCATCAAGCTCACGCGCTACGGCAGCCCGAACCTGCTCGTCTACAAACATTGCATCAAGTACCTCTACAAAGAAGGCGAAGACGCCGCACAAGGTGGACCGAACGGTTCGAATGGCTCGAACGGGTCAAATGGAGCTGGCGGTTCGGAGGATCACTAGACGCGGACTGTGTTTCAGAACACTTCGCGGGCTGTGAGCTAGAGTTGCGTCAGGACTGACGCCGTTTGCGGTTTTTCTTGAACGGTCCGACAAAAAAAGTCATCAGCGCTTTCCCAACCAATCGGCGGCTACCGTCGCGGACATCGCAATCCACCACGGCGATGTGCCGGCCGATGCGTACCACATTCGCTTCGGCGATGACGCTGCCTCCCTCCACCGCCTCAAGATAGTTGATCTTCATCTCGATCGTCGCGACTCGCGTTCCCGGCGGACAAGCCATGTAAGACGCCAGTCCTCCCGCCGTATCTGCCAGCGCCGCCAGCACGCCTCCGTGAACGACTCCGTGGACCTGCAGGTGCTGTTCATTGACGTTCATCCGAAGAATGACCTTGCCGCGTTTGGCTTCCACCAATACAAACCCGAATTGCTTCGCCGTGTTGTTCTCCTGCAGACGACGGCGAAGCTCTTCGGCCGCCATTCGCTCCATGGATTCCGGTGTGCGCGCTCGCTGCATGTCAGTAAGCGGTGACGCCTCCGTCGAGCGGAAAGGATACTCCCGTAATCCAGGACGCTTCGTCCGAAGCAAGATATACCGCCATCAAGGCTACATCCTCAGGCGTTCCCATTCGCCCTAAGGGGATTTCGTTGATCCTTCTCTGAATTTCGGCCTCGGCATTAACCGCCTGGCGAATAGACAGCATTCCCAGCTCCGTTTCGACAATTGTGGGGCAGATGCAATTCACGCGAATCTTGTCCAGTGCATGATCAATCGCCATTGCTCTAGTCAATCCGGAAACGCCGGCTTTGGCGGCGCAATACGCCGCTCGCTCCTTCCGTGCGACCAGGCCCAGAACAGAGCCGATATTCACGATCGAGCCGCCACCGGCTCGGCGAAGCGGCGCCAGAGAGCCTCGCGACACCAAAAAGGTTCCGGTCAGGTTTGCGGCGATTATCTTTTCCCAATCTTCGTCTGAGGTGCGCTCGACAGTCGCCACCACCACGGCTCCGGCGTTATTGACGATCGTGTTCAACTGGCCGAAATGCTGCTCACTCTGGGACAAGGCAGCCGTCACCGCAGCTGTTTCAGTGACGTCGCAGGTCACTGCCAGCGCGTCACCGCCTGCAGCCGCGATTTCGTGCGCCACCGCATCGAGCGGCTCCCTTCGGCGCCCAGCCAGCGCCACCTTGGCCCCTTCCCGGCCAAACGCCAGCGCACAGGCCCGACCAATTCCGGTGCCTCCTCCTGTTATGAGCGCTACTTTGCCTGAAAGTCTCAGCATCGAGAACGCCGCTCGCTCGTCTAATGCGATACGGACGGCGCGAATCTAGCATCCGGCCGCCACAAGGCGCAAGTGACTGCCAGCGCCGGCAGGCCGATTCACCCTCGCTGCGTGCGGGTATCGGCTGATAGACTCCTCAGGGACAGCCATGAAAATTGGGATCACGTGCTATCCAACATACGGCGGCTCGGGAGTGGTGGCCACTGAACTGGGCATCGAACTTGCCGCGCGCGGCCACGAAATCCATTTCATAAGCTACGCAATGCCGATTCGACTCAGCTCGACCTACGAACGCATCTACTTCCACGAGGTAGAAGTCACGTCCTATCCCCTTTTTGATCACCCACCCTACACCCTTGCGCTCGCGACCAAGATGAGCGAAGTAGCCGAGCAAGCCTCGCTGGACCTTCTGCATGTCCACTACGCGATCCCGCACTCGGTGAGCGCCTTGCTCGCTCGATTGATGGCGCAACCGAAGAAGCTGCCGTTTATCACCACTCTGCACGGGACGGATATCACCTTGGTTGGCAATGATCGCAGCTACCTGCCTATCACGCGATTTTCGATCGAGCAAAGCGACGGAGTCACCTCCATCTCGAAATATCTGCGCGAACGCACCATTCGAGAATTTGAAATCAAGCGGCCCATCGAAGTGATCCCCAATTTCGTGAACTGCGACCTGTACAAGCGCTGCGACGACCAGTCAGGCCGTAAGCAGTGGGCTAAGAACGGCGAGCCCATCCTGATGCACCTTTCCAATTTTCGCCCGGTAAAGCGCATCACTGATGTTGTGGAGATATTCGCCCTGGTGCGCGAAAAAATCGCTGCAAAACTGGTGATGATGGGCGACGGCCCAGATCGGGGCGCCGCAGAGTACATCGTGCGCAAAAAACATCTATCGAAAGACGTGTTTTTCATGGGCAAGCAAGACCGCGTGCAGGAAAAATTGGGTCTCGCCGATCTGTTTCTCCTGCCGAGCGACGAAGAATCGTTTGGCTTGGCGGCGCTTGAAGCAATGGCCTGCGAAGTTCCGGTGATCGCGAGCGATGTCGGCGGCCTGCCCGAAGTTGTGACCCATGGCGCGGACGGTTATCTGATTGCGCCCCGCGATGTAGAGGCAGGTGCGCAAGATGCGCTCGAGATTCTGACTCGTCCCGACCGCGGTCGATTGATGGGACAGCAAGCGCGGCTCCACGCGCGAGCAAAATATTGTGCAAACGATGTAATCCCCCAGTACGAGAAATACTACGAGAAGGTGCTCGAACAAACCGGCGCCACCCGCCGCGTGCCAGCCTTGTGACTGCCGACCGACGCGTGGCGCGTCACCGGTGCGCCTTCGACGGGGATGTAATTTCTTGCCGAATACGAGCAATTTATTTACGTTACAGGGAGTCCTGTAGAACCGTAATTTATTCCCATAAAAGCACATAACCGGACCAGTCTGGCAAGGCTTTTGCTCCTCTTCGCACCGCGCCCAGCCGCTTGGTGTCAACGGAGAGCAAATGAAACATCTATTGGCGGTCGCTAGCGTAATGGGATTCGCATTCTGTGCGGCGGTTCCCTCGGCGAGTCCGAGGATAAGACTGGCCACGCCTGTTGCGGTTCCAAGTGCTACGTCTCCACAGCCGGGCAACACCGCGGATCAACCTCAAAAATTTGTCGGTACCATCGTCTCCATGAACGGCGAGCGGTTCATCCTGAGAGATGACGCCAACGACGTCTGGTACCACCTCGATAACCAACAAGAAGCGGGAAAGTACCTGGGGAAGAAAGTGGAAGTGACTGGGACATTGGAAGGGCGCTCCGACGAAATTCTCGTTCAGAGCATCCAGGTGGAAAAGAGCTGACGCATAGCCTGGGAACTGAGCAGAGGTAATCGCGGTATAGCACGCGCCTGCGTGCCGGCACTACGAACAATCCTCAGCGCTCCTCGATCGGCACGGGCCTCACGGTCTGGACGATCGTGTCAATGTCGTCCTGCGTGATTTTGCCGTTAGAACCGGGAGTGGTGGTAAGAATGAAACGATATTGGCGGTCGCGGTCGTCAAAGACACGAACTGCAACCGGTCGCTGCTTCGCGGGATCACCAAACTGAACACCGCGAACTTTTCCCCAATCGAACGAATAAAATTGGCCGTCTGCCGGCAGATCGAAACCGAAGGAAAGCTTCCAAAGCAATAGCGCGTTCATTCGCAGGGCCTCTCGCGTATCCATCAGCGGAGAGAGCTGCGCGGGCGACGCGTTGTAAACCGCCTGATATAGCTCGTAATTCGAATTGATTGGGCGACCCGCGAACACGGTGACAAACTTTTGATAGTCAACCGGATTGGACGTTTTCATCGCTCCCACCGCATCCACCGAAGACGCAGGATCAAAAAATACAATCACTTGTCCGCTGTCGTAGCGGAATTGCGTGGCAGTAAGCGAACCCACCGGCTTCGCGTTGCCGGGCCACGGAGAATCGAATTCGTAATCAAAAGCTTTCAGAGCGGATCCTTTTGCGGGCGCGGCGGGGGCGGGAAGCGGCTGCGGAATTGTCGCGAGCCAAGGGTTTTCAGAGGCCCATAGTTTCGCTTCGATCCAAGTGAGGGTTTGCAATCCGAATTTCACGCTAAAGCCGGCGACCAAAAATACCACCACAAGAAGTAAGATCGCCGAACGTGCGCCGGTCCTTTCCGAGTCTTCGCTCATTCCACCTATTCGCCTAAGCAGGTTTATCGCGCCGTCATTCTACGCCATCGGCGGCGATCGAGTGACGAAATGAATATGCGACGCCGGCGCCGCGCGGAATGTTGCTACCGGTCCGCGTGGATACGCTCACAGCCCCGCAAACGGCTCTGCTGTGGCCAGCTCCGGAATCTCGATATGAATTTGCGTGCCCTGCCCTTCCTGGCTGCGAATATCCATCTTGAACTGGTCGCCGTAAAGCAGGCGCAAGCGCTCGTGGACGTTGCTGATTCCGATTCCTCCGCCGTAAACATCCGCCAGGCGTTCGGTGGAAATGCCCATTCCGTTATCCGAGATTTCAATTAGCAATCGCCCATCTACCTGTCGCGTGCGCAAGTGAATCTGCCCGCCCTCAAGCTTAGGCGCCAGGCCATGTTTGATCGAATTTTCCACCATCGGTTGCAGCAGCATGCTAGGTACGAAAGTTTCCAGCGTTTGGTCGTCAATTTCCTTGAAAATCTGCAATTTATCCCGTCCGAAACGGATCACCTCAATGTCCAGATAATTGTCGATGAATTCGAGCTCCTCGCGCAGGGGCACGAAAGTCTCGTGCTTGCGCAAGAGTCGCCGCAGAATGTTGGAAAGCTTCAGCACTACGCCGCGCGCCATGTCTGGATCGAAGCGGATCAGCGACGAGACCGTGTTCAGCGTGTTGAAAAGGAAGTGCGGATTGATTTGGCTGGTTAGCGCGTCCATGCGCGCTTTGAGCAGGAGTTGTTGGTTCTGTTCCAGGTTCATTTCGATGCGAGTGTTGTTCCAGATTTTGATGGCCATCGCCACGCACATCATTGAGGACATTACGATCAGCAGCGCATATCCCCAGTTTGTGGGTCGATAGAAGAAGAGCCACTGTTCTTTAACCGCCTGCGCGATTTCGATTTCGCCCACCGTCACTGCCACGCACGCAAAAAGCGGCAGCATCGCCCAATTTCCCTTGCGGTTACGTAACAATTTCCAAATCCATTCGGGAATGCTGAGAAAAAGAAACGGACCGAAGTGCCAAACATCTTCTTTCTCGGGCATCGCCTCACGCACGAAACCAGCCAGCAAACCCACCAGTGCCGCCCAGGGACTCGACAGCCACTCGTGATTGCCGAACGCCGGTAAGCTAATCAAGGAACCGCCGAGCAGTCCGACGATGCGTCCACCGATCAATCCCATCAAGAACGAACCTTCCAGCGTAAGGTCAAAAAATCGGTAGCCGACCAGCCGCAACAGGACGCCAATTGCCAAAGGCGGCGTGAGGAACAGCAGCAGCATCACTTTTTGATCGGAGTCGCGAATCTCGGTGAAAAGCAGGTTGCGGAATGAACGGAAGCGGACGAGCAAAGCCGCGAGAGACGCCGCGAAGCCCACTTTCAGCACTAGCGCGAACATCAACTCTTGCGTGCCAATCAGTGTGTTCATTTTGCGCGCAGCGTGCGCTTCCCGGTCGTCCCTGAGCTACGTTAGCCAAAGCAGGCAGGGATGTAAAGGGAACGAGCCCCGCTGACCCTGAACTCGCCAATCGCGTCCGCGGCGTTGGTAGCCGGCCGGAACCTGGCGATGCCAACAAGCCTGCTATAATCAAGAGTTCCATGAAGCAACGGAGAAAATCCGAGAACTCCAGGAAAGCTCGAGTCGTCGCGCAAGCGCGATTGCCCACAGAGTTCGGCGACTTCCGAATTTTCGGCATCGAAGGCCGCAAGCTCGGCGAAGAAGCCGTCGCGATTCAGCACGGCGCGCTGAACGCCCACGCCGGACGTCCAGCCAAAGGCCGCGGAGCACCGCTGGTGCGCGTCCATTCGCAGTGCCTCACCGGCGACGTTTTTACTTCAGAGCGTTGCGATTGCCGCGCCCAGTTGGAATTTTCGTTGCGCAAGATCGCCAAGGAGCCTTCCGGCGTACTGCTTTATTTGCCGCAAGAAGGCCGCGGAATCGGCTTGATCAACAAACTCAAGGCATACCAGCTCCAAGATGCGGGCCTCGACACCGTGGAAGCCAATCGCCGCCTCGGTTTTGCCGATGACGCCCGCGACTACGAGTTCGCCGCCGAAGCGCTCAAGGCGCTCGGCATCCGCGCCGTTCGCCTCCTCTCCAATAATCCCGATAAAGTGGATCAATTGCAGCGCGCGGGTGTTCGCGTCGTTGAACGCGTTCCCTGCAGGCCGCGCACCAGCCGCCATTCTGCTTCGTACTTGCGCACCAAGAAAGACAAACTCGGACATTTGCTGTCCGGCCTGTAGTTCCTCCACCTGAGCGGATGTTTCTCGCTGACTAGAGCTAGTTAAACCGCATTGACAACCGATCAGGTGCTGGTACATTCGGCGCGAGCGCGAATTGTCCAGGGAAGGTTAGTAAAAATGAGCGACCAAAATTCGTTGGAAGTGGCATTGGGGTTCGTTGCGAAAATCAACTCCCATGACGTAAACGGTTTGGTGGAATTGATGACCGCCAACCATGTCTTCGTGGACGCCTTAGGCAGCACCTTTCGCGGCGCCGAGCAAATGCGGCAGGGCTGGAAAGGTTATTTCGCTTTATTCCCCGACTATTCCATCGAAGTGACCGACCAATTCAATCGGCGTGACGTGGTCGCGATGTTCGGCAAGGCCCGCGGAACATTCGCCGTTAACGGCAAATTGCCGAGGGAGAATTTCTGGGAAATACCCGCTGCGTGGAGAGCCATCGTAAAAGATGGACGCGTCGCCGAGTGGCGGGTCTATTGCGATAATGACCCCGCGCGCAAAATCATGGCTGCGAACGCGCCGGCCAAACCCGCAAACTAACCGCCGCCCACGAAGTGCACGATCTCAAATCTGTCGTTTGCTTGGACCTGCGTTTCGTTCCAATTCGCACGCGGCAGGATATTCAGGTTCCGCTCGATGGCCACCCGGTCGCGCGGCATGCCCAGGTGTTCCAACATCCCGGCGACGTTCACACCCTCTGGGATTTCGCGCTGCTCGCCGTTAATGACCACGTTCATTGCGCGGCGCCAGCGCCGGGACTTTTGCCGCGCGTGCGCATGGCAAAACGAATTTCATCGTTCCACGCCTCCGCTTGCGCGTTGATCACCAGCGCCAGATCTCCCTTGCCGAGGGGCGGCAGCGCAAAATGGATGCGCACGCGGCCCTGTTCGTCGCTCGTGCCTGCGTAGCTCTCGCCGTCCAGAGCACCTTCGATTACCGCCTTTACCTGCGCGCCCCTTTGCGGCTGGCGATCTGCTCGCCGCGAAACTTCCAGCTCCAGCGACACCTTGCCCGCGGAAAGCCACGAGCCCGGATTAAGCAATTGCACCTGAATGCCGGCAGGCCGGCTGCCTTGCGTCGCCGACTCTGCGGAAGCAATCTCCGCGTCCAATGCGCCGGAACGAATCGCTTCAATCACTGCGCGATGTTGTTCCTCCACTCGGCGGCGGAGTTCTTCGGGCGTGTAAGGAGTGGCTCCGGGCTCCTGTTCGTAATTGGAAGCGCGGCGGTGGAGGATGCGGCCGTTCTGGTACACCGCGGTGTCTATGATCGGATGGTTCGGCCCGCGATCTTCGGTTTGCACGTGGAAGACACTCTCTCCCACCTTGACGTCGGTGTTGAAGCCAGAACTCATAGACGGTCGTTCCCTCTGCTCACCATGCACTCAAGTGAAACACGCAATTGCGGTGTAATCGAGAGTTCATTTGACCGGCTGCACTCGGGCCGTTATTATAGCAGCGCAACCAAAATGAGCAGCAATTACCTCGACAACTATGGACCATTATTGCTGATGTTTATACTCGCCTGCGGTTTGGCGGGTGCGCTGGTAGTTGTGTCAACCATTGTGGGCAAGCACAAACGTTCGCGCGAGAAAGATCAGCCATACGAATGCGGTATCCGGCCCACCGGCGATGCGCGCGAACCAATTTCCGTCCAGTTCTACATGGTCGCCTTGCTCTTTATTTTGTTCGATATCGAGGCGATTTTTCTGTATCCCTGGGCGCTGGTTTATAGCGACCTGAAGGTCTTCGGTTTTGTGGAGATGCTTCTTTACATTATAATTTTACTGGCCGGTTACATTTACCTCTGGAAGAAGGGCGCGCTCGACTGGAGTCATTGAGCGGCCGCCCCTCAGGAAACGAACTCATAGTGCAAGCACAGGACGCCGATAAAAGCCCGGTAGTGCATAAACTCAAAGAGTGGGACGGTCAGGCTGTCTCGGAAGTGCTCGAATTTCGGGGCGAAATCACCGTGGTAGTCCCACGCGAGCATCTGAAACGCATCGCGGATTACCTGGCGACAGAACCTTCCCTCCGGTTTTCCTACTTGTCGGATATCACTCCGGTGGACCGCTTCCCGCTCGAGCCGCGCTTCGAAATCAATTATCACCTTGTCTCTATTGACCGCCGTGATCGCCTGCGCCTGAAAGTCAAGCTGGCGGGGAACGATGCAGCGCTCGCTTCCGTCACTGGGGTGTGGCCGACCGCCAATTGGCACGAGCGCGAAGCCTACGACCTGTTCGGCATCCGCTTCGAGGGTCATCCGGACCTGCGCCGTATCCTGATGCCGGACGACTGGGAAGGTCACCCGCTTCGCAGGGACTATCCTACCGAGGGATACCGATGAGCCGCTGCTCGCGGGCCCCGAAAAAGGAGTTCGCGCGACGATGAGCATCACTGTCGAAACGCCGACCGGCGAAGCGCAAACAATGGTCCTGAACATGGGGCCGCAGCACCCGTCTACCCACGGCGTGCTCCGCGTGATTTTGGAGTTGAACGGCGAAATCGTCGTGAAAGCTGAGCCGGTGATCGGTTATCTGCACACCGGGATCGAAAAATCGTGCGAAGCGAAAACGTACTCGCAGGCCATCACGCTTACCGACCGAATTGATTATCTGGCGCCGCTTTCAAACAATTTGGGCTATTGCCTCGCCGTTGAAAAAATTCTTGGCCTCGAAGTTCCCAAGCGCGCGCAGTACATCCGCGTACTGCTGACGGAATTGACTCGTTGCGCCTCGCACCTGGTGTGGCTCGGCACGCACGCGATTGACCTGGGCGCGATGACCGTTTTTCTCTACACCTTCCGTGAACGCGAAGAAATTCTGAAGATTTTCGAATACTTGTCCGGCCAGCGCATGATGACCAGCTATTTCCGCGTCGGCGGCCTCGCCCTGGAGCCGCCGCCAGATTGGCTTGCCCGCGTTCGCCGCGTGATGGATTCCCTGCCCGGGCACATTGACGAGTACGAAGATCTGCTTACCAAGAATAAGATCTGGCTGGGCCGCACCCGGGGCGTGGGAATCATCAGCGCCACGGACGCAATCGCCATGGGCTGTTCCGGCCCTATGCTGCGCGGCAGCGGGGTGGCCTACGACGTCCGCAAAGCCTTTCCATATTCGAGCTACGACGAGTTTGACTTCAACGTTGTGACGCAGACCGCGGGTGATTGCTACGCGCGCTATCAGGTGCGCGTGGCGGAGATTCGCGAGAGCATCAAAATCGTGAAGCAGGCTATGGAAAAAGTCCAGGCCACCAGCGGCCCGTTCCGCACGGAAATGCCCGGCATCATCCCGCCGTCACGCGAGGAAATGAAGTCCTCCATCGAGGGCCTGATTTACCACTTCAAGATTTTCACGGAAGGTTTCGCGCCGCCGCCGGGGGAAGTCTATCAAGCGATCGAATCTCCGCGCGGAGAGTTCGGCGTGTTTGTCGCGAGCGACGGATCCGCGAAGCCTTTACGCGTGAAGTTTCGCGCACCCTCGTTTGTCAACTTACAATGTCTGCCCAATCTCGCCGAGGGCCGCCTGATCGCCGATGTGGTCGCCTGCATCGGCACAACCGACATCGTATTGGGGGAAGTAGACCGCTAGGCTTTTGCAGGTATAAGCGGACACAAAAGACCGATGCAATTGCCGCCCGCACTCGAACAAAAATTTGCCACGCTGCTCGGCCGCTACCCGGTGAAGCGTTCGGCGCTTATTCCGATGATGATGTACGCGCAGGATCATTTCGGTTTCTTGAGCGACGAGCTTCTCGCGGACATCGCGCAGCGTCTGGACCTGAACATGACGCAGGTCACCGAAACACTCGCGTACTATTCCATGCTGCGCCGCAAGCCCGTCGGGCGCTATCACATTCAAGTCTGCACGAATATTTCTTGCATGCTGCGCGGCGGAAACGAACTTTACGCGCACGTGCAAAAGCGCCTCGGTATTGGCAACAAGCAAGTTTCGCCGAGCGGCACCTTTTCCCTCGAAGAAGTGGAATGCATCGGCGCCTGCACCGGCGCGCCGGCCATGCAAGTAAATTTCGATTACTACGAAAATCTCGACCCCGAAAAAGTGGACGTGATTTTCGAACAGTTGCAGGATGGCCGCGTGCCCAAACCCGTGCCTGTGATTTCCGGCGCGCTGCACGAACGCAATCCCAACGAAGTCGTCGTGATCAGCAAGCGCTTTGGCATCCCCAATTCGCGCTCGATAGACGTCTTCCTGAAGCACGAAGGCTATCAGGCGATGGACAAGGCGCTCAACGCCATGACGCCTGAGCAGATCATCGACGAAATGAAGAAATCGAATCTGCGTGGTCGCGGCGGCGCGGGCTTTCCGGCGGGGATGAAATGGAGCTTCGTTCCCAAAGACAATCCCAAGCCGAAATACATCCTGGCAAATGGTGACGAGAGCGAACCTGGCACTTCGAAAGACCGCCCGCTCCTGGAAATGGATCCGCACCAGCTGATTGAAGGAATGGTCATCGCGGGCCGCGCGATTGGCTCGCACCAGGGCTACGTCTACATTCGCGGTGAATATCGCTACATCATTGACATCATGGAAACCGCGATCGCCGAAGCTTACGCCAAAGGTTATCTCGGCAGAAACATTCTCGGCAGCGGATTTGATTTCGAGCTTGCCGCGCACACTGGCGCCGGGGCTTATGAATGCGGTGAAGAATCCGCACTGATGGAATCGCTCGAAGGCAAGCGCGGCTATCCTCGCATCAAGCCGCCGTTCCCGGCGGTCGTCGGTCTGTACGGCGGCCCCACGGTGATCAACAATGTCGAAACGCTCAGCACCGTGCCAGCGATCATCCGCGGGGGCGGCGAATGGTATGCCAGCCTCGGCACGCCGAAAAATGGCGGCACGCGCCTGTATTCGATTTCCGGCCATGTGAACAAGCCCGGAATTTACGAACTGCCTCTCGGCTTCCCGTTGCGCAAACTCATCGAAGACGTCGCGGGCGGCGTTCGCGGCGGGAAAAAATTGAAAGCCGTCATCCCTGGCGGCAGTTCTTGTCCGTTGCTGAGCGCCGATGAAATCGACGTCCACTTGGATTACGACTCCGTCGCGAAAATCGGCTCGATGCTGGGCTCCGGCGGCACCGTGATCATTGATGAAGATACCTGCATGGTGGATCTCGCGCGGCGCATCATGCATTTCTACGCGCACGAATCCTGCGGCTGGTGCATTCCCTGCCGCGAAGGCACGACCTGGCTGCGCAAGATGCTCGATCGCTTCCATGATGGCGGCGGACGCGCGGAAGATATTCCGTTAATTGACGAACTTTCGCAGAACATGCTCGGGCGCACATTCTGCCCGCTGGGCGACGCCGCGGCGATGCCGACGATCAGCATCGTCAAGAAGTGGCGCAACGAATTTGAAGATCATCTCCAGGGCAAGTGCGCGCACAAGCCTGCCGAGATGATTCTGGGAGCGCATTAGGAACCGCATGGCCGATCAAAAACAGGTCACTTTCAGTCTTAACGGTCAACAAATCACGACGCCCGCCGGCACGCTGGTCATCGAAGCGGCCAAGCGCCAGGGCGTTGAAGTCCCTTCGTTCTGCTATTACCCTGGCCTCTCGCTGCAGGCAGCCTGCCGCATGTGCCTGGTCGAAGTGGAAAAGATGCCAAAGTTGCAGACGGCCTGCACGCTGGTCGCTACCGAAGGCATGGCGGTGAAGTCCGACACGCCGCAAGTCCACAAAGCACGCAAGGACATGATCGAGTTCCTGCTTTCGAACCACCCGCTCGATTGCCCCGTGTGCGACAAGGGCGGCGAGTGCGAACTGCAGGACATGACCTTCCGCTACGGCCTGGATCACAGCCGCTTCACTGAAGAAAAGCTGCATTATCCCGAAGAAAAGTGGTCGCCGCTGGTTTATTACGACGCGCCGCGCTGCATCATGTGTTTCCGCTGCGTACGCGTCTGCGATGAAGGTATGGACGTGAAGGCCCTCGGCGTCGGCGCGCGCGGCGTCCATTCCGTCATCATCCCCAATGAACCCGGTCAGCTTGCCTGCGAAGAATGCGGCATGTGCATTGACATCTGCCCGGTCGGCGCGCTCACCAGCGGCACGTATCGCTACCAGACGCGCCCGTGGGAGATGACCTACGTCCCGAATCCGTGCACGCATTGCTCCAACGGCTGCAAAACCACTCTAAGCGTACGCAACAACGAAATCCTGCGCGCCAATAATCGCGATGGTTCGGGCATCAATGGCGAATTTCTCTGCGGCAAGGGCCGCTTCGGTTTCGATTTCACCAGCAACGCGGAGCGAATCCGCCAGCCGCTTGTTCGCCGCAATGGCAAGCTCGAACCGGCAAGCTGGGAGGACGCACTGGAAGAAGTCGCTCGGCGGCTGAAGCAGGTTCGCGACCAGCACGGTGCAAACGCCATCGGCGTGATCGGCTCGAACCACACGACCAACGAAGAAAACTATCTGCTGAATCGTTTCGCGCGCGCCACTCTCGGCACCAACAACATTGACCATCACCGCACCGCGGATTACGCCGGCCTCGCCGCCGCGCTTGGGCCGAAGTACAAAGACTCTCTGGCCACGATGGGCGACGTTTACACCGCGCAGACGATTCTGCTGATCGGTAACGACGTCACCAATCAGAATCCGCTCGTCGCCTGGCAGATTCGCACCGGCGTGCGGCATCACGGCACTCGCCTCTACGTGATCAACGGCCAGGAGAGCAAAATTCACCGCAAGGCCGCGCGAGTCGTCCAACTGCCGAAAGGCGGAGAGCGCGCTGCGCTGCGCTGGCTAACTCACGAAGAAGGCCAGTTCGATGCGCCCACCACCGAAGCGCTCGTTCGGCTGAAAGCTGCGTTGGAAGCCGAAAAGGACGTGCTGATTCTCTTCGGCGCGGACATCCAAGGATCGGCGATTCGCGACCTGGTTTCGTTCGCCGCGCGCCTCGGCGGCCAGACGCGCTTCATAGCCCTCGGCGATTATTCAAATTCGCGCGGCGCGGCAGATATGGGCGTACTGCCCGATCGATTGCCGGGCTACGCGCATGCCAGCGATGCATCAGAACGCGCCCGCTTCGGAAAAATTTGGGGCGGTGTGGAACTCCCTGCAGCCGCCGGGTTGACAGCGCGCCAGATGATGGAAGCGGCCACAGCAGGAAGGCTGAAGGCGCTCTACGTCGTCGGCGCCAATCCCCTAAAATCTTTCAGCGTCGCTCAGCCCGACATATTCGCTGGACTCGAACTCCTCGTGGTGCACGAGATGTTTCTGACGGAAACCGCACAGCGCGCCGACGTCGTTCTGCCGGCGGCTTCCTCCTACGAAAAAGATGGCACGCTCACAAATACAGCGGGCGAAGTGCAAATGACGCACCGTTCGATTGATCCGCAAGGTCCGCGCAGCGATTTCGATCTGATTCGCATCCTTTCTCATCAATTGGGCACGCTGGGACTAGGCTCTCCCATCCGTCTGCGCACGCCCGAAGCTGCCTTCGACGAAATTCGTCAGAATGTGCCGGGCTATGACCTGTCTGTCGCCAATCTGCTTGCGGGTCGCGCGCTGATTTCAACCGCCACTTCCCGCCCGCCGGAACCGGCGTACGATGTTCCGGTCGGAGATGTTTTTTCGTCCAATGATTTTCTCTTTACCAGCGGCTCCCTGGGACGTTACTGTTCCAAACTCATTTCTACTAAAGAGGCAAAAGATACGCCGTGGATTTCGTCGCCCAGCATCCAGTCCTGGTGGTATCGCTAGTCAAGATCGTCGTATTGCTGTTTTTAACTTTGACGACGCTGGCATACCTAACCTGGTTTGAGCGAAAGGTCGTCGCGCATATCCAATCGCGATGGGGCCCTTACTACGTGGGCGCGCATGGATTGCTGCAACCTCTCGCCGATGGCGTAAAATTCCTATTCAAGGAAGATGTCACGCCGCCGGGAGCGGACAAGTTCGTCTACGTCCTTGCTCCTTTTCTCGCGCTCTCGCTCGCGCTGACCACGCTCGCACTGATTCCTTTCGGGCCGCCCGGCGTTCAAGTGTTAGGGCAGTCCACGTTGATCGTCGCGAATGTGGACATTGGTCTGATGTTCGTCTTCGCCATCACTTCGATCGGGGTGTACGGTGTGGCTTTGGCCGGCTGGTCTTCCAACAGCAAGTATCCGCTGCTCGGCGGGTTGCGCAGCTCGGCGCAGATGATCAGCTACGAAGTTTCGCTCACACTTTCGGTTGTGGGCGTTGTCCTGCTCGCGGGATCCTTCAATTTCAACGAACTGATCGAAGGGCAGCGTGGCTATTACTTGCATGTAATCCCACGCTGGCACTTCATTCCGCAGATCGTCGGCTTTCTCTGTTACTTCACCGCCGCGATCGCCGAAACGAACCGCGTGCCATTCGATTTGCCCGAAGCGGAAACCGAGCTGGTCGCCGGTTTCCACACCGAATACTCCAGCTTCAAATTCGCCATGTTTTTCATGGCCGAATACGCCAACATGCTCACGGTCGCTTGCCTCGCAACGATTCTCTTCCTCGGCGGCTGGCTCTCTCCATTCCCTCAGAGCTGGACGTTCATGCAATATCTGCCCGCCGTCGGGCTGCTCGCGCTGGCAATATATCTTTGGTACGACACAGCGGTACTCGCACGAGGTATCGCGCGCATCCAACTCGTCGTCATCTCGACGGGCGCCACGGTCATCGGCCTGGCATGCATAGTTCCCGCGGTGATGTCGGTGATTCAGGGGCCGTTCTGGTTTTTGCTGAAGGTCGGATTGCTCATGTTCTTTTACGTTTGGACCCGCGGCACGCTTCCGCGCTTCCGTTATGACCAACTGATGTCCTTCGGCTGGAAATTCCTGTTGCCGGTTTCACTCGCAAACCTGGTAGCGACGGCCCTCGTAAAGGTCTGGCCCCTGCTGGTGAGCCACGGATGAGCCTGCCCTTCATCGTTTTCTTTGTCTGCGCGCTCGTCGGCGTGGGCGGCGCGTTGATGCTAATTCTGGCGCGCGAGCCGATTCATAGCGCGCTCTCGCTCGTGCTGGTGATGATTTCGCTCGCGGTCCTCTACCTTCTGCTCGGCGCGGAATTCATCGCCGCCGTGCAGATCATCGTTTATGCCGGCGCGATCATGGTGCTGTTCGTCTTCGTGATCATGTTATTGAATGCAGGAATCGAAGAACGGACGGATTTCAGCAAGATGGCGAAATTTGTAGGCTTGCCCCTCGGAATGTTGTTGCTGCTAATGCTCGCGCATCGAATGGCGTTGTCAGAAATCGGAAGGGCCATTGCCAATGGTTCGGAAGCTGCCGCCACTGCAGCCTCCACGCGTGAGCTTTCGACGCAACTTTTTCAGAAATATCTGTTTCCGTTCGAAGCGACGTCCATTCTCATCCTGATAGCCATACTGGGCGCGCTCGTTCTGGCAAAGAAGGACGAATGAACGTAGTCCCCATTTCATACTATCTGGTGCTGAGCGCGATCCTCTTCGGCTTGGGCGTCGTTGCGTTCGTTTTCAAACGCAACATCATCACCATCTTCATGGCCGTCGAGCTGATGCTTAACGCCGTAAATCTGGCATTCGTGGCCTTCGCTCGCGCGCACAATCAGCTCGATGGGCTGGTCTTCGTCTTCTTTGTGATTGTGGTTGCCGCGGCCGAATCCGCCGTGGGTCTCGCCATCGTCATCACCGTTTACCAAAACCGGCGCACGCTCAATATCGAGCAGATTAACCTCCTAAAATTCTGATGCCCATCCTCGATCATCTTTGGATCATTCTCGCGCTGCCCCTGCTGGGTGCGGCCATCAACGGCCTATTGGGCAAGAATTTCTCGAAGCCGGTCGTCAATTCCGTCGGCATCGGTTCGGTGGCGCTCTCGTTTCTTTGCGTCCTGGAGCTGGTGCGCGAATTCGCGCAACTTTCCGCCGCGCAAATCCCCTGGGTCAAGTACTATTTTACGTGGATCACCGCGGGCCAGTTCAGGGTGGATTTTTCTCTGCAGGTTGACCAGCTCACGCTCGTGATGCTTGGCGTCGTCACCTTCGTTAGCCTGCTCGTGCACATCTATTCCACGGGCTACATGGCGCATCAAGAGGGCTACTACCGCTTCTTCTCCTACCTGAATCTGTTCGTCTATTTCATGCTCACGCTGGTTCTCGCTGCGAACGTCGTCCTGATGTTCGTGGGCTGGGAGGGTGTGGGCTTGTGCAGCTACTTACTCATCGGATTCTGGTTCTTGAAGCAGTCCGCGATCAGCGCCGGGAAAAAGGCGTTTATCACGACGCGCATCGGCGATTTCGGATTCACCATCGGCATACTACTGCTCTTCTGGACGTTCAAGTCCGTGGACTTCCTCGCGGTTTTCAAGCAAGCCGCTAACATGCCGGTAGAAGCTTTCGCGCCAGCCGGCGTCCTCACTATAATTGGTCTGCTGCTTTTCACCGGCGCCATCGGCAAATCGGCGCAATTGCCCCTCTACGTTTGGCTCCCGGACGCGATGGAAGGCCCCACACCCGTCAGCGCGTTGATCCATGCCGCAACGATGGTCACTGCGGGCGTGTACATGGTCGCGCGGATGAATCCCCTGTTCTCCCGGGCGCCGTTTGCGATGTTCATCGTGGCGCTGGTCGGAGCCGTCACGGCGTTCTACGCCGCGACCATCGGCCTGATGCAAACCGACATCAAGAAAGTCCTCGCCTATTCCACCGTCTCGCAGCTGGGCTATATGTTCCTCGGCCTCGGTGTCGGGTCCTACGCCGCGGGCGTCTTTCACCTTATGACGCACGCCTTCTTCAAGGGCCTACTGTTTCTCGCGGCCGGCAGCGTAATACACGCCATGGATGACGACCAGGAAATGCCGCACATGGGCGGCCTGCGCACTAAAATTCCCATCACCTTTTGGACCATGTTCATCGCCACGTTCGCGATCACCGGCATCCCGGGATTTGCAGGCTTCTTTAGCAAGGACGAAATTCTGGACGCCGCCCGTTCCGCCCCTCACGCCAGTCTCTTGCTGTGGTTGCTCGGGTTGCTTGGCGCGGGGCTCACTTCGTTCTATATGTTTCGGCTCATTTTTCTTACGTTCTTCGGCAAACCGCGCTACGACGCGCACAAAGTTCATGTCCACGAATCACCGCACAGCATGACGGTGCCGCTCATATTGCTCGCGATTCTCTCGACGATTGGCGGATGGGTCGCCGCGCCGCACCTTATTGGCGGCCCCGACCATTTCAAGAATTTCCTCGATCCGGTTTTCACGGCGTATGCGCCGGCCAGCGCAATCGCCAACGAAGGCCCTGCAGAAGCCTCGGAGAGCGCGGGAATAATGCTGCTGCACGCGCTGACCGGATGGCCGGTAATTATCGCGTTACTCGGCTTGTTGATCGCCTGGTGGTTCTACATCAAGAGCCCCGACACGCCGAGAAAATTGGCGCAGAGCCTGCGCGGTCCGTACACGCTGATTCTGCACAAATATTATGTGGATGAGCTCTATAACGCCGCGATCATCCAGCCGCTGCTCTGGATTTCGACGAACGTGCTCTGGCACGTGATCGACGAAGGCGTGATTGACGGCACGGTGAACGGCACGGCCCGCGTGGCCCGCGAATCCGGCGCGCAGTTGCGCGAAATTCAATCGGGCAACGCGCGCACCTACGCCAGCTGGGTAGTGATCGGCGCGGTGGGCGTCACTTTGCTGATGCTCGGACTTTGGGGAATGGGGCGCTAGCGTGGAAATGCAATCTCATTTGCTTTCGGTGATCACCTTCCTGCCGCTGCTCGGAGTGCCGGCGCTACTCCTGCTGCGTTCCGAGGACCACGTGTGGATCCGCCGCATTGCGCTGGCCGTATCGCTCGCGGAATTCGCAATTTCTCTCTTCTTGCTGCCAGGCTTCGATTCCGGCGCACCCGGTTTTCAGTTTGTGGAAATGCATCCCTGGATCGGCCAGGCCATTCACTATCACATCGGTGTGGACGGCATCAGCCTGTTCCTCGTGCTGCTCACCACTTTTCTCGCGCCGCTCGCGATTCTCTGTTCGTGGCAATCCATCCACGAATACGTGAAGGGATTTTTCATCGCGTTGCTGGTGATCGAAACCGCCATGATCGGTGTCTTCATCTCGCTCGATCTCTTCATGTTCTTTCTCTTCTGGGAACTGACGCTGATTCCCATGTATTTCCTGATCGGGATCTGGGGACACGGCCGACGAATTTACGCCGCAGTGAAATTCATCCTGTACACGATGCTCGGCTCGATCTTGATGCTCGTGGCGATGCTCTGGCTCTATAACGTCAGCGGCACTGCCAGCCTGCCCCGTACCTTCGATTTGCCGGAACTCACGGCGCGAATTCAAACCGGCTACGTGCATCTGCCGCCACACACCGAACTTTGGCTCTTCGCCGCGTTCTTCCTGGCCTTCGCCATCAAAGTTCCGGTGTTCCCGCTGCACACCTGGCTGCCGGACGCACACACAGAAGCCCCCACTGCCGGTTCCGTGATCCTCGCCGGTGTGATGCTGAAGCTCGGCTGCTACGGCATGTTGCGTTTCTGCCTGCCGCTCTTTCCGGATGCCTCGCACCAGTTCGCGCCCTATATTGGCGTGCTGGCGATCATCGGCATCGTGTACGGCGCGCTGGTGGCCACTATTCAGCCGAATTTCAAACGCCTGGTCGCCTACACTTCCGTCAGCCATCTCGGGTTCGTGGTGCTGGGAATTTTCTCTTTCACCACCATTTCGATTCAGGGCGCGATCTATCAGATGGTGAACCACGGCATTTCCACCGGCGCACTGTTTCTTGGCCTCGGCATGCTCTATGACCGTCGTCACACTTATGAGATCAAGGAATTCGGCGGCCTGGTGAATCCCATGCCGGTGTTGATGTCGTTCTTCATCTTCATTTGCCTTTCATCGCTGGCGCTGCCGCCGCTCAATAGCTTTATCGGTGAATTCCTGATTCTGGTCGGCGTTTTTCAGTATCACCATGCGTGGGCGTCGTGGGCTGCTAGCGGCGCCGTGCTCTCGGCGATTTACTTGCTATGGTCCTACCAGCGCGTCGCGCTCGGCGAAGTCACGGTCGAGAAAAATCGCACGCTTCCCGATGCGTCAGGACGCGAGCGCGTGATTCTGGTCGCGACGGCACTCGCAATCCTGTTTCTCGGCGTGGCCTCCCCGCTCTTCACGCGGCGCATGGAATCCTCCACCAATAATCTGGTGCATCAACTCGGAGGCCGCCCGCAAGACGCCGCCCAGCCCGCGCTGTCACTGCCGCCCGCAGGAGGACGCACCGTGATCACGTCACCCCGCGAGCGTGACGCGTCGCTTACCACCATCTCCGAAAGGCGGGTGGCGCGGTAATGCACTTCCCTGCCGAGCAAATTTCGAACCTGCACCGCCTCGCGCCGGAAATCATCCTGTGCTTCTTCGGCATTTTGATCATGGTCGTTGATCCCTTCCTCGGCGCAGCTCGCCAGCGCGCTCTCGGATGGCTCGCATTCATCGGAGCTCTGGCCGCGCTCGGCGGCGTGCACCTGATGGCGCACGATCAGGGCATCGCCTATAGCGACCTGATTCGCGCCGACGCATTCAGCGTGTTTATGCACGCGGTGGTGATCGTCGCAGCAGCTCTGGCGATTCTGGGGTCTCTCGATTATCTGGACGAAGAAGGCATCCAGCGCGGCGAATATTATTCGCTGGTCCTTTTCGCCACTGCCGGCATGGGCATTCTTGCCGGCGCAAACGAGCTAGTCACTGCTTTCATCGGCCTGGAGATGAGTTCCATTTCCAGCTACATCCTCGCAGCCTTTCGCCGCCGCGCCGTCAAATCCAATGAAGCCGGCCTGAAATATTTCATCCTCGGCTCGTTCGCCACGGCGTTCTTCCTTTACGGCATCGCGATGACGTACGGCGCCACCGGCACCACGCGTATCGACCTGATTCAAGCCTCGCTGGAAAATATGATGTCCACGCAGGGCCACCTCGCGTCGCTTCCCATTGCCGGCCTGGCACTGATCTTTGTCGGGCTCGGCTTCAAGGTGGTTGCGGCCCCATTCCAAATTTATGGCCCCGACGTGTACGAAGGCGCTCCGACTCCCGTCACCGCCCTACTCGCCTCGGGCCCCAAGGCCGCGACATTTGCGCTGATGCTGCGAATCTTCTACGTCTCCTTCGGCAGCGCGAACAACTTCTGGTTTTGGGCGGTCTGGATTTCAGCGCTGCTCACGATGCTGGTCGGCAACCTCGCCGCGCTCGTGCAGACCAACGTGAAGCGCATGCTCGCCTATTCGTCGATCGCCCATGCCGGATACATCCTCGTAGCCTTCGCCGCATCCACCGTATACGGCGTCGCTGCGGTGCTCTTTTATCTCGCAGTCTACACGTTCATGAAGGTTGGAGCATTTCTCGTGATCGCGCACCTGGGCCAGCGCGACGAAAAGCGCCTGGAGATCACCGATTACGCGGGCTTGGGAACAAAGCAGCCCGTTCTGGCGGCGTGCTTTACGCTGTTCCTGCTGTCGCTTCTGGGATTGCCGGCCACCGGCGGCTTTCTCGGGAAGTTCTTCGCCTTTCAGGCGGCGCTCGATTCGCGCATCGTGTGGCTCGTGGTCATCGCGGCAATAAACAGCGTCATCGGTAGCTACTACTATTTACGCGTAATCATCGCGATGTATTTCTGGGAGCCGTCGAAGGACTATACTCCGACGAAAGTACCGTTCGCGCTCGTCGCTGCACTCGCCATCGCCGCGGTTGGCACGCTGTATCTTGGGATCCTGCCCTCGCACGTCCTCGATTACGCCAAAGCCGCCGCCGATTCCCTCGCACTGCATTAATACACTCTTCGGTTTTTTCAGCAGGTCGCGAACCATTGCCAAATAAAAAAGGCCCGGCAGCTCGCTTCGATGCGAATCTCCGGGCCTTAAATCTACGCTCGATCGCTACTTCACTTTGAGGAACACGATGGCGAATGTATACAGCGCCATCGATTCAATCAGCACCAGCGCCAAAATCAACGCGAACCGAATCGCCGCAGCCGCTCCCGGATTGCGCGCCAAACCTTCGCAAGCCGCCGCGGTAGCTTTGGCCTGCGCATAACCCCCCGCCGCCGAAGCGATCGCCATCGCGAAGCCCGACGTAATCGCTACCCAATTCGTCGCGGTAGCCTCTCCCGCCGTCCCTTGCGCAAACGCCGCCGGGGCGAACGCAATCACCGCGATCACTCCCAACAAAAACAACGCGTACCTTCTCATCGTGTTCTCCTCGTTATGAATTTGCCGCCAGGAGGTGGCTCCCGTCATCCTCAAGCAGCCGGGATCACACTGGACGGCGAACATGCCGAATAATAAATCCGGATATTAGTGCTCTTCCGCCACCGCTCCCGCCACATAAATCACGGGAAGAATCGTAAAGACAAAAGCCTGCAAAACCGCCACAAAGATGTGCAGCAAAATAAATGGAACCGGACCAACCAACGGGACGATTGCGCCGACATAGCCCAACTTGCCGAGGTGTCCCAGGAACAAATACATCTCCAGCATCAGGCCCAGAAACAGAATATATAGCGTCTCGCTGACAAACATATTGACCCACAAACGAACCGTGAGCGAGAGCAGGCGCGCGAGATTGCTTACGATTTCAATCGGCAACATGATGGGCGACATCACCAGAACCGGGCCGAGCAAGTGTTTGCCGTGCCCCAGCAAGCCGTGCTTCACGATACCAACCCAGTTGTAGTAAACGAAGACCACAATCGCGCAGCCGAGAGGCACCGAAACCACGGCCGTAGGCGACATAAACGTGGGAAAAAGTCCCAGCAGATTGCAGATCAGCACGAAGATCCCGATGCTTCCGAGCATGGCGACGTATTTCGGCGCAGCGTGGCCCACATTGTCATCCAGCAGGTCTCGAACACCGACTCCCATCGAATTCGTCAGCAGCGCTTCCATGCACTGCTGCGTGCCGCCGGGACGGTCCACCGAAATCCGCGCTTTCAACCACAGAAAGAAAACAGCGGCCAGTGTAAATACCACCACTTCGAATGCGACGTGATTGGGGATAGGAAATTCAGGATTCGCGGGCTTAATGTGCAGCAAATTGAGCAACGCCAGCACGGGTTTGCCCAGCCAGTGATTCAGCAGCTTCGTAACCCAGGATAATGCCTCTCCCATTTCCACCCTTTCAGGAATCCGCGCCCGGAGCAGGCGGACCACTACGGAAAAGCTGCCCCACCATTTCCACCAAAACCGCGGCAATGGTCGTGAAAAAACCGGCCAGCAGGCTCGCTGCCGGAGGTTTGATGGCCCGCAGAATAGCATACGCGGCAACGATCAGCAAAGCGTAGCGCCCAATGAACTTAAAGTACACGCTGACGGGCACTTGCGCTCGTTGCTCCCCTGCCTGCGGGACCGAAAGCCTCGCCAAAGTGCCCACACCCTGCCTCATCCAACGATAGTTGATCCAGGAAAGGACTGCCCCCGCACCGAAGCCAGCCGCAGCCCCGCCGCCCCAGGCGAACCAGGTAATTGCAATACCGGCGACGCCGATTCCCAGCGCTAGATACTCGATTCGCCGTTCGGCAGCGGCATAAAACTCCTCATCCGCCGCCATCGGCCTTCTCGGAACGCGTAAGCCGCCGGATGATGTCCCACACGCCCGCGCCGAATCCCAGGAAGCCAAGAATCAACGTCAGGAGCGGCGAGGTGTGCAGCCAGCGGTCCAGCAGGTAGCCAGCGCCTCCCGCGATCACAATGGACGCAATCATGATTACCGGCAGCTCCATCGCCATCGCTACCTGCGTTAGGCCGCCGTTGGGCTGCTTGCGAGGTGACGGGCTTGGCGAGGACATCAGGGGTTACCGTTCACTGCCCGAAGGTGGTGAGCACCGAATACGTTGCGAGGCGCAGGAACTGCTCCGGGAAAATTCCCGCGGCGAGCGTGACAATCACCATGGCCGCCAGCGCAAATTTCTGGGCCCAGGAAATTACCGGCACCACTGAATCGCTGGACTCGCGCACCCACATCGCCGCCACCATCCGGAAATAGTAGTACACCGCGGGAAGAATGTAGAGCACCCCGAGAACCGCCAGCAGCGTGTGCTTGGTCTCGATCAGCGCCCAGAAAATCAGGAGTTTGGCGACGAACCCAGCGGTGGGCGGAATGCCGGCCAGTGAAAGCAGAAAAATCAGCATCAGAATCGCCGCGCCGGGACTGCGGTGGATCAAGCCATTCAAATCGTCCACGTCGTCGCCGATCACGCCTTTGCGCCGCAGCAAAATTACCACCGCAAACGCGCCGGTATTGAAAAACGCGTAGACGAACAAATAGAACGTCATCGCTTGCAGGCCGCGCTCGTGCAGTGTGCCGTCTGCGTTCACCGAAGCCACGAATCCCAGCAGGATGTAACCGACTTGCGCGATCGAGGAATAGGCGAGGAGGCGTTTGATGTTCGTCTGAGTGATCGCAGCCAAAGTGCCGATCGTGAGCGAAAGCACGCCGACCCACTCTATGATCGTCACCCAATCAAGAGTGACCGGCAAGAAAATCGTCAGGAACAGTCTCAGCAGCAACGCGAAGCTCGCCGCCTTCGACGCGACGCTAACATAAGCCGTAATCGACGTCGGCGCCCCCTCATACACGTCCGGCGCCCATTGATGAAACGGCACGGCGGCAATCTTGAAAAACACTCCCGCGGAAACCGTTGCCAGTGCGAGGAACGTCAGAAAATCCGTGCCCAGATAGTGCGCGTGACGCTGGCGCATCGCCATCAAGATCGCTTCGAGATTCGTCGAACCAGCGATGCCATACAAAATCGAAAAGCCGTAGGCCAATATCCCCGAGCTGAACGCGCCCATTAGCATGTACTTCATCGCTGCTTCGTTCGATCGGCGCTCGCGGCGCAAAAATCCGCTCAGGACATAGAAACTCAACGCCATTGTTTCCAGTGCAAGGAATAGCACCACGAGGTCGTCGCCACACGCGAGAAACATCATCCCGACTGTCGCGAACAGCATCAGCGCGTAATACTCGCCATGCTGCTCCTCTTCAATCTCCATGTAGCGCACCGAAAACAAAATCACCAGCGCCGTGGATGCCAGAAACAAGAAACCGAAGAAGATAAAAAACGGATCAATCATGATCGAATTGAAAAAGCCCACCACCGGACCAATCGGCGGCGAAGCATACGCCCGCAGCATGTACAGAGATCCGCCGCTGAAGATGACTCCCAGCATCGCGGTGAGTGCGTTCCAGGACTTCTGTCGCTTGGTGAGCAGGAAATCAGTCAGCAGAATTGCCAGCCCGAAGAAGACCAGCATCGCTTCGGGCAGGATCAAAAAGAAATCCCCGCGGCTTCGTTCGAAGATCCACTGCCAGGTCATCAACGGACCTCGGCGTGCGCAACGGCCGGCGCGGTGGCAGCAGTAGAACTGGGCGGCGCGGTCTGGGGACTTACGCTGCTGGTTGAAGGCAAACTCGCCGGTGGCGGCGCTTCCGGCACCGCGTAATAGCCCGGATGCACAGTCTCAACCAAGCGATGAACCGGCTGCTCCAGCACATGGAACAGCGGCGCCGGATAAATTCCAATCCAGAACGCCAACACTACCAGCGGAATCAGGGTCGCGTATTCGCGGCCATTTAAATCCGGCAAATGCTCGTTCGCGGGATTCGTCACGCTGCCAAACATCACGCGCTGGTAGAGCCACAACAAATACGCGGCCCCCAAAATCACGCCCAGCACGCCCCACGCCGCCCATTGCCAGCGCACCTCGTAGACGCCCCGCAGAATCGTGAATTCACCGATGAAACCATTCAGCAGCGGCATGCCCAACGAACTCAGCGTCACAATCAGATAAACCGCCGCGAAATTCGGCATCGGCGTCGAAAGCCCGCCGAATTCCGAAATCAACCGCGTATGCCGCCGCTCATACAGAACGCCCACAATCAAGAAGAGCGCACCAGTCGAAATCCCGTGATTTACTTGCTGAATGATGCCGCCGGAAAACCCCAGCGGCGTCAGAGCGAAGATCCCCAGCGTGCAGAAGCCCATGTGGCTCACCGACGAATAGGCGATGAGCTTTTTCATGTCCTTCTGCATCATGCACACCAGTGCGCCGTAGATAATCCCGATGATGGAGAGCACGATGATGATCCCGCGGTACTTCACCGTCGCGTCGGGAAACATCGGCACCGAAAATCGCAGAAAGCCGTACGTCCCCATTTTCAGCAGTACGCCAGCCAGGATTACTGATCCAGCCGTAGGCGCTTCCGTGTGCGCGTCCGGCAGCCACGTGTGGAACGGAAACATCGGCACCTTGATCGCGAATGCGAAAAAGAATCCCCAGAACAGCCAGTTTTGCAGGCTGCCGAACTGCGAGGTGAACGGGTGCTCGATCACCTGCCGTATGTCGAACGTATTCCGATTGGCGTAAATCGCCAGCACCGCCAGCAGCATCAGCACCGAGCCAGCCAGCGTATACAGAAAGAACTTGATCGCCGCGTACAGCCGCCGCTCGCTGCCCCACACGCCAATAAGGAAATACATCGGCACCAGCATCACTTCCCAAAAAACATAGAACAGCACGAAATCAAGCGACATGAAAACGCCCAGCATGCCAGTCTGCAGCAGCAGAAGCAGGATGTAATATTCCTTCTCGCGCTTGTGAATGGCAGACCATGAAGAAAGAATCGCAATTGCGCCGAGCACTGTCGTCAGCATCACCATCAGGAAGCTAAGACCATCAATGCCCAACGTGAAATGCGCGCCGATCGAGGGAATCCAGTCCGCGTTCTCTAGAAACTGGAATTGCGGAGCCGTCGGTCCGGAATTGAATCGCCAGATCAGCGGCAGCGAAACCAGCAAGCCGAGGAAACCGAAAAGATTGCCCATCCAGCGGTGCAGGTCGGCCCGCTCGCGCGGAATGAAAAGCATCAGGATCGCGCCCACCAGCGGCGTGAAGAGAATCGTGCTTAAAATGTGGCTATCGGAAAAGAGCATCCGTTCCCTCGCCTTTCAAACCGAGTTTCAGACCAACTGACGCTGGCGCTCCGTAGCGCAGGAGCGCGGCATGCCGTGCCCGCTCACGCGAAGCGCTAGTGCATCGCGTGATGCGCCAGATAAAGGTAATACCCCAGGAACCCGATCAAGCCGATAACAATAAAAAGCATGTAACTCTGCACCAGCCCCGCTTGTATCATCCGCACCGGAAAACTCAGCACCCACACCAGCCGCGCGCCCAGCTTCACCGAACCGTCCACGATCCACGTGTCCCACCACATCGAAATACGCGAAACAACGCGAGTCAACCAGCCCGCGCCGTTCACGCCCAGCCCGTCAATCACATTTGCGTCAAATGCGCCTAGCGCCAACCCCAAATCCTTCGCTCGATTCACGAACAGCGCATCGTAAATCTGGTCCACGTAATATTTGTTGTAAACCAGCCTGTAGAGCCCGCCGAGGCTCTTCGCGATTTTCTCCGGCAGCTCGGTGCGCTTGATGTAGAGATACCACGCGAACAAAATCCCCAGCACCACCAGCCCTTCTGACATCAACATCAGGTAGAGCTCGCCCATTCGCGAACCTGGTCCATGCGCGGGCTCCGTCCGCAGCTCATGCGCCACTCCTACGATAGGCTCCAGAAAATGCACGAACCGGCTGTTCCCACCCAGAATTTCCGGCCAGCTCACCCAGCCTCCCACAATCGAGAGCCCCGCCAGAATCACCAACGGCAGCAGCATGGACCTCGGCGATTCGTGAATGTGGTGTTCGACTTCATGCTCCACGCGCGAGGTCCCGTGAAACGTCATGAAAACCAGCCGGAACATGTAAAACGCCGTCATGCCGGCGGTAAAGTAGCCGATGATCCACAGCGTAATATCCTTTTCATACGCCTTGCCGAGGATCAGGTCCTTGCTCAGAAATCCAGCAAAAGGGAAGATCCCGGCAATCGCCAGCGTCGCGATCAGCATCGTCCAATACGTGACCGGAATTTTCTTCGACAACGCGCCCATCTTACGCATGTCTTGCTCGCCCGAAAGCGCGTGAATCACGCTGCCGGCCCCAAGGAAGAGGAGCCCCTTGAAAAACGCGTGCGTCATCAGGTGAAAAATCCCGGCAGTAAACGCGCCCACGCCGCACGCCAGGAACATGTAACCGAGCTGCGACACGGTCGAATACGCGAGAACTTTCTTAATGTCGTTCTGCACCACGCCGATGGAAGCCGCAAAGAGCGCCGTGATCGCGCCCACCAGCGCCACGAGCGCCATCGCCTTCGGCGCCATCTGGTAAATCGCGTTCGTGCGCGTCACCATGTACACGCCCGCGGTCACCATCGTCGCCGCATGGATCAGCGCGCTCACGGGAGTCGGGCCTTCCATCGCATCCGGCAGCCAGACATACAGCGGAATCTGCGCCGACTTTCCCGTCGCGCCCACAAAAAATAGCAACGCAATCGCCGAAATCAACGGATCGCCGATCCTAAAATGTCCAGCCGCCAGCGCCGGTCCCAACTCGGTAAAGCGCATCGTCCCCAGCAGCGCCGACGTCAGAAAAATTCCCAGCAGAAATCCCGCATCGCCCACGCGATTGACGATGAACGCCTTCTTCCCCGCGTCCGAAGCCGACTTGCGGTGGAAATAAAATCCGATGAGCAAATAACTGCACGTCCCCACGCCTTCCCAACCCACAAACAGCAGCACCAGATTATTCGCCAGCACCAAAATCAGCATCGCGAACATAAACAAATTCAAATAACCGAAGAAGCGGTAGTACCCGCCTTCGTGCGCCATATAACCCGTCGAATAGATATGGATCAGCAGGCCGACGCCGGTAACCACCAGAATCATCACGGCCGATAGCGGATCGATTTGAAATCCCCAGTCAGCGACGAAGTGCGCCAGCCTCCCATCCAGCAGGTGATACGGCCCCGCGGGAATCCAATCGAAGAGAATCTTGGTCGCGAGCCGCTCGCCTTCGGGCTTCGCGATTAATTGAAGGAACGCGCCAGCAGAAAATAGAAACGAAATGCCAACGCTGCCCACGCACAGCGCATCTATGATTTTCTTTTGAAGGTGCCGCCCGTAGAAAAGCATCGTCGCCGCCGTCAGCAACGGAAACATCGGGATCAGCCAGATATGATCGAGAAAATATGGCTGCGGCGCGTTCATTCGGCGGCACTCACCATTTCAGGATGTCCATCTCATCCGCAAGCACGGTCTCGCGATTGCGGAAATACGCCAAAATAATGCCGAGTCCTACGGCCGCTTCTGCCGCGGCGTCGGTGATAATGAAAATCGCGAACACCTGCCCATCCACGGTGCCCCACAGCCGCGAAAACGCCATCAAATTGATGTTCACCGCGTTCAGAATCAATTCGATAGACATCAGCATGATGATCACGTTGCGACGCGTCAGCACGCCGATCACGCCGATCGTGAACAGCGCCAGACTCAGAAACAAATAATGATCCACCGGGATCATCACACCCTCCGCTTGGCCATCACCACTGCGCCAACCATCGCCACCAGCAGCAAAATCGAAGCAATCTCAAACGGCAGCATGTACTTGCTGAATAGCGCGTCCGCGATCGCTTCCGTATTCTTCGGGGAAATATCCGCCTGCATTGCGGGTAAACGCAGTGATGTCCGCCCGGCCCAAACCGCAAATAGCACCTGTAAAGCCAGCGCCAGCGACAATACTCCCGCCACCAGCCATTGCCGGTTGAATTGCACCAACCGCATCGAAACATCCAGATTCACCAGCATGATCACGAAGACAAACAGCACCATGATCCCGCCCACATACAGGATCACCTGCACGATAAAAAGAAACTCCGCCTGCAATTGCAGGAAAATCCCAGCCGTCGCGAGCAGCGTGGTAATCAGGAACACCGCCGCGTGGACGATATTCCGGCGCGTCACCATCAAAATCGCCGACACCACTGCCAGCGAACTGAAAAAATAAAATAGCAGGCTATTCAGCAAGTACATCTATTCACCATCCGCTGTCTGCACCGCCGCTACCGGCGCATCGTCTTTCGCGAGCCAAATCGCAACGCCAAGCGTAGCCAAGGTCGTCGGAATCAACGATACGATCGGCCCCCAAACCAACTGTTGCCGCAGCACTATCGCCACGGCCACGCCAATCACGTTCACTAGCGCCAGGGGAATCAAGAACCGCCATCCCAGGCGCATCAGCTGGTCAAAGCGAAAGCGCGGAAAAGTAAAACGGATCCACAGAAACGCGTAGAGGTACGCGAAAACCTTGGCCAGAAACCAAAACGCGCCATGGATTCCCTGCATCACACCCGTCGGCGCGAATAACGCGCCCAGCAATGCGCCTGAAAGCAAGAAGCACAAAATCGCGACCGCGAGCATGAACATTTTCTGAATTTTCACCGGCTGTTTGGGCGCAAGCGTTAGGCAATAAACCGCCACACCGAAGGTTAGTAGCGAAGGAAACGCATCCAGCCATTCAATGGACGTCCCCGGAAAATGTTCGTGGAAGCTCGCAAGCGGCCGCAGCCAGCCGCCGAGAAATAGGGTGGTCGCGATGCCAGCCACGATCACCATGTTCGCGTATTCCGCCAGAAAGTAGAGCGACCAGCGAAAGCCGCTATATTCCGTCATGTATCCAGCGACCAATTCCGATTCCGCTTCCGGCAAATCGAAAGGCGCGCGGTTGGTTTCTGCCATCGAGCCGACGAGATAAATGAAAAACCCAAACGGTACGGAGAAAATGAACCACACTCCCTGATCAAGCTGCGCCTGCACGATATCTTTCATCGAAAGCGAACCGGCCAGCAGTAACACAGACACGAGACCCAACCCCGCGGCCGTCTCATAACTCACCAACTGCGCCGCGCTACGCAAAGCGCCCAGCAGCGAATAGTGGCTGTTCGAAGCCCAGCCGCCCAACACAATGCCGTAAATCCCGAGCGAACTGATCGCCACGATAAAAAGCAGTCCGATATTCAGGTCCGCGATTTGAAACGAAGGACCGATGGGCAGCGCCGAATAGGCCAGCAGCGCCATCGTCACGCTCACCAGCGGCGCGAGCCAGAACATCAACCGGTCCGCGTTGTCCGGGATGATGTCTTCCTTCAGCAGCAATTTCACAGCGTCTGCGATGGGTTGCAGCAAACCGTGTGGACCAACGCGCATCGGACCAAGCCGCGCCTGCATGTCCGCCATCACTTTGCGTTCCATCAAGACGATGTAGCCGGCCAACAGCGGCAACACCATCACGATCACCACCGCATAAACCACCGGCAGCGCGTACCGCAAAGTCTCGGATGAAATCAGATGGCTCATCGCTTAGCGGTCCACTTCTCCCAACACGATATCAATCGTTCCAATGATCGCCACCACGTCCGCAA
The DNA here is from genome assembly GCA_963804625.1 of uncultured Acidobacteriota bacterium. Classification (GTDB taxonomy): domain Bacteria; phylum Acidobacteriota; class Terriglobia; order Acidiferrales; family UBA7541; genus Palsa-295. The sequence continues at coordinate 167,209 of CAWDRJ010000021.1, read as the reverse complement.
TCAACGCGCCGCGCGCCATCTTATCGAAAGCCTGCAAATTGATAAACGAAGGCGGGCGCACGCGCACGCGATAAGGCTGCGTCGTTCCGTCGCTGACGATGTAATAGCCCAACTCACCCTTCGGCGCTTCAATCGAGTGATAAACTTCCCCCGGCGGCGGCTTCAGCACTTTCCCGATGCGCGCCATGATCGGCCCCACCGGAATATTCTCGATCGCTTGCAGGCAAATCCGGCGCGATTGTCGCATTTCCTCCATGCGCACCACGTAACGGTCATACGTATCTCCAGTCGTGCGCGTGGGAATCTCGAATTCGTACTGATCGTACGCGGCATAGGGTTGCGCCTTGCGCAAATCCCATTTCACGCCGCTGGCGCGCAGCACCGGACCGGTCACTCCCATTGCGATGGCATCTTCCGCGCTCAGAATTCCGACGCCCTTGGTACGTCCTACCCAAATCCGGTTTTCGGTGAGCAGCGTTTCATATTCATCAATCTTGGTGCTGAAATCGTCGCAGAAACGCTTCACGTCCTGCTCGAAACCGTCGTACGTCTCGTACTGCAACCCGCCGATGCGAAACGCATGCGTGGTCAGCCGCGCGCCGCAATACTTCTCGAAGATTTTCAGAATTTCTTCGCGCTCTCGGAAACAATAAAAAACCGGCGTCAGCGCTCCAATATCGAGCGCGTGCGTCCCCAGCCACAGCAAGTGGCTCGCGATTCGCTGCAATTCCGTCAGAATCGTGCGCACCACACGCGCGCGCGGCGGTGCTTCCGCGCCCAGTAATTTTTCCACAGCCTCGCAATACCCCAGCCCATTCGAAACCGCCGCCACGTAATCCATGCGGTCCACGTACGGTGCAAATTGCTGGTAGCTGCGATGTTCCGCGATTTTTTCGACGCCACGATGCAGGTACCCGATGATGCATTCCGACCCCACCACGCGCTCGCCGTCGAGTTTCAATTTCACGCGCAACACGCCGTGCGTGGAAGGGTGCTGTGGCCCCATGTTCAGGATAATTTCGTCCGCGCCCAGCACTGTGGTGCTGACGTTGCTCATCTCGTTGATGCGTTGCTCGGTCATTCGCCTGATCGCCGCTATTGCCCGCTCTCAATCCCCAGATTTTCGCGGACCCAATCCGTGTCCTGCTTCAAGATGTCGTAATCCTTGCGCAGCGGATACCCTTGCCACTCGTCCGGCATTAATATGCGTTTCAAATCTGGATGCCCTTCGAACACAATGCCGAACATGTCGTAACATTCGCGTTCCAGCCAATTCGCCGCAGGCCACACTTCGCAAACGCTCGGCACCGGCTCGCCTACGGCCGCGTGCGCTTTCAATCGCAGCCGTTCATTTTTCGCGAACGAATACAAATTCAGCACGATGTCGAATCGTTTATCTCGCTTCGGCCAATCCACTGCGGTCAAGTCCACCAGCATGTCGAACTTTTCCTCGTCGCGGCAGTGGCGGGAAATCTCACGGAGTTGTTCCGCAGCAATCAGCACGATCGCTTGCTTGCGGTCGAGCGAAGCTTCGCGAATCGTCTCGCCAAATTTCGCCTTGAGGCGCTGCAGCAATTCGTTATCGAGCGGAGCAGGTTTTGGCGGAGCTTCCTTCGGAGGAGCTGGCGCTTTAGGCGGCGCTGCTGCGCCAGGGGCTGCGGGCGCAGCGGGTTTCGCTGGCGGAGCCGGAGAAGCAGGCGGAGTTGCGGCCGCGGCGGCCTGTGAAGGAGCCTCGGGACTGGCGGGCTTGGCGGGAATAGCAGCTTTTTCCGCCGTGCTTTCCGGTGGCTTTGCGGCGGGATCCTTTTCCGAGGGGTCGTTGACCATCGGTCCGATCGGCTGCCGTTGCCGAACGCGCGCTAGCAATTACCACGCGCACTTCGTTCGCAGCCCGCCTTTTTATCACACCCCAAAAAACAACGTCAATTCCACTTCGTTCGACCGCCAATGTCTGCTGCGGCGCACAAAAATTGTCGCCGCGGCTAAACCCAATCCAGCGCGCCCTTGCGATACAGCCACACATACCCGACCAGCAGGATTCCCAGAAATACAATCATGGTGGCCAGTCCATACAATCCCAGCTGGCCGTACCGGATCGCCCACGGAAAAAGAAAAATCGTCTCCACGTCAAAAATCACAAACAAAATCGCCACAATATAAAAGCGCACCGAATATCGCCCGCGCGCCGTTCCTTCCGGCGGCACGCCGCATTCGTAGGGCTCGAGCTTCGCGCCTGTGGCTTTCGAGTCGGGCCGAATGTATTTGAAAATAGCGAGAGTGACTGTGGGGAACGCCGCCGCAAGCAGCGCATAAATCAAAATCGGAATGTATTGGCTCGGCATCGCCAAAAAGAACTTCAAACGAACAGCGCATCCTAGCACAGCGGTCAAGCCGCAGCTAGCCTCATCCGCGCAAAGATCGGTTCGCAATAGAAATCGCTGACTGAGCCAAAAAAACAAGCAGGTTTTCGATTGTAAAGATTCGTTTAGTGGCGGGCGCCGTGCAAAACATCGATCGCGTGGGGCAGCAGCGAGGCGATCGCGCCGAGGGATTCCACAGCTCCGCGAGGGCTTCCAGGCAAGTTCACGATGATCGTCGTTCCGCGAATTGCGGCAACCGCGCGTGACAATATCGCGCGCGGCGTGTTCTTCAGACCCTCCGCGCGCATCTGCTCGGCGAATCCAGGTATCAAGCGCTCCGCCACGGCGGTTGTCGCTTCGGGCGTCACATCGCGGAGCCCTACACCGGTTCCGCCGGCTGTGAGTATCAAATCCACTTCCTTCGAATCGGCGGTCTTTTTCAAAAATGCCGCGATGCCATCTCGATCGTCAGGCAGAACCGCAGCCTCCACGATCTGCCAGCCGAGTTCCCGGCAGCGCCTCGCGACGGCAGGCCCCGAACTATCCTCGTGTTTTTGGCTGGCTACGGAATCACTGACGGTGAGAATTGCAACTCGCATGGGTTCAGCTGGCGGCTAGCCTTCCGTGACTTCGGCGTCTTCGTTGGCGCCATCGCGCTGCCCTTCGTCCATCAATCGCAGCGCTTCCATCAGCAGCCCTGTCGTCGTGCGCGAGATCGTATCGCGCGTGGGCGCCCGGTTGAAATCAATCTCAAACTCGCCGTCGGGCCACCGGACCGCCTGAAACACGGCCGCTTCCCCCTCCAGCGCTCCCAGCCGCGCGTCCTTGCATTGCCCGGAAGCAAAAAAGAGGTCGCCGCTCTCGTCGCCGCGGCGCACGGAAAGCTGGCACGATTTCTGCCCCATCTCGAGCGATTGCATCAAATCCATAATGGACATCTCTTCCAGCCGCCCCTGAATCACTCCCGGACGCACTTGGCGGTTCTGCAGTTTCTCGAGCTGCAAACGGTCCACCACTTTCTTCGCCCGGCGAACCAGATCCTTCAGGAAAAACGGCTTGGGAATAAATTCTTCGACGCCCTCGACAATCGGCCGCAATTTCTCTTCGATATCGCTGCGGCTGGCCAGGAAAATAAACGGAATGGACTTCGTCTGCTGCCGCCCGCGCAATTTCTCGTAAAGTTGGCGCCCGTCGAGCCCCGGCATGCGGTAGTCGCACACTACTAAATCCGGCGGATCATCCACAATTTTCAGCAACGCATCCGCGCCGTCCGCCGCCGCGCGCGCGTCGCAATGCGGCATCAATCCCTTCATCAGCAGGTCGAGAATCAACGCGTTATCGTCCACGACCAGCACTTTGACGTCCTTCATCGGAGTCATCGTTTCGCGCGCTTGCCTGTCCTCAAATAAGTTCCGCTTCGCCCGCCCGACTTCTTTTCCAGGTACACCTCGGTGATTTCCATGCCGCGCTCAAGCGCTTTGCACATGTCGTAAATGGTAAGTGCGGCCACCGACGCGGCCACCAGCGCTTCCATCTCGACCCCGGTCGGACCCGTGGCGGTCGCCTCGGACGTGATCTCAATTCCATTCTGGCATAACGTGGCGCGCACATCTACGTGAGTCAACGAGAGGGGATGACAAAGTGGAATCAGCTCCGAAGTGCGCTTCGCGGCGGTAATTCCGGCGATCCTGGCGACTTCCAGCGGATTGCCTTTAGGAGACTTCAGCCGCCGGATGCTATCCACGGTCGCACGCCGCATCCGAATAAACGCGTGCGCCACCGCCGTGCGCGACGTAGCGGGCTTCGCCGTCACGTCCACCATGCGCACCTTGCCCTTTTTGTCGTAATGCGAAAGCGTTCGAGTTCGACTGGCGGTCATAAAGAGGATCTCTGAGCGCGTCTCAGACGGGCCCTCTTGACGCGGCAACTTAGAACAAACCGCGGCGCGGCAAAACGTCTGCCATCTCGCCTGCCGCAAAACTCAGCTTCGATTCGTGTACCACCAAAAAGCAATTCCCTTTCACCACCGAGCCAATGTCACCCGAGCCTTCCCAATGAATCATCTCGACGGTAGCTTCGCCGTTCGGCCAGCTCAACCGCGCCGGCAAGAAATGTGCAAGCGGCGGCTTTTCGTTCACCGGATGCGCCAACTTCGCCTTTAACACCTTCAGCGGATTCGGGGTGTGCCCGCTCAGCAGGTCAATCGCTGGTGTTACGAATAGCTCGAACGTCACCATAGTCGAGACTGGATTTCCCGGAAGCCCAAACACCGGCTTTCCGTGGCAGAAGCCGAAAACCGCGGGCTTCCCAGGCCGAATCGCCACGGTATCAAAGTAAAACTCGGTCCCGAGTTCCTCCAGCACCTGTTCCACCAAATCGTACTTCCCCACCGACACTCCACCAGTAATCGCGACGATGTCCGCATCGAGCGCCTTTTGGATGCCGGCACGCAACTGCTCCAGATCATCCGGCACGACGCCCAACATCACCGGCTCGCCGCCTGCGAGCGCCACCTGCGCGGCCAGCGAGACGTTGTTGCTGTTGCGAATCTGGAATTTCTTGGGCGGTTGATCTACGGGCACCACTTCGTCGCCCGTCGAAAGTATCGCCACACGCGGTTTCTTGGCGACCACCAGCCGCGATCGCCCTACCTGCGCCGCAATCGCGAGTTCTGCATACCCGATCCGCTTTCCCTGGGTAAGCACGTTTTCTCCCACGCGAGTTTCCTGGCCCTCCAACACGTAGTGAGCGCCCTCGCGCGCAGGCTGCTCGACAATCACATAATCGCCATCCACTTGCGCGTATTCGTTCATCACCACCGCGTTCGCTCCGCGCGGCAGCGGCGCGCCGGTCATGATTTGTACACACGTTCCGGGCTCAACGACCCGTTCGAACGGCCCACCCGCGCGGCTCTCGCCGATCAATCGCAACTTTGCGCCAACGTGCGCCGCATCAGCGGCACGCATTGCATAACCATCGCGAGTCGAACGATCAAAAGGGGGATAATTCCGGTCCGCGGCCACGTTCTCAGCCACAATCCCGCCCAGCACTTGCGACGGGTTATGTGCGAATTCGATTGTTTCTGTGAGAGGCGGGGGCGCGCACGGCCGCGCCAGAATCACTTCAATCACCTTGGCGCGGGCTGCTTCGTAGGAAACCATGCTGTGTCACAGCCAGGATGCGAGTTTTGTATCTCTCGGGACGATCGTGGCGTCGCGTTCTGGCCCCGTGGAAATCATGCCGATCTCAACTTGTAGCTCGTTGGAAATAAAACCCAGATAATTCCGCGCCGCTTCCGGCAATTCCTTCACATCGCGAATTCCCGGCGTCGGCTTTTGCCAGCCAGGCAGCGTCCGGTACACCGGCTCTACTTGCGTCAGCGTCTCCACATCCGCTGGCATCTCGTCCAGCGGCTTGCCCTTCAGCCGATAACCAGTGCAGATTTTGATTTCCGGTTGCGTATCGAAGACATCGAGCTTCGTCACCACCAGCGAATCAATGCCATTCAGCATTTTCGCGTATTTCAAGACGACCAGATCGAGCCACCCGCACCGCCGCGGACGCCCCGTCACCGCGCCAAATTCCTGGCCGCGCTCGCGCACTGCCTGAGCATCCAGATCCGGCATTTCCGTGGGGAACGGCCCGCTGCCCACTCGCGTCGTGTAAGCCTTGGTCACGCCAACCACTCCGCAAATCCGCGTGGGAGCAACTCCTAAACCAGTCGCCACTCCGCCAGACGTAGCATTAGATGATGTAACGTACGGATAGGTCCCATGGTCAATATCCAGCATGGTGCCCTGCGCGCCTTCAAAGAGCACCGACTCGCCATCGTCCAGCGCGCGATTCAGTAGCACGCATGTATCCGTCACCAACCCGCGAATGTGCGCGGCAATTTCCAGATATTGCTCCAGCAGTCCCGCCGTTTCCAGCGGATGGCCGTACGTCGCCCGGCTGATCGCGTTCTTCTCCGCAATCACGCGTTCCAACTTTGCCTTGAAGCCATCGGCGTCAAACAAATCAATCACGCGAATCCCGCGCCGAGCCATCTTATCCTCGTAAGCCGGCCCGATGCCACGCGAAGTCGTGCCAATCGCCGCCGCGCCCCGCGCTGACTCCGCTGCTTTATCCATTTCGCGATGATACGGAAATATCAGGTGAGCGCGATCACTGAGGAACAACCGCCCGCGCACGTCAATACCAGACCTTTTCAGATTGTCGAGCTCGGCAACCAACGCGGCCGGATCAACAACGGTCCCTGCACCAATGACCGCCTTCTTTTCCGGGCGCAGGATTCCGCTGGGGATCAGTTGCAGGACGTAACGATGATTGTTGAAAATGACGGTGTGCCCGGCGTTGTGGCCCCCCGCATAGCGCGCCGTATAATCAAACGACTGGGCAAGGTAATCCACCACCTTGCCCTTTCCTTCGTCGCCCCACTGCGCGCCGACCACACAGATCGCCTTCGTTCGCGACTTCTCGGTCACCCTAGCCGCCCCCCCAAGCTCCAGCAAGCCGCACCTTCCCCGTTCTCGTTCACAGTAGAAGCATTACAGGCAGGCCAACACGAAAAATAGCAACAACCAATCCTACCCTTCGCCAGACTCCCGCGCAAGCGCAGCCCCTTAGCCGTGCGGCGGTCCTGCATCAAGGTTCCGATTACCCCGGTAGTCAACCATTTGCCGTAACGCGTACGAGCCGTCGTAACCCTACACGTTATGCGCACGCTACTTATCCATCTCTGCATACCGGGTCCGTGATATATACCTTGTGATCTAATGCCGAATGTAATAGCGATTGAAGATTTGACTAAGCGCTTTCGTGACGTAGTTGCCTTGAACGGCCCGAACATGGCTGTCCCGCAAGGCTCCATCTTCGGCTTAGTAGGGCCGAACGGTGCCCGGAAAACCACCGCTATCAAGATCGCCATGAATATTCTTCATGCGACAAGCGGCCGCGCGCAGGTGTTAGGCTGGGACAGTTGCGACCTTGTCGGTAGCGCCTTTTGTTCCATCGGCTACGTCTCGGAGAATCAAACGCTTCCAGAATGGATGCGCGTCACGGATTTCATGGCTTACGTCCGCAACTTTTATCCTACGTGGGACCGTCGGCTTGAAAGCGACTTGGTCAAGAGCTTTGACCTGCCGGCGAAACGCAATTTGAAAATGCTTTCTCGCGGAATGCGCATGAAAGTAGCGCTCGCGAGTTCCTTGGCGTATCGCCCAGCCCTCATCGTTATGGATGAACCTTTCAGTGGCCTCGATCCGCTCGTTCGCGAAGAATTGATCGAATGCTTACTGCACGGGGCTGCAGGCGCCACGCTGCTGATCTCTTCGCACGACCTCGCCGAGATCGAGACTTTCGCCACCCACATCGGGCATCTCGAAGCGGGACAACTCCGCTTCTCCGAAGAATTGAAAAGCCTCGCCTCGCGCTTCCGTCAGATTGAACTGGCCCTCGGCGCCTCTCCTTTGCCACGCGGCGCGCTCCCGGCAAGCTGGATGCATCTCGATGTCTCCAATTCGACTGCGCGATTCATCGAGAGCCGCTATGACCAAGAGAGGACGCCGTCCGATATCCTTCAGGTATTTGGCGACGCGATGAACGCAACTTATACGCCAATGTCTTTGCGATCCATTTTCCTCGCGATCGCGAGAAATACGCGCGAGAACAACGTATGAATCAGGTCCTTCACATTTTCCGTAAGGACGTCCGCAGGCATTGGCTCGAAATTATCGTCTCTCTGTTACTCCTCTTCGGCTTCGCGTGGAAGATGCCGATGCTCTGGAGCGAGGAGCCGAATTTCGGAGAGGGCCAGGCCTCGCGCTGGCTCTTCGGCCTTCTCGGCGTATCTCTTTGCCTCTCTTGGTGGTTTCTTATCGTCCGGGTGATTCAGGGCGAGTCTCTCGTTGGAGATCGCCAGTTTTGGCTCACCCGGCCGTATCAACGGCGCTGGCTCATGGCCTCCAAAGCGCTTTTTATTATTGCGTTTGTAAATGTTCCTGTTTTTGTTTTCGACGTTGCGTTGCTGGCGCGCGCTGGCTTTTCGCCGTGGCATCACTTTCCGGGACTTCTCCAGGGGCAGCTCTTCCTAACCGCATTCTTGCTCGTGCCCGTTGCGACGATCAGCGTGATCACCGAATCGCCTGTACAGTTTCTGTTCATTCTCCTCGGCTTGGTTGCGTACATAAGTGGGCTTACGTGGGTCGTCGGCGAGATTCCGAGCTGTTCCGCCGGTGGAGACATTCCAGGTTCCGCGGTGCTCGTAGTTGCGGCCGGCACATGCCTGGCTTTGCTCGTCTTGCAGTATTTCCGGAGAGATACTGCCGTTTCTCGCTGGACACTTCTCGTCAGCCTCTGTGCGATCGCGATTGGCCTGACCGCAGCACCTTGCGGTCGCCTGGTGGAGCATGCTTATCCCGATCGCCCGGCAGGCTCTTTGGTGTCTGGTGGCGTGAGAATCGAGAAGAATAGTGGCGACCGACCCAACGATAGTCCCGTTACGGGTAAGACTGTAAATCTCTACGTACCGATCGATACGAGCGGACTGGTTCAAGGTTCATTTGTTGTGGTCGACGCCGCTCGCCTTGCGATTTATGGACCCGGCGGACTGGCTTGGAACTCCGGCTGGGTGAGCTCGGCACACACTTTGTGGCCCACACCGACTCGATTCACTTTGCCATTCGACGTAAACAGCAAATTCTACTCTGCTGTAGCAGGAAGTGCCGTGGATATCCGAATTGGTGTGGCGGTCAGCGAATTCCGCGAAGGTACTCCCCGGCAAATCACCGTCGCAGCGGGTACTTTCATGGTAACCGATGATGGAATCTGCGTGGATGGGCAAAACGGCTACGGGAGTACGGCTAACCTTCAATGCAAATCCGCCCTGAACGAACCTGCGTTTGCGCCGCATCTGGATCCCCAGAATACTACTTGCACGTTGCCCGACTCCAAATGGCCGTCCCTGCGGCTCCGGCGAGACGACGGTCATCCGAGCGCCGATTTTGGGGGCGGCGCTGGCTTGTTTCCGGTTCGACCGTTCGAAATCAATTTCGGCGCTGCCACCAATCCGAGCGGCGACACGGCACTTTCGATCGTCTGTCCGGGAACGAAATTCAGCATCGCGACGCCTGCGCCCTTCAGTCGGTATAGGATCGAAGCACTCCAGGCGGTTCATCTCGGAAATCACCGCGGTTTTGACTACTGAGTGTTTTTTTCGTCATGTGGGGCGGTTGTCTCGCACACATCCGAGGTTACGTGCCGACGCCCTTTTTCTGTACGCTCTCAGAACGCGACTCCACAGCCGCACGCTACGAAATGAGTCCGTAGCGGAAGCAATCGCGGGCGTGATCGTTAACCATACCCACCGCCTGCATGAACGCGTAGCAGATCGTCGTGCCGACAAAGCGAAATCCGCGGCGTTTCAGGTGCTTACTCATCGCGTCCGATTCAGGCGTCCGCGCCGGTAGCTGGCGCGAGCTGCTCCAATCATTCTTCTTCGGCTGGCCGCCGACAAACTGCCAGATGTACTTATCAAACGTGCCGAATTCCTTCTGCACTGCAAGAAACGCCTGCGCATTGGAAATCGTGGCGGAGATTTTCAGCCGGTTGCGCACGATGCCCGCATCGGCCAGCAGCTTGCGTGATTTGCGCCCGTCGTAACGCGCGATTTTCGCGGCGTCGAAATTGTCGAACGCCCGCCGATAATTCTCGCGCTTATTGAGAATCGTCTCCCAACTCAACCCGGCCTGTGCGCCCTCGAGAATCAAGAATTCGAATAGCACGCGGTCATCATGAACGGGCCTTCCCCACTCTTTATCGTGATATTCCGCCATGAGCGGTTTCTGCGCCCAATGGCACCGTTTCGGCTCGGTTTTGGTTGCTCGAGTCATTGTGCGTTTCTCGATGTTGGGGCCGCACCCGAGCTCGCCGCCGCAGAAAGACATCGCGGGCACAAACAATCAGCATAGCGCCCGCGCAGCGCCAGCAACTCCTGCTTCGTGAGCTTCATCTCTTCACACCAACACCCCGCAGCCCGCGCCGCGCAGAGAAATTTCTCTCCGCACTTCGCGCACGCTTTCAGCTCCGGCACAGAATCAGCCGGTTCCGCGTTCGGGCTTCCGCCGCTAATAGCCATGGTCCTGCCGGGGAATCGCGCCTAGGAAATGTGGCGCTGGAGGACTTTCTCGATCTGCTCTTTGGGCACCGCGCCGACGATTTGATCGGCTACCTGGCCGCCCTTGAATACCAGCAGAGTAGGAATGCCGCGAATATTAAACTTGCCCGCGGCGTTGATGTTTTCATCTACGTTCAGCTTTACCACCTTCAATTTCCCCGCGTGTTCCTTCGCGATTTCTTCCACCGTCGGCGTCAGCATGTGGCACGGCCTGCACCAGTCCGCCCAGAAGTCCACCATCACGGGCTGGGTCTTGCTCGCCTCGACCACGTCCGCATCGAAGCTTGCGTCACTTACCGCCTGGATATTTTCTGACATTTTTTTCCCTTGTCGCGCCCACACTTGCCCCTCAATGCCGGCAAGAGCTTTTGGCGCTATGCTTTAGATGTCCCAGAAACGCGCGGGATTCGAGACCTCTTAGCTGCTTCATACAGTGTGACATACGCTGCTGCGGAAGCCTTCCACGAAAAATCCTTGGCCATGCCGTTCTTTTGCAGGGTCTGCCAAACCTTCGGTTCACGGTGCAATTTCAGTGCCGCTCGCACGCTCTCCATCAACGCATGCCCATCGTACGCCTCGAATTTGAACCCTGTTCCCTTCTGGGTCTTGGCGTCAAAGCTTTGGATCGTGTCGTCCAATCCGCCTGTCGCGCGCACCACCGGAACCGTACCATATCGCAGGCTGTATATCTGATTCAACCCACAAGGCTCGTACCGCGAAGGCATCAGGAAGATATCCGCGCCGGCTTCGATTTTATGCGCCAGCGCATTGTCATACCCAATTTTCACCGCCACTCGTCCCTGATGCGTCTCCGCAAGCTCCTTGAACATCGCTTCATATTCCGGCTGGCCCGTGCCCAGCGCGATCAACGAGAGATTTTCTCTAAGTAACTGGATGGCAACCTGAGCGATCAAATCAAAGCCCTTCTGGTCCACGAACCGCGACACAATCCCAATTACTGGCCGCTCGAGGTTGTCTGATTTTCCGCCGAGCAGTTTGAACTGCTGCAGCAGGTCCTTTTTGCAGACCTTTTTCCCATCCAGATTGTGCGCCGAATAGTTCTGCGCGATGCAGGTGTCCACCTCGGGACTCCAAACCGCGTAGTCCACGCCATTCAGAATCCCTACGAGGCGGTCCGCTCGGCCGCGGATCACACCCTCCAATCCGTGCCCGTATTCCGGCGTCTGAATTTCCTGCGCATAGCGCCGGCTCACGGTCGTCAGAAAGTCCGCGTAGATCAGCGCGCCCTTCAGAAAATTCAGGCCGCCGTAGAATTCGAGCCCGCTCATCGTAAACAGCCGGTCCGGCAGGCCGATCGTCCGCATCACAGTCTGCGGAAACAATCCTTGGTAACCAATATTGTGAATCGTAAAAACCGACGGCAGTCCGCGTACCACCGGATCCTCGGCGTGCTGCGTGCGCAGCAGCACCGGCACCAGTGCGGTTTGCCAATCGTGGCAATGCACTACGTCCGGAAGCCAAACGCGCTTCATAAATTCGATGCCCACGCGCGCGAACTCCGCGAAGCGTTCCGCGTTATCGGGATAATCCGCGCCTTTCTCGCCGTACAGCTGTTCCCGGTCGAAGTATCCCCGGTCGCCCACGAAGAAATAACGCACACCAGCAACAGGCGCCGCCTCACCGATCGCTGGAAACCGCAAGCGATCCCCGAGCGCGACAGTCACGCTCGAAACGAGTGTGGATGTAACCTTGTTTCCGCGGTAGCACGGCAGCAGCACTGCCACTTCGTGCCCCATTTCGACCAGCGCCTTAGGAAGCGCTTCGACTACATCCGCCAATCCGCCTGTTTTTGAGTACGGCAGGCCTTCGGACGCTATGAATAGAATTTTCATGGGTGGCGAGTGAATCAAAAACGGTAGCGGAAGCCACCTGCTTCGTCAAGGAATTCCGGCCCGAATCGACGTGTGCAGCACGTCAGTTGCACACTGCGTGATTCGTGTTCCCAACTACGGAACGCATTGCAACGCAGCTGAAATTTGTTTGCAACCGCTCTGCATTGCTACACTCGGCGTCGCCATGGCGCGACAAAAACTGGGCCAGCACTTTCTCGGCGACATTGGATGGCGCAAACGCATCCTCTCCACCCTGCCGCTGGACGCAAACGACACATGGATCGAAATCGGCCCCGGCCACGGTGAAATAACGCAATTTCTCGCGGGCGAAGGCCGCCGCGTCATCGCCATCGAAGCAGATCCAAAACTAGCCCAAGGCCTGCGAGCATCCGCCGAAACGCAACCCGAGCAATGGCCTGGAGTCGAGATAGTCGCCGGCGACGTACTCGCCACCGATATCGGAAGCCTCGCAACTGGAAATTTTCACGTGTACGGAAACTTGCCCTACTACATCACCTCGCCCATCCTGCATCACCTGTTTCGCTGGGCTAACCAAATCTCGTCGATTCACATCGTGATCCAATTGGAAGTTGCCGAGCGCATCGTTGCGCATCCGAACGTACGCGATTACGGCTATCTCTCCACGCTCTGCCAGTTCTACTCCCAGCCCAAGATCGCGCTGCGTATTCCGCCGGGCGCTTTCCGCCCGCCGCCGAAGGTAAAATCCGCGCTCGTGAGCATGACGCTTCCGGGCGAGCGCGCACACCTCAACGTGGCGGATGAAAAGCGTTTCCTGGAATTTGTGCAGGCTTGCTTCGCTCAAAAACGAAAAACTCTTCGCAACAACTTGCTGCAAATCGCGGACGATAAAGAAATCCACGAAGCTCTGGCCGCCGCCAACGCGCGCCCAGACGCTCGCGCCGAGCAGCTCACCCTCGCGCAATTCGCCGCACTATTTTCCCGGCTCTTGTAGCTAACCTTGCCGGTCTTCCAGCACGGCCCGCAGCCGGTCAGGATAATTTGTCATGATGCCGTCCACGCCCGCCGCCACCATCGCACGCATCGTTTCGGTGTCATCCACCGTCCACGTCGCCACCTGCAAATCGAGCCGGTGCGCCTCGTCCACCAGTTCCGGCGTAACCAGGCTCGCGCGCGGGCACAGCTGTCGCACGCCCAATTCGATCGCAGCCTTGGCATGGTCGCGCCGCGGCTCTTCCACCAGCAATCCCATCATCATCGTCGAGTCGACTTGCCGCAAAGCCGTCAAAGTGGACTCGTCAAACGAAATCACAATCGTCCGCGCCGCGCTTTGCGATTTTTGCAGCGCTCCCGCCAGCGAATGATGCATGCCCCACGCCGCGTCGTACTTCACCTCGAGATAAAAAATCACATCATGCTTGTTCGCAAACTCCAAAATCTCTTCCAGTGTCGGTATCCGCTGCCCCATGAACTCGCGGTCAAACCACATCCCCGCATCCAGCTTGCGCAACTCCGCTAGAGTGAAGTCGTGGACGTTGCCCCGCCCGTTGCTGGTGCGCTCTAAAGTAGCATCGTGGATGGCCACGAACCGCGCGTCACGCGTCAGGTGCAGGTCGGTTTCAATAAATCCCGCGCCCAATTCGACAGCGCGCTGGTAAGCCGCCAGCGTGTTCTCCGGAGCATGCCCGGACGCTCCGCGATGCGCGATTATCCAAGGTTTTCGCATGGCCACGGCTATCCTAGCAGAGAAATCCGGCCGGCCGAGTGTTCGGTATTGCCGAGAGTGATGCAAATTGCACTCGGGTGTCCGCCAGAGTGTTCCCCGGCTGATACAGGATTTACCGGCTAGATAACCGCCACTCGCCTCTGTCAGATTGGTTCGTATGCCGACATAACGGTAGTGTAAATCGTTGCCTAATTAGGACAATCCATTGCCGGTCGAAGACGCCCCAACGAGCATCATGTCTCGCGAAAGCGTGCGTTCGTCATCCGCACTGCCGTACGAACGATATATCTCCAACAATTTCTATGACGTAGCGCAAGGCTAGGCGAAATGTTTTGTCACCTCTTTTGGAATCCAGATTGCCCTTTCTTTTCGCCTCTCAGCGGCAATTCGCTGAAATTCTACGATCTGCTCCCGTACAACACGTCGCCCGTGGCCGAGCGAACAGAAGATCATCAGAAAAGTTATACAGACCTTGTATGAGACCGGAGGCGGAGTTTTTGCAGCAATGGCGAGCACGAGATCTCAATTGAATCTCTCATCCGAGCCCGTTCAAGCCATGAACGCTGCCCCCGCCGGCTTCGACCCTGCGCGCGATCTTCCGAAAGGCTTCATCGAATTTTTACTGCCATTTCATCGCGCCTTCACACCGCGCCAGCGTGATTTGATTGGCCGCCGCGCTTCCGTCCTCGACGGCGCGCATCACGGCCACTTGCCGAGTTACCTGCATCCGTCCCACGCCACCCAGGAATCCTGGCAAATCGAACTGCCGGAATGGTGCCAGGATCAGCGCAACCAAATGACCGGCCCGGCGGATGACGCCGAACTCGTCGTGAAAATGCTCAACTCCGGCGCACCCGGCGTGATGCTCGATCTCGAAGACTCGATGGCCAACACCTGGCCGCATCTCACGCAAGGCATCGCGAATATTCTCGCGGCACTGAGCGGCGAACTAAATTATTTCGACAAAAAGCGCAACCGCACCGTCAGCATCGAGCCCGGCAACACGGTAATCTCCCTGCGCCCGCGCGGCCTTCATCTGCGTCAAACCGGCGTGCTCAACGGCGAAGCGCTGCCAGCCTCCCTCTTTGATGTCACCCTGATCGCCTTCCAGGTGAAGCCGGAAGAGCTTAAGCATCCTCTCACCTTCTACATTCCAAAATCCGAATCCGCCGAGGAAGCGCTGTGGTGGCGCGACCTTTTCCGTTCGATCGCGCGTGCGAAGAGCTGGCCGCAGAACTACATCAAGTGCATGGCCCTGGTCGAGTCTCACCCGCTCGCGTATCAGATGGAAGAGTTCGCCTACAACCTGCGCGAACACATCCTCGCGCTGAACCTAGGCCGCTGGGATTACATGGCCAGCCTGATTCATTTCAACTTGTACGATTCAAGCTGGGTACTCCCGGATCGCAACACCATTCCGCATGACGTCGCCTTCTTCCAGAACCTGCGCACGACGATTCCGGAAATCTGCCACAAACACGGTTTGCTTGCGATCGGCGGCATGACGGCGCTCTATCCCAGCCGTGAAGATGCCGAACTGAACGCGCACGCCCTCGCAACTCTCGAGAAAGACAAGAAGAACGAAGCCATGTCGTTGATGGATGGCGCTTGGACCGGGCATCCCGACCAGAATGAAATCGCTGTCAGCCAGTTCCCTGCTCCGAATCAATTGCATGCGCGTCCCGCCAACCGTAATGTGCACCCCGATCTGCGACCGGTTCCGGCGGGCGTCGGCAAACGCACTCTGAACGGCACACGCGCCGCCGTGCGTACTGTGATTCGCTACCACCAAGGCGTTCTCAGCGGGCGTGGCGCCAGCCTGCTCGATGGCTACATGGAAGATCTCGCCACCGACCGCATCTATCGTCTGATGATCGCGCAACGCATCCGCCATCGCGATGCCACCCACATTTTCGATGACAATGAGGAACCTGTGACTCATACTCCCGATTTCGTGACGCACCTATTCGACGAAGAACTGGCGCGCATTCTGCGGGAACTGCCGCCGGGTACTCCAGCCGAAGTAATCGAACGTTTCACTCAGGCGCGAGTTTTGAGCGAGCGCATGATCACGACCGGCGAGTTCAATCCGTCTTAGGCGGCGGAAGAGACTTGCACGCCAGCGAATTAAGAGTAGTTTAAGGGGACTTGGGAATGGCACCGAAAGGCAGCAGCGTAATTCAGGCGATGTTGCAGCGTTTGGCACAAGAAGAAGAGCAATACAAGAAAGAAAAGGCAATGGGGTCAGTCGACGCAACAAAGCCGCTCACGGCAAGGGCGGCAGCGTACTGAGGATGTGATTCGACGGCAGCGGCCCTCGGGCCGTTCCGGCTCGGCGTAATGTAACTGCGATTTCGCCGGTGCGGGAGCGACACGTGCTTGGGGAGCGGGAACATGGCGCTGTTCGTTCTGGTGGTGGTGGGATTAGTGGTCGCGCAGACTTGGTTCGACTGGCGCGATGCGAAAAAAGATTGGGTTGTGCCGGAGTGGGCGAAGGGCGTGGCGCTCGCGGGCGTCGTGGCCGCCTCGCTCACCGCTGCAAGTTCGTTCGCGTCCTTTTGGCTTCAGGACACGGCCGCCTCTTCGGCCAGCCCGTTGAACTCGCGCTTGTTCTGGCCCGAGCTGGGCTTCCTGCTCTGCACGATGGGCGTGATCATAGTCGCAGTCCGGAAGAAGCGCCTACGCCTCATGATGATCCTCACGGGCGTCCTGACCGCCGCCTTCTGGATTGGCATGACCATCTCGTAGCCCATCTCGAAGACCTGCCCGCGTCTCCCCGCGCCTGTTGCCAAGCATCCGAGTACTAAGAATCCCATTACCGTTCTCTCCTCGCAGCCGCATACCTTCATCGAAGCAAGCGCAGTCAGCCTGTCACGCTACCTCCTCACGCCCGTTTAAATCCTTGACTCCTTGCTTCCCTGCCTCGTAGCGTCCCGGCCTCCTCCAAACCTCCGTTTGCCGGTAACCAGCCGTCACTCACCGAATATCGCGCGACGTCCTTCGCCTCGTCCTCTATTCTCACCTCATGAACGACACCACAGATCGCAACAAGCATCAAGCAGGAGACAAGCAAATGACAAACGCGAATGGCCAGTCGTCGATGACAACGGCTCTTGAGGGCGTGCGCTTCCCCGAAGCGGGAGCGACGCTCCTAATCCTGCTGGGCATCGTCTTCCAATTGGGCGAACTCGGCTATGGCCATCTCCAATCGGGCCACTTGTGGTTCTTTTCCACGATGTTGACGGACATTTGGAATATCCTCTCGTTGCGTCTCGATGTTCCGGCGCTCGGCGAACTGCTGCGCTACTGGCCGCTGGCGCTGGTCGGTCTGGGACTCGCTATCTTGCTCGCGACGCACGAAAACCGTTCGCGTCGTGTGCGCAGGGGAAATCGGCATGGCCAATGATATCCGGCGGTTCAGCTGGAGCTTCACGTTCGGCGCGCTCATCGTCGCGGCCGGCGTGGTGCTCCTTCTTGATCAGCAAGGTCTGATCAACGCTGACCGCGTATTTAATTTTTTCTGGCCCGCCGTATTCATTCTCGGTGGTTCGGTAATGCTTCTGGATTGCCGCGGCAGGGGCGGGCGCGGCATCACAGGGCTCGTTTTCGTCACTATCGGCGTCATTCTTTTGCTCGATAGTCTCGGCATCGCTCACGTTCGCTTCGATACTTTCTGGCCTCTCATCGTCATAGCCGTCGGCCTCCTGATGATATGGCGAGCGATTGGTCCTCCGAAATCGGGATCGGCAGGCCGGGATTGGTGGGATTATCTGCGCCCAGGGAGTTCGGACTCTTCTGGTGCGGAATTCAATCATGTCGCAATCTTCAGCGGCTTTAAGCGGCGCACCACTTCCAAAAACTTCAGAGGGGGCAAGATACTTGCCGTTTTCGGTGGCTTTCAGATTGACCTCCGTCAAGCCGACATTGAAGGAGACTCCGCCGCCGTCGAGGCCATCTCACTGATGGGCGGCGGCGAAATCAAGGTTCCCTACACCTGGGACGTGGTGATGGAAGGCATCGGCTTCATGGGCGGATATGTTGACGAAACCGACCAGACGCCGCCACCAACCGGCACACCGCGAAAACAATTAATCGTGAAGGGAGCCGCTATCATGGGCGGCATTGTCGTCAAAAACTAAGGGCGCAAATGCACCCTATTCTCAGCAGCCGTCGCCGCATCGTCATTTACCTCTTCGCGTGGATTCCGATCACGGGGCTGCTGGCCTCTCTCCTCACGGTCTCCCACGAGATAAGCGAGGTCGAAGCGCAGGCGTTAGCCGTTCCGCTCTGCTTCTTGCAGGCGCTGGTCTGCCTCTCCTCCTGGTATTCCTGCCGCGGCAATCCCCTTGAAAAGTACAGCCTCGGACGCCTGCTGAGCACGCATCTCACCGCCGCTCTTGTCTCGGCGATCATCTGGGCATTCGCGGCTGTGGGCCTCGCCAGTGCACTGTCACGGTTTCCATCATTCGAAGGTCTCAGCCGGCGCTTCCGCCCGGAAATCCCCGTGATGATCGTCACCGGCCTGCTGCTCTATTTGCTGTGGGTCGCTCTCTACTACGTCATTATCGGCGTCGAGGCCTCGCGCGATGCCGAAGCTCGCGTGATGAAAGCCAGCGTTCTGGCGCGTGACGCGGAATTGCGCGCGCTGAAAGCCCAGGTCAATCCGCACTTTCTCTTCAACAGCCTGAATTCCATCAGCGCGCTCACCAGCTCGGACGCTTCGAAAGCCCGCGAAATGTGCATCCTTCTCGGTGACTTCCTGCGCCGCACTCTGGGACTGGGCGAAAAATCTGCGATCCCACTCGAAGAAGAGCTGTCTCTGATCCACGCGTTCCTCGCCGTCGAAAAAGTTCGCTTCGGCTCGCGCATCCAGATGGAGGAAAATATTGATAAGGCTGCTCTGGCCGTTCCCGTCCCGCCGTTGCTGTTGCAGCCTCTGGTGGAAAACGCGGTCGTCCACGGAATCGCTAATCTTGTAGAAGGCGGATGGATTCGCCTGGACGTCCGCTCGCAAAATGGGGACTTGGCCATCACCGTTGAGAATAATTTCGACCCCGAAGCCCCGCCGGGCCGAAAAAGCGGCGTGGGGCTCGTCAACGTCCGGCAACGCCTGCAGGCCCGCTACGGCAATCGCGCCACGTTTGGAGTGCTGACCGAAGGCGACCGTTACCGCGTGGCCCTGACGCTCCCAGCGGAAAGCGAGGCCCAATCGTCGTGACCCGCGAATCCACTAAAAAAATCCGCGCCGTCGTTGTTGACGACGAACAGCTCGCCCGCCAAGTCCTGCGCGAGTTTATGTCCGGCCATTCGGAAATCGAACTCATCGCGGAATGCGCCAACGGCTTCGAAGCCGTCAAAACCGTCGCCGAGCAAAAGCCTGATCTGATGTTTCTCGATATCCAAATGCCCAAGCTCGACGGCTTCGAAGTCCTCGAACTTATCGGCAAAGACACCGCCGTCGTTTTCGTCACTGCCTACGACAGCTACGCGATCAAAGCTTTCGAGGTCCACGCCGTGGACTACCTCCTTAAACCATTCGGCGCTGACCGCTTCGAAGCCGCGCTAGCACGCGCCAAACAGCGCCTCGGAGGCAAACTACCTGAAACGACGCCGGCCGCCGCCGAACTCGCCGCAGCCGCACGCCCTCCGGCGCAATATCTGGATCGCATCGCCGTGCGAGACGGCACGCGCGTCTTCATCATTCCCGTCGCCAAGCTCGACTACGCCGAAGCTCAGGACGATTACGTCGCTCTCGCGGCTGACGGCAGAAAGCACCTTAAACAGCAAACGATTTCGAGCCTGGAAACGGCCCTCGACCCTTCGCGCTTCATGCGCATCCACAGGTCCTACATCGTAAATTTGGAGCGCGTCGTGAAAGTCGAGCCCTACGCTAAAGACAGCCACGTCGCTGTCCTCACCAGCGGCGCCCAACTTCCCGTCAGCCGCGCGGGATACGCGCGCTTGCGGGCCTTTCTCGACAAATAGGCGCGCAAGCGAACGGTCTCATTGTCGATTTGAGATGTGTTCGAGTCCTAGAACTTCCACTACCTCCGTCCTACCGTCTGTTTACCACCTGTATATTGCGAGCCCCGCCTTTTCGTAGTACTGTCCCCGCCATGCCCCGCCCCAACACGCGACGGTCCCCCCGGCATGGCGTCAAGGGCAATCAAAGGAGAGGTAGGAAAATGGCATCCCCGGCGGACGCGAAGCTCCCCAATTCATCCGGCAAGGAGAATGCGGAAGGCGCAAACGTAGACAAGATCCGCGACATATTGTTCGGGTCGCAGATGCGCGACTACGAAAAGCGCTTCTCCCGCCTGGAAGACACGGTCACCAAGGCCGTCGAAACTCTGCGCGAAGACATGACCAAGCGACTCGATACCCTGAGCAATTACATGAAGGAAGAAGTGGATTCGCTCAGCCAGCGCCTCAAGGCCGAAAAATCCGAGCGCACTGAAGGCGCCAAAGAAATCTCGCGGGAAATTAAGGACAGCGCCAAGATCATCGAGAAGAAGCTGTCGCAGCTCGAAGAACAGATGGCGGACGGGCACAGCGAATTGCGCACGAAATTGCTCGAGCACTCCAAATCCGTCTCTGCCGAAATTGACAAGCTGCGCCGCGACACCGCTGCTGCGTTGAATCGCGAAGTCGAAGTTCTGCGCGATGAGAAAACCGATCGCGCCGGCCTCGCCGACCTGTTCAACGAGTTCTCCCTGCGTCTGAAAAATAAATTCGAACTGCCGGACGAATAGCCAGCGAGTGCATAAGGAATCGCGAAACTCAGCGGGAGGCGCGCCGTGAACCCGCCGGGCCGAGACCTTCCTTCCAACATGGCCGAGCAAGCGCAACGCCGCGCCCCTGTGGCGCAGGCTCCGGACACACCGACGGACAATAATCACGCCTACGAAGAACTGCGCGAACTGATCGTCAAGCCCGAGCAGGAAGGTATCGCGGCGATCCAGGATCGCCTGGAAAACCTCGAAAAACGCACGCAAGACGTAAGCTCCGTCGTCGCCGAAGCCATTCAGATGCGCCGCGAGAAAGGCGATGACGAAGCCCTCGCCGACGCCCTCGCTCCCACCATCCAGGAAACTTTGCGCGAATCCGTGCGCCGCGACCCGCAAGTTCTCGCCGACGCATTGTTTCCCGTCATGGGCCCCGCCATTCGCAAATCCATCAGCGAAACTCTGCGCTCGATGTTGGAATCCTTCAACGAAGCGCTCGAGCACAGTCTCTCCTGGCAAGGCTTGAAGTGGCGCATCGAATCGTTCCGCACCGGCAGACCCTTCGCCGAAATCGTGCTGATGCACAGCCTCCTCTATCGCGTGGAACAGGTCTTCCTGATCCATCGCGAAACCGGCTTGGTCCTCAGTCACGTCGTAGCACCGACGGCCGCTTCGCAGGATGCGGACATGGTCGCGGGCCTGCTCTCCGCGATCCAGCAATTCGCGCGCGATTCTTTCACGCCGGAAAAGACCGAAACCCTCGGAAACATGACGTTCGAAGAGCTGCAGATTCGCGTCGTCACCGGTCCCGGCGCCGTAATCGCTGCAGCCATCCGTGGACATGCGCCTGAGAGCTACTCGATTGCGATGGACGAAGCGCTCGAAAACATCCAGCGCTTCTATGGCTCTGCGCTTGCGAACTTCAAAGGCGACGCCGCTCCATTCCGTTCAGCCGAAGACCGCATCGCCAAGCTCCTCGAAACGCAGTACCGCGAAAAGCCCGCAGAGAAACAAAAACCCCGCGCCGCGATTATCGCCGCATCCGTAGTCGTGGCAATTCTTCTCGCCTGGGGCGTCTACTCCACATACCTATTGGTCGAATGGTCGCGCTTTCTGCACCAACTGCGTCAACAACCCGGCATTGTCGTTGTTTCCTACTCGAAAGATGGCCGAACCTTTCACATTCAGGGATTCCGCGACCCGCTCGCCGAAGATCCCAGACAACTCATATCGCAAGCCGGCCTCGATCCGAATTACGCCGATCTGCAATTGGCTCCCTACTACTCGCTCGACGACGCCATCGTCGCCAAGCGCGCCAACGCGCTCTTGCGTCCTCCCGCCAGCGTGAAACTCACCGCCAAAGACGGCGCGCTCGACGCGGCAGGCGCCGCCCCGCAGCAATGGATCACTCGCTTCGAAGAACGCGGCCCCTGGATCGCCGGCGTTAGCAAACTGGACGAATCCCACTTGCAGAATTCCACCGTCCAGGAATTGAATTCGCAGAAATCTGCCATTGAATCAATCGCATTGCTTTTCCCTCTGGGCCGCGCCGAACTCGAACCCGGACAAGAAGCCACTCTCGCGCAAGCCGAAAAGGAAATTCGTAGCCTCGTCACGCAAGCGGCGCGCCTGGGAGAAGCCGTCAGTGTTGACTTGATCGGCCACACCGATAGCACCGGCGTCGAGGCTGCCAATCTCCCTCTCAGCCAGCAGCGCGCCGATCAGATTCGCAGCAGCCTCTTGCGTAACGGCGTCAAGGAAGTGAATCTTCGCCCGCGCGGCGTAGGCACCACGCAGCCGCTGCGCAGCGAGGAAACTGAAGACGGCCGCCGCCTCAATCGCAGCGTCACCTTCAAGATTTATTTCAGCGCCGCACCCGGCAGCGCCTCCTCCGGCGCTGCTCCGGAAAACTGAGCCGAAATCGCCATGCTCCAGAAGAAAGTCTGCATGCTCGGTTCTTTCTCCGTAGGCAAGACTAGCCTCGTCCGGCGGTTCGTCGAAAGCATTTTCGATGAAACGTACCACACCACCATTGGCGTCAAAGTAGACAAGAAAGTCGTTAGCGTGAATGGCGAGGCAGTTACTTTGATGCTGTGGGATATCTACGGCGAAGACATCTTCCAGAAAATGCGCATGTCCTATCTACGCGGCATGTCCGGCTATCTCCTCGTCGTGGATGGCACTCGCCGCCAGACTTTGGCAGATGCTCTAGCCCTGCACGACCGCATCGTCCAGGAAATCGGAAAACTTCCCGCGGTGTTGGTCCTCAATAAAGACGACCTGAAGGACCAATGGGAAATCGACGCCGCCCAGGAAGCTACGTTGACTGAGAACGGCTGGACCGTCCGCCACGCCAGCGCGAAGACCGGCGAAGCGGTCGAGAATGTTTTCCTCCATCTCGGGCAAGCGATGCTGGCCGGCTAAATGTACTCGAGCTCTATTTTTGAATCGTTCTTCGCCACGCAAGGCTATGCGCTGTTTGAATACCTCGGCGAAGGCAATTTCCGCCTCATCGGCGGTTGGCCGCCCTGGTGCGCGGACATCTGGGGCGCGCAGCCCACTGGCGAGCGTATCGTTCGCTTAGGCGATAACTCCCTGTTCCTCGATAATTTTCTCTTCGAAGCTGCGGAATTCTGGAACGCCAAGCCGTCAGCCGCGCTGAATTCCGGCAATTGGCTCGAGCGCGGCGCCTCCGCGAAAGACATCCCTCTCGAAGCCTCCGCCTACTGGCTCGAAGGAAAGCAAATTCTCATCGTTCGCAATCTCTCCGACACTTTCGGGCAACAGCAAGCCTGGTTTCAGACTGCCCGCGATTCCCTGCTCGAACACGAAAAACTTCTCAAGGAAATCCAGAAGAAAGAAATCCTGCTGCACTGCATCGTTCACGATCTCACGCAGCCTCTCAGCGCCATGAACGGGGTATTTTCTCTCCTCAAGCGCGAAGCTCTCCCCGCGGCGCTGAAGAAATATGTCACCGCGGGCGAACGCGAATCGCAGCGCCAGGAACTGATGATCCGCGGCATTCTTGAAGCATTCTCGAGCGACCTCGCCGCGCAGCAAGCCAAGGATGTCACCGCGGCGAAGGTCCCCGATCTGCTCGCCTGCGCAAATCAGGTGATCGAAGAATTCTCCACAGCCTTTCGCGAACGCGGCATCCGTCTACGTCTCGATCCGCGCACGAATGTCTCCCGCGACTGGCACGTAGTGGGCGATGCCTCGCGCCTCGATCGTATCTTCGGCAACTTGCTGGAGAACGCGATGCGCTACACACCGAAGGGCTCGACGGTTACGATCGGTCTGGAAGATCAGGGCAATTCCGTGCTCGCCTTTGTGGATGACGAAGGCCCCGGCCTGCCTCCTGGCCAGCGCGTGGATCAGCTTTTTGCGCTCTTCGCGAAGGGCAAATCAAATGCTGGCAAAGCCGGTCTCGGTCTTTATTTTTGCAAGATCACCGTCGAGCGCTGGGGAGGCACCATCGGCGCGGAAACGCACGAGCCGCACGGCTCGCGATTCTGGTTCCGCCTGCCTCGCGCGGCAAAGACCGCAGAATCGCCCAAAAACACGCCGCCAGAAAAATCCACCGGAAAAGATAAATCACAAAAAAGAGGCAAAGCCGAACATCCTCTGCGCATCCTTATCGCCGACGATGCCGAACTCAATCGTGATCTCGTCGTCGAATTGCTTACCAAGCGTGGACACTCCGCGGAAGCGACGGCTGACGGCCGCGCCGCGCTCGCGGCGCTCGACCGCCAAACCTTTGACGTCGTCTTGATGGACGAGGAAATGCCCCGCATGACCGGCCTCGAAGCCACGCGCGCCATTCGTCAGGGCGAAGCGAAGTCAGGTAAGCATCAGATCATTATCGGCCTCAGCGGCCACGCCACAGAGGAAGACGAAATCCGTTTTCGCGAAGCAGGCATGGACGCGGTGCTCGCGAAACCGGTGCACATGGACAAGTTATATTGGGCGGTCGAATCCACGGCGCAAAGTACGCAAAAACCGCCGACCCGCGCGCCATCGCAGACCGAATTGCTCGCAGCACCGCGCGCGTCATCCGCATCGCAATTTTTGGCTCCGATGCCAACCGTGGCGACGAACACCGCCACTGTTTCCGAAGATACCCACACGCACCTACGCCGCACCACCGGCGGAAACGAAAGGCTGATTCACTCTCTCGCGAAAACCTTCCTGGCCGATGCGCCAAAGACGCTCGCGCTCATCCGCAACGCCATCGCCAAAAAAGAGCACGCCAAGCTGGCGAGCTCCGCGCATCTGCTGAAAGGCTCCATCGCAATCTTCGGAGCGCCCAAAGCGGTCGCCGCCGCGCGCAGCCTCGAAACCTTAGGGCGCGAGCGCAATCTGGCTGGCGCCGAGAGCGCCCTGCACGCCCTCGAATCCGAGTTCACGATCCTCCAGCAAGAACTTCACGTGATCCAATCCGCGCCGGAACCAGACATCCGTCGAAAAGTGCACCCCTGCCCGCGCGGCGATGCGCGCTTCCGCCGCTAATTCGGTCCCCTGAAGCAATAGCCGCGGCGCGTTGACTTTCGCTTTTTATTCGCCTACACTGAATCTCGCATGAAACCAATACGGCGGGTGCCGTCGCGGTCCCATTGCCTTTCAGGGTGATCGCAAATGACCACCCGGCTCTCCCGGACCGCGGCGCACCCGCCCCTAACTCCGCAAGCATTGCCGCGCCTTAACCTAATAGCGTTGACCACCAGACCAGCCCGATGAAGACGATCTGAATCACCGCGCGCGGCACGAGTGGCGTCGCGGGTCGTCCCGCCACATTCAGCTTCTCGCGTGCGGCCTTTACGTTTGCCGGGAACATCGCAATCAGCAGCAGGATGAGGCAGACGCCCGCCGCTGTTCGCGTTCGCGGAATCAGCATGCCGATCGCGCCCGCAATCTCGCACACCCCGGTGAAATACACCATCGCCATAGCGTTCCCGCAGACTCGCGGAACCATGTGCGCCATTCCGTGGCGGGCCCGCGTGAAGTGCGCCACGCCGGTGAACAGGAACATCGCCGCCAACGCCCATCGTGTCGACGCGATCCACGAAGCCAGCGCCGTCACACCGAACGCGCCCGCCGCGCGGAACAGCAACAACGAAGCCACCAGCACAATAACGACGATCATCCGCCGGATTGTAACTCATTCACCCGAAGAAGCATTCGCTCGCTGATTCCGGCGGCTGCGAAAACTCCGCCTTCTACTGACTAAACAAGCACCCCGACGGTACGCGTACTTGCCGCTCAGGCCGCGCGGCGTGATACTCGGAGCAATGAAACGAGGGTTTGCACTTGCGAGCTGTCTCGCCGCAGTTGCAGTCTTGCTGCCGGCGGCCGCGGCTCGCGCCGACGAGATCAAGCTCAAGGACGGATCGAAGATCATCGGCACAATCGTCGGCTTCGAGGACAATTCCTTCAAGGTGAAGACCAGTTACGGATTCGCGATGGTGCAGAAAGACCAGGTCATCTCCATCGTCGTCACCGACAGTGCGAAGAAGCCCGAACCGAGTGCACCGAAAGTCGCCGCAGCGCCGGCGCCCGCGTCCACAAACGCAGCGCCGCCAAATTCACCGTCTGCTAAGACGGAAAAGCCGGAGCACGCGGCCGCGCCGGTCACACACTCTTCCGCGACAGACTCTGCATCCAATGACGTCGTCGAATACCCGCACACGGACACGCCGTCGGCACCCGCGACCACCGCGTCACCGTCCGCATCAGCGAAGAATCCCCCGCAGCCGAAAGTCACGCCGGTCGCCGCGCCTCCGCCGCCTAAACCCGCCGCGCCGGAACCCATGCGCGAAGAAGTCAGCGGAAACAGCTACACGAACGACACATACGGTTTCCACATGTACAAGCCGCCGGACTGGCACGTGATTCCGGGCGCGAGCAAGATTCTGCCCGGCGCAATCACAGCGATGGGGACCGACGATCAAACCACTTACTTGATGATCGGGCAGGAAACCGGAGGCAAGTCACTGACGACCGTGATCGACGCTGCGGACAAGCGGCTGCGTGACGTGATGGACAACTTCCGGCCGCTCGACGAAAAGCGCGTCACGATTTCGGGCGTTACGGCCATCCAGAGGCGCTTTCGCGGGAGCGTGGATGATCACGACTGGTCCGGAGTTGCGGTCTACATTCCGCGTGGCGCTGCCGTTTACACAATCTTTGGCATGACGCTGGCAAGCACGGACCTGGTGCAAATTCAAGAAAACGTAATTTCCCGCGCCATCACCAGCCTGCAATTTACGAAATAGCGGCGCATTTTCTGGGAGTGCGGGAGCTTGCTCCCGCCTGTTGGAAGGCGAGGCTTGCCTCGCCGCAGTTGTCCGTGACTCCTATTGAAATGCGGGCGAGACGTTAGCCTCATGACGCTAGAACCTCTCGCTCCGCACGTCTCACGTCAGAACTTCGTCACTTCGCTGAAATGGAAGTCGCGAATCTTCATCGGCGGCACTACCATCTCGAATGATTCCTCACCCGTGGCACGAACCACCGGCCCCAGCATCTCGACTTTTGCCAACGCATCAATGATGCCTTGGTTGAACCGAAAATTGCGGATACCGCCCGCGACGCGTCCATTCTCCACAAGGAACGTTCCATCGCGAGTCATTCCCGTAAGCACCTTTTCGTAAGGATCCACTTCGCGGATGTACCAGAACCGGGTCACAAGGATTCCGCGCTCGGTGGAACGAATCATGTCGTCCACGGATTTATCGCCGCCGGAAAAAACCAGGTTCATCGGCGCTTCGCCGTATTCATTGGGCAGCGTAAAACCGTGGCCGGTCGGCTTAGCCTTCATTTTCTTCGCGGTGGCGCGCGAATAAACCAAATTCTTGGGAACGCCTCGATCCACCAACAAAACTTTCTGTCGCGGCAAGCCTTCGCCATCCCACGGCGCGCCCACTTGCAACGGATGGTACACGTCGTCCCACAAAGTGATGTTCTCGCCGAATATTTTCTTGTCCATCCGCTCGTTTAGGCACGAACGCTTATCCAAAATCGCCGTTCCGGCAAAATCGTAAAACATGGATCCGACAAAATCGAGCGCGGCTGCCGGCTCCAGAATCGCTGTGTAGTGCCCCGGCTCCAGTTCGCGTGGCTTGCGCGAACCCGCTGCTTTTTCGCTGGCACTTTCGAATAAAGCGTCCGGGTCAATATTCAGAATATCCGGTGAATTGGATTTTGCCCAGCCCGAGGAATTCTCCTCCAGAATCGTTACGGAAAACTCCGCGCGCGTGTCGTCATGCCGCGCGGAAAGTCCCTTCGAATTCGCCAATAAATTGCGAACGAACCCCGTGGTGAAAATGCCCGCGGCGGTCTGCTTCCCTTCCTCGGCCATCTTGCAGACGCGCGTGACCGCCCGGGCGCGATCTTGCGGGGTGGCCGAGACCGTCGAACCAAAGAAGTGCGCAACTTTCTGGTATTTCTGGGAGCCCAGCATCGGCAGCAGATCTGGATTTTCCGGCTGATTCCGCGCCAGATTCATCGCGGCAGCGACCACGCGGCGCAAGGACTCTTCGTCCGTCTTGTTCGTCGTCGCGCGCGCCGTATGGCCATCCACGACGGCGCGCACGGAAATGCCCAGGGTATGTTCGGAGACGTTCTGATGGATGGTATTGTTCGCGAAGCGCGTCAACGCATCCACGGTCGAATCAATTTCGACTTCCGTCTCGTCGGCTTCGCTCAATTTCAAAATGCGTTCGGCGATGTGTTCCAGGTCTGACGCCGAATACCGCGCGCTGGCCACATAGCCTGTGGAATTCCCTGATGAAGCACGCCGCAGCACGCCCTTGCGACGCCCGCGTGACGTCGATCCCGATTTTTTCTTCGCGGCCATTTATTTGGAGAACGCCACTCCCACCTTCACGTTGCGAAACCGCGCCGGTGACGCGCCGTGGCCAGTGCCCATCGTCTGCATTGGCTGCCCTTTGCCGCAGTTCGGGGTGCCCCACAGCGTCCAATGGTCCCGCGAGCAAATCGCGTCGCAACTGTTCCAGAATTCGGTGGTGATGCCGCTGTAGCTGGGATTCTTGATCATGCGGCCCTTCTTGCCGCCTTTGATCTCCCAGCCAATTTCCGTGGAAAACTGAAAATGATAGCGGCGGTCGTCAATGGACCACGATCGGTTGGTCTCCATCAGAATGGCGTCGTCTGTATCCGCAATTAGATCGTCGTAATTCCACGTGCCAGGATTAATGCTGATGTTGGTCATGCGAATCATCGGCATCCGGTTCCAGGATTCCGTGCGCATGGTGCCGTTCGAGCGCGTCTCGCCGATGGCCGAAGCGAGTTCGCGATTGCTCAGATACCCGGTGAAGAGCCCGTCGGTGATGATCGGAGTACATTGCGCTGGCACGCCTTCATCGTCATAGGCAAACGTGCCGAGGCCCGGCCCATGTGCCAGCCGCGCGTCGGCCACCACGTTCACAATGTCCGAGCCGTATTTCAATTTGCGCAGCTTATCCACCGTAAGAAAACTCATCCCGGCAAAATTCGCTTCCTGGCCCAGGACGCGGTCCAGCTCGATCGGATGCCCGATTGATTCGTGGATCTGCAATCCCAGCTGCGAGCCGCCGAGAATAATGGTTCGCGTGCCTTCCGGACATTGCGCGGCGGAGTGCAGTGCCACAGCATCTTCGCCAATGCGCTGGGCATTGCCCACCAAATCGAATGATTCGATGAGCTCGTAGCCCTGCAGTGAGTGCTGCCCGCCAAAACTATTCGGGTAAGACCGCTTTTGAATTTCGCTTCCCGCAAAGCTCGTCGCCACGATGCCGCCGCCCGCGTGCATCTTGATCTGATGAATGGACGAGCCAATGCTCGATACGAATAGCTGGTCAATCCGCTTGAAGGACATCGAACCTTCCGCCAAAGTGACGCCCTTCACGCCGAGCATTTGCTTGTCCGCGGCGATTAACAAATCAATCTGCCGCTCAACGGGAATCCGAAAGGGGTCTTTGAGGAATGGATTCTGCCAGGTGTCTACATACGCTTCTTCCGGCGCGAGCGCCACGTTCTCGCGTTTCGCGAGCGCGGACGCTTTCGCGATGGCCACCGCTTCGGCGGCGCAAGCCTGTACTCCTTCATGAGTGAGCCGATCGGTGGATGCAAACCCCCAAGCGCCACTGGCGATCACGCGAATGCCAATCCCCAGTGTTTCCGATTCGACCAACCTGCCGACTTCTCCGTTTTTCGTACCGAGCTCGCGCTGACGGATGTCCATCACGCGCGCATCGGCATAGCTGGCGCCACGGCGCTTGGCCGTTTCGATTGCCGAGTGAGCCCAGTCTTGCATCATGCGCGGGCGATCCGGAAATTCGGGATGGGATTGTTCGCGATTCCAGGCGGGAAAAACGACTTCTTCGGCAGCGAAACCGAATATCGAGTGCTCGTCAGTTTGTATCGAATAAGAATTGGCTCGGTTCTTTTTTTTGAACGACTTACGCGATTTATTGTTCTGGAAAAGCGGCAATTTGTATCGAGAAGTGACGGAGTGGCCGGTGCTCCGGAAGAAGCGGAATGCAGCGTTTTGTGTCGTCGGTGCTGGCCGTCATGTCGCAAAAAAATCATCGACCTATCTTAGAGACAGAGGCTTGAGAAAGCAAATACGTGTGTGCATGGAGCGAGGACAGCGAAGTATTGGAGAGAAATGAGGGCCGAACAAAAGGGTTCGCAGAGAAAATGTCACTGACGCACTGCGCACCGGGCGCAAAAAAAAGGCGGGTCTTAGACCCGCCCTCACAAAGTCCAGACGTGAAGCTTGAGACTACGTGCCTTCGGACCAGCTGGCCAGGTAGTGCTCTTGTTCGGCGGTGAGTTTGTCCACCTGGACTCCCATGGATTCCAGTTTGAGCTTGGCGATCTGGCGGTCAATCGGTTCCGGCACGGCATAGACCTGCGGTTTCAAGTCCTTGGCGTTCTTCACCATGTACTCGGACGCCAAAGCCTGGTTGGCGAAGCTCATATCCATCACGACCGCCGGGTGGCCTTCGGCGGCCGCCAAATTGATCAGGCGGCCTTCGCCGAGAAGATAAATCCTGCGGCCGTCTTTCATGGCGTATTCGTCCACGAAGGGGCGCGCGATTTTCTTCGAGCTGGACAGCTTCTCGAGCGCCGGGATATCAATCTCGACGTTGAAGTGGCCGGAATTGCAAACCACCGCGCCGTCGCGCATCTTTTCGAAGTGTTCGTGAGCAATCACGGACTTGTTGCCCGTCACCGTCACAAAAATTTCGCCGATCCGGACCGCGTCTGCCATCGGCATCACGCGGAAACCGTCCATGATGGCTTCGAGCGCGCGCGTGGGGTTGATTTCGGTGACGATCACATCCGCGCCGAGGCCCTTGGCGCGCATCGCGACGCCGCGTCCACACCAGCCGTAACCGGCGATGACGACCTTCATTCCAGCAATCAGCATGTTGGTCGCGCGAATGATGCCGTCAATCGTGGATTGGCCGGTGCCGTAGCGATTGTCAAAAAGATGCTTGGTCAGCGCGTCGTTCACGGCGATGACGGGATATTTCAGCGTGCCGTCTTTCGCCATGGCGCGCAGACGAATCACGCCCGTAGTGGTTTCTTCGGTTCCACCAATGACGTTCGGCACCAACTGCGGATGCTTCGTTAGCAGCTGGGTGACGAGGTCTGCGCCGTCGTCCATGGTGATCTGCGGCTTGTGGTCAATCGCCGCGGCGATGTGCGCGTAGTAGGTGGCATTGTCTTCGCCCTTAATCGCGTAGGTCGGAATGCCGTAGTCCTTGACCAGCGACGCGGCAACTTCGTCCTGTGTGGAAAGTGGGTTCGAACCGCACAGCACCAGGTCCGCGCCGCCGTCACGCAGAGTGATGGCGAGGTTGGCCGTCTCGCTGGTGACGTGCAGACAGGCAGACATGCGAATGCCCTTGAGCGGCTGGTCTTTGATGAATTGCTTGCGAATTAATTGCAGTACGGGCATCTGCTGATTGGCCCATTCGATTTTGCGTTTGCCTTTTTCCGCGAGGGCGAGGTCTTTCACATCACCGGCTAGCTTTGTGGCTGTTTCCACTGGGAACTCCCTTTAGATTTAGAGTGCGAAAATCGGCGTCGAATTTCGTTTTACCGCAGAGACATCTATGTAGAGAGAACCGACGGCGTCGGGGCCGGCGGGAACACGGAGGGCACGGCCAGCCGTGCCCCCGAAATCAACTACGCGAAACCGCAACAGCACCGCGGCTGCCGGCTTCCTTGCGGATGGCGTCGGCTTTGTCGGTGCGCTCCCAGGTAAAGCCTGGGCCAGTGCGTCCGAAATGGCCGTACGCAGCAGTGGGACGATAAATCGGGCGACGCAGATCGAGCGTCTCGATGATGTCTTTCGGAGTGAGCTTGAAGAATCCGCGAATCAGCTCGGTGATCTGGGAATTCGGAATGGTGCCGGTGCCGAAAGTATCGGCCATCACAGAAACAGGTTCCGCAACGCCAATCGCGTAAGCGATTTGCACTTCCACCTTGGTAGCCAGGCCCGCCGCCACAATATTCTTCGCAACGTAACGCGCCATGTAGCACGCCGAGCGGTCCACTTTCGTTGGATCTTTTCCGGAGAGCGCGCCGCCGCCGTGCCGGCTGTAACCGCCGTACGTGTCCACGATGATCTTGCGTCCGGTGAGGCCGGCGTCGCCCATCGGGCCGCCGGTGACGAATCGTCCGGTTGGATTGATGTGGTATTTGGTTTTCTTGTCCACCATCGCGGCCGGAAGAACGGGCTTGATGACTTCATTCAACACCGCGTCGTGCAGGTCGCTGGGGGAAACTTTGTCGCTGTGCTGCGTGGAAATGACCACGGTGTCCACGCGGACGGGACGGCCGTCAACATATTCGATCGTGACTTGGGATTTTCCATCGGGCCGGAGGAAATCAACCACGCCCTTCTTGCGGACTTCCGCGAGTTTGTGCGTGAGGCTGTGCGCGAGTTGAATCGGCATGGGCATCAGCTCGGGCGTCTCGTCGCACGCGAACCCGAACATCAATCCCTGGTCGCCGGCGCCCCCGGTATCCACACCCATGGCGATGTCCGGCGACTGCCGGTTGATGGCGCAGATCACGCCGCAAGTTTCGGCGTCGAAGCCGTACTTCGCCCGGGTGTAGCCAACGTCCTTGATGACGCTGCGAGCCACATCGGAAAACGGAACATAAGTGGAGGTGGTGATTTCCCCGGCAACAACGATCAGACCAGTGGTGACCAGCGTTTCGCAGGCGACGCGGCCGGTGGGGTCGTCGGTCATGACTGCGTCTAGAACGGCGTCGGAAATTTGATCGGCGATTTTGTCGGGGTGACCCTCGGTCACAGACTCCGAGGTAAACAGGAACTTCTCATCGGCGTGTGGCAAAAAAGTATCCTCCAGAGGGATATGAGGCAAATCAAGGGCCTAAGCTGGGTTTGGCAAGACCACTTCAAAAACAAAAGGCTAGCATGGGGGCATACCCCTGTCAATTTTATGCAGCGAAAGGCTTTAAATCGCGACTGAACGGCTAGTTACGCGCGTGCAAATGCTTCCACCAGGACGGTTTCGGCTGGCTTCGCAGGGCCTCATAGGAACTCCCCTTCCGCAAAGTGGCTCTAGCCTGCACTCTGCTACGGTCACGCCATATCCCGCCGGTAGAGCAGGTACGCGCGGATAAAGGGGTCCAGGTCGCCGTCGAGGACCTTCTGGACGTCGCCGCGTTCGACCTTGGTGCGATGGTCCTTAATCAGCTGGTAGGGCTGCATCGTGTACGAGCGAATCTGGCTGCCGAAACTGATTTCGGGCTTGGACGCGTCGAGCTTGTTTAGGGCGTCGCGGCGCTTTTCGAGCTCGAGCTCGTAGAGCTGCGATCGCAGCACCTTCATGGCGATCTCGCGGTTCTTATGCTGGCTGCGCTCGTTCTGGCATTGCACGACGATTCCGGATGGCAAGTGCGTGATGCGCACAGCGGATTCCACTTTGTTGACGTTTTGGCCGCCGTGGCCTCCCGCGCGGAAGGTATCAATGCGCAGGTCGTCGGGCTTGACGTTGATTTCGATGCGGTCGTCAATTTCCGGGATTACGAACACCGACGCGAAGCTCGTGTGGCGCCGGGCCGCTTGATCGAACGGCGAAATGCGCACCAGGCGGTGCACGCCGCTCTCGCCAGAGAGCATGCCGTATGCGTTTTCGCCTTCGATCTGAACCGTCGCGGACTTGATGCCTGCTTCTTCGCCGGGCGTCGAATCGAGGATCGTGGCGCGGAAGCCCTTTTGCTCGGCCCAGCGCAGATACATCCGCAGAAGCATTTCGGCCCAGTCTTGCGATTCAGTGCCGCCGGCGCCCGGTTTCACGGTGACGATCGCGTTGAGCCGGTCGTTTTCGCCGGCGAGCAGCGTTTTGGTTTCCAGCTCGGAAAGATAAGTGTCCGTCGCGGCCAGATCTTTGGCGACGTCTTCGAGCAACGAATCGCGCTGGGCGTCGTCTTTTTCCTCCTGCGCCAAGCCGAAATACGTTTCGATGTCGCTTTTCTTGCGATCGAGCGACACTTCGGCGTTCACGCGGTCTTCCACGATCTTGCGCTCTTGCAGCGTTTCCTGGGCTTTGGCTTGATCCTGCCAAAAATTGGGATCGCTGGTTTTGGCTTCTAGCGCGGCGAGTTGTTTGCGGGCGGAATCGGCGTCAAAGAAAGCTCCGCACAAGCTGAATGCGTTTATTCAACTCGGCGAAGCGTTGCTGCAGGTCTTCAATGTGTTCGGCCATATCGTCTTTACATGCTACTTGATTTTTCGGCGAGTGTCATCCCGAGTAGAACAATTGCGCTAGAAAAGCGCCACTCCCAGCAGCACGAAGGTCACGATGACGCACATCCAAGAAAACCAATCGCCAAAGCAGACGTACGGGGTTACATCGCTGCGAAAATCGTAGGGGGCGTCTAGCTGACCGCGGATGTCCAACTGCAATTGCGCAGTGGTGCGGCCGTAGGGATCTATAGACTCGGTGTAACCATTGTTGGTGTCGCGCAGGAGCCATCGGCGATTTTCTACCGCGCGCACTCGCGCCATCGCCATGTGCTGCTCGGGCGCTGAAGAACGCCCGAACCAGCCGTCGTTCGAGATGGTCACTAGTAGTTGGGCGCCGTCGGCAGTGAAGTGGCGCACTTCGCTCGGGAAAATCGCTTCGTAACAAATAAAGGTGCCGAATTTCCCCTGCGGAAGCTGCGCGATGCTGTATTCCGAACCCGGCGTGAAATCGGAAATGTCCGCGGTCAGTTTCTTGGCAAAAGTGAGCCAGCCGCGCAGCGGCACGTATTCGCCGAACGGCAACAGGTGAATCTTATTGTACGAATAGGCGCGCGCGCCAGCCGGATTCAGCAGCACCGCGCTATTGAACGCGAGCCACTTCCCTCCCGGCACCACCTTCCAATCCACTACGCCGACCAGAAAATAATTTCCGGCCTCGCGCGCTATCCGCTCGGCGCGTTGCGCAAACGCTGGCTCGGTAAACGTGAACGGCGCCGGAACTTCCGGCCAAATCACAATTCCCGGCGCGCGGTGCGCGGCGTCCACGCTGATCTGCTCGAGTTGGTCGAGTTCCCCGGCGTGCACGGTAAGCCAGTCCACAGGATAACTCTCCGACTGCGGGAAATTGGTCTGGACCAAGTGCGCGACGTAACGCGGGTGCGACGAGGGTATGAGATACGGGCCGCCCAGCGCCACGACGACCAGGGCGATCGTCACAATGATAGCCAGCTTCCACGCTTCGAAAGTCGGCCGCGTGGCTTCAGGAGCTAAAGCCCCTTCGTTTTTGGCGCCTTTACGGCGGGACTGAAGTCCCGCCGTTCCCAAAGCACCGAGATTTCCGCCGGCGGATAATTGCTTTTGCTCTGCGAATTGCATCATTGCGTAGGCCAGCAGCGATCCGTAAGCCGCAATCAGAAAACACAATCCGTAGATTCCTGTCACCGACGTGATCTGCAGTAGCGCCATGCTGCGTGCCGCCGGATAACCAGACAAATCCCAAGACGAGCCAATGATGGGAATATTCGTGCGGAAAAATTCCAGCGCGGTCCACAGAAAAGGCGCCAGCAAACAAGCGAGTAAATTGCTTTTCTTGGACGCCAGCGCGACGCCGGTGGAAAACGCCATGCATATCAATCCGCCGACGAAGCCGATCAGCCCCACGAACGCGCCGGCGATCCACGGATCAATATTCCCGTACTGCCGCATGACGGTATCCACCCACGGCAGGCACACCGGATAAAAAACCTGCCCGTGCAAGAAACCGTACAGCGGTGCTTCTTTCAATGGCGCGCCGCAGCAAGCCAGCACCAGCATGCCCATCGCGATCCACGCCAGCAGGTACAAATTGTAATTGGGAAACGCGAGGCCGAGCGCGACACCGCTCCCGATGGCGAGCAAGACTCGCGCGTAACGAGGCAAGTTCATTCAGTGTTTAATTATAGGCTTAAAGCCCAGTTGTTCGAGGGCGTGCTTGGCGGTTTCCGCGGACGCCATATCGGGGTAAGGCCCAATTTGAACGTGATAGAGATTGTCGGCGGATGATGTAGCGACGAACGAAGGAAATCGTTTCTGCTGAATCGCATCAGCCATTTCCAGCGCGTCGCGCTGCACCTTCACCGCCGCAACCTGCAAGACGATCGAGTTTTTGTTCAGCGCCGGCGGCTGAAAGCGCGCGGGTTCTTTAGTGCTGGCAGGAAGCGATTTCGCTGCAACCGGCGGTGCAGACTTTTCTGATTTCGCAGCAAACGAGGGCGCCGGCTGTTTACCGCGCGTCGGCGGAGCGGAATCGGCATGGTTATTCGCCGCGCGGTTCGTCTTGGGGTAAAAATCCCAGGTTTGATCGGCCGGCGCGCTGCTGTTCGCCGGAGCGGCTTCCTTATTTTTCGCGGACGCAGCCGTGGACGCGGGTGGCGTGCTACGCACCGGCGAGGCGTCGGCGGCGTGAACTGATCCGCCATACTGCTGCCGTCCCATCACGTAACCAAGCGTGAAGAAAACTCCGCAAAGCAGCACGACGCCGAGAAACAGCCCTACCAGGTGCCTGCTTTCCAGCACTCGTTCGCCGCCGCCGCGTCTGCCGCTCGATGCCATGTGCTTTACTTCTTCTCCAGCGCCTTCGTCCACTGCGAAATAATGTCCACCGGTAGCGGAAACACCACCGTGGTATTTTTCTCCACTCCGATTTCCACCAGCGTCTGCAAGTAGCGCAATTGGATCGCCGCCGGCTCCTTTTGCAGCACGGCCGCAGCCTCAGAAAGCCGCGCCGAAGCCTGAAATTCGCCTTCCGCCGCGATGACCTTGGCCCGCCGCTCGCGCTCCGCTTCGGCCTGCCGCGCGATCGCGCGCTGCATATTCTCCGGGATGTCTACTTGCTTCACCTCAACCTTTGTTACCTTGATACCCCAAGGCTCGGTATCCTGGTCAAGGATTTGTTGCAGCTTGGCATTTACCTTTTCGCGCTCGGAAAGTATCGCGTCCAATTCGAACTGCCCCACCAGGCTGCGCAGCGTGGTCTGGGCCAACTGCGAAGTAGCATATAGATAATTCTGCACTTGCGACAGCGCGAGATTAGCGTCCACTACGCGGAAGTAACATACCGCGTTTACCTTAACCGAGACGTTGTCGCGCGTGATCACGTCCTGCGGCGGCACGTCCAGCGTTTCGATGCGCAGCGAAATCCGCGTGAGCTTATCAATCGGAAAAAATACCAACTGCAAGCCCGCGCCCTTCGCTTCCGGCAACATGCGCCCTAGACGCAGCACCACCCCGCGCTCCCATTCCTTGATGACGTAGACGGAGTTCACCAGCCAGAACAGAAAAATGATTACGGCGACCCCGAACAGAATCGTTACAAAATCCATGCCGCCTCCTCGTTTCAACGATGCAGCAAAACCTAGACTGGTGTGGATCAGCGGTTACGGCCTGCCGTGCCCTACACCTGCTATCAAGCGTCTACCTTGACTCTAGTGGTTCCACTTCTAACGTCAGGCCTTTTACTTTTTTCACGCGGACGCGCGCTCCGGCCGGAATGCTCGCGCCCGAGGGCGTCGCCGCGCGCCACAACTCACCGTGAACGAATACGGTGCCGGCGCCGTCAGCGGAACCTAACGCCTCCCGCACTTCGCCGACTTCTCCAACCATTTCTTCCTTGCCCGTCGAAACTTTCCAGTGGCGCGAACGCAGCACCAGGCGCATTAAAATAATCACGATGATCCCAAATGGAATCACTACCGCAACCGCCGTCCACAAACTCACTCCCATGCCTGTCAGCGGCGAGCGAACCAGAAACAGCGCGCCCAAAATCATGGCCACCACTCCTCCCGCTCCCAGCACGCCATGCGTCGGGAATTTGGCCTCAAGGACAAAGAGCGCAAACGCCAGCGCGATCAGCAAAAGCCCCGCGAAATTAATTGGTAGCAGGTGCATGGCGAATAGCGCCAGCAACAGCGCGATTCCGCCGATCACGCCAGGCGCAAACACGCCGGGATGCGTGAATTCGACGTACAGCCCCAGGACACCGATCACCAGGAGAATGAAAAACGCATCGGGCTGCACGATGCGCGCGAGGAATCTTTCGCGTCCGGTCATATCACGCGCAACGATCACGGGATGTTGTAGAGCCAACACCATTTTCGTACCGTCAAGTCGCGTGATTGTCCGGCCGTTTAGTTGCGCCAGCAGATCTTCCTTCGACCCCGTGACGATATCCACGAGTTTGCCGTCCAGCGCTTCCTTATCGCTGAAAGCTTTCGCGTCAGTCACCGCGGTCTCGGCCAAGTCGGCATTCCGTCCGCGCTTTATCGTGTAGCTGCGCAAATACGCAGTCGCGTCGTTCACGATTTTCTTGCGCAGAGTTTCGTCAATTTGCACGGGCG
Organism: uncultured Acidobacteriota bacterium; assembly: GCA_963804625.1. Lineage (GTDB taxonomy): Bacteria > Acidobacteriota > Terriglobia > Acidiferrales > UBA7541 > Palsa-295. The sequence goes on along the minus strand of CAWDRJ010000021.1, from coordinate 128,504 downwards.
ACCCGCCAATCTCAATCAACGGCGAAGCGGCGCCGGTTTCCGTGCCCGGAGACATCGCGTCAATATCGCCCGAAAGCAAAATAAAAAATCCCGCCGAGGCCGCGCGCGACCCGCTTGGATAAACGTAGGTAACCACCGGCACGGGCGAGCGCAAAATCGCCGAAATAATTTCGCGCATCGAGGTATCGAGGCCGCCCGGCGTATTCATCGTGATCAAAATCAGGCTGGCGTGCTCAGCGTTGGCTAGGTCAACTCCGTGCAAAATATATTCCGCGAGGATCGGCTCGATCTCGCCATCAATACTCATTTCGACTACGGTGGAATTCGCATCTCCCGCGGGTGGGACTGGCGGTGCAGGCGGCGTAGCAAGAGCAGCACAAAATGAGAGCGATACTGCAACCGTCAGAGTCAAAAATAACAAAAAGCGGCGAACTGCGCGGGAGAACATTTCGTAAGTCATTATAGCAACAGAAGCCGCGCACACCCTAAAGTTCCGAGGGCGCCCCAGTTTTCGATGACGCGACCTGAAGGGTGGGCAGGTTCTCTCACCGGAAACCGACTCGCCACTTCAATCCGCATTTGAAAGAGATTCGACCACGATGAGAGTGAGAGTATACACACTCAAAGAATCAAGAATTACGAAGAGGGCAGTTCCCAAAACGCTGTCGTTTTGCGTGTTCAGAATCCACGGAAATCCGATGACGAAATAATCGAATATCCGGCCTTCCGAATCTGACGTATAGCAAGTGACAATCAGTAGTATGACGACCAGCACTACGTAGCCGAGCGTCAACTTGAATGCCGTTTGATTGAATAATGTGCGCACGAAAATGATTCTAGCGCGCCGTGATCCAGCCGCGGTCGAAGTCCATAACTCAATGGCGTTTAAGAAAATGCGCTGTAGATTTTGCTGCAGCAAACATGGCGCACTGAAGTGCGCCGCTACAAAGGCAAGCACAAAATCAACGGCGAGAGGGAGCGGCGGAACCCTCTACGGCGGTCAGTTCTGGATCTGTTTTTTCGGTGCGCTGGCGTAGGACGGCTCGACATGCAGCACTTCCTGCACGCCGGGGTCTTTGATTACCTTGGCAAACGCCGGATCCGTCTGCGCAGTCAGGAAGCCCGCATAACCGTCATCGCGCGCGAGCTTCAGATAGTGCGCGGCGCGCTCGGCGTCGCCTGTCTGCGCGTACGTCTTGGCCACGAAGAAATAAAACAAGCCGGGATCGGGAGTCGAGCGCTGCTGCACCACTGTGCCGCCCTGCCCGCGGCGGTCGAAAATCGTGGGATCGAGTGACAGGGCCTTCTCGAAGGCGGTCATTGCTTCCGGATATTCTTTATTCGCAAAATAGGCATAACCCAGATTGCTATACATGGTAGGCATATCGCCGTGCAATGCGACCGCCTTCTTGTACAACCCGATCGCTTTCCCGTAGTGCTTCCGCTCGTACTCCACGGTGCCGCAATTATTCGCGGCGCTGGCGAAATTCTTGTCGGCGTGCATCGAACGCCTGTAAGCGCGTTCGGCGCGCAACAGGTCGCCCAGTTGCTGGTAGGCGACTCCGATCTTGTTGAGCACTTCGGCGTTCTTGGGCTCGGTGATCAGAATGTGATCGTACTCGCCCACCGCCTGTGAATACTCTTTGCGCGCCATGAAAATATCTCCGCGCATTTCGAGCGCTTCGCGCGGCGTCATCGTGGAAAGAGGCGGCGCTGTGGCGGCGGTTGGGCTCGTCGTGTTGCTTACTTTAGTGGGGGTTTCCTGAGCCCGGATGGAAACAGCTAGGCACAACACCAGCGGAACGGCAACAAGAGTCAATCGGCTCATTGCCTTACTCCTTTACCGCGCTAGCAAACCTACGGTGGAGGTTTCTGGCTGTCCGCAGGCTTTTTGCTGGAACCAAAGATACCAAAAATCTTGCCCAGAAGCCCCTTTTTCTTTTCCGTCTGGTCGTCGGCGGGAGGCGTCTGCGGGTTTGCGCCATTCGGGGGATTGGCGGCGGTATTCGGCGGAGGCGGCGGATTATTATCCTTGCCAAAAAGATGGGAAAGCCAATTCGCCGGCGACGACGCGAGATGAGGACCACCGTGCAGTTCGCACAGCTGCGTCGGTTCGCTGCCGGAAACGAAGTATTCCTGTACGGTTTGTGGGCACGAGGCCGTGGCCAGTTGCCCGGATTGCGGATCAATCGTTTCTTGCAATACGCCGGGCGGCGGATCGAAATCCTCGGTCATCTTGTACTGTGGCAATACCACCGCGCGCTTCATGAACTCCGCCCAGATCGGCGCAGCAGATTCGCTGCCCGAAAGGCCCAGGTCGCGATTGTCGTCGAATCCAACCCACACGACGCACAGCAGATTCGACGTGAATCCCGCAAACCATCCATCACGCGAAGTGCCGGTCTTGCCGGCGGCGACGGGAGTGAAACCCATCGAGCGCACCGTGACGCCCGTGCCCTTGTTGATCACGTCTTCCATCAGGCTGGTCGTCAGATAGGCGACGCGCGGATCGAGTACCGGATGCGTGCGTGGCAAGGCTGTCTCTTCCACCGTGCCGTCGGCCGCCAGCACGCTGCGCAGGAAAAGTGGTTCGGCGCGCACTCCGTTGGTGGCAAAAGCGGTGTAACCCGCGGCGACATCTATCGGCGTCATTTCGTATGCGCCAAGCGCGACCGCGGGCGTTGGCTGAATGTTGTTGCCGAGCCCCATCTGGCGAGCGAGGTCCACCACGCGCTGGTAACCGATCATCTCGGCAACTTTGACCGTAGCGACGTTCAATGAATGGATCAGCGCATCGCGCACCGTCACCGTGCCGTAAAATTCCTCGCCGTAATTGTCCGGCGTATATTCCTTGCCGTCAAAATCAAAGGTAGTGGGCACATCGTCGACGGTTGTGACGGGAGTCACCACCGGCTGCACACCGAGCACGGTATCGTCAAAAGCAGCCGCATAAACGAACGGCTTGAACACCGAGCCCGGTTGCCGACGCGCCAGCGCGTGATTCAGCTGACTTTCGCCGTAATTCCTGCCGCCGACCAGCGCGCGAATTTCGCCGGTGTGCGGGTCCATGGCGACCAGAGCCACCTGCACCTGCGGCACGGCCTGCCCTTTCTTTTTCCAGATCGCGTAGCGTTTCGCGAGCAGCTTGTCCACGCTTTGCACGCCGATTTGAATGGCGTCTGCCGCCGCATGCTGCAATTGCGGATCGAGCGTCGTGTAAATCCGATAGCTCTGCGTTTCCAGATCGGTTTCGGAAAATTGCTCGAGCAGATGGTCCTTCACCATATCCACGAAGTAAGGCGCCGCGCCCGTATTCACGCCGCCGTTCACGAACTTGAGTTTCATCTTCTTCGCAGCGTCGGCTTGGTCTTGCGTAACGTAGCTGTCTTCCATCATCTGCGCCAGCACGCGGTCACGCGATTCTTCGGCGCGGTCCAGATGGCGTTCCGCCGAAGAATATCGGTTCGGCGCGCGGATGATTCCAGCGAGAAACGCTTCTTCACCCAGGTTCAGCTCGCGCACGTCCTTGCCGAAATATGCTTCGGCAGCTTCTCCAAATCCGCGAATCGCAAAACTGCCGCGATTGCCCAGGTACACTTCGTTCGCGTACAGCTCGAAAATCTGCTGCTTGGAAAAGCGCTGGTTGATTTCGACGGCCATCAGGATTTCCTTCACCTTGCGCGTCCACTCGCGTTTGGTAGTGAAGAAAAAGCTGCGCGCCACTTGCATGTCAATCGTCGACGCGCCCTGAGCCTTTTGCCCGCGCCGCACGTCTGCCAGAGCCGCGCCGAAGACGCGCACGATATCCAAGCCGCCGTGCTCGAAGAAACGCTTGTCCTCCGCCGCAAGCACGGCATTCACCATGTCTTTGGGAAGATCGTCAAAACGGACCACGCGGCGCTTTTCGCGCGAACTGTCGAAGAGGTTGGTGATAAGTTCAGGCTCAATTTCCGCCGCCACGCGCGGTGCGCCATCGGATAGCTGCGAGATGCGCGAGATAGTATTGCCCGAGAAACTCACGCGCAGCGCGTTCGTGCCCTGGAAATAGGAGTCGCGCGACGGCCGGATTTCGACGGTCGAACCCTTGACCTTGAATTCTCCGGGCGCGCCCTCGACTTCGCCTTCCTGATATCCCGTGCGAAGGAGGTAGGTCGCCAGGTCCCCAGCGCGCAGTGTCTCGCCCGTGTAAATGTGGCCCGGAGCCGAAAAAACACGCGAGGTATTGTGGTAGACCTGCCCGGTAAGCTGCTGATTAATGAGCTTGCCGAACTGAATGTAGTAGTAGGCGAAAACCGAAGTTGCCACTACCAGCAGCAATAGCGCCGAGCCGAGCACGGCCAGACCAACGCGCGATGTCCAGAAGCCCCGCTCGATTCGAATCCGCAATCAAAGTCTCCGCGAGAACACTCTCAGGTAATTAGACGCAATCCGCGGCCGTACGGTTGGGCAGCGACGGGCTGGCGCGGCTGGCTCAACAGGGTCTCGATCGTGGCTGACGTCAATTCTAAATCGAATGGCTATCTGCGTGGGGATGAAAATCCAGGGTAAACTGATAAACAACGAGGTCCACCGGGACTGAGTAGTCCACCGTAATTGAAACGGCCTGGCCCTCCGACCCGGTCACTTTCACATCTTCTGGCTTGGCCTCGATCCCGAGCTCCTGGATCTTCTTCCAAACATCACTGTGAACGTCGTCCGGGGTCTTGCGTGGATAAGCCGAGGTCGCAAACAGCGCTTCCGACTTGATCATGTCCTGCAGCTGGTAGTTGGCGAAGTATGCCGGAACAATCTTATATGCCGAGAACGCAGCGAAACCGAGGATCGCCAGCGTCACGATCAGTTTGATCTTGCCCCCGCCGAGCTGTCTGTTCCGAACTGGCCTCGCGTCCAAAGTGAACACCCTCCCAAGGAACTTGGTACACCTGCGGTATTTTTATACTAGCAGCGGCGAAGCGCAGGGGAAGCTTGAGGTAAAAGGCGTGTTCTGAATGAGTAAACGCGGTGACGCGACCTGATCCGCGCTCAATACGCCCGCGCGAAAATGGCCTTGTCTTCTGCGAGCTCGCCGCAATGAATGCACTTTCCGGTTCCGCCGGGTTGTTCCAAAGGAATGCAACGCATCGTCGCTTTGGTTTCTTCCTTGATGTTCGCTTCGCAATCGGCATTGCCGCACCACCATGCAAACGCGAAGCCCTTTTCGACGGCCTTCTTGAACTCCTCGTAGTCGGCAGGCTCGGCGGTATTGGCCTTGCGAAACGCAAGCGCGCGATCGAAAAGCGCCTTCTGAATCTCGTCGAGCATTTGAACTACCGCCGCCGCAATACCCTGCTGCGCGACGAATGACTTCCCTTCTTTCCCGGGCCGGTCGCGGCGTGCCAGCACCACGGATCCTTTGGCTACATCTTTGGGACCCAATTCCAGGCGCAGCGGCACCCCACGCATTTCCCAGTCGTTGAATTTAAATCCCGGGCTCGAACCTTCGCGCTCATCCAATTTCACGCGAATGCCTGCGTCGGTTAGTTCCTTACGAAGTTTATGCGCGCACTCCAGCACGCTCGATTTTTCGTCGTCGGTCTTGTAAATGGGCACGATCACTAGCTGGTACGGTGCGAGGCGCGGCGGGAAAATCAGTCCCTGATCATCCCCGTGCACCATGATGATCGCTCCAACGAAACGCGTCGAGAGTCCCCACGAAGTCGTCCAACAATGCTGCAGCACGCCTCCCCTATCCAGGTAACGAATCTCGAAGGCCTTGGCGAAATTCTGGCCCAGGTTGTGCGACGTCCCAGCCTGCAGCGCCTTGCCATCGCCCATCATGGCCTCGATGGAAAATGTCTGGTCCGCGCCGGCAAAGCGTTCGGAATCCGATTTGCGCCCCGGAATCACTGGCACAGCGGCTTCGCGCACGGCGAAATCCGTGTAGATGTCCAGCATCTGGCGCGTTTCGGCGGCTGCTTCTTCGAGCGTCGCGTGCGCGGTGTGCCCTTCCTGCCAGAAAAATTCCAGTGTCCGCAGAAATAATTTCGTCCGCAGTTCCCAACGCACCACGCTGTTCCACTGATTGATCAGCACCGGCAAATCGCGGTACGACTGAATCCATTTTGCATAGGAGTGCCCGATGATCGTCTCGGAGGTGGGACGAATCACCAGCGGCTCATCCAACTCTTCGCCGCCGCCATGCGTCACGACGGCCAGCTCCGGCGAAAATCCCGCCACGTGCGATTTTTCCTTGTCAATAAAGCTGCGTGGAATCAGCAAAGGAAACGCCGCGTTCACGTGGCCCGTCGCCTTGAACCGGCTGTCCAGTGCCGCTGTAATGTTTTCCCACAACGCCCAGCCGTACGGACGCACGATCATGCACCCGCGTACCGGCGCGTAATCCGCCAGCTCTGCCCGCAAAACGAGCTGGTTGTACCACTCCGAAAAATCTTCCGCGCGCGTTGGCAGTTTCTGGTCAGACATTCTCTCGAAGCTCTTTTCCGCGCTAGATGGGCCGCAAGCGCACAAGTGCACGCTCGCAGCAGCACAATAAACGTTCAAGGTTAGGGGAGAGTCCGCGCGAAGTCAACCAAGGCATTATTACATCTTGTTGACGCTTACGATTTTGCGCGCGGAAATTCCTCGATGTGGACTTCGCCCTTGCGGCCGAAGTACATCACATTATTGCCGGTGAGGAAGGACCAGTAGGAAATGACGCCCGCCGCTCGAGAGCGCCTTACGAATTCCGGATAGCGAACGGAGTCCGCCTGCGCTCCGCGAATAGCCGCGACCAGTTCGGATAGTGAAAACTCGTCGGCGACGGGGCCCGGCGGCAGGGTCATTTTTTCCACATGAGTTTTACCATCGCGGGTGTAAAAAGTCTCTTGTCCCGAAGCCAGATCGCACAAGTACGATTCAATCCCTGCGTCGAGCAGTCTGCGGACCACGTCGGAAAATGTCAGCTGCCCGCTAGCGACTGTGCCAACACCTCGTGCATCACATTTAAGCCCATGAGGTCTCCTCTACGCTGGGGGAATCTGGCACAGGGGGGCGCATGCTGCAAAGTTTTTTTTGTTTGGGGTAGCAGATATAAGTTGCGTGTTGATGGGCCCTTGCTTTTTTTTCGTAGCCAATGCGAAATGGGTGTAGCCTGCCTGGCGCGCTGCTGGACGCCGGCGAGGCTTTAATAACTAATAAAGGAGTTGTTTTGCAATGAAGGTGCGCCTTGCTCTCACCGTATTGCTCGTGTGTTCCTCCTCAACAGTGTTGTCCGTTCCAGTAAGTGCGCAATCTGGCGCCGGGGCCGGCACATCCTCGAGCCAGCAGCAGACCACGCCTCCGCCACCGCAGCAGCCCAGCCAACCGAATATGCTGTCGCCGCGCGCCGTGAACGTGCAGCCCGGCCAACCGTACCAGCGCCCAACGGAAAAGGACAAACTGCGCGGATACATTTTCGACACTTTCGGGCCGTATCCCATCATCAGCGCGGTAGCCACTGCCGGCATCCAGCAGGCCCGCAACAAACCGCCGGACTGGGGCCAGGGCTGGGACGCTTACGGTGTGCGGGTCGCGAGCAATTTTGGCGTGAACCTCGTGACGCAAACGACCCGCTACGGCTTGGCTGAAATCTTTCGCGAAGACACGCTTTACTACCGCTGCGAATGCACCGGGATTGGCCGCCGCCTGGGGCATGCATTGATTTCCACAGTCACGGCGCGGCGCGGCGAAGATGGTCACCGCACCTTCTCGTTTTCCGCGCTTGCGGCCCCGTATGCCGGCACGGAGGCAGCAGCGCTACTGTGGTATCCCAGCCGGTTCGATCCAAGCGATGGCTTCCGAATGGGAAATATCAATCTCGCCGTGCAGGCGGGTATCAACGTTGCTAACGAATTCATTTATGGCGGCCCGCATACGCTGCTGGGCAAACATCACATTCCGGTGGTGTCAACCGTGACAGGTTCAACTCAGCAGTGACAATCTGATTTCGCTCTGCGAAGGTAAGAAAGCCCGCCGGGCCGATAGTCGCGGCGGGCTTTTTCATTTTCATCCACTCTAAATTTGGGCCTTCTTCTCAGTGGTGGTCCGGATGGTGGTGACGCCAGTTCCAGTATTCGCGCTGCTCTTCGGGCGGCCGCGCGCGAAATTCGCAGTAAGGCCTGTGCGTCTCCGCGACCCACTGATGGTAGTAAACAATTTCGTCGTGGTTCCACACGTGATAATCGCCGTAGTAAGGATCATAGACCCGGACTGTATGGTGCTCCGCGCATCCGGCGACTACGATCGGTGAAATAATCGCGACCGCCATCAACAGCAAACCCAGCCAACGATTAATAGGGCGCATTTCGTCATGTCTCCTTGAACAGGTGCTTGCAATAAATAATTTCTTGCGCGGTGGCGCAGCACCGCTCGCTTTCAGCTGGGTTTGATTGCAAAGCGCGCAGCGCTCCGATAAAATCTTCCCGATTTTATAAACACTCCGGATAAGCGAAAGTTGCGCGAGCCGCGCGCGGAGCCGTATTTCACGGCGGGCTTTCCCGCCTCCGCAAATCCCGGCAGGGTGCCACCATATGAAAAACGAATTCCCCGAACTGGTACGCATGAGCCGCCGTCTCGATGAAGTGGATCCGGAGGTCGCGGAAGCGTTGCGCGACGAAGTTCGCCGCCAGGCCACCGGGCTCGAACTGATCGCCTCCGAAAATTTCGTTTCCGAAGCCGTGCTCGAAGCCATGGGCTCGGTCTTCACCAACAAATACGCGGAAGGCTATCCCGGCAAGCGTTATTACGGCGGATGCGAAAATGTGGACCGCGTCGAACGCCTCGCCATCGAACGTGCCAAGCAGCTCTTCGGCGCGGAGCACGCCAACGTGCAATCACACTCCGGCACTCAGGCGAATATTTCCGTGTACATGTCGGTCCTCGAGCCCGGCGCCACCGTTCTAGGCATGAATCTCGCGCACGGCGGCCACCTGACCCACGGCCATCCACTGAATTTTTCAGGCAAGACCTACAAATTCGTGCCCTACGGCGTCACCAAAGAAACGGAAACGATTGATTATGACGAAATCGCGGCGCTCGCCCGCGAGCACCAGCCGAAAATGATCGTCGCCGGCGCCAGCGCCTACGCGCGCATCATTGATTTCCCGCGCATCGCGGACATCGCGCAAGCCGTGGGAGCGCTCTTCTTCGTGGACATGGCGCACATCGCGGGACTCGTCGCTGCGGGAGTGCATCCCAGCCCGGTGCCGTATGCGGATTTTGTTTCCACCACGACCCACAAGACTCTGCGCGGCCCGCGCGGCGGCTTGGCCCTCTGCCGCGAAAAATATGCCAAGGATCTCGACCGCGTCACCTTTCCCGGAATTCAGGGCGGCCCGCTCGAGCACATCATCGCCGCGAAAGCGGTTTGTCTGAAGGAGGCAGCCGAGCCAGAATTCGTCGCCTATCAGCGGCAGGTTGTGGCCAATGCCAAAGCGCTCGCCGCCGGCCTAGTCAAGCGCGGATTCCGTATCGTCACCGGCGGCACCGACAATCACCTCATGCTCGTGGACATGCATTCGCGCGGAATCACCGGGCGCGACGCCGAGCTCGCGCTCGAACGCTCCGGGATGACTGTCAACAAAAACGCCATCCCCTTTGATCCCTTGCCTCCCATGAAGGCCGGTGGCATACGCGTCGGCAGCCCCGCGGTGACCACGCGCGGCATGCGCGAGCCGGAAATGGAAAAAATCGCCGGATGGATCGCCGAAGTCCTCACCCACTTGGGCGACGCAAGCGTCGAACAGCGCGTGCGCGGCGAAGTCGCTGCCGTCGCTGAAAAGTTCCCGCTGTATGCGGGGCGTCTGGAAGCCGCCGAAGCCATCAGCGCGTTGCACACGCAAAACGCCCGCTAGCGCATTCGTGAGTCTGTTGCTCCGCGCGCGAGCCGCCGCATTCCGGGTCGTTGCGCTTCACTCTGGCGCCGTTCGTCTTCCTTCCCAGTGATTGCCCGCCAAATTGGAGGTACCGCCGCGTCCAATCGCCTGCTCTACTCTGAGCATCTGCCCAAGTCTGCAGCTTCGAGAGGAGCACGGATGCCAAACTTCAATTCGGTCGAAACTCCCAGCGGCGTCGCCCTCCTCAGAGACCTAACAGCTGCAGATCTTCCGGAAATTGTTGATTACTGGCTATCCATGCCCGCGGAATCCCTCGCGTTCATGGGAGTTGATCGCCAGCGTCTCGGCTCGTACGACGAAATTCACCGCCGCTTTTCCACTGCCATTCGCACCGGCGACGCGAGTCAACCAAATATCGCTCTCGGAATCGCTCTGGATGACCACCTGGCGGGATACACGCTCCTCAATCGCTATTCCGCCGAACTGAATTATTCCCACTGGCACATCATCGTGCCCACGCTCCGCGCCAAGGGCCTTACGACCGCACTCTACCCGCATCGCATTCAAACCTATTTCGAGATGGCGCCGATCGCGCAGCTCATTCATCAAACGCGCACGCGCAATGTCGCAGTGAATCGCATGCTCGATAAATTCGTTCCCGTTGCAGAAACAAAACACATCGAAAAGCCCGATGGCGTGGCCAGCCCAGGAGAATTTCATCTTCGTTACGTAAGGCGCGAAGATATTCCCGCGATTCTCGCCCGCGCCGCGCAACTCGCCGCAGTCTCGCGCCCTTAGCTATTCATCCGCCGCTTGTCCCATTCAAGCGCACCTGTCCCGTTGCGGGACAAACCCGCGCCGCCCGGTTTCCCACGTTGGCATCCGCGCGCGCCTAACTCCTGCCTGCTCCGCATCACCACGTTCGAACCCGTTCGCTATTTGGACTCGCACTTGCGAGATGCCCTTCAAGCGGGGTGACCCACGATATGAGCACAAGCGCTGCCCTGGAAACAGAATCCGTCCTATGGCCCCACACGCTCGAAGCAGCCAAAGACGAAGCTCGACTGATTCAGGATTCCCTGCTTCCCTCGGGTACGTTGCGCGGCGAGGGTTTCGAAGTAGCGTTTCGCTTTTCACCCCTCGGCGAAGTGGGCAGCGATTTCGCGGATTTTTTTCAGCTGCCGAATGGGCTGGTGGGACTCTACATGGGCGACGTGGTGGGCAAAGGCCTCATCGCCGCCATGCACGCCGCGCTGGTGATGGGCACCATTCGCGGCATCAATAAAACCGGCGAGGACACGGCCAGGGTCCTGCAATTACTCAATAAGCGCCTGCGCGTCCGCGCCGTCCCCGGACGTTACAGCTCCACGGTCTACGCGCTCCTCGATCCGCGCTCCGGCGAACTAGCTTTTTCAAACGCCGGCGTGCCGCTGCCGCTGCTGGTTTCCGCGGAGGGCTGTCAATCGCTCGGCGACGGCGGCTTCCCTTCCGGAATGTTTGGCGGCGTCTCCTATGAAATTCAGCGCGCGCGCCTGCGTCCCGGTGACGCCGTGCTCTTCGCCACGGATGGCCTGCACGAATTGCGCAACGAAAAGGGCGACGACCTGAGCTGGGGCAAACTCGGCGAAATCTGGAATCAATGCCACTGCCGATCCGCCGACGAATCGCTCGATTTTCTCTTCGACGAAGTGCAGAGCTTCTCAGGCGCCGGCCAGCGCCACGACGACATCACCGCCATCGCGCTGAAAGTGCCAACGCAACCGGCCTCCAGCAGGCCTAGCCCCGCGGAATCTCCGAATGGCGACGGGATATACGTCTTACAGGACAGCGAACGCAATCGCTAGGGCTTGGTGACATCTTCATCGCGTACGCCCGTGCTGTTCTGGGAGTCCGGGAGCTTGCTTCCGCTTTTCTTGGGCGAGGCTTGCCTCGCCCGCCGTGATGCGGCGCCGTGCTCGACTCTAAGCGCATCTGCAATCGCCGCATTCGCAGGAGCTGTGCGCGACTTCTGGCTTCGGAGTCGGGTGCGCGAGTCAGGCTGGAAACATCGTTCAGATGACTTGGATTTTCAATTCAGCGACCTGCCCATTGCAAATCGAAAATGCCCGCACCGGCTCTTCCGCATCCTCTACCGGCGAAATAATGAAGTAAGCGACTTCAGGGTAATACGCCTGCTCGATGTCACGCGCCGAAGGCTCGTTACTGCCGTTCGGGTGCGAATGATAAATTCCCAGCAACTGCAATCCCGCTGCCCGAATCTCGCGCGTCAACTGAAATAATTGCTTCGGTGCGATCTCATATTCCGTCGCCGGATTGCGCGCCGCATTCAGAGCAGGATGCGCCCGCGTGATCACGCCATCGCGCCCCGCCAGCATGCCGCAACATTCGACGCGTAGCTCTTGGTGCGCGTGCTCCTGTACCTGCTGCGACACAATGCTAGCGATTCGGACGGAATCCGACACAAGGAGCAGTTTATATCGGCAGCAAGACGCAAGAAAGCGAAGAGGGTTCTCTCCGCACTAATTGATTTTGTCATTCCCCCGCGGTGCGAAAGGAGGGGCACGGCATGCCGTGCCCCACGCAGGCCGGAGGAATGCCGCTACGCTTTTTGCGCTTGGCGGCGGAGGAATGTAGGCACGTCGAGATCGTCGGCCGGCACTTCGTGCACCACTTCTTTCACGTTGCGTGCCACCTGCTGAACTACGTTGGTTTGCTGCGGCGCGATGTTGGGTGTCGGCTCCGGGTCCCGTGTCGCTTTCCACGTCTTCGGCAGGTATGACGGCTTCTGCTGCGATTTGCGCGCCGCTACTTCGCGGAAACCCGCGGCGATCACCGTGATCTTCACCGACTCCTTCATCGCATCGTCCATCACCGCGCCGAATATAATGTTGGCATTTTCATGCGCGGCTTTCTGGATGATCGAAGAAGCCTCGTGCACTTCCTGCAAGCTCAAGCTCGAAGAGCCGGTGATGTTGATCAAAATTCCCTGCGCTCCCTGAATGCAATTGTCTTCGAGCAAAGGGCTGTTGATGGCGCGATTCGCCGCATCCACCGCGCGATTCGAGCCGGACGCGACCGCCGTCCCCATCACCGCGTAGCCTTGCCCGGACATGATCGTCTTCACGTCGGCAAAGTCGCGATTGATGATGCCCGGTATGGTGATGATGTCCGAAATGCCCTGCACGGCCTGGCGCAAAATATCGTCGGCGATGCGGAACGCTTCGAAAAAGCTGGTGCCGTGCTCGACGCAATCCATCAGCCGCTCGTTGGGGATCACGATGACGGTATCCACGCAGCCGATCAGTTCAGCGAGAGCCTGCTCGGCCTGCTCCATGCGCCGCTTACCTTCGAAAGCGAAAGGCTTCGTGACCACGGCGACAGTCAACGCGCCCAGCTCGCTCGCAAGGTTTGCGACCACCGGCGCCGCGCCGCTGCCCGTGCCGCCGCCCAGTCCGGCTGTCACGAACACCATGTCAGCGCCGTCCAACGCCTCCAGAATTTTTTCCGTGTCTTCGAGCGCCGCTTTCCGCCCGACTTCAGGATTGGCTCCCGCGCCCAATCCCTTGGTCAGCTTCGCGCCCAATTGCAATTTCACCGGCGCCTGCGAAAGCTTCAGCGCCTGCAGATCGGTGTTGGCCGCAATGAATTCGACGCCTTCCACCTTGGCGCGAATCATGCGGTTGACGGCGTTCGATCCGCCGCCGCCCACGCCGATTACTTTTATCTTGGCCCCGTTCGGTACTTCTTCCGCAAACGATACACGCATGCTCGATTCTTTTTGCGCCATGCTTCCTCCCCAGTCTTTCCCCAGTTTCGAATGCTGAATCCGTTGCCTAATGCGCCCCTGCAAACATGCTCTTCAATTTGCCCACCCAGCCGCTAGGGCGGTTCCCTGCAGCGCGCCGCGTCCGCGCACCATAGAGCACCAGTCCAACGGCTGTTGCGTACTCGGGCTGGGAAACTTCTTCGCTCATGCCGGCAAGCCCGCGCGGCGAAGCCACGCGCACCGGCAGATTGAAAATTCGTTCGGCGAGTTCGCAGAGGCCGCGCAATTGCGCGCCGCCGCCGGTCAGCACGATACCCGCGGGAATCTGCGATTCCACGCCGCCGCGGCGCAACTCGTCGCGCACCAGCATCAATAATTCCTGCGCGCGCGGTTCTACTATTTCCGATAGCATTCGCGAAAACACGGTGCGCGGTGGACGGTCACCTACGCTGGCGATTTCTATCGCCGCATCCTCTTTCAGCAACTCGCGAAACGCGCAGGCGTGCAGCCGCTTGATTTTTTCCGCTTCCCCGCTAGGCGTCCGCAAACCCACGGCAAGATCGTTCGTGAAATGATCGCCGCCTACCGGAATCGCCGCCGTGTGCCGCACCACTCCGCTGGTGAACGCCACCATTTCCGTCGTTCCGCCGCCGATGTCCAGCAGGCACGATCCCAGTTCGCGTTCGTCTTGCGTCAGGCAAGCTTCGGCAGAAGCCAGCGGTTCGAGCACGGTATCGTCCACGCGCACGCCCGCACGATTTACCGCCGTCACGATATTTTGCGTCGCCGTTCCTGAAGCAGTGACGATGTGCACATTCGCTTCGAGGCGCTGTCCTACCATGCCGATCGCGTCGCGAATGTTGTCTTGCGCGTCGAGAAAAAATTCCTGCGGCAACACGTGCAGCACTTCGCGGTCTTCCGGCAATTGCACGCCCCGCGCCGCTTCAATCGCGCGTCGCACATCGTCGCGCTGCACGTCGCGCGGACGCGAACCCACCGTAATGCCGCCGCGGCTGTTCACTCCGCGCACGTGCGTCCCCGCCACGCCAATCAACGCCGATTCCACCGGCACTCCCACAATCGTTTCCGCTTCTTCCACCGCGCGCCGAATCGAACTGACCGCCAGGTCCAGATTTACGATCTGACCCTTACGCCAGCCTTTCGATTCCGCAGCGCCGAGCGCCGCGAAACGCACGCCGCTCGCGTCATCATCCAATTCGCCGATCAACGCGCACGTTTTCGTGCTGCCGATGTCCAGCGCTACAATGTGCCGTTCCTTCTTCGTCAAATCCGCCGCTCCTTAATGCGCCCTCGATCGAATCTCTACTGCTGTGCCGCCGTATTTGAATGCTTCGGCGCGGTTTTCGTCGTGTTCTTTGATGTTGCATGCCTCGCCGGATGTGAGTTCGTGTGCGTCGTTGCACGCGAAGGCGAGCGCGAAGCCGCATGAGCCGCAGCGTGCGATGCGCTCGCCGGCTTCGCATTCATTTCTGCAGCCGACCGCGGCAGGGGAGTTGGCGCCGGCGGCTCGACCACCTTCGCGACCAGCGTGGGATCCTGATTCACCACCGCCTCGCCATTGAATCGCAAGTCGACAGATTCAACGGTTCCAACCTCCGCGCGCCAGCGCCCAATATCCTTCAACACCGTCAGAAACCTGTCCTCGAAATCGCTGTCACCGAAATGGATCAAAATCGGCGCATCCGCATCGCTCCACTCGCCGGCACCCCTCGCGTCGCCGCTCGCGCTATTCGCGCCATTCGAACCGCCGCTCTGCAATCCCGTGATCGTCGCCCGCAGATCTTTCGCTTCGCTCAAATCCACTTCGCTCACCTGGTCCATCGCCCCACCGCGCGCCGCTTCCACCTGCTGCGCGAAACTCGCAAAAAGCTGCATGCGCAGCTCACGTTCCTCGATGGGCATCTCCGAACTCATCCCGGTAATCACCGGAAAATGGAAATCGCCCTTCAGCGGCCGGTCCAGAATCACGCCGTGTACATCCACTAACGCCAGATCGCTGCCATCGCGCAAAAAAGCGATAGGCGTCCGTTCGACGATCTCGACCTTTATCGTATTCGGCAAAGCCCGCAGCACGCTGGCCTGCTCGACCCACGGCAAGGTTTCAATCTGCCGTCGCCGCTCGCTCAACGGAATGCGCAAGACGCTGCGTCCGCGGTCCACGCGAAAAATTTCGCGCACGCTCGAGGGCGTCACATAATGATTTTGCGAAACCTGGATTTGCTCGGGATGGATCAGCGCCATTTCCTGCGACGCCAGCAAGAAATGCCCCGCCATGTACGCCGCGCCCACGCCGCCCGCCGCCACCGCCGTTCCGAACATCACCCGCAGATAGGTCTTCCAGGCCTTCTTGCCGAATTTCCGCCGCTTGATCTCGAGGGGCTTCTGCCGCCGCAGATACTTCGGCTCCTCGTCGGCCAGGACTTCCTGGGGATAAGCGTCCGCGTCCATGGTCCTTAGTTTTTCCAGAGAATGACCTCGTTCTCGAGCTCGACGCCATACGCCGCGCGCACTCGCTCGCGCACGTCGTCAATCAGTTTTAACATGTCCGCGCAACTCGCGTTTGCCACATTCACGAAAAAATTGGCGTGCCGGTCGCTGACCATCGCGTCGCCCACGCGATGCCCCTTCAGTTTCAGTTCGTCAATCATCCGCCCAGCCGAGCCGCCCGCGGGGTTTTTGAAAATACAGCCCGCGCTTTTCTGGTTCAAAGGTTGGCTGGAGCGCCGCTTTTCGTTGCACACGCGAATTCCGGCCAGAATCTCCTTGTAGGGCTTCACCGGCAATTCCAGTTTCACGCGCAGCATCACGTCATCCGGCGCAAAAGAAGTGTGGCGATAGTCAAAACGTATGTCGTCGCCGCGCAAAGTTTCAATTTCGCGGCTCGCCGCGCGGTAAAGCTCCACCTCGCGCACGTACGAGCCGATTTGCGTCCCGTACGCCCCGGCGTTCATCCGCAATGCGCCGCCCACGCTTCCCGGTACGCCGATCAGCCCTTCCATCCCGCCCAAATCGCGCTTCGCGCAAAAAGTGACCATGCCGCCCAGATCCGCGGCAGCGTCCACAAACGCTTCGTTGCCTTCGACGCGCATCCCGGGCTGCGAAGTCGGCAGATGCAGCACGACGTACGGCAATTCGCCATCATCTATAAGGACGTTTGTGCCGCCGCCTAAAAATCGGTGCGGAATATTTTCATCCGCAAGCAGCGGCATCACCTCGGGAATCGTCTCGAACTGTCGCAACAGCAATTGATCCGTCGTTCCGCCAATCCCCAGCGAAGTCTTTTCCCTCAGCGGTACCCCAGGACGCACTTCGACGCCTAGTTCCTTCAGCCGCGCCGCGATCGGTTTGTCGCTAATTCGCATGCACTCTAATCTGAGTCGCCCGTACTTCTCTTAGTCATCAAGCCGCTCTCTGCGCCGCCCTCAGTCGGCGCTCGTCGATATTTTCGAGCCAAGCAGCATTGCCAACTGGTCAAGCACCCGGCCTACGCTGCCCGCTCCAATCGCCATCACCGCATCCCCCGGACGCGCCTCGCGCAGCATGTATTCCATTCCCGCTTGCATGGTGCTCTTGAAAATCACGTTTTTGTGACCGGCGCCGCGAATCGCGTCCGCCAGCTTCTCACCGGTCACACCTTCGATGGGCTGTTCCCCGGCCGCGTAAATTTCCGTCAGCACCAGCACGTCCGCCAGATTGAACGAGCGCCTAAAATCTTCCCAAAGATGCTGCGTGCGCGTGTAACGGTGCGGCTGAAAAAGCACCAGCAATCGGTGGTATCCGCAACCGCGCGCCGCCTCCAAAGTCGCGCGAATTTCCGCCGGGTGATGACCGTAATCGTCGATCAACGTGACGCCGTTAAATGTCCCCTTGATCTCAAAACGCCGCCCCACGCCGGAAAATTTCGCCAAGCCCGCGCGAATCAGGTCTGCCGGCACGTTCAACGACAACGCCACTCCGGCCGCAGCCGCGGCATTGCGCACATTGTGAATTCCCGGCGGCGCAGGCAACGTGAACAAGCCCAAATCCTCGCCGTGATATTTCAAGCGGAATTCGCTGGAAAGCCCGTTCAGATTCACATCCGCGATCACCAGATCGGCTTGATTGGAAGTGCCGTAAGTAATCACCGGACGCTTCACGCGCGGCAAGATTGCCTGCACGTTCGGCTCGTCGAGACAGAGAATCACGGTGCCGTAGAACGGCACGCGATTCACGAATTGCAAAAACACATCCTGAATTTCTTCGAGCGAGTGGTAATGGTCCAAGTGCTCGCGGTCAATCGTTGTAACCACCGCCACCACCGGTGCCAGTAGCAAAAACGACCGGTCGCTTTCGTCGGCCTCGACCACCATGTATTCGCTCTGCCCCACGCCCGCATTCGAGCCGGCGTGATTCACGCGCCCGCCGACGACAAACGTTGGATCGAGTCCCGCAGCGGCCAGCACCGCCGCAACCATCGAAGTAGTGGTCGTCTTCCCATGCGCTCCGGCGACGGCGATGCCATATTTCAGGCGCATCAACTCCGCCAGCATTTCCGCGCGTGGGATCACCGGAATCTTCAGCTTCTGAGCCTCGACAACCTCCACATTCTCCGGACGTACCGCCGACGAAATCACCACCACATGCGCCCCGTGAACGTTTTCCGCCTGATGCCCTTCGAAAATTTTCGCGCCGAGCTTGCGCAGGCGCTCCGTCACCGTCGATTGCTTCAAATCCGAACCGGAAACGGCATACCCGCTCGATAGCAGCACTTCCGCGATCCCGCTCATGCCGCTGCCGCCGATCCCCACCAGATGTATTTGCTGAAAATTACGGAAGGACGCAATCATGGCCGCACCAGCCCTTCGAGCAGGTCAACAATATCCTCCACCGCGCGCGGACGCGCGAGTCCCCGCGCATGCTCTTCCATCTCGCTAATTCCCCCGGGCTGGTCCAGGAGAGAAAAGATTTCGTTCGTCAACCGCGCGGGCGTTAATTCGTCCTGAGGCAGCAGGCGAGCGGCGCCTGCGTCTTGCATAGCCGTGGCATTGCGCGTTTGGTGTGCGTCGGTGGCAGCGCCGAAGGGGATGAGGATGGCGGCGCGTCCGGCGGAGGCAATTTCGGCCACCGTGATCGCACCCGAGCGGCAGACGATCAAGTCCGCCTGGGCAAACGGCTCCGCCATATTCTCGATGAAGGGCACAACCTCCGCTCGGAATTCACGTCGCGCATAAGCCACGCGCACCGCATTATAATCGCGTTCACCAGTCTGATGCACGATGAAAAGCCGGTTTTTTCGCGCCGCCAGCAGGTCCAGCGAGTCAACTACCGCGCGATTGATCGGCAAAGCGCCCCGGCTGCCGCCTGTAATCAAAATCGAGAATGGCTCCTGATGCTCCCGGCGCGGCGCGGCGAAGAATTCCTTGCGTACGGGAATCCCCGTTGCCACCGCTTTTGCACCAAAGCGCTGGGCGGTTTCCGCAAATCCGCACGCAACCCGGGTCGAAATTCCCGCCAGCACTCGATTCGTGAATCCCGGCTCGACGTTCGGCTCGAAAATTACTGACGGGATCCCATGCAGCCGTGCGGCAAGAATCATCGGGCCCGACGCGTAACCGCCGACCCCGAAAGCCACGCCGAACCGGTGCCGCCACACAATTTTCTCCGAATCCCACATCCCTGCAGGCAACATCGCCGCGCTGCGCAAAAATTTCATCCCGCCAATTCCCTTCAATCCCGCCACGCGGATCGTCTCCAGAGGCAGCCCAGCCTGCGGCACCAGTTTCGCTTCCATCCCGCGCTCGGTTCCCACTATCACGACGCTTCTTACTCCCTCCGGCTCGCGCCGCAGCCATTCTTTCGCCACCGCCACGGCCGGGAATACGTGTCCGCCCGTCCCGCCGCCGGCGATCAGCAAATTTTTGGCCCTGCCGCTGCCAGCCACAACGGCGCTCGCGGCTTTGCCGCTGCCAACTTCGCTCACGTTTCGTCCGCTTGCTGGCTGATGTTTAACAGCACTCCCGTGGCCAATAGCATGGCGATCAGGCTCGACCCGCCGTAACTTATAAATGGCAGCGGAATCCCTTTCGTCGGCATCAATCCCAGCACCACGCTCAAATTAATCAACGCCTGCCCCAACACCATCGTCGTGATCCCCAACGCCAGAAACTTCCCAAATTCATCCCCCGCCTTCAACGCCGCCACAAACCCGCGCCAGCCATACACCGCGAAAAGCGTCAGCACTACCACTGCTCCGATGAACCCCAGTTCCTCGCCGATAATCGCGTAAATGAAATCGGTATGCGCCTCCGGCAAAAAGAAAAGTTTCTGCCGGCTTTCCATCAAGCCGACCCCGGTCATCCCACCCGATCCCACCGAAATCAACGATTGCATCAACTGAAATCCCGCGCCTTTGGGATCCAGATCCGGATGCAGAAACGCCTCCAGCCGCTGCAGCCGGTACGGCACGCGCACAATCAACAAATAAATCGTCGGTATCGCCGCCAGCACCGTCCCCGCAATGTAACGGTACGAAAGCCCCGCCACAAAAAGCATCACCATCGCGATCAGCACGATCATGAACGCCGTGCCCATGTCCGGCTCTTTCACCACCAGCGCAGCCATCACCAGAGTCGTTCCGAGCGCCGGCGCCAGCGAATGCAGCGGATCGTTCACGCCAAAATTTCGCGGCAGCCGCCGCAATTCCAGAAACCAGGCCAGAAAAACGATCAGCGCGAGCTTGGCCATCTCCGACGGCTGAAAACTGAACGGCCCCATGCGGAACCAGCGATGCGTCTGGTGCGAGCGGTCCAGAAAGAAAACCCCCGCTAGCAGCACGAACGACAGCGCCAGGCCCGTAAACACGACGCGCGGCTGCCGCAACTTGCGGTAATCCGAGTTCATCAGCCAGAACATCCCCGCAATCCCCAGCACCAGGTAAATCAGCTGTCGCAACAGAAAAATATAGCCCGCGCCGAATTGCTCGCTCGCCGTCATCGCCGACGCGCTGAACACCATCACCACGCCGATCAAGCACAGCGCTAGCGTCACGCCAAATAATTTTCTGTCCGGCTGAACGCTTCGTGGCATCCGTTATCCTTTCTCCGCAGCCGCGCCATCCGCCGAAGCAGCCTCTGAAGCCGATCGTGCGATGCGCCGGGCAATCAATTCCTTGAAGGCGCGCCCACGCTGCTCGTAATTTTCAAACTGGTCGAAACTTGAACACGCCGGCGCCAACAGCACCGTATCGCCCGGTCGCGCCCGCTCCATCGCCATCTCCAACGCGCGCTCAAGCGTTCCGGCACGCTCGATCTCCACAGCGCTTTGCAAATCCGCCGCAATCTTTTCGGCGGCTTCGCCAATCAGGAGCGCCACTCGCGCCCGCTCGTGCAACAAATCGCGCAACGGCGCGTACGGGCTGCCCTTATCCTTGCCGCCGAGAATCACGAGCAACGGCCCGGGAAACGCCTGCACCGCTTTCACCGCCGCATCCACATTCGTGGCCTTGGAATCGTTGTAAAACTGCACTCCCGCAATTTCAGCGACAAATTCCAGCCGATGCTCGACTCCACGAAACGATTGCACGCCGCGGGCAATCGCCGCAGGAGTCGCTCCCGCCAGATAAGCCGCCGCGCAAGCCGCCAATACGTTTTCGACGTTGTGCTCGCCGCGCAGCGGAATCTGCTCGCGCCGCGCCAGCACCGTTTCCGATCCTTCATTGCGAAAAATAATTTCGTTTTCGCGCAGAAACGCGCCGTTCGCAACCCGCTTCTGCCGACTGAACCAGAAAATATGAGGCTTGGCCGGCATCCGCTTGGTCACTTCCGGATCGTCCGCATTCAACACCGCAATGTCCCGCTCCAGCTGGTTTTCGAACATACGCATCTTCGCCCGCGCATACTCCTCAAAACTTCCGTGCCGGTCCAGATGATCGGGCGTCAAATTCAGCAGCACGCCGATTTCGGGACGGAAGCTTTCGATCGTCTCCAGTTGAAAGCTGCTGACTTCCGCGACCGTCACCGACGGATCCGTCGATCTTTCGACGAGCGCCAGCAACGGCGTGCCGATGTTGCCACCCACCAGCGTTGGAATGTTCGCGGTCTGCAAAATGTGCGCCACCAGCGCCGTAGTGGTCGTCTTCCCGTTCGATCCCGTAATCGCCACCAGCTTCCCGCGTAAAAATCGCCAGGCCAGTTCGATTTCGCTCCACACCGGAATATTTTTCTTCCGCGCGGCCTCGAGCGACGGCAAATTCGCCGGCACTCCCGGACTCACCACAATCAAATCCTGCTCCAGAAAACTCGCCTCCCCATGCCCGCCAAGTTCCAGCTGCACTCCCGCAGCGCGCAGCTTCTCCGCGGTATCCGCAATCTCACTTTCCGGACGCTCGTCGGTCGCTGTCACCTGTGCGCCATATCCCGCGCTGAATAACGCCGTCGCCAATCCCGTTCTCGCCAGGCCCACCACCAAAACGCGCTTGCCCTCTAGATCGAACCCTGGCCTCAACTTTCTCTCACCTGGCTCTCACCTGGCCCGCACTCGGCCCTCAGCGCAATTTCAAAGTCGTCAGCGACAAAAGCGCGAACACCAGCGCCACAATCCAGAAACGCACAATAATTTTCGACTCGCTCCAGCCCAGCAGCTCGAAATGGTGATGCAGCGGCGCCATGCGGAACACCCGCTTGCCGGTCAATTTGAAAGAACCTACCTGGATAATCACCGAGAGCGCTTCCAGCACAAATACGCCGCCAATCGAAAGCAGCAAAATTTCCTGCTTGATGATCACCGCCACCGTTCCAATCGCGCCGCCCAGCGCCAGCGAGCCCACGTCGCCCATGAACATTTCCGCCGGATGCGCGTTGTACCAAAGAAAACCGAGCGACGCCCCTGCCAGCGACCCGCAAAAAATTACCAGCTCTCCCGCATCCGGAATTTTCTGTAAATCGAGGTAGTCCGCGAATTTCGCGTTGCTCGAAAGGTACGTCAGCACCGTGAGCGCTACCGCGGACACCAGTACGCACCCGATCGCCAGACCATCCAGTCCGTCCGTAAGATTGACCGCGTTCGAGCATCCCACGATTACCAGCACCAAAAACAAAACGAACGGCACATACGCCAGCGGCCACACAAAATCGCGCCCCAATACCGACGAAATCACCAGGTTCGGATGCAACCGCTTGAAAAACGGCACGCTCAGCTGCGTCGAGTACGCGCCTCGCGATTGCAACGACAGCAGCACGATTCCCACCACCACGCATGTAAGCACCTGCAAGGAAAACTTCGCTCGCGGCCGCAGGCCCATATTCCTTTTGCGCACGACCTTGTTGTAGTCATCCACAAAACCAATCGCCCCGAAAGCCAGCGTCGCGCCGGTTGCCAAAATCACGTACGGATTCCGCAAATCCGCCCACAGCAGAGTCGGAATCACGATCGACGCAACGATCAGCACGCCACCCATAGTCGGCGTTCCGGCTTTTTTCTGGTGACCCTTGGGCCCCTCCTCGCGGATGTACTGTTTCACCTGCAGTTCGCGCAACCGCTCGATCACCCATGGCCCCAGCAGCAGCGAAAGCAGCAACGCGCTCGAGCTCGCCATCGCCGTCCGCACCGTGATGTAGCGGAACACATTCAACGGGCTGAAGTGTGGCCGCAGCAAGAAGACAAACAACCAGTACAGCATTCAGCGCTGGCCTTTTGATTCCGCTTCTAACTTCTCCGCTCGGGGCTCGAAATTCATTCGTTTGTGCGTCGCCTCAATCGCCTCCAGAATTTTTTCCATTCTTACGCCGCGCGAACCTTTGAGCAGTAGCAAATCGTCGCGCCGGATGAATTCAGCCACAAAATCCGCCGCCTCCGCGGAATTCTTGAAAAATTTCGCGTGTTCTTTGGGATGCCCCGCTTCGATCGCGGCCTCGACGAATGCGGCCGCTTCGCCCTGCACGCCAATAATCCAATCAATCGTCTTCAACTTCGCCGCGAACCGCCCGCATTCTCGATGCAACTCCGGCGAAGACCCGCCCAATTCCAGCATTTCGCCGGCCGCCAAAATCCTTCGCCCGAAGCCAGTGGTTTCCGCCAGCAACCGCGCCAGCGCGTCGAGCGCCGTGGGACTCGAGTTGTAACTATCATTAATCACGGTGAACCCACCCTCGAACCGCACCACTTCGCCGCGCTTGTCGGCGGGTGTGAGCTGCGGCAAGACGCGCTCCGCTTCCCCCACACCAATGCCCCAAATGCTTGCGGCTGCCAGTGCCGCCACCGCGTTCATCACGTTATGCCTCCCGATTAACGGCAATTCCAGTCGCGCGCGTCCCGCCGGCGACACAAAATCAAACGCCGACCCCAACACGCCGCGCTCGACGATCTTCTCCGCGCGGTAATCCGCAGGCGTCCCGGGATTGGTGCCAAACCAAAGCACGCGTCCGCGCGCCACATCCGCAAACTTCGCCACGCGCTCGTCATCGGCATTCAGCACGGCCGTCGCGCCCGGCCACGCCAAATTCTCGATCAACTCGCGCTCGGCCAGCGCAATCTCCTCGATCGACGAAAAAAATTCCAGATGCTCCACCGCGATCCGCGTGATCACGCCCGCTTCCGGCGCCGCAATCCGTGCCAGGCGCGCGAGCTCGCCCGTATGCGACATGCCCATCTCGATCACCCCCGCATCGTGCTGCTCGTCCAATTTCAAAAGCGTTAGCGGCAGCCCGTACTCGTTGTTCAGATTGCCCTCGGTCTTCAATACGCGGAACCGCGCGGCCACCAGCGCCGCAAGGATTTCTTTTGTAGTCGTTTTGCCGACCGAGCCGGCCACGCCGCCGATCCGCCGTCCCGGTTTCCCGCCGCGCCACCGCGCGCACGCGCGCGAGGCCAACTGGTGCAGTGCTCCGAGCGTGTCGTCCACGGTGAAAAGTTTTCCGCGGATCTCTTCCGCGTATTGCGCGAAGCGCTCCCGCGCAACGACTCCGGCCACTGCTCCGCGCGCCAAAGCCGCAGCCACATGATCGTGTCCATCGTGACGCGGACCGTGTATGGCGAGGAACAGTTCTCCGGATTGAATCGTGCGAGAATCAATCGAGACGCCGGCCAGCCCGGCCAGGGCGTCGAGGCTCGCGGGAGCCGCGACACCCAGAGCTTCACCCACTTGACCAACCGTCCACCGCATTGCGTCTCCAATGGGCTGGGCTTCACTCGCAAGCCTGCGCTCTCGTAAGTGCTCGATTCCGCTGCCGAAATCCGCCGCTGCCAGCTTTACCGCTTCTTCCCAAATCCCCGGCGCCGCAAAATCGCGCGCGCCTTTTCACGATCGTCGAATTCAAACGTCCGATCGCGCAAAATCTGGTAATTCTCGTGCCCCTTCCCCGCCAGCAACACAATGTCTCCCGCCTTGGCCTCGTCAATCGCAATCTCCAAAGCCGCATCGCGGTCCGGCTCGATGCGGTAGTTCGCATTCACTTTCTGCAATCCCACTACCACGTCGTTGATGATCAGCAGCGGATCTTCCGTGCGCGGATTGTCGCTCGTGAGCACCACCAGGTCGCTCAACGATCCCGCCGCCTCTCCCATCGGCGGACGCGTCGAACGGTCCCTTTCGCCGCCGGCACCAAACAACGTGATAATTCTTCCCGCGGGATTCAGTTCGCGCGCCGTTGCAATGAGATTTCGCAAGGCGTCGTCCGCATGCGCGTAATCCACCACCACCAGAAACGGCTGGCCCTCGTCAATCCGCTGAAACCTTCCCGGCACAAGCTCCAGGTTCGCGATGCCCTCTTCGATTTTCGCCACCGGAATATCCCGCGCGAGTCCGGCGCCGATCGCCGCAAGAATGTTGTACACATTGATCCGCCCTACCAGCGACGACCGCACCTCCACCTTTCCCGCCGGCGTCTGCGCCGTGAATTCCAGGCCCTCAAAACTCAGCGAAAACTTTCGCGCGGTCAGATCCGCGTTGTCCTTCAACCCGTAGGTCAACGTACGCTTCGCCAACGCCTCCAGCCGCGGCGCATATGCGTCGTCCATATTGATCACCGCCGCATCCGGTGCGCCGGCGCCCGTCCCCTCGAACAGCACCCGCTTCGCGGCGAAATATTCCTCAAACGTCTTGTGAAAATTCAAATGGTCGCGGGTCAGGTTCGTGAAAATCGCCACCGCAAAATGGCAGCCCCACGTGCGCTCCATCGCCAGCGCATGCGAACTGACCTCCAGCACCGCGTGCGTTCCACCCGCATCGCGCACTTCCGCAAACATCCGCTGCAAATCGAGCGACTCGGGCGTCGTATTCGTCGCCGGACGAAATCCCTCAGGCGTTTGATATCCGGTCGTCCCGATCCTCGCCGTAGTCATTCCCGCAGCCCGCAGAATCGAGTCCACGATAAAAGTGATCGTCGTCTTGCCGTTCGTTCCGGTCACACCCACAAGCTGCAACGCATCAGCAGGATGCCGGTAGAAATTCGCGGCAGCCAACGCCAGCGCCCGCCGTTCCTCTCCCGGCATCAACTCGACCCACGCGATATCCGGCGCAATTCCGGCAAGACGCGGCAAGGGGCTCGCCACTGCAATCGCGCCGCGCTCAAGCGCGCTGGCGACAAATTCGTTCCCATTCGCGTTCGCGCCCGGCAACGCAAAAAATAACGAATCGCGCGCCACCTTACGGCTGTCGCAAGCCACTCCAAGAATGGGCGTGCTCGCCCGCCCCGTCACCCGCGCGCCGGCGATCCCCGAAATTACTTCCCCCAAGTCCATTTCGATCTCTATTCGCTTCCTTTGACGTCTCGTAGCAGATTGCACTTTTGGCCCACCTTCCACAACGGTTCTCAATTTACGGTCCTTTCCACGTTTGCACTCATCGCGCCCCTTTGCGGCTCCGGTGAGCGCCCCTGTAACAACTCCGCCGCCGTTCGCCCGAACCTCACCGTCACACGGCTGCCGCGCATCACGATCGTCCCGGCCTCCGGCGACTGTTCCACAGCCACCCCGCTCCCAATCAGCTCCGGTACTAACCCCAACCGCATGCACACCTCGGAAACTGAGCGAACGGTTTGGCCGGACATGTCTGGAACCGTAACTGCATCTTCCTCGCCAAACGCTTCGGTCGGCCCCGAAGATTGTGCTGCTGGATTCGTCTTCGCTACTGCCGCCTGAAACTTCGCTTCGCTTTCCGTATTCGCGGTGTTGACGGCCGCCGCCCTCGCTTTCTCAGGATTGCTCCCGCTCGATCCATTCTTCGCCGTTTCTGTGTCCGGCTGCGACGGCACGTCATGCGCCACGTCGAGATACGCCAGCACCTGTTCGGCAATCCGTTTGAATACCGGACCTCCCGTATCGCCGCCGAAATGCACGCCCACCGGCGAATCGAAGACCACCAGAATCGTCACTGCCGGCTCGTTCACCGGCGCGAATCCCACGAACGAAGCCACATACTGGTTCGGTGAATATCGTCCCGTGTTCGGATCAATCTTCTGCGCCGTCCCGGATTTCCCCGCTGCCGTATAGCCGTTCAATTTCGCTTTCGTCCCGGTTCCGCCATTCAGCAGGACGCTTTCCATCATCTCGCGCAAGGTCGCCGCAGTTTTCGAATCCGTCGCTTGTTTCGGATCGCTTCGCACCGGCAACGCGATCGGTGCATCACCGCGAATGGCCTGTACGATGCGCGGCGGGTAAAGCGTCCCGCCATTGGCGACCGCCGAGACCGCCGAAATGATTTGCACCGGCGTCACGCTCACTTCCTGTCCGATGGCCAGTGATCCGATCGAACTCGGCGTCCAGTTCTCCAAAGGACGCAGCAACCCGCGATTTTCTCCCGGCAATTCGATCCCGGTCAGCTGCCCGATGCCGAAGTCGCGCATCGTGTCGTAAAACCGCGGCGCGCCCAGCTTCAAAGCAATCTTGATCGTCCCCACGTCGCTCGATTTCGCCAGCACGTCCCGCACGCTCAAAATTCCAAATGGCAAATGATCGTGAATCAGCCGCCCGGCCACCACGATGGACCCTTCCTGGCAATCCACCAGTTCGTCGGGATTGGTCACCTCGTTTTCCAGCGCTCCGGCCATGGTGACGATCTTGAAAGTCGAGCCCGGCTCGTACGCCGCCGTCACCGCGCGGTCCATCCGGTCATCGTCGGAATATTTTCCGTAATCGTTGGGATCAAACGTGGGAGACATCGCCACCGCCAGCAGCGCCCCGCTGTTCGGATCCTGCACCACCACGGTCCCGCTGTGCGCGTGCGTCTCTTCCATCCCCAGCGCCAGCTCTTTTTCCGCGATGTATTGAATCGTTTCGTCGATCGTCAGCACCACGCTCGCGCCCGGATCGGCCGCGGCCTCGTGCCGGTCGTAAAAACGCCGCTTGCCGTCGGCCATCACCATCACCCGCCCCGGACGCCCGCGAATCCACTTGTCCAGTTCGTGCTCGATGCCGCCCATGCCCTTTTCGTCCACGTCCACCCAGCCCAACACGTTCGCCAGCAAGTCATGCTGCGGATATACGCGTCGATTTTCCTTCTCGAAGAAAACGCCCTTCAAATTCATCTCGTCAATGCGCTCGACGGTTTCTGGCGAAAGTTTCTTGGCGAGACGGACGGGCTTTGAAGCTTCGCGGATTTTTGTTTCCAGTTCTTCGGCGGGAATACCCAGCGCAGGAGAAAGCAGCCGCGCGACCATCTCCGGATCCTTCACGTCTACCGGATCCGCAAACACCGAGTCCATGGGAATGCTGATGGCCAGCTCCCGGCCTTTGCGGTCGTGGATCACGCCGCGCATGGGACTGATTTCAAATACGCGCTGTTGTTGATGCTGGGCTTTTGCGAAGTAATCGCTATAGCAGAAGAGCTGGAGGTAACTCAGGCGGGCCAGCACCGCCCCCATCCAAATCACCGCCACGATCCAGACCACCAACCAGCGGAGACGCGGGCTGCGTTGCTCCATGGGTTCCGCCCTAACTCACAAAAAACTTTGCCCGGCAACCATTCCTGCCGCATTGCCGGTGCGGGCCCCGGTAGCAGGCCACGGAAAATTTTGGGTCGCGGCGTTCGCCGTCAGACTCGTGCCGCGCAAAAATCAGGGCCGCGGCGGCAATACCGCGCGCGCTTGAGCCACCACCGCGTCCGTCGGTCCATCCGCCGGCAGCGCCTGGCCTGGAACCGAAACCGTCAGACCCAATTGATTGCGCGCAATGCGGTCCACCCGCTCGTAGCCCATCAGCGACGCCACTTCCACATGCAGTTGCTGATTCAATTGCGCTGATTGCGCTCGCTGCGCCGCCAGTTGCTCCACCTCGTAGCGCAGCTGTATGCACTCGAAATGCTGCCAGGCGTAGACCAGCAGGCACGCTGCCATCGCGCCGCCCGCCGCCACTCGCCGCCAGAATTCGCGCAAACGCGCCGGCGCCATCGGCCGCACCAGCCGCGAATTATCAATCCGTTTGATCGTGTGATATTGAGTCATGACCGCACCTCAGGCGCCGGGCGTTCTCCGCCGTAACGGGCTTCCGCCGTCGCCACTTTCTCGATGACGCGCATTTTCGCGCTCCGCGCCCGCGGATTGGCTGCGATTTCCGCGTCGCCGGGCTGTATGATTTTCTTGGTCAGCACCTGAAACCCGCCGTCGCGAGCCAGACGCTGAAAAGCGTCCTTCACCAGACGGTCTTCCAGCGAGTGATAGCTGAGGACAATCCACCGTCCTCCCAAATTCAAAGTGGCAGGGGTACGCGAAAGAAACTGCCCGAGTTCCTCCTCTTCTCGATTCACCGCTATCCGCAGCGCCAGAAACGTTTTTGTCGCGGGATGCAGTCTCTGCCTTCCCCTTGCTTTTCGTCCCCCTGCCACAACCGTTGCCAGATGCGCGGTATCGCGAATGGGGCGCGCCCGCACGATCGCTCTGGCGATTCTGCGTGAATCCCTCTCCTCCGCCTTCTGGTAGAGAAGATCGGCCAGCTCTTTTTCCGGCCATTGATTCACAATCTCGTCCGCTGTCAGCGGCGCTTCGGGACTCATCCTCATATCCAGAGGACCAGCCCAGCGGAAAGAAAATCCGCGCTCAGGGCTGTCCAGCTCCAGGCTGGAGACTCCCAGATCGGCGAGCACTCCATCAAACGGCGGCAGTTGATTCGCCGCCGCCGCTTCGCCGATGTTCGAAAAATCCGCTTGCACTAGAATCACCTGCCGCTCGTGCGGCCCCAACCGCTCCCGCGCTATCCCCAGCGCCTGCGGGTCGCGATCAATCCCCAAAACTCGCCCGGTCGTCAGCCGCGCGGCGATCTCCACTAAATGACCGCCCGTGCCGACCGTCGTATCCGCATACGTTCCTTCGGGCCGTATCCGCAGCCACTCCAGAATCTCCGCGGCCAGTACCGGCGTATGCAGTACGCTCAAAACTTAAATGCCCAGATCGTCCAGTGCTTTTTCGTCTTCCGCCGTCATCGGATTACGGTTCATTTGTTCCAGGAACCGGGCGTGATTCCAGACTTCCAGGTACGTAAGCTGCCCCTGAACGTCCACTTCGCCCTTCATCTCCGCCGATTCCCGCAGTACGGGTGGAATTAAAATGCGCCCCTGCCCATCCACCTCGACCACTTGTCCGTAATAATTTGTGCGTGATAGGAATTTCTGTTTCGCAGCGTTGTGCGAGGAAAGTTTCGCCAGCTTTTTTTCGATCTCTTCCCAGGCTTTCATGGGATAGATCGTGGCGCGATCGCCTTTTGTCGAGGTCACGTAGAACTTCGTGCCGGTCTTGCGCAGTTCGGCCAGAAAATCCGCGGGAATTTTCACCCGCCCCTTTTCGTCCACTGTCGCTAGATAGTTGCCCCGCAGCATGAAAGCCCTTCGCTTGCTCGACCGGCGTTTGCGCCTGTGCCATTGCTCGCTGGTTCGCCCCTGCCAATGCGCTTAAATGTGGAACTGTGTCGTTCTGGTGCGCCGTTTACTGCCCGCTGGGTCCGCCGCTACTTGCTTCTAGGATCGCCACTGCCCTACACTCTCTACCACTCTGCGCCACTTTCTCCCACTTTGTGCCCCGATTGTAGATAGCTTCACGAACATGTCAAGCGGAATCCTTCTTAGAATGAGAAATATTTGTGGAAATTAGTAGCCGCGCGCGTTCGCGTTGTGGTGCGCGCGAGTGCAACCACAATTAGTTGGGTACACCCACGACGATGCTCATACCGCTAGTCCGTCACTGGCCAAAAAAATTCGCGAAATGTTTTGTAACAGTTAACAGCGGACGGAATTTTCGTAATTCGCCGGGTGGCATTGCGCTTTTCTCTGCATCTCTGCGGTATCCCTGCCTTGAACGAGTTCCAGCAACAGCAAAAACTAAGAGGCACCGCACTGGCGCAGAGAGCGGTCGGCAGCGAGATTAGGGATTGGAGGGATTGCGCACAGAATCCAGGCCCCGCAGCACCGACTGCTCGTCCGGATTCAACCCGCGCATGAACTGCGGATCGTTCAAAGCTTTCTGGCGGTCTTCCGGCGTCATCCCCTGTAACGTATGCAGCCGATCCGTCACCACCTGCTTGCGATCCGGAGACATCTGCTGCCACTTCGGCAAAAGCGATCGCTGCACGTACTGCCGCTGCTCGGGAGACATGCGCTGCCAGTTTTCGTAGCTGTGCTGCATGCGGTCCCGCTCGGCGGGCGGTAAATTGTTCCACTTCTGGAGGTTCTGACGAATCTGTTGTTGTTTTTCCGGCGGCAGGCTCCTGAATCGCTCATTGTTCTGCATGAAATGTTCCTGCTGCTGCGGAGACATATTCCGCAACCTTTGTCCCCAGGCCGGATTCACGTTGGGATTCTGACGGCCGTTCGCGCCCGGCCCATTCGGGCCACCGCCATTCTGGTTCGCCGGCGGATGAAAAGAATTCGGCGGATGCGCCGCGTTCGGGTTCCCCTGCCCGTTGTTCGGGTGCCCCTGCTGTCCGGCCGGATGTGCCGGCGGATGAAAACCGCCCGGACGCCCAGGACGCGCAGCCTGATTTCGATTCTGCCACCCCGGGCCAAATGCACGCGCATTCTGCCGCTGCGCCATGCGAGGGCCGCCGAAGCGCGCCGCTCCGCCGCCGCGTCGCTGCGCCGAGGCAGGCTGCGCCGCAAACCCGATCGCCAGCGCGATCGCTAGCGCGCAAAATGTCTTGCCACAACGCATATATTTCGAACCTTATTCGTCGGAGGACGGTGCCTGCTGGCCACCATTCGAATCCGGGCTTGGCGGCTGTGCCTGCTGCTGGTCGGACGTATCATCCGCCGGCACTTCAGACAACGCATCAAACTTGCTCAGCACGTCGTAATTCTCCAGGACGCCCAAATCCTTGATCGCTTCGAAATCCTGCTGTTCCGTCGCCGCCGGATTCACTTCGCGCGGCAGCCGCGCCATCCACACACTCAGCGCCAGCAGTAAAGCCATCGAAAATGCCAGCCGCGGTTGCGGCACCAGCCAACGGAACCAGCGCGGCCGCGGCTCTTCCGCGATTCGCGCGCGAATCCGCGCATCGAAACTCAGCGAAGGCTCCACCAGCGGGACTTCATCCAGCACGCCCCACAGCTTGCGGAATCCTTCGGCGCGCTCGTGGCAAGCGCGGCAAGCCGCCAGATGCTCTTCCACCTCCAGCCGCTCCGCCGAATTCGCCCGGCGATCCAGATATGCAACCAGTTGTTTTGAAACTTCTTCGCACTTCTTCATGATGGCCGTCCTTCCCCTGCGCGATGCGCCGTCGGCTGGGAGACAAGCGGCGCCAGCTGCACTCGCAGGGTTTCGTACGCGCGAAACAAAAGTGATTTCAGCGCGCTTTCGGAGCATTCCAAAATTTTTGCGATTTCCGCGTAATCCATCTCTTCGTACTTATGCAGCAGCACCGCCACGCGCTGCTTTTCCGGCAATGACGCGATCGCCTGGCGGATGAAATCCGCCCGGTCGCGTTCGATCATGTGCTCGTCAATGCGCATTTCGCGCGTGGGCAATTGCAGCGGCGTCTCATCCTCTTCCACGGGCGCGTCAATCGAGACATCCATCTGGCGGTGACGGTTGTCGCGCACCGAATTCAACGCCAGGTTGGTGGCGATGCGAAATAGCCAGGTCGTAAATTTTGCGCTCGGAGAATACTGCTTCCGCGCGCGGTACACCCGCAAAAAAACTTCCTGCGCCAGATCCTCCGCCGTCGCCGTGTCCCGCACCATGCGGTAGAGGAAATTGATCAGGGGTGTGCGATATTTTTGGAGGAGAAGGTTAAAGGACGCATCATCCCCTGCCTTCACGTCCAGCATCAGTTGGACGTCAGACCTGGTCATGGCCCCCACATTGTACCTAACACCTGCGGGTCCATAAAGTTGCAGCGCGTGCGTGTGTTCCATCGATGGCGCTCCGGTACTAGGTATGAAACCCGGAACAGCCGGAAAAGTTGCCCAGGACGGGCCTTTCGCAGAGCGCGGCGGCGATCGCCTTACTGCTTTGCCACCTATGGCTTAGACGTGGAAGAGCGCCTTCAATCCCAGCATAATCGCCACACCTAAAAATACCAGCGAAGCCATCGCGATTCCCGGTTCGTGATTCACTTCGGGGATCAAGTCAGACGCCGCCACGTAAAGCGTCACTCCCGCCGAAAGCGGCAGCGCAAACGCGACCGTCCCGCGCAACATGAACATGAAGCCCATCCCCAGCAAGGTCATCGCCCCCAAAATTACCGACGAAACGAACGCTGCCCGCCGGCTCTGCCCGCTAGCCAGCATCAACGACGCCACCGTAAACCCCTCCGGCAATTTGTGCAGAAACACAGCCACAAAAATCACGCCGCCCAACCACGTCGAAACCAAGAGCCCGGAAGCGATCGCCACCCCATCGAAAAACGTGTGAATTCCCAGCCCCAGCAACGCCGCATAACTCGCATGCGCGTGCGAAATTTCCGCGTGGTGCGTCTCTTCGCCAAAATGAAAATGCGGCGCCAAAGTATGTTCGAAAAAATGCACCACGAAGTATCCCGCGAGGACCAGCACAAACACCGAACTCGTATCACGAAAGAAAAACGACTCGCCATCGCCCCGCAATTTCAGCGATTCCGGAATCATCTCCAGCACCGCCGTAGCCAGCATGAACCCAGCGCCCAAAGCGATAAAATATTTCAAGTAAAGCCGCGACCACTGCCGGTGCGCAATCAAAGACCCGCCCAGCACGTTAGCCCCCGCCGCCGTCAACCCCAGCAGCAGCCCTACAAACACTCGGATTGTGCCGCTCGATCCCATCGCTTTTGTAGCGGCGGTCTTTAGACCGCCATCGTTCCGAAGCCCGCGACCGATGGCGCACTAAAGTGCGCCGCTACAAAACCGGATCTCGCACGTCACACCGTCGCCGCGGGCTTCTAGTCACTCGCCACTAAACACTAGCCACTGCCATTTTCATCCAGAATGCCGGAACAAAATCACATCGCCATCCTGCACGATGTATTCCTTCCCTTCGAGCTTCACCTGCGCCTTTTCGCGCGCCGCCGCGAAACTTCCGGCCTTGATCAAATTTTCCCAGTTCACCACTTCGGCCTTAATGAACCCGCGCTCGATGTCGCTGTGAATCGCGCCCGCGGCCTCTTGCGCGTTCATCCCACGCTTGATCGTCCACGCGCGGCATTCCGGCTCGCCCGCGGTGAGAAATGAAATCAGCCCGAGCAATTGATAACTGGCCTGGATCAACCGGTCGCGCCCCGATTCCTTCAAACCATACGCATTCATCATTTCCGCGGCTTCCGCCCCCGGCAATTCCGCCAGCTCCGCTTCAATCTTTCCGCAGAATGGCACCACCGCCGTCTGCGGCTTCGACGCCAATTTTTCCAGATGATGCTTCTCAATCACGCGGTCAATCTCCGCCGCCTCGTCATCGCCCAGATTCAGCACGTAGAGCATCGGCTTGCGGGTAAGAAATTCGAATCCGGTCAGCATTTTCAATTCTTCGGGCTTGAATTCCAGCTCGCGCAAAGGCTGCTCGGCTTCCAGCGCTTTGCGGCAACGAGTCAAGAGCGCCAGTTCCGTCTCGAGGATCGTCTCCTTCTTTTTCTTCAAGTCTTTTTCCAGCCGCTCCATGCGCTTCGCAGCCTGTTCCAGGTCATACAACATCAATTCAATTTCGACGCTCTCGATATCACGCAACGCATCAAGCGACCCGCCTTCGTGCGGCACCGCCGGGTTTTCAAACAGCCGCACCACGTGCGCCAAAGCATCCGCTTCGCGCAATGGCACCAAGGACGCAGAATTCTTCTCGCGATCCTTCTGCAATCCGCCGACATCCACGTATTCGATCGTCGCGAAAGTATTTTTCTTCGGCTTGAATATCTCCGCCAGCTTCAACACCCGCGCATCCGGCACCTTCGCGATGCCCACATGCGCCTGATTAGGCGCGCTGCGACCCTCGACGCGCGCTCCAGTGAGTATGCGAAACAAGCTGGTCTTCCCTACCTGCGGCAACCCAATAATTCCTGTTTTCATAAGCCCACGATACTAACACAGCACTCCGCAGCCGACGCTAGTCCCAGGCTTTGCTAGAATTACTGGACAACGTAATCCAGAAAGGTGTTACTAAATGCCGCTGTCGCCGTTGAAATACCGCTCCGGAGAGGAGATCAAGAAGGGCGACCGGGTGCTTTTCCGTGGCGAGCCTGGCACAATCGAGTTGGTCGTCGTTGACTTCGGTGACGCGGAAGCAAATTGGCATATGGAAACGCATGGCGGTGGCATGATGATCATTGAACCAAAGTTTTTTGGTCGTGCCTTCATTCCCGCTGATCAAATTGACGAAACGGAAGATTTGGAGTTCGTATCCCGAGCCCCGGAACAATAGACTTCGAGCTCAAATGCGCCTCCGTGACCAAGATCGTGCTCGGATTCTGGCGTCCGATATACAGTCGCAACGTCTATGACCGAAGCTATTTCTCTGCCCTTCGATCACCTCAAAGCCCACGAATATCTCCGCGGGATAGATAAACGCCTCGCCCGCGTGATCGAGAAAACCGGCACATTCCAATTCAAGCTCGACGAATGTGACAGCGTCTACGAATCGCTACTCGAAGCCATCGTCTACCAAAGCATCAGCGGCAAAGCCGCCGCCAAAATCTATTCGCGCATCAAAGCGCTCGGCGCGAACGGCCTCTGCCCCACGCCCGCCGAAATTCTCGCAACGCCCACTCACAAACTCCGCGAAGCCGGCCTCTCAGGCGCCAAAGCCGCCGCCATGAGAGATCTAGCGCAGAAAACCATTGAAGGAATCGTCCCCACGCTGGAAGAAGCAGGAAAACTAACCGACGAAGAGTTAGTCGAACGCCTGATTTCCGTCCGAGGCATCGGCGCGTGGACGGTCGAAATGTTCCTGATCTTCCGCTTGGGACGCCCCGACGTCCTCCCCATCCACGATTACGGCGTGCAAAAAGGTTTCGCGCTCACGTACGGCAAAAAAGAAATCCCCAAGCCGCGCGAACTAGCCGCCTTCGGCGAACGCTGGCGCCCCTACCGCACAGTCGCAAGCTGGTACATGTGGCGCGCCGTAGAACACTACGGCAAGACCCGCAAGCTAACGAAAACCATTAAGGGCACGGCGAAGAAAAGCACGAAGAAGACGAACTCGGCGAAGCGAAAAGCGAAAAGAAAATCAAAGACGCGCAGGTGAACTAAATTCGCACCGTTAGGAATAGCGCCGCGACTCCGATGAGCAGCGTCGCGCCTTCCAGTTGCACCGAAACGCCGTGCAGGCGATCGAATTCCACACGCAAAGGGTTGTCCTTCGGCGTCTCGATAACCGAACCCATTTCTCTTCGCAAGACGTTCATGCGGCGAATCACGATTTGCTGCGAGACGATCGTCAAAATCACCATAATCATTACGCCCACCACTGGCAGGATCAGCCGCTTGCCCGCGCCCATGGACAACAACGCCATCGCTGCCGACGCGATCAAAAACAGCAGCCCCGCGATCACTCCCAGCGTGTGCAGCCGCCGCAGCGTGAACTCGACTAACAATCCAGCCAGGTCCTGGCTCGGCAGCACCCGAAACGCCCCGGGCGCCACCGCCGCGCTGAAGTAGAAAATCGATCCCAGCCATGTACCTAATGCGAACACCTGTACGAATCGCAGGATGCTGGTCATCAATGATTTCCGTTAGAATGATTTCTTGGCCGGAGCAGAGCTACTTCGGGAGTCGCATGACGAAACCCGGAAAGAAATTCAGTCGCCATTTTTAGCTACGAATGCTCTTCCGGCCGCATCTGAATGAGCGGGTGAGTGGTGGGCGACCAAGGACTTGAACCTTGGACCTCTCCCGTGTGAGGGGAGCGCTCTAACCGCTGAGCTAGTCGCCCACAGGACCTACTTTTTGTAGCAGAAGGCCACGCGAATTGCAATCAACGGTCACTAGCGCCAGCACCCGCCTCGCCGAGCTTTTGCGCTCGATTTCCGGCGTCGTCAAAGGCAAGGAAGACGTCATCCAGCTCGCCCTCACCACGCTGCTCGCCCGCGGACATCTGCTCATCGAAGACGTGCCCGGCGTCGGCAAGACCACTCTCGCGCAAGCTCTCGCGCGCTCGTTTCACTGCACCTTCCAGCGCATTCAATTCACCTCGGATATGCTGCCCAGTGACGTGATCGGCGTCAGCGTCTTCAATCCTGCCACGCAGGAATTCGAATTCAAGCCCGGCCCGATCTTCGCTAACATCATCGTCGCCGACGAAATCAATCGCACCACGCCCAAGACGCAATCATCCCTTCTCGAAGCCATGAACGAAGCACAAATCACCGTGGACAATCACACGCATCCGCTGCCGAATCCGTTTCTGGTGCTGGCCACCCAGAATCCCATCGAACATCACGGCACCTATCCGCTGCCCGAATCGCAGCTCGATCGCTTCCTGATGCGCATCAAAATGGGCTACCCGTCTCGCGACAGCGAAAAGGAAATCATTCGCAATAATGCCGGCCACTCCCCGGTCGAAAAAATCGTGCCCGTGATGGACGCGGCCGACGTCGTCGCCATGCAAGAGTCCGTCGCCAAAGTGAAAGTGGACGAAAGCCTGCTCGATTACGCCCTCGAAATTGTCGAGCGCACGCGCCAGACCGAACAGCTAAGCCTGGGCGTCAGCCCTCGCGGCGCCGTTATGCTTCATCGCGCCGCGCAAGCTCGCGCGTTCCTCGAAGGCCGCGATTACTGCCTCCCCGACGATTTCAAACGTCTCATCGTCCCGGTCTTCGCGCACCGCGTCGTAGTCAGCTCGCGCTACATCTCCACGCAAAAAAAATCCGAGCAAGCCGAAACGATTCTCGGCGAAATCCTCGACTCCACCCGCGTCCCCGTCTAATCACGATGGCCGATTCCCTCGTCCTCCGGCTCTGGCGCGCCCGCGACAAACCCGGCTGGCGCAACTTCGGCGTAGCCATGCTCGTCCTTTCGCTGGCGCTAGCAGTCGCGCTCTTTTCCGCCGCCGTCGCCCAACAAGGCCGCGTCCTGCTCGCAGCAGTCACCACCCTGCTATCACTCGCGATGGCCGCCTGGGTCGGCATCACCATCGTGCCCAATCTCGCGCGACGCACCAGCCTCCGCTGGTTTGTCTATCAAGTGGACTATCGTCTCACACGCGAAGGCATGGTCTACCTCGGCGTAATCGCCGTTCTCATTCTTGCCTCCGTCAACACCGGCAACAACCTGCTCTTCATGATGCTGGCCTGTTCCATCGCGGGTATCCTGATTTCCGGTGTTCTTTCTCGCGCTGTGCTCACCGGCATTGACCTGAAATTCGACCTGCCGGAACACATTTTCGCCGCGCAGCCGGTGCTCGCCGAACTCGAGCTCCGCAACGAAAAGCCGTTGTGGCCGTCCTTTTCTCTCCGCGTGATCGGCGCAGCGAAAAAAGGCGCCACGCAAATTCTCACTCGCCCCGTATTTTTCCCGTACATTCCGCGTCTCGGCTGCGCGCGCCAAAAAGTGGAGCTGACA
Organism: uncultured Acidobacteriota bacterium; assembly: GCA_963804625.1. Classification (GTDB taxonomy): domain Bacteria; phylum Acidobacteriota; class Terriglobia; order Acidiferrales; family UBA7541; genus Palsa-295. The sequence continues at coordinate 89,953 of CAWDRJ010000021.1, read as the reverse complement.
TTTCCTCATCGCGGCGTGTACCGCCAAGATTCCTTCGGCATCCGCACCCGCTTCCCGTTCGGCTTCTTCGAAAAAACCCGTCACGTGGATTCCGAACTGCAAATCGTCGTCTACCCCCACGTCGAGCCCACCGATCATTTCTACGAAGTGCTTCCTCTCCTGAGCGGCGAAATGGTCAGCTACTTTCGCGGACGCGGCCACGAGCTGCATTCGCTGCGCGATTATCTGCCCTCCGATAGCGCCCGCAGTGTGGATTGGAAAGTCACCGCTCGTGCCGGCCACTTGATGGTCCGCGAATTCGCGCGCGAAGACGAACGGCGCGTCATGCTCGTCCTCGATCCCTTTATCGGTCCGCCGCCCGAGAGTGTCAGCGCCGATGCGGTCGCTAACGTCGCGACTCCGCAATCCGCATCTGATCTCGCAGCCGCATCGCATACTCAGCTTTTCGAGCGCGCCGTTTCCATGGCCGCCTGCATCGCCTGGCACTTCAACGAAATTAATTCCGTCCTGCAATTCCGCACGAACCGTTTCTCGACGCCCATGGCCCCCGCCGAAGAAATTATCTACGACGCGCTCCGCGAGCTAGCCATCATCCAAGCGGACCAATCGAAAACCGGTGGCGAATTCCTCGACCAACTAGCCTCCGACCACGAAATCTTCAAAATCATAATCACCGCTCGCCCCCAAAACTCCATCCCCACAGCCCTCTGGTCCTCCTCCTATTTTCTGTTCCTGAATTCGCTCTGACGCCCACCGATAGGGCGAGTCGCGCAGCCGGCCAACGCGCGTAGCGCCGGCGTCCCGCCGGCTTTTTGTCGCTGGTTTCCGTAGGGGCGCGGCATGCCGTGCCCGTTGTTCGCTGATGCGCGCATGAACAACGATCTCCATTCGACGATACGTCCGTAGGCGCGCTACTTGCTGCGCCCCAACTTGCCCGGGCGTCAACCCATCTGCGGCCGGCCCTTGCGGTTTTCTCTTCCGTCTTTCTCTGCGCGCAGTTCTCTGCGCCCGGCGTTTACCCCGACGAAGTCGGGGCGTTAAATCTTTTGACTTCCTCCAACTCGCGCTCTAAAAAATGCGAGAATACGCCGGAATGAAATCCGCTCTCACCGCGCGCACGCAAAAAAATTTCCAATCGCGTCTGCTGAAATGGTTCCGCGCGCATCAACGAGATCTGCCGTGGCGCGCCAGCCGCGATCCCTACTGCATCTGGGTCGCGGAAGTGATGCTCCAACAAACCCGCATCGCCGCGGTAATGCCCTACTACCAACGCTTCCTCGATCGCTTCCCAGCTGTCGAATCGCTGGCACACGCGCCGCAAACAGAAGTCCTGAAACTCTGGTCCGGTCTCGGCTACTACAGCCGCGCCCGCAACCTGCACGCCACCGCGAAAGAAATCGTCGCGCACCACAACGGAAAATTCCCGCGCGAACTCGAAGCCGCCCTAGCTCTCCCCGGTATCGGCACCTACACGGCCGCCGCAGTCCTGAGCATCGCGTACGATGCCCCGCTAGCCGTCCTCGATGGCAACGTCGCGCGCGTCCTGGCCCGCATCCACGCCATCCGCGGCGATCTCCGCGCGCCAAAAACCTGGCGCACTCTCACCGAAATCGCCAATCGGCTGCTCGCCAAAAATTTCGCAAGCGATTGGAACCAGTCCCTGATGGAACTAGGCGAAGTTATCTGCACGCCGCAATCCCCGCGCTGCGGCAATTGTCCCGTCGCACGCTGGTGTCGCGCCTACGCCAAAGACCTCGTGAACGAAATTCCCGCCCCGCGCCGCAAGCGCGCTCTCGTCCACATGAAAATCGCCGCAGCCATTCTGCTCGACAAGCGGGGCCGCACCCTCCTAATAAAAGATCCCGGCGCCCACGATGGCGTCCTCTTCTCCCGCATGTGGCAGTTCCCTGCAATCGAAGTCATACACCAAGCGAAAGCCGAACTAGCCGCTCACGTTCACTCGACTCTCAATCTGGCAACAGACGCGTTCGAACTAGAACCGCTGCCCGCCGCGCGCCACGGCGTAACCTTCCGCAACATCGTCCTTCTTTCATTCCTAGCCCGCGTCAAGCAACTCCCCAAGATCCCGCGCACCCACATCCTCCCCCTCGCGAACCTAGCCAAGCTCCCCGTCTCCAGCGCCACAAAAAAAATCGCCGCCTCGCTGCTAACCGCCGATTCCGCCATTACACGATAGGCGTCCCCGGCGCCACCCGCCGCCGCGCAGTGTTAGCATCATAAAAGGCCATGGCCTCCACAGCGCGGATCAGCGCACCGCCTCTTCCGGCGGTGCAACGTTACTTCGAGGTGTCGCTGTTCCTCCTCGTCTCGACCGGCATTCTCGCCGTCGTCAGCACCGGCAAACTCGACATTTTCTCCACCGTCGTCCCGGTGGTCGCGCTCGCCTACAAAGCAGTCCGCATCTGGCGCGGCCGCCCTCCCGAGCTTTCCGTACGCGTAGCCACCTGGCTCGTGCTGGCCTACTTCCTCTTCTTCCCATTCGATCTCTGGGTAGTCTCGCGCGCCCTCTCCGCAGGTGCGCCGAACCCCGCGCTCTATTCCGCGTTACTCGCCGCCGTCCACCTGATGCTCTTCGCGAGCTTGGTGCGCCTCTTCTCCGCGCATACCAACCGCGATTACGCCTTCCTCGCCATGCTCGCCGTCACCTGCATGCTGGCCTCGGCGATTCTCACGGTCGAAACCAGCTTCCTCGTGGCACTCGCAGTCTTTCTAACTCTCGCGGTCTCCACGTTCGTCGCGCTGGAAATTCGCCGCGGCGCCAATGACGCCGTTTCGCCTCCCTTCGATGCCGGCTCGCCGCTAGCGCACCAATTGAATCGCGCGCTCGGACTGACCTCCGCGCTAGTCGCCGTCGGCACGCTCGTCATTGGTGGAGTGATTTTCTTCACACTGCCGCGCTTCACCGCAGGCTATCTCAGCGCTCTTAGCCTACAACCGAAACTGATGACCGGCTTCAGCGACAACGTCACCCTCGGCGAAATCGGCGAAATCCAGCAGAGCCACTCCGTGGTCATGCGCATCCACATTGACGGCGAACCTACCCGCGGCGAAGGCATGCACTGGCGCGGCATCGTCCTCACCAATTTCGACGGCCGCCGCTGGTTCACGCCCACCCACGAGCGCATCGCTTTCTTCCCCGATTCCGCGGGCATTTATCGGCTCGGCTCGCCGCCCCTACCCGCCGGCGATTCCCATCCGATGCATTACACAGTCTTGATGGAACCCCTCGCCAGCGACGCGGTTTTCGTCGCCTCGCGCATCGAAAGCCTCCGCGGCCGTTTTGCCAACGACGTCGAGCGCGTCGGCCCCAGCCGTCGCGGCAACTACCTTCTCGTGGATCCCACCGAATCCATCTCCAATCCTTTTCACAACTCCACAAAAGTTCGCTACGAAGCCCTCTCCGATGTCCCCGATGTGCCGCCCGCGCAATTGCGCGCCGCCTCCACAGTCTTTCCGCCCACGCTTTCGCCCGACGATCTGCAGGTTCCTGCGCTCGATCCGCGCATCAAGAAACTCGCTGAGCAAATCACCAAGGGCGCCACCACCGAATACGACAAGACCGTGAAAATCGAGCTGTACCTGAAGGCTCACTACGGTTACACACTCGACCTGCGCGGCCCGCACACCAACGATCCGCTCGCGCATTTCCTCTTTACTCGCCGCAGCGGCAATTGTGAATATTTCGCCGCGGCCATGACTATCATGCTGCGCGACGTCGGCATTCCCGCGCGTTACGTCGGCGGATTTCTCGCCGGCGAATACAACGACGTCGGCGGCGATTGGATCGTCCGCTCCAGCGACGCGCACGTGTGGGTCGAAGTCTTTTTCCCGGGTTACGGCTGGATGACTTTCGATCCCACGCCCCCCGGCGCCGCGAAGTCCGCCGGAATGTGGCAGCGCTTCGGTATGTATTGGGACTGGTTCCAATACTCCTGGGGCGAATGGATCATCAACTACGATTTTGCGCACCAGGTCACCCTCGCGCAAAACGTCCAGAAAACTTCCCGGGATTGGAGTGAAAGCGCCCGCAACTACTACCGCGCTAAGCAGCGCCAGGCGATGGACGCGATCCTCGCGCTCGACAAGAAAACCGAAGCGTCGCCGTACTTCCTGCCTACTCTGCTGGTCTGCCTGATCGCGCTGCTCTTCTACCTACGTGGCCGAAGCTTGATCGCCTACGTCATCGCGCGTTGGAGCCTGCGCGCGCGCAATCGCGGCAACGTCACCGCCTCGCTCGCCACGCTCGAATATCGCGAAATGCTCCGACTGCTCGAAAAACGCGGCTGGAAAAAATCCCCGTCGCAAACCGCGCAGGAATTCGCCGCCGCCATCCCCTCACCCGACATAGCCGCGCCCGTGGTGCAACTGACCCACCTCTACCAATCCGCGCGCTTCGGCAATAACCCTCCGCCAGTAGCCCAAATGTCCGCGCTCCTAAGCACCCTCCGCGAAATAATCCGCGCCAGCAAACCCACCGCGCGATGAGTCAGCCACAAAGTAGGCCGACAAGGCCTTTGTAGAGGCGCACTTCAGTGCGCCATCTGTGCCACGCCGCTGACCGATCTCACCGCGACGATCGTTCCGAGGGATGCGCTCCCGGCCCGTGTGGTAGAATTATGCGTTCCGCAACAACCAAAGGACCGCACTGTATGCCGAAAGTCGGATTCGTCAGCCTGGGATGCCCGAAGAACCTCGTGGATAGCGAGGTGATGATGGGCATTCTCGCGCGCGCCGGCTACGAACTGACGCCCCGCGCCGGCGAAGCCGACGTCCTCGTCGTCAATACCTGCAGCTTCATCGAGCCCGCGCAAAAGGAATCCGTGGATTCCATCCTGGAAATGGCCGAGTACAAAAAATTCGGCCGCGCGCAAAAACTAATCGTTGCCGGATGCATGGTCGAGCGCTACCGCAACGACATCCGCGAGCAAATTCCCGAAGTGGATGCAGTCATCGGCACCGGCGAAATCGAAAAAGTCCTGGAAGCCTGCGAAGGCCAGTTGCGCGCGGACGATCCGCACGCCGCCGACCTTCCCACCTACCTTTATCACGACGCGACGCCGCGCATCCTCGCGACGCCCAGCCACACCGCCTACATCAAGATCAACGAAGGCTGCGACCACCCCTGCACCTTCTGCGTCATCCCGCAGTTACGCGGAAAATTCCGCAGCCGCCGCTTCGAATCCGTCGTGCGCGAAGCCGAAAATCTCGCTGCCGCCGGCGTGCGCGAAATTTCCCTGATCGGCCAGGACACCACTTTTTACGGCGAAGACCTCGGCATCCGCGACGGCCTCGCCACCCTCCTCGAGCGTCTCTCGCAAATCGAAGATCTAAACTGGGTGCGCTTCCTTTACTGCTATCCGAATCGCATCACGCCACGCCTTCTCGACGCCATCGCCGCGCACCCGCGCCTGGCAAAATATCTGGACGTTCCGCTCCAGCACGCCAGCCGCAGCGTTCTCGCCCGCATGAAACGCGGCTCCAATGGCGACGCCTTCCTGAAAATGCTCGAAAAAGCGCGCAAAGCGATCCCCGGCGTCTCGATTCGCACGTCCTTCATCGTCGGCTTCCCAGGCGAAACCGAAAAAGATTTCCGCGAACTCTGCGATTTCGTCCGCGCCGCCGAATTCGATTGGATGGGCGTCTTCGCCTACTCCGACGAAGACACCTCGAAAAGTTTCGCGCTGGAAAATAAAGTGGACGCCAAAACCATCGCCCGCCGCCGCGACACCCTAATGTCCATCCAGAAAAAAATCTCAGCTCGCAAGCTGAGACGCAAAATCGGCCAAACCATGCAAGTCATGCTGGAAGGCCCTTCCAAAGACACCGACCTGATCTGGGAAGCCCGCGCAGAAGGCATGGCCCCCGAAATCGACGGCAAACTTTACATCACGGAATTCGCAGGAGTGAACGACGCCGCAGACCTACCAAGCCCAGGAACCCTAGCCAAAGTAGAAATCACAGAATCAAAAGACTACGACCTAATAGGCCGCGTCATCGAATTCGAAAAGCCCGTCGCAACCTCGTCGCGCCGTCCATCCGTTTCCGCCGCCTCGCCGTTCCCAATCCTCGCCTGAATCGAATTCGTAGGGCCACGGCATGCCGCGCCCGCGTTTAGAATCAGCACGATCCAACGCGATCGCGCATCGCCCAGCCATTTGCGGTATCCTCTGCATATGCAGCATCGCTGCCCCATCTGCAAAAAACCCACGGACTCGGACGCCAACGCCGAATTTCCATTTTGCAGCGAACGCTGCAAACTCCTCGACCTTGGCGCCTGGGCCAGCGAAAAATACGTAATCAGCGAGCCCGCCGTAGACGAAACGCGCTTCGAAGACGTGGACTACCATCCCAAAGATGAACACAAAAACTGACCACGCCGCGTCCGACGTCCCCGCCGCATCAGGCAGAAACGCTCCGTCATCGTCAGACGCGAATTCTCGAGACACTGCGCTGCCGGTCCCGCCGCCGCCCAATCCGAATTTCGCACTCTTCGTCTCAACAGTCGGCGGCCTCGGCTACTTCCCAAAAGCTCCCGGCACACTCGGCGCTCTCGTCGGTCTCGTTTTGGCAGTTCTACCTGCTTGGCTGTTCTTCGGCATATCCGCTGCTCTCATAGACGCCAAACATGCCGATGCCAGCGTGTTTCTAAAGGTCTCTGCATGGTATTCGGACCCATTCCTATCGACGCAGATCGTCCTGATACTTTTCATCGCGGCACTTGGAGTGCGGGCTTCAAATCTCGTCGCAAAGCGCTTCCGAGAGAAAGATCCTCAGTACGTCGTGATTGACGAAGTGTCGGGACAACACCTGACTCTGCTGCTTGGTTGCGGTGTGCCGATCTGGTGGAAAGCGGCGCAGCCCGTTTTCGGCACGCTGCCGCTCGGTCTAATCACTCTCCGCGCGGCCCTCAACTGGAAATATTTGCTCCTGGGTTTTATACTTTTTCGAGTATTCGATATCTGGAAGCCGTTCCCAGCACGCCAAGCCGAATCACTGCCCGGCGGCTGGGGTATCATGGCAGATGACTGGATCGCCGGATTTTACGCGGCCATCGGCCTTTGGCTAGCGCGCGCCGCAGGCTTTTAGCAAACGCGTAACATAACAAACGCTGTCATCCCGAGCGGAGCGAGGGGGCACTCTTCGATTTCCGCACCGGGCAAGCGTACAAGCGGCGACGTGTTCGACCGACGAGCGCGCCGACAAATGACAGCAACCCAAATTTGGTGCAAGCTGTAGCCAGCAATACTCAGCATCACCGCGAACGACGCATGAACGTAACGATGAACGGCGCGCCAAGAATCGAAAGCGTAAAACCCGCAGCCGCGTTACCCGGCGGCGAAGTCGCCATCAGCGGCAGCGGGTTCGCCACGCACAACCACGCGCGCCCGCTCGTGCAGTTCGGCGCCGCCGAAGGCTCGCTCATTCTCGCCGCCGATAATTATCTCATCGCGCGCGTCCCCGAAGGAGCCGCCGGCGGCGCCGTCCGCGTGAAAATGGGCAGCATCGAAAGCGCCCCGTTCCCCCTCGCGCTCGGCACGCAAATCGCCGATAACCTGCATCCCGTCGCCAATCCCGCCATCGATTCCGACGGCAACACCTACGTCACCTTCAGCGGCCAGCGCGGCCAGAAAGTTCCCGTCTCGCTCTACAAAGTCACCGCCAACCACGCCATCAAGCCCTTCATCACCGAAATGATGAACCCCACCGGCCTCGCGCTCGACCGCGACGGCTTTCTTTTCGTTTCCAGCCGTCACGATGGCGCGATCCACCGCGTCTCGCCCGACGGCCGCTCCATGCAATGGGTCGAAGGCATGGGCATCGCCACTGGCCTGGCGTTCGATAAAGCCGGCAGCCTCTACGTCGGCGACCGCAGCGGCACGATTTTCAAAATCGGTCCCGACCGCGAAATTTTCGTTTTCGCCACGCTCGAGCCGTCCATGTCCGCCTATCATCTCGCCTTCAGCACGACCGGCGACCTGTACGTAACCGGCCCCACCACTTCCAGCTTCGATCAGGTCTATCGCATCAATCCCGCCGGCGAAGTCAGCACCTTCTTCCGCGGCCTCGGCCGCCCGCAAGGCCTTGCGTTCGATCGCGACGGCAACCTCTACGTTGCCGGCTCGCTAGGCGGCAAGCGCGGCGTCGTGCGCTTAACTCCTCAAGCTGAACCGCAACTCGTAGTCAGCGGCTCCAATATCGTCGGCCTAGCCCTCCTCCCCTCGCACCGCGCCATGATTGCCACCACCACCGCGCTCTACTCCCTCGATTGGGACGTAGCAGGCCTTCCCCTCAACGGCTAGCCCTCCGCACTAGCAACAAAGAAAGTGGAGCGTGTCATCCCGAGCGCAGCGAGGGATCTGCTTTTGCCGTGAGTGGAGCGAACGATCCCGCGAGTCCAAGAGGGTTTGGTCGCGGCCCGCTTTGCAAGGTCGCACCCGGCACCGTATCATCGCCATTTCTCGAACGCCGGAAGGGCTCGCAAAATGCGCGCGTTTCCATCAACTTCACGCGCGTGTGGTGGGGGTCCGTAGGGGCGCGGCTTGTCGTAGATCCACCGCAGGAGGACTGCGCCCGTTTTTGACGTGCTGCCGAAAACGCCGCGGCGCGCACTGGATTCAACGCGCGGCGAACCTCACGCAGGCCGATCCGGATAAATCACGCGCGGAAACCGCAAATGCACCAAACCCGCGCAAATCAGAATCACGAAAAACGCAATAACACTCCCCTCCGGCCCCGCCGACCCACCGGTAATCCACTTCGACCCGTTCACCGACGTATTCAAATAATGCCCCACCCCAACCAACCCACTATCCGGCGTCCCATAGAAAAAAGTCTCTGCCCAATCCCAAGCCGCGTGAAATCCCACCGCAAACCACAATGTCCCGGTCAGCCGGATCGTCAAACAAAAAAACAAACCAATCTCCACCACCTGCAGAATGCCAAACACGTTCTCTCCAGGATTTCCCAGATGCGCCACGCCAAAAATCGCCGAAAGAAAAAGCGCCGCCGGCCAGAACCGCAAGCGTCTCGCCATTACGAAAAGCCAGTACCCGCGAAACGCAAATTCCTCACTGATCGCGACAGCCATAAATACCGCGCCCCAACCAAGCGCATAACGAATAAGCTCTGGACCGTTCAGCGCCACTGAATCAATCTGAAAATGTCCCGTCGCCCGCAAAATCAGCACGATCGCGGAAAGCATCGCGAATCCCCACAACAAGCCTTCCCAGAATCGGATGCCGAAGGCGCCGCGCGGAGGAATACCGTAATCAGCAAGCGGACGTTTCTCGATGCGCGCGACGATCCACGTCGCCAGCGCCACAAAAAACGCCATGATTGCTTTGAGCGGCAATTCACTTCTTATGCTGAACGCGCCGCTAGTTGCTTTATGCGCCAAGCCAGTCGCGTAAACGAGAATTCCCGGCAGAATGATTCCGATGCCCACCCACAGCAGCAGTCGTTTTCGGTCGGCGCTCGTCCACCGCCTGCGGGCGTCTCGCTCCGTCGCCTGTCCCGGTCCCGGACCGGCTTCGTCCACGCGCCGAGATTGTAAAGTCCCGTTTGAATCGCCTCCGGTTTCGTCAGCCAAGTGTGTGCCTCCTATCCGCCGCTCGTTCAGTCAATCTTCGATTCGTCGCGATACATCACTTTATGCGGCCATTGTGGCCAGCCCCAGCACTAACAACAACCGAAAACCCGCGGTTGAATTTGTAGCGGCGCACGGCAGGGCGCCATCGCTCTGACGCCACACGCCATGCCGCTTGAAAGCCCCAATGCCACAGCACCCACGTCTGCGCCTATTCGCTCTCCAGCGCCTCGAATCCGCTTATCTAGACAAAATCCGTCGACTCGCCAGCCCCAAGCGGTTTCACGCCCCAGCAACACTCCGTTCACACGCCAGCAACCGCCCCAATGTCATAGAGTCTCCTCTCGAAAGCGCCACAAAACAGCCGCAAAGGACGCGCAGCCATGTTTTCAGCCAAAGTAATCCTCTCCCCGATAGATTTTAGCGATTTCTCGCTGCAGGCCCTGCAAGTGGCGCAAGACATCGCCAAGCGTTATGGCTCGGAGCTTGTACTGGTCCATGTTGTCCCGGTAATCCCCAAGCTCGAAGGCCACGCCAGCATTTTCACCGAGGGCGAATACGAAAACCAATTGATCGAAAGCGCCAAGACGCGCCTGGCAGACATCGCGGCCAAGTTGCAACAGCAAGGCATAAACGCGCGCAGCAGCGTCAGCCTAAGCAACGATCCCGCTATGGAAATCATCCGCGTCGCCGAAAGCGAAAAAGCCGACCTGATCGTCATTGCCACTCACGGCCTCACCGGATGGCGCCGCCTCGCCTTCGGCTCAGTCACCGACAAACTCGTCCGCACCGCCGGATGTTCCGTCCTGGTTCTCCGCGCCGACACAGCCGCATCCGCCGCGTCAGCTTCCGCCGCCGCGCCGGCCGCAGTTCAGGCGTAAGCAGACGCTCAACCGGCGAAGCGTTCGCAACCAGTCCGGCTGCGTCGCAGCCAACCGCGTCGTCGTGCCCGACTTGCGCACCCCGCTGTTCATCGAGTACAACATTTCTAGATGAATGCGGAGATCATAGCTGTCGGTTCCGAACTTCTTACTCCCTATCGCCTGGACACGAATTCCCTTTGGCTTACTGGTGAACTCAATCGCCTCGGCGTTCGTGTGACCCACAAGTCCGTCGTCGGCGACTCGCCCGCCGAACTGCACTCCACCTTTCGCCACGCTCTCGACCGCGCCGACTTGATCATTTCCTCCGGCGGCCTCGGCCCCACCGACGATGACCGCACCCGCGAAACGATCGCCGACCTCCTCGGCCGCAAACTTCGCCGCGACGAAGAAATCCTCCGCGGCATCCAGGAACGCTTCCGCCGCTTCGCGCGCACCATGCCCGAAATCAACGTCCGCCAGGCCATGGTCCCCGAAGGCGCCACGGTTCTCCAGAATCCGCGCGGCACCGCGCCGGGTCTCTGGCTCGAAGCCAATGGACACATCCTCGTCCTTCTTCCCGGCGTGCCCAGCGAACTCAAATCCATGTTCGAATCCGAAGTCGCTCCGCGCCTCGCCAAAATGGGTCACGACGAGCGCCTGTTCACCCGCGATCTGCGCGTCACCGGCCTCGGCGAATCCGATGTCGAAACGCGCGTCCGCCCGCTCTACCAGCTCTATCCCGATACGGAAACCACCATTCTCGCCTCGCCAACCGGTACGCAACTCCATCCGCGCACCTGGTCGCGCGAACCTGCCAAGGCCGAAAAACTTCTCGACGAAATCACCCAGCGCATGTCTCTCGCTCTCGGCGATCATCTCTATTCCACCAGCGGCGAAGCCCTTGAAGAAGTCGTCGCGCGCGTCCTCACCGAAAATCACGCCACCGTCGCCGTCGCCGAGAGCTGCACCGGCGGCATGCTCGCCGAACGCCTCACCAACGTTCCCGGCAGCTCTTCCTATTTTCTTGGCGGCGTAATCTGCTACAGCAACGAACTAAAAACTTCCCTCGTCAGCGTTCCGCAAGCGCTGATCGAAGCCAAAGGCGCGGTCAGCTCCGAAGTGGCACTCTCGCTCGCCGACGGCATCCGCAAACGCACGGGCGCAACCATTGGCGTCGGTGTCACCGGCATCGCCGGCCCCGGCGGCGGAACTCCCGAGAAACCCGTCGGCCTGGTGCACATCGGCCTCGCCGACGAGCACGGCCCGCGCGAACGCGCCTATCGCTTCCCCGGCGACCGCGAGCGCATCCGCCAATACGCCGCACAAGCGGCCCTCGATGCAGTACGCCGTTATTTTCTTTTTCCAGCGCCAAGCCGAGCGTAAATACATGCGCCTTTTCATCGCACTCGATCTGCCCGACGCGGTTCGCCGCGCCCTCGACGAATTGATCGCGCAACTCAAACCCAAATCCCGCTCCGCCCGCTGGGTTCGCCCTGAATCCATGCACCTCACGTTGAAATTTATCGGCAATATCGCTGGCGAAAAACTCGACGCCATTCGTGCCGCGCTCGGCAGAATCCGCTCCGCGCAGCCTCTCGACCTGCATTTTTGCGCTCTAGGTTTTTTCCCCGACGAATTCAAACCGCGTGTCATCTGGGCGGGCGTCGCAGCCTCCGCAAATCTCTTCGAAATTGCCGCTGCCATCGAACAAACGCTCGAGCCGCTGGGCTTTCCGCGCGAATCCCGCGCCTTCGTCCCTCATCTCACCCTCGCGCGCATCAATTCGACCAAAGGCATCGAAAATCTCGTTCGTGCAGCCGATGCCTTGAAGTCGTATGATTTCGGCTCGGCGCGCGAATCCGAATTTCATTTGTTCGAAAGCGTCCTGAAACGTTCCGGCGCCGAATATAAAAAGCTAGCCAGCTACTCGTTCGTCGAAGGTGCCGCGTGAACCCAGCCTGGCTAATTCCGATCGTCGCCTACCCGCTCGGCTCGATCCCCTTCGGCCTGCTCATTGTCAAAGCCTTCGGCGGTCCGGATATCCGCGAAATCGGCAGCGGCAATATCGGTGCCGCCAACGTCACGCGCAACGCTGGGAAAATTCCCGGCGTCCTCACCCTCGCGCTCGACGCCGGAAAAGGCTACCTGGCCGTCTGGCTCGCCGGCCGCATTACGGGCGAGAACATCCACTGGATGACCATCGCCGCTGTCTGCGCCGTCGTCGGACACATGTACCCGATATGGCTCGGTTTCCACGGCGGCAAAGGAGTTGCCACCGGCCTCGGCGTTTTCATTCCGATCTGCTGGCAAGCGGTCGTCGCAGGAATCGCTCTGTGGCTGCTCGTAGTAATTTTTTGGCGCTATTCATCGCTCGGCTCCATCTCGGCCGCCGCCGCGCTCCCGCTCTTCATCTACCTGCTCTACGCACCGGGCCACGCGCCTCCCGAAACCGTCACCTTCGGCACGCTCGCCATCGTCGTGCTGGTCATCTGCAAGCATCGCGCCAATATCGAGCGCCTCATCTCGGGCGAAGAACCTCGCCTCGGCGCCCCGCGAAACAAAGACGAATAGCCATTGCCATTCGTTCAGCGTCGCCCCGTTCCGTCCCACTGAGCACTCAAAAAATCGCTCCTAGCCCCTTCATTAAGTGCCCGTCCCTGTGTGGCTTATCAGCTAACCCCAGTACTTTCGTTCCGTTGTTTCGCCTCGCACTCTTCGCTAGCATTTTATTGACGGGATTCCCATGCCCACAAAAGCCCTCACACAGCTGACTACCCGCCGGCTGCGCATCCTCTGGATTGTGCTGGGCGCCCTATTGGTCGTCAGCATCACGCCGCTCTGGCTCTACCATCGACAGGTGCTGCGTCTCAGCGAAGAAAAACTGCAAGATACCGAGCGCGTCCAGCAATCCGAAATCACTCGTTCGCTCGCCAGCGAAACCCTGCAGTTCGAACAGAATCTTCGCGAACAACTGTTAAGCCAACGCCAGGTTCTCGCGCTCACCGGTTGGATAGACAACGTGGACGACCCCAACCACGCTCCGCAACTAGCGCGCCTCCTGCAAAGCTTCGTCGAAAATAATCCGAACATCCTTTACGTCACCGCTGTCAATAAACAAGCCAAGGGACAATCCGCCGGCAGCTTCAACGCCGATCCCGATCCCTTCGTCGGCGGGGCGCTCAAACGCGCTTTCACCGCCAGCATTCAGGGCCTGCCTTTCGTCAGCGAAGCCTTCGGCCTTGGCAAGGACAATCGCCCGGCCCTCGTCGTTTCCGTTCCGCTTTCGTCTGACGGCCAATTCACCGGCATGCTCGCCGCCGTCGTCTCCACCGACCGTTTGCTCGCGCGCCTCCGCGACGCCAGCGTCCGCGAGCGGGTCGTGTACATCGTAGATAGTCACGGCCACATCGTCGCGTACCCGGACACGACCGACATGGTCCCCGGCCGCGACGTCACTTCCACTTCCTCCATCGTGCGCCACCTGAAAGAGCTGCCCCAGGAATTGCGCGCCACCGAAACGATGCACTTCTTCGAGCCGGACAAGAATAAGGGCTCCGTCGAAATGATCGGGACCTACAGCACGATTCCAGAGCTGGGCTGGACAGTCATCGCCCAGCGCAGCCTCGACGAAGCGCGCATTGACGCCGGCGTCAACGAACTCACCGCCCAGGCGCTCAGCTTCGTCGTCGGCGTCACGCTCGTCGCGCTATTGTTCGGATATCTTTTCGCTCTCGGAATCACTCGCCCTATCCGCGGCCTCGTCCGATCCGTCCGCGCCATCAGCCGCGCCGAATTTCACGAACGCGTCCAGGTCGAAGGCGCCGCCGAAATCAGCGAACTCGCCGAAACTTTCAACAAGATGGCGGGCGACATCGAGCAATACATCGAACGCCTCAAGCAAGCCGCCGCCGAAAATCGCGAGCTGTTCCTCGGTTCCATCCGCATGCTCGCCGCAGCCATTGACGAAAAGGATCCCTACACCCGTGGTCACTCAGGCCGCGTCGCCAAATATTCCATCATCATCGGCGAGTACATGGGCCTGGACACCGAAGAGCTCGATCGCCTGCGCATTTCCGCGCTATTGCACGACGTCGGCAAAATCGGCGTGGACGATCGCGTCCTGAAAAAGCCAGGCAAGCTCACCGACGAAGAATTCGACCTCATGAAGCAGCACCCCACCAAGGGCGCCAATATCATGCGCCCAGTCGCTCAGCTGAAAGACATGCTGCCCGGGATCGAACTGCACCACGAGCGCATGGACGGCGCCGGCTACCCCTACGGCCTCGTCGGCGATCAAATCCCCATGATGGCTCGCATCATCGCCGTAGCCGACACCTTCGACGCCATCACCACCAATCGTCCCTACCAATCCGCCATGGACCTGCAATTCGCCGTCGAACGCATCCGCTCTCTCGCAATAGTCAAATTCGATCCGCAGGTAGTCAAATCCCTGGAAGCCGCCATAGCCGCAGGCCGCCTCCGCCTAACCGCCACGCTGGTTGAAGTCTAGTTTCTATCCGCTCATCACTCGTCACTAGCCACTGCCTTTTTCACCAATCACAGCCTCTTTGCTACAATGAAACGCTCCGCGCACCACAGCGGCAAATCATGATCTCGCTCTTCGGACCACCCGAACCCACGCTCCTCGAACGGCTGAAAGATTCCGTCAGCAAAACTCGCACTGAGCTTTCCGCGCGCGTCGAACAACTCCTCACCGGCGACCGCCCGGTAGATCCCGAGCTGCTCAAGCAACTCGAATCCGCTCTCCTCAGCGCCGATCTCGGCGTCCGCACCACCAAAGAAGTCCTGGTTGCTCTCCGCCAGCAAGTGAACGAACACAAACTCACCGAACCCGGCTCGCTCAAACGCGAACTGAAAAATCAAATCCTGAAGATCCTCGTCGCCCCCGCCGCAAACGGCAATTCCAATTCCGATGGGAAACCCGACAAAGATCCGCGCGTCCTCTTCGTCGTCGGCGTCAACGGCACCGGCAAAACCACCACCATCGGCAAGCTCACCAACCGCCTCAAAAAAGAAGGCGCCACAGTAGTCCTCTGCGCCGCAGACACGTTCCGCGCGGCCGCCATCGAACAACTCGAAGTCTGGGCCCGGCGCTCGAGCGTCGAACTCATCAAACAAAAACCCGGCGCCGATCCCTCCGCCGTAGTTTTCGACGCGCTAACCGCCGCCCGCGCGCGCAACGCCGATGTCGTCATCGTGGACACCGCCGGCCGCCTCCACACCAAATCCAATCTCATGGCCGAGCTCGACAAAATGAAACGCACCGCCGCCAAAGTAATTCCCGGCGCCCCCCACGACGTGCTGCTAGTCCTCGACGCCACCACCGGCCAGAACGGCCTCAATCAAGCCCGCGAATTCTGGAGCCACGCCGGCGTAACCGGCATCGTCTTGACGAAACTCGATGGCACCGCAAAAGGCGGCATCGTAGTAGCCATAGCCCGCGAACTGAACCTACCGATCCGTTTCGTAGGCACAGGCGAAAAAATCGACGACTTGGTCCCATTCGATGCCCAAACCTACGTCAACTCGCTGTTTGATTAGGCGCAGCCTTCGTAGCGCCGGCGTCTCGCCGGCTCTTGGCTTTGCATTTACAGCGGCACCATTGCAGCGACCGAATTTGAATTTGTAGCGGCGCCCTTTAGGGCGCCAGCCTTGTTGTACGCACCGCAAAAATTCACAATATGAACCTAAACGCCACCGACGAAAAATGGATGTCCCGCGCCCTCGACCTAGCGATCCAAGGTGTCGCGCTAGCGCATCCAAATCCAATCGTCGGCGCGGCCTTAGTAAAAAACGACCGCGTCATCGGCGAAGGCTTCCACGCCTACGACCGCCGCGATCACGCTGAAATCGTAGCCCTGAATAAAGCCGGAAAGAAAGCCCGCGGCGCCACTCTCTACGTCACCCTCGAGCCCTGCTGCACCACCGGCCGCACCGGCCCTTGCACCAAAGCCATCATCGCCGCAGGCGTCAAACGAGTCGTAGCCGCGATGCGCGATCCCAATCCCGCCGTCTCCGGCAAAGGCCTCGCCGCTCTACAGCGCGCGGGGATCGCGGTGCGCTCGGGCGTTCTGGAAAATTTCGCCCACCGTTACAACGAAGATTTCGCGCGGTGGATTCAAACCAGGCGCCCGCTCGTCACTCTGAAAACCGCGCTCACCCTCGACGGCCAGATTGCGCAAAAACCCGGGAGCGCAACTCAGATCTCCAGCGAGCAATCGCGCTACGCCGTCCAACATTTGCGTCACGAAGCCGACGCAATCCTCACCGGCATCGGCACGATCCTCGCCGATGATCCGCGCCTCACCGATCGCGCCGGCGAACCGCGCCGCCGCAAACTCCTCCGCGCTATCGTGGATTCGCGCCTGCGCACGCCGCTGCGCTCTAAAATCGTGAAATCCGCGCGGAACGACGTCGTAATTTTCACCGCGCAATCGGCCACCTCGCCGAAAGCCCGCGCCCTCCAGCGCGCCGGCGTCGAAGTTTTCCGCGTTCCAGCCCGCCGCGGCCGCGTGGATCTGCAATCCGTAATCCGCGAACTAGGCAAATGCGAAATATTAAACGTCCTGCTAGAAGCCGGCGCCGAACTCAACGGCGCAGCGCTCGAGGCCGGCATTGTGGACAAAATGATTCTCTTCTATGCTCCCAAAATCATGGGCACCGGCGGCGTGCCGATGGCGCGCATCCCGTCAAATTGGTTTCCAAAATCGCCGGCCCTCAAGAATTTGCGCCTAACCGAATACGGCGCCGATTTCGTCGTCGAAGGATACTTTCACGATGTTTACGGGCATCACCGAACAAGTCGGAAAAATTGAATCGCTGGAGCACTCGCAAGACGGCAGCCGGCTGCGCGTCAGGTTTAGCGACTCCGCGCCAATCGCCGAATCCGAAATCGCGCGCGAAACCAAACTCGGCGATAGCATCTCCGTCAATGGCTGCTGCCTGACGGTCGTCGAGTTCGACTCATCGCATTTCGCCGCCGATCTCTCTGGCGAAACTCTCCGCCGCACCAACTTCGGCGAAAAGAAATCGGGCAACCTAGTCAATCTCGAACGCCCGCTATCCGCCAGGGCCCGCCTCGGCGGCCACTTCATGCAAGGCCACGTAGACGGCATCGGCCGCGTCACGCGCCTAATCCCCGAAGGCGACAACTGGTGGCTCTCCGTCCGCGTCCCCGAAGATCTCCGCCGCTACGTAGCCGAAAAAGGCTCCATCGCCATCGACGGCATCAGCCTCACAGTAGCCCGCTGGCACGAGGGCATCGCCGATATCGCCATCATCCCATTCACCTACCAGCACACGAATGTCCAAGGCATGTCACCGAACGACGCAGTAAATCTCGAAACCGACATCCTGGCGAAATATGTAGAGAGCCTGATGCACAACGAAAAGTCCCCGGCCGCGTCGCACCTAACGGTGAAGCACCTAGTAGAGGAAGGCTTTTAATGCCAGCAAGAAGAGTAGCGCCGGCGTCCCGCCGGCTCTGAAGGTATGCCGTAACGAATTATCGAGGTTCAGACAACAAGAAGGTTTTCGATGTCATCCCGAGCGCAGCGAGGGATCTCTCTTCGATTGAATGCGCGCCGCGAACTCTCTAACACGCAAATGCCTAAGCCCAACTCCCCCGACATCGCAATAATCGGCGCCGGCGTCTTCGGTGTCTGGACTGCCTACTTCCTGCAAAAATCCGGCCACCAAGTCACGCTCCTCGACGCCTACGGCCCCGCCAACTCCCGCGCCAGTTCCGGCGGCGAATCCCGCATCATCCGCATGGGCTATGGCTCGGACGACATCTACACCCGCTGGTCCCTCCGCGCCCTGCCCCTCTGGAAACAAATCTTCGCCGAAGCCAACCGCCCCGAGCTATTCCAAAAAACCGGCGTCCTCTGGATCGCCCACGATCAATATCAATACGCCAAAGACACGCTAGCCGCCCTGCAAGATCACAAAGTACCGCACGAACGTCTCTCGCTCCCAGGCCTCCGCAAACACTACCCGCAAATCGCCTTCGACGAAGACGCCTGGGGCATCTTCGAACCCGAAAGCGGTGTCTTGCTAGCGCGCCGTGCCGTGCAAACCGTAGTCGAGCAAGCAAAAAAAATCGGCGTAGCATATCGTAACGCCGCCATCCTCGCTCCAACCAACTCAACAGGCAGAAAAATCGCGGACCTAAAAACAGCGACTGGAGAAACGATCTCCGCCGGCACTTACGTCTTCGCCTGCGGGCCCTGGCTAGGAAAACTTTTCCCGGAAGTTCTCGCCAGACGCATCTTCCCCTCGCGCCAGGAAATTTTCTTCTTCGGCATCCCACCCGGCGAACTGAATTTCACGCAACCCGCGCTGCCAACCTGGCTTTACCTGAAAGACGAATTTTACGGCATGCCCGACATCGAATCCCGCGGCTTCAAAGTCGCCGACGATCGCCACGGCCCCCGCGTGGACCCCGACACGCAATCCCGCGTAGCCACCCCGGAAGCCCTCGAAGCCGCGCGAAATTTCGTAGCCCGCCGCTTCCCCGCTCTGAAAAACGCCCCCATCGTCGAAACGCGCATCTGCCAATACGAAAACACCTCGAACGGAGATTTCCTCATCGATCGCTACCCGGAGTATGACAACGTCTGGCTGGCAGGCGGTGGCTCAGGCCACGGCTTCAAGCATGGCCCATCGCTGGGAGAATACGTAGCCGCCCGCGTAACCGAATCAAGCCCCGCAAAAAACGAAATCGAACCTCGCTTCTCCCTATCCACAAAAGCCACGCACCAAAACCGCTCGGTGCACTGAATCCGGACGAAAACTACTCAGCCGCTTCCCGCGCCTTCGCCCGCACCCCGCGATAATACAAAATCAATCCCAGCAAAACCGACAGCGCCGTCGCCACCACCAATTTCTCAACGAACATGAATTTATCTACTGACTCAGCCGGCGGAATCAACGACAGCGCAATCCCTCCCGTCACCACCACAATCCCCAACAAACCCGCAATCCACACACCCACCGTGCCGCCCGGAATCAAAACCGCATTCGCATTCGCCCCGCGATCTTTCCGGTAAGCCAATTTAATCGCCGCCGCATACATATAAATCAGCGAAATAAAATAAACGATCGTCGTCGCGTCCACCAGAATCTGATAGGCGCTGTTTGCCGTCTCGTTGATTTGGCTCAACAACAGAATCGCCGCGGAAATTCCCGCCTGCACCAGAATCGCCACGTGCGGCGTCTTCCATCGCGGATGAATCCTGGCAAACGCCGCCGGCAAATAGCGATCAATCCCCACCACGAACGGCACCCGCGAAACTCCCGCCACCGTGCTGCCCACTCCGCCCGCATTCCCCACCGAAACCAGCAGCGCCGCCAGCACTCCCAAAAATCCCACCCGCAGCATCGTCGAACCCATCGTGATCGCTTGAAACACGCCGCTCTTCGGATCCACCTGCTCCGCGGGCACCAGCGAAAGCACCGCAAAAGTCCCCACGATGTAAATCACCGCAATCAGCGCTCCGGACGCGAAAATCGCGCGCGGAAATACCCGCCGTGGATCGCGCACCTCTTCGCTCATCATGGACGCGATTTCCAACCCCGTGAACGCGAACGCGATTTGCGGCCAGAAGTTCACCGTGCCCCAATCCCAGGTCGGCATCATGTTCGGCCAAGTGAAATGCGTGACCGCGCCGTGTGCGCGCCACAAAATCACCGCCACCACTGTCAGAATCAATAAAGGCAAATAAGTCGAGACTCCTCCCGCGTTCTGCAGCCACTTTCCGATATTCAATCCGATCAAATTCAATCCCACCGCCACAGCCAGCAGTACAAACGATCCCGCCAGCAGAAAACCGCGATCTTGCGCCAACGCTGCGCCGCGCGGCCCGATCACGTAGGCGCTCATCGCCGCGCTAGCCAGCAGCAAAGCCGGAAAATAAAAAATCGTGTAAATCCAATACGTCCAACCGGCGATGAATCCGTGAAAATCTCCGAAAGCTTCCTTCGACCACGCGTACAATCCACCTTCCTCCGGAAAACGCGAAGTCAGCTCCACAATTACCAGCGCCGTCGGAACGAAAAATCCCACAGCCGATAGCGCCCACAACGAAATCGAGGAAGTTCCGTTGTGGCCTGCCGCCGCGATCCACCGCGGTCCCAGGACCGCCGCAATATTGAACAGCAGCAAATCCCAAAAACCCATCACTCGCCGCAGCTGATCTTTTGGATTGGTCGAAGGGGCAGTGCTCACGCAGTGGCATCCAGCGCGGGAATCAATTCATCCTGTGCGAGAAAATTTTGCAGGAACGGTTCGCGGGAATTTTCCAGTTCTTGCCAAGTCCCGAAAAATCCCAGCCGGCCTTCTTGCAGAAAAATAATTCGGTCGGCCAGCTTTTTCGCCAGATGAGTGTCGTGCGTCACCACAATCGAAGTCTTATGCAGTTTGGCTTTCAATTTCGCGATCAAGTCGCTCATATGCGCGGCCATCAAAGGGTCCACCATGGTCGTCGGCTCGTCGT
Organism: uncultured Acidobacteriota bacterium; assembly: GCA_963804625.1. Classification (GTDB taxonomy): domain Bacteria; phylum Acidobacteriota; class Terriglobia; order Acidiferrales; family UBA7541; genus Palsa-295. The sequence continues at coordinate 68,966 of CAWDRJ010000021.1, read as the reverse complement.
ACAAAATCGCGTCCGGCTCTTCCGCCAGCGCTCGCGCAATGGCCACCGCGCGCTTCACTCCCGTGCTCAAATCCGAAGGCAAGCGTTCGGCAAACTCGCGAAGCTCCAGGTCATCAAGAAGCCTCTGCACCGTCGCATCAATCTTTTCAGGGTCTTCGCCCTCGCCGCGCGTCTCCAAAGGAAACGCCACGTTTTCCGCGACCGTCAGCGAATCGAATAGCGCGCCCGACTGAAACACCATCGTCACTCGCCGCCGTATCTGCGAAAATTGCTCCTCGCTCCAACCCGTCACATCCTTCCCCGCCACGATGATTTGCCCCGCGTCCGGCTGCAAAAATCCCAGCAATAATTTCAACGACACCGACTTCCCCACGCCGCTGCGCCCCATGATCACCGCCGTCTCGCCCTGTTCCACGTAAAAGCTCACGTCCTTCAGCACATCGTTCTCGTCGAACGATTTTGAGACGTTTTTGAATTCAAAGTAGTGGCCACTCATGGTTGGGCGCGCATCGCCAGCCTCGTTTTCGCTTCCTCGTAATCTGCGGGCGTGTTCATATTCTTGAATAGCAACCCCTCGGAATCAAAGCATTTCCATTCCGCCGGTTCCAGATATTCCACGCGAACCCGCGTCAAGCCGTCGGTAACTTTCCGCGTCCCCTCGTCCAGCGCTGCGCGAAGCGCAGCCTCGCAACGCGTCCGGTACATCGCGCAAAGCGGCTCCGCCCCGCGCACATTTATCGGCACCACTGCATCCGCAGCACTCGCACGCGCCCGCTCCACCAAAAATTCTAGCCACAACCGCGTGAGATACGGCAAATCGCAAGCCACAATCAAATTCCACTCCGCCTCCGACGCTCGCAAGGCCGTAACGATCCCGCCCAACGGTCCCGCCCCAGGCCAATCATCCGCAATCGCCCGTAATCCCGACCCCCGATACATTTCCACCCCGCCCACGACGCACGCCGGCCCCGCCACCATTTCAACCAACCGCGCCGTCCGCAAAATCACCGCCACCCCATCAATCTCCAAAAGCCCCTTGTCCACCCCCATGCGCGAACTTTCCCCGCCACTCAAAACAAATCCCGCAATTTGTGCGACAAAGCTCATTGATCGTTTGCGATTTGATCGCGAAGCGTTAGCGATGTCATCCCGAGCGCAGCGAGGGATCTGCTTTTCTCGAAATCCGCTAACTCGGCTGTTCCTCTCCTCCTCGCTTCACTTCCCCGGCCTCTGAATCCCCAGCTCCCGCAATTTCTCCTGCAAACTCTGCCGGTGCAAACCCACCTCCGCCGCCGTCTGCGACACATTCCAGCGGTGCTGCTCGAGCTTCCGTTTCAAATACACAATCTCAAACTGCCGCTTCGCCTCGCGAAAATCGCTTTCCGCCAAAAATTTATCGCTATCGGAACCCGCGGGCGCCACGCCGGCGCCATCCGCAGGCGCAGCAGCAACGACGGGCACAGCATACTCTCGAATTTCCGCAGGCAAATCCGCGGCCCGAATCTCATCGCCCCCGCACAAAACCAAGCTCCGCTCCAAAGCATTGCGCAATTCCCGCACATTCCCCGGCCAATCGTACGCCCGCAGCAAATCCAAGGCCTCGTGACGCAAGCGCGCCCCACGATTGTGCCGCGCCCCCAGTTGGTTCAAAAACGCATCCGCAAGCAAGGGGATATCTTCCTTGTGCTCCCGCAAAGCAGGCAGCTCTAAAGTCACCACCCGCAACCGGTAATACAAATCCTCGCGAAATCGCCCCGCCGCAATCTCTGCCTGCAAATCCCGATGCGTCGCGCTGATCACCCGCACGTCCACATCAATCGAATGCGTCCCGCCGAGCCGCTCGATTTTGCGATTTTCCAGCGCACGCAGCACCTTCGCCTGCGTCACTGGATTCATGTCCCCGATTTCATCCAGAAAAATCGTGCCGCCGGAAGCCAATTCGAATTTCCCCTTGCGCTGCTGCGCCGCCCCTGTAAACGCGCCGCGCTCATACCCAAATAGCTCCGACTCGATCAAATTTTCCGGCAGCGCCGCGCAATTCACCGCCACAAATGCGTCACCGGCGCGCTGCGATCGCTCGTGAATTTCCTGCGCGAGCAAATCCTTCCCCGTGCCGCTCTCGCCCAGAATTAAAACCGTCGCATCAGTAGCCGCCACGCGTTCCGCCATCTCAAACATCCGCCGCATCGCCGGCGCAGCACCCAGCAATCGCCCGAACTCCCCATCCGCCACCAATTCCCGCCGCAACCGCGAATTTTCCGCCGCCAGTTCCGCGAGTTGCAAAGCATTCCCCACACGCTTGCGCAACTCTTCGATGTCGTATCCCTTCACAATGTAATCGGCCGCCCCAGTCCGCAAAGCTTCCACAGCCGTCTTCGCCGTATCCAGCGCCGAAACCACAATCACCGGCGTCTCCCGCCCCTGCGCGCGCAACCAAGCCAAAAACGAAATCCCATCCTCCCCCGGCATCACCAAATCCAACAGAATCAAATCCGGCTTCTCCGCAGCCGCCAAGTCGCGCGCCGCCCCAGCCGACCCAGCTTCCAAAATCTTGTACTTGCTCTCCAGCGCCCGCCGTACCCCATACCGCGCCGCCGCCTCGTCATCCACCACCAATATCGTCCGCATCAATTCATTTTCCTTTTCGATCCGCTCTTCGCCATCTACTCACTCGCCGACCAAGAAATCCTTGTGGGTCGCGGCTTTAGCCGCGACATAAAAAAACCGGCGCGCAGCGCCGCTTCTCTCGGCGGCCGTTTCGCCGAGCCTTTGCGATCTCAGCCCAAGCAATCTCGATCCGTCCTCGCGCCAGCGGAATCCTCAAGCGCCTTCTCCCTCCGCCAGCGGCAAAGTCAACCGAAACCGCGTCCCCTGCCCACCTCGCAAAGGACTCTCGTACGCCATCGTCCCGCCCATTTCATCTATGCGCCGAGCCACAATCGAAAGCCCCAACCCCGTCCCCGTCGCCTTCGTAGTAAAATAAGGCTGAAAGATCTTCGCCCGCAATTCCGGGGAAATTCCCGGCCCATCGTCATCCACAATAATTTCCAGCCGCCCATCCGTCCGCGCCAGGCTCACCCGCACGCGCCCGCCCTCCGGCTGCGCTTCCAACGCATTCACAATCAGATTCGAAAGCACCTCGCTCAATCCATCCTCAGAAGCCACCGCAAAAATCTCCACGGTCGGCCGCTCGAACTCCAGCCGCACATTGCGCTGCTCCGCATCATGACGAAAAAGCACCGCCGTCTGATTCGCCAAAGCTACCGCAGCCACTCGCTGTCCATTCGTCGAAGGCTTCGCATAACGCAAGAGCTGCGTCAATTTCGCGCTCATGCGATCAATTTCATTCACCACCAAAGCACAATCCCGCCGCACATCCAGCGGCAACTCCGGATTCTCCAGCTGCACCTGCAGCACCGTTTTCATCGAACTCAAAGGATTCCGCAGATTGTGCGACACGTTTGCCGCCATCTGCCCCAATGACGCCATCCTCTCCCGGTCCGCCAATTCGCGCTCCAAACGCAATTTATCCTCGATCAACCGCGCCAGATCCAACATCCCCGGCAATTGCTCAGCCAAAAATTCCAAAGCGGCCGTAGTCTCCCCAGTCAAATATGACCCAGTCGAAGCCGCCTCCAGCAACCCTACTTCCTGCCCATCCTTCATCAATCGAATCTGCGCCACATGCCCCAACCCGCCAGGCGATTCCAAAGCCGCAAGCGCTGGATCGCGCGGCACAGCAAGCCGCACCGCCGCCAAACCAAATTCCTCGCGAATCCTCCGCTCCGCCTCCGCAACCAAATGCGAAACGCTGCCATGCCGCGACTCCTGCTGCAACTCCACGCTCAGCCGCTGCACTCGACTCATCCGCTCCCGCATCCCGCGATGCAGTACCGGCCCGATCACCCGTTCCAGCGGCTCAAACAAAAAAATCAGCACGAACAACAGAAAACTAGCTGTAGCCTCCGGCGGCAACACCGGCTCCAGCCAAGTCCCCACCCGCCGCACCAAAGCCAAATAAAGCAGCGCCAAAAAAGTAGCCGAAAGCGCATAAACCAAATTCCGCTGCGCCCCATACTCCAAAAAATTGTGCCGCAGCGCGAAATAAATTAGCAGCACACCCGGCAGGATTCCGCAGCAGATCAAGGCCGTCGCGGTGCCGTCGCCGGTCAGCGGCGGGATCGACGCGACGCCCTCCCGCAATGCGAGCAGAATGAATGCCAGCACCGAAATTCCGCCGAGCCACACGAAGAAACGACGCTCGACCCTCTCAATCGAGGACTTTGCGATCCCAATCTCAACCAGAGCACATATAAGTACCGCGAAAACCAAATCGCTTTCGCTCCACGTAGCGAGCCACGACATAACCCCGGAAACGCTTACGTATCGAAGGTAGTCGCGAACAACAATCATCCTGCTGGCAACTTCAAGAATTGGGAACGCGTAGAAGACCCACACCATGGCGCCATACCATCGCGATATCGCCCGCCGCTGGATGGATCGAACGTATGCAAAGTGAATGTGTACGAGAAGAGCCGGCAGAAAACCCATTCCGAGGTCGCTCAAGATCGAATAAACAAACTGAGTTGCAGCGGGCGGGGTGCCGTACGCGATTTTTGCGTTAACCTCGAGTAGTCTCGACGCGTACGTCAGGAACAGCGACAGCGTCAAAAAGAAAAGCAGGCGCTCAAAAAACCGAGGCCGCCGGTGCCCCAGTATCAGCGCGATTAGAAAAAGATAGACCAGCGTCCCAGCAGTCAATCCAATCAGCCGCGCGTAAAAAAGCAAACTCACCCAACTCCCTCGCGCGATGGATTCTAGTCCCGCGCCCCACACAACTCAATCTACAAGTGTCGGAAAAAGACGACAACGTGTAATGCGCACAAAACAAACATATTATATGTACACTGAAATACGCAAAATGTGAGCGTCGAATTGTCATGGTTTTCCCTTGACAGCCATCCCAGCCATGCTAAATTAGCACTCGCACGCAGGGAGTGCTAATCGGTCTCCCGACCCTTGAATCTCCTCGCGCGCAAGACTCACCACACAATCGGAGGAATTGCACAATGGCTGTCAATATCACGCCCCTGCACGACCGTGTGCTAGTGCGGCGCCTGGAAGAAAAGGAATCCGTGAAGGGTGGCATCATCATCCCCGACTCGGCTAAAGAGAAACCCCAAGAGGGTGAAGTGATCGCCGTGGGCAGTGGACGCCGCGAGAAGGGTGAATTGATCCCGCTCGACGTTAAGCCCGGAGACCGCATCCTGTTCGGCAAGTATTCCGGCAACGACATCAAGATTGACGACGAGGAATACATGATCCTGAAAGAAGACGAAATCCTCGCCAAGATCGGCCCCACCGCCAAAGCAGCCGGCGGCAAAAAGTAACTTCCCCGTCAGCGCAAGCCCCGCCGCAATCGGGGCCTAGCTGCCGGACCAACAATCCAAGAGAATCGAAAGAGGAGATAGACAATCATGGCAAAACAAATCGTAACTGGTGAAAATTCTCGCCAGGCGATCCTCCGCGGCGTCAATCAACTCGCCGACGCGGTCAAGATCACGCTCGGCCCCAAGGGCCGCAACGCGGTCATCGAAAAGAAGTTCGGTTCGCCGATCATCACCAAGGACGGCGTCACCGTGGCCAAGGAAATCGAGCTGCAGGATCCGCTCGAAAATATGGGCGCTCAGATGGTTCGTGAAGTCGCTTCCAAGACTTCCGACGTCGCGGGCGACGGCACCACCACTGCAACCGTGCTGGCTCAAGCGATCTTCCGCGAAGGCGTGAAGGCTGTCGCGGCCGGCGCCAGCCCCACGGCTCTAAAGCGCGGCATCGAAAAGGCCGTCGAAGTTGCCGTCGAGGAAGTCAAGAAGCTGCACAAGGACGTCAAGGGCGACATGATCGCCCAAGTCGGCACCATCAGCGCCAATAACGACAAGCAAATCGGCAGCATCATCGCCGAAGCAATGAAGAAGGTCGGCAAGGACGGCGTCATCACCGTGGAAGAGTCCAAGACCATGGAAACGACGCTCGAAGTAGTCGAAGGTATGCAGTTCGACCGCGGCTACCTCTCCCCCTACTTCGTCACCGACCCCGAACGCATGGAATGCTCCCTCGAAGATGTCCGCATCCTGATCCACGAAAAGAAAATCTCCTCGATGAAGGACCTGCTTCCCCTGCTCGAGCAGATTGCCAAGATGGGCAAGCCGCTGCTGATTATTGCCGAAGACGTCGAAGGCGAAGCTCTCGCCACGCTCGTCGTCAATAAGCTCCGCGGCACTCTGCAGTGCGCTGCCGTGAAGGCTCCTGGCTTCGGGGATCGCCGCAAGGCTATGCTCGAAGACATCGCCACCCTCACCGGCGGCAAGGCCATCACCGAAGACCTCGGCATCAAGCTCGAGAACGTCAAAGTCGAGGACCTCGGTCGCGCCAAGAAAATCACAATTGATAAGGACAACACCACGATCGTCGAAGGCGGCGGCAAGGCTGCCGAAATCGAAGGCCGTGTTCGCCAGATTCGCGCTCAGGTCGAAGACACCACTTCCGACTACGATCGCGAAAAGCTGCAGGAGCGTCTCGCGAAACTCGTCGGCGGCGTTGCCGTAATCAAAGTCGGCGCTGCTACCGAAACCGAGCTGAAGGAAAAGAAGGCTCGCGTTGAAGACGCCATGCACGCAACCCGCGCGGCAGTCGAGGAAGGTATCGTCCCCGGCGGCGGTGTGGCTCTGGTTCGCTGCATCCCGGCGCTCGATAAGCTCAAGATGCACGAAGATGACGCCATCGGCGTCAACATCGTGAAGCGCGCGCTTGAAGAGCCCATCCGGCAGATCGCGCACAATGCCGGCCACGAAGGCGCAGTCGTTCTCGGCAAGATCCGCGAATCCAAGGAAGAGAATTTCGGATTCAACGCGGACTCCGGCGAGTTCGGCGACATGGTCAAGGCTGGCGTCATTGACCCAGCCAAGGTCACGCGTCTCGCGCTGCAAAACGCCGCTTCCATCGCGGGCCTCATGCTCACCACCGAAGCTCTGGTGGCCGACATCAAGGAACCCAAGGAAGCCGGCGCAGCTCACGGCGGCGGCGCCCCAGGCGCAGGCGGCATGGGCGGCATGTACTAATCAAATCGCGCGATGCGCGATTTGTCCTTCGAGCCGCCAGTGGCGGCTCGAAGGATCGACTTAGCTACATCGTCTCGGGAATGTCATCCCGAGCGCAGCGAGGGATCTGCTTCGAGCAGAGTCCAAGCAAGAACAAAAAGGGCGTCGCGGACAAACCCTGCGCCGCCCTTTTTCTTTTTGTCGTTCCTTGCGCTTGGACTTTCTAATGCACACCGATATCCGGCTGGCAAAGTGGGGCGCACGTGCAGTACTTCGCTGTTGAGTAAATACTGATGGAGGGTTCATGTCCCGGCCATGCCCTTGCTGGACGGCGCTGTGCCTCATAGCGTTGACGTTGGTTGCGGGCGGGTGTTCGAGTTCCTCGCCGCCGATTTCGGTGAGCCTATCCCCATCCTCTCCGCAGGCAATCGATCAGGGCCAGACTGCCGGGATCATGGCTACCGTAACGAATGACAAATCTTTCAACGGGGTTTCGTGGAGCCTAACTGGCCCGGGCTCTCTCAGCAATTTGGCGGGGCCATCTGTTACTTATATTCCCCCGACAACCAATCTCGCCACCGGCCAACCGGCGACGGTCACCGCGACGTCCCTAGCAGATCCGACGAAAAGCGCTTCCGCACAAATCACGGTGAACCCTTACCTTCAACTTCCATATCAGGCGATTGCGAACGGATCGGTAGGCGCGCCGTACAGCCAAACGATTGTGTTCAGCGGCGGCACCGCTCCCTTTCAATGGAGTGTGTACGGCGGGCCCCTTTCCACCGGTTGCATCGTCGGCGGGGCGGTGCCCGACGGATTGAACCTGGACCCGAACACGGGAATCATCAGCGGAACGCCGACCAGCGCCGGAACGTGGTCTTTCGAGGCGACGGTAACGGACGCCACCAGCGCGAGTGTGATCGACGGTTTTTTGAGCATCCAAATCAATCCGACCGCCCCTGCGGGGAATCCGGTCCCATTCTTGAACCAGCCGCTCGTGCCGACTGCCGTTTCACCGGGAAATCCAGGGTTCCAGCTGAAAGTGAGCGGAACGGGATTCGTTCCGGGTGCGACAGTTTATTTTGGTCGCCTGCCGCTGCCGACAACATTTGTGGACGGCGAGCATCTCACGGCGCTGGTTCCAGCGACGTCTGTTGCCAGTGCGGGAACGTCCGCAGTGACGGTACTGAATAGCGGGACGACCGCAGTGCCGTCTAACGTGGTCTATTTCCAAGTGGCCGCACCCCAAGCGACAGTTAATTTCACGGCGGCGGCGAATTCGCCCCTGCAAATTTATGAGCCGAGTGCGCTCGCGGCCGGCGATTTCAATGAGGATGGTAAGCCGGATCTTGTAATCGCAGGCGCCACCAAGGTGTTTGTCTTCCTCGGGAATGGCGACGGCACATTTGCTCCCGCTGCAGGCTCTCCGATACAAGTGCCCAGCCCACCGTGCGATGACTTTCCCACGCCCTACCTCGGGGCCATCGCCGTGGGTGATTTTAACAACGGCGGTCATCTCGGATTGGCGGCAGTAGAGTTCGAAAATGAAGCCGCAGTCATCCTGTTAGGAAAAGGGGACGGCACCTTCGTCTTTTCGTCGGCAGAATTTTCGCCAATACCTCTGGTGGATACGTGTGGAGTGCAGAAGCGGCCGATTTCAACGCGGATGGCGGCCTCGATTTAGCAACCACGGGAGGAGTTGACCTCGGATACGGGAAGGGGAACTTCAACGCTGCGGGAAGCCTCTACGGCAGCGGAGTTCCCCAAGGTTTGGCGGTGGGGGATTTCAATGCAGACGGAAAGCTGGATGCTGTTGTCGCGAGCGGCGGGGTGCCCCCCGATGAGGAGTCGGGGTTGGGTGTGGCGCTTGGTAATGGAGACGGCGCGTTCAAGCAGGCAAGTGGCTCCCCGATTCTCTTCGGCGGCTCCCTCTTCGCGATCGTAACAGGCGATTTTAACGGCGACGGGGAGCTGGATCTCGCGGTGACCGATACCGGCGACAATGTAGTGAGAATTCTGCTGGGGAATGGCGATGGGACGTTCGGACCACCAACAGCGATCCCGGTCGGAAATTACCCGACCGCAATAATTGCAGCGGATTTCAACAATGATGGGAAGCTGGACTTGGCCACCGCAAACGGTGGCGGCGGCACTACAATGAGAGTCGACCTCACTCCGCGCTGGAAGACGTGCCGCCTCGCGAATTCGCCAGCAAGGGCGGGGCTAGCCCCGCCCTTGCTGGTTCTGCAAGACCCGGTATTTTCACTCCTTAGCTGGACCTAAAATGGGGGGACCTTCAAAACAGCCGGAAACTCACCCTAGCGTTGGTACAAAAAGGCCGGTCCGATCACCAATCCCCCCACCGCGCATCTCATTTGGTTTAAAAAGCCCAACAGTCTAAAATTATCCTCGGCACCAAAAACTGGGACCCATCATGCCGAAACCAATATTACTCAGCGTTGACGACGACTCCGACGTTCTCCGCGCCATCGAACGCGACCTCCGCTCGAAATACGGCGCCGAATACCGCGTCATAGGCAGCGATTCCCCCGAAGGCGCGCTAACCCTGCTAAAGCAATTAAAAGTCCGCAACGATAGCGTCGCCCTCCTTCTCGCCGATCAGCGTATGCCGCACATGGACGGTGTCGCCTTCCTGCAAGAAGGCATGCGCATCTTCCCCGACGCAAAGCGCGCCCTGCTCACCGCCTACGCCGACACCAACGCCGCCATCAGCGCCATCAACGAAGCCAATATCAATTATTTTTTCATGAAGCCGTGGGATCCCCCGGCCGATCATCTCTATCCGCAGCTGGACGATCTCCTCGACGATTGGCGCGCCTCCTTCCGCCCCACTTTCGAAGGCATCCGCGTCCTCGGCACGCGCTGGTCTCCAAAATCCTACGAGCTGCGCGATTTTCTGGCCCGCAATCGCGTCCCTTATCAATGGATTGACGTCGAAAGTTCCGCCAACGACCCGGAAACGAAACGCCTTCTCGACGCGCTCGGTCCCGAAGAGGCCGCGAGCCTGCCAATAGTCCTCTTCCCTGACGGCTCGAAACTTCTCGAAAGCGTTCCGGCGCAAGTCGCGCAAAAAGTCGGCCTGCGCACGCGCGCGCAAACCAGTTTTTACGATCTCGCAATCGTCGGCGGAGGCCCCGCCGGCCTCGCCGCCGCGGTCTACGGCGCCTCCGAAGGTCTGCACACCGTGATGATCGAGCGCGAAGCTCCCGGTGGACAAGCCGGCATGAGTTCGCGCATCGAAAATTATCTAGGATTTCCCACCGGCCTCAGCGGCGGCGATCTAGCCCGCCGCGCCGTGGTGCAAGCCGAACGCTTCGGCGTCGAAATCCTCTCGCCTCAGGAAGCCAATGCCGTCCGCGCCGAAGGTCCCTATCGCATCATCAAGCTCGCAGACGAAAACGAAATTTCCTGCCACGCGCTGATGATCGCCACCGGCGTGCAATGGCGTCGCCTCGACGCCCCCGGCATTGACCGCCTGCAAGGCGCGGGCGTTTACTACGGCGGCGGCGCCACCGAAGCTCTCTCCTGTAAAGGCGAAATCGTTTACGTGATTGGCGGCGCAAACTCCGCCGGGCAAGCCGCCATGAACTTCGCGAAATTCGCGGAGCGCGTCGTAATCGTGGTCCGCAGCGCGTCTCTCTCCAGTACCATGTCCCAATACCTGATTGACCAGGTCAAAGAAACTCCCAACATCTCGATCTGGCCGAACGCCAGCGTCTCCGAAGCTCACGGCGATACGCACCTCGAAGAAATTTCTTTCCTCTGTTCCGACACCGCGAAACTAGAACGCGTCCGCGCCAGCGCGATGTTCATCTTCATCGGCGCTCTCCCGCGCACCAACTGGCTCGCCGGCGTCGTCGAGCGCGATGATCGCGGCTTCATCCTCACCGGCCCCGATCTCATCCGCGACGGCCAGCGTCCCAAGGGCTGGGGCCTCGATCGCGATCCGTTCCTCCTCGAAACCAATGTTCCCGGCATTTTTGCCGTCGGCGATGTCCGTCATGGCTCCGTGAAACGCGTCGCTTCCGGCGTCGGTGAAGGCTCCGTCGGCGTCCAATTCATCCATCAATATCTGAGCAAGGTCTAAATGGTCGAAAATTCCGAACTTCTTCGTGTCCCGGTTTTCAATGGTCTGCCCGACGATCAAATCTCCTGGTTCCTCAGCCGTGCGGAAGATCTGCGCTTCAAGTCGGGCGAAGCATACGCACACCAGGGCGACCCCGCCGACGCCATGTTTGTCGTCCTGGAAGGTCAAGTACAAGCACGGGGCGACATCGCCGGCGAAACGGTGATGTTTTCCATGAAGGCTGGCGACGTTACGGGATTGCTGCCTTTTTCAAGAATGAAGCAGTGGTCGATAGACGCGCGGGCGGTCACGGACGTTCATCTCCTGCGTTTTCCGTCATCGCTCTTTCCCGAGCTTGTCCAGAAAATGCCGGAGCTAACGCAGCGTCTGGTCGGCTTGATGTCCGACAGAATTCGCGAAGTCACGCGCATGGAGCAGCAGCGCGACCGTCTGGCGTCCTTAGGCAAACTTTCCGCCGGCCTCGCGCACGAGCTTAACAATCCCGCGTCCGCCGCGCGCCGCGCCGCCACTCAATTGCGCGACATCCTGAAAAAAATTAAGAATGCCAGCCACGAGCTGGGCCGCCGCGAGCTCACCGCCGAGCAAAGAGCCGAAATCGAAAAACTCGAAACTGCCTTCATCCAAAATAACGAACCGCCTCCTGACGCGCTCACCATCAGCGACCTCGAAGAGCAAATAGATTCGCTCCTGCGCAGCCACGGCCAGAACGATCTGTATCAGCTCTCGGCCGACCTTGCGCGTAAGAACATAAAACCGGAAGCGCTCGAATCCTTGTTCGCTACTCTCGATCCCGGCACTGCCCGCGCAGCCCTCGTCCGCATCGCTGCTTCCGTCGAAATCTACTCACTCCTCAACGAAATCGAAAGCAGCACCGCGCGAATTTCCGATCTGGTCCGGGCCATCAAGGAATACACCTACATGGACCAGACTCCGTTGCAAAACGTGGACATCGTCAAGAGCCTCGAAACCACGCTCACGATTCTCAATCACAAGCTCAAACACGGTGTCGAAGTCGAGCGCGATTACCAGAAAATCCCGCTGTTAGTAAATTCCTTCGGCAGCGAACTCAATCAGGTGTGGACCAACATCATAGACAACGCCATCGACGCCATGCACGGTGAGGGCAAGCTAAAAATTCGCACCTATCGCGAAGACAATTGCGTGGTAGTAGAAATCGCCGATAACGGCCCCGGCGTCTCCCCTGAAGTCCTCCCGCACATCTTCGAGCCGTTCTTCACGACGAAAGCGGTAGGCCAAGGCACAGGCCTGGGCCTCGACACAGTCCAGCGCATAGTAAAAAAACACCGCGGCAACATCCAAGTGGATTCGGAACCGGGCGACACAAAATTTCAAATCTGGCTTCCCTTGTCCGAGACAGTAACCTAAAGCGTCTTCGGCGCGCGATCATCGCCGCGCCCACTGCCGCCGCAACCGGGAAGCCTTACAATTGCGGGCGAAGTGCGAGAACCTCAAGAAGCCTCGAATCCCCACTCATGAAAAGCGTGGCCCTGCCGTTCCTAGAAGCTCGTCGTCAGGCGCAGGGCATAGCTGCGCGAAGGCCCGATGGCGTTTCCGGAAAATAACCCACCGAAATCGATCACGTTTAGGACGTTGTTAAGATTTTGTCCGTCGGCCTGAAGCCGCACGTTCAACCGCTCCGATTTATATACATCCGCACCGGCCGAGACATTCACCTGAAACGCGGGAAGGATGCGGCCGCGAGCGAAGTTCAGACGATTCACGACCTGCTGGCCATATTCCGCGAGAGCCTGATCAAAGGTGCCCTGGAAGTCAAACGGGAGGCCCGTGTCATATTGCACGCCTCCCGCGACCCAGAAACGGGGCGTGATTTGATAACGGAGACGCCCGCGCACGGTGTTGCGCTGATCCTGCGAATCCGGTAAATGCCCGGTGGTCGGTATCACGGCGTCGTCGCCCAGAAATAGCCCGCCCGTCACAGGGAACCACGCATTGCCCACCGTATAGGAATAACTCACGAAACCGGACAAGCCGCGCCAGTCGGGCAGCGTGATTTTCGCTTCCGCGCCGTAAATGATGGACTTCCGAAACGCGATCGGATAGCTGATGGTGGTGTTGTCGATCTGATCGTCATCCGCATAGTTGCTGACGAGCCGGCGAAAATAGTTTGCGTCCAGCTTGAAATTCCCGAAGAACGATTTAGTCAAGCCCACTTCGTAGTAGTTTCCTTCGGAAGGTTCCACGGGCAATTGCAGCGAGATCGTGTCCAGACCCGCTGCGGCCGTGGAACTCGAAAGCAAAATATTCTCGAACGAAGGCGTCTGGAAAACTCGGTCATAGGAAAAATGCACTACGAGATCGGCAGATGGAAAATATCGCGAAATCGAGAAACGCGGATCAACGGCTTGCCGATTCAACAGGAGCTGATAATGATCCCAGCGAAGGCCGGCACTGATCGTCCAGTTTCCCAGGCGGATCAGATCTTGCACGTACGCCGATTGCTCGAGATCCGGGCGGTTGGCTCGGAAGCCGAAGGTGAGCGGAGTGCTGGGATCAAACTGAGTTGGGTCGGTGATGATGTAGCTGAAATTCTCATTCAGGAAGATGTTGTCTGATTCCACGCCCGCCTTGATTTCATGGCGGCCATGATTGATCGTCACATTGCCGCGAAAATATCCCTCGCGAAACCAATTGTGTTGGGAAACGAGTATGGGCGTCGAATAGACGTTAGAAAAAAAATCGTTCGAAGTGTCCCGCACCATGCCGTGAAAATCGGCCACCACGTTGGAAGAAAAAATATGCTGGTAGGAAACGATGCCCATCGTTTCCAGGTTGTCGGCGTTCTGCCGCTGCACGCCGGGCGGCAGGGAAGGATCAAGCGGGGTGGTGTGGGGATCCTGCTGGACGAATTCGTTAGGTAGGTCATAACGAGCAAGCTCGTGCCGAACGCTAAGGCTCAGGCGGTCCTTGGGCGTCAGTTCGCGGGCGTAATGCACGGAAAAATCGCCGGTGGTGCCGGTGTTCGAATAATTCTCGGGAACCACGGGATTGAGGTAATGGTCGGTCATCGCGCCGCTGGCGCTCGTGCCAAGCGTGTTTTTGCCCCAGACGTACTGGCCGCTGGCGAATGCACCGGCAGTAGCGAAGTTCCCACCAGATAGAACGACTTGCCCGTGAAAACCTGCTGCCGAATCCTGAATCGTGTTGACCTCGACGACCCCGCCCATCTTCCGGCCGTACTCCGCGGGGATCCCGGCGGTGTAGATGCTCATGGATTGCACGTCGTCCGCTTCAATTTCATTCCCAAAGCTCGGCGAGCGGTTGTCCGTCAAAGGAACGCCGTCCACAACGAATTGCGTTTGATACTCCGAGCCTCGGGGATGAAGTACCGCATTGCCTTCGTAGAGCCAACCGGGCTGTGAATTCACCAGGTCCTGCAACGAACGGCCCGGAAGCGAGCTGAGGCGGTTTTGGATCGTGTCTGAGCCTATCTGGCTGACGGCGCCAGGTTGATCGGGGTCAATCAGTGTGTCAGTCGTGCTCACAGTGACGGATTCATTCACCGACGGCAGCTTCAGTTGAATAAGGTGCTCGATCGGAATGGACGAGCGAATTTCCACGGATTCGGATGCGACTGCAAAGCCGGGCTGAGTGATCTGCAGCTGATAGATGCCAAAAGGGAGGCGCTGCACGTCAAGCGTGCCCTGATCGGTGGTCGCCAGTGAATTTCGATACTGGTTGGCCTCGCTCACGATCAACACCGTAGTTTTCACCGCAAGACCGGAAGGATCCGTCACCCTGAGGCGCAATTCGCCGCTATTGCTTTGGCAATACAGCGGAAAGGCACACAGGATAAGAAGGCCGACAATTCCTGCAATTCTCCCCACGAACAAGCAGCCCCCTGACGTTTCGCGATTGATCCCGATGAATGAAAAGAGCCTCACCGCGCGCCCACACCAAGCCCGAACGTTCCTCCGCGCCCGGCCTTCAGCTTGAATATTCCGTTCGCTGCTGTTTTGTTCAGCCTTTCTTTTCAGCGTCATCCAAAACCGGGCGACGATCCGATAAAATCCTTGAACAAAACCCGACCGATGGGAATATACATATTGGGACAATGCTAATTCCTCCGAGAGGCTTGACCGGCGAAGTGCTCTATCCGGGGCCGGCGGCCTCTGCAGGCACCGGCTGCGCTTCAGAAGTCGACTGCCAGGTAATTGACCTATTTGACCGATTCCTAAGTCCGCTTCTGCGCTACGCATTGTCGCTCGGCCTATCCCTGCATGACGCAGAGGAGGTCATTCAGGAAGTATTTTTGGCGCTCTTCGGGCACTTGCAACTTGGAAAATCTCGCCGCAACCTCCGCGGCTGGATTTTTCGCGTCGCGCACAATCTCGCCCTGAAGAGGCGTGCCGCCAACAAACGGCTGCAAGACAAGCTGGGTACTGACGCAAGCGTGATAGATGGGTTGTTGGACGCAGCGCCCAACCCGGAAGAGCGAATGGCATCCGGCCAGGAGATGGGGCGTTTGCAAACCACTTTCCGCGCTTTGCCCGAACAGGATCGCTGGTGCCTCACGCTCCGTGCGGAGGGCCTGCGTTACCGTGAAATAGCAACCACTCTGGGAATTTCTCTGGGGTCCGTATCGATTTCGCTGGCGCGCTCTCTAGCGCGCCTAAGAAGTGCAAGCCAAGGACAGACGTTATGATAGACGAAGAGTTCCACATATCGGACCAGGATCTGCTGCGCGCCGCTGATGGCGAACTGCCGCGAAGACGAGCCAGGAAGATTGAGAAGCACCTGGCCTATTGCTGGATGTGCCGGACCCGCTTGCGAGACATCGAAACCGCCATAGCCGACTTTGTCCACTTCCATCGCGACACGCTCATTTCACAGTTGCCTCCCGCCGCAGGCTCGCGCGCTCTGCTCAAGGCCCAATTAGCCGAGTTGGCGGCTAAGCCCGCACTGGGATTGTGGCCACAGCTTCTGCAATTTATTCGGCCGAGCCGCGCCGTGGCATATGTTTGCATCGCGCTCTTCCTGGCCGCCTTGGGAGGCGAGGTTCTGCTGCGGCATTCGCAACCGCAACGATCGCCGTCATCCGCCGCCCTGTTCGATAGCCCGGCAATGCCGAATAATTCTCTGACGCCTGGGTTGACGTTACCCGTTACCGTCAAAGACGTGTGTGCGGTGTCCCACGAGGAAGTGGTTCGCGAAGTTCCACCGTCGTTGCGCCAACAAGTCTTGCGCGAGTATGGGCTCGCGAATGCCCGCGCAGGAGACTACGAAATCGATTTCCTGATCGCACCACGATTGGGGGGAGCACAAGACATTCGTAACCTTTGGCCAGAACCCTACGCTTTGCCTGCATGGAACGCGCATACGAAAGATGTTTTGGAAGAGCGCCTTCATCAATTGGTTTGTGAAGGGAAGATCGACCTCCCGACCGCACAACACGATATCGCCGCCAATTGGATCGCGGCGTATCAGAAGTACTTCCCCGCCAATCCACACGCTTCGGCGTATTCGCCTCAGCGCCCATCAGTCGAGGCTGGCCGTAAGGCGCGCCGTTCCAGCGCCATCAACTCCACTCTATAAACCATCTCGCGCTGTCGACCGCGTGCCGAGCGAAGTGAAGGATCTCTCTTCTCTTCGAATCGTGCCCCACGCCCTTTCGCGCGCCTCCCGAAAATGTCCCCCATTTCGGACTATCCTCACTGCACCGTAACGCTGAATGTTCCGGTCCTCGTAATGTTCGAGGACGTCGCCGTCACCGTCACCATATAAGTCGCCGGCGGCGTTCCCGGATCCGTCTGTTGGCCGCCTCCACCGTTGCCACCGCCACCGCAGCTCCCGATTGAAATCGCGCAAAGAATTGTGCCGCACACCAAAGCCACTCTCCGCCGCCGCGCGCCCGGAATCGTAATCAACAGCGCTCCCGCCAGCACTCCGACCCCATACAAACCGCTGCCCATGCCCATGGCCATCCCGCCGTTTTCGCTGCTCCATAGGGGTGTGGCGCCGTCGTAGTGATCGTCAGCGGCGCCGTCACCATCGGACCGGTCAGAGTCGCGGTCGTCATGGGGCAAGTCGCTTCCGTCATCGTCGCCGGCAGCGCGCAGCTCACGTTCACCGGTCCGAAGAAGTTATCGGTCCCCACCAGCGTCACTGTCGCCGTCCCGGGCATCCCCGGCGCGCTGATCGTCACATTCGGAATCGGCGACGCAATATTGAACGTCGTATCCACCACCGTGATCGTCACCGGCGCCGCACTTTGCGACCCCGCGTAATACGCGTCACCGGGATAGGACGCCGTGAAGTTGTAAATTCCCGGAGTATTGATCGAAGTGGTCAGCGTGTCGCCAACGTAAGCGTAGTTAAATGTCGCGTTAGAGTAGTTTCCGCTGTAGCTTCCGTTCAGCGAAAATGGCTGATTCGTGCCGGACGGCGCGATGCCATTCTGCAAAACGGAGACGGCCCCGCTGGGAGCCTGCAGAACGCTAAACGCAAAGGCCGAGGCGTTAAGCTGGAACGACTGCCCGGAGTACATCGTGATGGTTCCCGGGCAGCAGTCTCCGTCCAACCCGAAGCTCATCGTCGTCGGAGCCTGCATCACCGTCGCGTTCAGCGTCCCCGTGCTCGCGTTGTAGCTGTTGTCCCCGCTGTACTGCGCCTGTAGCGCATAAGTTCCCACCGTCCCGAACTCCGGCGTCAGCGTCTGGTCCTCCACGTATCCCTCGCTGTTCAGCGGATAGCTCCCCGCATCCAGCGGCTGCCCGTTCTTCGTGAGATTCACGCTCCCACTAGGGCACGAAGCCATCGTCACCTGTGCACTCGGAACACAGGAGGTTCCCGCCGCGTCGCTCACATCGCTGCGCAAAAAGAAGATCGTCCCGAAAGGTATCGTGTTGGTCGGATAGAACGTCTGGCTGTTCGGGTTATACGCTTCCATCGTCATTTTCGTCGCGCTGTTTTCCTTCCCCACCGTCACCGACACAGCCGCCGAATCGCTCGCCCCATAAGTGGCATCCCCCGCGTAATGCGCCGTCACGTTATAAGTCCCGCCCGGCAGCAAAGTAGTCGTCCCGGTCGCAATCCCGTTGCTCATCGGAAAAGACTCCACGCCCACATTCTGCCCCGCGGGCGTTGCCATCAACGCCACCGCGCCCGTCGGTGTTCCCGTTCCGCTTTGCGGCGTCACCTTCACACTCACATTCACTGACTGCCCATGCGCGATGCTTGTCGGAGCAAGGTTCGTCAGCGTCGTCACGCTCGGCGTGAACGTCACCGTGCTCCACGCGTTCACCAGATTGTTCGCGTTCACTGAACCCAGCCCCGTCGCCAGGTCGTACCCCGGCGTAGTCAGCCAAGCGGGATTGGTGGGATTATTCGGATCAACTAGAACCCCGAAATTATCCACGCCCGGCGGAGCAGCGCCGCAATTTGGCGTGTCGGGGTTGCACGGCACCGAATTGTTTCCCTTGGTGATGTCGTAAAAAATGCACGAATTTCCCGTCAGCGCCACCGTCGAAGAATCGCAGCTCGCGCCAGTCTGTGCCGCCAGCTTGTAAAGAATATAGTTGGCGTTCCCCAGCCGCGTGTTCGCTCCTCCCGTCGCCGCCAATTTTTGATTCACCAGCGCCATAATTCCCGCGAACGCCGGAGCCGACGCCGAAGTCCCGCCCACTCCCACAAACGTGAAATTCGTCAGGCTGCACGTTTCCGGTGACCCGAAGAAACCCGCATCCCCCTGGCAGATAATATAAAAACTGTTGTTGAACCCGTTGCTGGCAAATAACGACACGTCCGGCAGATCCCGCACGCCATCCATCGGCACGCCGGCTCCGCTCTGCCACGCGGGCTTGCTGTAGCCCGCAGTGCACGTGCCGCCGCTGCTCTGCGTCGCGCAACTGCTCGGGCCGCCGCTGCCGGCAACGATGTTGAAAAACTGGCTCGTTAGGACGCACTGGTCAATGCCCATCCCGGCGCACGAATCGTTCCAGGTCGTTTCCGGAATATAAGAAAGTGCGGAAGCGCCCGTCGTCGCATTATTCGTCGCACTCCAGTAGGTAGGCGCAGTCAATGCCGTCTGGTCGAAATCCGTGCCGCCCACCGCCACGTTATAGGGCGTCGAAGCAAATCCGCTCACCGCCAGCCCGTCCACCGCGGCTCCTTCGCTGTTGAAGTCATCGCACCCGGCGGACCCGGCGTCCCCCGCCGAGACCAGCACCGTGATCCCCTGCGCTGCCGCCTGCTGCCACAGCGCGTTATAAAACGAATTCCCCGCGTTGCCGATCGTAGCTTCGCAGATGCCGTAACTCTCGCTCATGATCGGAGCCAGGTTGTTGTCCACGATGTACAGCGCCGAGAGATCCACTCCCAGCGTGCTCTCCGTCGAGGCCGACACCACCAGGTCAATCGTCGCGTTCTTCGCCACCGCCCCAGACCACGAAACATCCAGAATTGCTTCGGTCTCATCTCCGCCAATTCCAGGATCCGGCCCGTTCAGGATGATCTGCGGATCCTTCGCTGGCAATCCGAAGAGCGTGCGAAAATTCTCGATGTCCGTCACATGGATATTCGTCTCGCCCACGATCGCGATAGTCTGTCCCGTTCCGTCAATCCCGGCATTCCACAGCGGCAACACGTTGTAAATCGTCGCGAAATCCGTCGGACCCAATCCATAAAAAGTCGTCTGCTGGGGCGTGAATGTGAATAACGGCAGCACGTTTTGGCCCGCCGGGGGCCCCAGCGGTGCTCCATGCACCGTTAAATTCGATCGCCGCGGAAAATTGTGCAGCGTCACTACTCCCGCCACCGCCGGCGCCAGCGCCGTGGGAATCGAGGGATCGCTCGCGTTGGCCCAGTGCTGCTCGCCGTTGATGACGTATTTGTGAATCGCCGTCTGAAACGCCTGCTTCACCAGGCCCGCCGTCCCGGAGAATTCGATCGTCGTCCGGCCATTGCTCGTCTGCGCTACTTGGAATCCGCTCGATCGCAACCAGCCGGTCACCGCCGCGATGTCGGAATCCGCCGGCCCAAATTCCGCGCCAAATTCCTGCGGAGTCAGCCAGCGGTGAAAATTCGCGGAACTCATATTTTGCTGATCATCAATCAATCCGCGTAGCGCTGCTTCCTGTTGCGGGCTTCGCTTCAGCACTAGCAACATGCGCTCCATCGGCAAATCCGGCGGCGCTTCGCCGCGATCGAACTTCGGCCGCGCCAACGGATGCACGTTTCCCGCGAGCCGCGTCCGCACAGTATTGTCCACGGCCTGCGTCACCAATCTTGCAGTCGCTTGCTGCTGACCAAATGTCGGAAGTACCGCGAAGACACACACAAGCAGAAGAAGGGCTGGGCGCTTCATTAACCACCTCTGGGCGAGGCCACTATACCGCGACATCCTTGGCTTTCGGAGATGAAATCGAAAGAGGTGGTTACGTAGGAGTTTCGTTACCCGTCCGGTTCTGCGCCCTAGGCAAACCCATCTCCGAATTTCACCTTTCGCCTCGCTCACCGTCTCCTGTCTCGCAACTGCCCTGTTCTCCATAACTTCCCCACGCGACTTTCGCCTGTACTCCGTGTTCAACTAATTAGGCGCAAGTCATCCCAGCCGATCGAGCGCCCAAGGGAAAAGGGGGATTTACGTTTCGCTTGGAGGGAGGACAAAATGCGTAAAATTCACATTCACATCATTCGTGCGCTTCTCTTCGCTCTCGTTCTCATGGTCATTCCGGCCACGGCGCCGACCGCCTCGGCAGCCTTCGGCTTTGGCGTCGCGATCACCGTCGCTCCCCCGCCACTGCCCGTCTACGCGCAGCCGGTTTGCCCCGGTGACGGTTACATCTGGACGCCGGGCTATTGGGCCTACGGTCCCGATGGCTACTACTGGGTCCCCGGCACGTGGGTCATCGCGCCGCAAGTCGGCTTCCTCTGGACTCCGGGTTATTGGGGCTGGGGCGGCAGCGGATATTTCTGGCACGCCGGATATTGGGGGCCCCATATCGGCTTCTACGGCGGAATTAACTACGGCTTCGGTTATTTCGGCGTGGGCTATCAGGGCGGCTACTGGAATGGCGGGCATTTCTTCTACAACCGCACGGTCAACAACGTGAGCTTCACCAACGTTCACAACGTCTACAACCGCACCGTGATCAACAACCGCACCGACGTGAATCGCGTCAGCTTCAATGGCGGACGCGGCGGCGTTAACGCTCGCTCGACCTCCGCGGAAATGGCCGCGAATCGCGACCGTCACATCGGAGCTACGTCTTCGCAGGTTCGCCAGGAGCACACAGCCAGCACCAACCGCGCTCAGCTCGCCTCGGTGAATCACGGCCGCCCGTCTGTAGCAGCGACCGCCCGCCCCGGTGAATTCAACAATCGCGGAACAACCAATACCAACCGCACTTCGAACTTCGCGCGCTCCAGTAACAACTCGCGGAGCTTGAATCGTGCAACGCAGTCACGGAACAGCAACGCGCAACGGTCCTTCGCGTCGCGCTCGACGAACAACGCAACTCACGTCCAACAGAACAACGCTAGGGCTCCGCAATCTCGTTCTTCCAGTCCGCGTCCGTCCTACTCGCGCGCGACGAACTCACGCTCGTTCAACGCGCAACAACACAACAACGCGTCGCGCCCCCGGTCGAGCAATCAGGCGTTCCGCCAAAACACGTCGCACTCCGCCCCGGCCAGAACAACCCACAACCAGCCGCGCAGCAACAACAGCTCGCGCGGTAGCTACGGCGGCTCGCATACGCGCCACGCCGCTCCCCGCGCAACGTCACACGCAAGCAACGGCGCTTTACACAACAGCGGCACCCATGAAAGCAGCCACGGAGGCAGCAACAACCACGAACGTCGCTAACGCTTTACCCCGAGGGGCATGAACAAGCCCCACCAGCAAAACGGCGCCACGACAAAAAAAGTCGTGGCGCCGTTTTCTATCTCTCGCACCGCCAAATAATGAAGCGGTGTCATCCCGAGCGCAGCGAGGGATCTCTCTTCGCAGCCCGCGCCGCAAACCGACGCCGTCGCAGTCGCGTTTGCTTTGGCCTTTGTACCGGCGCACTTCAGTGCGCCATCGCTCCCACGGCAACCCGCCGCACCCCTCACCGAATCGAATCCCGCAACTCAATCAAAGCCTGATCCGCGCGATCCAAACGTATCAACCCCGACCGCGGCTCATCCAAATCCAAAACCGCGTAAATCGTGATCGAAATAATCGCCGCGTATAAAATCAGGTGCAGCGCGCTGCGATGCCTTCGTTTCGCCATCACATGTCCCGCCAGCAACGCGCTCATCAACGCCACGCTGATCAACAGCAAGAAAATCAGCGCGGGCAGGTGCGTATCCAATGCGATCGCCCTCGCCGTGGTCACGTCAATCATTTCGTTCAAAGCGGGCAGCAGGATCCTGACCACGTTATGCGTCGAATCATTCTCGCCCGCGGCCGCGGCGTGCGACCAAATCTGATGCTGTATCGCCGCGGCCCGCGCGAATTCCTGGTTCGCAGCATCGCGCTGCAGCAGCTTGCCGTAAGCGCTCAGCCGCGCATCGAGATACTGACGAAATAATTGCCGCATCTCCGGCTGCTCCGCGGCAGGCAGAACATCCAGCCGCAGATAAGCCGTGCCAATCGCGTTCGCTTCCTGCACGATCAACTCTCGCCGCGTCTCTAGCCGCGACATCGCCCCGCCAAACGTGAACGCCAGCAACAATCCCAGCAGCGCGAACACCGCGGCTTCGATCGCTCCAGTGCCCTCGTGCTCCAACTCCTGATGCTGCTCCACGCCGCGGCTGCCGATGCGGTAGCCGACCTCCAGGCACACCAGCATGCCGACGAACAATCCCACCGACCACGCTAGCGCCGTCTCTACGGGAGTCATAATTTGCCGCCCACTCTGCCGTCATCAACGCCGCGCTGTCAAGCATCGATATCCGCGCCTCGCTGCTTCGCTCCCTTCTTGCCTCCGCATCCACCTCCAGCTATCCTCTCCCGTGCCCATCCCTCATCCAGTCTTCCTCTTCTTCGCCGCGTTCATCGCCGGCATCCTCAACGCGGTCGCCGGCGGCGGCAGCTTCATCTCTTTTCCAGCCTTGCTTTTCACCGGCATGGCGCCCATCGCCGCCAACGCCACCAGCACCGCCGCGGTCTGGCCCGGCACCGTCGCTAGCACCGTCGCCTATCGCAACGCCTTCACCCCCGCCGCTCGCCGCCTCCTACCTGCGCTCCTCTTCATCGGCATCATCGGAGGGTTCCTCGGTGCCCGCATCCTTCTCAGCACGCCGCAATCAACATTCATGCGCCTCGTCCCCTGGCTCCTGCTCGCCGCCACACTGCTGTTCCTCGCCGGCCCCCGGATCAGCGCCTGGGTCAAGCAACGTGCCGCGCAAGGCAAGACTTCCCGCCCACTTTTCATCGCCGGAATCTTTCTCGAACTCCTCATCTCCATGTACATCGGCTATTTCGGCGCCGGTGTCGGCATCCTCGTCCTCTCCCTCCTCGCCCTGCTCGGCATGGAAGATATTCACGCAATGAACGGCGTAAAAGTTCTCCTCGTCAGCGTCGTCAACGGCGTCGCCATGGCCACTTTTATCGTCGCCGGAATCATCGTCTGGCCGCAAGCCATTCTGATGCTCGTCGGCAGCCTCATCGGCGGCTACGGCGGCGCCTACTACGCGCAAAAAATAAACCCGCAGCACGTCCGCTGGATCGTCATCGCCGTCGGCTTCGCCATGTCCGCCTATTTCTTCATACACCGTTAAACGCATCAGCATATATATCGCGAACATCTACGCACTCGTGTCTACATGAATCCCCGTATTGTCGGGCAACCTACAATGTAGCTAGGAGGGCACACACGTGATCCCTACCGAACCGTCACTCCAAACTTCACCGCCGGTCAAGCCGCGCAGTATCCTCATCGCCGATGATAGCCAGCGCGTCCGCACCATCCTTCGCCGCGCTCTCGAGCGCGAAACCGCTTTCAACATCTGCGGCGAAGCCACCGACGGCGCCGAAGCCGTCGCCAAAGCCAAAGCACTTACTCCCGACTTGATCCTCCTTGATCTGCGCATGGCCCGCCTCACCGGCCTCGAAGTTGCCGGAATCCTCCGCCGCGCGCAGCCGAACATCCGCATCATCATGGTCACCATGTACGCCGACGAAATTAACCCTACCTTGGCATCGCTTTTCCGTGTGGACGCCGTCTTCGACAAGACTGACGGGATTACCAAACTAATCGAGCAAGTGGAAACCCTTCTGGCCAACTAAGTCCGCATTCAAATGGGTGTACAATCGCCGGCACCGGAGGACCACATGCCGGTTGCGGTTCCGCCAACGCTCCGTCGCTTCGCACCCCGAACGATCAGCCGCATCGCTCTGTGCGCGTTCGCGTTCCTCACCCTCGCGCCCCAGCTAGCCGCCCAGCAGAATTCCACTCCCGGCTGGCCTCTGCACAATTCCGCACCCGATCACGCCACCGCGGACGCTACCGGCGCCATGCCGACATTCGGTCCGGACCTCGACGAATCCTGCCTTCTCTGGACCATCACCCAATCGCACGCCGCCACTGTCAGCGCGGCCACTCTGAAAATTCCCGGAAATGCCAAAGGTGAGTACCGCAAGAGTTGCAGTGATCTGAAGGACAAAAAACTAGCGAGCGCCGAGGAACATCTGCGCAAAGCACTCGAGGACTATCCGCAATACGCCGCCGCGTGGGCGCTGCTAGGGCAGGTTCTTGAAGCGGGAAACAAAATCCCGGAAGCGCGCGATGCCTGCTCGCAAGCTTCCGCCGCCGATACCGGATACGCCCCCGCGTATCTCTGCCTCGCCGACGTTGCCGCGCATGTCCACGACTGGCATCTCACTCTCGATATGGCCGATCGTTCCCTCGCGCTCGTTCCG
This sequence comes from uncultured Acidobacteriota bacterium, assembly GCA_963804625.1. Classification (GTDB taxonomy): domain Bacteria; phylum Acidobacteriota; class Terriglobia; order Acidiferrales; family UBA7541; genus Palsa-295. Next base: position 43,873 of record CAWDRJ010000021.1, on the reverse strand, counting down.
CAGCACAATGTCTACGGAAGTTTTTACTCCGCTATGGCCCAATTTCATCTCGAACAATTTCCCGAAGCCGAAAGCGACGCGCTCAAAACGATTGACGCCGACCACTCCCACCGCATCCCGCAAGCCCATCTACTGCTCGCGCAAATCTACAACGCCCGCCACGACCCACGCGGCGCCGCCTACGAGCTTCGCGCCTACCTCAAAATCGCTCCCAACGCCCCCGACGCCGACACGGTCAAAAAAACTCTTGCCGACGTCGAAGCCCAAGCTCAAAAATAACCGATTCAATCCAAGAATTTTGGAGGCGCGAGGCGGAATCGAACCGCCGGTAAAGGTTTTGCAGACCTGTGCCTTGCCACTTGGCTACCGCGCCTCTGAACAAAAAAACCACCTGTACCGCAACACTATTTACGGCCCCGGAAGGGCGGGACTTCAGCCCCGCCGTTAAGCTCCGAAATGCCCAGGAGCTTTAGCCGCCATCTCTCACAGCTTGGTAGAAGAGGATTGAAATTTGTTCAGGTTGGGAGTTGCGAGATGGTTTCGCGGGGTGCTGTTGTGTAGCTGATCCGTTTTTCCGTTGAAGAGAGAGTTTTTTGTCTCAGCAGGCTGTTCCGACGCGCACCTCGCACTACGTGTGACAGGAGCGAGAGAAAAGTTGTTAGCGGTCGTTCTTTTTCAATGCTTTACCGGCACAGCGCACAGCTTTTCGTAGACTTGCCGAAACAGCGTGACATAGGGATAGCCTCCCGCCAACGAAACCCACACCTTGCGTACCGTGATACGGATCAGCGCGCCAATCTTTAGCAGCCTAAGCCGAATTGTTGCGCACTGGGCCTTGGCCAGCTCCGTGCCTGCTAGTCCCAGTCGCCGCAGCATCTGCAGCAACACGTAGGCGAGCGAAGAGAAGTACAGCCGCAGTTGATTGCTGCGTAGGTAGTGTGTGCTGGTGCGGTCACTGAACAGCATCAGTTGTTCCTTGATGCGATTCTCCATGTCTCCTCGGGCGCAGTACTGCTGTTCATACAACACCTGTGCCGGCCATTCTTCTCCCCCCAGAGAGGTCACCACGAACCGCGGATTCTCTCCTTTTTCCAGGTGCTCGGCCTGGGCCACGACCCGCCGCGCACGACTCCAACTCTCCCGCGTCTGATAGACAAACTCATGAAACAAGCGGGCCGCGCGTCCCGTCTCTTGATACTGGGCTTTGGCTTCCCCCAGCTGTTTTTCGATCTCCGCCTTCAGACGTTCATTTTTCGCCAGCCCCAGCAGGTAGTCCACGCGATGGGCTTCACACCAAGCCATCAGCTCCTCGCGGCAAAATCCAGAATCTCCGCGCACCACGATGCGCACCTGGGGCCACGCGGAACGAATCTGTGCCACGATGCGCCGCAGCTCCTCTACACTTCCCGCTGAAGCATCGATGTTCGACGATCGCAACCGCGCACACAGCAGGAACTCTCCGCAGAAGATGTACAACGGCAAATAGCAATAGTGTCCGTAGTAGCCATGAAAGAAGCGCCCTTCCTGCTTCCCGTGCAGCGGATCGTCGGTCGCATCCAGGTCCAGGATGATTTCTTGCGGCGCCTCCCGGTAGGCTTCCAGAAAGGTCTGCACCAGCAGGCGGTCTACCGCTCCGTGATCCAGCACGATCTTTTTGTAGCGCTCCTTCCGACTGGCCGTCTCTGGGGTCAGTTCCAGCCGATTCAGGGTGCTCTTTCCCGCCAGAGCCTGGTTGCCCAGATCCGACTTCTCGACCAGCACTGCCAGCAGAGGATCGTTCCGCAACTCCTCGTGATCGTTCAGATCTTCGTAGCCCAGCGCCAGACCGTAGACCCGCTGTGCCACCAACTCCTCCACAGGGTGCTCAATCAAATCCGCATTCCGATAATCCGTAAAGCAGGCGGCAAACTGGCGGAGGATGCGCATGCGCTTCTCGACCTCCCGCAGCAGCAGGCCCCCGCCGTCACTGCTGATCGCTCCACCGTCGAACTGCGCGCGGATCTCGCGTCGCTTTAGGGGATGAAATCCGAAGCCAAACTGGTTACACTCTGCAGTCATAAGGCTGTGCTCCTTCTTGGCAGAATCTTTCCAGACAAAAGAGTTATGCCATGAAGTCACAGCCTTTTCTATTTATTGTGAGAAATTGGGGTTAGCCCCTGGGGCCCGCCTTTGATTTCGTTCGAAAATGTCGCCCCCAAAAACAAAAGACCCACCAGCCGGTCACCTCTCGGCGGTGGGTCAAGTCCAACCTTGATCCGGAGTCAGCCAGTTACCGCGTTTCGCCAACTCCTCCCATGCCAGGGGACACTCCCGCGCAGCACCGACAACAACACAGCGCGCGAACCCCCTCCGCATTGGTCAACAACAATCTCATCCCCACAATCCTCGCAATCATTCCCGCCCTTGTCAACCACACGCTGCAATCGCCATGGCCGCAGTAACAACCCCACCACGCTTCCCAAAATCACACCGGCGCTCGAAACGCCGCGCCATGCCCCGCATGCCCGTCCTCGGACGCGCTCGAATAATCCCCACCCGAGCCATCTCCACTCAGCTCAGCTTTCACGTAAGGCACCGTGGCCCTCACTGTAGTTCCCGTTCCATTCGAATGAATCTCCAGCCTGCCGCCCAATTGCCGCACGCGCTCCCGCATCCCGCGCAATCCAACTCCCGCCGTTTCCCCCGCTGCAATCTTCGACTGCGTTTCCGTGCTGATTCCCTCACCTTCATCGCTCACTTCCAACTCGATCTCTCGATCGGTGCGCAGCAATCGCACCGCTGCCACCGAACTCCCCGAGTGCCGGTGAATATTCGTCAGGCACTCCTGCGCGATCCGGAATAAACACAATTCATAATCCGGCGGCAGCCGCTCGCCGTCCGCCGCCAGCTCCAATTTCGTTGCAATCTTGCTGCGCTCAGCAAATCCCTGCACATACCATTTCAACGCGGAATCCAGCCCCATTTCATCCAGCAGCGGCGGATGAAACAAATACGACATCGTGCGAATATCCGACGAAATCTGGTGCACCAGCCGGGAATTGTCCTCCAGGCAGCGGGCGCCGTCAGGACTGAGTTTCGCCTTCTCCTGACTAAGCCGCCCTGTGTTCATGCTCATCGCCGCAAGCAATTGCCCCACTCCGTCATGCAGTTCGCGCGCGATCCGGCGTCTCTCTTCATCCTGCAGCTTCAGCAAACGTGCCGAGAGCTCCTTCTCCTTGATCGCTACCTCGGCTTGCCTTCGTTCGGTAATGTCGCGCGCTACCTTCGACGCGCCAATCACCAGACCCACAGCATCCTTCACCGGCGAGATCGTCAACGATACGTCCAGCGTCGAACCATCCTTCCGCATTCGCACCGTTTCGAAATGCTCGATGCGCTCGCCGCGGCGCAATCGTTCCAGAATCATCACTTCCTCGTCGCGATGCTCCGGCGGAATGATCAAAGTGATGTGCTGCCCCAACGCTTCCGCCTCCGTATAGCCAAACACTCGCTCGGCGCCCTTATTCCAACTCGTGATGATTCCGTCGAGGTTCTTGCTGATGATTGCGTCGTCCGAAGATTCCACGATGGCCGCTAGCCGCGCCCGCGCCCCAAATCCCCGCCGGTTCGATTCCCCCAACGCGATGATCGCGATCGAGAACGCGAGGAACCCAAGCATTCCGAAGACTTGATGGCGGTCTTGGATGCTGAACGATTGAAACGGCGGGAGAAACCAATAATCAACACCGAGGGTGGCAATCAGCGTCGCGACGATCGCCGGCCCAGCGCCGCAATACCACGCTGCAAACACCACTGCCAGCCACGCCGTGTGATACGGATTCTGATTTCCCAGCAGCGGAATCAGCAGGTAGCGCAGCCATAGTGCGCCAAACGCCGCCACAATCGCCAGGATGTAACACACTGCTGTCTCGCTCTTACGCATCGCCTTGCACCGCTAACCCGCACGAACCGCCAAGAGTATCCTCGCACTCAACCAAAAACGCTATACCTGCAAATCCTAAAATGCAACTACGTCCGTAGTTGTTAGCTCGCGCTAAATCCCTGAATAATCGGGACTTCCCAGAAGCTGTTCTGCGGCGGATGGCTCATCCCTCTACTGCGGGCAAGCGACCGCCTTTAGGTTTTCATGATTGGATGACGTTGTCGGCTCCTTCCTCCGAGTAAACTTGGTAGCGCTAACGACCAAGGCTCGGAAGAGTCGGAGTAGGGATCAGGATTGCTCCTGACCCCCTCCACAGATCCGGACAGGCGGCTTTCCCGCATCCGGCTCTTACCTTAGGTGACGACGCCCATGCGGCGCAGGGGATAAGAATGATAGATGCGAACGGGAGGCAGCCAGCGGACGATAATGCGGTGCATTCGATCCCAGGGGATACGGCCGTTCTGACTACGGCGTGACAAAGTGCGATGCCAGAGCCAGCCCACTTGGATTCGAAAGAGATGCAGCGCAGCCTCGTTCGTGGGCACACCGTAGTAACGGTTATGCCCATCTACTACTGATCGCAACCACTGGCCTACTTCCGGGATGGGTTGGTGCATGCGCCGCCGAAGTTCGGCTTTTACCTCGTTCAGCTTCACTTGCAAGCGCTTGCGAATCGTCTGCCGCAAGACTGTGAAACGTCCGTTGCTCCTTTTCTTTCCGCAAATGTGCGTAAAGCCGAGGAAGTTGAACGTTTCCGGTCTCCCCTCTCCCCGTTGTTTTCGGGTCTGGTCTGCAAATGGTCCGAACGCCAGCAGGCGCGTCTTCTCAGGGTGCAACTCAAGGCCGAACTTTCGCATTCGCTCTGTTAGCTCTGCCCAGAATCGCATGGCATCCGATCTTCCTTGGAATCCAACTACGACGTCGTCAGCAAACCTCACCGCGATTACATCGCCGTGGGCTTGTTTTCGACGCCACGCTTGGATCCACAAGTCGAATACATAGTGGAGATACACGTTTGCCAGCAGTGGCGAAGCACTGCCACCCTGTGGCGTTCCTTCTTCCACTCGTATCCGTTTCCCATCCTCTAACACGCCGGCGTTCAACCATTTTCGGATGAGTCGAACGACGCGTCGATCCGCGATCCGGTGCTCGACGAACTTCACAAGCCATTCGTGAGAAATTTTGTCGAAATAGCTGCGAATGTCCAAATCAAGCACCCAGCTCACTTTCCTCGTCAGCAGTCCGGTGTAGAGCGCATCCAGCGCCTGATGCTGGCTGCGTCCTGGTCGGAACCCGTACGAGAAACCGAGAAAGTCCGTTTCGTAAATGGTGTTCAGCACTTCGACCGCCGCACGCTGAACGATTTTGTCTTCCAGCGCCGTGACTCCGAGCGGTCTTTGCCGCCCGTCGGCCTTGGGTATATACACCCTACGCACCGGTTTCGCTCGGTACGCTCCTTGCTTCAGCCTTTCGGAAAGGTCCTGGAGATTCGTTTCCAGTTGCTCTCCGTAATGCCGCCATGTCTCCCCATCCACGCCTGGAGCGGCTTCCTTCTTTAGGCCGACGTAGGCCCTCCGTAACGTTTCCAGGTTGTAGATGTGGTGCAGGAGCGCCGTGAATCGTAACCTCGTATCCTTTCTTGCTGCTTGACGTACCCGCTCCAGCGCACTAGGCGCGTCGATCCGGCTCTGTATCCGGGACGCGTTTTGCTGGGGCAGGTTCCCTTTGGTCAGACCCCTTCCTTTCATCCTCTCCGCTACCGTTTGTTCGGCATTGTTCGAGGACTTCGCAGGTACTGCAGGTCTGTCCGTCTTCCCGTGTTCGTTCATCATCGGCGTGCGTCCTTAAACTTCCCGACACGTCCCGAAGCACTTTCCACTCCGGGTGAACACAGGATCTCCCGGTTCCCGCGCGAGGTGGCTCCCATACGTGCGCAGGGTCTCTGACCGCGCGGGACCCCGACACACCTCGCGATGTCGGTGTGCCGGGTGTGGCCTTCCGCTTCTCCTTACGGCGTCAGCGTCCCGGAGTGAGTTCTTACGCGGCTGAATACCTGGCCCATACGTTCCCCTGTCAACGCTTCGACGCCGCCCTTGCGAGCGGCTCCGCATGACTCGGGGTCGATGTGGCTCGCTATTCCCTCCATCGTGTGATTTTCCATTCACTACACCTCGCCGGTTTTGCCGGCGCACAAGGAGCCGAGCGATGATGATTATAGGATGTGATTTTCACACGCGCTACCAGCAGATTGCGATGCTGGATGAGGCCAGCGGGGAGCTGACCGAACGGAGGTTGCAGCACCAGAACGGTGAAGCGCAGGCTTTCCACCGAAGCTTGTCAGCGCCGGTGCGCGTAGGGATCGAAGCCACTGGTCCGCTTCGCTGGTTCGAACGTTTGCTCGCCGAACTGGGTCACGACTTGTGGATCGGCGATTCCGCCAAGATTCGCGCCAGCGAAGTGCGCAAGCAGAAGACCGACGAACGCGATGCCTTGCTGATTCTCGATCTGCTGCTCGCCAAACGCTTTCCGCGCATCTGGGTTCCCACGCCGGCGGAACGCGACCTGCGGCAGTTGCTCTGGCATCGTCACCAGCTGGTTTGCCTGCGCACCATGTTGGGCAACCAGTTGCACGCGCTGGCCCTGAGCGAAGGACTGTGCCGCAAGAAAAAGCTGTTCACCCAGAAGGGCCGCGGAGAGCTGGCTGGCTTGGCGCTGGCTCCGTGGGCCAGCCGGCGACGCGCCGAACTTCTGCAACTGCTCGACCAGCTCAATCCGCCCATCGCGGAGTTGGATCGCGCGGCTCTGGAACAAGCGCAACGCCGCGCCGACGCCGTGCTGCTGATGACTCATCCCGGCATCGGTCCGGTTACGTCGCTGGCCTTCGTTCTGGCGATTGGTCCGATCACTCGTTTTCCGCGCAGCAAAAAGATTGCCAGTTACCTCGGACTGAATCCCAGCGAGGAATCCAGCGGCGGACGACGACGGCTGGGAGCCATCAGCAAACAGGGCAACACCATGGTGCGCTGGCTGCTGATCGAAGCGGTGTATCCCGCCGTGCGCCAAGATCCCGCACTGCGGCAGGACTATCAGCGTTTGAAATTCCGCAGAGGACACGCGGTGGCCAAAGTGGCCATTGCGCGCAAGTTGGCTGTGCGTATGTATTTGGATGCTGTCGGTTCCGAAAAATCTGGCATTCCTCATTCCGGAAATTCTGGCACGCCCGGTGATAGCCGGAAAAGCTAGAACTCTCCCTGTGCCCCCCGGCCGGTAGGCCGGTCGGGCGGAGGGAGGAGGATGTTAGGAATGCTGAAGCGACACGAAGTCGAGATTCTTTTGAAGGCGGGTCATTCCAAAGCCGAAGTGGCCCGTCTGGCGGGAGTTTCCCTACGCTCGGTCAACCGCATTGCGGAAGAAGCCCCAGTCGTTCATGTCGATGACGCTGCGGAACGAGAGAAACGGCAGATCGGCAGACCCAGCAAGGTAGAGAGTTTCCGGAAATTCATCGTCGAGATCCTGAAAGAAAATCCGAATCTAGCCTCTCTGGAAATCCTTCGACGGGTTCGAGAAGCAGGCTACCCGGGGGGCAAAACGGCGCTGTACGCCTTGGTGAGCTCCCTGCGCCCCAGAGGAATCAAACCGCTGGTCCGCTTCGAAGGTCTTCCTGGGGAATTTAGTCAGCATGATTTTGGACAAGTCGACGTCGAGTTCCGTAGCGGAGCGATTCGTCGCATCCACTTCTTTGCCTCTCGACTGAAGTACTCCCGATACCTTTGCGTCAGTGTGGTGCAGGACGAGACCGTCGAAAGCTTGGTCCGTAATCTTGCCGAGCATCTGGACCGCTGGGGCGGGGTTCCGCTGCTGTGCGTGTTCGACCGGCCCAAGACGGTAGCCTTGAAGTGGCAGAGGAATGGTGAGGTTACGGAATGGAATCCGGTCTTCGCTTACGCCATGCTCGAGATGGGCATCGGGGTGGAGTTGTGCTGGCCTTATCGGCCTCAGGAAAAAGGAACCGTCGAGAACCTGGTGGGCTTCGTGAAATCTTCTTTTTTCAAAGTACGACGCTTTCAAGATGAGGAAGATCTCCAGCAGCAACTGACCGCCTGGCATCGCGAAGTGAATCAGGAGCGTGCGTGCCGAGCCACGGGAGTGTTCCCGGCAGTGCGTCTGACCGAGGAGCGTGCGCGGCTTCGTCCCTTGAAAGTGCGACCGGAAGATCTGGCTCTGAGGATCCCTGTCTATGTCGGCCCTACGGGAACCGTTTTGCACGACGGGCATCCTTACTCGATGCCTCCGGAAGCGATCAGCATGCCAGCGACGTTGTATCTGTACGCCGATCGGGTGCGCATCGCCGCAGGCCGATACGAAGCAATCCATCCGCGGAAATTCACTCCCCACGAGGGTTCCACGCTCTCTGCTCATCGCGCCGCGATGGTGGCAGCGGTGTCTGGCAAGCGAGGCAAGCGCTATCTGAAACGTCAGCAACTGTTGGAACTGGGAGAGTCTGCTTTCCTCTACCTCACGGAGATCGTCCATCGCCGACCCCGGCAATGGTTCTACGACGTCGATCGGCTGCACGACCTCTTGCAGAGCCACGGCCAGGAAGCTCTCCGCCGAGCGATGGAGGAAGGAATCAAAGAACAGGTGTTCAGCGCCGCTTCTGTCGAGCGCTTCTTGCAGCGCTCGCTCATCTTCCAGGAGGTGATCCCATGAAGAAGAGAATACGGACTTTCGATCCGCCCGATCAACCGATGGCCACCCAGAATGACTCCCACAATCCGAAGAGTCTGGAACTCTCCGAGGGTCAGTTTGAGGCGCACTTCCGGCGTCTCAACCTGGCGCACATGCGCCGGATCTACAGGGAAGTTGCCGCTCGGGCGGAGAAGGAAAGTTGGTCGTACCGAGACTTCCTGGCTCTGCTGCTGGCCGAAGAAGTAGCGCGAAGGAAACAGACGCGGCTGCAGCGCTGCACTCGCAGTGCTCATTTTCCTTTCTTCAAGACCATCGAGGAGTTCGACTTCACCTTGCAGTCCACGCTCCGCGAATCGGTGATCGGCTCCTACCTCGGGCTGGATTTCGTCACCGAAGGGCGGTCTCTGATCCTGCATGGTAAGACGGGCCGTGGCAAAACTCATCTGGCAGTGGCCATCGGGTACCGTGCCATTCAAAATGGCTTCGAGACACTTTTCACGACGGCTGCAGAACTCATCGAAGATCTTTCCAATGCCAGTAAGAAGGGACACCTCCAGGAGTCTCTGGAAACCTACACCCACCCTCACGTCCTGGTGATCGACGAAGTCGGCTATCTGACGTATGGATCCGATGCCGCCAATGTCCTGTTCCATGTGGTGAACGATCGGCATCTGAGAAAGCGACCGATGATCTTCACCACGAACAAGCCACTGACGGAATGGGGGAAGGTATTACACGACGAAGATATGGCGGCAGCTATCCTGGATCGAGTCCTCGAACGCGGACGCTTCATCCACCTCGACGGACCCTCTGGAAGGACGCGTCATCTCAACCTCGAAGAGACCTTGCCGCCAGGTACAGACCGTGCCAGAATTTCCGGAATTAGCGTGCCAGAATTTCCGGAACCCACAGATGCTGCGCAGTGGAGCAGAGTACGCACAGCTGGTTCGCAGGCAAGGCAGCCCGGGCGGCACCCTGGCGGACGCCAGTTCACCGCTTTGGTGATTGGGCGCCTTGCTCCCGCGAGCGATCGCGGCGTCTGAAAAATGAATCATGGTCGGAAGTCGGTGACCGCATAGATGGCTGGTAGAACCAGATTCCGCCGCTAGATTTAAGCAGCGAGCCTTGGTCGAGATGCAGGAAACCGCAAAGGCCCTGGTAAGTAAGAACAAAAACGAGCTGCCCGCAGCTCGCACGCTAGAAGTGTCCCTTGACAGAGCCGACAACGTCATAGAAGGGTGCCGCACTCTCGCGACGCAGGCGAGGGTGCGTGGCAATACGTTAGACCTTACCGCTCCGGCCCCGGTTTCGGCGCACCACGATTCCGTTCGCGCCCACGCGCACGAGCCTTTCGCATCTTCGTGCTCGCCCCACACCTATTTACATATTTTAACAGATAATCATATAGTACATGTTATAAAAATAAATCCGGGCCACCATTCCAGCCCACTGAGGACGCTACATGCACTCCGCCACAACGGCGACAGGCAGACCACTCCCATCCTCAGGGAAAACTCTACCCAAAAACCGTCCAGCGCCCCTCACCTCTCGCGCCCCGCGCCATCCCGCCGCCCCAAAACCTCATGTAACATCCCAACTACAATGTTACATCCCCGCTTTAACCGACAATCACCGCCGATCACCACTCAAAATCAATCGCCAACAAATGCGCACTTTGCATCCCGCGTTCTTTGCGGGACGAGCCACTGCCAAAATCACGCCTCCCAGCATTTCGAATCATCACGATCAACACGCCGCGCCGCTCCTCACCAATCACTACTCACCAATCACCACTCACAGCCGTTCTAATCGTCACACCCCGCGATTAGAAAACGCTATATCTCATAGAAAACAAACACTCGGCACACTTTCTAATCGTCACTTTTTACAGGTTTCCGCAAGCCACCAATCACCGAATCGCAAACGCAAATCGCCCACTGCAAGTCGCCAGCAACATCGTTTCTAATCGACAATGGCAGATATTAGAAATCTCCGTAAACCTCTCAAAACAAACGATCGCGCCCCGTTCTAATCGACACAAAAACGCGTTGTTTGCGTCCCGCTTGCCCAGCGGACCGCATCGCGGTCCGAAGGGGATGGGGTCGCCGGACGCGATGTTCGCGTCCCGGACAAGGCCCCGGAACAAGGGTTCACGGGTTGCGGAACACGGGTCACGAAACACGGAATCGAGTCACCAATTACTACTCACCACTCACGAATCACGCCTCTCCTCCACTAGAAGCCATCTCATAAATACCTCAGGAGGATAACGGCACAGGCAAGCTGCACCATTCCCAGGAAATTTTCTGGGTAATATTCCCAGCGGATGACCACGCGACGAAAATTATGGAGCCAGGCAAACAAACGCTCGATTTTCCACCGGCGACGATAGCGGCGCAGCACGCGCCCGTCTTGTGTGGCTTTGCGGCTGCGTGTGGAGTTGTGCGGCGCAACCAACTCGACTCCGAAGCGTTCGCGAATCTGCGCATCCAGAGGATCGCTGTCGTACGCGCGGTCGCCGATCAAGCGCTCGGGAGTTTCCCCAAGGAAGCGTCGCTGGAGCGTGGGTTCGACGAGCTTTGTTTCATGCGGCGAAGCGCTGGCCACGTGTACGGCGAGAGGAAGACCATGGCCGTCGCTGATCGCCATGATTTTGCTGCCTTTGCCGCGGCGAGTAGGGCCGACAGCAGAGCCCCCTTTTTCGCCGAACTGAAGGTGGCATCGATGAACGATTCGCTCAGATCGAGTTTCCCGCGATCGCGTAACTCTTCCGCTAGTTTCTGCAGCAGTTGGGTGAGTAGCCCGGACCGCTGCCACTGCTGGAAGCGACGATGACAGGTTTGGTAGGGAGGATAACGACGCGGCAGATCGTGCCAAGGAGCGCCGGTGCGTAAAACCCAAAAAACACCGTTCAGTACCGCACGCGTATCTTGCCACGGGCGACCGCGCCCATCGTCCCTGCGTTTCGGGCGAAACAGTGGTTCCAGCGTCGCCCACTGGGCGTCGGTGAGGTCCATGCTCTTGATTTACGTCACTCACCATAAGTTTCAACCACTCTGTGCGTTGAAAGTGTTTATGAGATAACTTCTAGTGATATATTCGAGCGATACTCCAAATCGAGGGAGCAGCTACAAATGACCGACCGCAAACCTCCATTCGCCTCCGTCGACGAGGCCCTCGAGGAAATCCGCGCCGGACGCATGATCGTCCTGGTGGACGACGAAGACCGTGAGAATGAAGGCGATCTCGCCATGGCCGCCGAAAAGGTGACGTCCGATGCCATCAACTTCATGGCCAAGTTCGGCCGCGGCCTAATCTGCCTCGCCATGACCGAACAACGCTGCGACGCGCTGGCACTAGCCTCGATCACTCCGCGCAACACTTCCATGTTCGGGACTCCGTTCTGCGAACCGATTGACGCCCGCCGCGGCACCACCACCGGCACCAGCGCCGCCGACCGCGCCACCACCATCCTCGCCGCCACCGATCCGAACACCCATCCCGAAGATCTGGCCCGTCCCGGACACGTCTACACTCTGCGCGCCCGCAACGGTGGCGTCCTGGTCCGCGCCGGACAAACCGAAGCATCCGTGGATCTCGCGCGCCTCGCCGGACTCGATCATTCCGGCGTGATCTGCGAAATCATGAATGACGACGGCACCATGGCCCGCATCCCGCAGCTCGTCGAATTCTGCCGCCAGCACGGGATGAAACTCTTGACCGTCGCCGACCTCATTCGTTACCGCATGCAGCACGAACGCCACGTCCGCCGCATCGCCGAATCCGTGCTGCCCACGCGCCACGGAAATTTCCGCATGATCGCCTACTCGAATGACGCTGACCACGAACTGCACGTCGCCCTCGTCCGCGGCGACATCTCCAAAGGCGATGCCGACAAAGCCGGACCGCCGCTCGTCCGCGTCCATTCGCACTGCCTCACAGGGGACGTTTTCGGTTCCACCTCCTGCGATTGCCACGCGATCATCGAACGCTCACTCGAAGCGATCGCCGCCGAAGATCGCGGCGTCTTCGTCTACCTGCATCACACCGGCCGCGGATTCCAGATTGACGCGCCGCGCGAAGCCGATGCCGCCGAATTGCCGCGCATTCGCTTCCACGCCCGCGACGAAAAGGAACACGACCTCGGCCGCCAGCGCCTGGTCCAACGCGAAAGCGGCATCGGCGCTCAAATCCTGATAGACCTAGGCCTCTGCCGCATCCGCGTCCTAACCAACCACCCGCGCAAAGTAGTAGCGCTGGACGGCTACGGCCTGGAAATAGTCGAACAAGTCCCGCTAGCACTAGACGCCACAAAACAGCGCCAGCAGTAACGCATTCCAAAATGAGGAACTTAATTTAGAGGTCGCAGAAGAAAGGCGAAAAACAGAAAAATAGCGAGGTTACTGAGATTTTGCATCAGGCGGCGGAACAACGGTGACGTAAGGCCGCAACTCCTCAAGTTTCCGCTTGCTGATCCCCTTGATAGCCAGCAAATCTTCCACGCGGCGGAACGGTCCGCTCTTCGTGCGAAAGTCCACAATCGCCGCCGCAGTCTTAGGCCCAATCCCCGGCACCAACTGCAATTGCTCAACGCTAGCCGAGTTCAAATCGAGAGGCTTCGCCGGCGGCAACTTCTTCTGCGCCAGCGCGGCGCTGCAGCACAGTAGAAACAGCGCAACGGCGAGAGCCGACGATAGCCGGCTAAACGCGATTGCCCTGCGCATCGTATTCCGTAACTTCACCAAAGAGCGCAGCCTGCTCTGCAATCTGCGCCCGATCCCCAACCAAAATAATTTGCGCGTTGGCCGAATCGAAATGCCGCCGCGAAGCAGCCAGCACGTCGTCGGCTGTGAGGGCATGGACTTTCTCCCGATACGTCTCCAGATGATCTTCAGGCAAGCGATCGAGATAAATCGTGGAAAGCTGTCCGAGCAGCCCGTCCTGCGTAGCCACTCCCAACGAAAACACGCCGGTAAGATAGCTGCGCGCGCTTTCGAGTTCTTCGGCAGTGACTGGCAGCGAGCGCATACGGTCCATTTCGTAGAAGATTTCCGCGAGCGTAGCGGCCGCGACGTCGTTGCGCACCGCGGCGTGCACGTTGAAATATCCGTGCTGCCGCAGCGACTGCAAGCCGCTCCGCGGGCTGTACGTATACCCCTTCTGCTCGCGGATATTTATGACCAGCCGCGAATGAAACGCCCCACCATAAATCGAATTCGCCAGCACCAGCCGGAACCAATCCGGATCGCGACGTGTAATGGCGAGGTTACCCACCACTACCTGCGTCTGCACGCTTCCCGGCAAATGCACCATGTGAACTTTTCGACCGAGGTTATGCGTTGGCGCCGATGAAATTTGCGGCGGCGGCGGCGGGGCTTCCCAAGTTTCGAAAACCTTCTCGATTTGTGCGAGCAGTGCATCGCTCGCGAAATCGCCGACGACGATTAACAGCGCGTTCGCGGGCGAATAATTGTGACGGTAAAACTCCTCAAGTTGCTCGCGTTGGTAGGCCCCGACCTGCTCCTCGGTGGGAGAAATCACGGCGTAAGGATGCTGGCCGAAGATCGCATGCCGGAAGCGCTCGTTCGCGAGAAAGGCAGGCGTGGTGCGCTCGATGCGCAGGCCCTCGATTTTGCGGCGGCGTTCGCGCTCGAATTCCTCAGCGGGAAATGACGCGTTGCGCGCAAGATCGGCCATCATCTCGAAGATGCCCTCGGAAAACTCGGCGAGCCCGGAAAGAGAGATGGCGCTGGAATCGGCGCCCGCGTGCGTGCCGAGATCGGCGCCCATGCGGCGAAGGTCTTCTTCGATTTGCCGGCTGGCGCGCGAAGCAGTGCCGGTGCGCACCACCGTCGCGGTGATTTCCGCGAGACCTGGAGCGCGATGAGCGACTGTCGCGTTTCCGCTGCGGAAGAAAAGCTGCGCAGAAATCTTCGGAAACGTGCGCAGTTCGGCGAGTACGACTTGCATGCCGTTGGAAAGCGTGTGAACAGCGCGCTTCGGCCACGCGACCGGGCGTTCCGGGCCAAGCGGAGGAACAGAGTTCAATTGCGCGATCGGGGATGCGGGAGTGCTGGTCGTTGTAGTCGTCGGTTTGGTGGTTGTTCCGCTCATGCCGCCACATCCTTCGCGATGGGCCGCCGCACCAGAATGGCGCGATTGCGCGGGACCAGATATTTTTGCGCAGCCGACTGCACCTGCGCTGGCGTGACCGCCTCGAACCCGTCCAGGATCGTGTTTATTTTTCCGGGGTCACCGTCGAATAGGGTGAAGCACGCGAGATAGTGCATCAGGCCAAAGCGCGGCATGTGCGCGCCCATGCCGCTTTCGAGATTCGAATAAAAATCGGCGCGGAGCTTCACTTTCACGGGCGCCAACTCTTCTTCGGTGATTCCCCGCTCCTGCATTTCTCGGTTGATTTCGTCGAACTCCGCCACCACCGCTTCCGCAGTGAATTCCGGCTTGTGAAATATGCGCGTGACCATTTGCGTGGGACCGTTGGTTTCAATGATGTCCGCGCCTCCGTCGCTTTCGACGGCAATCTGCTTCTCGAGGACGAGGCGGCGGTAGATACGCCCGACACGCCCGCCGTGCAACGCTCGATCGAGTATGGACGCGGCGTACCAATCGGGATTGCCGCGCTGCGGTACGGTGTAGCCGATGGCGATGGCTGGAAGCGGGCCGAACTTTTCGATCACGTCGCCGCGACGCTCTTCGGTTTGCGGCGGCTCGGAAACATCCGCGCGCGGCGGCAGCGGATGCGCGGGGATGTCTTCAAAATATTCCTTCGCCAGCGCGAACCCTTGCGCCGGCTCCACATCGCCTACGATCAGCAGGACCGCATTGTTTGGTGAATAGTAGGTATGAAAGAAGGTCTGCACGTCGGCGAGCGTGGCGGCGTCGAGATCGTTGAAATCGCCGTAAAAATTGTGGGCGTTGGGCCAATTGCGGAATGCTACCGGCGGCAGGTCGAGCCACGGAAAGCCGCCATAAGGCTGGTTCATCACGTTCACGCGGACCTCTTCCTTGACCACGTCGCGCTGGTTGCGCAGGTTTTCGTCGTCGACTTTCAGAGCGCGCATGCGGTCGGCTTCGAGCCAGAGCACGCGTTCGAGCGCGTTAGACGGGACCGATTCGAAATAATTCGTGATGTCGTAGTTGGTGGTGCCGTTGAGCATCCCGCCGGAGGAATTAATCAGGCGGATGTGTTCCATCTTTCCGGCGTGTTCCGAACCCTGAAACATCATGTGCTCGAACAGGTGGGCAAAGCCGCTGCGTCCACGAGGCTCGAGCCGAAAACCGATGTGGTAGTAAACGCCGACGGTGACCACAGGCGCCGAGCGATCTGGGGACACGACCACCCGCAAGCCGTTCGCGAGGGTCGTGTGTTCTACGGGAATGTGCACGTTCTTCACTTCGGATTCCTCCTGGAATGTTTGAGCGCGCGATCAAGCTGTTTCAAGGTTTTGGAAGGGTTTTTGGCAAGTACCCTCGCCGAAAGTCGCACGAGCGTCGCGTACGAATCAGCGAATTCGCGCGGATAGCGGCGCAATGCGTTGTAGTGCTTTCCCACCGTGGCGTAGTCACCACGGGCAGTAGGGCCAGTCCATGCCGCACGCGGTCCGTGCTTTTCAAAATTGTCGAGCATCTGGCGCATCAGCAGCAACAGAGTTTGCACGGCGTGCTCGCGTGAAAAACCGATTTTAGTGAGAACTTGCGTGGCGCTCTCCGTAAGAGCCAGCGCGTGACCCGCGAGCATCGTCCCCGCCGCGTGGTACGCAGGCTTGTGTCGGCTCGCGAGCTGCGCCGGGACGCCGCCTAGTCCGCGCGCGATTGCGGCGGCGGTGCGACGAGCCCGCGTATCACCTTCGATGGCGAAAATCACACCCTGCAAGCTGGGTTGCGAGCGCTCAGTGAATGTTTGCATCGGATGAATCGAGCCGGTAGCCGCGCCACACCGCGCGAGCGGGCGCAAAATTGAGCTGTCCAAAGCACCGCTGGCGTGTAACACAACCTTTCCGCGGCAACCTTTACCTGCAAGCCTAGCCAGCTTGTGCGCCACGTCCGTAAGCGCATCGTCCGGCGTCGCCAATAGAATAACATCGGCATCCATAACGTCGCGCGTAAGAGTGGAATGCGGCTCGCCGGCCCCAATTGCGCGGATGGCGGCGCGCGCCGTGGCCTCGGACCGAGTGACTACCGCGCCCACGCGCCAGCCGACCCGGCGGAGGTTGCGCCCCAGAGTGCGTCCCAGGCGTCCTGCGCCGACGATGGAAAACGAGCGCGCCATGCCAAGTGATAGCATAACGTGTTCGCACGCAACTCGCTGGAGGATATTCTACTTTGCACTGGTTCTGGATCGGATTCCTGGGACTGATTGCGTTCATTTGGTTCGTGCAGTCCATCGATCTTGCGTTTGGAGCGCTCTCGATTCCCGCATTGACGAGCGTTGCGCCGCTGAAGGACGCGGATTGCCCCAGCGTGTCCATTCTGTTTGCGGCGCGAGACGAAGCCGAGAAATTACCCGGCGCGCTGGATACGTTTCTGGCGCTGGATTATCCGAAATATGAAGTGATCGCTGTGAATGATCGTTCCGAGGACGCGACGGAGAGCATTCTGCAGAGCGCGGCGCGCAAGGACGCGCGGCTGAAGGTTATAACCGTCTCTTCCCTTCCTGCCGGATGGCTGGGCAAACCGCATGCGCTGCAAGAGGCGTTCGAGCATTCCACCGGGGACTGGCTAATTTTTACGGACGCGGACGTCCATTTCGAACCTGAAGCGTTACGGCTCTCGGTCGCGCTGGCGGGAAAAAAACATTGGGACCACATGCCTTTGCTGTGCCATGCGAAAATGTTTTCCGTCGGCGAAAAGATTACGATGACTTTCTTCGGGATGGCCTTCCTGCTCGGCGTCCGGCCGTGGCACGCGAGCAATCCGAAAATGCCGAACTACGTGGGGATCGGCGCGTTTCAATTGATACGCCGCAGCACCTACGAAAAGATGGGCGAACACCGGCGGCTGGCGATGGAAGTGGTGGACGATGTGAAGATGGGCAAGCTGGTGAAGGAAGCTGGGTGCTCGTCCGGGATCGCGAAGGCCGGAAATTTGGTCAGCGTGTATTGGCATGCAGGGGTGCGAAATATCATTCGCGGCACGACCAAGAATTTTTTTGCGACGACCGGGTTCAGCGTGCCGATGGTCTGCATTCAGATGCTGGGAGTTTTGAGCCTGAGCGTGCTGCCTTGGGTGGCGTTGCCGTTCGTGCATGGATGGGCGCGGGTGTTTGCGGGGATTGCGGTGGGGCTGGCGATTTGCGCGGAAGGTGGCGTGGCGATTGAGAATGGCGTGTCGCCGCTGTATGCGTTGACGCATCCGATTGGTGCACTGATTTTCGGGTGGATGCTGACGCGGTCCACGATTGTGACTTTGTGGCGAGGCGGGATCACTTGGCGCGGGACGTTTTATCCGTTGAAAGAGTTGAAGCGCGGGATGGTTTGAGCCGCGCCAGGCTGAAGTCAAAAGATCTAACACAGACTCCACAGAGAAAACCGTGAGAGCACGGAGAATCCTCGTCGTGCGACATCGATTCTACTTGAAGAAGAAGTAGCCGATATAGAAGACGTGCACGTCCACGCCGGGATTGAAGCTGTGACGGTATGCGTTGGAAATGTGCTGGTACTTGTAGCCGAAGCGCCAGGCGCGGTTGCGCGACGCATTGAACCAATCCACTCCTGTCTGAAAATCGAAAGTGAAATTGAATTGCGTACCGCCGGGGATGTCTACGGGCACCGGCCTGACCGATGCGACAAATCCCGCCGTCGAAGCGATGAATGGCTCGAGGCGATGCGCCCGGCGGAAATTCAGCTTCAATCCGATCGGGCTGACGCCGCCGCCATAAACCGTTTCGCGGCCGTTGGTGCAAAAAGTTGTCACTCCGGGAGACGGTGAGCAGGTCGCGTACTTGAATTGGCGCAGGGTTTCGACGGGAACGACGTCCAGCGTGTATTGCAGCGCCGTCGAGGGCTTGTCATACAGCGTGCGAGCATAACGCAGCGCGAAGACGCCGAGTTGGCGGTCGGACGTAGAGCCGAAGATTTGCGAGTTGGCTACAGAGTAGCCTCCCCAGACGCCGAATTCGTTGCCGGGAGGATAGAGCGGAGCGGGCTGCGCTGCCGTCTGAGTTGTCGTGTCAGTTTGAGTTTGAGATTGCGCGGGGACGGATAGTGCAAGTGCGGCGAGCGCGAGGAACAAAAATCGAGTGATAGGCGATCGAGCAACCGACGATATTTGTTTCAATGGGTTTCTCTTGCTCCCAGTCTGTGAGCTCAGGATTTTCTCGAAACTCTAGCTGCGCGCGATCTTTTCTTACTCGACGGACTTACCGCGCTCGAAGGCTTCTCAATTGCCCCCGGAACAACGGATGCCGCGACCTCGCCACCTGCGCCGGAGTCTTCGTCGCTCGCGGTGAGTGCGGCGCCCTGCGACGGGCCCGACGTTTCTGGCAAAGCTTCCGACGGCGCATCCACCGCGGCCGGCGCAAAAATCGTGCCGAGGTCGCGCTGCTTCAGCGAGCGGACGCGATCGCGCAACGCTGCAGCGCGTTCGAAGTCGAAATTTTTGGCGGCTTCACGCATCTGGGTTTCGAGTTGCGCGACGAAGTGGACCAACTGAGCTTCCGTGCTGATGTCGCCGATAACGGCGTCTTCCACCGGAACGGGAAGATAATCGGCTTCGATGATCCGCGCGAGCTGCATGTCCACCGATTTGACGATGGATTGCGGCGTGATGTGGTGCTCGCGGTTGTAGGCTTCCTGCTTGGCGCGGCGGCGGCTGGTTTCGCCGATAGCCTGGCGCATGGAATCGGTCATGTTGTCGGCGTACAAAATCGCGCGGCCTTCGAGGTGACGCGCGCAGCGGCCCATCGTCTGAATCAGCGAGGTGGCGCTACGGAGATAGCCTTCCTTATCGGCGTCGAGAATGGCGACTAACGAAACTTCGGGAAGGTCGAGGCCTTCGCGGAGCAGGTTGATGCCGATCAGCACATCGAATTCGCCGCGGCGCAAATCGCGCAGGATGCGCACACGTTCGAGAGTTTCGATTTCGGAGTGCAAGTAACGAACTTTGACGCCGACTTCGGCGAAATATTCAGCGAGGTCCTCGGCCATGCGCTTGGTGAGAGTGGTGACCAAGATGCGCTCATTGCGTGCGGTGCGCTGGCGGATTTGCTCGAGCAGGTCGTCCACTTGGCCCTTCACGGGACGTACTTCGACTTCCGGATCAACGAGACCTGTGGGGCGGATTACCTGTTCAACGACCACGCCGCCGGTTTTGGTGAGCTCGTAGGGGCCCGGAGTGGCGGAAACGTAGATGACTTGGTTGGTGCGGTGCTCGAATTCCTCGAAGGTGAGCGGACGATTATCGAGGGCCGAGGGCATGCGAAAACCATAATTCACGAGCGTTTGTTTGCGCGAGCGGTCGCCGTGATACATGGCGTGGAGCTGCGGGACGGTCTGGTGCGATTCGTCCACCACGAGCAGGTAATCCGACGGAACGTAATCGAGCAGCGTGGGCGGCGCCTCGCCGGGCAAGCGGCCGGAAAGATGGCGCGAATAATTTTCGATGCCGTGGCAATAGCCGATGGTGCGCATCATTTCGATGTCAAAGTGGGTGCGCTGCACGATGCGCTGCGATTCGACGATTTTTCCCTGGCGGCTTAGCTCGCCTTTCCACCATTCGAGCTCTTCGTAGATGCCTTGGATGGC
Organism: uncultured Acidobacteriota bacterium; assembly: GCA_963804625.1. Taxonomy (GTDB): domain Bacteria; phylum Acidobacteriota; class Terriglobia; order Acidiferrales; family UBA7541; genus Palsa-295. The sequence goes on along the minus strand of CAWDRJ010000021.1, from coordinate 23,500 downwards.
GCGTTCTTTTTGGTCGGCGGGTAGAACATAGTGCGTTTTCGGGTAAACCGGCTGGCGAGTGATTTTGCCTTCGCGCGTGACGCGGATTTGTCCGGTGAGCGGGTCAATTTTCCGAATATTTTCGATTTGCGTGCCCCACATTTCGATGCGCACGGCGAGATCGTCGTAGGGCGGAAAGATCTCGATCATGTCTCCGCGCACGCGGAAGGTGCCGCGGCGGAGATCTTCGCCGCGTTCGTACTGGATTTCGACGAGTTTGCGAAGAATTTCCTCGCGCCTGATGGACATGCCCTTTTCGAGCAGCAGCATCATGCCGTAGTACGCTTCGGGCGAGCCGAGGCCGTAAATGCAGGAGACGGAAGCGACGATGATGACGTCGCGGCGCTCGAAGAGCGAGCGGGTGGCACTCATGCGCAGCTTGTCGAGTTCGTCGTTGATCGTGGATTCTTTTTCGATGTAGGTGTCGCTGGCCGGGACGTAGGCTTCGGGCTGGTAGTAGTCGTAATAGCTGACGAAATATTCGACGGCGTTGTCGGGGAAGAAGGATTTGAACTCGTGGAAGAGCTGGGCGGCGAGAGTCTTATTGTGCGCGAGGACGATGGTCGGACGGTTCATTTCCTCGATGACCTTCGCGATGGTGAAGGTCTTGCCGGAGCCGGTTACGCCTAGCAGGACCTGGTGGCGATCGCCGTCGTTGACGCCGCGGACCAGTTGCGAGATGGCTTGCGGTTGGTCGCCGCGGGGATCGTAATCACTGGCTAGTTTGAAATCCATGGACGGGCTCTCAGGGCGCGTATTGTGCTGGGTTCAAAACGACCATTATACCTTATGCCGCAAGCGGCGGTCGTGAACGCTTGAATCGAAGGGAGATCGCTGCCCGTGGCAGGCCTCGTCCCGTATGACCCGCGGGACGCAAAGTGCGCGCTGCGCTCGGGAAGACAGCGGAAGGCTTGCGACAGCGCCAAGCGCTGGCCGTCGCACGAGAAACCTAAGGCTGAGATTGGGGCGCGGGCGTCGCGTCCGGCGCGTTCGGAGGCATCAGGGTGACTTCGGACTGACTTTCCACGTGGCCCACGTAGTGCATTTTCGAGCCTGAAAGCGCGCTGACGATTTCGAAGTCCATATCCTGTTTGGAGGTTTGGGTGGAGCGCGTGATCATGCCGCTTTGCAATGAAATCGCGTCGAGGCTTTCGCCATCGCCGGTCCATGTGCCGGAAGTGCGCAGCCCGTTGTGGCGATAGTCGTCGGGGGTGGCGTCGGCACTCGTGGAGCCTTTGCGCAAAATTTCGAAGCGCGTGAGCACGATGGCACAGGATGCATCGTCTTTCGCCGCAGGCGCGCCGGTGGGCGTGGGCTTAGCTTGCGACTCGCAGGGCTCGTCGCGCAAATAAGTGGATTCGGTGCGCGAGATCAGGCCCGCGAGCGGCGTATTTTCGAGCGGGCGTTCGTTGTTCCACTTCTGGCCGATGGCGATGCCTTCGTGGGGCAATTTTGCGCTGGCGGAGAGCGCGTTGAGCCATGCGCGCACGGTAGCCGTAGCCGCGGGGTTCGAATACACGTCATCGAGGCCGGTGATTTTGGAAACTTCGCCCGTGGGCTCGATCGTAAATTCCATGGAACGGCCCTGGAGGCGATTGTATTGGTCTTCGAGCGCGTCGGCCGCGGGATCGTAGGCGTCGCTCTCCGTGGTGGCGCCGGCTTTTTCGTAGGTGACGCGGAGGTGGACGGTGCCGAGTTCGCCGCCGGAGCCGGACTGAGCATCGAGAACGTCCAGGCGAAGTTGCAGGTCGGAGACTTGCTTCAATTGCGAAGGCGCTTCTGGATTCACAACCGGAGTCGTCGTGTTGCTCGTGGTGGTTGTGCGCGTTTCGATCTGGTAGCGAAATGATTGGCCGGTGACGAATTTCGGAATTAGGTGGATGCGCTCAGAGGGATTTGCTCCCGGCGAGAGAGCCAGGATCGCCAAGCCGGCTACTGCGGCGACGTAAAACGGCGCGGTGTGCGCCGTAAAGCGAACCTCGCATGCGCTCAACCGCTTGGCCATTTGTTTAAACGCTAGCATAGGGCATTGGACGAGGCAAACGGCCGCAAGGTTGGATTCACTGACGATTCGGGGACGGTCGAAGAGGAGCGATCGCGGGGGATTGCAGAGAGCCAGTGAGCGCGTAGGTGCCGTTGACCGCGTCGCGGGGCGAACTGGAGGAAGGCGCATCGTTCGCTGCAACGGAGGACGCGCGCAGGCGCAAATCGAGGTTGCGGGAGAAATCCACGGAGCCTGAGCCGGTGATCTCCTCGCCCGGACTGACGAAAGCCACATTCTGGACCATGATTTTGCCGTCGCGGCAGGCAAATTCGGCGGCGGCTCCCGCAAAGGAGCTTGTGCCCGGCGCCAATTCTCCTTGGCGCAGCGACTCCCCGAGGTTGAGCGCTTTGATTTGCGGATCTGTGACGCGAGCGTTGCCGCGGCATTCCAGCGACGAAATCAGGTCCGCGCGATCGGCGCCGTGGAAATCGAACGTCAGGGTGCCGGTAGCGTCTCCGCCGAAGGCACTGCCAAGCGTGGGAAAAGGAGCAGTAAGAGACGCGAGATCAACGCGGGAATAATCGAGGTGGATGTGGTACGAAGGAATCGCCGTCAGCTCCGCGTCGAGAGAACCATCAAGATTGCCGCCATAAAATTGCGACTTCGCCGCGGAGAGCTTCAAATGGCGGCCTCCGATTTTCAGATCGCCTTGCAGATGGCGAAGAACGAGCGGGGCGACCGTGATTTGATCCACCGTGATCTGTCCCTGAGCGCGCAAATTTTCGGGGACGGCGTTTGTGGGCGACGAGGAATTTAAAAATGGCAACATGCGATCCAGAAAACTTTCGCGCCAACGCGGGTTCAGCCAACGGTCCAGATCCGAACTAGCTAGACGATCCGCAGTCAGCGCGAATTGCCATCCGGTGACAGCGTCGCGCCGGTCAAATGTGCCAGCCCAATGAGCGCCGAAAGCATCGGCCGCGGTTAGTGCGATGTGGTGCGAGCCGGGTTTCAATTCCGCGCGGGCGCTGATCCGCGTGACAGGCTGGTTCAGGAACGGAGTGAGCACAGAGGCACCGGCTGGTTCTCCTCCCCATTCGATTGAGCCAACAGGCTGCGTTTGCCAGGGATATTTCGCGCCTGACCACCGCAAATCACAGTGGACCGGTCCGCTCAAATCCCAGCCGCGCGAAATATTCCACCCCAGTACACCGGCGGTTGCGACCAGGTCGCGAATTTGCGTCAGATTTCCTGAGAGGTGGTAGACGGGAAACTCGCGTGTCCCCACGTGCGCGGTGGTTTCTAGGCGGAGCGAGCCCCCTGCCGGTCCGTACGAGACAGTGGAAGGAAGCAGCGTGAAAATTTCGTGGTCGTAGCGGAATTGCGTTTGCCCAAGGCGCACCGGAACGCGCAGGCGCGAACTCGTGAAGTCCGCGCCGTCGATTGCGCCGGCCGCTGAAGTGAATCGCGGCGGCCAGACGGAGAGGGCCGCATGCACGCTGGCGGAGCCGTTGAGCGCCAGATCGTTCGCAATGCCGGGATGGAAGGCTCGAATCCACGCGAGCACATCGTTGAGATCGACTTCGGATTGCGTGATTTCGATCTGATCCGGCGAGAGGCTTTGCTGCTTCGGCGGAGGTTGGTATTCGGCGGGGCTGCGCCACGAGAACCTGGCGTGAGCGTGCGTCCAGGAATGCCGAGCCTCGAGTGTCGCGTCCGTGACGTCCAATCCGGAGGCGAGCGGATACAAGATCATTTTAGCGTTCAAATTAAGCGCGGGATTATCGGGACGCAGGGCGAAATCCCAGCGATGCAACTGGCGCAGCTCCGCATGCATTTTCAAAAGCCAATTATCGCTTTCAGTATCAGCATGCACCATCAGGGCGAGATTGCCGCGCACACCGAAGTCGTAGCCGCGCGCGAGACGCAAAACGTCCGAAAGCGCGGCATCTCCCCAGGCCAGATCAAGCACGGCGGGGCGCAAATGCGAGGACGTGCCGCCTACGTGGCCCGAGACGTAAATCGTGCCGGCCTGTTGGACTTCGACTGCAGCGCGAGTAGGCACAGCTGAGAGGTTCATGGTCCAGCGCCCCTGGCCGTCCGGTTCGAGATAGCCATTCACGTTGACCAAGGCAAACGGAAGCTTCTCGCTGGCGCGCTTGAAATTGATCCGGCCGGAATCCACTTCGATGCGGCCGAAGCGGATGGTGGATGGCTTCGGCGACGCAGCCCCGCTTGGTTTCGGGAGCCACTCGGCGACGTTCCAATCGCCGTCCGCATTGCGAACGAGATTCAGACTGGGCCTTACGAGCGAGATGGTGCCGAGCTGCAGGTGGCCGCGAAAGAGACTCTCCCAGCGCAACCGAACGGTGAGCGACTCCGCCCGCAGAAAATATTCGTAGCCGAAGCGAGGATCATCGCTGAACGTGACGGACTGAGCTTCGAGCGTGGGGCCGCCCCAGAGCGAGAAATTGTAGCGGCCTACCTCCACGCTTCTTCCGAACGCCGATTCCAGCCGCGCGGTCAATTTTTTTTGCAGGCGAGAATGGCGAATCAGGAGGGATATTCCGAAGTCAACGACCCACAGGAAGATGAGGAACAAGAGAAAATATTTGGGCCAGCGAGTCCACCGGCGTCGGGGCCGCGGCGCATCGAGATGCTCGGCTTGGATGGTGGGCTCGGAGAGAGTTTGTGACATGGCAGCGCGACCTGCGGTGTCCATGATACACAATCCTTCGCGTGGGCTGACGAGTTGTCGTGATTCTCGAGCTCGCTTAGCGGAAATTTCGCTCAAGCTCGACGACTAAAGACTTAACGCAGAGTGCACAGAGAAATGTCTTGAGAGCACGGAGAAATCGTGAGTTCACCGCAGAGATGCAGAGTACGCAGAGAAAATGAAAACCTTTCGGCGCGCCAAGGATCGCGACGCTAAATAGCTTCGACCATAACGGCTAGTGGACTTCGCGGAGCATTCGGTGCCAGCGGGTTCTGGTGCGGAGGTGCCGCAGAGTTTCGACGATGCCTTGCACGATGCCGTAGGCTCCGCGGGATTTGTAATCCTCGGGCGTGGCTTGCACGGACCAGTAAATGAGCATGGGGCGGCCCATGATTGCGTCGCGGTCCACGAAACCCCAGTAGCGGCTGTCCCAGCTGCGATCGCGGTTATCGCCCATGGCGAAGTACTTATCGGGCGGCACCACCAGTTCGCCATTTTTCACATAGCTCAAAATTTGCGCGGCCCACTCGGGACGCAAACCAACCTGCAGAAAGTAATGGTCGGTGGGAGGAAAATTATCACCGAAAGGATCTTCATAGGTTGGATCGTGCACGACGTAAGGCTCATTGATCCGCTGCCCATCGACGTACACCTGTTGGTTTACGATACGTATGCGATCACCGGGCAGGCCGATGGCGCGCTTGACGTAGTGCGGATGGTCATCAAACGGAAATTTGAAGACGATGATGTCGCCGCGGCGGATGGGGCGATAAGGCAGAATTTTTTCGTACCACGCTCCGCTTCCCTCGAAAATAAATTTGTTCACGAGCAAATGATCGCCCACCAGCAGAGTCGGTTCCATGGATTGCGAGGGAATTTTAAAGGCTTGGACAACGAAAGTAGTGCCGAAGAGAGCCAGCAGGATCGTGATAAGAAGCGATTCGGCGTATTCGGCGATCCAACTTTTTGATGCTCGGTGGTGGCCGTGCGCAGCGGAGTGTGGCTGAGCATCTTGCGGATGGCTGTCCGGAATATTGTCAGGCAGTGGCGCGGTGGTTTCGACTTCCATGAATTCCCTTCAAGCTCCCGCGGCGCGCGCCGCAAGGATTTGCAGCGCTGCGCGGGCCGCGTCCTGCTCTGCTTCTTTCTTGCTGCGGCCTTCGGAGGCCGACAGGCGCTCACCCGCGTGCCACACCTCTACTTCGAAAACCTTCTGGTGCTCCGGTCCTGACTCGCTGCGCACGCGGTATTCAGCGGGCTTGCGCGCGCGCTGCTGCAGCCATTCCTGAAGCGCCGATTTATGATCAGCGCTCCCGAGTCCATCGGAACAATCCGCCAGTTCGGCATCGAGTAGCGTTCGGCGCAAAAACGATGCGGCTGCGGGAAGCCCCGCATCAAGATAAATCGCTCCGAGGATGGCCTCATAGGCGTCGGCGAGGAGCCTTTTCTTGTCGCGGCCGCCGGTTTTTTCTTCTCCAGGGCCGAGACGCAAATGACTGCCCAGTTCCAACTTTTTCGCTGCGGAATGAATGGAAGATGCGCTGACCAGCCGCGCCAGTCCTTTCGAAAGCTGGCCCGAATTCCATCCGGGAAACGAGCGGCAGAGCGTCTCGCTGGCGATGAGTCCGAGGACGCGATCGCCGAGAAACTCGAGACGCTCGTTGTCGGTGCCGTTCAAAGTTTGGCGGTGCGACCGGTGCGTCAGCGCGCGGTCGAGCTCCTCCGGACGAGAAAAATGATGTCCCAGGATCGTCTCCAGCTCGTTGCGCTCCTCTTCAGTCATGTTTGCCAGCGCTACTTGGGCGCTTGCAACTCGGTAGCCGCCTGCTTTTTGGTCTGATCAACCATTTGCTTGCAGCGATCCTGGAGGCCGCCGGGCATCTGTCCGCACTTCTGGTAAGCATCAATCGCATCGGAGAAGCGGCTGAGATGCGTCAAGCACACACCCATGACGTAGTAGTCGGTCGGATCGGGAACATCGGACTTGGCGATGGACTGTTTGAATTCCTCGACGGCTTCATCGAATTTCCCGCGGCGGAAATAGATGAGACCCAAGCCGCTGTGCGCTTGCGATTCCGCTTGGGCTTTGGCTTTAGCGAATTGATCGTCGGTCATGTTCGGGGGCTTAGGCAGAGTGGGGAGGAGAGTCAACGCGTGTTTTTCGTACTGCTCGCCCTTGTCGAGTCTGCTTTCCGCGTCCGGGTCGTTACCGCTATTGTGCGGAATGACCCAACCGACGAGCACCAAAACCGTGACGTCGTCCGGATTTAGCGCCAAAGCCTTGTCGGCGTCGGCATACATTTTCGGAAGATCCTGCTTGGCTTCCTCCGCGACGGTGAGCGCTTGATAGACTTGCTCGACGTATCGGCCGTTCGGATATTTCTGGAGATATTGCTCGCCGAGCTGGATGCGTTTGTCCGGGTCTTCGGTCTTGGTATCGGTGAGTTCTTTGTAGGCTTTCTCTTCTTCGGGGTCAGCTAGCTTGGGCGCCGCGGCAGCCGGCGGGGCCGCGCCATTGGCAGGCAGATTCTCGAGCGACGGCTGTTTGTTCTGATCTTGTTGCTGCGTCTGCTGCTGCTGTTGTTGCTGGGCTTGCCCAGCCGCTCTCGGTGTACAGATGATGGCGGACGCCAGCAGGAATACTGCGAATCCCGCGGCATTACGAATTGATGGAACGATCATTCTCATTTCACTTCCTTCCTTTATTGAGATGGCTGGGACGCGCTGGGAAATTCGTACCAGATACTACGCTTGGACGGCCGCACTTCAGGGTGCTTGAGCTGCCGCCAAAGTGCGGCCAATCCTAAAACATTTCCGCCGAACCGTCACGGTTTCTGCGGCCCATTTGCTCCGCCGGTTCCGCGCGGATTATACGGCGTATCAATTCCGCGTTGCGCGGCGACTCGAGCCGCTTCCGGGGCCCCGGTGATTGCCAGCGCCGCGCGATATTCCGTGAGCGCTTGGTCCCGCTCTTCCGCGAAATCATGCAAGCGCCCCAAATATACATGGGACCACGCCAAGATTGCAGGGTCGGACCCATTCGCCGAGTTTACCCCATCGCCGCCCGTTGAGGATGGCGCGGAAACAAGTTTTTCAAGCAGCTCTTGAGCGTGATCGGCATCGTGATTGAGCAGGGATGCGATGGCCAGCCCGAAATTCGCGCGCGCGTCATTCGGATTCTGGGCCAAGACTTTTTGGAACGCTGCGATCGCGGCGGGCGCGTCCTGCAAAGCGATTTGGTGGTCGCCTTCGGCGAGGAGCTTCTCGCGTTCAGACTGCGGATCATTTTGTTGAGCGGCCGGCTGGCCGGGCTGGGCGGGCGCCGAGTTCGCGGCCGCTTCGGGCGCGGAGGCTTCCTCCCGTGAGGCGAAGTTAAAGTTTGCGTAACGCTTCTGTTCGGCGGGAACGTCGATTCCTGCGATCAGGTCGGGAAAATACAACGACATGGCCGGCTCGGCTTTCTCGAACTTCTGCAATTGAACGTCGAAAACCCGGACCATGATGAACCCGGAACGGTCGTCGTCCGCGAGTGCAGCTTCGTGCTTTTCCGGCGAGAGATGGCGAATGCGCAGTTCCACGGACTTGACGAAGCACTCGTCAGCATACGCGATGAAGTCGCTCCGGTATTCCGGAGGCAGGAGCGGCGCCCGCGCGCCAATATTGAGCAGCGCGCTCTTGCGCATCAGCGCGTCGCGGTACTTCAGCGGAAGCGGATCGAGCATGTAATGGAGGTAAGCGTGGCGGACATCGTCGGTAGGAAATTCCGCGCCGGCGCCGATGACGATAGCGTAGTGGTCGCCGTTATTTCGGAAATTCGCGCGATTGCCAACCAAAGGCTCAACGTAAACGGTGAATGACCGGCCATAGCTAGATTTATAGATTTCGCGCAGATAGCCGTTGCAAACGGTGACGATGCGTCGCACCGGCGACTGGCTGCGATCCACCGCGCGAGCGTATTCGGGCTCGACTTTGATCCAGCGCAAATCGAGATGGGCTTCCCGATAAAAATTGGCGAGAATTTCTTCGAAATCCTGGATGACTAGAACGTCCGGCGGAAGTACGTCTTGATCCATGAGGAATGCAAACCGCGGCGGCGGACCGACCACCAGCGCGAAGGCGATGTAGCGCGAAAGGGTTTCTCCGGGATCGGCTAGCGCATGGTCTTTATAGTATTCGCGCAAGGCTTCAGTGGCGGGGCCCTGGAGTTTCAATAGCTCGCCGCGCAGCGCGAGGCGGGAGGGCATTTCGGCGAGTGTGCTTTCGTCAGCGCCGAAGCCGGCCGCGTCGAGCGCGCACATCGTCGCGAAAATCTGCTGGCTGGCTTCGACGCTCACACCCGTCTCGGTGGCATCGGCTTGAGATTGACCGAGCGTTGTGGGGGTGGCTGTGGCGCCGAGCAAGAGGATGATTGCAGCGAAGACGATGGGCGCGGAAAATTTCTGCAGAAACTTTCGGATAAGCTAACTCCTCGATTTACCGTTGATTTGTCTGCGAACTAAGTGCGCTTCCGCGTTCCGATGCGCAAACGCCTTACTGTGAAAGATGCAGTCAAACTCTAAATGGCAGCTTGGACGGAGTCAAGGTCGAGGGACGCGGGCGAATAGCTGGGCAGCTTTGAAAACCACGGGAGGCGGGCAGCCGGAAAGGCTCCTGGCAGAATCGCAACAGTAGCGATCAACCGTGGACGCGGACTTCGCTGAAGCTGAGCAGGACCCGGCCGCCGTCCTGTGGGCGCCCGAAGCTTAGCTGCGGGCTGAAGCGCGAGAACATCATCACCTGGTCGATCTGGTGCTGCACGGCGCTGTCGTTAGGACCGGCGAGGATTTTGTACGAAACAACTTGGCCTTGCGCGTTGAGCGTGGCTTCGAGCAGCAAGGTGCCGGAATCCGCCTGTCCGGAGGAGCCAATCACGCCGGGGATCGGAAACGGAGCGAGGCTTTCGACCCGCGCTGGTTGCACGAGGTTGAGCGGCAAGTCGTTGGGCACGATACCGGTCATCGGCACGCCCACCAGAATGTTCTGCACCACCAGAACAAACGCGACCAGTGCCGTCAGAATGCCACCGGTTGCGGGCACCGCGATGGGTTTGAGGATATCTTCGAAAGCCACCACCGCCCTGGACCATAGCTTGCGAAGATCGGCCCACGGAGCGCCGGAGCGGGCAGCCCGCACGCGAATCCGCACGGCGAGATCGGCAGGTGGCGCGCTGGGAGCGACATTCGCGAGACAGATCGCGAGGCGGCGATAGCGCTCGAGCTGCGCATAACATTCCTTGCAAGACGCAAGATGCGCGCGCACGAGCTTATGGTGGCGCGGTGAGACGGCTCCGTCGAGATAACCTGGAAGGTGAGGCGCGGCTTGGCGGCAATTCATTGATTGCCTCTCTGCGATCTGGCAAGAACGTGCGCGGTGGCCGGCGCGAGAATCGGCGCCGTTGCCGCTGGTGAAGTTGCAAATTGGTTGGCGTGTCGTTCGGATTGCGCGTGGAATGAATGACGCGCCGATTCGGTGGCGGATTCCGCTTGGCGCGCGTGCAGCAGCGGATCGAGAATTTCTTTTAGCATGCGCCGGCCGCGCAAGATGCGGGACTTCACGGTTCCGACGGAGACTTCGAGCACTTCGGCTACCTCTTCGTAAGACAGGCCCTCGAGATCACGCAGAATCACGGCGCTGCGAAATAGCTCCGGCACCTGCGCGAGAGCTCCGCGAACGGTCGCCTGCATTTCGCGGGCTTCCAATTGCTCGAAGGGCGACGCCTCACAATCCTTCAAATCGAGCGCGGAATTGCTGCCTTGCTCGTCGGCGTCAATCGAGACTTGTTGCCGATGATGCCGCCAGCACCAGCGGCGATGATTCAGCGCTTGCCGGACCGAAATGCGGTAAAGCCAAGTCTTCAACGAGCTGCCGCGGCGGAAACCCCGGATGCCGCGGAAAGCTCGCAAGAAAACTTCCTGAGTGACATCAGCGGCATCGGCCGGATCGGAAAGAATCCCGTAAACGAGGTTGTACACCCCGGCGTGATAATAGGTGACGAGCCAGTCGAACGCCGCATCCGATCCGGACTGCAGTTCAGTCACAAGCTCGGATTCGTCGCGGCCCCACGGCAGTGATTGCGCCAGGTCGGACATGCCTTACGCCGCCATCCTTGAGGTAACCTCCAGGGCCTGTCCCTGTTTTAAGTTAGACACCGAAATGCCCTGTTCTGTTGCAAGCATAGCAGAAAATGGGCGTGTGGGAATGTGCCGGGAGTACCCTCCAGCGAAACTGCGGGTGTGATCGCTAAGTAACTTCGTTTCAATGGCCTGGTAAGCGGGGTTGACGGCAAATGGCAGAAGGATTGACGATTCGCTAATCAAACGGAGGTGGTGGAGCCGACGGGGTTCGAACCCGTGACCTCCTCGATGCCATCGAGGCGCGCTCCCAACTGCGCTACGGCCCCACACTACAGAAGAGACATAATTTATAACACCCGCGCCCGCAAGCGTCAAACGTCGACCGATGTGCATGTTTTCACCCGCTAGCTCCCAGCGAACTGCGCGTTGCGCAGCCTCCTCAGCGGCCGCCTTTGAACCAGGTGTAGCCGACGGTGAAGACGAGCGTCACGTTGTAGCCAGGATTGTGATTGCCCAGGCTGGCGCTGGAAAGATGGCCGAGCGAGCCTTCGAAAAACAAAGCGCGACGCGGCTTCACAAACAGGCGTGTTCCGGCGACGGCCTGCGGCGTGAAGTTGACAACGGACGTCTTGCCCTCCGGAGGAACGTAGCTCGTGCTGAAGACGATCCCGCCGGCGGCCGCTACGTATGGCGCAAATTTCTGCCCGCTGGTGAAGTTCCATTGCCAAATCAAAGGCTTGAAACTGCCGCCATAAATCGCGCTGGCTGGCGGCAGGACTGCGTATAAGGGCATTACGTCCACTGCCCACTCAAAATTGCCGTGAAGTAGTCCCGGCAGGTGGTCATGCGTGAGAATGAAACCGATGCGCCCTCCGCCGTAAACAAATTGAGTGCCGCCCGATTTTCCGAGACCCGTTCCGCCACCCGCCAGCACTCCGAGCTCCCAAGTTTTATTGAGAGATTGCGAAACCCAGTTCTGATCGGCGGGCGCGGAAGGAGCATCCTGCGCGAATGCAACTCCTGCGAGAAAGAAACCAAGAATCAATGCTGATACGAATTTCATATTTTTGTTCCAGACATAGCGGAGTTTCTCCGGCAAGCAGTTGAAACCATTCGTCGGCTTGGCCGACAGACTCGAGTTACGAATTGGTGAGACTAAGGCGCGGACGGCCTCGTCGTCAAGCGTATCTGCACCGAGATTCCGGCCAGCCGCGAACGAGAAGACTCGGAACCGGACGGCGCGATAGGTCTACAATGACGGCCCTATGGCTAAAATCACTTTTCTGGGAGCGGCGGGGACCGTTACAGGGTCGAAGTATCTTATCGAATCGGGCGGAAAAAGATTGCTGGTGGATTGCGGTCTATTCCAGGGACCGAAGGAGCTTACCCAGCGCAATTGGGACCGGCTGCCAATCGATCCGGCAACGATTGACTGGGTCTTGCTGACGCACGCGCACATAGATCACACAGCCGAGCATCTGATAGCTTGAGGTTGGGCTCTGCAAAAGCCAATCACAACGCTAAGGAGGCTCAGCCTTGACTCGAGTCAGCAGTATTTTCTCACAAATTCTGCAGTTGATTCCTCGTTTAGAATTTGAATCGGCCGTGCGCCAGCACCAGGCCGAGTGGCATGCCCGCGGTTTCAGTAGTTGGGGCCAGTTCATCGCTATGCTCTTTTGTCAGCTGGGCCACGCCAAGTCCTTGCGTGAAATCTGTGGGGGCTTGGCCGCCAGTGAAGGAAAACTTCGCCATCTGGGTTTGCCCACCGCTCCGGCTCGCTCCACCTTGGCTTATGCCAACGAACATCGGCCTTGGCAGTTGCAGCGCACGGTATTTGAACAACTGCTGGCGAAGTGCCAGATCCTGGCGGCCAGCCAAGCAGGAACCAGGAAGAAGAGGAAATTCCGTTTCAAGAACCCGCTGCTGAGCTTGGATGCCACGGTGATCGATCTCTGCGCCACGATGTTTGATTGGGCCAAGTTTCGCCTGACGAAAGGTGCGGTGAAGCTGCACCTGTTGCTGGACCACGATGGCTATTTGCCGTCCTTCGCGGTGATCACGGAAGGCAAAAAGCATGAGGTACGCGTGGCGCGGCAGATGCAGTTTGCGCCGGGGGCGATTTTAGTGTTTGACCGCGGCTATACGGATTACGAATGGTTTGCGAACTTAACCAAGCAAGCGGTCTATTTTGTGACCCGCTTGAAGGAAAACGCCGACTACGGAGTGGTGGAGAAGCGTGAAGTTCCACAGCGGCGCAGCGTGCTACGGGATGAAGTGGTCTTTTTCTACAAGCTGGCCCAGGCGGGCAGGGATGCCTACTTCCGGCGGATCGAGTTTTACGATAAGGAGCGCGATCGCGTGCTGGTATTTCTGACCAATCACTTGGAACTGGCGGCGGCTACCATCGCCTCGGTGTACCAGGAACGCTGGCAAATAGAGTTGTTTTTCCGGGCCTTAAAACAGTCGCTGCGGGGGCCGCTGGGTTTGCTTTTGATGGGTGTTCTTATTTTGACAGCAGTGACACGGATATTTGCCGCGCCTGGTTCGTGACGGTTTCCGCGGGCCGATTTTTGCGGACGCCGCAACGGACGAGCTTTGCCAGTTGCTGCTGACGGATTCCGCGCACCTGCAGGAAGAGGACGCGGCCTATGCGGCGCGCAAAGCGTACAGCAGCCACAAGCCTCCGCTCCCTCTGTATACGGTGGCGGATGCGCAAACGGCGCTGAAGCAATTCAAAGACATTCCGCGAGCGGATGCCTTCGCGATCAGTCCGGAATTCTCAGTACGCACGCATGATGCCGGGCATATTTTGGGATCCACGTGGCTGGAACTGACGATCACAGAAAACGGCAAGCAGACGCTCGGAGTATTTTCCGGCGATTTGGGGCGGTACGACCAGCCGATCCTCAAAGATCCACAGCCGCCTTCCCACGCCGATTTTCTTCTCTGCGAATCCACTTACGGCGATCGCGATCATGGAACCGATTCGGTGCCGGATGAGCTTGCGGAAGTAATCAATCGCGTAGCGAAACGCGGCGGGATGATTGTGATTCCGGCGTTCGCAGTGGGCCGCACGCAAACCTTGATGTACTACCTACGGCAACTTGCCGACGCGCAGCGCATTCCGCAATTGCCGGTGTACGTAGATAGCCCTATGGCAATCAGCGTCACTGGCATTTATGCGCGGCACCGCGAAGATCACGATCTGGATTTCACGCGCGCGGAGCAGCAAGGCGATCGCGACCCGTTAAATTTGCACGAAGTGCACATGACCCGGACGGTGGAAGATTCCAAAAAAATCAACGAGGTGGTCAGCCCTTGCATCATTATTTCGGCCAGCGGCATGGCTACCGGAGGCAGGGTTCTGCATCATTTGGCGAAACGACTGCCGGATTCGCGCAGCGCTGTGCTGCTGGCGGGCTATCAGGCGGAGGGGACCAACGGCCGGGCGTTGCAGGATGGCGCGCAATATCTGCGGATTTTCGGAGAAGAGGTGCGGGTGCGCGCCGAGATTGTGACGCTGGATCAACTTTCAGCGCATGCGGGAAGAAGCGAGCTGCTGCGCTGGCTTTCGGGGTTTGCCGCGCCGCCGCGACAGACTTTCCTGGTGCACGGCGAACCGAACGCGCTGGAAGCCCTGCGAGCCGGCATCGCCGCACGCTTCCATTGGCCCGTCGTGGTACCGGCATATTTGCAGACGTTCGATTTGAACACAGTTGTTGCGCGCTTGAAGCCGCCGAGCACGTAGCGGCGAACAGAGCGCACTTCCACGCGACGCGGTGTTATAATCGCGCCAATTGGTTCGGTTGGGGGTGGCCCATGATTCGGCCAATCGTCGTGCCCTCGTTTCTCCTCCTGCTTATCGTGTCGTACCCTATAAAAACCTCGGCGCAACTCGGTGATATATCCGGCAACAGGGTGACTCTGACTGGCACGATCTACACGGAGAAAGGCGACCACCCCATCATGCACGCGAATGTGCGCTTGTGCGACGGGGGCGGAAATTTAATCGAGGAAACGATCACTGGAGACTCGGGCGACTTTGCCTTTCGTGGGTTAGCACGACACAACTACTTACTGCAAATCTCGGCTGTCGGCTTCGAATCAAACAGCACCAGCGTGGATTTGAGCTTCAATTCCGACCGCGGTATACCGATTTACCTGAAACCAACCGCTGCTGCTGCCAGCGAGTCAGCGCACGCAGCGAGCATCTCCGCACATGAAATGTCCATTCCGAAGGCCGCGCGCGATTTAGTGGCTTCGGGCGAGCAGAAATTCTACGTGGATAAAAACACGGAGGGCGGAATGGCCGATTTTCGTTCCGCCATCGCGGCAGCGCCGGGCTACTACGAAGCCTACTACCAGATCGCGCTGGCGGACGCGACTTTGGGCAAGAAGCCCGAAGCGGAAGCCAGCCTGAGAAAATCGATCGAGGTAAGCCAGGACAGCTATGGAGAAGCAGAGATAGGTCTCGGCACTATGATGCTGGAACGTGGAGAGACTGCCCAGGGTGAGAAGGCGGTTCGCCGTGGGATTGAACTGAGTCCGAACTTTTGGCTCGGACACTATGAACTGGGGCGCGCGCTGTTCACCGAAAACAAGCTTCCGGATGCGCTCAAGTCCGCCGAGCAGGCAAAATCATTGGCGCCGAGCGCCGCGATCGTGTACCGGCTGCTTTCAAACATTCATCTGCAGCAGAAAGATTACCCGGCGTTGCTGGCCGATATTGACGCTTACCTGAAGCTTGACCCGGATAGCCCGGCGGGGATTCGCGCGAAGCAATTGCGCGATCTAGTTGCGCAGAAGGTTGGCGCGCCGCAAACTACACCAGCGGCCCAGAAGCCCTGAAACAAACGCTGCGATTGGAAGGTGTGGGGCTGGGCCGCTACTAGAATTACCGCGCGGCGGTTTGGGCGACGAACGCCGGAATTTCGATCAAGTAAAAACCGAGAACGAACATGGGATGCGGCGCGACGCGCCCCCAGCGCGTGAGTTCCCACTTCGCGCGCAGGAATCGGATTTCGGGCTTCATACTGAGGTCCAAAACCTGGCGCGTATCCCCGCGGTAAAAGCGCTGCGGCATCTTGAGCAGCGGCATTTTGCCCCAGTCTTGGCCGTCTGCGGACCCCCAAATCGAAATGTCCACGGATTCCTGCTCGATCTGGTCGGTGATGTCCATGGAGCAGAGAAAGGTGCGCGTTTGGCTGGCGTCTATGTTGACTGCTTGCCCTTCGCCGTTTGAGGTGAGGCGCGTGCTTGGCGGGATCAGGTCAAATTCCACGGGCATGAAGTCGCCTCCTCCCGAAAATCTAGGCGGATTCTAGCACAGCTTTTGCGCTGCGATTTCCGGGTACGCAAAGGCAACGCCAAGACATCTACCGTAGAGGCGCACAGCACGCAGAGAATTCTCGCTACTGGCTGGGTTTGCGCTGCGGGCACCGCTGCAAAGTCAAAAGACTTAACACCGAGGGCACGGAGAAATACTCGAGAACGGCGGAAGAGTGCTTGCCTTGCCGCCAGCTACTTGCCGTTTTTTAATTTGGCCAACCGTTCGGCGGCGGCCTGAAACGTTTTCTCTGTTTTGCAGAATGTGAAGCGGAGATGGGTGCGGCCGTCGGCTGGCTTGCGATAAAAGCTCGAGCCTGGCACTGCTGCGACGCCAATTTCCGTGACTAGATATTTCGCGAACGAGACGTCGTCGGGAAACCCGAAGGCGGCGATGTCAGTCATGATGTAGTAGGCGCCGCTGGGCCTGAAGCAGCGGAAGCCGGCGCTGGTGAGGATGCCGAGCAGCCTTTCGCGGCGCTGCGTGTATTCAGCAGCAAGCGTCGCGTAATATTCTGGCGGAAATTGCAGAGCCAAAGCGCCGGCTTCCTGCAACGGAGCGGCCGCGCCCACCGTAACAAAATCGTGCACTTTGCGGACGGCCGAAGTCACTTCGGGCGACGCGATAGCCCAACCGACCCGCCAGCCAGTGACGCTGTACGTTTTCGAGAGCGCGTTGATGGTGATGGTGCGTTCGCGCATGCCGTCGAGCGTAGCCATGGAAATATGCCGCGCGCCGTCGTAAAGCATGTGCTCGTAGATTTCGTCGGTGATGGCAAAGGCGTTGTGTTCGACGCAGAGGTCGCGGATTTGTTCGAGCTCGGCTCGCGCGAACACTTTGCCCGTGGGATTGTTCGGCGTATTGAGGATGATCGCTTTCGTGTGTGGTCCGAAGGCGGCGGCAAGCTCCTGCGGATCAAACGTCCAGCGCGGGGGATGCAGCTTGACGTAGCGCGGAGTAGCGCCGGAAAGAATCGCGTCGGGCCCATAATTTTCGTAAAAAGGCTCGAAGACCACCACTTCGTCGCCGGGATTGATGATCGCCATCATCGCCGAGATCATCGCTTCGGTAGAGCCGCAGCAGACGGTGATTTCGCGTTCGGGATCGATCGCCATGCCATTCGTTCGCGAAAATTTATCCGCGATGGCGTTGCGCAGGGATTTTGCGCCCCAGGTAATGGCGTATTGATTGATGTCCGCAGCGATGGCGTCCTGCGCGGCGCGCTTGATTTCGGCGGGTGCGGGAAAGTCGGGAAAACCTTGCGACAGATTCACCGCTTTGTGCTGCAGCGCTAGGCGCGTCATTTCCCGGATGACAGACTCGGTGAACTGCGCGGCCTTCGATGAAAGGCCCGGACTAGCGGCCGGAGCCGGTTCCGGCTTTGCGGGATTCATTCTTGGCGCCTCGCACGGATTGCGTCGTCCCGTACAACTTACGATAGATGTCGGCGTTGCGCGTAACGATTTCGACGTATTCGCGGGTTTCGGTGAACGGGATCGAGTCCACAAATTCCGCCGGCTCGCGATAGGTTTGGCCCGTAGTCCAGAATGTGACGCGGTCTTCACCGGCGTTGTAAGCCGCAAGCGCCGATTCCACGCTGCCGAAATCGCGTTTCAATCCCGCAAAATAAATAGTGCCGATATGAATATTGTAATCGGGCTCGAAAAGCATGGGGGTGGAATACCGAACGCGAGCCTGCTTGGCGAAGCGGCGCGCGGTTTTCGGAAGAAGCTGCATCAGGCCGCGGGCATTCGCGCCGGAGCGCGCTTCGGGATCATAGGCCGACTCCTGCCGAATCAACCCGGCCGTGAGCATCGGGTCCACACCCGCTTGAGTAGAGCGAGACAGAATGGAAGATTGGAAAGGCATTGCGAAGGCAGTGAGCCAGACCTCGCGCGGAACTTCGTTGAACGGACGCCATTCGATCTGCGGATAGATCTGGCGGATGGTGACGATGGCCGCGCCGACGTGGCCGGCGGCGACCGCCTCTTGGGCGGCCTCCAGAAGGAGCCGGGGCTCGCCTGTCGCGGCAAAGGCGGCGCGCAGTTCGAGTTCCGCGGACGCGTCAAAAGCGATCGAGCGCAGCGCATCGGCCCTTGCCTGGCGGTTCTCAGCTGCGGCAGGAATTATCGCGCCGAGCGTCATGGCGGCTGGCAAGGGAGGAATCATTGCGAGCACGTCGGGATCGGTTTCCGGCCCTGAGCCAAGCGCATCGAGGCGAATCGTGGCTGCATTCGCGAAATAGTTCTGCGGAAAACGATCCTGGAGTTTTTCGTAATAGCTGCGCGCGAGGCCCTCGTTGTGCGATTCCTCGGCCAAGCGTCCGAGCCAGTAAAGCGCATCCGGAGTGAACTGCGAACCTGGGAACCGGCGCAGATGTTCAGCCAAATCCGCAGCGGCCTCGGGCGCGCGTTTCAGTACCGCAGTCCAAGCGACGCGCCACTGAGCCGGCAGGGCTTCAGCGGACGTCGGGAAATTGTCCGAGAGGCGTTTATAGTATGCCGCTGCCCGGTCGCGATCGAGTTGGACCCAGTAATAATTTCCGCCGAGGAACAGCGCCGATTCGGTCCAGCGGCTGGCGGGCGCGCGCGCTGCCGCCGATTCGATAGCCGCTGACATCTCCGTTTCGGCTGGGATGTCGCGATAATAATTCGCAATTGAGTAGTAACGTTCCGCGTCAACGTCGGGGTCGGTAATCGTCAATGCGGCGATTTGCGATATCCCGGCACCTAACGCTACGCCGCATTCCATGATGCGAAGTTCGGCGCGCTCGCGGTCCGCCCCCGTGAGTTGCAGCAGTAGGTGCCAATACTCGTTGCGCGCCTCGGTCCATTGCCGCGCCGAGAAAGTCGTGGAAGCGTGTTCGATCTGGCGCTCGATGGGAATTGCCGGAAGCTTATCGCCCAACGAGCTGCGCAGAAAGCCGAGCTTTTCGCCCGCCTCGCGCGCTTGTTCGTTCGAGGGAAAGCGCAAATAGACTGCCTCGTAGTCGGCGGCGGCCTGCAACGGCTGCGCGGACTGTTCGCGAGCCTCCGCGCGCAGGAAGAGCAGTGCGGGCTTCTCTTTGGTCTGTGGATACGCGTCCAGGGCATTTAGAATTTCGGCGGGCTCACTCAACGCCAGCGCGGCGGTTCCGAGCGCTTGCAGCGCTTCGTCGGTGATCACCGAATCGGGATATTCGTGGCGGAAGCGTTTCAATTGCGCGAGCGCCTCCGCGTTGTGATTCAAAGCAAGATTCGCCTCGGCGCTCCAATAAAGCGCGTAGTCCTGCAGCAGCGGATCGGTCTGCGCGATGGCGAGCCACTTGGACGCTTGCGCGTAGTGGCCTTTCGTGTAGTCGTAATAACCCAGCGCGAGAGCCGCGCGCGCGCCCAGAACTCCCGAAGGTTTCCGCGACGCGATGACGCTCAGTTTGGCGTAAGGCGCTGCCGAGTTTTTTTGCTTCAGCCCGCGGCACAATTGCTCGAGTTGTTTCGAAGAAATGGCCTCTGAAGATTTTGCTTTGGCTTTGGATGGCTTCGTAGCCGCGGTCGTCGTGATGCGAGGTAGCGCGTCCGGCGCAGCGGCACACAATACGACTAGGAATATACCGATACGACCAAGAGGGCCGAGAATTTTCATTGCCGATATATTAATGCCGCAGAACGGGCGAGGGGTACGGATATTCTCCGAGGGCCTCGGGGTCGCCGTCGGCGAGTATTTCCAGGAGCCAATGATGGAAATAATCCACGGGATGGTCGTGAATCGCACGGAAGCGGCGATCGTATTCTTTGCGGGCTTTATCCAGATCGCCGCGCAATCTGCTGCAAATGTCTTTTTGCTCGCGGGCCAGGCGAACGTCTTTCGGCCGGAGCAGCTTGATGTCCTGCATGGCAACTTTAGCCACGCGATTGGCACGGCGATGCAGGTCCTGCATTTCGGCGGGCAGGCTGGCGACATCGAACGCCTCAGTGGCGGCGATGGTGGCTTCTTCGACATCGGATTCGGTGAGCGGCGCAGGCTCATGAGCAGTTGGATGCTGCGCGACGGCCGAGTGAGACGCGGTTTCGGAGGCTGGTTCTGCCGAGACCTCCTCAGGTTCCTCGACCCATTCGACTTCAGGCTCGGGGGGCGCTGCGTGAGCAGCGACCGGTGCGGGCGGTTCTTCCACCGCTACGCCGTGAGATGCGTGTGCGGACTCCGGCTCCTCTGAAAATTGGTGTTCGCGCGGGCCAAGGGCGACGGCAACGAAGTTTGAAAGTACGGAAAGACCGGCAGCCAGCGCGGACGCGGAGGTTTGAGCGCGCAAAAGGGCCGGCAAGGCGTTACTGGGGCGGCTGGATGCACACGCGGCCACCAGGTCGGCGTAGGCGTGGTGCAATTCGTCCGCGGTGCGCTGCAAAGGGGCAAGATTGTCGCGCAGAGCGCGCGAAACCGCCTCTTCCAGGGCATGCTCCAACGTCTTTGGCCGGGCCGTCAAGGGAATGTCCGCCTCTTTTCGATTATGGAAACGCTCACCGGGAGTGTCAACTGACATTCCAAAGCGCGGTGCTTGCCATGTAGCGGCACAGCCGCGATTCGAAATTGGGGCCCGCGGGATGACTGGAATAAGATGGGCGTCGTTAGTGGCGTGGGCTGTGAACGTCTTGAGGAGTAATTTTAGAGAATGTTGACTGCAGAGCAGATTCGCGAACTCTTAAAGATGCAACCTCATCCGATCGAAGGCGGATACTTTGCCGAGACGTACCGATCAGCCGGAACAGTGCCGCGCAATGTGCTTCCCAGTTACCCCGGCGACCGGTCGCTCTCAACGGCGATCTTTTATTTGCTGACACCGGATACTTTCTCCGCAATGCATCGCGTGCGCGGGGATGAAATGTTTCATTTTTACCTCGGCGATCCGGTGGAGATGCTGCAATTGAAACCGGACGGTAGCGGCGAAGTGGTGCTTCTGGGCCACGACATTGCTGTAGGCATGCGATTGCAGCACAATGTTCCCGGCGCAGTGTGGCAGGGTTCGCGCCTGAAGCAGGGCGGGAAGTACGCGCTGCTGGGAACGACGATGGCGCCCGGACTTGAATACGATGATTACGAGACCGGAAAGCGCCAAGAGCTGATCGCGCATTATCCGCAGCACGCGGAACTGATCACGGCTCTGACTCGCTGAAGCGGCTCCGGGATGATATTCTAGTGGTGTCCAACGGGGGCGACACGGTTTCGACGGAAGCTGTCGCGGCTCGAAGGCATGCCGGGCCCCACTTGCCCGTAATCGAGTGGAACAAAACAACTGGCAACTCACAGTTGGCACTCGCAGCCTAACTTAAATTAGGCTACGCGCTCCCTCAGGCGTCACCTACGCGTTTGAGTAAGGGCGTCACACAGTAGGCTGGCCGCCGCTTTTCGGTCCGGATTGCGGCGGCGAGATCATCGGACTAGTTGGCGGCGCGTCTTGCCCGCTCTGAGCTCCGCCAGCGAAACCTTTGGATCGGGATAAGCATGTAGGCTTCGTGTTGCAAGGCTTCTCGGACGGGGGTTCGACTCCCCCCGCCTCCAAGTACTTAATGGTTGTATTTTGTTGTGTTTACTGCCGGTATTTTTAAGTTGTAACCAAATTGGTGTTCGAAAAAGTGCTTCGCACGGCCGCCTCTAGCTGTTCTTGGCGAGCTTTGACGAACGGGGAGTAGTGCTTTTGGGTGACCTTAATAGATTGGTGCCCGAGTAATGCGGAGACCTGTTCGAGCGGGACGCCGGCTAGTAGCAGCTCCACGGAGAATGTGTCTCGCCAGCGGTGCGCGTGCCCGTTTTCCACCTCGGCAAGTTTGTAAAGCTTTTTGAACGCGCGCTGGTAATCTCCGACACAAGATTTCTTCGTTCCCTGCCCTGACCAAAAATAATAGTTTTCGGTCGGAATCTCCGCAAGGGCATCAATCGCCGGCTGGGGTAGAGGCACTCGGACATGAGTGCCAGTCTTCGCGGTATGCAATTTCAAGATGCCATCTTCGATTTGGTGTTTCGAAAGCGTAACTGCGTCGGTTATTCGGAGGCCCGAGTGCCGAAGTAGCAGGACGAGCGCCCGCAGCCGCACCGTATTCTTTTTGTTCGGGTATTTGTCACAAGCGGCAAGAACGCGATTGAATTCGTCGCGGGAGAAAGGGAGCGTCGGGGTGTCGTCAACCTTCGGAGGCTTAATCTTCGTGGCTGGGTTGCTGGGAAGCCATCCTGAATCATGGACGAAACGAAAAAATGTCCGCATCGCTTCCAATTTCTTTTGCGCGCTGAAATTTTTATTCGGCCAGGTCTCGCGAAATTTCCGCAAAGTCTCGATGTCGCATTCCGTGATGTATCGCACGCCTTTGTCCAGAGCAAAGGCTTTTAGCTGTTTGAACAGAAGTTTGTATTTATAGACGCTGGGCGGCCGTAGGCCGCGAGCTTCGGCATCCTGAATGAACGCTTGGGTTGCTTCCTCGATCGTCCTCCGTTTAGCTTGGTTATCGCCGGCTGCTTCGATTTTCTGAATCTTCTCTAGCGCAGTTTCCCAATTGCGTGTCTTTAGAGTCCGGTGATATCGCTTGCCGGCAAGCCGGCCGTCAGCCCACAAAGGACAAGAACACCTCCGCCAGTTACGGTCTTTGTGTTTGCACTTCGCTGGATTGTGCCGCCTGTAAACTTTAAGCATTAGGCGATGTTCGACCGGCGCTTTTTAACGCGCTCCATGACGGCGCGCGGGATGCGAAGGGTTACGCGTGGCCGCTTACCGCCGCGGGGATTCTTATTGCCTAGAATCTGGACGCCAGGCTCGTTTGCGAACAGCCTTTGGACAGTGTCCGTGGAATATTGCCAAAGAGACGCGATCTGGGAGACTGTGAATGTGTCCAGCGTGCCATCGTCAACGAAGGACTCTTTTTTCGAGGCCTTTCGTTTGGCTGCGTGGGTGGGTTTCTCCGCTTCGTCGCTCCCGAATACATATTCCGGGCGCACCCATCGTAGGTCTTTATTTTGCATTCGGGGATTATACGACGCAGAGCGCGAGAATCAAATCGGCGGCCGGGTGATAAACCGCCTCATAGTTCTACGAGGATACGATTGTCCAAATGTTCATACCCAGATTCTTTACTTTCAAGATTTCTCCGTCCGCGCAAAAGAGCCGATAATAGCCCTCGGGAAACCCTGTGCCCACGGTGGAACTAACGGTTCCTTGGCCTCGAAGAGTTGCTGCTACGCGCGGATGTTCTGGTATCTCGATGATGTCCGCTTCCAACACGAAGCGATAGATAACTTCATCCTGACCATCGGGCTGATCCCATTTTTCCAATTGCCCTGTTCCTTCCAAATGGTCGAGCACC
>CAWDRJ010000020.1:0-268106 GCA_963804625.1 uncultured Acidobacteriota bacterium | reverse complement strand
GTTAGGCGCTGCGTGCTGCGGGCACCCAGTCTCACACGCGACCCTAGGCCCTTTCGGACAACCAGAAAAAGCTATGGGCCATCACGAGTCCCAGATACAACGATGGTCGCCACATGGACGACCGTTCTGCTTTGCTGGTTTCGGAACAGAACAAGGCTTTGTTGCCAAGAAGCGATGAAAACCGCTGGTAGAGAAAACCCAAACCACAGGGGCACAGTCCCCTGCAACCGAGCACATGGCGCGGTAAGTCAGAACAGCTCTCCTGATCAGTGGGCTGCGAAGCAAGAAAACTTCCGGCCGAAGGAGATGTGTTTTTTCTTGACTTCTCCTCTTATAGAACTCTCCAGAAACTTCTCGATTGAGAGGTTCACGCATGGGCTGGTGTGACCTTTAGGCCGAGTTGGGCGGCCTTCTTTCTGAGGAGCTCATTTGTTGTTGGCGGTTCCTTCGTTCGTAATACTCTGCACCTTTGTCGACGTAGTGTTGACCATACTTGAGCATGCGATAACCAGTCGAGCGAGGCGATGAGCCATGGCGGTGATGGCTTTTGGGGCGCCGAGCCTGCTACGCAAGCGGCGGTACTGCGCCCCGAGGTAGGTTTGGCTTTTCAGTAGGGTCGAGGCCCCCAGGCGAAGTGCCGTGGCCGCACGGTTGAGCACATGGCGAGTACCTCGACTGAGCACTTTGTCTCCGCTGATGCGATTGTCTGGGCAGAGCCCCAACCAGGAAGCAAAGTGTGCCTCGGTTTTCCATCGACTCATGTCTAGTCCCACTTCACTTACGAGCGTTTGCGCGACCATCACATCGACGCCGTCGATGCGCGTCAGATCCACTCCGCTGATGCGCTGCAGTTCAGCAGCGAGATGGAAGTGAGGATTATTCTTGTTTTGTTTCTTCTTCTTTTTCGGGGGTGGTTCTTCCTTCCCTGGCGGCGAGACAGTATCGGCAAAAGCGCTCAGGTGCTTCTGCATTCCTGGTCGCATTCCGCAACTCGTCGCTGGTAGGTGTCATACATCTCGATTTCTTGTTGCAGCACAAAGATCAACTCCTGGCGCCAGTTGCCTTCTAGGCTTTTGGCAATCTCCTCGCGGCTGGCTTGAATCCGCGGGTGACTGAGTTCGGCGAGCTTCCACGGGTCACGTTCACCAGCGACGATGGCCCGCACAATCAGCTGTCCAGTCACCCCGCTCAGGTCGCTGATCACATTCGCTAACTGTATGTTCATCTGCGTCAGCGCTTTCTGCATGCGTTGCACACAGGTGGCTGCTCCCGTGACGTGTTGTAACCGCTGCCGCCAGTAGGTGCGTAGGATCCGAATCTTCGAGGGTGGTTGGAACGAATTATTCAACAACCCGTGGTATGCAATTTCAATAGCCACTGGCTTTCCTGCACATCGCTCTTGCGTCCCGGCAGATTCTTGGTGTGCCGGGCGTTAACCAGATAGACCTGGAACCCACGTTCTTCCAAAATGTCGTACAAGGGAATCCGATACACCCCCGTCGACTGCAAAGCCACGGTCTGCACACCACAGTTCTGCAACCAGTCGGCTAAGCGATACAGATCCGCGGTGAAGCACTCGAATCGGCGTACCGGTTGCGAATCACGATCCGGTCTCACGGCCGCGTAGTGCGCACTATTGCCACATCGATTCCCGCGGCGTGTGGCTGGACCACCTCCAGTCCTGGGTTCTCAGACTGCAACCGCCGCGCCAGTTCTTGCTTCGCCTTTCGACTTCGCCACAGCTTTGTGTCCGTCCTCATCCCTGTACTCCTTGATGGAAATAGGGATTCGGTTCGGCCCGGTGACGACCGGTTTAAGAAACTCTCCAACGGGGTCAAAGGACTGTGCACATTCAGTCCTTGCCACCAAACAAGTGATCGCCAGTACCGGAGCCATGCTTATCGTCGGGCACGAAGCGCCATGTCGTATATCGGCCTTAGCTTGCCGAATCGAATCCCAGGATCACTTTGGCAAAGAGGAAGACTCTGGACAAGTTTCTGGCACTAGCGACGCGTCGAAGACGCAGTCAGGGCTTATCAGGACTTACGAAGTTTGAAATTTGCCAGGTTGATCCGAGTGATTCAAGGACCATGTCGAGCGGTTCGGCGCATCAGAGGAAAAACTAGCGCGAGCGCGGGCAAATTTCTCCCGCGACCGACAATCACGCTACATCGTATACTCCGGCGATGCTCTGGCAACAGCCCGACACTCAAGTTTTGAGGATTCCGACACCGACCATAGCGGTGCAGCTTGCTGCGGCGCTGTGTATTGGGATGCTCGTGGGAATCGAGCGCGAATGGGCGAACAAGGAATTTGGTCTGCGCAGTTTCGCGTTTATCTCCGTGCTAGGGATGTTGAGCGCGCATCTACCCGTGGCGCTGGCGGCGGTGGCGTTTGTGGGCGTGCTGCTGCTGATCGCGGCGTCGGACGTGCGGAATCTGCAAGCGGCGAAGCCGATGGAGCTGACTACGTCCATCGCGGCGCTGCTGGTATTTGTTGCGGGATACCTTGTGGGCGTCGGACACGTATTCACGCCGGTGGCGTCGGCAATCGTTATTACGATGTTGCTGGCGTGGAAGCTGGAGCTGCGCAAGTTTGCGGGAGGACTGACGCTGGAGGAAATTCGCAGCGCGGTGCTGCTGGGGCTGCTGGGATTTGTAATTTATCCGATCATTCCGAACCGGTTTGTGGATCGTTGGCAATTGGTGAATCCGCGGGCGGCGTGGGTGATCGTGATAGTGATCGCGGGCATCGGATTTGTGAACTACGTGCTGTTGAAGCTGTATGGGACGCGCGGAATTTACGTAAGTGGATTTCTGGGTGGGCTGGTGAACAGCACGGCGGCAGCGGGGGAGCTGGCGAAGCCGTTGGGAGCAGGCAGCACGTCGGTGGGAGTGGCGATTGCGGCGCTATTGCTGACGATTGTGGCGATGTTCGCGCGCAACCTGGTGATCGTGGCGATTTTTTCGCCGACCGCGCTGGCGTCGGCCGCAGCACCGCTGATCGCGATGGCGATTGGCGCGTTGATACTGGTGCGGCGCGCGCGACGACGAGCTGGAGATACGGCGACGGAAATACATCTGGAGTCGCCGGTGTCATTGATGCACGTGCTGAATTTCGCGGTGCTGTTTCTGGTGATTCAAGTGGTTTCGACGCTGGGAGAGCGACATCTAGGGAAATTTGGATTTTTGGCGATTAGTTTGTTGGGGGGATTGGTCAGCAGCGCGAGCACGACGGCGGCAGCAGCGAACATGGTAGCGAACGGGCAATTGGAGCCTGGACTTGCGGGAACCGGCGTGGTGCTGGCGTCCATCGCGAGCGCGCTGATTAATTTGCCGATTGTGGCGCGCGGAGCTAAGAATGGGGAATTGACGCGGCGACTGGTGACCCTGACGGTAGGGCTGGTGATCTTGGGAATAGCAGTGCTGATACTGCGGGAATACCACTGGCTGCTGAAAATCTAGCGACGAGTGGCTGGGAACCATCTAAACAATTATCGCGTTGCTCGTCGAGCATCGATACGGCCCATCCGCTGCGCAGACCCTTTTCGACCGGGTTGTGGACGCGGTAGGGACGATCATCGCTGAACGCCCCCCGCACAGAACCGTACGAGCGCTTCTACGCATACGGCTCCCACCTTGGATGAGTGGCGAGGAAGCGAGCGGTAGGATAAGGATGCAGAACACGTGGAGCTGGAAGCCATTGCGTGAAGATCGGGAGGTACCGATCCCACGCGACTCGTCGTTGACTGCGGCGGCGGAGAATAAGCCACCACAGTCGCCGCACGCGTTGCCCGAAGACACTCAACCGGTCGATGTTACCCGGGACTGCGTGATAGCGGTAATAGCCGGTCACAACCCTTCGTAGCCATACACCGACGTCGGCAGTCGGCTCGTGCATTCGGCGGCGCAGTTCTGCTTTAATTGCTTGCAGCTTGGCCACCCTGCGCTTCTTGGCCGTTTTCCGCCAGACGGTGAACGCTCCATTGCTCCGGCGCTTCCCGCAGTAGTGCGTGAAGCCCAGGAACGTGAAGGTTTCCGGCTTCCCTTCGCCACGCTTCTCCCGATCTTGGGCGGCGAACCGCCCAAACTCGATCAGTCGGGTTTTCTCCGGATGCAGTTCCAGTCCGAACTTGGCCAATCGTTCCCGGAATGCTTCCAGAAATCGCTCGGCTTCCGTTCGGTTTTCAAAGCCCACCACCAGGTCATCGGCATAACGAACGACGATCACATCACCCGTGGCCACTTTCTGGCGCCCAGCTTCGATCCACAGATCGAATACGTAATGTAGGTATACGTTGGCAAGAAGTGGAGAGACCACTGCTCCTTGCGGTGTTCCTACCTTACTCTCCGACCATTGGCCGTCTTCCGATATCCCCGCCTTCAGCCATTTCTGGATCAGGCGCAGGACCCGGCGATCGGCCACGCGGTGCTCGACAAACTTCATCGTCCATTCGTGGCTCATGTTGTCAAAGAAGCCTCGAATATCGGCATCGAGCACCCCATTCACGCGCTTCCTTTGGAGGCCCACCGTCAGCGCGTCCAGCGCTTGGTGTGGGCTGCGACCGGGACGGAACCCCTAGGAGAATCCTTGGAAGTCCACCTCGTAAATCTGGTTGAGGATGGTCACCACGGCTTGCTGTACGATCTTGTCTTCCAGCGCCGCGATGCCCCACGGACGTTGCCGCCCATCGGTCTTCGGTATGTAGACTCTTCGTGAGGGCTGTGCCCGATACGCTCCACGGTGTACCCGGTTGTGTAGATCGGCGAGCCGATTTTCCAATCCGGTTTCATACTCCTGCCACGTCAGGCCATCTACTCCCGGTGCTGCTTGCCGCTTTAAGGCATAGTAGCTATCCCGCAGTAGATCCACGCTCACATGATGGAGCAAAGCCGTGAACCGTACTGGCCTCCTTTTCCTTGCTGCTTCTCGCACACCGCTCCATCCCTGGGACACCCGTTCCCCGCTCTGTGTCGGGCTGGTGTTGGGTTGAACGATGTTCTCCTTGGCCCGCACCCTTTTCTCCCCAGGCTCCGCCGAAGATCGCTCTTCTTTGTTCGTCTGGTTCATCGATAGTATGGTGCGGTCCGACTCCTCCGGAGCGTGCGCGTCTGCCTTGTGGCTTTGCACCTTCGCAGACCGGCCTCGTTCCTTTGCGGGCCGAGGCGCTCCAGAGGTCTCCCGGTTCTCGTGCATGTTGTTTCTCAGCGTGCGCGGGTTCTCCGACTACGCAGGACCGTCTGCTCGCTCGCGGTATCGCGATGCAGCCGTGTTGCCTTCCTCCATCAGGAAAGAGTCGGCGTCCTGGTTTTGCGTTTTTCGAAGCTCCATAGCCCGGCCCACCGATGCCCCTGTCTACGCTTCAAACGACACCTCGCGATGTCATCTGCAAGACTGAGGGCCAAGATGGAGTCGCTGTCTCCTTTCTTGTAGGACTCTTTCATTCCTTACAACATGCCGGTTTAACCCGGCGCTCCCTGATTAACGCGGTAACCGTCCAAGTGGATTTCAGGCAATTTGACTTTTCCGGTTACGCGACGTTCACAGCGGATTTGACGATGACATCGCGCTATTCCTCGCGCAGCGCTGCCATCGGTTCGACCTGGGTGGTTCGCCAAGCTGGAATGAGTGTGGCGGCGAATGCCACTGCGCCTAATAACACTGGTACTGCGGCGAAGGTACTCACATCTGTCGTACTCACCTGGAACAGCATACCGGTCATTACGCGAGTAAATACCGCAGCACCAGCGACTCCTGCCAGAATGCCGACGGCCGCGAGTAGCATTCCCTGGCGCAGCACCAGCCGGATAACGTCACCCGGTAGCGCGCCTGATGCCATCAGCACGCCAATGTCGTGCGTGCTCTGCGTCACCAGGTAGGACATAACGCTGTAGAGGCCCATCGCGGCCAGCAGCATCGCGAAGGCCGCAAATGCGCCCAGCATGGTGCTCGCAAAACGCTGGCGCGCAAGCGAATCGTAAAGGCGCTCTTGCATCGTGCGAATTCCGTAAACCGCCACGGAGGAATCAACCGAGTGGATTTCGCGCGCGATCGCCGAGGATAGTCCGGCCGCGCCGGATGCCGAGCGCACCACTAGAAACATGCCAGTCGAGGGATCTTGCTGTTGCGAAAAATAGGTCGCGATCTTGCCATCCGTCTCCAGACCGTATTGTTTAACAGTTCCGACGACGCCGACAATCTCAATAGGCCGCTTGGGATCGAACCACAAGTGTTTTCCGATGGCGTCGCCGCTCGGCCAAAAGCGTTGCGCGAATTTTTCCGCTCAAAGGAATGCGCTTCGAGAGTCTGGAGGAAGCGCAGGCCTATCTGGATCGCTGGGAGCAGCGCTGGGCCGACACGCGCATCCATGGCACGACGAAACGGCAGGTGGCCGTCATGTTCGCCGAAGAAAAACCGCACTTGCTGCCCTTGCCTCTGGAACCCTTCCGCTATTACCAATACGGAGAACGCGTCGTGCATCTGGACGGTTGCGTGGAGGTCGAGGCCGCCTATTACAGCTTGCCGCCGGGATGGATCGGGCGGCCGGTGAAGGTGCAATGGGATGCGCTGTACGTGCGCATCCTGCATCCGAACACCCACCAACTTCTTCGTGAGCACCTGCGCCAGAAACGCGGCGGATATCGCATCCAGGAAGAAGATCACCCCAAGAAAATGCCGCTCGGCACGACGCAACTGTTGCGGCGTGCCGAACATGCGGGAGCTCAGATCGGCAAGCTCTGCCAGCTGATCTATCAGCGGCAAGCAGAGACAGGCATCCGCCGCATTCTGGGAGTGCTTTCCCTGATTAAGAAATACGGAGCGGCCGCGGTCGAAGAGGCCTGCGCTACCGCGCTGGACGTCGGTGTGCATGAATATCGCTTCGTGCGTCGTTATCTGGAGCGCCGCCCACACCCGCAAATGTTTTTACGCCAGATCGATCCCCTGATTCGCGGGCTCACCGAGTATCGCGATTTCATCAATCTCCAAAGCAAGGAGCAACCGGAATGAATCTGATCGAGTTGAAGCATGCCTTGCGCCAACTGCGTCTGGGCGGCATCGCGGCGGTGCTGGAGACGCGCCTGCAGCAAGCCCAAGCAGAACCGATGGCCCCCATCGACTTCCTCTCCTGTCTGGTATCCGATGAACTGACTCGTCGCGGCGACCGCCTGCTGGAACGGCGCCGGAAACAAGCGCAATTTCGCGATGCGCAGGTGACCTTCGACAACTTCGATTTCAACTTCAACAAGAAGATGAATCGCAGCCTGGTCTTCGATCTGGCCACGGCCACCTTCATCGCTCGCCGCGAAGATGCACTTTTTCTAGGTCCACCCGGCAGCGGCAAAAGCCATCTGGCCCAGGCCATCGGGCAGGCGGTCATCGGCCAGGGCTATCGGGTGATCTACCGCGAAGCGCACGTCCTGCTCGAGGAAATCGCCGAAGCCGCCCTGGACGGAAAACGCAAAGAGCACATGGAACGGCTGGCTACCGTGCCCCTGCTGATCATCGATGACTTGGGCATGCGTAAGTTAGGACCCACCGCGGCAGAAGAGCTACTGGAGATCGTGATGCGCCGTTACCAACGCGCCAGCACGTTGGTAACTTCCAACCGCCCGGTGGAAGACTGGGGGAAACTGCTTGGCGACAGCGCGGCGGTCACCGCCATGCTCGACCGCCTCCTCCACCACGGCCATATCCTCAAATGCGGGCCGCGGAGCTGGAGGACCAAGTTACCGGCGGAACAATAGAAGAGCAGCGCGTCGAAAAATAGCCGGAAAGCCATGACCTGAGCCATGGGAGACCTCGAGAAAATGCAACCACGGCCCTGCAAACGAGATTTTTTCCGCGCTTCGAGGAGGAAATGGCCCTCTAGCTCGAAATCTGGGAGATTAGACTTGCCCGAAAAGCGAACGGAAGAGTACAACATCTAAGTTCCGGGATCCTTCCCATGGCCGCTTTTGAAGTGACCCCGCATGGCCGGTTTTGCAGTGACCCTTGAGGAGACGGTGGTCGAAGAAGCTGGAAGAAGGGATCGATTTGACGGCGAGGCACAGAGATGCACAGCGCCCGGAAGGACGCAGAGTTTTCGAGTTGGCACAATCAGAAAGATGGTGGGGCTGGGGAGAGTCGAACTCCCGACAAGCAGTTTAGGAAACTGCTGCTCTATCCATCTGAGCTACAGCCCCGATTCCGCTAGATTACTACATTTTTACTACAGTCGAGCGCTCAGCATCGTCAGGCCGTGACAGCGAAAGCTCGCTAAACCGTTGAATCCCTAAGGAAAGCAGGTTTTACAGTTCACTAGCCTGGAGGGGGTTCTTCGGTTTAGGAAACCGCTGCTCTATCCATCTGAGCTACAGGCCCATGCGGGCAGGAACCTGACAGTTAGTAGGTTAACATAGAGGCTGTTCAGCGCCGGCGGACAAAGTTGCCATCGGACGGGGGCGAAGCGTTGTCTGGCTTTGAACCACTGAACGGGGGACGAGCTTGCAAAATCACAACAGTGCCGTCGTAACGGGAGCGGGTGGATTTATTGGTGGCCACCTGGTGGCTGCCTTTCGGAATCAAGGGTACAAACGCATCCGCGCTGTGGACGTCAAGCCGCTGGACGAATGGTATCAGCGCTTCGATGATGTCGAGAACCTACAGCTCGATCTCAATTTCAAGGAAAACTGCGAAATTACCGCCAACGGCGCCGACGAAATCTACAACCTCGCCGCCAACATGGGCGGCATGGGATTCATCGAACATAACAAAGCGCTCTGCATGTTGTCAGTATTAATCAACACTCATATGCTGCAGGCTGCGTTGAATCACGGCTGCCAGAAGTATTTTTATTCATCGTCGGCCTGCGTCTATAACGCGGACAAGCAGAAGACCTTCGAAGCGCCCTCCCTCAAGGAAGAAGACGCGTACCCCGCGCAAGCGGAGGACGGCTACGGCTGGGAAAAGCTTTTCTCCGAACGCATGTGCCGCCATTTCCGCGAGGATTTTGGCCTCTACACCCGCGTCGCACGCTTCCACAATGTATATGGACCCTGGGGCACGTGGGACGGCGGACGCGAAAAGGCTCCCGCCGCGATTTGCCGCAAAGTGATTGAGGCCAAGGTCCACGGCAAACATGAAATCGAGATCTGGGGCTCAGGCGAGCAGACGCGCAGCTTCATGTTCGCCGACGACTGCGTCAAGGGCATCCAGCTAATCACCAACTCGCAAATCCTCGAACCCATCAATCTGGGCTCCGCGGAAGCTGTCAGCATCAATCAGTTGGTGGACGTCGTGGAAGGCATCGCTGGCATTAAATTGAAAAGAAATTACGACCTGAGCGCTCCCAAAGGCGTCAACGGCCGCAACAGCGATAACGCTCTCATCCAGAAGTATCTGAATTGGGAACCCAATACCAGCCTGCGTGCTGGCCTCGAGAAGACCTACGCCTGGATTTACGACCAGTACATGGCCCGCGAGCGTTCCGAAACCGGTGTCGTGCGTGAATCGAAGCGATAAAGAAAATATGGCTACCAGAGTCGCCGCGGCACAGGGCTCTGGCGTTCCACGCAAATTCATAGCCGACAAATCCCCTAGAGTTTGACGACCTAAACACAGTCGCTTTGAAAACCCACCTGCCGCTCTTTGGTTCGCACAGATCACGGGCTGGAGAAACGCGTATGCCAGTGCACTGGCGGCGACTTGCAAGACGCAGCAGCCCCGCCGCCATTTGAAGCATGGCATTGAAGCGTGGAAACGGTGTTCCAGCCAGCGGGTCAATGTTAGCTTAGGAGGCGATCGCCGAAGAACGAGTCATAGGTAGTGCCTGCTCTGTTCACAAAGTGAGTCCTTACAGAAAGGATGGCGATATCAGCCTGGGTGGCGCATGCGCCGGGCTAGGCTATGGTACCGATTACACGTTTTCGTTGAATTTCTCACGCCGGCTGTAGGCCAAGTAGACGATCCCGGCAGTGATCAAAACGGGTGGGAACATCAAAATCAGGATGCCGGCCTTCAGGGCGTGGATTGTGCGGGGGCCGGAAGCAGCTGCACTTTGATAACACATCACACAGCTTTGCGCGTAGAGAGCTGAAGGGCTAAGGACCGCCGCCACACCAGCAGCCGCGAGCTTTAATTTTCGAATCGCGTTGCGTTTTAATTCGTCCACAGTCAATTTCTCCTACAGCGGCGCAGCTCATTCCGTGTCGCGCCTCAAGAACACATTCGAGACCGACTCCAATCGAAAACGACTACTGAATCGGAACTTTCAGGCTGACCATGCGAAACGCGTCGGGCCAAAGGTGATTCATCATGAACAGCACAAAGACCACCGCCGGTACTAAACTCCAAAGCAGGATGTGTTTCTCGTATTTCAGATGCATGAAGTACAGGAGGCCAACGGCGGCTTCGATGAAAGCCAACACCAACAGCGCGGCAATCAGCTCGTGAGTCGATAGTTTCATTAGCGTCAGAAACACCTCGATTCCGACGATGCAGAGCATCCCGATCCAGATGCCGACGTAACTTGCCATCGTGGGTTCATGTTTCGCTTCCATACGAGCGTCGCCTCCCGTCCTTCGGTTGGATGCCGTTTCAGCGGCCCAGGTTCATCAAATAGAGCAAGGGAAAAACGAACATCCACACCAAATCCACGAAGTGCCAGTAAAGTCCCGTTGTTTCCACGTGGCCTGCGTCCAACCAATCGGTGTTATATCCGATCGCGATCACGATCAGGGCGATGACTCCCGAAATTACGTGCGTGAGATGCAGGCCGGTAACGCAAAAGAATGTCGCGCCGAACATTACCGTGCCGCCCATCGGATTATGAGAAAGGCTCCAGCCGTCGTGGAACATGTGAAACCACTCACGAAGGTGCAGAGTAGCGAAGATGATTCCCAGCACGATGGTGGCGCCGAGCCACTGGATGCAGCTGGACTTGCGCCCTTGCTTGGCCGCCATCACAGCGGCCAGCATCGTGAGGCTGCTGGTGAGCAGCACGAACGTCATTATGACGCCGTCGACGAGGCTTGCACTCTCAAACGGCGTAGGCCAGTTCGGAGTTCCGGCGCGCAGGTAAGCATATCCAAAAAGAATCGCTCCAAACGTCACCGCGTCGGCAGCGATAAACAGCCACATCGTCAGCTTTTTTGACTGGATGCCGTAAGGGGAGGCTTCTAACGCAGCCCCGTGCTCCGCACCCATGGTGATTTCCGCTTCGCTCACGGCCCCTCCCTGAAAAAACTAAACGCGAATCGCGAGAAGCAACAGCAGGTACACCCAAAGAATGTCCATGAAGTGCCAATAAATGGAGAAGGCTCCCAAACCGCTGTATTCGGCCGAGCCATTGGTCCGGATGAGCTTGCGCAGCACGTAAATCAGGCCGCCGATGCCGCCCAACAGATGGACTCCGTGCAGTGCGGTAAACACATAAAAGAATGACGAACTCGGATTAGTGGCGAGGAACAAGCCCTGCGCCGCCAGGTTGCGCCAGGCAAGTATTTGACCCAGCAGAAAAGCCAATCCCAATCCGGCGGTCACGTACATCCAATAGGTGCCGCTCGCAAGCAGGGCCTTCACGGATCCAGCAGCGCCCCGCTGCACGCCGGCAATGCGCTGGCGCGTTAGTTCCAACGTAACGCTGCTGGCGAGGAGGAGCAGTGTGTTGAAGTAAAGAACGCGGGGCAGCTGGAAGTGTTGCCAATCGTTGGAGGCGTCCTGGCGGACGATCATTGCGCTGGTGAAAGCTGCGAAGGACATCGAGATGGCCGAGACGGCCACCCACATGCCCGTTTCAGACTTTTGGGCTTGCGCACCGACCCGCGATCCTAGAGTCGAACGAGAATCCAGCCGACCATCCGGCATGGCTTTCAGCGCTGCTTCTGCATGCGAGGGTAATGTTGAAATTCCCAAGGATTTCGCCGCCTTCTGGCGATTAACCAGTCACAACTTTTTGGGGTGAAGTCTGCATCACGTAATCCGTCGCAGCGCCCTGAACCCCATATTCTTCGGGGCCGTTGTATACGACCGGGTGCTTTCCGCCGAAATTATCGAACGGCGGAGGGGAGGTGGTGGACCATTCGAGCGTAGTAGCCTCCCAAGGATTGTCGGAAGCGATCGGGCCCTTGAAACGGCTCCAGATCAAGTTAAAGAAAAAGATCAGTTGAGCGGCGCCTGTCAGCAGCGCCGCGACCGTGATGAACTTGTGAACGGGAATCAGGGGTATCAGATAGTCGTCGGTGAATGCCGCGTACCGGCGCACGTTGCCTGCGAGGCCCAGATAATGCATCGGCATAAAGACACAATAGACGCCGATGAATGTAAGCCAGAAGTGCAATTTACCCAGCCCCTCGTTCATCATCCGTCCGAACATCTTGGGGAACCAGAAATAGGTGCCCGCAAATACGCCGAACAGCGAGGCCACTGCCATCACGAAGTGAAAGTGGGCCACGACGAAATAGGTGGCGTGCAGATAGACGTCAATGGAAGGTTGGGCTAGAAAGAAGCCGCTGATTCCTCCACTGATGAACACCGAAATAAACCCCAGGCAAAAGAGAGAAGCCGATGTGAAGCGCATCTTCGCGCCATACACCGTGCCAATCATCAACAGAGATATGATGGTCATCGGAATCGTGATAACTAGAGTCGGGACTGAAAACAGGTTCGCAGAGAACGGGCTCATTCCGCTCACGAACATGTGATGTCCCCACACCATGTAGCTCAGGAATCCGGTGGCGATCAAGCAACCAATAGCAGCGCGCGCGCCGAGGAACGGCTTGCGTGCGAATGCCGGCAGGATCGTGCTGACGATGCCGATGGATGGCAGAACCGCGATGTAAACTTCCGGGTGGCCAAAAAACCAGAACAGATGCTGCCATAACAAGACAGAGCCGCCGGAGTGCGGCTGCAACCGGTCGCTCAAGACCAATCCAGCTGGGATGAAGAAGCTGGTTCCCGCAGTGCGATCGAGAATAAGAAGAATGCAGGCAGGGAGCAGAACGGCAAATGCAAGCAAAGCGATCACCGCAGTTACGAACCAAGCCCATGTGCTTAAAGGCATGCGCGCCAGCGACATTCCCTTGGTACGCAGGTCCAACGTGGTGGCGATGAAGTTCAGCGAACCTAGAAGAGATGAAATGCAGAAGAGTGCAATGGATATGGCCCATAACGTCTGGCCGACCCTCAAGCCGGGGCCGGCGTCGCCACCTACGGCGCTTAGCGGAGCATAGGATGTCCATCCGGCGATCGGAGGGCCGTCGGCAACAAAGAACGCGGCCATCATCACCAGGAAAGCCGGGAATATCGTCCAGAAGGACATCATGTTGAATCGCGGGAAAGCCATGTCCTCCGCGCCAATCTGGATTGGCAGGAAAAAGTTTCCGAAGGCAGAGAACGGCGCGTTGGTCAGCACAAAAAAGATCATGATTGTGCCGTGCATGGTCATTAGCGACAGATAGTACTCCGGAGTCATCGCTCCGCCTGGAGCGCCGACAGCGGAGAGTTTATCCAGCAAGGGAATTGGCCAGTTAGGCCAACCGAGGTGAATACGCATCAACCAAGAAAGCACCATTCCGATAAACACGGCGACGAGCGCCAGGCCGTAGTACTGCTTGCCGATCACTTTGTGATCGAGGCTGAACACATATTTACGGATGAAGCTGGTCGGCGCGGAGTGCTGATGCGCAGCGTGTTGTGCCGAAGTTTCATGCATGGTTTGACCTCGAAAAAAGCAAGTTAACCTCTCGCACCGGATTAATGCGAAATAGACAAATCACTGTCCCTCTTGAGTCTTCAGCCATTGCTCGTAATCACTTTCGGACATCACTTCGAGGTATGCCCTCATGTTGTAATGGCCCAAGCCGCACAATTGCGTGCAAACGATTTCATGCTTCCCAATCTGTGTGGCGGTGAAGTGGATAGGAATATCCAGGCCGGGTACGAAGTCCTGCTGGATCCGCAGAACCGGCACGTAGAAAGAATGTCCCACGTCCTTGGAGTGCAGCGTCAGCAATATCGGCCGATTCACAGGTACGACTAGTGAGCCCACAATGACGTCATCTCTCGCCGCAACGTCGTTCCGCGGATCCAAACCAAAATAATTTCCGTCGGCCTCGTCTATCTTTTCGGGATGAAGAGCGCCGAATTTTCCGTCCGGACCCGGATACCTGAACCAAAAAGCAAACTGCTCGGCCTGTACGTCAATGTGCAGCGAATCCGCTGCTGCTGGCACCTCGTTAACAGCGGCCCACGCTTTAGAGCCCATAAACGTGAGCGCCAAAACCTCGATACCGACGACAATGATCGCAGCCGTCACCAAAGGAGTTGAACCACCGGGAAATATCTTAATTTTTCGCGCAGGGTTCTTGTCGCTAGCCTGCCACACGAAAAGCCCGAGAAGCAGTTGCCCTGCCAAGAACAGAATCCCCGTCTCAACGAAGGTCTCATCCAGTTGATGGTCAATCGCTAGACCGGTGGTGGAAATATCGGTGGGCAGCCACCAGGTGTGCATCACGAAGAAAGCGACGGAAATTAGCGTGATCACTATGACGACAACCGCGAACAATTTACCCATGTCTGGTCGCCTCGCCGAGAGTCTGCAATTTGCAGGGAAACTCTCGGCAGCCGCACCCCACCCAGGAGGGCGGTGCGGCTGCCGATCTTTCGTCGAATCCTATAGGCCTAGTAAGGTGTTGCTGTAAAGACGAAGTTGGCAGTCTTCGCCTCGCTGCCACTGACCGTCACTTCCTGAGTTTTTGTTCCGTACTGTTCTTGCCAAGCCGTCACTGTATATTTGCCGGGAGCCAGACCCTTGATTTCGTAGGCCCCGTCGCTGCCGGTGGTGGCGTAATGGGAGGTTTTCAGCACCACAAAATAGCCATGCATCCAGGGATGAATGTTGCACTTTACGGGGATGAATTCAGGGTTTGCCCACTTCGTGTCAATGGGAGGCGAGCCCGGAGGCTGCGACTTGTTCCATTCCTGATTGATCTTCGCGAGCGGGTGGATGTTGTGGGAAGTCTGGTCGTCGTTGTAGATCATGAGTTGCTGGTCGGGTTCCATCGGCAGTACATGCGGAATATACTCGCATCCCTTTTGATCGTACCGGACCGCTTGGGATGGAGCGCCGGAACCCTGGTCGCCCGCCGAAATATAGACGACCACCCATTCGAGCGTATTTCCCGGACCAGTGGTGACGTTCTGGGTCAGGATCGGAGTTGCATGCTGCTTCGCGCACGAGGGTTCTTTCGACATATCAATCGGCTTCATCTTCATAGGCGTACCGGTATAGGTCACCTTGCCGGTGATAGAACCCGAACCCGCCGGTGGTTGAGCAAAAACCACCATCGCGGCGCTTACCATTACTACGATTGCCAACGCTACAAAATACTTCAGTCGCATCTGATGAGTCCCTCCTTCTCTTATAGAATCACTGTGCCCCGGCGGCGGAATCAGGGCCGATAGGCTTGATGTCTTTGCCATGCGTGGATAGATAAGCAAGCCAGAGATTCGCTTCTTGCGTGTGGAGCGGCATCAAGGTGCGCAAGAAGTGAACCAAGATCCCACGCTTCGTCCGGCTTCACGACATCGGCGAAGGACGGCATCGGAGAACCGTCGAGGCCGGTCATGAATATCCGATACAAATCGCGGTTGGTGTCGCCGCACATAAATCGCTCACCGGCGGAAAAATTGTAGGGCTTGATGGGGTTTCCCTTGTCGTCCGTGAGAGTGGAAGCGGAAGGCCCGTCTCCGTGCCCTTCCGGACCGTGACATTTCCAGCATTCCAATTTCTGGAACATGGCTCGTCCGCGCAAGATGCTGTCTATCGTTATCGGCGTTTCCGGGGGAATGTTGAGCGGCGTTCCGGGCTTTTCCTTCACCCACCTCGGCGACCAAGTCTTGACGAACGCCACCAAGTCCGCGCGTTGGTAAGGCGAGAGAGTGGCCGCCACGAAGGCATATTGGTGGTTACGAAGCCGCGGGTGATGGCGTTGAACAAATCCTCGTCTGTAGGCAGAGTGCCAGTCGGAGTGGAGCGACACTTAAAGGTGGCTTCGGTAAAGTCTCGCGGTTTGGGATCGATCCATTGAGCGTTCTCGCCTTCGCCGTTGCCGTACTTACCGTGACACCCGATACAGAACCGCTGGTAGAGTTTTTTTCCATCTTCCGCGTTCCCGGTAATGCCATCCACGTGGCTCTGCATGCTTGCAATGTCGGGCGCACCGAGCCACGGGTCGGGTGGAACTACATGCGTTGACTGAGCGATCAAGGTCGAAGCACCGATCGTCAGTAGGGCCATCGAGCCCAGAGCCAATGTCACTGCGTATTTGGTTAGTGTCATCGCTGGTCTCTCCCTTAGAAGTCGAAGTCAAATCCGAAGATAAATACTGCTGCTCCACACGCCGTCTGATCGGCAGCAGCGGCGGGTTACCGGTACCGTCTCCGCTTTCGGGGACGATTCCGATTGATTTGGTGAGCGGAGTATTCGGCGTGCAGCGCTAGTCCTGCCCGGCTGAACATGATCGGGTACCAACGGTAGCAAAGTCGTACGCAATGACGTTGCCGTAGTCGCCGGGGTCTTCCGGAAGTGGCCGATGGAAGTGGCTGAGTGCCGACGTTGATCTTTTCAAAGCGGAACAACGCGACGTTTTCCGGGTTGAAAAAGTAATGAATTCCAGGAATCCACCATTGAACGTCGGAGCTTGCGCTCCCGCCGGAAGCGTCTCGTAAGATGGCGTCGCGTTTCCAAGGTACGCGCTATCGTGTCCGTGCATGAACATCGGCAGCAGCTCAAGGTTCTTGTAGGTGAAAATGCCCTCTAACCGATGCGATAGAAAGACTTATTGCCGAGACCCACCAACGGATTTGCGTTCGCATCATACTGGTAGTAGGTCGGCCGCTGGCCGATGTACGCAAACGCCTGAACGCGTTGCAAACCCAGACCACTTTCACTGAAGCCTGGCGCATTGAAGGCTTGGGTGTAGGCCAAATCCACATCGTAGCTTCGCCCTGCCGCCGTGCCACCCGGCAGGTTGTTATTGGTCAAGTTAACGCCGCCTTCATTACTGCTCAACATGGCGATGGAGTAGCGCTCGTAGCTATTGGCTGAATGGCCCGCCAATTCCATGCCGATCTGATTGTCCCCGAAACCGAAGTCGTTGGTAGTGCCGGGGACGTTAAAGTGGAAGAGCTGATAGATTCCGCCGTTGTTGGACAGGAAGAGAAACCGCTTTTCGGAAATGATGCTGTCGAGTTCGAACCTTCCGAACTTGAAATTAAGCCACGGCGTTCCTTTCAGGTTATCAAAACGAACGAAGGCGCTCTCGAAGTGCCACACCGCCGTCGGATCCGAGGACGGGAGCAATACGAAAGAAATGTTTTTGTAGATAGTTCCGGCTGACCACAAGTCCATGCCGGAAAGATCGAACCCTGCTTGCGTCATCCTCCCCGTGCCGATGCCACCCGTGAGGCCGGGACCAAGATCAACTGCCTGATGGTCAGTGCTCTCGCGGTGCCAGTTCGGTGTGATGCGAAAGGAGATCGGGAAGTAGGAAGGGTTTTGCCAAATTGGTGAATCGCGGTCGTTCATCAATTGGTAGCCGTTGTCGCGGAATACCTGCCCGAAATTATTGAGCTCGGGCCAAGCAGTATGACAGGCCGAACAAGGCAAACCGTACTTGCGCGCAAACGCCGGAATCGCAGCTTGCAGGCGGGCCTGTGAACGTCGCAGAAAATCATCGCCAAAATAAGAAACGCTGACGCAAACAGAAAACTCGACCGCGAACGCTTCATGGGATTCGCAGCCTTCCGACGCTTTCTAGACATACACCCTCCTGTTCCAGGTGGTGGGAATGACTTGATCCGTGACTCGCAATCGGGTTCTGAATAAAGGTAGGAGCGGCTCTCGCAACAAGCCAGACGGCGGAACCGAGAACGAGTTGGCTTCGACTTTCAAACATTCCAAGGACTCGGGGCATCCTCTGAGCGATGACTTCCCGCAACCGCACACCCCAAACGCACGGAAAATACCTCTAGAAAAAAGAGAATGCAAGCTAAAAATTAACAAATCTTTACAATTGTTTTTTGGTGTCGCTTTGGGGCATCTTCACTGAG
Organism: uncultured Acidobacteriota bacterium; assembly: GCA_963804625.1. GTDB lineage: Bacteria > Acidobacteriota > Terriglobia > Acidiferrales > UBA7541 > Palsa-295. Next base: position 250,016 of record CAWDRJ010000020.1, on the reverse strand, counting down.
GGGGTGCTCCCCCGTCCTCGGGCGCCTTTGCGGGTGCAATTTTTTTGAAATTGACAGGCGAGTGTCCCGGGCGTACGACTAGATTGGTTTAAACGGAAAATGGAAGCGAGGAAGTGGATGTTGGAGACCGGCAATCGCGCAGCAACGCGGCCTGCGAGTCCGGCAGAGAATGGCAGCAACTCCTACCAATCCTTCGACGCGCCGCCAGATTGTTCCCCGAGTATTGTCTGTTTCTTGTTTGGCAGTCGCGCTAATCGCGGGCGCCACCCTCGCTGCAACGCTGCCTGCGCCGCGCGTGCCGCATGACAAGAAATCAGACGTGCCGGAAGGGTTCGCGATTGATTTGAAAGCCTCGGAAGCGGATGTTACCAAAGCGGTGCAATACATCATCCAGGATCAGATCATTCATGGGACGCAAGTGTACGCGCGCGAGGATGAGCTAACGGACGCGGAGCCGGCGACTGCGTCGGAGTACTACGGCCCGTGGAATGGCCCCGGCAAAGCCTACTATAAGATGAGACGCGGCGCGCTGGCTCCGCGACACTTCAAAGACAGCAGAGACATCGGCACGATTACGGTCCGCTACATCGTTGTCGGAGTTGCCCCCAACCGCACTCACTTGCAAATCGACGCGGTCTTCATAGAAGACGGCGGGCACAGAGTTCACGAGTCCGACACTACCGTGGAAACCAGCGAATTCGCCGAAATTCAAGGACAGATTCTGCGGATTCAGAGAGAAGAACGGGAGACTGCGGAAGCTCAGGCGCGGCAGCAGCAAGTGCGGGAAGCACAAGCCGATGCCAAAGAACGGGCGGCTGAGGCGGCGCGGCTACAGGATGCCGACACCTCTGTGAATAGCTTGCAGATGCGCGCGCACGAACTGGAGCACGACGCCGAAGTGCGAGTGATTGACAAGGCCGATCTGAAGTCGGCCCCGTTTCAGCGCGCGGCGACGCTGCTGTCCGTGCCGGCGAATTCGGATGTTCTGGTAGAAATTATTACGCCATATTGGTACGGCGTTGAAACCACCGACGGGCATCGCGGATGGTTGCGTCGCGAGCAGGTGGAACCTCTCCCGTGAAGGTCCTCCGTCAACCGGTGTCCCGTCTTTGGCCAATACTTCTTTTCGTCGTTCTTCTCGGCAGAGCTGCCGTCGCACAACAGCTCTATCAGAGAACGTTCTCGAAGAATGTTTCAGACGTGCAAAGAGCGGTAGATGAACTGCGCGAAGCGTCCAGCGGACGCTTACCGACCCTCGAAGGGTTTGTGGAACCCGGAGACCAGCCAATTGACCGCTACGAGCGCGGATTTTACGAGTGCACGTTCCAGGTCACCGCGACCCCCGCGGGCGGTGCAGTGGTTCAAGCCAGCGCGAAAATAACAGCTTGGTATAAGGACCCCTTGCCGGCGCGGTCCGGTTATAGGGTGCTGGTGTCGAACGGCCGTGTTGAAAACGATCTCCTCGACCAGATCGCCGAGACCTTGGGCCCGAATTCCACCGTCAGCCCCAGCGCGGCCCCGGGAACGCTCCCTCCGCGAAACACCTCGAGCGGCGGCCTGCGCCCGCAATTCAACACTGACCCAGCGGCTTCGACAGGTTCAACGGATTCGACTGAAGGCGAATCTTCTTCGCGAAAGGGCGCCGGGAGCGGTCCGCTGATTCCGCTGCGCCCGCCGGCTTCCACCCTTGCGCCAGCCGCGCCCACCGGCGAGAGTATCGCCTCGATGAAAGCGCGTCGCGCTGCGGACGAAAAACAAACGCAGGACCTGACAGCTGAAATCAAGGCGCTGGAGGATGTGCTACACAACCAGGTGCGGCCCACTGACCTGGCGGCGGTGAAGAAAGGCGGGGCGCCGATCTATTCGAAGGCTTCGGAAAATTCACCGGTGTTGCTGACGGCCAGCGCCGAGGACGAATTCCAGATCATCGAGACCGAAGGCGGATGGGTACACGTGCAAATATCAGGGGCGTCTCGAGGATGGATTCGCCGCAACCATTTGGATTTGCCCGCCGATTTTGCCCAAGCTGGAGCGAAGCCCGCCGAGTCCTCTCCCACAGGCGACGAACTTTTCAAAGTGAGCCGGCAAGAAACCAATAGTTTTGGCGGTAACTGGGAACCGCTCAAAGGCAAGACGGTGAAGGTAATCTGGGTCGAGCCGGCGTCGCCGACTGCGAGCACATCACCAGCGCAAAAGCTGGCGTTTGCAAAGCCACTGCTGGTGAAGGCTTATGCGGAGGTGAATTCTGCCACACCGGCGGTTTACGGCGTGGTTATAGTTTTTGATTCTGCAGACGGAGGACAAATCGCTGCCACGCTGTCGAGCTTGAAACAAATGGCGGACGGGGATTTGCCGGAGGCCGCATTCTGGAAACAGTGCTCTCTCGATCCGCCGGAATCATTCCAGGAGTCGGCGAAGCCTTCGGGTAAGCAGTAGCAAGAACCAGTTCGAAATAGCTCATCGTCCCGCCGCTCTGGGAATCCCCTTCGTCGCAGCCGGTTCGCGAGTAGCTTCTTGCGTGGCGGCGACGTCGGTGGCCCCTGTGTTTTTCAGAATCGTCCTGGCATGATTTGTCTTAGCGCCGCTTTCCGTGTGCACGGAAACCAGAACGCCACCCTTCTTCAGACGTTCTTCGTACAATTTCGCTTCGTCTTCTGGAATCCCCAGACCGACGAGCACTCCGACAGCGCCTCCCGCAGTGGCGCCAGCGAAGGCGCCGAGCAACGGACCAGCGAGCAGCAACGGGCCAATGCCAGGAACTACCAGGCCCGTGAGCGCCGCAAACAATCCGAGAGTCCCGCCGAGCGCCGCGCCGATACCGGCGCCAGTGCCAGCGCCTTGTGGGATCTTGGTGTCTCTCGCAGCAACATCCTCGGACCTTCCGGAGCTAATGTCTTTGGTTTCTTTAAAGCTTAGTTCAGTAACTTTTTCGGGAATATCTTTGGGTTCGCGGTATTTTGCGTTTTCGACCGTAGCGGCTCCGCGGTCGTCGGGCAGAAGAATTGAAATCTCGGCGGTGTCAAAGCCCTCGGAGGTCAGTTCGTTCACTGCGTGATCGGCGCCGGCGCGATTGTTGTAAGCGCCGAGAACGACCATTTTTCCTGTTGTCATAAGACGCTCCGGCAAACCGGAATACGGCGAAACTAGGCTGCTAATAAGGGCACTAAAAATCGCCAAGATCAGGCTAGCGCCCTCACAAACTTGCGGCAATACAGCAAAAATAGTAATTGTCATCGTGGGCGGATTTGTTATCGGAAGGTTTGATATCCTCGGAGGCCACGGTGTGCGCCAGCGGTCGACTCGTGGTGGATCGTATCGAGCCTGAATACTTGTCGAGGAGCGAGGGAGAGTGAAGAAGCTATGAAATACCGCAAGCTCGGACGAACCGGATTCGAAGTGAGCGACATCGCCCACGGACTCTGGGGCATGAGCGGCTGGAGCGGTTCCGAAGACAAAGAATCGCTGCAGGCGCTGCAATTGGCTGTAGATCTTGGTTGCAATTTTTTCGACACGGCTTGGGCGTACGGCGACGGGAAAAGCGACGGGCTGCTCGGAACGATCTTGGCGAAGAATCCGGGGAAGCGGCTTTATGCCGCATCGAAAATTCCTCCGATGAACGATCAGTGGCCGGCGAGGCCGGAGTACAAATACCGTGAAGTTTTTCCGCGGGAGCATGTTCTTAGCTACGCAAACAAAATCCGCCAAAAGCTGGGGACCGATTCGATTGATCTGCTGCAATTCCATGTATGGGACGACAGCTGGGCGAAAGAGAGCGAATTCCGTGAGACCATCGAGAAACTGAAGCAGGATGGCGTCATCCGCTTTTTTGGATTGAGCCTGAATCGCTGGCAGCCTGAAAACGGCATCGCGGCGTTGCAGACAGGGCTGGTTGATGCGGTACAGGTGATCTACAACATTTTCGATCAAGCGCCTGAGGACAAGTTGTTTCCGGTTTGCCGAGAAGTAAATATCGGCGTGATTGCGCGCGTGCCTCTCGACGAAGGAAGCCTGGGCGGAAAAATGACGGCGGAGACAAAGTTTCCGCCGAACGATTGGCGGGCCAAGTATTTTGGGCCAGCGAATCTCACGAAGACGATGGCTCGGGTGGATGAACTGAAGAAGGTGCTGCCGCCCGGAATGACTTTGCCGGAGATGGCGCTGCGCTTCATTCTTGCGAGCCGCGACGTCAGCACAACGATTATCGGCATGCGAAAACTGCCGCACGTCAAAGAAAACATCGCGTTCAGCGACGCCCCACCCCTGGACGCCGGTTTGCTCCAGAAATTGAAGGCGCATCGCTGGGATCGCACACCGAAGGAATGGTCTGACTGAGGTTGGAGTTTGTGCTCACCGGCGCGAGGCCGCAGGGAGCGGCGTCGCGGATGTGGCATAATAATTAGCGACAGATCGGGCGTTCCGGGGATCGTCCGATTTTTTGATACCTTGACGAAACGCACGAAAATCCGGCGTAAAGTGCTCGCGGCGCATCGCAAGCTGCGCGAATTCCGCATGATCGTTAAGGGACTCGTCTCCACGCGCCATCCGCTGTTGGTGCATATCATTCCTATCCGGCGCTGCAATCTGGCGTGCACGTATTGCAACGAATTCGATGATTTTTCCAAGCCGGTGCCAACCGAGGAAATGTTCCAGCGGATTGACCGGCTGGGCGCGATGGGAACGTCGATCATTACGATCAGCGGCGGCGAACCGCTGTTGCATCCGGACCTCGATGCTCTCGTGATGCGCATCCGCAAGAACGGCATCATGGCCGGATTAATCACCAATGGGTATTTGCTGGTTGCCGACCGCATCAAGGCCTTGAATCGCGCCGGGCTGGAGTATCTGCAGATCAGCATAGATAACGTGAATCCGGACGAAGTATCGAAGAAAAGCCTGAAAGTCCTCGATCAAAAACTGGAGCTGCTCGCCGAGCACGCGGAATTTCAGGTGAACATTAATTCGGTGCTGGGCGGCGGCGTGGCCGATTCTGAAGACGCATTGACGGTGGCGCACCGGGCCGTCGAACTGGGATTTACTTCAACGGTGGGAATTCTGCATGACCATAATGGCCAGCTGCAGCCGCTTGGAACTCGCGAGCAGGACATCTTCGAAGAAATCATGTCGCTCGGCAAGCAATCGTTCACGCGCATCAATCAGTTCCAACACAATATTGCCCGGGGCCGTGAGAACAACTGGCGGTGCCGCGCGGGGTCGCGCTATCTGTATATCTGCGAGGATGGCCTGGTGCATTACTGTTCGCAACAGCGCGGATATCCGGGCATACCGCTCGCGGATTACACAGAGGAACACCGCCAACGCGAATTCTTGACCAAGAAAGGCTGCGCTCCGCGCTGCACCGTGTCTTGCGTCCATCAAATCTCGACGATGGACTTTTGGCGCGCTCCACAGTTGCTGGAATCCGGCCCGATTCCTCCCGTTTCTGCAGCGGACAATCTTGTGCAGTTGACGGGTTCACCCACGCGCGATTAGTTGCCCAGTCGGCCCTTTGGGTGGTCGAAAAACCCTCGATGGTTTCAGCTCCTTTCCGGCAGCTTCCGCAACCTACTAATCGCTTGAACAAGTCTCATTCGTAAGCGTCGCTTTTGCGCCGTCTGGACGAAGTGTGGGTAGATAAGTGATGGTGATCGTGGGCACTAAACAAGTGCCCACGAGGAATAGGTGGACACTTCTGGTAAGAGACGGCGGCGTTGGACGGTCGAGGTCAAGCGTCAGATCGCCGAAGAGAGCTTCGCAGGAGATTCCTCCGTAGCGCAGTTGGCGCAGAAGTACGTGGTGAATGCGAACCAGATTTTCAAATGGCGGAAAGACTATCGCGAAGCGGGTCTGCAGAACAGCCATTCGATCAATCTGCTTCCCGTGACCGTCTCGAGCGAAATCATAGTTCCCGCGGCAAACCCGCGCCATGCTTCCTGCCAGACAGCGGCAGGGACTCTGAGGATCGAACTTCCCAAAGGAAATCTGCGCATTGCGGGCAGCGTAGACTTGACGGTCTTGCGCACGGCGTTGGAGTGTTTACTGAGATGATCGGGATGCCGGCCGGAACGCGCATCTGGATCGTGGCAGGAGTGACGGATCTGCGGCGTGGGTTCACGGGCTTGAGCGGGATGGTGCAGACGGCGCTTGCGGAGAATCCCTTTTCCGGTCAGGTGTTCGTTTTTCGCGGCAAGCGCGGCGATTTGCTCAAAGTTCTTTGGTGGAGTGGCGATGGGTTGTGCTTGTTCGCGAAAAGACTGGAGCGCGGAAGATTCATCTGGCCGCAAGCGACGAGCGGAACCGTGTCACTGACACAGGCCCAGCTAGCGATGTTGCTCGAAGGGATTGATTGGCGGCGTCCGGTGCGCAGCTACGATCCGCAGATCGCAGTGTGAGCAAAAGATTTTCATGGTTACGCTAGAATTTTAATCAAGCTGTAAAACAACTGCAGTATATTCTGCTGCGATGAATCACGCGGCTGGCGTTCTTCCCAACCTCGCAGCACTGAATCCCGCCGAACTGAAGGCCCTCATCGTCTCGCAGCAGGAACTGATCGTGTCGCGCGACAGTGAGATCGAACAGTTGAAGTTGCTGATCGCCAAGCTGCGCCGCAGGCAGTTCGGCCGCTCGTCGGAAAAGCTGGATCGGCAGATCGAACAACTGGAGCTGCAGTTGGAAGCACTGCAAGTGAACGACGCCGAGATCGTTGCGGCGATGCCGGAAAAGATCAGCGGCGTGAAAGCGGTGGCCCGGTCGGTGCGGCGCCCGCTGCCGGCACATCTGCCTCGGGAAGTGCGCACCCACGCGCCGCAGCTGGAGGCGTGCCCGGACTGCGGCGGAAAGCTGCGCAAGTTGGGGGAAGACGTTTCTGAAGTGCTCGAGCGTATCCCCTCTCGCTTTCAGGTGATCCGGCATGTACGTGTGAAGCTGGCCTGTGCGTGCTGCGACCGCATCGTACAAGCCGCGGCGCCGAGCCGACCAATCGAGCGTGGTCTTGCGGGACCAGGGCTTCTGGCCCATGTGCTGGTCTCGAAATATGGCGATCACCTGCCGTTATATCGCCAGTCGGAAATTTACGCTCGAGAGGGGGTGGAGCTGGATCGCGCGACGCTGGCGGACTGGGTGGGAGGAACGAGCCGGTTGCTCGAACCTTTGGTGCAAGCGTTGCGACGTCACGTGATGAGCGCAGAGAAGCTGCACGCCGATGACACGCCGGTTCCGGTGCTCGCGCCTGGCCTGGGAAAGACGAAAACGGGACGGCTGTGGACGTATGTACGAGACGATCGGCCGGCAGGAGACCAGACACCCCCAGCGGTATGGTTCGCCTATTCACCGGATCGCAAAGGAGAACATCCCCGAACGCACTTGAGCCAATTTACGGGGACGCTGCAGGCGGATGGTTATGCAGGGTTCGATCAGATCTACCAGCAGGGGCGCATACAAGAAGCGGCCTGTTGGGCGCATGTGCGCAGGAAGTTTTACGATCTGCAGGTGGCTCACAAATCTCCGGTCGCAGCGGAAGCGCTCGAGCGGATCGCAGCACTGTACGCAATCGAGAAACAGATCCATGGACGCTCGCCTGAAGAACGTCAGGAGATCCGCAACACCCGGAGCCGGCCGCTGCTGGTATCTTTGAAACAATGGCTGGAAGCAACCTTGGACAAGCTCTCGAGAAAATCGGACACGGCGATAGCTGTTCGTTACGCACTGGGACGATGGGACGCGTTGCTGCGCTACTGCGATGATGGAAGGCTAGAGATCGACAACAACGCGGCGGAACGCGCGTTGCGCGCGGTGGCTCTGGGCAGAAAGAATTACTTGTTCGCTGGATCGGACCGAGGTGGCGACAGCGCCGCGGCGATCTACAGCCTGATTGGTACGGCCAAATTAAACGGGATCGACCCGGAGGGTTACCTTCGGAACCTCCTGTCACGTATCGCTGATCACCCCATCAACCGCATCGAAGAACTGCTTCCCTGGAATCTTGCTGAAGACTCTCGTCACGCTACGTAACAAACGCTGCTTTTCGTCAAGATGGCCTCCGGGTTACGCTTACTCTCATTCAACACATTAGAGAATTTCATTGCAAAGAGTTACGCGCCGGCGTACAAGTCGCACATCAGGCGCTCTGCGGGGGGCCGGAGCGAAATCCGCTTTGCCTTTTTGCGACGGCATACGAGTGCGGACAGGCGGTTCGCAATTCAGCGTGGAATTTCGTAATTGGGGGTGTCCCGATGGGTGTGCGCAAGCTTGTGAGCTGCGTATTGTTGATCTGGGTTGTGATCCTGGCGGCAACTACGCCTGGTGCCGCGCAAGTGAACACGGTGAACTTATCCGGAACCGTGCTGGACCCGCAGAACCTGGCCGTGCAGAGCGCCAAACTGACGTTACAGAATTCTGCAAAGGGCGTATCGCGGGTCGCTAGCAGCGACGCGAACGGTAGGTACGAATTCGTGGGGATACCTCCGGGAATCTATTCGCTCACAGTCGAAGCACCGGGATTCGCAACCTTGACTGATACCTCCTTTACCCTGACGCTCGGGCAAGCCGCCGAATACAACCCTCAATTGCAATTGAAGTCGACAGCAGGGTCCGTCAGCGTTTCAGCCTCGCCGGACCTTGTCGAGACAAGTAAGACAGACGTGTCCATGACGGTGACGCAAAATCAAATTGATAATCTGCCGATCAACGGACGAAACTACATCAATTTCACGTTATTGGATTCGCGCGCGGCGCGCGATAACACGCCCTCAATCGGCGCTGCGCCAAACACCGGACTAAACGTCGGCGGCCAACGAGGCCGCTCGAACGAAATCTCGGTGGACGGCGCGGACGCAATTGACAGTTCCGTGAACGGGGTACGAGCCACGGTTTCCCAGGAAGGCGTGCAGGAGTTCCAAGTAATCACCAATAGCTACATGCCGGAATACGGCCGGGCTATGGGTGGAGTGGTCAACATCGTGACCAAGTCGGGCTCGAACGAATTTCATGGCGATGCGTTTGGGTTCTTGCGCAACGGCGGCATTCAAGCCCAGAATCCATTTTCTGTAACGGCGTCCTGCGATCCCACCACATTTCAGTGTGGTACGACTCCCGTCAAGCAGTCTTACACCCGGGTTCAATCGGGGCTGACGCTCGGCGGCCCGATTCAGAAGGACAAGACTTTTTTCTTCTTCAGCTACGAACTCACGCGCCGCGAGGAGACAGGGTTCACCGCGATCGGCCAGGACAATTTCGGGTTCGTTAATTCCAATATACTGCCACCGCTGGCAGGACCCTGCCCGCTTCCCGCGTATTTGGTGACGCCCACCCAGCAAGCCTTTGTCGCAAGCGTCCCCGCCGCGGTCGGCATTCCTTATCTTTGTGCGGCAGCGGCAAGCTCCTTCACCGCCATCTTTGGGAACACGGCGATTTACCCGGGCGCGACGTTTCCCAGCACGGGTGCGCCGGTGCCGGCATCCTTCACGGGATTGCTGTCGACGATCGGCAATTTCCCGATATCCGAAAAGGGAAGCATCTATTCTCTGCGCTTCGACCACGTGTGGAACTCCCAAAACACCACCTTTGTTCGCGCCATGGTCTCCCCCGACAGCCTAGACGGCATTCAGGTCAATGCGCAAAATCAGACTTACGGCCAAAACTCGGGGAATCGCACTTCCAGCCAGCAGACGCATGACTGGGCCATCATCGCCCAGCACACTACAGCCATCCGCAACAACTTGTTCAATGAGATCCACTTCCAATTCGCGCGCCGCAGCCTTTTTTACGGCTTCTCGGATCTCCCCGGCGGCTCCGATCCGGCTGTCAATATTGCCGGCGCCGCATATATCGGACGAGAACCATTCTCGACCGAGGATCGCCTGGAAAAGCGGTACCAGATCACCGACGATCTGACGTGGACAAAAGGAACGCACACACTTAAATTCGGGGTTGACTTCAATTTCATCCAGCTGAAATCGCCCGCCGCGCAGACTTTCACGCTGAATTACGGCGGTGTCTACGATTTCGGCAGCGTGTCGATCGCGAACGGCGCTCCCAGCTTGACCCCCGTGCAGGCCTATGGCTTCGGCACTCCCACGATTTTCTTTCAGGGAATCGGAACATCGAATAACCCGTTCAACAACGAGTTGCTGGGAGTCTTTGCGCAGGATAGCTGGAAGATAAATTCGAGGCTCACCTTGAATTACGGCGTGCGCTATGACATCGGATGGCAGCCGACATTTGCGGCTGCCACTCCAGCAAATGCGGTGGCTGAAAAAGCCTTTGGTGTCCAGGAAGGCGTGCCGGTTGACTCCAACAACGTCTCACCGCGTATCGGAATTGCGTGGGATCCGTGGGGTAACGGCAAAACGGTGATCCGAGCGGGTTATGGTTTCTTCTACGACAATCCTGCGCTGGCGCTGACGTTCCTTGCCACTGCGGAAGACGGAGCGCGGTCCGCATTGCTGCAATTCCCGGGCGGCACGCCCGATGGTTCGTTAAACGCCGCTTCGATCTTTCAGGGCATATTGAATGTGCCGAACATGGGCTGTTCGACGGCTACTCCAAACATGTGCTACGAGCCGAATCAGCAACGGTTCAACGAGTTCCAACCCAATTCCCTCTTCATCAATCAAAACTATCTTTCGGTTCCCAATCCAGAAGTGCCGGGCGCGTTAGGCTATCCGCTGGTAGGTATCCCCTACACGATTCCGATCGCCAAGAATTTCCAATACGCGCTGGCGCAGCAAGCGAACCTTTCGATCGAACGCGAGATCAATAAGGACTGGAAGGTCAGCGTCGGCTACAACTATACGCACGGCACGCACCTCGATCGCACTATCAACATCAACGTCACGAATCCGGCGATCCTCGACTCCAACGCAGCTAATGCCATTGCGGCGGGACTGATCGCGCCCGGAACGAATCCACTTACCGTCGAGGTTCCCACAAACGGCGGCGCGCCCGGCTGCGTCGCGACCGGCACTGGAAGCGTGCTCGTCGAGGCTCCCGGCATCTTCGGGATCGGTTCTTCCGCCCCTGGATGTGGATCGCCGGTCGGACCTATTGGCACCGCGGCCGCGTTTAACTTCTTTCGTCCCTCCGGACCCAACCCATCATTCGCCGGGCTCGTTGGCGGTTACGCCAATCTTCTAGGGCTCGCACAATTGGGTGGATTCCCCACGGGCTTCCCGGGTGTGCAAGTGCCTTGGAGCGATGTAAACCCTCAAACATCCACTGGCAATTCTCTCTACAACGGGTTCACATTGACGGTTACGAAGCGCTTTTCGCATGGTTTCGAGATGGTCTCCGGCTGGACGTACTCTCACACCATCGACGACTCTACGGATCTTTCGACACTGCTGAATCCACAGGACAACAGCAACCCGAACGGCGAGCGTGGAAATTCGGATTTCGACCAACGGCATCGCTGGATAACCAGCGCGGTTTATCAGACGCCCTTTCGCCAGAGTGATTCAGGCTTTTGGAAGAAATTCCTGTCGAACATAACCGTATCGCCGGTCATCGAAGTGGCCTCCGGCCGACCTTTCAACGTGTTGCTGGGCTATGACACGAATCTGGATTTCGGGTCCTCCACGGGCCGCCCTTCCGCGCTACCCGCCGGCACCGCGGTTCCCGCAGGGTTCCCGGCTCCGACGGTCTCGCCCTATATTCACAACGCTGAATTCATCATTCCGACCGTTTGCTTGGGCAGCGACTTATCGCCATTCCCGCCCAACGCCGCCATTCCCGCGCCGCCGACGGGCTGCACGGGAGACCTCGGCCGCAACGCTTTCAATCAGCCCGGTTTCTTCCAGATTGACTTGCGGATCGCTAAGCAATTCCCCGTCACAGAGCGGGTGAACCTCCAGGTGATCGCCGACGGATTCAACATGTTGAATCGTTTCAACGTGAGCGGCGTCAATCCCGTCTGCGATTCAACCGCGGGAGCGACCTCGTGTGCGGCCGGGCAGCCAACGTCGGCCAACGATCCGCGCACATTCCAGTTTGCGCTGAAGCTGAGCTTCTAGCGACTCCTGTCGGAGGCTTACCGGGAGGTCGCCCCTTAGTTACCACGACGCGAGTTCCGTTCCTTTTTGCTGATACTCGCACGTCGGCGAAACGTCTTCTCCCACTCTCCCGTTCGCGCTAAAGTAGCTGGAAGTACCCGGCACGAGCTTCAATTTCGCGAGGCATTCTATTGATGAGCCCGGTTTTGTGGTTGATCGTTGGTCTAGTTGCGATCGCAGTGATTGTGGGCGTGGTGTGGTCCGCCGCTCGGCGTTCCGATGTGCAACTTTCCGCGGTGCGCCAGGAGATGCAGAATTCTCTGGCGACTCAAGGGCAGGCAGTTAACACGCAAATCAATCACCTGATGCAGTCGGTAACGACGCAACTCGGACAGGTGCGCCAGGAACTGCAGACCGGCGTGGCGTCGTCCGGAAAGCTCGCGAGCGACGCACAAATCGCGATGGCGCAGCAGCTGCAATCCTCGAACGAAGCAATTCGAAAAATCAGCATGCAACTGGCGGAGGTGCAACTGGCGGGGCAGGAGATGTCCAAATCAACACAAACGCTGCAAAACGTCTTGGGCGGAGCGAAGACGCGCGGAATACTCGGCGAAGTGGTGCTGGAACGGCTGCTGCAAGACGCTTTGCCGCGCAGTGCGTATGAGACGCAGCATCGCTTCGATTCCACCGGCGCAATCGTGGACGCAATCGTGCGCAGCGGCGATCGTATTCTTTCGGTGGATTCGAAATTTCCGCTGGAGGCCTATCGGCGGCTCATGGAGACGGGAGAGACCGCGCGGCGCGAATTTTCCGTGGCCGTCCGCAAACATGCCGATTCCATCGCGGAGAAATATATTCTTCAGGACGAGCACACCTTCGATTATGCGCTGATGTTTGTGCCGTCCGAGGGCGTCTATTACGAATTGCTGATGACGCAGGATTCCAAGTACGGCCAACTCGACGAATATTGCCGCGCGAAGCGCGTGTTCCCCGTTTCGCCCAATACCTTTTACGCGTGTCTCAGCGCGGTAGCCATCAGTTTGCAGGGTCAGAAAATCGAGGAAAACACCCGGCATTTGCTGGCGGGAATGGCGGGACTGAAAAAACAGTTTGAAACCTTTGCGGACGTTTACGACAAGCTGGGTACGCATCTGCGCCACGCGCAACAGAGCTATGAGGATGCAGACAGCCGCCTGGGGCGCGCCCGCAATTCGCTCGAGCAAATGGCCCAAGGCGCGTTGCCAGAAGCGTCTTCGAAAATACTCACGTCAGCTAGCGACGAATAGGCGATTACGAATTCGCGATCTCGGATATATTTCGGGCTTGCGATCAACGACTCGCGATTCGATTCCGGCGTTATTCGAGAGCGGAAGCTGCTGATTCGAGCAGCGTGCGGAAATCTCCCGCGATCGTGGTGGACATGATCTCCTCTACTGCGTGGGCGACCTTTTGTGTGTCGCCCGGGTGGTGCGTGAGCCGCTCGGCAAGATTCCGGATGCTACGCTGGAGATCTTTCGGAGCGAGTGAGACCGCCGCCGTGAGATAGCGGCGGCCCGCATCAACGTCGGGCGCTGCAAGAATACGCGCATGAAACGAAAAATCGCCGGTGGTGATCGCCTGAACCGGGACTTCGGTGGAATTCTGAGCTCCGCCGGAAGTAAGCAATTCCTGGCGATCGCCGCGCAAGAACCGCAGTACACCGGGCGTCCTATTTTCCACCAGAATCCGCAACGCTTGATCGGATCCCTGTACGTGCATCACGAGCTTGCTTCGTTTATCGGGCACCAGCGGCGGCAACGGAGGGTCGAAATGCAGGCTGACGAGCGTGGTAGCCGCATTCCACTGCCCGCCCGGCGATTCGATGAAGATTTTTGCCGGGCCGGGAAGCGCTCGCGGGCTCGCCAGTACGGTGACGCATTCGGGCGACGCGGCCAAGACGAAGGCACGATCGCCGTTGAGCGTTACGTGGTTCGCGTCCGCGTCTCCGCTAAAGCCGCGTCCGCAAATCGGAAACTGATCGGGCTGTGACACAACCGGCGCGACAATCGGCGCTTGCGCCGCGGCGGTGGAAACATCCGGGTCCACCAGGGCCGCGGCTGAATTTCCTGCCGCCGTAGCAATCAAAACCGAGCCGCCCATCGGGGCGCTGAACGATGCGCGTCCGGTTTTGTCCGTCCTCACGCGCTGATCGTTTCCGATCTGAACCGCAATGCCCGGCGCAAGACGGCCGTCAACGCCTAGGACCGCGAGGGTCGCGGGCTGGCCGGAGACAAGTCTGGCGGGAAGCACAATCGAAACGGCCCAAGTAGTTGCGGAGGTGGACTGCGCCGGCGCGGTTAGCGCGGGAGCCGACAAACAGCAGAAGAGCGCAGTGGCGAGAATTCCGATCTTCCGATTTCCTTTGGCCGCATTGTGCGTGAAGGATATCAACCCTCTGGGCATTACTTGGATGCGGGCGGCAGCACCCGCTCGTAGATCTTGGATTCGTTGAACAGACGGAAGAGTTCCGAGTCAATCTCATTGGCGCGGACGCAATCGGCCAGGATGCTGAGGGCACGATCCACCGGAATGGCGCGTTTGTAGGGACGATCGGAGGCAGTGAGAGCGTCAAAAATATCGCAAATCGTCATCATCTTAGTCGGCACAGGAATCTCATCGCCGCGCAACTTGTAAGGATACCCCTCGCCGTTCAACTTTTCATGATGAGCTCGCGCAATTTCCGGAATGCGCCGCAATTCCTTGGTCCACGGTATCTGGCTAAGGAAATTGAACGTGTGCACCACGTGCGATTCGATTTGCTGGCGTTCGGAAGCGTCGAGGCTTCCCTTGGGAATGGAAAGCAGGCGCATTTCGACCGAGTTGATATAGGGCATTTCGATTCCAGTGGTGTCCACAAAGTATTGTTGCGCGATTTCGCGCAGCTTGCGGAACTCGCTTTGCTCCATCAGCGTCGGTTCGTTTGCTTCCAGTATGAATTCGAGATAATCCTGAAGGCGCTTGACGCGCTGATCGTAGTCCTCGCTGAGGCGCGCGATTTCGGCAAGTGCATCGCCGCGGTCGCGCTCCAGAAAGACCTGAAGCTTGCGGCGCACCATGTTTGTTTCCATTTCTTTGCGGATATAATCGAAGCGCTGCTTCACCAGGTCCATCTGCATCGGGTAGAGCTTCTTGGCCTTGACCAGCACGTCTTCACGCACGCCCACTTTTCCGAAATCGTGCAACAACGCTGCATAACGGATTTCGCGCATTTGCTCCGGATCAAAACGAGTCGCGGCGTAAGGACCGGAATGGGTACGGTCCACGATTTCGGCCAATCCCCCCGTGTACGTCGCCACGCGCAGTGAATGGCCCGAAGTTGTGGGGTCGCGCTGCTCGATGGCTGTGACCGCCGCGCTCACAAAGCCCTCGAAGAGCGTCTGAATGTCGTTGTAGAGTTTGCGATTTTCGTAGGCGACCGCTGCTTGCGAAGCGAGCGAGAGCGCGAGCCGCACCGAGCGCGGCTGAAACGGTTGCACGTGCTTGGCAACATCCGCGTCGCTGCGCAGTCGCGCAATGGGATCGCGCTTGGAGTTGATGAGTTGCAGAACGCCCAACACTTCGCCTTTTGCGTTGCGCATCGGCAACGTCAGCAGCGACCGCGTGCGGTATCCCGATTCGCGATCGTAGTGGTCGTTGAAGTGGAACGGAAGGTCCGGCGGGAGATTGTGCGCGTCGGCAAAATTTAGGACTTCGCCACGCAGCGCCGTGTACCCGGCCATCGAATCCTCAGCCAGCGGCAAGATGAATTCCTTAAACGGAAATTCCAGACTGTCGTTTTGAGTGAGGATAAAACGCAAATGGCGCTGCCCTTCGCCTTCGTCCTCCACCAAGTAGAGCGAGCCGGCGTCTGCCCGCGTAATTTCACGCGTTTTCGCGAGAATTAAATTGAGCAGGGCTTGCGTGTCGCGTTGCGAAGAAAGGGCTACGCCGATCTCGTTCAGCTGTTCGCGCTCGCGTTCGGCATTTTCCAACGCTTCGCGGCTGATTCGTTCACGCTCCGCGAGCTCGATATTCTCAAAAGCGAGAGCCAGCGTTTTTTCCACTTCTTCCGGCGAGGCGCTGGGGGTGATGTAGGCGAGGATCGAAGGGGCCCGCGAAGGCGGAGGCGATCCAACGTCCCTGATGGAGCGAACCCCTGACTGAGGCGCAATGCTAATCACCCGAAAGTTTGCACCGGGGTCGCTGCATCGCGCAGGCAGCGCGAGCGAACCATCTTCTGCACCGGTAAGCACCACAAATGTGCTTTCAGCTGGTTCGGCTAGCGCGGTATCGCCGGACTTACGATGCTGACCATTGCTGAAAGCGCGCAAATCGTAGCTCGCGCGGAGCGGAGCAACCAACTTCGCTGCCGGCGAAGTTTCGAGATACCAAAGCTGTCGCTTTTCAGGCATGAAGTTTCCTGCGGCGCGGGTTTGCGCTTCGGTATAGCTGAACCAAACCGCACCGGACAGTTAGGCGATTCTACTACCGATTGGCGACACGGCGCATAGCACAGCCTCCGGACTCGCGGCTTGAATCGCTGGCAGGCCTTTGTTAGCCTTGCGCAGATTTCGATTCCCGCTCGTCCGTGACGCTGTTCCTCTTGACCACTATGGCTGATCGCGCCACAGGCAAAATTTCAAGGCTCTTGCACGAATGGTGGCGGCACAAAGTCTCGTTCGCCATCAGCCTCGTGGTTACGCTCGCGGCGCTGGCGATTTATGTTACGACTTTCGTCGGCGAGCGGCCCATGCCGCTATTCGACTTCGTGTCCCGCCTGGAATTGAGCACCCTCGATACGCGCTTTCAATTGCGCGGGCGAACGCCGATTGATCCGCACATCATCATTGTGGACATTGACCAGCGATCCCAGGAAGTCCTGGGCCATTGGCCTTTCCCGCGACTCTATTTCGCCCAAATGCTCGATGCATTGCGCGAGGATGGCGCGCGCTTCGCCACTTTCGATATCACTTTCAGCCAGCCGGATCAGTCGAATCTGCCACTGCAGGATCTTTCCGCAGATCTCGCGAAACAGCGCGCCAAGGGCGTAACGATTAGCCCCGAAGTTCTTTCCGAGGTCAAAAGTAAAGAGGCCCAGTACAACTACGACCAGCAATTCGCGGATGCCATTCAACGCTTTGGCGGCGTGGTGCTCGGCAATTATTTTCTTTATAGCCAGGTGGACTTGCAAGGCGTCTCCAGCAAGTCGCTCGACGAATACGCGAATCTAATCGCATTCTTTCCCTTCCCGCAGGTGCGGGCGCTGCAATCGGCGCGCGGCGAGAAAGACCGCCTAAGTCTGATCCAACAATACGACGACGCATATCTTGTTCCGCGAGGAGTCGAGGCGAACGAGGCAATTTTCACCGGAGCTGTGTCATCCGAACAAGGAGGCGCTGGTTTCTTCAACGTCGTCGTGGATCCGGACGGTGTGGTGCGGCGCTTGCCGTTGGCGATTCCGTATGGCCGCGACCCCGATCGCGCCAATTGGGATTTTTATGCTTCTCTCGATGTACAGACGGTGCGCTTGTATCTCGGCCTCTCGAGCCAGCAGACCGTCCTAAACTATGGCGGCGGAGGAATCGTCAGCGTCGAATTCGGTCCGAACCTGATTGTGCATCCGGATGAGCTCAGTCGCCTGATGGTGAACTACCACGGCCCGGCACGCACGTACCCCTACGTTTCGTTTGCAGACGCTGCTCTGAATAAATTCCCGAAAGGAACATTCAAGGACAAGATCGTTTTAATTGGCGCCTCCGCAACGGGGATCGGCGATGCGCGGGCTACTCCCTTTGGTGGAATTGATTTTCCCGGCGTCGAGATCCATGCCAACCTGATTGACAACATTCTGAATCAACAATTTCTCGTACACCACGCACCGCAGGTGCTCACGGACATCGGTTTCATTGTCCTTTTTGGCATTCCGCTGGGTATCTGGCTCGCCATGGTGCAGCCGCGTTGGATGGCGCTCGGCTTTGGGCTGCTTTTGCCGTTTGCAGGCATTGTGTATTGGGCCTTCCTGCACGGCTGGTGGCTGAATTTTGTTGTGCCGGCGGCGTTCACGCTTATTCCGAATGTGAGCCTCGTGGCGTTGTATCGCGTGCTCGTCGAAGAGCAGGAAAAACGCAAGGTCCGCGGCGCGTTTCAACAGTATGTGAGCCCTGAAGTGATACGGCGCCTGCTGAACGATCCCGAACGTGTGAAACCGCGGAAGACGGACGTCACCGTGCTCTTCAGCGACATACGTGGCTTCACCACGATTTCCGAATCGCTCGATGCGCAAGAACTCGCGGACCTGCTGAACGCCTATCTCACCGAGATGACGCGGATCATCTTCCATCACCGTGGCACGCTCGATAAATACATCGGTGACGCGGTGATGGCCATCTGGGGCGCGCCGTTTGACGAGCCCAATCACGCGGAACGCTGCTGTTTCGGCGCGGTGAATATGATTACGCGACTTGCCGAATTGCAATCGGGCTGGCGCGCGCAGGGAAAACCAATCCTCGATATTGGAATTGGCATAAATACGGGCGTCGCCTCGGTCGGCAACATGGGGTCTTCGCTGCGCTACGGATACACGGCGATCGGCGACGCGGTGAACTTGGCATCGCGCCTGGAAGGCCTGAACAAGGAATATGGCACGCACATCCTGATCAGCGAATCCACGCAGAGAGAACTGCACA
Source organism: uncultured Acidobacteriota bacterium (assembly GCA_963804625.1). GTDB lineage: Bacteria > Acidobacteriota > Terriglobia > Acidiferrales > UBA7541 > Palsa-295. The sequence continues at coordinate 231,328 of CAWDRJ010000020.1, read as the reverse complement.
CAGACCAACTGATGCTGCGCGAGATTGACCTGATCCGCGTGAAAGGCAAGCTGCAGCCGCTCACGATTTACGAAATTCTGACTCCTGATCTGGTCGCAAACAACGGGCAAGAACTCGTCGAGCTATTTGGTGTCGCACGGGAAGCCTACAGGCGGCACGACTGGCTCGCCGCGATATCCGCGTTCGAGAGCGTTCTGAGCCGCTGGCCGGATGACGGGCCCGCGCGAATTTTCCTGGCGCGCTGTGTGGAATATCTGTCTGAGGCGCCCGATGCGAATTGGGACGGCGTCTACGTGATGAAGCACAAGTAGGGCGGTTCGCCACTGCGAGGCGGGTTTAATTGTCGAGGCGAACGACGAAAGTAGTGAATTGACCCGCAGTGTGCAACTGCCCGGCGAGTTGTTGCGCCGCTTCTTCGGTCGGCAAGTGACCCACGCGCACGCGGTAGAAAGTTCCGTTGGGTGAGTCGTATGTGGCGATACTGACGGGCGAATAGCTTGCTTCCAGTTGCGCTTTCAGCTTTTCCGCGTTCTCCTCCATTCTGAAGGCTCCAATCTGAACAGCGAAGAAGCCCGCTTGCGGATTTGGTCCGGACAAAATCTCCAAACGCACGTGGGCTGTGCCCGGCCCCACCATTTCGATCGCTTGCGCGGCGGAGAGCGACAAGTCAATCACACGATTCGCAACGAACGGGCCGCGATCGTTGATGCGCACCTCGGTTTGTTTGCCGTTGTCGAGGTTCGTGACGCGCACGACGCAATTAAACGGCAGTGTGCGATGCGCTGCGGTGAATTGGTGCATGTCGTAGATTTCGCCGTTCGACGTGCGATGTCCGTTGAACGGGATTCCGTACCACGACGCGACGCCTTCTTCCAGGTATTCGCCGGGAATGGCTGGCTGGCGCTCGATTGCCGGGGGCGCGCCAGATGGCGGCGAGGGCGGATTGGTGGATGAAGAGCCCGGCTGTGGAGCCGGAGTAGTCGCGGGGGGATGTGTGGCGACGTTGTGGTGCGCGCAGCCTGCGACCGCGACCGCAACAAAAATCAACAGCAAGGCCAGCCGGATCGTGCCGCTTCTTTCGCGGCAGATTTCGATCGCTGATTGAAGGGAAGAAGCTTTCGGCAGGGTCGTGGGCCTCACGCAGTTTCCCGATTCACTCGTTTGCTCCCAAGTTCGGTATTATAGGAACGCATCTAAATTCTCGCAAGGAACCCGATTGAATCTTTCACCACGCCTGCGCTGGAAACTGGACCGGTTTCGCGAACAAATGAGCAGTCTTTTCGGCGGCACACGCAAAGAAGATGCGCGCCCGAAGCTCTGCCCCGCGTGTGGCACGCTGGTCGGCTCAACTGCTACGAAGTGCCATCAATGCGGCGCGAGCATGACGTTTGGCATGGCCGCCGCGACGCGTTCGCTCAGCCGTTTGCTTCCCACCACTTCACCCGCCACCTACGGAATTTTGACTTTGAGTTGTTTGCTCTATGGAGTCAGCCTGCTCGCCACGCTGCGCACCAGCGGGTTGCAGCCGCCAGCGGGCGGTGGGTTTTCCGCACTTATGGGATTGGGCGGAATCAGTGGACAGGTTTTGTATCGGCTGGGAGCATCGCTCCCGTGGCCCGGCGACATGAAGGATCCCTGGCGATTGGTTATGGCGAGCTTCCTTCATGCCGGCTTACTCCATATCGGCTTCAACATGTGGGTGCTAATGGATATCGGCCCGCAGATCGAAGAGCTGTACGGGTCGGCACGATATCTCTTTATGTATGTGATCACTGGAATCGGCGCTTATCTCTTGAGCGGCCTGTTGAATCACGGAATGAGCATCGGCGGATCCGGCGCGCTGCTGGGATTGATCGGGGTGCTTCTGGCGATCACCATGAATCGGCGGAGCGCTTCCATGCAAATGCTGAGGAGCCAGTTGATCAAATGGCTGATCTACATCGCGATCATGGGGTTCGTGTTCTCGGGGATAGATAATTTCGCGCACTTGGGCGGCCTTATCAGCGGATTTATACTCGGCAAAATCATGGTAGATCGCGCGCCGTCCTCGCCCGAGGAACGCAGGAACGCAAACATACTCGGCTGGGCGACGGGTCTGGCTGTGGCCGCAAGTTTGGTGATGGTGGCTGTTGGGATTTTCCGCCCGAGCTAGCCCGCAACAATCAGGATCGAGGTCGAGCTATACGCCCGCGTGCAATCGCCGCGACACGACGATACTGTAGTGCAAACCCGACAAACAGACAAACGCCGCAACGCAGTATGCGCAAATCCCTTTTAGTACCCAGAGCACGTGGTTGTCCCAGAGCGCCAGCACCAGCACCAGAAAAATCATCACAATTTCAAAGAACGTAGTGGCCTTTCCGAAAATACTGGGAGGCAGAGACATATAGCCTACGGTAACGATGATCACCGCGCTGGCGACCAGTAGCAAAACGTCACGTCCCAGAACCAGAATCGCGAGCCACCACGAAACTCTCCCATGCAGCGCCAGCACGAGATACGACGACGAAAGCAGCAGCTTATCCGCAATGGGGTCGAGATAGGCGCCTAGCGGAGTTTTCTGATTGAGTCCGCGGGCGAGCAGGCCATCCAGAGCATCACTGAGACCGGCAACGATCAGGATACCGAGCGCCCAGTTATAACGCTCGTAATGGATGGCGATCACAAAAAACGGGAGAAAGGCGAGCCGCAGGAACGTGAGCTGATTGGGGACTGTTAGTATTCGGCTGGGCATGGAATTGGAATTTCAGAACGAAGGCTGCTCACACGAATTGCGCCAGATAATCGGCGAGCGACCGGCCGGTCTTTTTTTCAAAGACTTCCGCGAGCGATGGTATCGAGCCGCGCGCCTCATCCAGAGCGATCCGCTCGATGCGCAACATCGGAAAGAACAGAGTCGGCAAACCCATGCGGTCGCCTTCGGGATGCAGCACCTGGCTTACAAAATCATCGAACGAACTCAGATCAATTCCGCGCAGGGTGATGCCCGAGTTCGAGATATCCATTAACTCGCCCCACAGTTTTTCCTTGGGCGTGTGCAGACTGATGACCACAATTGAATGCGGGTCCATCGCCTCTCCTGGAAGATCGCTGTAACAGGAATGGTATCCTAATTCCCCGCTCTCGCGCAGCCCCGCCGATTCAAAAGCTATATCCCACGTCTGATCCTAGGCCGACATCGTTTTCAGATCGGGAGCTCGCAGCAAAACCGGTTCCGTGAATTTTTGTACTTCTTCTGGTGTCGTACGCACAGCCACTTCGCGCAGTAAAAGTCCCTGCGGCGTCACTTCGATCACGCCGAGTTCGGTGACAATCAATTTCACGACGCCCACGCCCGTCAGCGGCAGGCTGCATTTCTTCACAATCTTCGGCTCGCCATCTTTGGTGGTGTGCTCCATCGCAATGATCACGCGCTTGGCGCCAGCCACCAGATCCATCGCGCCGCCCATGCCCTTCAACATTTTTCCCGGGATCGCCCAGTTGGCGAGATTTCCTTTTTCATCCACCTGCAGAGCGCCCAGCACGGTCACGTTGATCCGCCCGCTGCGAATCATGCCGAACGATTCCGCGCTCGAGAAATAGGAACAGCCGGGAATTTCAGTGATCGTTTCCTTCCCGGCATTGATTAGGTCGGGATCTTCCTCGCCCTCGTAAGGATATGGGCCGATACCGAGCATTCCGTTTTCAGATTGCAGGATCACTTCCATCCCAGCTGGCAAATAATTGGGGATGAGCGTCGGCAACCCGATTCCGAGGTTTACGTAATAGCCGTCGCGCAATTCCTGCGCCACGCGTCGCGCAATCAGTTCGCGTTTGTTGATTTCAGCAGGCATTCGCAACTCCTAACGCTTGCGCACAGTGCGGCGCTCAATGCGCTTTTCGTAATTCGCTCCTTGAAAAATCGCGTCCACAAAGATTCCCGGAGTGTGGATGTAATTCGGGTCGAGCGCGCCCAAATCCACAATTTGCTCCACTTCGGCGATCACATAATCCGCCGCCGTGGCCATCACGGCGTTGTAATTTCGCGCCGTCTTGCGATAGACGAGATTTCCCCAGCGGTCGCCCTTCCAGGCCTTGACGAAAGCAAAATTGCCGCGCAACGACGGGACCAGCACGTGCGGGCGGCCATTGAATTCGCGGATTTCCTTGCCCTCGGCGGCCATCGTTCCGTAGCCTGTTGGTGTGTAGAACGCTGGGATTCCCGCGCCGCCGCAGCGAATGCGTTCGGCCAGCGTTCCCTGTGGGTTTAACTCCACATCAATTTCTTTTTTTAGCGCGAGTTGCTCGAAAGTCTTGTTCTCGCCAACATAACTCGCGATCATCTTCTTCACTTGTTTGCTTTGGAGCAGCTGGCCGATGCCAAAATCGTCCACGCCCGCGTTATTCGACACCAGCGTCAAATTCTTAGAATCTTTGCGGCGGAGCGCCGCGATCAAATTTTCCGGGATGCCACAGAGGCCGAAGCCCCCGAGCAAGATGGTCGCGCCATCTTGAATGGCGGCGATGGCTGCGTCCGCATTGGCCACACGCTTATCCATCCATGCTCCTGTTGCTGCATTTACATCGAAAAACTGCGAGAGAAGTTTACTGCAAACCGGGAAAGCTGTTGCAAAGTTCGTCTGGACTCCGAATCCTTCTACGGCGCTTCGCTGCTGCGCCGGCTGACTCCACTGCGCGCCGCGGACTTCAACGAACGAATCAGTGCACCGACGGCGCTCGCAGCCGCTTCTGTAGTTGCGGCTTTCTCAACTTCGGCCATGATCGCCGAGCCGACTACGGCCGCGTCAGCGATGCCCCCCAGAACCGTTACGTGTGTCGGCAGCGAAATGCCGAACCCGACCGCGATGGGTAACGACGTAAACTTCCGCGTGCGGCGAACCAGCGCGGGCAATTCTGCCGGCAATGCTTCTCTTGCTCCAGTGACGCCTGCACGCGAAATGAGGTAGAGAAATCCGTTCGACGCCTGCGCAATTCGCGCGAGCCGCGCATCCGTGGAGGTGGGCGCCGCGAGAAAAATCGTATGGAGCCCGTGCGTTTGCATGGTCGCCCGGTATTCCTCGGCCTCCTCGGGCGTCAGATCCGTGACCAGCACGCCGTCGGCTCCCGCAGATGCCGCATCCGTGGCAAACTTCTCGAGTCCCATCTGCAGGATCGGGTTGAAATAGGTGAACAGAATGAGCGGAACATCAGAGCGCGCGCGGATTTTGTGAACCAGCTCAATTACACCCGCGAGCGTCGTGCCACCGCGCAAGGCTCGCTCACTGGCCCGTTGGATCGTGGGACCGTCCGCGACAGGATCGCTGAACGGCACGCCCAGCTCAATCACGTCCGCGCCGGCTTCCGCGGCAGCCAGTACGATCTTTTCGGTAGCTGCGAGCGTTGGATCGCCGCCCGTGACGTAGGCGACCAAGCCCAGTTCGCCCGCTTCGCCGAGTTGGTGAAACCGCCGCGCGATACGGCTGGCGCGCTTGGTGCCAATGGCAGCGTGCGGCGCGGCAGGCTCAGACATAGCGCGAAAGGATTTCCATGTCTTTGTCACCGCGGCCGGAAAGATTCAGAATCACGAGTTCGTTTTTCTTCATGCGCGGGGCGCGGCGAATCAGCTCGGCCAGCGCGTGCGCGGATTCCAGAGCCGGGATGATGCCCTCCAGCCGCGCCAGCATGCGCGCGGCGTCCACAGCCTCTTCGTCGCTCACGGCGCAGTATTCAGCTCTGTCCTTTTGTGCAAGCCATGCATGCTCGGGACCCACGCCGGGATAATCCAAACCGGCGGAAATGGAATGCGTCGTCGAAATCTGACCATCGGCTGTCTGCAGAATGTAAGTGTAAGTTCCCTGCAGGACTCCCGGCCGCGCTCCGTCGAATCCACTGGCTGCGGAGAGACGCGCCGCGTGTTGGCCGAGCGACTTTCCTCTCCCGCCTGCCTCTACTCCGATCATTTTCACGGAATTATCGGGAATGAACGCGTGAAATAACCCGATCGCATTCGAACCCCCGCCCACGCACGCGATCAAAGCGTCCGGCAATCGCCCTTCCGCCCGCAAAATTTGCGCGCGGGCTTCTTCGCCAATCACTTTTTGAAAATCGCGCACGATTTGCGGATAAGGGTGCGCACCGAGAACCGAGCCGAGCAAATAGTGCGACGTCGCGACATTCGTCACCCAATCGCGCATCGCTTCGTTGATCGCGTCCTTGAGAGTGCGGCTGCCGGAATCAACGCCAACTACTTCCGCGCCGAGCAAGCGCATGCGAAAAACGTTCAGCTTCTGGCGCTCCATATCTTCGGTGCCCATGTAGACCGTGCACGCAAGTCCCAGGCGTGCCGCGACGGTCGCAGTCGCTACTCCGTGCTGGCCCGCTCCGGTTTCCGCAATGATGCGTTTTTTGCCCATCCGAGCAGCGAGCAGGCCCTGGCCAAGCGCGTTATTTATTTTGTGCGCGCCGGTGTGCAACAGATCTTCACGCTTAATGTAAATGCGCGGGGCGCCCAATTGCGCCGTCAATCGCGAAGCGAACTGCAGCGGGGTAGGACGACCGGCGAAATTGTGCAACAGCTCATCAAGTTCGGCTTGAAAGCTGCCATCGGTGCGTGCCGAGGTGTAGGCCCGTTCCAGTTCTTCGAGCGGCGCCATCAATGTTTCCGAAACATAGCGTCCGCCAAAGGGACCGTAGCGTCCGCGGGAATCCGGCACGAGTTGTGGGATCGCACTCATCGCTTTGTCTTTTTCCTCACGGAATGCACCGCCTGCACCAGCGCCCTCATTCGCCTAGCATCTTTTTTCCCCGGGCGCGATTCGACTCCGCTGCAAACGTCAATGGCGTAGGGCTGAGCCGTGATCACGGCTTCCGCCGCATTTTCGGGCGTGAGGCCCCCCGCCAGAAAGACGCGCCGATTGCGGCTGGCGCGTTTCGCAAGGTTCCAATTAACCTGCTTGCCGGTGCCGCCGCGGAGCTTACGATCGAAGCCGTCAATCAATACCGCCGACGCTGCTTTGAATCGCGCCAGTTCTGCGCTGCGCAACGCACCGTGAACTCGCAGCGCCTTGATCACTGGGAGAGTTCGCCGCAGGTGCGAAACCACCTTGGGCGTCTCATCGCCGTGCAGTTGCAGAAAATCCAGACCTACTTGGCGCGCGATCAAAAGCGTTTCCTCTTCAGGTTCATTCACGAAAACCCCGACCGACGAGACTCCTTCAGGTAAGCGCCTTACAATCCGTCGCGCCGCAGCCGGCGCGATATAACGCGGGCTCTTGCGGTAAAAATTGAAACCCAGGAAGTCCGCTCCGGCTTCCAACGCGTTCCGGGCGTCGGTCCAATTCGTGATCCCGCAGATTTTTACCTTCACCATAACGGGCTCATCACGCCGCTGAGTGCCCCACTCCCGCTGGCTCGCGCAAGGCTCGTAAAGCCGCGGCAGGGTCGGCGCTTTGCATTACATGCTCGCCAATAAGAAATGCGTCAAAACCGGCGCGCTGCAGGCGAACCAGATCATCGCGGGACCGCAGTCCCGATTCGCTTACCGCGATGCAATCCTCCGGAATCGCGTCGGCCAGTTCGAGTGATGTTTCCAAGTGCACCTGAAAATCGCGCAAGTCGCGGTTGTTGACGCCGATGATTCGCGCGCCGGCCGCGAGTGCCCGTTCCAGTTCTTCGCGCGAATGAACTTCGACCAACGCTTCCATCTTCAGCGAACGGCCGAGCTCGAGCAACTCCCGCAAGTTCGCATCGTCCAGAATTGCGGTGATCAGCAAGAACGAATCCGCGCCCGCGGCTCGCGCTTCCCACACTTGCCACGGGTCTACGATGAAGTCCTTGCGCAGGACCGGAATCTTCGTCACTTTGCTCGCCTCTTTCAAATCCGCAAGCGATCCGGAAAAGAAATCCTCCTCGGTCAACACCGAGAGAGCGGCGGCACCGGCTTCTTCCAAACTCGCGGCAAGCGCCGCCGGCGCATATTCCTGACGAATCACTCCACGCGAGGGCGACGCCTTCTTCAACTCAGAAATGATGTTGATATTGCCGATACGCGAAAGCGCACCGGCGAAATCGCGCGCTGCTGCAACTTTCTTCTCGACCGCGATCTTCAGCGCGACTTCCGGCAGCACGCGCTTCCGATGCGCGATAGAGGCCAGGCGCGCTTCGACAATTCGATGCAGAATGTTTTGCGAACGCGAGCTATTATCCATCCACGATAGACGCAGTCGTCCAGATTCGGCAGGCACACCTTCGGGGACGCCCGAAGGAACAATCGCTGGAACTATGCTAGCTGGGTGCGGTGCAACCTGTCAATTTGGTCCGGAGGACGCACAGCACCGGACTTCTGAGGGAGTCGAATGCTTCAATAGCGACTCCGAGAACCGAATGGGAATCCCAAAATTCGAACCGCCGAAACCTTTCAATACCGCATAGGTGACGCCGATGACTTTGCCTTCACGGTCGAAGAGCGGCCCGCCCGAACCGCCGGACGTCGTTTGCGCGTCGAACACGATTTTGTCGGGCAAAATATCGCCGATGTGTCCTTGCGTGATTAGAGGCCGAATGAGATTCCGTTTGGCCAAGTCGTCGAGTACCTGGGAAACATCGCTGCCGCTCTTCTTCAGAATCGCCTGGGCCGTATCCTCGTCGGTGCGCGCTAGAATCGCCGCGAGTCCGGTAGCGTAGCCCATCAGAATGATGGGCTGCCCGCTCATGGCCGCTCCCTTGGCCGTTTCAATCGTCAAAACCGAGCGCTTCAACCCTTGCATGTCTACGCGCATCGCCGCTAGATCGGTTTCTTGCGAAATCTGCTGAATTTCGGTGTGGAACGCGCGGGGATCGCCCGGGAAATACGCGCGGATGACGGATATCTGCGGCTGCAATCCCTGCTTCGTCATGGAGGAGAGATCGTCGTTCTTCCACCAGGGTTCCGCGACGTGCCTGTTCGTAATCACCGTCCCGTCCGCACCAGCCAGGAAGCCTGTGCCGAATACGTCCAGCTTCACTTCCGGCCCATTTCCGTCCAGCGTCAAAACCGGATTGCCGTCGCTGTCTTGTATCGGTTCCCCATCTTGATTAAGGCCGCCATAACGCAATCGCTTGCCCGTCTGCTCATCGTTGAACGCCACCGCTACATGGAGCAGACACACGGACTGCACATCCGCCGGGATGATGCTTTGCGCCGCTTCGCCCTGATGCTCGAGCCGTTCCAACCGAGCGTTTGTCTCCGCCAATTCTTTTTGCAGGCTGGCGGCATCGTTGGGGTTCGCGTTGGCCATTTTCTGCTTCAAGTCCTCGGCCTGCTTTTTCAAATCGTCTTTTCCGGCGGGGGTTGCGTCGGCAAGCCCTTGTTGGGCGCGAAGCTTGCGCGCTTCAGCGATCAAATCCTGTTGGCGAACGAGACCGCCTTCCAGCTTGGTCAAAATCGAATTGGAGCGCTGCGTCGCCTTCTGAGCGCTGCGCGCAAAAAGGAAATAGATGCCGGCCATCAAAATCGCGACTGCGAACACCGCCGCGAAACCCGTCTTGAGCTTGCGATCGAGAGAAAAAGCGTCGCTGGTCATTTTCTCAGTGACGGCGAGGGCTTCGAACGCGGTATGCGCGATCTGCTGCCCCTCTTCCGCGATGCGCATCTTGTCGCGCAGGTCCTTTTCGATCCTTTGAACGCGCAAGCGCGCGCGCACGCGCGCGAGCACTTCCCTTGTATCCAGGGGCTTCGAGATTGCGTCGTTCGCCCCCAAATCCATTGCTGCGGCTCGTTCTTCGGAACTCGGCCCCACCGCGAGCAAAATTCGAGTCGTCGTCGTTTTGGAGGTGGCGCGAACCGCCGCTATCAATTCGCTCGCACTGGGATTCTGTAAAGATGCATCCATCAGCACGACGTCAGCGCCGCCCTGCTGGATGGCTTCGAGTCCCTCACGACTGGTTGCGAATGCCGCAACATCGTATCCAGCAGCCTGCAAGGCCGACCGCATTTCTTCGCGAGCGCGTGGGTCGGGGTCCAAAACAACAATTTTTTCGGGTGCGGTATCCATAGAAAGTCGTCGGCTCCGGTAGGTGGCTCGCCAGTGATTTTAGAGGAAAATCTGCCAATTACAAACGAGGCGCCCCGCTCGCTATCCGTACAGTAGACGTATACACCGCCTGCGAGGATTCATGGTAGCTTTCTCGCAGAGATCGAATTTGAACAAATTAGAGCAGCTAAACCAGGAAATCATTCGCTGCCGCAAATGTCCGCGCTTGGTGCGCTACCGCGAAGAAGTGGCGCGAACCAAGCGGCGTTCGTTTCTGAATTGGGACTACTGGGGCAAGCCCGTCCCTGGCTTCGGCGATCCTCGCGCCGAACTGCTGGTTCTCGGCCTCGCTCCCGCGGCGCACGGAGGCAACCGCACGGGACGCGTGTTCACCGGCGACCGTTCCGGCGATTTTCTTTACAAGGCGCTTTTTCGCGCAGGCTTTGCGAATCAGCCGGCGTCCACGCATCGTGGCGATGGCTTGGCGCTCAAGAACGCTTATATTGCCGCGGCACTGCGTTGCGCTCCCCCTGCCAATAAGCCATTGCCTTCCGAACTGGCGAATTGCCGTCCGTTTTTCGAACGCGAACTTGAAATTCACCGGCTACGAGCTGTCCTCGTGCTTGGCGGCATTGCGATGCGTGCCTATTTGGGGCTGCTGAAAGAGCGCGGCCAGATTGCAAGTCTCGCTGCGTTTCCTTTTCGCCACGGCGCAAGTTACAAGCTTCCCGGCGAGCTCCCACACGTGTTCGCTTCCTATCATCCCAGCCAGCAAAACACGTTCACTGGCAAGCTTACCGACGCGATGCTGCTAAGCGTCCTGCGCAACATTCAGAAATTTCTGAATAATCAGAACGGCTGATCTCGAAACCGCGGCTTTCGCTTCTATGTGTGGACCGCCTCGTGACGAGCCGACGAATTCCCGCGCCGGGGCATCAGCAGCAGATAAAGGAAGAACGAGACCGCAAAGCCGACAAACCAAGCGTAAGGATAGAGGCCCTTCAGCGCTGGAACTTCGAGGCCGCTCAATGCCACGGCGATTCCCGCGGCAAGCGCGCCAATCGCGCGGCAATTGAAGCCGCGCGTATACTCGTAAATGCCTCCATGCTCGAACAGGTCGTCCGTCGCAATCAGGCGTTTGCGGACCAAGTAATAATCCGCGATCATCACTCCCGCAATCGGCCCTAGAAAACTGGAATATCCGACCAGCCAGCCCATCACATAGCTGCCATGGCTTGAAAGCCACCGCCAGGGCTGCATCAGCAGTCCGATAAAGCAGGTAATCACGCCGCCGAGCTTGAAACTGATCTTTCGCGGGTAGAGGTTCGAAAAATCGTTCGCGGGCGACACGACGTTCGCGGCCACATTCACATTGAGCGTCGCGAGCAACAACGCCAACATCGCAACGACTACCGCGATGGGATTCCCCAGATGGCTCAGCACCACCACAGGATCCCAGATCGCGTGCCCGAAAACGATCACCGTCGCCGATGTGACCGCGATTCCGATAAATGAATAAAACGTCATTGCAGCGGGCAGGCCCAGGGCTTGACCCACCATCTGTTCACGTTGGCCCTTGGCGTAGCGAGTGAAATCGGGAATGTTCAACGCGACCGTCGCCCAGAAAGCGACCACACCAGTGAGCGACGGAATGAAGAACGCGAAAAACTCGCTGAAAGAATGAAATTGCGACGGCGCGGAAAGCATCGGGCCCAAACCGCCGGCCTTGGTAAACGCCCATCCGAGCATCGCGATTCCCAGGATCAACAACGCCGGCGCGGTGACGCCTTGCAGGAACCGGATCGTTTCAATGCCGCGTAATACTACCACCAGATTCAAGAGCCAGAATCCCAGGAAGCACAGCCACGGGCGGTTCCAACCGGGCATGACCGCGGCGAGCAATGTATTTATCGCTTCGCCGCCGATCCACGTTTGAATGCCGAACCAGCCACATGCCACCAGTGCGCGCAGCACTGCCGGAACGTTCGCACCAAGCACGCCGAACGAAGATCGCGCGAAAACCGGAAATGGAATGCCATATTCCGCGCCGGCGTGCGCGTTGAGCAGCATCGGAATCAGCACAATCACGTTCCCGAGGAAGACCGTGAAGATTGCCTGCTTCCAATTCATCCCACCGGCGATCATCGCGCTCGCCAGCATGTAAGTGGGAATGTTGACGCTCATGGCGATCCAGAGCGCCGCGTAGTTATATGTTCCCCAGGTCCGCCGGTTGCGCGGGATCGGCGCCAAATCCTTGTTCCAGAGCCAACTCGAAGCCTTGCTCGGCCGCGTTGAAATGTCTTCGTATGCCGCGCCCAAAGCGGACGGGTGCGAGCTCGCAACGGACGAGTCAGCACTCTGGAACTTCGACGAGTTCGTCATTCGTGGCTCGCTCGCAGCACAATTTGCGCCTCCAGGAATTGCGCCGCTTATACTCTGACTCGGCGCAACTCGGCAAGCTGTTTTGGTGCCGGCCGTAACGGGCCGCAAGTCATCTGGTTTGACACATCCATCCGCTGCTTGCTAGCCTGCGTGCGACGCGCCCTTTTGTTCTGCCGTCTGGACCGCATGCCCTCCGAAAACCATATAAGTCCCGCAGCCGAGCAAGAACCCGTTATCGAATTCCGCCACGCCAGCTGCCAGCTTCCCGGCGGGCAAACTCTGCTCACGGACTTGAATTTGTCCGTGCCGAGAGGCGAGACGGTGGCACTGCTGGGCCGCAGCGGTGCGGGAAAATCAACGGCACTGAAGCTCATCAATCGCATGCTGGAGCCAACCAGCGGCGAAGTGCGCGTCAACGGCCGCTCCACGCTGGACTGGAACCCGATCACCTTGCGGCGCCAAATCGGGTACGTGATTCAAGACGTCGGCCTCTTTCCGCACTATACCGTCGCAGAAAATGTTGCGCTGCTGCCTCGCATGGAACGTTGGCCGGAAGAGCGCGTTCGCCAGCGCGTTGGGCATTTACTCGCACTCGTCGGACTTAGTCGCGACGAATATTCGCACCGCTACCCCCACGAACTTTCCGGCGGACAGCGACAACGCGTCGGGATCGCCCGGGCACTCGCTGCCGATCCGCCCATTCTGCTGATGGACGAACCCTTCGGCGCGCTCGACCCGCTCACGCGTGCCGAAGTCCAATGCGAATTCCAGCAAGTGCAGCAAAATCTCAAGAAGACCATCGTGATCGTGACCCACCATGTGGGCGAAGCGCTTCTGCTAGGCACACGAATCGCGGTGCTGGATGCCGGCAAGCTTGCCGGCATCTATTCACCGAAGGAATTCTTCGATGCCACCGAGCCCGTGGCGGCTGCGTATGTAGAAAATCTGCGATTGTACGAGAGCGCGGAGAGGAAATTATGAACTTGCTGGAATTTTTTGTGCGCCACCACAGCGAAATCCTGCAGAGCACTCTGGAACACGTATGGCTCGTCGGGATCGCGATGCTTATTGCGGTGGTCGTGGGGATTCCGCTGGGTGTACTGGCGGCGCGCCGTCCTTGGCTCTCGACGCCGATTCTCGGCGGAGCCAACATCGCCGAAACGATTCCCAGTCTTGCGCTGTTCGGTTTTCTGCTGCCGATTCCCTGGCTCGGCGGCCGCGCCGACCGGCTGGCCATCACCGCTCTTGCGCTCTATGCGCTGCTTCCGATCATTCGTAATACCGTGGCGGGAATTTCCGGCGTGGACGCGCCGGTTCGCGAAGCCGCCCGTGGCATGGGCATGACCGAATCCCAAATTTTGATGAAGGTTGAAATCCCGCTGGCGTTCTCGACGATTCTCGCCGGCGTACGCGTGGCCACGGTGTTGACCATTGGCATCGCCACGATCGCCGCGGCGGTGGGCGCCGGAGGGCTCGGCGAATTCATCTTTCGGGGGTTGGCGATGGTCAATAATCAATTGATCCTCGCCGGTGCAATTCCAGCGGCCCTTCTCGCGCTCGCGGCTGATTTCCTACTCGGCCTTCTGGAACGTCGCATGCGGCCCGTGCGCGCATGAACCGGCGTACCCTGCTCGCTGGTTTCTTCGGTCTGTGTGCTTCCGGTTTTCTCGCTGCCTGCAATCCGGGCCGCCATTCGGGCGTAGTCGTTGGCTCCAAGAATTTCTCGGAACAATCACTATTAGGCGAAATTGTCGCGCAGCACCTGGAGGCACGTCTTCGCCAGCCGGTGACGCGCAGGTTTTATCTCGCCGGCTCCTATATTTGCCAGCAAGCACTGCTTGCGGGGCGCATTGATACTTACGTCGAATACACCGGCACCGCGCTCACGGCCATTCTGCACGATCCGCTGGAGTCCGACCCTTCGGGTGTGTTTCGCCGCGTGCGAAGCGAGTATAAGCAGCGCTTCGATTTGGAGGTCTTGCCCGCGCTGGGATTCAACAATACGTTCGCGATCGTGGTCCGTGGAGAAGACGCGCGACGTCTTCACTTGAAAACGATCTCGGATGCCGCGCCGTACGCTCCGCACTGGCGCGCCGGCTTTGGTTACGAGTTCATGGAGCGGCCGGACGGCTATGAAGGCCTTGCGCGCACCTATGGCCTCGCCTTCGCGGAGGCGCCGCGCATAATGGACCTCGGGCTGCTGTATCGCGCGCTGCTCGACAAACAAGTGGATCTGGTGGCCGGCAATTCCACCGATGGTTTGCTCTCCGCGCGCGACCTGGCGATGCTAGAAGACGACAAACACTACTTTCCGCCGTATGAAGCTGTTCCGATCGTGCGTGCTGACGCGCTCGCGCGCTACCCCGAGGCGCGCGCCGTCCTTTTAGAATTGAGCGGCAAAATCAACGATGCGGAAATGCGCAAGATGAACTACGAAGTGGACGGAGAACATCGCGATATCGCCGATGTGGCCCGCAACTTTTTACATGGTAACGGGCTCGATTGAAACGAGCGTAACGGCTCAAGCGTTTCGCACGCATCCTTGAAAACCAACCCGCTAGTCGCTGCCGGTGCTCGTCACGCTCGCTCCATTCGAAATCGGATCGTCACGGAACGAATAATCATTCTTCAAATCAGCAAAGGGCTTCCCATCCAATTCCGCGTACGGATACACGAAATAATTCAGCGGATCACCCTTCTGCGGCGGATTCAAGCGAATGTCGCGGCCCAGTGACATCTTCACGCGGTTGTCGTCCGTCGCACCGAAGAAATAGTCATGCTTTTCAGGGTGTTTCCAGGCTTCGGAGGCATCAATCGGAATCCAGCCGATGCCTTGAACATAGAATTGCGCCCAGCAGTGATAGCTGGTGATCGCGCCTTCCTGCGCGTTCGTTGGCAAGGGGAATCCGATTTCAAACCGAGCGGGAATTCCGGCGGCACGGGCCATCCCGATAAAAAGAGAATGAAAATCGGTGCAATTCCCGTGCTTGGAATCGCAGGCCCACACCGCGTCGCCGTGGCCCCAACCCGTGCCGTTGTGGTCGTAGTGCATGGTCGCAATCACGTAGTTGTAGATATGCCGGGCCTTGTCCAGCGGCGCGGTCACCCCTTGCGTTTCCTGTTGCGAGATATTTTCAATCACACCGTTAATGGGAACCAGGCGGTCAGGCTGCAGGAAGCGCGTGGTGGCGATGGCCGGCCGGTCCGGCGGTTCATTCTTCCCATCGAGAGAAACGCGGTGCTCGAACCGCTGTATGTGAAACGAAACACGGATATCAAATGGCGCCTGGGCTTTGGCCGCGCTGACCACGATATATGCATAGCGGTTGCCGTACTGTTTTTCGCGTTCAATATGATACGAAAAAGGGCTCTCAATTTTGAGGTCGCTGACGGACTGGTATGTTTCTTCGTAGGGCAGCGGAATCCACAGTCGGAGTTCTTTACTTCCAACGGGTATCGCCGGCACGTGCACAATCGAACTGAATTCGAAACTCCGCGAAGGTGAATCGAGTGCCTCCGCGGAGCGGGCGGGTCGAGACACGAGTCCCCATGACAGTAAACCGGCAAACAGAATTGCGGCTAAAGCGCTCGTCTTTCGTTTCATCTTCAAGCTCCCGGCATCGTCTCTTGGTTGGACGGTGACTTGCCGGAGGGATTTTGACATCGCGAGGATGAAATTCCAAGTCCACCAGGTGGCGGGCAAGCGAGCGCGCCGGAATGGCCAAGAGGCTCGGAACAATTTTTGCGGCGACGTGAGGGAGACACTGGCTATACCGTTTCTTGCAAGGTCTTGAAGTGAGCTTCCAGCGCGTTGCAATACTGCTTTTGGGCCTCAAGCTCCGCTTGCAGCTTCTTCACTAGTAATTCCAGGCGGAGAATTTCGTTGCGCAATTTTTGCGCGTCGGCCGCCAGCGGGGCTGGAGCGCGAAGTACTGGAGCAGCAGGTGCTGCCGGATAAGCGCGCGCTGCGGATGCGACTGGACGAGGCGGCGCGAATGCGGCCGGTGCTTCGTTGCGTAAGACAGATGCTTCCGGCGCATTGGCGTTCGCCGAAGTGGCGGAAAATAGACTTCCTAGAACGCGCGAGGCAGCGTGTGTGGCATTGGCATCTTCCTCGCGCAAAGAGCCGCTGGCTTTAGCGGCTGCGGGATTTAGCAGGCTCTTCACGCGCGCGATCAGATCTTGCGGCTGAAAGGGTTTACGCACGAGTTCATCGGCTTTCACCAGCATCGCTTTCTCGGCGACCGTGCGATTCACCACGCCCGACATCAAGATGACGGGGGTTTTTCCAAACTGCTCGTGGTCCTTGATGAATTGGCAGACTTCATAGCCGTCTTTATCCGGCATGATCACATCGGTGATCACCGCATCCGGCGCAGTTTCGCCGAATTGCGCGAGCGCTGATGCGGCATCCGCGCAGGTGATGACGTGGATATTTTCCTTGCGGAAGGCGATCTTGATGACTTCGCGCATCGTCGCGCTATCGTCAATGAAATAAACCGTCGGAGTGCGGGCAGCCGTGAGTGTTTGCGTTTCGCTCATGACAATTCGTTCTCCACTTTATCGCGTTCGGACTCGTCGAAATCGCGCATCGCATCGAGCAATAAATCGGTGGCGGAGCGCAACACCGTGCGCTGTGCAGCCGTCGCTCCGTACACGAACTTGTACACGCCCTTTTCGGCGTTCTGGCATGCGGCAACAATTCGCGTCACCGCTTCATCACCGAATAGCAGGTTGCACTCCGCGTGAATGATCTGTCCGGCTTCGAAGAAGATGATGCCGTCCAGGTCGCTGGCATTGATGTGCAACGCGCCGGTCTGTCGCGCCTGTTCGAGCATCTGAATCACGCCTGGCAGATCGAGGTGCTCAAGATTGCCGGTCAAATCCGTTTCCGCGCTGGTGAGCATTTGGGTCGGCTGAAAACCATCCTGGCGGCTCACCAGAAAGCTGCGCACGTGCGCGGCGATATCGGTTGGCGTCCGGCGGCGATCGACGAAATCATCGCAACCCGCGCGATACGCCTCCAGCAGCGCTTGGTCGCTTCCTCCGCCACCGACAGCAATCAGCGCAATGTGCGCGGTCTTGGGATCCGCGCGCAGTATCGGCGCCATTTCCAGTGCGCCCATTTCGCGCAAATTTGTGGCACACAATATCGCCGACGGAGCATTCCATTCCAGCATCGTCAACGCGTAAGCGGCCGAGGTACATGGAACCACTTCAAATCCCAGCTGCTGCAGCGCCTCGCCGACCCGCTTCGCGAAGTAGACGTTGCTATCCACCAGCAAAATGCGCGGAAGACTAGCGAGCGCATTCATCGCGGGACCTCCGCACGGCGCGGCTCGCTCGCGGACTTTTGTGAAGCAGTTACGAGCTTCTCCAAATTAAGCACCGCGATGTCTTCGCCCTGAATTGCAAGCTTCCCTGCGAAATAATTCGGGCTCTCGGCGGCGGCAGCAAGCATTTCTGCGGTTGCGAGCTCGCACTCTCCATTCACAGGAATCGCGCTGGCTTCCTGGTGCTTTCCAAACGTCCGCTGGGCAATCAAATAAAATCGGTGCACCGATGATTCCCGCCCGCATAACACCGGAGCAACGTCATACACCGGAACGATTCGGCCGCGCCTGACGATCACCCCGACGATCGGCGGTGAAGTATGAGGGAAATGATGCAAGCGCACGGGCGGCGCCAGCTCCATAACGGAGTGCGCAGGGAGAGCGAATCGGCGATTGCTGACTTGCAGCAACACCCAGGACTCCCGTCCGCGATTTTCCGCTCCGCTCATGCTTATTGCACCGCTCCTTCCATTTCAGCGCGTGCGAGGGTCGCTTTCGACGCGATGTCCAGTCTGCCGAATTCCTGCGGAGTCAGAAATCCCGCCGGATTGATCACTGGAATCACGCGATCTTCCAAATACACAAGGCCGCGATACCACCGCCGTTCTTCTCCGTGAAACCCTTCCGGGAGCGCATACACCCTGGGAATTTCAGCCATGCGTTCGATAGAATCCACGAGCACCGCCGCGCGAATTTTCCGCAAAATCAGCACCAACGTGGGCCGCGTAGGGCGCAATCCGAAATGTGCGCAGCCGCTGACGACGTAGTATGTCCGGTGTCCGCGCTCGACCAGATGGCGCACCTTGGGAACTTCGGCTTGCTCGATTTCCACAGCCGCCGTGGCCAAACTGTCCGTGCTACGGATTTCCTGCACGGCCTCCGCGGCAATCGCAAACGTCTGGTTTCCAATACAGAAGAGAATCACGGCTTCCGTTGCGTGTGACCGGCGTGCCTTCGCTCCATCCTGGCTCGCAATCTTCATCGCACACCCACCGGCGCCATCCTGCAGATTTTCGCGATCCTTTTTTCGATCGCTCCGCTGATGTCGTCGAGGCCAAGAACTTCATCCACCACGCCGGTCTTGATTGCTTCAGCCGGCATGCCGAATATCACCGACGTGGCTTCATCTTGAGCAATCACGTAGCCGCCTGCGGCCTTCACGGCTAGGACTCCCTTGGCCGCATCGTTCCCCATGCCCGTCAACACCACGGCCACGGTGAGCGGCCGCGCATAGGCTGCCACGGTTTCCAGCGCAACATCCGCGCACGGACGATAGCCCTCGATTCTCGGCCCACCATCGAGCGTAATTTTTCCAATCGAAGAGAGCCGTAAATGATTCGCTCCCGGGCAGAGATAGATCATCCCCGCTTGGAGTGGCTCTTGCGATTCGGCTTCTTTCACCGGCAGCTGCGCGATTTCCGCAAGTTGAATCGTAAATTGTTTCGTAAACGCGGCGGGCATGTGCAATACCAGCAAGACGGCTGCCTGCAAGTCTTTCGGCAGACCCGCCACCACGCGCATTACCGCCGCGGGCCCGCCCGTGGATGCGGCAATCACGACGATAGGAACTTTGCCGCCCGTGCCATTCAAGGTTGCGGCGCTCGTCGGATTCTTTGGCAACGAAACAGGAGCATGCGCTGCCGGAAGCCGCGAAAGCGTGGCCGTGCGCACCACGCGAACTTTTGCGGCCATCTTCAATTTGCGCGTCAGCTCTTCGCGCACGCTGCGCATATCCAAATCGATTCCGCTCGAAGGCTTCGGCACGAAGTCAATCGCGCCGAGTTCGAGCGCACGCAATGTCCCGGAAGCACCTTCGCGCGATTCCGAACTGACGATCACGATAGGCCGCGGATGCTGGGACATAATCAGCTCCGTCGCTTGCAGACCATCCAGGTGCGGCATGTTAATGTCCATCGTGATGACGTCCGGGCGCAGCGATTCCGCCAGCGCCACGGCTTCGCGGCCATCGCGGGCCGTCCCCGCGACTTCGAGCTGTGGATCGGAACTGATGATTTCCTTCAGCACTTTACACATGAAGGCGGAATCATCGGCCACCAGCACTCGAATTTTCTTTTCGGCCGCTTTCATCAACTCAATCCTGCCGCGCCGGGACATTTATCGCTGGGCGTCCTTGCGGCTGTTCCGTACCGATCAATTCGTCCACTGTCGCGACCAGCTGGTCTTCCTGCACCGGCTTGGTCAAAAATCCCGAAGCGCCTTCTTTCATCGCGCGATCGCGATGCTTTGCGCCAGCGCGTGAAGTCACCACCAGCACCGGGATCCGCTTGGTCATCGGGCCCTGGCGCAAATGCGCCATCAATTCGTATCCGTTCATGCGTGGCATTTCGAGGTCGGTGATCACCAAGTGGCAGCCGAACTGAGCGACGATTTCCGAAGCTTCCAGTCCATCCGACGCCAGCTTCACGCGATAGCCGGCTTTTTCCAGCATTCTTCCCACGAATTTGCGGACACTGATCGAATCATCGGCCACCACGACTACACGATCGTTCTCCACCGAGTCCACCGCCTCCGACGGAATGCTACCGGCTGCGACAGCTTCCGCTCCCGGCGCAAATACGCGCGCGGCAGGCGAAGAGGCGGGCAACGCATTTCGTTCCGCCCTGTCCGCAGAAGCGAGGCGATTCAAATCAATCAGAAGAATCAAACTACCGTCGGGCGCAATTGTGGTACCGGGGAAAAGTTTCACGCCACGGAGATAATCGCCGAGGTTCTTGATGACGATTTCGTCTTTGCCGAGAACCTCTTCCACCACTACGCCCACTTGTTTTCCCGCGACCTTTACAATCACCATGTGGAAGTAGCCGTTCAGCGGCTCCAGCGGCGGCAGCGCTAGCTGCAAGTCGAGCCGCACGACTTCCGTCACCACATCGCGCACCTTCGTCAGCAGCTTGCCGCCAACGTCCTCGATTTCGCTTGGCTTCAACCTGCGAATTTCTTCCACTACCGCGAGCGGCAAAGCGAATACCGAAGTGCCGCAGCGCACGAATAGCGCCTGCGAGATGATCAGGGTTAGCGGGACTTTTACGGTAAAGCATGCACCCTTACCGGGTTCGGAGCGGACCTCGATTTCTCCGTTCAGCGCGTGAACATTGGCGCGGACGACGTCCAATCCAACACCCCGGCCGGCTAACTCCGTCATCGAAGAAGCCGTAGTGAATCCAGGCCTGAAGAGAAATTCGCGCAGTTCGCGCTCGGTAAGCTCGTCAGCGGCGACGGACGACATCGCTCCCATTTCCACCACGCGCCGTCGCGCGCTTTCGTAATCGATCCCGCGGCCGTCGTCTTCCACTTCAATGAAAATATGATTCCCGCGATGATAGGCCCGCACGCTGATGCGGCCCTTTTCAGACTTGCCCGCTCTCTGGCGCGCGTAGCGGTCCTCCACACCGTGCGCCACTGCGTTTCGCACGAGGTGAATCAGCGGATCAGAAACGTGCTGGATGATGTTGTTGTCGAGTTCCGTATCGGCGCCTTCGAGCGACAGTTCCACAAGCTTGCCGGTCGCGTTGGCCGCGTCCCGCACCGTGCGCGTCAGCCGCGTGTACAGATTCCCGATCGGCACCATCCGCGCTGCTGTGATTTCGTCCTGCAGGTGGTGCGCGAGTTTCGTGAATTCGTCAATGTCCGAATCCACTCGGCCCATGAATCCTTCGAGCTGCGTGAGAACGACGTTAACGTCCGCGGAAATTTCCGTAAGCGACCGCGAAAGAATATTGAAATCGTCGTAACGATCCATTTCCAGATCGCTGAATTCCAGCAGATCGTTCGACATGATCGCCGGCATTCCCGAAAAATTCGGGCGGAAGGTATCCATTTGCGGCGCGCGACTTCCGGGAACCAGCGACGGGCTGATCCGGCTGAATTCGTGCTTTTCCTGAAATTCGGAGATCTTGCCCGACAAGCGGCTCTTCGAGAAATTCAGAACGTCGACAAGCTTGGAGAGTTCCGACAGCCGGCCCACCATGCGCGTGCGGTTGATCACCAGTTCGCCCACGGCGTTCATCATGCGGTCCAGGCGCTCGAGCGAGATGCGTACGGATTTTGCCTGCGGCAACACTTCAGGAGCCGCGCGCCGTTTCGCGCTCGCTGGCGCTGCCAATTCGCCCGCTGGCTTTTCCGCACCGGCGGCCTGCGCGGCCTCTTCTGGCGCCGCTTCGTCGGCGGCTTCTTCCGGAGCCAGTTCGGCGATCTGCGCGAGCAAGGGGTCGACCGCCGCGCGCATTTCATCGTCGCTCGACCACTGCTTGTGGAGGAATTTCTTCAGGACGTCCACGGACTCCAGGCAGATATCAACGATGTGCGCGCTCGGTTTCAGCACCCCATCGCGCAATTGGCCGATCAGATCTTCCACGCGATGAGCCACAGCTGAAAGGCGATGCAACCCGACCTGCGCCGCGGAACCTTTCACCGTGTGCATCGAGCGGAACAAGCGGTTGATGTCTTCGGCGTTGGGATTGGCTTCGAGCGACAACAAGCATTCCGTCACAGCTTGCAAATGCTCTTCGGCCTCCGGAACGAAGAATTCCAGGACCTCCGCGGAAATCTCGCCGTCTTGTGGCAGTTGATCGACGTAAGAATAAGGGGGGATCGCCTCGACGGCAGGCTCTTCCGCTTGCGGGGTCTCTTCGGTGCGTTCGTTCGCCGTTCGTGCGGAGGGTGGTGCGGGAAACGCGAACGAATAGCGCTGTTTGAATGCCGCGATGTCTCCGTCCGTTTCGGTGCCGCTTGAACTGATCTGCAGCAGATCGAATTCCAGCACGGAGATCGCATCGGAGATGAATTCCGTTAGGGGACCGTGCATGTCGGCCGTAAGAGTCGCATTCATGGCGTAATGAAATATGTGCGCCATCTTCGCAGCCACTTCGGAAAATTGCGGGAAGCTGTAACTCGCCGATGTGCCCGCCAGCGTGTGTGCCGCTATGTAGAGTTTTTCCAGGTCCTCGGGCCTGGTCTGCGGTTCCTGCAACATCCCGGAGTACTCCCGGAGATATTGGAGGTTGTCAGAAGCCTCCTGGAGGAACAATTCGACCGATTCCTGGTTCGGCCCGTTCACAGACTCTCCTCCACGAGCACGGCAGCGGTCCGCGGTTCCGCGCCGCCGGCAGGCTTGCGATAAATCCGGCAATCGCCGATTACCAAAGGCTCGAATTTCATCGGCACATGCGAAAGCGTCTCCGAGTGGCCCAGCAGAAAATATCCGCCGGGTTCGAGCGCGTCGTAAAAACGCCGCAGGATCGCCAGGCGGCGCTCTTCCGAAAAATACATCAGCACGTTCATGCAGAAGATACAGTCCAGCTTGCCGACGTACACCGGCTCAATCAGGTTCATCTGCGCGAAAGAAATCATTTTGCGAATGCGCGGGCGCACCTGATATCCATGCTTCGTCGCGGTGAAGTACGTCTCCACCTGCCGTAGTGACAGATCCTGCAGACTACGTTTCGCGTACGCTCCGCGCTCGGCGTGACGCAACGCGCGCCGGCTGATGTCCGTCGCCAGAATCTCGATTTCCCACGCTTCGGCGAATTTCAGCGCGTCACACAACGTCACTGCGATCGAATAAGCTTCTTCGCCGGTGGAACATCCCGCGCTCCAGATGCGCAGCGTGCGCGGGCTCTGCCAGAATTTTCGCTCTTGCACTTCCGGCAAAATGCGCATTTCCAGCGCTTCGTAAACCGCCGGATAGCGGAAGAAGGAGGTCTCCTGTGTCAGCAAGCGTTCCAACAGAGCTTCGTACTCCGTGCTGGAACCCTTCACCAGCTGCAGCAGTTCCTTTCCTCCCGCGATTTCTTTTTCCTCGAGATACTCCCGTATGCGCGTCGAAAAGAAACGTTCGCGCGATGCATCAAACAAAATCGCCGAGCGCTGCTCGATTAACGTGCGAATTTCATCGAGTTCAGACTCGGTGAGCGTGACCGTCGTTGCTGAGTGTAGTTTCATGTTCGGCGCAAGTCACGGGCCGGCTTGCATCACCGGCGCCAAGATTCACTTCGCCTTAACGATTTGCACCCACCGGCGCGGCGGGACGTGCTTCCTCCGCGGCTTCTGTCGAACGCCCTGAACGGAATTGCGCCAGCGCCTCGTTCAATTGTTCCGAGAGCTTCACCATGTTGCCGACGGTCGAAGCGGTCTGCCGCGCGCCCTGCGTGGTCTGTCGCGTGATGCCCGAAATGATCTGCATCGCGTTGGCAACGCCTTCCGTGCCGCGCACCTGCTGCTTCGAAGCGAGCGAAATCTCCTGCACCAGTTCAGCCGACTGCCTTACCACGCTCGAAATCGCTTCGAGAGCTTTACCGGCTTGGTCAGCCAACCCTGCTCCCACTTCTACTTCGCGTGTGCCGTCTTCCATGACGACCACGGCTTCGTTCGTTTCCGCCTGAATGGCCTTAATCAGCGCGGCAATGTCTTTCGTCGCGCTGCGGGAGTGTTCAGCCAGCTTGCGTACCTCGTCCGCAACGACGGCGAATCCGCGGCCGGCGTCTCCGGCACGAGCTGCTTCAATCGCGGCGTTCAGCGCGAGCAAGTTGGTCTGCTCGGTGATGTCGTTAATCACATTAATGATTTCCGAAATTTCGAGTGAACGATCGCCGAGCGACTTGATTTTCTTGGCGGTCGCTTGCACCGAAGCGCGAATGCGCTGCATGCCTTCCAGCGTGTCACGCACGGCGCGGTTCCCTTGTTCTGCGGCGTCCAGCGCACGGCGTGCGGCCTCTGCGCTGGCTTCGGCGTTGTTGGACACCTGCTTCATCGAAACCGTCAACTCTTCCACGGCGGAAGAAGTGTTAGTAATTTCCTGATCCTGTTGCGTGGCGCCGGCAGTCATGTCGTCCGCCGCGTCCAGAATTTGATTCGCGCTGCCGCTCACGTCCACTGCCGCCTTGCGCACGCGCTCCAGAACTTTGGTGAAGTTGTCGAGCATGAAGTTGACCGAATCCACGACGTTGCCGAGCGCGTCGTTGGTCACCTTGCCGCGGATCGTCAAGTCGCCGCGCGCTACCTGGTTGATGGTGTTCAGCAGGTCGGTAATGCTGCGCTGCAGCGAGTCTTGCGCTTGCTGGTTCGTGACGGCATGCGCGACTTTCGCCGCGCTGCGATTGAAATTCTCTGCAATGAACCCGAATTCATCGTTCGATTCGATTTCCACGCGCGCGCGGACGTCGCCAGAGATGACGCGCTCCGAAAATTTCGCTAGCTCTTCCACGGGCGTCAGCACGCGCTTGCTCAGCACGTAAATCAAGGAGATGGCGGCGATCAAGGCCAAAAGAGCTGCGCCAAAGAGCGCGCCATTCGCGCCGCCGGGCACCGACGACACGTCGGACGCGCCTTGGCCCACTGAATGTGCTCCGGCGTAATAGGAAAGACCCAGGACTCCGAAGAGTGCCAGTGTCACCCAAAACACCAGCAGCCATACCGTGGAACTCAAACGAGCTTTCATGACTTCCTCCCAAGAACTTGTGCGTTCAGCGCCTTGAGCGGCCCACAACGCTTACCGCAACGTGCACGAACTGCAATTCCCAAGACCGCAGAGCCCATCGCCGGACTCGAACCCTGGACGAAACCGCTCTAAATCACCGGAACCGGAAAAACATCTATCAGCCGCCGCAAATCCACCACCAGCGCCAGACGATCGTCGTGCCGCAGCATTCCGCGGCAGTGCGGCACGTCAGTCGGCGCTTGATCGAGCAACGCTTCTTCGGTAGCAGAGAACGTACCGATCACTTCGTCCGCGGCGATGCCCAGCCTCAAATCTTCGCGTTGCGCGTCGCCCTTCAGCACCGCAACCACCACGTGCTTGGGCAATAGCCCTGGCCGCCTGCCCTCCGTAAACGCGATGTCCACCAGCGGCACAATCGTTCCGCGCAAATTGAAAACGCCCATTAGAAACGCCGGCGTCAGCGGGATGCGCGTCACGATCGGCCAATCCACCACTTCCTCGACCTCCAGCACCGAAAAGCAAAATCGTTCGCGCCCCGCGCGAAACACGCAGTACTGCCGCTCCGGCAGCCGTTCCTCGGAAAATATTTCACTCTCGAGAAACTCGCCGCCATCCAGTTCCACCGGCAGCGCAGCGTGTTCTTGCTGATTCGTCATTACGCGAACCTTTTCACCGCATTGATCAATTCGTCGGGGGTAAACGGCTTGGCCACATATCCGTTCGCGCCCTGCTGCTCGCCCCAGTAGCGGTCGCTCGGAGCCGTCTTCGACGTGACTAGAATTACCGGAATATTCGAATAATGCTGTTGGCTCTTCAGATCGCGGCAAGCCTGAAATCCGTTCCGCTGCGGCATCACCACGTCGAGCAGAATCACATTCGGCCGCTCATCCTCGATCGCTTCCTCGATTTTCGTCGGATCGGAAATTCCCACGGACTGAAAACCGCCCTGCTGCAGCATGGACTGCATCAGGTGCAATTCCGCCTGGGAATCATCCACAATCAGGACTTTTTTCATTACCGACGCACCTCCACAGAAATATCCGATAAGAGAATTGCAAGTCCGCGGCCAAGGCGCGGGCGAGTTTCGCGCCTTGCGAATACTTCGCAATAGCCTTTGGTTGCTTTAGGTTACGAGGGGCCGCCCTATCGTACCGATCCCGTCACAAGCCTGGAGGACGCATCCGCCGTCTCAGCGTGAGATTCCGTCTCACCCGCGCGCATCTCCGCCGCCAGCGATGAGAATCGCTGCATGATTTCGTTGAGACGCAGCGCCATGGCATGAATCGTGCGGATTTGGTCGCGCCCCTCAGCCGAAATCTCACCGGGATCCAGCAGCAGCAGGTCGGCGTTGCCAATCACGGAGGTGAGTGCGTTGTTTACGCTGGGGCGCACGTCGATCATGTAACGTCCGAGCGCTGCGTCGCGCTGGCTCTCGATTCCGGCGCGCTCGGCGCGCTGCGCGCGAGCAACGGCTTCGGTTCGGCGCAGAGCTTCGCCCGCCACAAGAATTAACGTCCCAATCCAGCCATCCTCACGGGACAGAACCAAACTGTGCGGATACTCGGCGGCAAGCACGCCGGCCTCGCGCCCGTCGCCACAAACGCAGAGGGATGCCGTGCCCGGGAACCTCGTCAAAGTGGAGAGTATCGCGGAGGCTTTGCCGTCACGAACAGGGCCAACGATCAGGAGGTTGTAGCCGTCGGCAGTGCCGGCTTGCCAAACGTCGCTGGTGGTGAGCGTGATTTCCGGAACGCGCCGCTCGGACTGCCAGCGTGCCGCAACCGTGCGCGCAAATTCCGTGTCGTCCGACACAATCAGGACGTTAGCGTGACTCAAGAGACGACCCCCAAGACTTTACGCGTTTAGGGCTGAAGTTTTTCCGCTTCCTCGATGAAGGAAAGCAGCCGCTTGGTGCTGATCCCAAGGTTCACCGCGGCCTCAGTATTTTTTGCGCGTTTCGCTTGCTCCACGCGCCCCTGAAAATAGGAAACTTCCGATTTCGCAAGCGTCATCGCCGAAGCGAGCTGGTTCAAGTCGCCAGAACGCTTGCGCTCATCAGTGGCTACGGCGAGCAGCGCCCGCGCTACCACTGCGCGGCGCAAATCCTCCGCTTCCTGATCGCCTTCGGCGACGAACGCCGCGACTTCCCACGATGAAAGCAGAACTTTCGTATCCTGCAAGACGACCGTGGACATGGAACGCCCGCGCGAGGGTGGCGCAGCGATCAATTGCTCCCAAATCGCCTCCAAGCATTTCTCCGAGTCCACCGCGCCGGTTGGCGGTGCCGGTACGTCGCTTGCTGCCGCTTTTGCAGCTTTGTCGGCTACGGGAGCGGACGGTGGCGCCGTCGCCGCGGTACTAGCTTTGGCAGCTGTCTCGGTTTGCTTCGCAGGCGGCGCGGCTGGAACCGGCGATTTACTTGGCGGGACCGCTGGCCGCGCCGGGCTTGCGTCCTCTTTGGTCGGTGGCCGTGTCGCCTTCGGTTCGTCCGCTTGCGCGGCAGCCCCGGCTTGTTTGCGCGCGAGGGCTTCTTCGAGATCCGCTCGCAATGCGAGCAGTTGCTCGAAAGCGCGGCTCACCGACGTTTCCGTATAGTCTTTGTGAAACGGCTGCTTCCAGTTTTCAGTGTAATACTGGAGTTGCGTGGTGGTTTCGGCGGCGGAAAATCCCGCGCGGCGGCAATCCACCGTCTTGACGCCCGCGGCATCCAGAGCTCCCACCGCATGGCGAATCGCGCTCAAATCCGCGTGCAGCATGCGTATGAAGGCGCGTCGCAGCAGAAAGTTGAAACGGCAGAACGCCACCAGCGCCGCAGGATCGTAGAACATCGCGCCCGCGGAATCCTTCAGGAGCCGGCCTTGCTCCAGCAGCCCGCTCTCCATCATGTCCCGCAGGCTCTCACAGTGGGCGATCTTCTCAAGGATTTGGTCGAGTGGTTCGCACCATTCCAGAGGTGTGGCATCCGCACCCGCCAAAACGGGCTGCAACACAGCCGCCACATCCTTGAGGCGAATTTCCTTGCGGTACAGCTCCTCCGGCGCGCACAGCGCAAAATACTGCACCAACAGCAGATCAATCTTGTCGCGGTCCGCCGTCGTTTTTTCCGGCTTGCGCAATTGTCGGTGCAAAAAAGAACGCAAACTTTCTTCACTCGCGTTCAGGGTTTCCGAGGGTAGCTGGCGGATTTGAAACGCGCGCACTTTTTCATCAATGGCGTCGAGCCATTTTAAGTCGCCATCGAAGACGTCGCGCGTAGGCCGCAGCGGCGGCAATTCCCCCGCCGGATGCGGCAGGGGCGCCAGATTAAATTGCGTAGCGAGCGCTGCATAGAGCGGATACGCGCCGCGGGCCTCGGTCCACTGAGCCACAAAGTCTCCGGCTCCGGATTGAACAGCAGGAGGCTTCAGAGTCGTCACATTCGGTTTTAAGGTCATCGTTTTATGATCCAGTTGCCCACTTCACTGACAAACCGGGCAGCAACCGCCTTCCGTCCTTGGTGGTATCTCACCGCCACGACCGTGGCGCGCGCGTCGAGCGAACCATCCGAATTTACTACGCGCACGCCGTCTTCAAATTCCAGCGGAAGCGAAGAAGCGAACAGTACTTCCTGCTCGGTGCCGAATTCGATCGTGGTTTGCTCCTGCAGTGGCCTTCGCGCTGTGGAAAGCGTCATCACTCGGACCGGAATCCGTACTGGTGAGGCGGTCGGGAAGAGCTGCGCCAGTTTCTCGACGCAGGTTTGCGCTAGGCCGGTCGGAGCAACCACTGTGGCTTCACTGAACACGAAACCAGTCCTTTGCCTCTCTCATCCGCATAGGTGCTTATCGAAGAGAGGGATCAGAATCTCGAGATTTGCGTAGACACAAATACACGCCCGCAGAATGGTTTGCACGAAAGCAGCCAAAGCCAGCGCCCAATTCCGTCTGATAAGTAGTTCTTTATGTTACGTTTACGGTTGAGGTGTCAGCGCGAAGGTCTTGCGGGTGTCTCAGGGTGCAACACGAGCGTCTCACGCCTGCGCGTGCGGACCAATCCGGGAATCGGGACGACGCGGCCTCGCCGCCGTCTACGACGCCATCTCGACGTCGTGCTTTTGCCCAGGACGCAGCGGAATATTGTAGAGCTTCAGCTTGCGGTACAGCGTGGCCCGGCTAATCCCGAGCATCTTCCCGGCGAGAGCCTTATCGCCTCCCGCCTTTTCGAAGACTCGCAGAATCGTCATGCGCTCCAGGTCGGCCAGTGCAGTTGTGGATATTGCAGACCCGCCGCTCGCACCAATCTCGGCATCTTGCACGCTCCGAATCGAGGGCGGCAGGTCTTCCACGTCAATCGTGCGATGGTCGCCGAGCGCGACAGCGCGCGCGATGCAATTCTCGAGCTCGCGCACATTTCCCGGCCATTCATATTGCAGGAAACTTTTCATCGCTGCGGGAGTAACCTGAATATTCTCACCGGGCGCATAGCGGTCAAGGAAGTAATGCGCGAGTTGCGGAATATCGGACCGCCTTTCGCGGAGAGCCGGCACGTGGATTGTCACCACATTCAGCCGGAAGAAAAGATCCTTACGGAACGTCCCGCCGCGATAAGCGGCCTCCAGGTCGCGATTGGTCGCCGCGATCACGCGCACGTCCACGGGAACTTTCTCGTTGCTGCCGACCGGCCGCACTTCCTTCTCTTGCAGCACGCGCAGCAGCTTCGCCTGCAACTCCAGCGGCAGTTCTCCGATTTCATCAAGGAATATGGTCCCGCCATTGGCCGCTTGAAAGAGACCCGCTTTCGATTTGAGCGCGCCCGTAAAAGATCCCTTCTCATGTCCGAAAAGCTCGCTTTCCATCAGCGTTGGCACCAATGAGCCACAATCCACCGCGATGAACGGCATGGCGGCCAGCGGTCCGCGAAAGTGAATGGCGCGCGCGACGAGTTCTTTCCCCGTGCCGCTCTCTCCCGTAATAAGGACCGGCGTTCGCGTCTCCTTGAGCCGCGAAATCATACGCAGCACGTCCTGAATCTTTGCCGACGTGCCCACGATGCCATCGAGCTCGGTTTCCGTGTTCACGCGCTCGCGCAGGAATTGGTTTTCGGTGACCAGGCGTACTTTCTCCGCCATGCGCTGCAGGAGCTGCCGCAATCTTTCAACGCGAAATGGCTTTTCGATGTAATCGTAGGCACCCTGACGCATGGCATCCACAGCGGTTTCCACCGATCCATGACCAGTCATGATTGCCACTTCGGTACGCGGCAAGCTCTCCTTCACTTTGCGCAATAGCTCAACGCCAGAAAGGCTGGGCAATTTCAGATCGGTGACCAGCAAGTCGGGTGGATTGACTTCGAGCGTCTCCAAAGCAGCCTCGGCGGTTTCCGCCTCGGCGCACAAGTAGCCCAAGCCCTGGCCGACGGTGATGCACAGGCGGCGAATGCTTTGTTCGTCGTCCACAATCAAGAAGCGCAACTTCAATTCGTCCGTCATGGTTTCCCTATCGTCTTCTCCACCGCGTCCATCAATTGCCGCACGCGGAATGGTTTCTCCACGCAGGGAGTGCCCGCCAACGACAGCAGAGCAATAGTTTCGTCGCTCGCGGTATCGCCCGTAATAAAGATAATCCGCGAAGCCATCTCCGGCCGATGACGCACCAGCCAGTCATGCACGTCCGAACCCGTGATGCCGCCGGGCGTGCGAAAATCCGAAATCACGCCGCGAAAATCATGCAGCGCCAGTAGCCGCAATCCTTCCACCGCGGACGACGAAGCGGTCACTTCGTAGCCGCGCCGTTCAAGCGCCGTCCGCAGAAATGCTGCAACCGATGGCTCATCCTCGATCACTAGAATCCGCGCGCGCGCCTTTGGAGCCGATGCCGGAGCGCTCGTCATTCCCCCACTCCTGCCGCATACATTTCCGCGGCCTTTTCCGCGATCGGTAGCCGCACGGCGAAAGTTGATCCATGACCATCGGGATTATTTCGCGCGACGATTTCTCCGCGATGCGCGCGAATAATGCCGTAGCAGATGCTCAATCCCAGCCCCGTGCCCTTGCCCACTTCCTTGGTGGTGAAGAATGGATCGAAAATCCGGTCAATCTGCGAGATTCCGGCGCCGTTATCACGAAACAGAATTTCCACTTGGTCGCCGCGGTGCATCGTCTGAATTTCAATCTTCCCGGCGCGACGCGTTTCCTGCACGGCGTCATACGCGTTGTTCATGATGTTGAGGAACACTTGCTGCAGCTGGTGCGGGTCGCCAATAACCGCGGGGATCTCCTCGGTATACCTCTCGATGAGCTCAACGCCGTGATTGGAAAAATCGTAAGCGCGCAGCTTCATCGTCTGCCGCAGAATCGTATTCACTTGTACCGGTTCACGTTGCGCCGGCATCTGCCGCGCAAAACTCAAGAGGTTTTGCACGATCACGCGAGTGCGCTGTGCCTCCTGCAAAATTACCTGAAGTTCTTCCTTGGCATCGTCCGGAACTCCGGCATTTTCCAGCAGCAAATCCGTAAAGCCCACGATGGCAGCCAGCGGGTTATTCACTTCATGCGCTACGCCAGAGACGAGTTGGCCCAGCGCCGCCATCTTTTCTGTGTGCATCAATTTAGCCTGGAGGTCCGCTGCGTCGGTGACGTCCGTCATCACTACTACCACGCTATTAATGTCTCCCTGCTCATCGCGCATGGGACTCAGGCTGATGGAAAATTGCCCGGCGCTTCCATTGCCACGAAACAGCGGAATTTCCAGGTTATCGAGTGCCGCGCCTTGCAGCGTTCGTTCCAGCGCCTCTGTAAATAAGGGCCGTCGTGGCGGGGGCACCAGCTCAATCAACGGCTGTCCAAGCAATTCCTGCTCGCGATAACCTGCTTCGAAGCACCGCCGGTTCGCATAGCTCACGAGCCCCGCCGTATCGAGCACCAAAATCATGCTCTGCGTGTTGTTCAGGATGTTCTTGTTGAAGTCGCGCTCCCGGCGGTACCGGCGCTCGGCCAGGCGCCGATCCGTGATGTCCTTCATTACATGCACGGTGCGCAGATCGTTCCCTGGCATGTTCTGTATGCGCGAAGCCGAAATCAAGAAAGTCCGCATCCCGGCTTCATAGATGAATTCTTCGTGCGGCAGCCGGGGATTTCTGCAGAAAGGGCAATGCCCTTCCTTGCTCGGCGCCGAAAGAATGTCCAGCTGATCAATTTCGCGGCCAATGGCTTCAGTGGGTCTTAATTCCAGCACGTCCGCCAACGCACGATTCAATCGCAGCACGCGATTGGCGCCATCATGCACCAGAATGTAGTCGGAGATCGCGTCGAAATCTTCCACCCATTGCTTGCGCGATTGCTCCACCTTGGAGAAGAGCCGCACGTTTTCCAGCGCCACGGCTGCGTGCCCCGCCAAAGCTTCCAGGAGTTGCCGCTCGGTGTCCGTAAGCTCGTGGGGCAGGTCCGCGATGCACAGAATCCCCAGCAGCTCGCCTTCGCTCCCGGACAACCGCGCCAGCACCAACTCTTCCCATCCCAGCGCTTCTGCCAGACTGCGGCCGAGCAGCGACGGAGCTGCGCCTTGGCGCAATTCGGTTCCCGGAATGCTGGCTTGCTCCGCCAACAAACTCGCCAGCCGATTCTGCGTCATCGGATCCCAACGATGCGCGGGTCCGCTGAGTGCAGCGATTTCCCACTCACGCTCATGGCCGAGCGCCAGGACGGCTGCACGCGCGCCCAGCATCTCCGCTGCTCTCGTAGTGAGACGAATGGAGAATTCAGTAGTTCCCAGCGATGGATTCAGCTCAAGCGTAGTGGCGGAGAACTGCGCCAGCAGGCTCTCGAAAGAGCCCGTGAGACGGGACGGTACTTCGCGACTTCGTTTGAGTGCACGCATGGAGGATAGGGGGCAGTGCGCGCGCTTCGCCTATACAAGAAAAGACGTTACGGCGTCTTCTCAATTTGAGTCAAGCACGCTGCGAGCGGATGTTGCCCTAATGAACACTCGCGGGATTCGCAAGCTGAGACGCGCACCCGAACTTATAACGGCCATTGAGACAAATGAGCCGAATAGGCTCCGCTCAGACTCGCAGTCGGAATCGTGCTAAGTCATTCGCAATCAGCAATATGGCAAGCATTTCGGCGCTCCCGGAATTGCCGAAAATAATGATCCCATCATGGCATTGGCATTGCAATTTCAGCGGCGGGACCTTTCCCCTCGATGGAGGAGGTGTGTTGATGAGACGTAAGTCGCACGTGCTGGCGATTAGCTTGACGCTGATCTTGGGCGGATCAGCGGCGCTCACACCAAAGATTTCTGCACAAGAGAATTCTACCGACACGGCGAAACGAAAAGTGCGGACCAAGGTGAGTCCGGAGTACCCCGCGCTGGCCCGGCAGATGAACGTCACCGGCAAGGTAAAAATCGAAGCGACGATTGCCGCGGACGGCCATGTGACCGCAACACGAATCGTCGGTGGCAGCCCGCTACTGGTGTCATCCGCAACGGAAGCGCTAAAAAAGTGGCGGTTTGAAGGCGGGCCAAAAGAAACGACGGAAATTGTCGAATTTGATTTCGCGGCACAAGGCAAAAATTAGCAGCCGATGGAATAGGGGCGGTTGGCTTCTCACTGGGAGTGGAGGCGTTGGCTATGACGATCAGCAAGAAACTGTATCTGGGTTTTGGCGGCATCCTGGGGATCATGTTCTGTTTGCTCATCATCAACCTCTTCACGGTACACCGGGAATACGCCGCGCAGGATACCGTCCGCGCCACGCTTTCCGTCGTACAAACCATCGAAAATGTTCGCTTCCAAATGATGGAAAACCGCTTGTATTTGGGCAACTACCTGCTTAGCGGTGATCTGCGTGATGAAGACAAGACCAACAAGGGCGTTGCGGACCTGCTGGCGATGCTAAAGGACGGCGAGTCCCGCTCCGCCGATCCCGGATTGCACGCCGCACTTGCTCAGGTGGCGGATACCGAAACCAATTGGTCCGAAAACTTCGCGAAGCAAATGATGGCCAAGCGTCATCAAGTGGATGCCGGCGACGCTACCGTTTCAGATCTGCAAATTTATTATCTGCAGCATGACCCAGCGTCCTGGGTAAACAAGTCTGCTGCCGTGTTGGATGAAGCCAATCGTGCGGTACGCAAGTCGCTCGACGACTCGAACGCCTCTGCCGCCTCCGCAACGGCCCTCAGCACCTGGATCTCCTCGCTGGGAACTCTCGGCGCGATTCTGTTGGGAGGCGTCATCGCCTTCTCGACGGCGAAATCCATCAAGGAGCCTTTATACCATCTCATCGATGTGGCGCATCGCATCGGCGAAACCGGTGACCTGGAGCAATCCATAGACATTCACCGCAACGACGAGGTAGGGATTCTCGCGGAAAACTTCAACAAGATGATCGTCCACCTCAAAGACATGGCCGCAGTCTCGGCCGCCATCGCTGAAGGCCAATTGTCCGTCACAGTTCAGCCTCGCTCGCAACAAGACACCATGGCCAAAGCCTTCGCGCAAATGACGCGCGGACTTCGCGAACTGGTCCGCCAGGTTCGCGACAGCGCTGCGCAAGTCGCCAGCGGCTCGGGCCAGATGGCCAGCGCTTCAGACGAATCGGCAAAGGTGAGCGTCCAAGCCGCCTCTGCAATTGATGAAGTCACTAGCACCATGCACGAAATGAGCATCAACGTGCAGAATGTCGTGAAAAATACGCAGGTGCAGGCTTCCAGCGTCGCGGAAACCTCAGCCTCCATCGATCAGATGGTCACCTCGATTCAGCGTGTGGCCGATACAGCCAAGCTCCTCGTCGATATCTCTCACCGGTCGCGCGAAGAAGCGCAAACCGGCATGGTCACCATGGAAAAAGCCACGGAAGGTCTGAATCGCACCAGCCACGCCATTCAATCCAGTGCGGAGATCATTGACGTCCTGGGGCGCCGCGCGGACGACATCGGGAAAATCATCGAAGTCATCGATGACCTTGCCGAACAAACCAACCTTCTCGCATTGAACGCGGCCATTGAAGCAGCTCGTGCCGGCGAGCATGGGCTGGGCTTCGCGGTCGTGGCGGAGGAAGTCCGCAAGCTCGCCGAAAAATCCACGCAATCCACCAAAGAAATCTCCGAGTTGATCCAGGGCATTCAGAAGGAAGCCCGCGAAGCCGTCGAAAATATGGAGAAGAGCACGACGATGGTCCAGGAAGGCCTGCTCCTTAACAAGGACCTCAGCGTCGCGCTCGAAAAAATTTCCGACGTTGTGTCTGAGGTTTACAAGTTTTCGCAGGAAATCGGTGCGGCCACCACGGAACAGTCGAGTGGTTCCTCGCAGATCGCCAAGGCCACGAATCGCCTGACTGAGATCACTCAAGAAATCAATTCTTCGGTCGAAGAACAAGCGTCCGGTTCTCAAGCGGTTGTGCGGGCCATGGAAAAAATGCGCGAATTGGTGCAGCAATCCACTTCCAGCTCCACGGAACTTGCCGCCGCCGCGGAACAAATGTCCAAGCTTTCGCGCGTCCTGCTCGAGTCCATGGATCGCTTTGCGCTTGATGAGGGCTCGACGGATGGGCGCCGCCAGTTCGGCAGACGACCAGCTTCGGGCAGCCAGCATGGCGGTTCCCATGCAGCAGACCGAAATGCCTCCGCGGAATACGCGGAAGTTGTCAGGTCCTGAGAGCGCCGCGCGCAACATGGAAAAAGAAATTCAAATCGTAGGCTTTCGGATCGGTCGCGAAACGTTCGGGCTGCCGATTGCCATCGTCCGCGAAATCGTCCGGGTGCCGGAAATTACTTCCGTTCCCAACGCGCCGGAATACATCGAGGGTGTCATCAACCTGCGCGGGCGGATTATCCCAGTTGTGGACTTGCGTAAGCGGTTCGGCGAGAAAGTCATTCAGGCGAGCAAGAAAAATAGAATTGTCGTCGTCGAATTGGAGACTCGTGCGATTGGCCTGATTGTTAATTCCGCATCGGAAGTGCTGAAAATTCCTCCCTCCGAAATTGAAGCGCCGCATACCGTCTTTCAGGAAGGGGAATTGAACT
The DNA here is from genome assembly GCA_963804625.1 of uncultured Acidobacteriota bacterium. Lineage (GTDB taxonomy): Bacteria > Acidobacteriota > Terriglobia > Acidiferrales > UBA7541 > Palsa-295. Next base: position 195,168 of record CAWDRJ010000020.1, on the reverse strand, counting down.
ACATCACCGGGGTCGGGAAATTGCGCGGACGCCTGGTGATGCTGCTGGACCTGAGCAAGATTTTACAGCGCGGAGAACTGCGCCGTCTTGAAGATGCGGCCGAATCCGCTGAAGCCGTCACCATTGGCGTCGAGGCCCGCGACTAGCGGGCCGAACGCCAGCACTACGACGAGGAGCGAATGTCCACACTTACAGCACAGGTTCCACTGACGGAACCCGAATTGAAGCTGCTGCAGACCCTCGTCTACCAGGAATGTGGCATGTACTTCGACGAGCGCCGCACCCATTTCCTGCGCGATCGGTTGCAACGCCGCCTGAAGGCGTGCCAGATCGATTCCTTCTATAGCTACTACCGTTTGCTCACCAGCCGCGAAGGCAAGCAAGAGCTTGTGGCACTGCTGGAAAATCTCACGGTCAACGAAACCAGTTTTTTTCGTATTCGCCCTCAGCTCGAATTATTCCAGAAGTCCGTATTGGAAGATCTGCTGCGCCGCAAGCAGGAACGCCGTGATTGGTCGCTGCGTATCTGGAGCGCCGGATGTTCCACCGGCCAGGAACCCTACACGCTCGCCATTTTGGTTTGCGATGCGCTCGCTTACTACTACTTGCGCAACCCGCTGCCGTTCGACATGCCCACCCCCAAGCCGCTGATTCCACCGCCATGGAAAGTGGAAATTATCGCTTCGGACATCAATTATTCGGCATTACTCACCGCTCAGCAGGGCATTTACACCGAGGCGCAAATGGAAACGGTGGACTACACGTGCCGCCTGCGCTATTTCGATAAGGTGGGCGATAAGTATTCCGTGAAGCCGGCCCTGAAGAGCCTGGTCCAGTTCGATTTCCATAATCTGAAGACCGAATATTTGCCGCAGCGCAATGACGCCATTTTCTGCCGCAACGTAATGATCTATTTCGACGAAGCCGAACAAAAGCGCCTCATCGAAAAATTTCATCGCTGCTTGAATCCGGACGGCTATCTATTCGTCGGCCACGCCGAGAGCCTGTTCGGACTCACCACGCGATATCACATGATTCATCAGAACAACGCGACTGTGTATCAGCGCATCGAGGGCGCGCAGTGAACTTTATCCCCGACGATCGAGCCTCGGAGCTTCGCGATCTCTTTTTCGAGAGCGCCGAAGAAATCCTGCAGGCATTGAATGATGCCGGGCTGGCGCTCGAGGAGCATCCCAGCGACAAGGAGAGTCTACGCAGCGTGCGCCGCGCCGTGCACACGCTGAAAGGCGACTCAGCAGCCTGCGGATATCGCGAGCTCAGCGAACTCGCGCACGAATTGGAAGACGTCCTGACGCCCGATCTCGCCAAACAACACGCCGGACTCATCGCCGAAGTCGTTCTCACTGCGGCCGACACGTTCCACGAAATGCTGGCGGCCTACCGCAATAATCTGCAGCCTCCTGCCGGCGGGTCGTTGCGCGAACACATTCAACGGCTTCTGCGTAAGCCGCCGGCCGCGCTTGCCGAAAAAGCTACCCCGGAGTCCGCCGCGACTTTCAGTTGGACCGAATACGAGCGGCTGCTCATCGCCGAATCTTTTCGGCGTGGCGAGACGGTCTATCACGTCGCCTTGCATCTCGCGTCAGATGCGCTTTTGCCCGCCGCTGCTTACGAACTGGCGAAAAAAGCGCTCGAGAAAGCGGGCAAAATTCTCGCCATACGTCCCGAGAACGGCGCGGACGTCATCAACGGCGGCTTGATCGAATCAGCCCTTTCCAGTACCAAACCGCCCGACTGGATTCGCAAACGCTGCCAGGTGCCGTCCGTAGTCGCGCAGATCTCGGTGGATCGCGTTCCGCTGATGGAGACGGCTCCACGCGACGTGCTTGAAATCCTGGTCGAATCCGAAGCGGCCGCCGTTTCCGCTGGGATTCCGGGAGAATTCACCGATCTGGATGAAACTCACGAAGATGATTCGCACCCTATCGCCGCACCTGGTGGCCTCGCCCATGCTGTGGCCGAAAACACTCTGCGCGTTGACGCTGGACGCATTGATACGGTCATGAACCTGGTCGGCGAACTGATCATCGGGAAATCCATGCTCCAGCGCACCATTACTGAATTCGAGCGGCGTTTCCCGAAGGACCCGCTGCGTGGAAAATTCTCGGATGCACTGGCTTTCCAGTCGCGCATCCTGAACGAGTTGCAGAAATCCGTGATGAAAATCCGCATGGTGCCGGTCGAACAGCTCTTTCGGCGCTTCCCGCGCGTCGTGCGAGACGTCGCGAAACAGCGCAACAAAGAAATTTCGCTCGAAATCGCCGGCCAAAACACCGACCTTGATAAAAGCATTTTGGACGCGCTCGCCGAACCTCTCGCGCACCTGATTCGCAACGCCGCCGACCATGGCATCGAGTCTTCCGGCGAACGCACTGCGGCGGGCAAACCGAGCCACGGCACCGTTCGCTTGGACGCCTACCATGAAGGCGACCAGGTGGTGCTCGAAGTTTCCGATGACGGGCGCGGCATTGAGCGCGAGAAGATCATCCGGCGCGCCATCGAGCGTGGAATCCTGAAGTCAGACGAAATCGCGAGGATGAACGATGCCGAAATTCACCATCTTATCTTCACTCCCGGTTTCAGCACGGCCAACGAAGTGACGGAAATTTCCGGGCGCGGCGTGGGTCTCGACGTCGTGAAATCGGCGCTGGATGCCCTGAAAGGTTCGATCGAAATCGAAAGCGAAGCCGGAAAAGGCACTTCGTTCCGGCTGGTCGTGCCGCTCACGCTGGCCAGCATTCAAGCGCTTCTGTTCTACGTCGGCGGCCGCCTCTACGCCGTCCCGATTGCTTCCGTCGTCGAAATCAATCGCATCACCGAAGACGATATTCATCGCGTGGACGATCACGAAGTTTTTCAACTGCGCCAGCAAGTACTCACGCTCGTTCGCCTGGATCGGCTGGAATCGCAGCAGCCATCCGGTCGCAGCAAACGCATTTTCGTGGTGATCATCGGCGCGGGCAGCCGCCGTTTCGGATTGGCCGTGGATAGTCTCATGGGCGAAGAAGAACTGGTCATCAAGGCACTCGAAGATCAATTGGTCACGTCTCCCTTGGTGAGTGGCGCTTCGATCCTGGGGGATGGCACGGTGGTCTTGATCCTGAACATTCCTGCCGTGATTTCGCACCTTGCTCGGATTCCCGCAGTGGGAGCCACCGCATGAGCGAAAAGATCCGCGTTCTCGTTGTGGATGACTCAGCACTGATGCGGAAGCTCATTCCGCAAGTGCTGCAGCGCGATCCATCCATCGAAGTCATTGGCACGGCCATGGATGGGGCGATTGGCCTCAAGAAAATCACTGAGCTGCACCCGCAGGTCGTGACTCTCGACCTGGACATGCCGCGTATGGACGGCATCGAAATGCTGCGCCAGATTACGCGTAGGCATCGCGTTCCGGTGATCGTTTTCAGCGCGCAAACTGAGCGCGGCGCATCCATCACACTCAAAGCGCTGGCTCTGGGAGCATTTGACTTCGTCACCAAGCCCCCGGACGCGGCTTCGGGCCGCATCGAACAGATCGCGGCAGAGTTGGCGCTGAAAATCAAAGTGGCCGCGTCTTCTGGCGCTCCGAAAATGATCATCACGATGCCGGCGGCCAGGCGCAAAGATCGGCGCCGCAGTTCGATGCCGCATTGGCCATCTTCCATCGTAGCGATCGGCATCTCCACCGGCGGCCCTAACGCACTGCAATATTTATTCTCACAGATACCGGAAGATTTCCCGGGATGCATCCTGGTCGTACAGCACATGCCCGAAGGCTTTACCGAAATGTTCGCGCATCGCCTGGACGAATCATCCGCGATCGAAGTGAAGGAAGCGCAGTCGGGCGATCTACTGTTGGCAGGCCGAGCGCTGATCTGCCCGGGCAATCGGCACATGAAGGTTCGCCGGATGGAGCACGGCAACGTCGCGATTCTTGTGGACCAACCTCGCGTCAACGGACACAGGCCGTCAGTTGATGTACTTTTCCAATCCGTCGCGCAGGAATTCGGCGCTTCCGCTATCGGCGTGCTAATGACCGGTATGGGTGACGACGGCGCCGCCGGCATGGGCGCCATCCAGTCCGCCGGCGGAATCACGATCGCGCAAAGTCCAGACACGTGCGTCGTGGATAGCATGCCGCGCTCTGCTATCGAACGCGGCTTCGCCACACGCGTCGTTTCTCTTTCCCATCTTTCCAGTATCTTGCAAGCGAAATGCGCTCCGGAGAGGCGGCCAGCCGATTCGAGCGCCGAATATTCCACTGCCGAGACCGTTGCCGGTGAGCCGGGGTTACGAAGGAGATCGTCATGAAACAGTTTGAAGCACTGACGCGGAAGAAGGACAGCCAAGCCGTCCGTTACTTGATCGTGGACGATTCCGTCTTCGCTCGAAAGAGCCTCGCCAAAATGGTCGAGTCATTTGGCGGCCAAGTCGTGGGAGAGGCCGGCGACGGATGCACCGCTATCACCGAATACGCCAAAACCTCGCCCGATCTCGTGCTGATGGACATCACCATGCCGCAAATGGAGGGCATCGAAGCGGTCGAGCGCATCGTGCAGGAGCATCCCGACGCTCGCATCGTGATGGTCTCCTCGGTCGGGTACCAGGACAACATCCTGGCCGCGCTGCAGAAAGGCGCGCGCCATTTCGTGCAGAAGCCCGTGAAGCCTGACGCGCTCTACGAAATTATTCGCTACGTGCTGAACGACGACGGCGTCACCGCACCCGTGGGCGCTGGGGAGAACTCGCGATGAGGATGGACTTGATCCAACCGTTTATCGGCTCACTCGACGCGGTACTAGCCGAAATGATGAACGTTCCCGCAAAAATCGTCGATCTCACGATGGAGGAAGAGGGTTATCGCCGTAAGGGAACGGCTGCTTCCGTCTCGTTCAAAGGACAAATCGAAGGCCGCGTCATTCTTGATATGGAGCCTCGGGCCGCGGCACAAGTTGCCAGCTACCTGGCGGGCGGCGAAGTGGATCCGTCCGAATCCATCGTACCGGAAACGGTTTGCGAGCTCGCGAACATGGTGATCGGCAACGCCGTTACGCAGCTCAACGATGCGGGCTTTCAGTTCAAGGTCCTGCCACCGGAAATTCTTTCTCAAGAGCAGGGTGAAAAAGCCGGGCAGGATTCAGAGGCCACGATTCTGTGTTTCGAAACTCCCAGCGGCAACGTGCATCTCAACATCGCCATGCAGTACCTGCAACGACGAAATGGAGAGCGGACGCCGGTCGGCGCTCACTAACTCAACGGCAGGCGTAATCGCTAACGCAGCTACTGACGCAGCCCCGGCCTGCGATATTCCACTCCGTGACGGAACAAACCCGCCTTCGGCATTTCTTCGCAATAAACCACGCGCGCTGGAAGAAAAATATTAGCCGCCTCCGGTGAATACGGCACGGCCACATTAATCTCAGTCCCTGATTCATAGCGCCGCTTGCTTCGATAACACATCCCGACCGGAGAAATATCCTCGCAGACGGCTAGCTCGTCGTCTTCGTTGGCTTGACGGATGCAAGCAGTGAGCCGCGTCTTCATCCGCAGACGCTGCCGTTCGCGCTGTTCGCCGCTTTCCGGGACTTCTCCGGCAGGCGCCTGCGCGCGGCGCCCGCGCGCCAGTCGCGAAGCAAGCTTCTTATCGTCCTCGTGCGGGGCTTGCGTCCAGATGCTCGGCACACCACAAATCTTGCAATGGCGCGCAATTCCGCGCGTCGTCTCGAAACCGCGCAACTCCAATTCATTCAGATAAACGACTTCTCGCCCACGGCAATACGTGCATTCGAGCAGCATCCGCGCGACGGCTTCCTCGGATTCCGCGATCGGAGGAAATTCAATGCCCCAGAGATCGCTTTCCGGCGCCAAAATCTCGATGCCGTAGATGTAGCCCTCTTTTTGTCGGCCAAATTGCCCCACGATGCGCGCTTTGCTCTGCCGATGTGCCTCGCTGGCAGCTTTCCGCCTGATCTCGATGTGCTGATCGGGCCGCAGATCGCGATCCAGCAGGATGACCGCGCCCGTCCGGTTGATTTGCATCGTCCGGGAAGGCTCCGCAAATTCCTGCCCGTTGATGTCCGTGCCGGAGACTTGCAGCAGCAATATCAGCGATACGCGATCACTACGACGCTGTGCCGCACTCGCCATGCGATTCCTCCTGGAATGGGACCTTCGCCGGCAGCCAAGATATCACACTGCCCTCGCTGATTCGCGTCCGGCACCGGCTGCGCTCTTCGTCCATTCCCGTCATCTTAACTGGGTTATCATAATCGCGCATTTGATCTCCGGAAAAATCCGCGTGGGTTACTGGGAGGGATTTTGCTTTCTTTCGCGAGCGCCTTTTTGTGGCGGCTCACGTTTGGCGCCGATGCCGGCATCACGGTTGGCGTGGCGCTATTCTGCGTTTTGCTCGCCCCTGCCGCGCAAGCGCAAAAAGCTCGCGTCGCGGGCGTAGTGCGTGATTCGAGTGGTGCCTCCATTGCGGCCGCCCACGTGGAACTTCGCGCGAATTCATTTGTGGCTTCCGCGATCACGGACGCCGCCGGAACCTTTGCCTTCGACAATGTCCCGGAATCTTCCGGAACGCTCGTCGTTTCCGCAAACGGTTTTCAACCAGCCACCGCGCCATGGACTTCATCCGCGGGATCCCCCGCGCAAGTCGAAATCACGCTCAACACTTCCCCGCTAAATCAACAGGTCGAAGTCACCGCCAATCGCGCGGCGACGCTGACCACGGATGTTCCGCTGAGCGATGTGCAACTCACGCGCGAAGACCTGCAACAGACTCCCGCGCTCACGCTGGATGATGACCTCCGCCAAGTTCCCGGGTTCAGTCTGTACCGGCGCTCCAGCAGCCGTACGGCAAATCCCACGACGCAAGGAGTTTCGCTGCGCGGCCTTGGTGCGAACGGCGCCAGCCGGGCACTCGTGCTCCAGGACGGAATTCCGCTGAATGATCCCTTCGGCGGGTGGGTCTACTGGGACCGCGTTCCGGCTGAATCCGTCGCGGATGTCGAAATCGCGCAGGAGGGCGCATCCAGCCTCTACGGCAGCGACGCGCTCGGTGGCGTGGTGCAGTTCGTCTCACGTCCCGCTGAACCCGCAGAGCTCTCGCTGGAAACTTCCTACGGCAATCAGAACACTCCCGATCTTTCGCTGTGGGCCGGCGGCCAAAAGGGGAAATGGGAATCCACATTTGCCGGCGAAGTCTTTAACACGGACGGTTACGTCCTGGTGCCGGAAGCCGATCGCGGTCCAGTGGACACCAAGGCTGGCTCCGAGCATGGCACCGCCGATTTAATGGTCGGCCGCAAGATTGGCGAAAAAAGCGAGATCTTCGCCCGCGGCTGGTACCTGGATGAAACTCGCGGAAACGGCACAGTGCTGCAGAGGAACGACACGAAGCTAGGCCAGGGCGCGCTTGGCGCAAATCTCGATCTCGGCGATTTCGGCGCGCTCACGTTGCGCTTCTACGGCGACGCACAAACCTATCATCAGAGTTTTTCTTCGGTTACTTCCGTCGTATCACAGCGCGACACCGAAACGCTCACCGATTTGCAGACCGTACCGGCGCAGGGCGTGGGCGGTTCCGCGCTGTGGTCCCGGCAATTGGGAAAACGTCAATCCCTCGTCGCCGGGTTTGATGACCATGAAGAAATCGGCGCAAGCCACGACGTCCTTTTCACAAAGGGCGCGCCGTCGGCGAACCAATCCTCCGGTGGACGCCAGCGCACGGTCGGTATTTTCGGCGAGGACTTGATCCAGATTACGCCGCGCTGGCTGCTGTCCCTAAGTGCGCGCGTGGATCATTGGAGCAATTTCGACGCGTCCATCGTGCACATCCCGCTTTCCACTGGTATTCCCGCCGTCACCCCGTTTGCCGATCGCTCCCAGAATGCTTTCAGCCCGCGAGCGACGCTGCGACATCAAGTCAACTCGAATATTTCCTGGGACGCTTCTGTCTACCGCGCGTTCCGCGCCCCGAGCCTGAACGAACTTTACAGATCATTTCGCCAGGGCAACACCACCACGCAGGCCAACGCAGACTTGACGGCGGAGCATCTGACGGGCGGCGACGCTGGCATTTCGGTATACGGATTCAACCGGCGCCTGGAAGTTCGCGGCACCTTTTTCTACAACCAAATCATAGATCCCGTCGCCAATGTCACCTGCCAGCCTCCTCCAAATGCGCTGCCCGGTTGTCCCGCGCCGGTGCCCAACGTGATCGCGCGCATCCGCGAGAATCTGGGCCGCATCAGCGCTCCAGGGTTCGATACCGGCGCTACCGTGCATTTCACGCGAAGTTTCGACCTGTCTGCCGGCTATCAATTCGTGAATTCCAGGGTCGTGAGCTTTCCTGCCGCGGCCAATACCAGTGAAAGCTTGGTAGGTCTGTGGGTGGCGCAGGTCCCTCATAACTCATTTACTTTCCAGGCCCGCTATTCGAATCCCCGAATTGTCTTCATCTCCGTTGATGGGCGATTCGTCGGAAAGCAATTCGACGATGACCAGAATCAGTTCCCGCTCGGCAATTTCTTCGTCCTCGACGCGATGGCCTCGCGCTCGATCGGCGCAGGTCTGGACTTATTTGCAGCCGCCGAGAATTTGTTCGACGAAAAGTACACCACTGCGGCGACGCCGGTACCACAACTCGGCCTGCCGATAGCGGCGCGCATCGGCCTGCGCTATCAATTTCCAAAGCGATAGATTCACGGTGACTGCAAGGCGGGCGCCGTGGTTCCTGCGTCAGTGCGTAATAACGGCAGGCGGCGGATATTCCGGCAGCTTGGCGTTCTTGCTGTCGGTTCGCTTCACTTCCAACTCATCGAACAAAACTGAAGGACTGATTACGGTTGTCGGCACCGCACCTTCGCGGTTGCTCACCAAGGGATCATTTCCCGCGGCCACCAAATCGTTGCGCAGCGTGCGCGTGTCCAACTCATCGAAAATAGCGCCGCGCACCAACTCCTCATGGCCGTCGCTAACGTAGATGCGATACAGGAGCCGCGGATTGCTGCCGACCAAAGTCTCCGCGTAATAGCCGTACGGCTTGTTCTCCTGCTTGCACATCTCAATCAGCTTTTTCTTCAGCTCCTCGGGCGAACTCGTTTCTCTCGCCTGCAACGTCAGGATGCCGATGCTCGGCGAAGGCGCTTGGCCTGGCGCCGCCCGACCGTGACCATTCGAATCGCTGAAATCGCGAATGGGCTCACGGCCCAACAAATAGCCCGTCAGCATGCCATCCTTGATCACCGAAAGCGGCGCCACTCGCACGCCTTCTTCATCAATCTCATAAGATCCCACCAGAGTTTTTCCCTGGAAAGTTTTCATCGCGGGGTTATCCACCACGGTCAAGAAAGCCGGCAGCACACGTCCTTTGTAGTTCGAAGAAAACTCCCCCACTGTGCGCGCGGAAGCCCCCGGCTTCGGACGAATTCCCAGCACGTTTTCACCGATCATGGAATCCAAGATGTCGCTCGCCGCGTCATTCGAAAAAAGTACGGGCCCTCGGTAATCTTCTTCGACCATCGGAGCCTCGCGCAGCGTCTTCAGCGTCTCAAGCATTTTCGCCGTATCCGCCAGCAATTTCTCCTGCGACGGCAATTCGCCCGCCGTACTGGCCACGTAATATGGCGAGCGGCCGAGTTCCATTCCATCATCCGCCTGCGTCTGCGCGGAAAGATTAAGCGAGTAGACCGCATACCCTTGCCGGGTGTTGGTGCCTTCGGTGTTCACGAAATATTGATTCACCGCGCGAAATCGCAGCAGCGCGTCGAGAGACTCAATCTTCACGTCGCTGCGATAAAGGTTCGTCGCCTTTTCGATCTCCTCCGTCCAGGGTTCAGGACGGAAATCGAGGCGAACCAGCGGTCCAATCATTTGTAGTGCCGGTGCCCGCGCAAAATCATCGAACGGCTGATCGGCGGTGTACTGGCTAAGCAACGCCTTCTTGGACGCCAGGGCTTCGCTGGCACTTTTGTATGCGCGGTCCGTCGCAATCCACAACTCCCGCCGTAGCGCGATCGAGTCGTTATCGATCGGCGCAAAACTCACAACGCCCGTCCCCGGCCCGTAATAGCTATCCTGCTTGTAGTCGCCCACCCGCACGACCACCCGGAGGCTTCGCGCGTGCACGCGCTGCTCTTGGCGCAACGCACCAAAGGCGGCCTCTGCGTCATATTGATCCACGTCCGACACGCGGTATTCGATGTAATACGGCGCAGCTACATTGTCCATTTTGAGCTGCGACTTCGAACGATCGAGTTCCTCGCGCATCGCCTTCAAGATCGGATCCGCCAACGCTGCACTGGACTGATCCGCCGTCGTCGCGGACTTTTCCTGGGCGCGTAACGGCGCTGCATCGGCGACAAGGATCGCGAGGAAGGCGGCGGCGAGCAAGTAAGCGAAAAATGAAAAGCCCGATGCACCAAGCGCAGTCGCCCTCATGGTTTCGCTCCGGATGTTGCGGGCGTGCTCGCTGTCGCATGCGAGGGCGCCGATTCAAATCCCGGTGGCGGCAGAATTGGAGGCCGCTCCGTTCCGCGGCGGCGTTTCTGCACTTCAATCTCCGAGAAAAGCATCGCAGGGGCCGCGGCAGCCACCGGCACCTGCCCTGATTCCGCACCGCAGACGCCATTGAATACTTTCAGGGTGTCTCCCGTCAGAATGATGTTGTTGAGCGACAGCAGCGGCGTGCCCACAATGTCCACGCCGCGCACCAGTTCATCCGGCCGCCCATCCGCATACACGCGATAGACCATCACTGGAATCACTTGAAACGCCTGCGGCGACGCGCGCTGCGTGAGAGTGAATCCGCCCTGAATATCGTCGAAGTACAATCCATATGACTTCCCTTGTTTCTTGATCTCCTCGATAAACTTCTCGCGCAGCTCCGCGTCCTTCACCGTCTTGCTGGACGTCACAATCAGGTTTCCTTGCCGTCCCGTCGGCATCAGTCCTGGCTGCCTGCGCCCGTGCCCGTTTGATTGGCTGAAATTCTTGATGGGCATGCGCGACATCAGAAAATTCTTCAGCACGCCATTTTCCACCGCATCCACGCGCTCTGCCGGCACCCCCTCATCGTCATAATCGTAATGCCCCGCAAGTTCCACCCCATTCAGTTCCTTCAAGGTCGGGTCGTCCGTAACACTCAAAAACGCCGGCAGCACCAGCTGATTCACTTTCTTCGTGAATGTCTGGCCCTCAGTCTCGTCGCGCTGCCGATGGCCTTCCAACCGGTGCCCCAGCACCTCGTGGAAAAAAACCGCTGCCGCACGCCCGGACAGCATCGCCGGCCCCGCGTACGGCTCGGCGGCAGGAGCAGCGCGCAGCGCCTTCAGATCGTCAGCCATTTTCTCGACTTTCGCCGTGATCTCCGCGGTGCCAGGAAGCTGCTCCGCGGTCGCCGCTTGAAACGACTCGACGCGAAGCAGCTCCGTTCCATCGTCAGCGCGCGTTTCAGCTTGAATAATCAACCGCGCAATCGCGCTGGGACGAATCAGCGCAGTCCCTTCGCTCGTCGCGAGATAGGACCGGTCGGCGGAAACTGTGAACGACACGAACGACGAGTACACCTCGGGATACTTCAGGAATTCCGCCGAAATGACCCGCGTCTTTTCTTCCCAGGCTTTCTGACTGAAAGCATCAGGCAGCTGCTTCGCGCTCAGATGCTCCTGCGGCGACTCCTTCGAAAAATCCGGAGACTTGTCTTCCTCTTCCGATTGCACCGCGTTGCTGGTCGTCACTTTCAGAAACGCCGCGGAAGCCTGTTCGTATTCGTGGTCGGTCAATTGCCACAACACCCGCGCAATTGCGTTGGTGTCGTCATCCAGCGGAAGCATGCCCGACATAATTCCCGATCCGCGACTCTGATTGTGCGTATTGTCCAGCGCCACTGAGCCCACGCGCATCATCACGTCCGCCTCGCGGCGCCGCGCGCTGGTTGAGAAAATCACGGCCCCGTTCGACGCAACGACCGCCGTGCCGTTGGAGTCCGTGACCGCGTAGCTCAGGTAATAGGGCGCCGGATCGGTCTTCGCCAAAGATGTCGTCGCCCGCTGCAGTTCCCGCTGCATGGTCGCCAGCAAGGCGTTTTCGGGCGCGCCTGCTGAAAACACCCCGAGCGGAATCGCACAAGCTATCGCAACAAATACGAAGCATGAGAGGACACACAAAAGGTTTCGTCGCATCGGGTGGATTAGCTCTCTTTTTAAGATATCAAATCTAACATACACACTGAGCAGCGGGGAGAAATCCAAAACAGCGAAACATCATATAAATAAACACCCAAATTTCGCCACGGCGGACGTGTTCGGAATGAGAACTTTGCCCTCATTTTTCACACAATCGTATTCCAATTAGTCGGTAAGCTGTAACCGGAGAAAGTTCGCACTGGAGCCATGGCCAAACTCAACTTTCTAGTTTCGATCCCGACGGACGACAACGATTACCAACAGGAGCAGGCGTCTGCGGCGAAGGAAGCGGCGCAGCGGCTCGGCGTGAACGTCAAAGTCGTTCAGGCCGATAACGACGCCATCAAACAGAGCGATCAGATCCTGAAGGCTATCCAAAGCCCGGGCGACGACCGGCCCAACGCAATCCTCTTTGAGCCCCTGGGAGCCACGGCCCTGCCGCAAGTGGCCCGTGCCGCGGCCGCGGCCGGCATCGGTTGGGTCGTTCTCAATCGCGACGCCGACTATCTTCCCGAACTTCGCCGCGCCAATCGCGCGCCGGCGTTTTCGGTAAGTTCCGACCATCTCGAGATCGGCCGCATCCAGGGCCTGCAATTCGCGGCTCTTTTGCCGCAAGGCGGTTCCGCGCTCTACGTGCAGGGCCCTTCAGAAAATTCCGCGGCGAAAGATCGCACCATCGGCATGCAACAAACCAAACCAGCCCATATCAAGATTCACATGCTGAAAGGCCAATGGACCGAGGAAAGTTCGTATAAAGCCGTGTCTTCCTGGGTTCGTTTGCCGACTTCCAAGAAGCAAGATATTGATCTGGTTGGCGCGCAGGACGATTCCATGGCCATCGGCGCCCGGAAAGCGCTTCAGGAGCAAACCGACGAAGCCGTGAGGGCCAAATGGCTTAGCGCCCACTTCACCGGTTGCGACGGGCTGCCCAACACGGGGCAGGAATACGTGCGCAGCGGTGTGCTGGCGGCGACGGTAATCGTGCCCCCGAACACCAAGCTTGCGATTGAAATGCTGGTCGCTGCGATCCAGCAACGAAAGACGCCAACGGAATTGGCTTTGACCATCCCAGTCTCGTTCCCAACGATAGACGAGCTAGTCAGAACCTCCACGAAAAAACCATAGCCGCCCGCGAGAAACGGTTGGACGCGGGAGGAACCGGAACTCCAGCAGGAACTGCGCGGATCGGACAATTGGTAGCGGTACCGGGAATCGGACCCGGGTTTCCAGATTGAGAATCGGAATTTGCCGTTTTAGCACGGTCGCGCACCAGAACGCACGGTACCGATAATCGCCAATGCTCACGCGGCTTCGATGATATTCTCCTGACGCAGCGCCGCGCACAGTGGCGAAGCAAAACGAAACTCCAACTGACACCAGAACTGACACCAGCGCGGACACGCCCGACATCCGCTGGCAGTCCCCTCAGTCAAGTCCACAGCGTGAGGAATCACGCCGCTGAAGGTTCCTCCTCGCGTCCACAGGCACTTCCAGAGAGCCGCAAGCCCGCACGGTACCAGGAGCCAGTCGCGATGCCGATGTCTAAAGGAAAGAATACGAACGCGCGACGACCGGGGATGGGGTGGGAGTCCCAGATTCCGAGCGGCCCAAAAGGACCCCCGAGTTCACCGAGAAAAATTTCCGGTGAGAAAATATTTTTTCGCTTGCTGTTTTCTGCTGAATCATCCCGTCCCAAATGAGACTCCGACAGCCAAGTTCCGACTTACGCGCAAACCGGGCGTGTGGTTCTGGCGGCTGATAAGGCGAACGGTGCTGTGAGGTTGGCATTTGGACTTTCTCGTCTGGTGTGTGTGTCACTTTACGGAAGCGAATTAATCCCTAACCCCAAAGTCGTATCCATCAGTGCCGACCGCATCAAAAGTAATCATGTATTCACCAGGTTTCAAATCCTCCGTCGGCGTAACCATGAAAACTCCATCGGAAACCGTCTTCGACATAATGTCCGGCATTCGGTCCTTGCTCAATCCGCCTTTGAACGTGAATACGTTCCCGCCGTTTGTGGTTTGCAGCTCACGGTGGTCTTTCTTTTTATCGAATCGCACAATCAATAAAGCGTGCTCGGAACGGCCAGCTATACCTGCCACTTCCGGAAATTCCTTGATGCAGAACGTTGGCCTCTTGTCTTCGATTTGTATCGGAGATTCCGCGCCTCGAAAGGTCCACACCATCTGCGGTGTAAGACCGGGAACAAACATTTTTCCTACGTGTTTCAGGCCGCCACCGGCCAGCGAAATTGGCTCTAACTTTTGCCATCCCTGGGCCGTGTTGTAGTAGAAGCCAGCGGGGAGAGTTTGCACATCTCGGAGGACAACGCCTGAAGCCGTCGCAGTCGGGTCCGGATGATTTGAAGTGCTGACGACATCGGGCGGGTCTAGAACCGCGGCTGCCTTGGCCTGTCCGTTTGGCGCTTCCACCATTGCGAGAATCACGCTGTCGCCGAGCCCTGCGGTCTTCAGAGCTTGCAGTGATGCCGTGGACGTGTCGAAATTGCACGGGCTCGATTTAATCTTCGCGACCAGAATCTCTGGCGGAAGCCCTATCTTTTGCATGTCCAAAATGTCTTTGTTCGTCAACAGCGTGGAATCTACCACGGCCGATGTACTCAGCTTCGGAGTAGCGGACGGCGTGGGCGATTGCGTGGCAATTGGCTCGCTGTGACCAAGGTGATTCGGCGCGGAATTGCTTTGCTCCAAACCTAAGCAGAGCACATATCCGAGTGGCTTGGATTGGACTGAAAACGAGACTTGGCACCACCCAACTCCCATAGCGTCAATTTCGAGGACTACGTCTACTACGTCATTTTGCTTCAGAGTCGTGGCTACAGGTTCGGCTAACGAAGCATCGGTATAGACGTTTATCTGCTCCGGCCTGACCCTTCCCTGCCACAGAATCCTTTGCTGCGCCGTCGCGATGGTTGAAACCGACACGATAGTCAGGCAGAGAAGTGAGAGTCGAGAAGCTTTTCGGAGAACGGCCTCCTGCGCCTTGATGACTGACGCAAGGGTAAGAAACCGCAAGGAAAGCTTCCGTGCTCTGGCCATAATCTGAGAACTCTCTCTCGACACAGAAATAGCTAATGAACTGATAATGCAACACGGCCGCCAAATCTGCACTCAGCGATACATCTATAAGAATCTCTTACATACGCGAGAATCCACTTCAGTTATGGTCTCCGCATGGTGACGTGCAGGGCATCCCGTTAGCCATTTTTGGATACGGTGGAGTGAGCACTCGTCGCTTGCTTTGTAGCAGCCGGCATCCGATAACAGGTAGTTTTGACGTCCGGACCACCGCATCTCTAGAGCAGTGTCCTTCGTTATCAGCCGACGCAAGTGATGGTGCGAACGGACCACAACCCTCCGAGCGAAAAAACTTGGGCGCATGACGAAGGTGGTTCCTATCGAGCAAATCGACAGGGACGACGTGTACACCGAGATTTTGGCTTCCGAATTGCCAATGACAGGATTGCGGGCTACGAGAGGCACGCGCGAACCTCTCTCCCTCCGAGGACGGCGACCTCTGGGATTCCAGAGCCAGCCGAGTAGCCCGCCCACGCCCTGCATATCCAAGTTTTCTTTTCCCGGATGTCAGAACTTAGGCGTCTGGGCTTATCTCAGCTTCGGCGGTCGCAATTAATGAGAGGGGGATTTCAGGCTCCTAGTGAGGCAGGCTGCATCGGCCGATTCGGATGGTATTCAAGATGCAGTAAGCACTGCTATGGAACCGCACTGAAGGCTGCCGACGCGGAAAGGTGAACTCAGGTCGTGACATTACCCAACTGCTTTGTGAGAGACTGCAGTAAGCCGAGGTTCATGGGCTACTACGTGTGCACAGAACATTTTGTTTTTTACGCTGCACCACGATACACCGAATCCATTGTTATCAAGGCTGAGTCAATTGGATTCTGGTGTATTTACCCAGAAGCGAATTACAGCAACGCCGGCCAGCTTGGACACACCGAACCCGAGCCAGTAGAGTGTGAGAATAAGGGGAAAGCAAGAATAGCCTAAAATCGCGCGGCGACCCGAGCTTAGAACAACATCTGGTCTTGAGCCACAACGTCTTGGCTATCCTCACTCCGGCATTTGTGCTGCTCGCAAATCTCCGGGCACGTGCGCTATGGGTAAGATACGTCGCTCGCGGTGCTTGCGCTGGCAACTGAGCCGTAGGATTTTGGGCTTTCTCGGCTGGTGTTCGTGCATGCGTTTGCACACTGTAGGAAATGCCTTGGCCATACTCCCCGGTTTTCGTTTGGGAAGTGTCCGCCCACTCGCGCCATATCCGGCGCAATCGTAGGACATTGCGAACACAGCGGAATTTGGCTTCTCAATTGCGAGTAACGAGATTACGGGCTACGACAGGCACGCGAACCGCTCTCCCTCAAAGGCGGTAACCTCTGGGGATTCCCAGAACCAGCCAAGTAGCCCGCCCACGCCCACGCGTCAAGTTATCTCCCAGTTCGGAGGGTGTAGCTATGTGTCTTCAACTTTTTGTCCGTCATGCCGCTGATGTCGCCATCGTTGACCTTACGGGAATAGCGACGATGGGTTCCGCGAATGATTTTCTAGACGCCCAGTTACGACAGCTGATAGACGATGGAACCGACAAGATATTGGTCAATCTGACCGATGTCACCCAGCTGGATTCTTCGGGCATCGGGACCATCGTGCGAGCGTTTGTTTCCCTCAAGCACCGAGGCGCGAGCCTGAAATTGCTGCGACCGCGTGGAAATGTGCGGCTCGTTCTGGAGACGGTGCACTTGCTGGGCGTAATTCCAAGCATGGAAGACGAGGCCCAAGGGATTGCCAGCTTCCGCTAAATCGCAGCCTCTGCCCCGCAGGTTCGGAGTTGCTCTAGTATGCAGCCAACATCGCTAGCGTGCTCAGCAGCGAGGACGCGACGCCAAACGCGAATACAATTTGCAAGATGGAGGTTCAATCACCGTCGCAGGTACTCATAACCTTGACAGTCGCAGAGCGCGAAGAATTTCTGCGGCCTGAAAAGGCAGAATGAAAAACCGGGTTCGTTAATCTGTTTCAAGCATCCTGGCACATCGCCGCGCGTTCCTAGCCTGCCTGTAGCGACGGCCCAGGTAAATTACCAAGGTCCACAGCCCCGCCAGCGCAAAGCTCACCGCGCACCACGCTCCAAAAACCTCAAGCACAAGCCTCATAAAACCCCACGGGCCCAGACGTGCGCTCTCGGCCCCACTTGCGAACAAATCTATGAATTGATTTTCTTTAGTCGGTGCAGTGTAGAGAGGGCATCATCCATCTCCTTACGCTCGTCGCGCGGAGCGCGCGCATCTGACGCGCGTGCGACAATCGCATCTTCGGCCGCTTTCAGGCGAGCCTTAAGTAGGGAGGGATTAAGTTCCAGAATGGCGGCGCTGTACAAGTCGCGCCAGGTTATTTCAAACATTTCCTGACTCCTAATGGGGAAGACTTCGATTGACCGTGCGAGGGTTCCTGGGCGATACAGTCCGATTCAACGTGAGCCGCGCACCTTCGACTGCCACCCCCGTGATTTCAATCCACGCAACGCAGACCGCGCCTCGTCCATGTCTATTCGCTCGTCGCGCGGGACAAAGTGGCCGTCTGAGACACGCGCGTTAATCGCGGACAGAGCTTCGTTCACGCGAACCTGAAATAGGGCGGAGTTGGATTCAAGAACTGCGGCTCTGTACAAGTCTCGCCAGCTACTTTCATTGCTTTCATTCATCTTCCGACTCCTGAAGCGGTCATAAGGGACTGCGAACCTGCCGCGTCCTAGCGGATATTCTTCAAGGCCGCGTTGATGGACGCAGTTGACTCTAGTGTTTAACATCAGCATTTCATGCTGGATTGATTCCGTCGTTGCCTCTGCGCAATCTTGTAGCTGCTCAAACGCAACAGGTTTGAACTTACCGGGAAGGGGTTGAGGAGGTAATCACGACCGGGGCAAAAGGAACCCTCAGTTTCACCGAGAAAAATTTCCGGTGAGAAAATAGTATTTCGCTTGCTGTTTTTTTCACGCGGGTCTACATGTCCCAAATGAGACGTCCTGCCATTGGCGAGCGCGCACTTCCAAGGCTTCCCATCAGTTTACGGCCCGGAGTAAGCCGGAACTGGCGAACGTCAATCACTCAACAAAATCATCCTGCGTAAAATCGTGAGTTGGCAGAAACGCGCCAGCCGCATGGAACACCAAGCTATGCAGCAATTCCATGATTGACAGCCGTGATACGCTGCGCCCTGGCTCCACTCTCTCGGAGAAGAAGCCGATGATGAAAATGCGCACGAGTCCAGGTTCGGTGGTAAAGGTCGGAGGTGGCCGCGGTTTTATCGTGGCGACCCGCGTCAACGTTCCAGCGATGAAATCTCCTCCGTGCACAATAAACGGCATCACTCGGCCCGGAAGATTGATTCCAGCTCACCCCGTGGAACATCGCCTCATTGTCACGGCGGCACATTGTCTGCCGAAAATGCCGCCACGGCGACCATCGTTTTTCACAGAGCGGACTTACAAGGACTTGTGGGGCGCGCTCGACGGTACCTGCGATGCTAGTAAAAACGCACTGTGGGCGGAATGCCTCTTCGCGGACCCAATCGGCGACGTTGCTATCCTCGGTCCTCCTGATGGCCAAGGGGGGACGAAGAATATTCGACCGCCGCCGATGCATATGATGCGTTGACTGACGGAGCATCGGCTATTCAGGTCGGCAAGCCTGAAACTGGCCGGGGATGGTTGCTTGCCCTTTCTGGTAATCGCTGGATTGCAACAACCATGACCCTGTGCTCGGCACTGTGGGGTCCAATCCTTAAGGTTGGTCCGACCGAACCAGGAATGTCCGGCTCGCCAATCCTGAATGATGCGGGACGAGCAGTAGGGATTGTATCGCAGGGATGTGAATCAGTCGGCGACGGTGGCGTAAGGCAGAACAAAGACGCCGTGCAACCTATTCTGACCCTCGCGCTCCCCGGCTGGTTTCTAAAGGGCCTTCAACCACGACGTGTAACCTCGTAAAACATCAGCACCCCGCGCCCGGCCACAGGAGAAGCATTTTTTTCCTGACTGCCTGTATGGAACTAACCGGACCTTAGCCGCGTTCTGGCCATCTGAGGCTGCACGCCTTCGGGAGACGGTACTGCATATCTGGGTCCATTTTCTGAGAAGAACTGACTTCTAATTGTTCCGGAGGAATGCTCCATGATTCAGCAAGAATTTCTTTCAACTGGTCGAGCGTAAATTTCATGTGCGCTAGCTTCCACAGCTTCGACGCTGCGTAATGGAAATCAGACTCATCGTCAACTTTTGTAAGTAACTCCCGGCCCTTAAACTTGAAACTCTTGACCTCAGGAGGGTCGGATAGTTTTGCGGTCAATTCGAATGTGACTTTTTCGGGCGTCGTAGATGGAAGAAAAGGAAGACGCGCTTCATAGGGTTGCAAAGCCCTGCGGATGAACATTATCGACGGTTCGAATTTCTTGACTTTTTGCACCTTGAGCAATTTGTCCACGCATTCGCCCTTCAGATTTCTCCCTCGAAATTGACCTTCTTTATCGAAATACACCTCAAAAAACATTCCGTTGAGGAGATGCGCAGCGGCCTCCTCCGGGATTCCGGCTAGTACCTCACGTAGATTGCTTAAGATTGCTAGTGCCTTGCGTTCAGAGCCACAGGCGCATTGATAGATGTTTCGTCCAAGCACGAATATTTGATTCTTATTCAGACTCTTCCAGTTGAGTGCAAAAATAGCGTCGATTGCAGGACTTTGCGTAAACCAGTTATGAGATTTCAGAGCACTAAGTATTTCACCTACGACGGTTTCAGGCGCCCGCGGGAAATCAACGTCAGCCTTGGCTTCATCGGAGTATACAAAATGCGAAGATAGCTCCACTCCAGACTGTTGCAGCTTCTTTACTATGAGGGCTGCGAGGTCCGCTGGTGTCTTTCCTGAGAGCGATATGTGCCCGATTGTTTTTGGAAGGCCAGGGAGTTTTACGGACTCGTCAAAAAACGCCGGAAGAATATATTCCCCGTTGGTCTCGAAGGCGCGAGCCTGCGCACTCTCCCGCTCAAGATTTGTCCACAGTTTTTTCTTATAGTGCTCCGAGATAAACATCACTGTGAACAGAGCCTTGTTTTCGTACACGTCCCGAAGATGGGTGTAAAGGTTTTTCCCCCAGAGCGCAGCTTCTTCGTATTTATCGTAGAAAACTTCGACGCCCTCCGAAACCAAATGTGCCGCAACGCGTTCGACGTATTGCCGGTCTTCGCCGGCGAACGAAAGTGCCACGTGATATTTTCGCTCCAGCGGGCCATTCTCAGCCCGGCCTTCGCCGGATGGCCGACGAGCGCGTTCTCCAGGTCCACCGAACTGATCCACTCTCCGCCGGACTTAATGAGGTCCTTGGTTCGGTCGGTGATCTTCATGTAGCCTTCGGTATCGATAGTGACCACATCACCAGTGCGCAGCCAACCGTCTTCGGACCACCGAGTGGGTTCTTCCGGCAGGTTGTAGTAACTAGCGGCGATGAATGGGCCCCGGACTTCCAATTTGCCCGGAGTTTGGCCGTCCCATGGAACTTCGCCGTGATTGCCGACCGCGCGAATCTCGGTGAACGGAGAAGGCAATCCCTGACGCGCGCATATTTGAAATCTGTGGTCATCTGGCCAGTTCTCCATATGCGGCTTTAAGGTGGATACTGTCACGATGGGAGTGGTCTCGGTCATGCCCCATGCGTGGATCACACGCACCCCGAACTTCTCGAACCGCCGGAAAAGACTTTCCGGAGCCGCCGATCCCGCTACGACCACCCGCAAACCGGGCGCAAGCTGCCACCGCTGTTGCTGTCGTTCGAGAGCATCAATCACACCCAGCCAGATCGTGGGCACGCCTCCGGTCAGTGTGACTTGCTCCGCCGAGAGCAGATCAAGCAGGCGCTCGGCCTGGAGGTTCGGTCCTGGCAGCACGATTTTGCCGCCATTCATGACCGCTGCGTATGGCAGTCCCCAGGCATTCGCGTGAAACATGGACATGGCTGGCAGCACGCAATCGCAGCGCGAAATCGAGAAGTTATCGGGCAACGAGATGGAGTAAGAGTGGAGCGCAATGGCGCGGTGTGAATAGGCCACGCTTTTTGGTTTTCCGGTAGTTCATGACGTGTAGCACATGCCGGCAGCATCATGTTCGTCAAGGTCGGGATAAATCGGATTGCCGCTGCTGCTTTCCAGGAGAGACTCGTAGTCTTCATACACGGAAGGCACGGGGTTGCCGCTGGAGGGCACGACATAGACGCGCTGGATGCGCACCTTGTCTCGAAATTTTTCATACAGGGGAAGCAGCACATCATCCACAATCAGCCAACGGTCATCGGCGTGATTGACGATGTGGGCCAATTCATCAGGATGCAGCCGCAGATTCAGAGTGTGCAGCACGCCTCCAACACTCGGCACACCGAAATAAGTTTCGAGATGAACGTGGTGGTTCCACATCAGAGTGGCGACACGGTCACCACAGCGCAGCCCCAGTGCCTGCAACGCCGCCGCCAATGCGCGGGCTCGCTGATGCATTTCGCGGTAGGTATATCGGTGGATCGAGTTATCGGGCCGGCTAGAAACAATTTCAGCAGTGGGGAACAGCTTTCCGGCCCGTTCCAGCAGAGGAGCGAGCGTGAGCGGGAACTGCATCATGGTTCCCTTCATGGCCGTATCTCCAATTTTGGAACTCGCGGAAACTGCCAGGCATTCTACGTCGCGCGGGAAAAACATGAAAGAGAACGAAAAACTAGGATTTGGGAAATCTGTCCGGAGCCAGAAACCCGCGCGCAGGAGGCCCCCGCCACGCTTCATTTTATAGCTGCGTCGTGACGCGGCGGCTTGGTCCGGATGGCCCTCGTGACGCGGGTTACGTGCGTCAATGACTCCGCAACTTCGTTCCCGGTGTAAACTGATGCCATCGGAGAGATACACATGGCAGGAACGATTTCACTCGAACCACCCGCACATACTCGGAGCGCCGAACAAGCCTACGCCGTAGCAGCGTCGATTCCCTGGTACATATGGTGCTGTTTGGCGTCGGTGATGTCGGCGGTAATTGGCAGCGCGTGGGATATCTCTTGGCACGAAAGCATCGGGCGCGACACGTTCTGGACGCCTGCGCACATGCTGATTTATTGGTCCGGAGTGCTGGCCGGGATTTCCTGCGGGTACTTGATTCTTTCCACGACGTTCGAGAACAAGTCAGCGCTGCGTGATGTCTCCATTTCGATGTGGGGCTTCCGGGGTCCGCTCGGTGCATTCGTCTGCGCCTGGGGCGGGGTGGCCATGATTGCTTCGGCGCCGTTTGATAATTGGTGGCACAAGTCTTACGGGCTGGATGTAAAAATTCTGAGCCCGCCGCACGTACTACTGGCGCTGGGAATGATCGGCATCCGGTTTGGCACGCTGGTGATGGTGCTCGCAGAGATGAATCGCGCGCAGGGAATATATCGCCGGAGGCTAGAACGCATTCTATTCCTCATCGTGGTTTTTCTGATGGGAATGACGGTAGGAATTACACAGGAACTTACCAACCGCGTGTTCATGCACGGAGCGAAGTTTTATCTGGTGATGATGATTGCAGCGCCTATCTGGATGGCAACGGTAGCGTGGATTTCAGGACACCGCTGGGCGGCAACAATCATGACGGCAATGTACACGGCGATGCATCTCTGTTTTACCTGGATCTTTCCGTTGTTCTCGGCTGAGCCGAAACTGGGACCCGTCTATCAGCATGTGACGCATTTGATCCCACCGGATTTCCCAATGTTGCTCATCGTTCCGGCAATCGTTTTCGATCTGGTGCGGCGGCGCACGGCGGTCTGGAGCCAGTGGAGGCAGGCTGCCACTCTGGGAGCTGCGTTTCTCGTTAGCTTCATCGCCGTGCAGTGGCCATTCGCGAACTTCTTAATGTCCCCCGAGTCCCGGAATAGAATCTTCGAAACCACGAATTATCCCTATTTTGTGCCGTCAACGTCTCCCTGGGTGCGCAATATTTTCACTCACACCGAACACACGCCCGGTGAATTCTGGCTGCGCATGACGATCGCGCTAGGCGTGGCGATCTTGATGATCCGCATCGGAATGGCCTGGGGTGAATGGATGCGGCGGATCCGTCGATGAAAAAAGATTTCAGGAGACGCCTATTCATATTAG
This sequence comes from uncultured Acidobacteriota bacterium, assembly GCA_963804625.1. Classification (GTDB taxonomy): domain Bacteria; phylum Acidobacteriota; class Terriglobia; order Acidiferrales; family UBA7541; genus Palsa-295. The sequence goes on along the minus strand of CAWDRJ010000020.1, from coordinate 171,775 downwards.
GGATTTTGGTGCTCAGCGCCGCGATTCCTGCGGCGGCGCACGTGGGCAGCCCGGATGTTTATTATGAGGGTGATGCGGGCCCTTATCATCTCTTCGTCACCGTACGGATGCCGCAGGTGGTGCCTGGTGTGGCGGAGATTGAAGTGCGATGCGAAAGCGGCGACGTGAATGCGGTGCAAATCGTCCCATTACGGCTGAGTGGACCCGGCTCCAACCTGCCACCCACGCCTGATCTGGCCGTGGTTTCGAAGGACGATCCGCAATTCTTTACCGGCAGTCTTTGGATGATGGAGTCTGGCGCACTGCAGGTCCGCATCATTGCGGATGGGACTAAAGGCAAAGGGAAGCTGTCAGTGCCCGTGGCTTCGTTTGCGCAGCGCACGCTCCCGATGGAAAAACCGCTCGCTGGACTGCTCGTGGTACTGATGCTGGTGCTCGGTATCGGAGTGGTCTCAATTGCGGGCGCGGGGGCGCGCGAAGCCAGTCTGGAGCGCGGTGAAGTTCCCGGTCCTTCCGACGCGCGCAGGGCCAAGATCGTGGCGGTGGTGACGATCATTTTGGTGGCCGGCCTTCTTTACCTTGGGAAATCATGGTGGAAGCTTGAGGACGACAGCTACCAGAGCCGTGTAGATTTCTACAAGCCGCCCATAGCTGAGACTACGCTGGAGAACGGGAATCGCCTCATTCTCCGCGCGAAAGGGCAAGATCCCAGGTGGTCAGAGAGAATAAATATGGGCGAAGTAGTTCCCGATCACAACCACCTGATGCACTTGTTCCTGATTGAACTCCCTGGGATGAATCGGATGTGGCATCTTCATCCAACTCTTGCCGAGGGCGGCGCGTTTGTGGACGATTTGCCGACCATGCCGGCGGGCCGTTATCAGGTGTTTGCGGACGTAGTGGATGCGCGGGGATTTCCATGGACGCTGGTGGGGACGGTCGATCTGCCGCAAATAAATGGCAACGCTCTAACCGGTGACGACTCGACCTGGTCTGGAGCAGCGATTGCGCCGGGCCAAGAAGAAGCTATTCGCAGCTTCGAGACGGTGGGCGAATGATTTGGGAGCGCGGGCACGGTCCGTTGAAGGCTAACACGGCCATGGCTTTCAGGTTTAGCGTTGCAGACAAGGACGGAAAACCAGCGCGCGACCTGGAACCATACATGGGGATGGCAGGCCACGCAGAATTTGTGCGCTCAGACTTGAGCGTATTCGCGCACGTGCACCCGGCCGGGTCGGTACCGATGGCTTCTCTTGAGATGGCTCAAGCCTGGCCTAATTGGCGATACGTCCTGGATGCAAGGTGGAATGACGATGGCACCGGCGTCAGGAACACTGCCTGCTGAGATAAGTTCCCCTTACGGCTCCCGAAGGCAGGAAGTTATCGGATATTCGTGCAAGTGAAGCGCGCGGGGAAAAGTAGAGACAGGCGTGTTCGACGCGCTCGTACAGTAATTTGCGAAACTTCTACAGAGAACACGCTGGTATCTCGTCAATGCGTGCTTCATAGGCGTCGGGCTCTTCGGGCAGTTCTTGATTACTCGGATGGCCCAGTACAGCAATGTCCCCAACTGGAATCGCGAAAAGACACTCCCCTCGGACGTCTTTTTTGCTGCCGTCGAGCGTCCCCAACAAGCTAGCAAAGGTGCGCTCGTCAGAAAACGACGGCTGGCGCGGGGGCATCTTTGGCAGGCAATGTGACGATGAGGTGATGCCTCACGAACCGACACGGAAAAGATTTCATCGGCGGGATCTTGACGCGTTACACGACGACGAAACCGCGCCCGCCACCCACCTTCAGCCGCAGCAGGATCAACGTGGTTGGTCATTTCCTCACCTCTGCTTCATGGTGAGTACAATTACGCGACTCGCCGGATATGCGTCATGACAAACTACATGCTGGGTTTGCGCAGGATCGATCTTGGCTGTGGAGCGTCTCATTTGGGAACTTTTGCCCGCAAGAGCAGCAAGCGAAAAAAGTTCTGAAATTGAAAACTAAAATTTGCGGCGCTCTGACCGGCACTATTTTGGGGCCGGGCGAAAATATGATTTTCATCCCTTCCCAGAACTTTGCCCCTCACCCCATCATGGAATCAGGCAAAACCACTTCTCTGGTAACCGCGTTAGAACGTAGTCGCTGGCGCGACGGACGCTTCGCGTGCTCTGCTCCTTGCGTCATGCCGCAACGTAGCGCTTTTAACAGCGATTTTTGCTTTTCTCTGTTTTTCCTAAGCCAAGCAAAATCAATAGACTACAGAGGAAAAAGATTCAATTCCCATAGCCGTTAGATCGGCTGAAGCCACTACCCCGCATCCGCCGCAACCGCCAGCGCCCACCTTCAAACGGCTCTATCGAACGCGCGCAGAGCACCTCGCCCGACTTCATGCTTTTGCGAAAACGCGCCTCCGATAGAGCACTAGCGTTATTAATCAGGCGTTGACTTTCGGCAGCCGTGCGCGTGCGGGGTGATGAGCCCTATGCTTTCAACTCCTCCGCGAGCTGATCGAAGCAGCCGTTCCAGCCCTTGCTATGAGCCTCGCGCTGATTAGCAGTTGCGAGTCCTACGTGCGTCAGATTATTCCGTGAAAGTTCCGCGCGGCTGAAATTCCACCGTCACCAGCGTGTCACGAGCCTCGTCGACCTTTTCCCCCGACGCGGAGAACTTCTGCCAGTCCCAAGTGAACACCAGTTTTTTGGGAGGCTCGATGTCCCGGTACGTGACGGTCTGCTTAAACGTTTCTCCCTGCGAATTCCTGACCTCCATCACACTGGTGCTGCCAAGCCGCGCGTCAGTCGTGTCAAAACGGGTCTCGTGTCTCGGAGATCGGCACATCCATTTCTCTACCTTTTCCCGTTATCCACGCTTGAACTCTTTCTCCTGCGGCGCTACAAACATTCGCCGGGCTTCGAGCTTGGTTTCGGGTCCGTAGGTGGCGTTTGCCATTTGGAGATCTCCTCTTATCAATTCTTCTTCCAGACAATCTGCCAGAGCGTCGATGGGAGGACAAGCCTAGAATGGGGAGAAGAAAAGGCTGCCGCGCAACTCCGGTTCCGGGTTGTAAACCTCGCCCGAAAACGGTGAAGCGTTACGTTGTGTACGGAAGGCATCTCGACTGCAATGTGTTCTGAAATTCGCCCGTCAATTTTGACAATACCCGCCGCCAGGTGTGCTTTGATAAAACGCAATTGAAATCCCTGACAATGGCCCATGGCAGGGGTCGCGCACCCTGGGCGCCCGGCGCGAATTTTCGCGCTTCTCAAGTCCGTGAATCTGCCAGAGCTAGGAGGATAAGCATGTATTTCACAGATGACTGATTGCTTCCTGAGAATCAAGCACCGCTGATGATCACCGCCGCCCCCTATGGACCCATGTGGTTGCCGGCCGATTGCACCCCCGAACAAAGACTTCCCGTTACCTGGGAGGAACAGACCCAGATCGCAGTGGATTGTTACAACGCTGGCGCTACTCTCCTGCACATCCACGTGCGCGACCCCAAGACTGGCCACATCTCCAAGAAATTCAATGAATACAACGACCAAATTGGCCGTCTGCGCAAGGCCGTGCCCAAGATGATCCTGCAGCTCGGCGGGTCCATCTCTTTTGCGCCAGAGCCGGGGGAGGAAGCGAAGTTCCAGAGCGAAGACTCGCGTCACAAGCTGGCCGAGGTCGATCCGAAACCCGATCAGATCACGATTCTATGTGGCACAACCCTCTCTGACCTGACGGCACTACATCCGATAGATGATTCCTTTCAGGGAACCCGCTTTGACAATCCGGCGATGCTCCACGCCATGGCCAACATGGTCGCCGACTCCACTCCGGATTTCTATCTCGAGAACATCAAGCGCATGGTGCAGCATGGTATCCAACCTTACTTCGCCCTGACCCACGTCCACGGCCTCGAGCTGGTGGAGCGGCTTATCCGTAAGGGCTACTACATGGGACCGATGAACGGTTTCTTCAGCATCGGCGGCGATGGCATGTGCGGCGCCAATCCGTTCGACCTGATGGAGTTGATCCGCCGCACGCCGCACGGTTCCTTTTCTTTACATACCAGACGACATTCCGCCTTACCCACCCTCTCTCGGCCGTCTGCATCGCGCTCGGGCAGCACACACGCGCGGGAATCGAAGACAACCTGTTGACGACCACCAAGGGCGAGCGCATGAGCTCGATTCAAATGATTGAGAAGCATGTGCGGATGGCCAAGGAACTGGGCCGCGCGATCGCCACGCCCGAACAGGCGCGTCAGATGCTGAAGATCGGGGTCACCTACGCATCGACCGCGGAAACACTGGCCAATCTGGGCCTGCCGCCGAACCGCCGCCCGGGCAACATGGGCTTCATGGTCCACGAGACCGACGGAAGGTTCCACCCGGCTGCGCAGGGCGGGTGCGGACACATCCACGCAGGTGACTGGGAGGAGAAGGTGGAGGTGGTGAAGGTCGCGTCCGCGAATGACTAAATGGCTCAGTGGATAAAAATCGCCGAAATTGGCGACATAGCTGCGGGTGCGGGAAGAGCCTTCAATGTCGAGGGCTACTCCATTGCTGTTTTCAATGTTGAGGGAAAGTTGTACGCAATTGACGACAGTTGTCCGCACCAGGGGTCATCGCTGGCGGCCGGCAGCTTGGAGGGTTTTGTTGTAACTTGCCGTTCGCATGGATGAAAGTCAACGTGACCGGCGGAGAGCAACAGCCGGGAGCGGGAATGAACGTCCGCTCATTTCCTCTTGAGTCACGCCCGGATGGCTTATACGTCGGTGTTTAGACGTCGTCGTAATACGACCGACAACAGATGGACGGACACTTCGGGTTGCACTTGCCTGTTTAGTTCTGATATGGAATGACCCGTCAAGTACGAGCAACTGTTTTCTTCGTTCTTCTTCTCACTCTTAGGAGGCAGCGCAGGTCGTGGTCGAGGTAGTTTTCGCGACGGCTGATCACTCTGATATTCGCGGGTCGAAACCGCATAATCGTGATCCGTCGGGAGCTGCCTCGGACTATAAACGCGGGTTCGGTGCGAAGACCTACCGCATAGAACTTTCGAGGATTCTCCTTTCCGTGTACCCCTCGACCACTACCCACTCTGCCTCCTTCGAGCTTCTCACCCCAGAATAAATTCACGTTATGCCGCTTGCTGCAGAGACTCCTTCTGCGCTGTTTCTACTTGGATTCCGATGGCCCAGATAAAACCCAGCAACTCGCGTCCTACCGCCGTCATTACAACTCCCTTGTTCTTGCCCTTGGCGAGCAACTTTCGATACCGCTCATATAATCGCTGTTGTGCTTTCCAAGCGATCTCTTTGACCTCTTCACTGACCTTCTCTTGCCGCTTGCGCAACTTGGCTCCCATGGCCGGTCGGTGTCGATAGGCCCACGCGGCCTCCACCACCACCCGCCTTAGGTGCGCATTACCCGTTTTGGTGATGTTTCCTCGTCGCAGGCGCTCTCCACTGGAGTCTTCACTCGGTACGATTCCTCCGTAGGCCATTAACTGCTTGGCTTTGCTGAATCGGGACAGCTCTCCCAGTTCGGCTACCACCGTCACCGCTGAAACCTGCGCGATTCCTCGTAGCGCCTGCAAGGCCTCGATCACGGCACGCATCTGGGGCGGCGCACTCTTCGCTGCCTCTGTAATCACACCATCGAGCCGCGCAATGCGTGCTGCCCCGTGCTCCACCTCGTGCAGGTAATCCAGCAACGTAGCTTCCTGGGCCAGCTGTTCGAAATGCACTCCCCGGGTCACCCACTCCAGGTATTTTATCGTCCAGGCCTTCACCCCTATCGGCGGTCGCCGGCCATGCCGCAACAGAAACTTACTCAACCGATGCCGTGCTCGAAGCTCATCCTTCTTGGCCGCTTCTCGGGCGCGCACCAGATCCCGCAATGCCTCGTGAGCCGCATCCGGCACCCACACCGGCGTTAGCTCTCCGGACCGATAATTTCTCGCCAGTTTTAGCGCATCCCGCCGATCCGTTTTCACGCGATCCCCGGCTTTCACCGGCACCAAGGTGGGCGCTACCACCGCGCACTTGGCCGCCATCCGAGTCAGTTGCCAGTACAGCGCGTAGCCTGTCGGACCCGCCTCATAACAAAACCGCAGCTCCTCCACTGGCCCCAGTTTCTTCACCAGTTTCCGAATCGATTCTTCGCGATTCGGTATTACCCCCAGCGACCGAATCTCCCCGCCCTGCTCCGCTACAGCTACCGAAATCGTCTCGGCATGGACATCCAACCCCACAAATTTTATTCTCTTCATCGACCGGCTCCTTTCGCTTGTGGCTCTGTACTGCAGATCTTCCGATTCGCAGCATAACCCACGTCTGCGAATCGCAGCCGGTCATTCCATTGTGACTATAAAGGTAGAAGTCAAGAAAAAACACGTCCCCTTCGGCTGGAATTTTCCTTGCTTCGCAGCCCATTTGATCGAGCGAGATGTGTTCTGACCGACCGCGCCATGTGCTCGGTTGCGGGGCGATGTGACCCCGTGGTTTGGGTTTTCTCTACCAGCGGTTTTCATCGCTTCTGGCGACGAAGCCTGTCAGTTCCGAAACCAACAAAGCAGAACGGTCGTCAATTTGGCGACCATAGTTCTATCTGGGACTCGTGGCCCATAGCTTTTTCTGGTTATCCGAGAGGGCCTAGGGTCGCGTGTGAGACTCGGTGCCCGAGGCACGCAGAGCCTAACTAATCAGCTGAGACTCGCTCTCGAACCAGAGAGTCTCGAGAACTCGACGACCACCGCCAGAGAAATCCCTAGAGATGGAGCGGACGCGATCCGAGACACTCAAGCTGTTTGTGGTTTCAGATGTTGGGCGTCGAAGCACGCTCCTCTCTTCCACACGATCAACACAATGGTGGCAATCTTCCGAGCCAAGGTTAGACGTGCCATCTCCGGGCGCATGCCCTTGGTCAGCAAAGTTGTGTAGAACTCCTGAAACGGACCGGGTTTGCTCGAGGCCACGATCGCCGCGCCCTTAAACAGATTCTTCAGATCGTGATTGCAGTTGCGGTTCAGTCCGCGAATGGAGACCTGTTTCTTCGCTCGCTGCAACTGCCCGTCGACACGACGGTGATCGGCACTGCTTTGTGTCTCGATGCCAAATCCGCTGTAGGTCCACAACTGCCGCTTGCTGCGAAAGCGGTGCGGGGTCTGCAGAATGCCCAGCAGTACGGCGGACCGGATCGGACCGATCGAAGGAATCTGGCGGAGCCGTTTCCAGGCCTGGTGTTTCTTGCTTTCCGCGAACAGCTCCCGCCGCACTTGCTGACGTACCGTCCGCAGGGCATCGAGTTGTTGGTAGTAAAACTCGGCCCGCCGGCGCACTCCCGGTTCTGTGATCTTCCCTAACCACTCGGCACGATGGCGCGGTGCATAGACCTGCTTGCCGCTACAAGGAATAGCCCAACTGCGATAGATGGCCTTCACCCGCGACATGACCCGTCCGAGATCTTTGGTGATGGTCAGATAACTGCGCACCAGTTCCTTCAGACTTCGTAGGCCGTGTTCCCCGTGATAGACGGGGTGGAGATGATTGAGCCGCAGCAGCTCGGCCAACCGGCGCGCGTCGATCTTGTCATTCTGGTTGCCTTCCCTCATGGAGGCATTCTTGCGCGGATCGCACAACACCAATTTCGTGACGTGTGGTCTCAGCAAGTCATACAACCAGGCCGCCGAGGTTCCTTCTTCAAACGTGACCTGCAAGTCTCCGCGCAGCCCATCGATAAACTGCAGAATCATGCTGGCTTTGGTCTCGATGACGCATTCCATCACGATCTTTCCTGCACCATTCCTCACCGCCATCGAAATGCTTTCCTTGTGCACATCCATGCCGATATATTTGGTGCTAGTCATAAAAGGGTGCTCCTTTCTGGAGGAGTTGAGCCAAGCACTCAAAACCTACTCCAAAAGGGGCGCCCTTTATATTGCGTCGCGTAATCGGATTGCGACCTGTAAAGCTGTTGGAAAGATTGTCTGATGTCTGACAAGGAGAAAACTGATCAGACCGTGCGTCCCGTCGCACGTAGCCTACGAGGTTGGAGCGGCGAGGCAACAGACCGTTCGAAGCCCTCGGACAATGTACCCACATTCGCAAGAGTGGCACCGAAACCGTGAGGCCACGGTGTATCTGCCAGCATAAGGCGGAGAGGGCCTAGGCTTGGTAGCAGGGTCAGAATACACAAATGTTCCTAAGCGTCGTCACGCGAAGAGAGCCTAACATGCTGCGCGGCTCTTCTTGCAGTGAGCACAGAGGCTTCCGGTTTCTCTGTCATGGGTAATCAACACTGCCGGCGTATAGAACAGACCTAACCTATCGCGTCATTCCCACGGAACAGGGTAAACCCACATCGCTCCCCGCAAGGGGAAAGTGCATCGCAAGATGCACCGATGGCGGTGCGGATAACGGAAGTGGGAGAAAGCGAATGCCACTTTGTAATGGAGTGGATATCGGTTGCGTCAGCATCATCGACAACATCACCTGACGGAAACGGGCTGACTTCCCTTGTTGGTGCTCAACTCGAGAACTCTTGAGGAACCGATGCATGAAGCAAAGCAAACGACGACGGGGCAATCCGTTGGTGCAGCTTCACACACGGTTGGTGGATTTTCCACCGCTGTGCGAATCGGCAGCAAGTCAGTATCGAGTAGGTCTGGTTCGTTTTGAAGCAGGCCGCGTCCTCGTTTTTCAGGGGGGGGGCGTTTTTGGGTGCTCGAGCCGGATGAGGGGAAACCTTCAAGTCCGGTTCTTAGAGGGCTGGGCGTCAGCAATGGCGCCCGGCTACTCGACCAGGTCCCGGGCTCGTACGTTCTTCGGCAGGCGGGGATAAAACTGTCGACGCGAATCAGTAACCCACGATGATTGAGCGTCGAACATGTAAAAACCTAGCTTGGCAGAATCAGGTGTTTTTGCAAAGGACGCATTCTCTATCGCGCACATTCCTCTTTGAGCACCATGGCGAGCCAACGGCCCAAACCGTCCAAATCGGGAAAGATTGTGATTTCATCAACACCTGCGATCGATAAGCTGTGGTCAATTTCGCGAGCAGCAGGGCCGGGAATAGAACTTTCGCAAGACGATCCTTCGCAACCGTCGGCAATAGATTGAATCCATCTCTTGCGGACCCATGAATAGTGAAGCAGGATCGCTGAGAACTGATTCTTCTATCGAAATGCGTCGGGTAGATCGCGGCCGGCAGTTCGACCGCCAAGTCTTTCTCGATCTCGTATCGAGCTGGCAGCCGATGTTTGTAACGGTCAGCGTGGTCCTTCAAGACGCCGCCTGCGCCTGGCGCGATTACCTCGGCTACTTTCACGGTGGCCCTATTCAGCTCCCACGGATCGAGCACCCAAACGGCGGCATCGGTGGCCTCAATCGGTTTATCCCTTACCGCAAAATAGAGGGCGATGAGAGCCCCTTCCGTCCAGTCAAGCAAACGCGTGGGCGCACCACAATGCTGCATCAACGCATACCATTCCCACATATTGCGGGGACGTTCGGACGTAAGACTCGGGGCTCGAACTTCGAACTCTTGGCGAATCTCGTCTTCCAAGACGCGGATGCTTCTATCCCAGGGTGGGTCAAACCGATATAGTGATGGAATCAGATCCCAACTTGCCTGCCGCTGCCCGCGAAACCACGGTCCCCAGGTCCTTTCGGTGAACCATGGCGCGGTCAAATCACGGATTGCAGCAAGGAACTCAGGTACGTTGGTCGCTCGTAGATTTCGAATGTTCACAAATCATCGCCAATTTCAGAGGCAAGAGCATTGCAGAGAAATTGCCACTTCGAGTTCGCGGTTTACAGCGCCAATCGACTCGGATGGATGACGTTGGACAAATGGCGGGCGCTCATGGTCTACGCGGCTAGTGCTGTGGTGGAACTAAACGGCGGTCCTCATTGGGGCGACCAAACTAGCTTCCTTACATCGGAGAAAGGAGTTCAGTGCGTAAGAATGGTTATGGCGCGTTTTGAAGAAATATAAACGCTCGCTGTATTGGCGGTAGCACACGGTCTCATTTGGGACTGGCGGGGTCACCCCAAAAACAAGAAGCGATAAATTTCTGGAATCGAAAATCAAAATTTGCGGCGCTCTGCCCGACACTACTTTCCCGCCGGCCAGAAATATGATTCCCGACCCTTCCCGGAACTCTGGCCTGACCCCATAGAGGGAGCAGAAAAATCCACATGATTAATGCGTCGGGAGTTGGGTCCGACGCCTGGAAAACCCTCCTGCCGAAACTCATTAGTAAACACGGCGCGACTTCTCGTTATTAATCACGGGAGTCTCGTCTGATTGCTTGGCTTATACGTCCCCCTCGGAGCGGGGCAGCGCAGGTCAGCGCAACTCTCTCTCGCCAGTGCGAATAGCCCGTGCCAGCAGTTCCAGTGTCAGGATTCTTCCCACGCGAGATGCATTCGTGGAAGTGTCCCCTAGGCACTTGTTTAGCTCCAGACGGAGCACCTTGGCATCATAGAGTTCCCGTGTGTACGTCTGATTCGGATCGAGGAGAGGCCGAATCTCCTCAAGCTCCACGACCCGGCTGAGGGGAAAAGGGGCTCCTGGATATAGGATCTTCGTGCTCCGATCTCTCTTCCTGAGCCTTGCGTCAATTAGCAGGCGGCGAGTGACCATTCGAGCGTAAAGGAGCAAGAGCGGCCAGAATCGATGCATGGTCGTAGGTCTTAGAGGTGCAGCGGGGTAACCTTCTGGCAGGGGAAAACCTGCCAAAAGAGGCCCTTCGTATTCAATGAGCCGACGACTCAAGCGGTGGTGCAGTTTTACGGAGACTGGTGCCGAAATCGCCAATTCCAAGACCCCTGTAAAGCCATATGGACTAATGCAGGGCCAGATATGATCGGTTGCACTGAGCGTGCGGCCTAACCACTTCTGCTGCCTAATAACAAGATAGACGGTATCCATCAGCGTTGTGTTCGGAAGTCCCTCAATGGCGCTAACGGATTGGCGAATGACCTCAGCATAGTGGTCAGTCAATCCCTCAGGATAGTGGAAAACAAGCAGACCGGGAACCTCCCCTTCGAACGTAAAGCGACGGCGTGCCACCAGGTGACAGTCGAAATGGTGTAGGCGCCCCGTGTGAGGGAAGAGGAGCTCCCACCAGTGGCCCTTCAAGACCTCTCGATTGCTCCATTGATGCTGGCGTCGAAGCCATCCGAATTGCGTAACTGGGCTTCGAGAGTACGTCCGTACCGCAATACGTCGCATTCACCGTCGCAGTACTTGAGAGATTCCTTCGACCGATTCCACCACTCCTCTGGAGAACTAAAGCTGCGGAAGCGGCGCAGTTGCCGCAGCCCAAGCTCCTTTGCGATCCGAGTAGATGCAACCACATCAGGACTATCGTCCGATCCATTGACGACAAGATCCAGATTCAGATTCGCTTTCAGCATCGCACCCACGATGCCGCGCGTGTCGAACCCCCCAGTGAAGTCCAGGAGCGGCTTTGGAAAGTTCCGGTGCACCATACACAGTGACTCCTGGAGAGCCGCCGATACTCGACAAGCGTCAACCGGGCGTTCGTCATTCTTGTGGAGTGCCGATTCCACGCTCCAATACCTACGTTGCGACCCTACACCACCGGCCGCGAAACTATATATGCGAGCATCTTCAAACTTGTCGACACCCCTGAACAACGTGCGCTTTGGTTCGAAAATGGTGCCGGAACCGAGGAATTGACGACAGCCTTCGGGGTCCCACTCTGAACCTGCAAGTGCAGCCAGTACAGTAGAAGATGTCGAAATGACTCGTGCCGTACCGATTTGGACGGTGTAGATATGCAAGATACCCAAGCGGTCCGTAACGACTACGAGTTCACCCGATTTGCAATCGCCCGCAGCGACGACGAATTGGCCATCGAGATCTTGCAGATTGACATTAGGATTGTTGGTCGAGAACCGTTGATCGTCCAGCATCTTGCGCAGGCCTGTCTCACCGGAAACACCTTGATAAAACCAAGTGCCCGCTCCACAGAGCCATCGAGTTGCATTTTCCCGAACAATGCCACTGGACCGCGCTTTGGTCCGGGGGAATACGGAGACCGCTAACCTTGCGCTTGCGACACTGTCACACGGTCGCACTCCGCACAGAGTGCTAAACAAGGCCAAGCCTTCAGCGAATATCTCGTTCGCGGCCTCCCTCTCTGAGTTCTGCACGATCAATAAGTGACTCATGATCGTCTCCAGTATTGGACTACCTTTCCGAGTCCAGATGGACCACTCCGTCGAAAATCGCGGCACGCTGTGTCTACATCGCCTCGACAGCTGTGGATGGATTTATTGAAGTGATTTGGACGTTGTAACAGCGCTTGCGAAGGGCTCCTGCCAAACTTCTGGCGCGGTGCTTCCGCAGTTTGGGATCGCATTCCATACCTTGTTCGATGAATCGAAGCCCTTCATGCAAGATCTTGCAAACCACGCGGCAGAGCCGATGGGCGATGGCCCAGGAGGTCAACCGCGCGGTGGAGGGAACCGTCTTGGCCTGTACTCCCACTTCGGATATCACCTGCTGCGCGGAGTTTACGCCGAAATCAGGCACTTCGGCCAAATTCTATTCCCTTTGTGTGCGAACGGGGCGCATGACCGATTGACGAGTCTCAATTGGGACTTAAGCTGCTCGATTGCTCCCAGACAAAAAAACAGCAAGCGAAAAAAATATTTTGCCAGCGGAAATTTTTCTCGGTCAAACCGAGGGGTGCTTTTGGGCCGGGTCGGAATCCGGGGACTCCACCCCTTCCCCGGTCATCCCGCATTCGTAGTTCTTCCCTCCAGCAATGGGAATCGTCGCCGTGCGGGTTTGCGGGTCTCCGGAATTGCCAGCGCGCGCGATAAGGAACCCACAGGGTGCGGAGGCTCGATAATCGTAGGGGCCGGGGCTTGCTGAGCGGAACGAGTGCCTGACAGGCAGTTCGTAGCGATTCCGATTAAGAAATATGTGCCCCCTGGTGTGCCCCCTACTTGCCGCCACCCAACGCTGCAGTGTGAGACCTACGAAAGCCGGAGCCCGGCATTCAATTCGGCGAACGATCGCGGAAGTCTATTCCATACATCGGGGTAGCGCTCGGTAGCAGTCGAAAGTAATTGGTAGCGGTACCGGGAATCGAGGCTCTCGCCCGTGTGATTTTGCCCAAAAAACTGGGTTTTCACTAACCTTTTCTTACGTTCAACTTACGAACGGGCAATGTCTCCCAGAATTCTGACCACCTCCTTTTTGCACATTTGAAGGGGGAATTCAACCCCCATTTTCGGAGACTTTTTGGGACAAATTGGGACAAATCCATTTGGGATTGCGGAACTCTGGTTCCGAGAATGCGATGCGCGGGTTCAGCAAGCGTTGGCGTTGCCGACCAAGAAAGAAGCCGAGCACGTCGTAAACACGGTTATCGCGAGCTTGGAGACCACTCTGGTCAATCATCTGGGCGCGGACGGATTCACGCTGAAGCTCAACGGATTCTGCAAGTTCTATGTGCGCCACAAGCCGGGGATTCGCCGGAAGATCGGGTTCACAGGAGAGACGATCCAGACGAAGGCGCTACGGAAGGTCAAGTTCGTTAGTCTGGGGATGCTTCGCCAACGGGAGCGGGTTGACTAATAGTGATGCGTCTGGCTAGAGTTTGAACAGTGAGACCAAAAGTTCCCGGTCGCGGCTCTTCTCTCGATACCTGCGAAGGTGAAAGCAAAAGGGTATATTCTCTCGGGTATGTCATCAGAAGAGCGCCCCTCGGATCCCGCTGGTCCCCTTTCAGCGTTCCTCGCACGGGTCAAGGCAGTGCGCGACGGCTGGCGAAAAGAAGACAAGCAGGAATGGGAAGAGTGTGAGGAGAAAGAGTTCGAACCGAATGCATATTGGTTTCGCGGTGTGTCCAAGGTCGAATACGAGCTAAAGCCCAAAATCTACCGTAAATCGGGATACACTCTGAGGAAGTATCCACGGAAAAAAGCCACAGAAGATGAAATCCGGCGAGGTTTCAAGAGTCGCGCCACACAACTGATGACAGAACCCTACCGACCCGAAGACGAGAAGGGGTGGTACTTTCTGATGCAGCACTACGGTGCTCCGACCAGACTCTTGGACTGGACAGACGGCGCTCTTCTCGGTCTGTATTTTGCTGTCAGGACAATGAAAGAGCCTCGTGACGCCGCTGTTTGGATGTTGGACCCTTCATGGTTGAACGAAAAAACCCTTGAAGATAGCTATTTGTCTGGCGTGGCTCTCCCGGAATGGAAAGAAACTGATCCTTGGTTTCCTCAACCATTTGAAGAAATGTTGCACCCCGCGTTGCCACTGGCGATTGACCCTCCGCACGTGGCACGTCGGCTCACAGCACAGCGTAGTCATTTTACGATACATGGAACAGACAGGGACGCCTTGGACACCCTTGCGGGACAACCTAACTCGCGGCTGGAAAAAATCGTCGTCCGAGCCGACGATGTCATCGATATTCTCGATGACCTCGCGACTTGTGGGATTTCTGAAACTACGGTGTTCCCCGACCTAGAGGGGTTGTCCAAAGAACTTATGCACGAATGGGGTGGCGAGTAGTTTGCGCAATGGGACTTTCCTTCGCTTGCGCATGAACTGGCCAATCCATCCATGGAAGTGGTGCGCGATGGGATTATCTTTCGAGGAGACCTTCATCGAGGTCTGGCGGTAGACCCTCCAATCGCCAAATTTTTCGAGCTAAACCGCGCTGTCCCCCGATCGATCCTTGACAGATAGGTCGGTGAGTTGTCTTATTGCCACGGGCGCTCCGGCGTTCGGACTCAAAAATCCAGATGTCGCTGACTCGGCATCACTAACCCGCTGGAGCGCCCGGTCACAAAATCCCGCTCCACAGAGGGATGGCCATTCATGAATCTGCTGGAACTGAAAATTGAAATTGACATGATACGCGACGACGAGACCTTGCTAGGGGCATATCGGATGTTGCAAGACCTCATCAGCCAAGAGGATTGGCAGGGGCTTGAAGACCTTGTAGGGGTCGAAACCGCAGAGGTCATTAGAAGCGATATCGGCGCGGACCCAGCAGGAAAAGATGAGTATTTGGAGCTTTACAGGAAATTCGCGGAAGAGGATACGACAAAATTCAACGAAGAGATAAAGCAAGCCCTCAAAGACGCAAGCTCGTTTCAGGTTCTTGGCTCATTGGGCGAGAAATTCATTCAGCTTGATAGGCGAATCGAGGATAGTAATCGAAAGTCGAATCTTCTGGCAGTTGCGTTTGCAGACAGACTGACGGATTTGATCTACCCCGCTGCCGAAAGGGCTGCAAAGCTCACGAAGCTTATCGTCAAAATCAAACCTTCTCCAGAGGCCGAGAAATACCTCGAAGAAGCCTGCCTCTGTTACTTCTACGAATTGTACTCAGCTTGTGCCGTGATGTGTCGGTCGGTCTTGGAAGAGACGATTGAGAAACGTATCGAGAAGCTCCAGATTGACCATCAACTAATTGAGAAGGGCCACACTCTAGGGTTGATGTTAAAGCTAGCTCGGCAACCGCATTTAAGGGAAAAGAACATTGTGCCGCCAGAAGTCTGGCGGGACGTTGACTCTGTGAATTACTTAGGTGGATCAGCAGTGCATCAAAGGCCCATTTCGGAGAGCGAAGCTTGGAAATGCCTGATTGCGGCGAGAATGGCTTTAGCTGTGATCCTGAAATGAATACCGACCAGTGATCGCCCAAGGTTGAGAGTATCATCAAGCAGCCAAACGTATGTCGATACCTGATTCCCAAACATTTTTGCGACCAGTCCTGCGAGTGTTTGGCGATGACGCCGAACATTCAAATGAAGAAATCTGGGAGCGCATGAGGGTTCAATTTAAGATTACCCCGGACGAGCTTTTACAGAAACATCCATCGGGCAAATCAGTATTTCACGTCAATGTCGCCTTGGCGTTGGCGAATCTGCAAGGTGCCCCAAATCGCGGTTCTAAAGCCATCGAAAGGATCAAAAGTAAAGGCAAAACGAAAATCTATAGAATCACGGAGTATGGGAAGACCATTCTGAACCGGAATCCATCAGATTTAACCATCAAAGACCTCTAGATTGCACTTTCACCCGCTCGTCGGTAGTGGTGCCGTTTGATTTCCACAGGCAGAGCATGCCGCCTCAGTCTATGTCATGATTCAACGTGAATGGCAATGAGCAATGGAATCAGCAACGCACAGTCCTCTTCGGAGAAGCGAATGATGGATAAAGACGCTTTAGAAGGACTCATCTCACTGTTAGACAACTGGTCCGCCCTCTTTACGCTGCTGGTAGTGATTGGCGTAGGTGGGGAACTGGTGATCCATATAATGCAGTCACGCGCCAATAGGAACCTAATTGCATTACAAAAAACCGAAGCTCTCGCACAGGAAGGGGAAATCGCTCGAATGAAGAAGGATTCGGCATCCTTTGAATTAGATATTGCAAACGCAAAAAAGGGAGCCGCAGATGCACTTGAGCGGGCAGCGAAAGCTGAGGAAAACCTCGGGAATGCGAAAAAGGATGCAGCTCTGGCATTACAGCACGCAGCCGATGCCAATCGAATTGCTGAAGAAGAGCGACTAAAGCGAGTCCAGATCGAAGAACGAATGAAGCCAAGGTCGTTGAAGCTTAGCCCACAGGCTATGTCCGCGCTAATAGCATACAAGGGAACCGAGTACACATTTTCTTCCGTATTCGCCGATGAGGAATCTATCACTTTACTCAAGCAACTAGACAGCATTTTGCTCAGCGCTGGATGGATGAGAGTAAAGCCTCCGCATGCATATCCCGCAATTAATGTGTACGGCCAAGAGCAAGACTTTGCCGTGGCTTCCGGCCTGAGTTCTAGCATAAAAATATCCGTGGATTCCGAGACGTCTCTCGCCACGCTCCAAGCCGCACCCGTTGGGCAGTTACCTGCGCCCGCCGGGGCGGCTGTGACACTCGCGATGGAACTAACAGCCAGTCTCGCTCCCCCGCAAGACGATGGAATAAAGGCGAACGTCCAACCGGGAAAATCTATGACTGTGCGAATTGAGATTGGAAGAAAGCCGTAAAGGCAAAGGATAAGTAAGAAAACGAATATCGTTACCTGTGGACGCCAAACGGCACCACTACCCGCTCGTCGAGTGGCTGTTTTGAAATTGGTCCTTTGAGGACAATTGACTGTCGAATCAGAACGCACCATGAACCTTTCCTTCGAGCAAACGCTAGTCGAGGTCTGGCGGCAAGCCCTTGTGGAGAACGCCAAGACCGTCGAGCTAGGGTCTGAGCGTTACCCTGTTCGGAGCACTCCCAAGCGCGGGTTGCGGCAGGTGGATTTCGTGTTCGAAGGGAACGAGATTCGAGGGCTGGAGCAGAACCCGCAGACGAAATCCCGTTGGGCACAGTTGGCACGGTCTGGCAAGAAAGTGATGCAATTCCTCAGCGAGGGCCGCTACGTGGCGAACATAGTGGATGGCAAGGTGACTCTTTACGCCGGGCGCGGTGGAACGGGTCTGTGAGGCGATCCTATGACACTCGCTGATTCCGATTAAGCTTCCATCGGACTTCACCGCATTCTTTCATTGAACCAATTCGGGTCTACTCGATCCTTTGAGCGTGTCCCTATTTTTCCCAATGATGCGGACTTCCTTTCCGTGGAGTCCGGCGAACTTAATCGCCTTTCCCAGAAGCGCATACTCGTAGTCTTGATAGTCTGAGGCAAAAGCGTCCTGATGAATAATCACCACGTCAGCCTTGTCGCGGCAGGAATTTACGAAGTCGGGCAATAGGCGCTCGACCTCCGCTGCAAGAGCCGCCTCTTTCTCCATTAGCTCTTCTTCTGGCATGTTTTGCATATTTCTTTACCCTTTTTCCCCTACACGGTGACATACCACAGACCAGCCTGTGCTATAAAACTTACATGTCCAAAATAGTTGAGCGATGGCTGCTCTACAAGTATATCAATGGGGAGTTTACGCCGCTCTCGAAGCCCCTCAGGACGAAAGCACAAGCGGAGAAAGTGCGGCTGAAGTACCCGGAACGCGAGCGCAAAGCGATCGGGATCGGCGTAACCCGAACCAAAGGTTAATTCACCGTCGCCCCGCCGCAGCACTTCTTGTATTTCTTCCCCGACCCGCACGGACAGAGATCGTTCCGCCCGACCTTGGAGGTCGTGCGTCCAGACTCAGGCGCAGATGCACTGCCCGCATAGGCTTTTCGGTGCGCCCGGAAATACCGATACGCCCCCACCACCCCAGCCGCCATGTGCGTGATGATGTCCTCGCGCTTCTCAGGCGTGATCGGATTGGGTCGCATCTCCGGGTCTTCGTCATGCTCGTGGCAAAGCATCATTATGGGGATCAGCCAGCCGCCGTGCTCCTCGTCATTAACCAACTCAGCCCAGCCGTCGTGGCGCATGTGCATGCCGCGCATGAAGCCGCTGGCCCAGTCGTTGCCGTGCGCCACGCCGTCCTCGTCCTCCAGCAGGAGCGGAACGTAGACTTCGCCTTTGAGCAGCGTCCCGGCGATGGTGTTCCAGTGCCGCATCATCAGCCCCAAGATTTCGTTCGCCTCTTCGAGGCCGGAGAACTCGCACGCATCTGACATCTCGCCGCCTAAGACCTCTCGGTTGTATTCGCTCGGCATCACGGTCTCCGGCCCCGCGATCAGGGCGGCGAAGAATCCGTCAAGCTGCTCGACGTTCATCGCCTTCCCGCCCTTGCAACTTTTGAGGAAGTCCCCGAGGCGGTCGAGTTCGGCGTGGTTGAGGGGATCATTTTGAATGAAAGTTTTCATGGTCATACTCGGTCACCACAGCTTGCCACAGCCCAGCCCGCACCTAGACCCGCAGGCTAGACCATTCCCCGACTTTCGTGACGCGCACGCTTCCGTCCGGCTGCCCGTGCACCGAGACCTTGTCCAACCGCGTAGCCGCATACAAGCCGGAGCGAAAACGGTTGCGGCTCCTCTCGTCCGTGCCCACGCCCCGAACATCGAAATGCTGACCGATCTTAAGCCTGTGGACACGGTCGGCAATCTTGCGGTACTTGCCCGGTTGCTCGACTCGTGGACGGAGGTAGGCGTGTCGCAGCGCGACGCAGCGCTGGTTGCCGCACGACGCATCGACAACTTGCCCGGCAGGAACGGCACCGTGCGCGTCGATCCAGCTGCGCCGCCGCCGACCGTATGGGAGAGCCTTTCCTCACGGCCGGACCATGCTGGCGCCGCAGGCCGTTATGAAGACACTACAGCACTGCTGACCGTTGGGGGTCTTAGGTTCTCGATTCCGGCTCTCTCGCTGGAAGTGAAACGCTGACATGCTGCCGTTGTGCCTCTGAACAGGAGCAGTACTGTTGCTGAGTCGCCGCAATCCCAAGCGTGAGGCTGAGGCCGCGTTATCGTGCCTGCCGTCTTCGGAAATTTTCTGGGAAAGCCAATCTTCACGATCGTGCTTACATTATGCGCCTAGCGTCCGGCAGCTTCGATGGCGCAGTCGCGTGACCGTGCTTCCTGACCATTCGACTTGAGAGTAGAATCTGGGCAAACCGGGGAGCCTCGGGACATAGTTCAGCAAACATTATGAAATTCTCTCATCCTGTTGTTCTACTTCTGGGGGCTGGTGCAACCCGTGGAGGATTACACAAAAGACCTATTCCCCCGCCAGTTGATGCTGACTTCTTTGAGCTAGCCGGACAGATCAAGGGGCATGGCACGCCTGTGCTAGCAGGAAAGGTGCTCAGAGACGTGTGGACTCTTTATCAACGCGTGGCAGGCATCGGTCTGGAGGACTATTACAGGGACATCGAAACGCGTGAAAGCATTAGCAAGTTCGCAAAAACTGCGAACCAGCCGATGAATTGGCCCAAGAGGAAAAAGAACTTAGAGGAGTTAATCCGCCGTGTGATTATTCAGACGACTTGCGAACAGGACGAGCAGCGGCACCTCCAGCCCCTCGCGAGTATGGCACACAGACAAATGCTCGGGACTTTGGAAGACGGTGATGTGATTGTGACATTCAACTACGACACTCTTATCGAGGATTCTTTCGGACGAAACAGCGAGTGGACACCACGGGGTGGCTATGGCGATAAAGTTCACGGGGTCACGAGTGGATGGTGCAGAAGGTGGTTCGGTGCTCGGCCACAGATTGCAACTCATCAAGAGTCCAAAATCCGATTGCTCAAGCTTCACGGCAGCATCAACTGGACTACATACAAGACCGGGCAGGTGAAGATAAAGGACCGTCCATTCGTGGTACGAAGCGGGAGATTCGAAAAGGTCTCGATTCTGCCTCCCGGCTGGAACAAGAAAGTTAGCGTGCTACCGTATAAGCTACTGTGGAGAGAAGCGCGACTTAAGCTCGAACAGTGCAAAACACTGATCATCATTGGCTATTCGTTGCCGGAAACAGACCTGCTAGCAAAAGCTCTATTCTCAGAAGTGATTCGCTCTCGTGCCGCTAGGAACGATTATCTCAGCCAATTGCATCTCGCCGACCCTGTTGATTCGGTGAAGCAAAAATTTATCAGCTTGTTCGTGCCCACGATGAATGCAAAGAGTAGAATCTTTCGGTATAAGGACGTGAGTGAATTCGCCAGCGCAAACCTGAAAAAGTAGCAAGTATCTAGCCACGCTGCCTCCGAACCCTCGCGCAGTGCAATCCCTTCTGGCTCGCTGGTTCCACTAAGGGTGAGCAAGGTTTTCTGCGGGAACCTTAGCCCTAAGCCACTGGAATACTGCCCATGTCGCTTCGAGGTCTTCCTTGTTGTATGCGAGGATTTTTTCCATCAATTCCTTCCGCTTTCCCTCGTCGTTGGTCTCAGTCGCTTCTATAAATGTCGCCATCGCCCATGCTCCGCCATATTCGTCCTGCCTGCGTTTGTACTTAACATAGTGCTCGATGACCTTGAGGCTGTAACTTGGCAGGGGCAACACGATTGCAGCTTGTGTTACCGGGAGAAGATTCAGCAAATTTGCCTGCACCCGAGACGCAATACCGTCTGTATCTCCGTATCGCTCGATATAGCGTCCGAGATAAGTGCTTTCGTATGTTGCCCAGTGTACGAATTTAATGTCCCCGTAATTCTCAAAAATCTTCTTGGCAATAGCGAGAAATCCGAACCATCCGTCTCTCTCGCCGTCTGGACCAAAACCGGAGACGGCGGGCATGAACTCACTTGGTTTTTCTCCAAACACCTGTGCGCCCCATAAGTAGATTCGGTCTAGCTCATCAAGATGCGGGGGCATACCCTCCAAGTCAAACATGACGAAATTCGGAGAGGCCGGAATTGCGGGAACGGCTAAAACAATCTCTTTTGTCTCATGCAATGCTTCAGCACACTGAAGAATCGATCCGGCACCTGCCCCGACCCTCCTTTCACCTTTTCCATAGGGTCGCTTTAACTGATTCAGAGTTGCGGCATCGTACTTCTTCAAGAATTCCTCAATTGTTGCAGTCCCAGTTTCGTGGAGCTTACGAGCTAAACCTTGATCGATTCCGATGACGAGCGATACGTCTTTCGAGTCCTCCGCCTTTTTCCAACACCTATCGTGGAAGCCACAGTCAGCGCATTTTGACCAGCCCACGGGCTCGTACTGTTCAGAAGGCAATTGTTTGATGGTCAGGAGCCGCCCCAACTCCTGAAGAGCCGCGCTTCCGCCGTCGTATTGGACATCGACGATGTCGCCTGTCCCGCTGTGAATTTGTAATGCCTTAGGGGCAGTTCCGCTGCTCGTTTGAAAGAGCCAGCCGTAGAGTTGGACCTGAAGCAGAATTTCCGGGTGATTCTTTTCGTCAATGCGGCGAGACATCTTTGAATCTCGAATTATGTAACCGCCGCCATCAAGAATCAAAAAATCAGGGATTCCGACGATTTCGACCTCGATTCCGCCGAGGCTGGTGTTTACCGAGAAAGCTGACTGGTACAGGATCGGTACTTTATTTGCGATGGCGTCCGCAGTCTTCCTTACCTGCTCGTCAAAGGAAGCATCGCTCACATCGACGAATGTCCCGAGACTCGCTCGATGACCTTTCTCGTGCCTGAGTCCGAGCCGACGCAACACCTCATCGTAGGGACCGGGAGCCGCTTCCTCTTCTCGGCGTTGCCGCAGCCAGACCCGCAAGTCGCAGCGTGTTGGTCGGTAATACGAAGCGAAGTCTGAGGCGGTCAGGC
The DNA here is from genome assembly GCA_963804625.1 of uncultured Acidobacteriota bacterium. GTDB lineage: Bacteria > Acidobacteriota > Terriglobia > Acidiferrales > UBA7541 > Palsa-295. Next base: position 149,629 of record CAWDRJ010000020.1, on the reverse strand, counting down.
GCATGGTGGCGGGCACTCGATAACTCCTGCGACACACAAGACTACCTCGATTTGCTGAGTTTGATGGTCACCGCAGCGCCTCCCTTGCACCACCTTCACAGTATCTCGGAATTCCGCTCAAAGATTGGTTTCAGCATGTCGAGGCGGCGAACAAAGGCTGCCGCTGCCGACTGATCACGCGTCCGGTCGAAGCTTCCTTTGCCCAGCAACTATCGTGAGCCTATAGCGATGGTAAATGCGGATGCTACGCGGGCTGCGGTCGCGTCCGACGAACATGTCCTTCAATTTGCTGTCGGCGAGTGCGAGCCACTGAAGCGCCTTCCACCATTTATCATCGTGGATCGCGCAGGGGCCTTCGACATTGAGATTTCTGAAATCCTTCCACTTCAAGAATAGATCGCTCGCGGCATCCACTACTTCCTCGGCGCTGGGACTGATGAGGTTCACCTCAACTGTACTATCTGGCGTAGCGGACGCTTTGATCATGCCACCGCCGAACAAAGACTCAATCACCTTGTCGTCATCCATCATGTTCCTCTCCCAACGGCTTCGCCGAATCTCCGTAACGCCGGAAACCTTTGTCTTCTTCGTTCGCGCAACCGAAATAGACATTTAATTCCCAAGCCATAATTGGGGTGAATAAAACCAGCGGACAGCGACCTTCTTGATCGCGAACGCAAACGGCGCTGCGCCGGATGAGTTCCCCAAGCGCCTCGGGGGTGATGCGCTCGGGCTTCCTGCCTGCGCACAGCGACAGCATGTCGGCGGCGAGCTTCCGCCTTTCGGCGAGTTCCGCTCTCGGCATGAGGATGGGGAGGCTCTCGAACACGAGGGACGCGAGGAAGCGAGCCTCCTCGCGGGCTTCCGGGGAAACCTTCTTGCTCATGGGGATCACCTTATCCACGGATGCGCCTCCAAACCCAGCAAAATCCCAACGGCGCAAAAGTCGCGGCAGGCAGCCACGTGAAGTTGCGCGTGAGGAAGAGCAAAGCAAACTCGGCGACATAGCTGACGAACAACGAACTAAACATCCAGAAGCAGCCGACTATGCTGGTGTGCAGCAATCCTCCGTGCTCTTCGCGCCATTGGCGAACGGCTGCGCCCCCTTCCCGCCACGGAACGGCGCTGAGCGTCATGTAAATCAAGCACCAAAAACAACAACTCCACGGGCCAAACCAGAACACCGCCTCCGCGCCCCCCGGCGTCCTGCACAGGCTCAGGGCGGCGAGCGGCAAGGCTGCCGCCGCAGGCACGAACACGGCGAGCACCAGCAGGCTTTTCAGGAAGAACCTGATCAAGCGGACGCCTTGGACGCGGGTTTGGGCTTGCGGAGGTTCATCATTTTGTCCTTCAAAGGTGACGAGGGTATAGATTCCTCACCAGCCAGCCTCGGCTGATCTCGACGGCATAACGTGAGCCGAATCAACAACGCAGGGAGGCGGCAGCATCGAGCCTTCGTCACCAGCCCGTGATCTCTTCACCAATTTGCACACCAGACTGCGGGAGATGCCCCATTTCTTCGCAACGGTCGTTAGGCTCATCCCGCTGAGTCGGTCGCGCACGATGGCTGCCCGGTCTAGGTTCATCGGAGCGCGTCCGATTCGAACGCCGTCGAGTCTCGCCCGACGCATTCCGGCGAGTACCCGTTCGCGGATCAGGTCGGATTCGAGTTCCGCAATCGAGCCAATAAGCGTCAGGAAAAGACGACCCATGGGATTATGGTCGTCAGTGTTAATGCCCTCTCTGCGGGAGATGAAGGCAATACCCAGACTGTCCAACTCGTCAACCACCTGTAGGAAATGTCGCGTGCTCCGCGCCATGCGGTCGAATGCCGCGACTAGAACGGCCTCGAACTTGTGTTGCCGTGCGTCTGACATCAGCGCGTCCAAACCCGGACGCCGCGCTCTCCGTCCCGAAAACCCGCAGTCCTGATAGACCTTGACCACTTCAAAGGAGCGCCGCGAAGCAAGATCGCGCAGATCGTAAAGCTGGCTTTCGACGTGCTGATCGGCGGTGCTGACGCGGACGTAAATGGCGGCGGCTTTCAACGGCGGCTCTCCCGAAGTCTGTATTCTGTCCATAGGGCATATTATATGGACTTTTGCCCACGATGTCAACAGTATTATGTCCGTGGGGCAGAATGCTGTACAATGGCTGCATGGGCTGGACGACAATGAGGGTCGCGGTGTGCGATGTTTGCGGGCATCGGTGGATACCGGAGACCGAGAACCCGCCGAATTGTCCCAGCAAGAAGTGCCGCTCAACGCTCTGGAATAAGGGCGGCGTGGACGGCAGAACGAGGCAAGCACGGATCAAGATGGGACGCAGCCGCAGGACGCAGGCGATGAAGCAGCGATGACGCCACGTCATTGTGCCGAAACCGACATCGAAATCAATGACTGGATCAGTTCCGTTCCTTGCTTTCGACATGCGCCACTCGTGCCTTCACCAATCTCTTGATGAGAGCGACGGGCAATGGCTTGTTCGTGGGGAAGTGAATGGTTCCTTTCGATGTAGGGAAGCCCGCAAGTTCCTTCTTGAAAGCTTCGATGACCGAGGCAGTCGGGAACAAACTGCAATGATCCGAAAACGCGGCAAACCAAACCAGCACTTCGTTGTGCCTAAATGCAGGCATACCATAACTGATGGTTTCGGTCGCCGCAGGCGGCACAGTTGACCGAATCGCAGTGCGCATCTTGTTCAAGATGCTACGGGCGGGTTCGGGAACACGGGCAAGGTATTCATCGACATTCTTTGGAACGCCCTTGCGATTCCTACCGGGACTATCTTTTCGAGATGTCACTCTTTTCACGGTCAGGTCCCCAGAATGCGAGCTTACACAACGGCTGCCGATGCCCGCTCGACTGGCTGTTTAGCCGGAGCCAGCGCGATCAGGGCTACGCCAATAGCAAAGAACACAGCCGACCCGATCAGTTCTCTGCGAGCTATGAAGCTTAGGTATGCCTGCACTCCCATGACAGTGGCGTGCGCAAAGCTCGACCACGCCGCAAATGCGATCAGGCTGCGGTGCGCGGACGGGTTGCGCGATGCAATCAGCAAGAAGATGCCGAGCGTCGCGTAAAGGCTCATCATCATCGCCAGTGCAGGGTCTTGCTTTGCCATCAGGATCAGCGGATAAACGGCCGCGCAAAAGAGCAGTCCAACCAATATAAGCACAATCTTAAGCGCACGTTCTCGCTTCATCGTCGCCTCCTCGCGGTCACAAACTTGTGAGCCATACCGAGCAAGTCCCGCAGGACATCGGGTGTGACGCGGGACAGGCGAACCAGCACGGCGGCGTAGTTGAGATAGTGGTCGGTCACGTAGTAGACATCCGGGTCTGCTGCGAGCAGTTCAGCGCGGTCGTCGAAGTCAACGCGAACGGCAAGTGAACCCGGCTCAGCCGAACGATGAGCAGCACACACGCCAAGAGTTTCCCGTGAACCTTGAGCGCGGGTGACCCGTAAGCTGTGCTCTCTTCCACGCCGGGCAACGCCAAGCCGATCTTCCGCGCAGTGTCGAAGTTGGTTGTGCTTCTTGGCATGAACGAGTGCGATTATCCGCAAGAACATGATCGCCGAACAACTATTGCAGTTTCGCGTACTCCGTCTTGGCTTGCTTGAAGATCGGAACGTCGGGGTCAGCGTCTTTCCACAGCGCGAGAAAATCTTTGTAGGCGGCGAGCGCCCGAACGCGGGCGGCATCGGCATCCGCGCCCTGCGACGTCTTCGCTCGCAAGGCGTTGGCGCGAGCCACGCCCAGATGCGCCAACGCTCCCGTCCAGCAGTTCCAGACGATGCCGCTGTGGTCGAGAATCTTCTGAAACTCCGCTGCGGCGGCACTGCCCTGTCCGGCTGCCAAGTACGACTCTCCGCGTACATACGTGGGATAGAGACAGGAAATATTGGTGACGAACGCAATCTGCCCTAACTCCAGCGGCGACGTCGCAGGTTGCAGAGCGGTAAGGGCGGCAGTCGGGTTCTTTTTGTCGAGCGCCAATTGCGCCTGAATCGCAGGCAGCCAAAGCGACTGCATCTGGGTGTCCAGCGGGTAGCGTTTCCCTAGGTCCTGGGCCAAGGACTCGGCTCGCGCCGTATCGCCCGCCATGGCAAACGCAAGGGCCGCTTCACTCTCGCCCCCCTGACTCGCGGGATCCAGCTTCAAAGCCTCTGCGGCAGTTTGCCGCGCTTCCGCAGGATTGCCGAAAGCGGCTTGTTGCACAGCAGCATTCGCCTGCCAGACGGCCCCAGTTTCCTTGCTGTCTGCCCGGATAGCGGCGTCCACCGCCCTTTTGGTCAGTTCCCGCGCTTTGCCGAGATGACCACCATATGCTTCGGTGTCGGATGCGAGCGCCAGCCCAAAGTTTTCGGAATCAGGCTGTCCCGCGAACCACTGTTGCTGTTCCGCCATCGCGGCAGAGTCCGCGCCGAGAAAGGCAAGAGCGTAGAGAGCATTGTGCAATATGAAATTATCTAGTTTTCGCGCCTGCGCCTCGCGGATGAACTGCCGTGCCTCGTCGAAACGCTGCAAGGCAAGGGTGATGTTGGACAGACTGGCGTAAGAACTTACCCGACCCGGTGTAAGGCGCAGCCCTTGCCTCGTGATATCCACAGCTTTCTCATACTGCCCCTGTGCGCCGTACGCGGTGCCCAAATTGCCATACGCTGCGAAATCCCTCGGGTAGCTCTCAATTATCTCTTGATATGTCTGAACTGCCTTATCCAGTTCTCCGGTTACAGACTGGTAGTAAGTGGCGGCGATATTCAGCTTTTCCCGTTCGCTGGCATGCTCCCGCAACTCGAACGCCTTGGTGAAATACTCGCTGGCGCGTCCTGTCTCGCCGAGACTGGAGTAGGTCAAGCCCACTGACCTGTAGCCCATGGCAAAATTCGGGTCAAGCTGAATGGAACGCTGATGGTAAGGCAGGGCTGCGGCGTAGCCTTTCTCGTTGGCGGCCTTCCTGCCAAGGCTGAACGCTTGCAGAGCTTCGAGCGAAGACGTGGTGGCCTCCGACAGCGGGACATCCAACTTCTGAACCGTAGCCAGCGATTCGCCCAGTTCGCCGCGCAAGTTGGTTGCTGCATCGCCCAACGCGTCCAGCACCTTCTCTTTGGATGCCGCCGTCACCTGCGTCTCGGCCAGCGGCTCCCCGCTCTGGCAATTCACCGCCTTCAATCCCAGCACGTATTCGCTGCCCAGACTGGCAATCGTTCCGGCAAGGTAGGCTTTACTGCCTGCCCGCTGGCAAAGCTCCCGCGCAACGTCGGGCGTGAGCTTCGTGCCGCCCGGCCGAGTCATCAGTTTCAGCGTTGCCGCGACTTTGTTATCGGAAAGCACGTTCAGAAACGGCGACTGGTTCAAAGAGACGCTGAGCGCCGTCTTGAGCGTGTCGTCGAATACCGGATCGCCCGTGGTGTTGGCAAAATCGGCGAGCACGATGGTGTCTTTCTCGGTCAGCATGTGCGCCTGCGCCCGTCGCGCAAAATAAAGCCACCCTGCCCCGGCTAGACCGATGACCACTACCGCAATCGCGGGAACCACAACCTTCCAAGGCTTTCGGGTCGCTGCGGGAACTTCGCCGACCTTCACACCACTCGCTGCTGACACCCGGCCCGTGTCCGTATCGCGCCTCAGGCGTTGCAAGTCGGTGCGCATGTCCGCTGCCGATTGGTAGCGGAGGTTTTTGTCTTTCTCCAGCGCCTTGCTGATGACGTCTTCCAGTTTGGATGGAATTTCCGGATTCAATCGCACGGGAGCGACGGGCGTGCGATTCAGGATGGCTTCGAAAATTTCCGCCGAACTGTTCCCCGAAAACGCTTGTTTTCCCGTCGCCATTTCATACAGCACCAACCCGAAAGAAAAGATATCCGTGCGCCCATCCAGTTCTTTTCCCCGTGCCTGTTCCGGCGACATATACGCGAGCGTGCCCATGGCCGCGCCCGGCGTGCTCAACTGCTGCGCCTCCTGAGTCAACGTGGCATCGGCATCCGTTCCTGCTTTTGTTTGCTGCTTCGCCAGACCAAAATCCAGAATCTTGGCGTGACCGCGCTCGGTGACGAAAATGTTGGCAGGCTTGATATCGCGATGAACGATTCCCTTGGCGTGAGCGGCATCCAGAGCGTCGGCAATTTCGATGGCCAAATCGAGCAGAACATCCGTCTCGACGGGCTTCCCTGCGATGCGATGCTTCAGAGTCAGCCCGTCCAGAAATTCCATGGCGATGAACGCCTGCCCGTCCTGCTCGCCGATGTCGTGAATCGTGCAGATGTTGGGGTGATTCAGTGCGGAGGCGGCTTGCGCTTCGCGTTCGAAACGGGCGAGAGCCTGCGGGTCAGCGGCAACTTCCAGCGGCAAGAATTTCAGCGCCACGAAGCGATGAAGCCGGCCGTCTTCGGCCTTGTAGACCACGCCCATACCACCGCCACCGAGCTTTTCGAGGATGCGGTAGTGTGAAATGGTCTGGCCGATCAGCGAGTCGGTGGCTGGCACGTGGAGCACATCTTAGGTCGCGACAGAAATCAAGTCAACGTGAGGGTAAAGCCCTCGCTGACTATGTGGCTATGAACCTGACGATCCAACTCACGACACGGAGAGTCGTGCAAACAGGCGACACCACGCTGCTTGTCGCAGATTGGCGATTCCACGGAACCACTAGCGATGGCGGCAGTGTGTCCACGTCGGGCACCAGTGTCGAAGTCGCTCGTCGCCAATCCGACGGGAGTTGGCGCTACTTCATCGACCTCCCCAACGGAATCAGTTAACAGTCGGAGGCGGCGGAAGCAGACCAAGCTGCCGCATCATTCCGACATCATCACGATTCGCAAAGTGCTCAGCGATCTTGCCATCGAGCACCCGATACATGTGGATATGCTGAACCTCGAAAGTGCGACCCGTGGGCTGCACGCCCACGAGCATTCCGCCATCCACCGGAAAGCGTGACGTACCCCGATGGGTGCCGCTGTAGGTGCATCGTACAACGACCCACTCCCCCTCCGCGACAGAGGTCATCGTCGTCAGCTTCGCGTCGGGGAAGTTGATCTTAATCTCCCCCAACACTGTCCGCACGCCAGCACGCCCTACCTTTCTGCCATGATTTTGGCAGTCCTCGGCGAAGCAGCTTGCTGCCGCGTCGAGGTCGCCGCGATTGAACGCTTCATTGAATTGTTCGGCGATGCGCCGATTGGACTCTGTATTGTTCAAGGAAGCTCTCCTGTCCGATGTAATCCTCCGTTACCGGAACGTGACCACACCTTAACGCATCCACCTCGTGTTTGGATGCGGGTGTTACTCTAGTCCTCAAAGAGCAAAAATGGACCCAGCCTTTAAGCAATTCGTCGAGACGCTGCACCCGTCCTTTGAACGCTTGATGCAGATGGTCCCGCTGAAAATGTCAGCCCTTCCGTCGCGACTACCTGAGAAATGCATTTATCTGCTCAGCGAGGGACAGAATCACCTCTACGTGGGTCGCACTCGCAAACTCAGAAAGAGACTACGGCAACATTCCATCGCGAGCGCACAGCACAACCAAGCGGTGTTTGCGTTCAAACTCGCACGAGAGGCCACGGGACAACTCGCGGCTGCCTACTCCGCTGAGGGTTCAAGGAAAGCACTGTGCGTCGAGCCTGCGTTCGCTGAGGCATTCCAGCAGGCCAAGACCCGCGTTCGCAACATGGATTTGCGCTTCGTGGAAGAGGCGGACCCCACTCGGCAGGCACTGCTCGAAATTTATGCGTCGGTTGTTCTCCAGACGAAGTACAACGACTTCGATACCCATTGAAGCGAGAAGAAAAGATGAACCCGCTCGACGACAGAATGGTGACTTGCACCGTAGGAGAACTGTTGGTGCAGCTTCGCTTGTTGGAGTATGACGTGCAAGCCGCGCCACCTCTTGTTGAGAGCTTGAAAAACGAAGTGAAAACGGGGAATATTGCTGGCATTTCAATTGCACTGGTGAGGTCGGGAATGACAACAGCGAATAGGAATGAACGATAATACCGCTCGGTGGAACTGATGCCAGAAACCCAATACGGCCTACCCCTCATTGTCGATAACTTAAAAGAAGCTGCGGCGCGGGGACTCAAGCGCATCCGCCTTGAAAAGGGCGGCGGCGATGAGATGTACAAGGAACGCTGGCTCCAGAAGCTCGTCAGCCGCTATCCCAATCTCCTGCCGATTGAGCAGATCGAGCCTGCGCTCACCGACGCTGTCCCGATTTGCATGGAGCTTCCGCTTCCATCGGGCTATGTTGACAACCTGTACGCCACTCCTGACGGCGATCTCATAATCGGGGAAACCAAACTCTTCAGGAACCCGGAGGCGCGGCGGGAGGTAGTCGCCCAAGTGATCGACTACGCCAAGGACTTGTCCGCATTGTCATATGAGAAGTTGCAGGAGGCGATCTTCCGGGCAGAGATGCCGGACGGAAGCGGAGCACACCCAAAGCTGGGGCTGTACGAGACCGTTGCCTCAGTTGCCGGCCGTGACGAGATCAACGAGGAGCGATTCATTGATGCTGTCTCGCGGAACCTCGAAAGGGGTCGTTTTCTCTGCTTGGTCATCGGAGACGGAATACGAGTGGGGACGGAAAATATTGCCGCGTTCCTCCAACAGCACGCGGGCATGCATTTCACATTCGGCCTTGTGGAGTTGGCGATCTTTGCATTGCCTGCCGAATTCGGCGGCGGCTACCTCGTTCAGCCACGGGTTCTCGCCAGAACCAAGAACATTGATCGAGGAATCGTAACGATTGAGAATGGGCGGGTCACAGCGAAGCCGCCCCTCGATCAAGTCACGACCCAAAAGGACGTTGGCAAACCAACGACGATCAGCGAGGAAAAATTCTACGAGCAGTTAGCGGCTAACCTGCCAACAGTTGTGCCCCGTCTAAAGGCGTTCACGAGACGGCTTGACGCGGTTGGTGCTGCTATCGAGTTCGGCAAAGGTTCGATGATCATCCGTTGTCCCCGGCCAGACGAGAAACGCCCGTGGAACGTCGGGTCGATCACGACTTCTGGAAAGGTATGGACGGAACTGCTGAATGGACAGGCGGACGCCGTTGGACTAATAAATCTCAGCCACGCATATTTGAAGCGCGTTGCGTCGCTGGTGCCGGATGCCCACGTGAAAGAAACCCCACGACCAAACGGGTGGTACGTCGCCAAGGGAGGAACGTACATCACTATTGAAGACCTGCTCGCCCACGAGGATGGATGGCTCGATGCCATCCAAGAGTTCACCCATGCCGCAGAGGATGCGCTCAAAGACCAGTAGCGCAGTGCTTCCGAATCCGCGATGATCCTCGTGCGTGCAGAGGAACAATATGCGAATCATTTACGACCGAATCACGACGACCATCGAGCGCGAGTGGCTGGCTGAAATCATCGCTGGGACGAAGAAGATCGAGTACCGCGAGATCAAACCGTACTGGACGAAACGCTTCGCGAAGGTCTCGCTGCCGTTTGAGCTACGCCTCCTCAACGGCATGACTCCTCCAGTGCCAGAAGTGACCGTGCTGATCCACCGGATCACAAAGGATCGCCGGGCGGGCGAATACCGATTGCACATCAAGAGGGTTTTGAATTACAAGCATTGGGACAAGCGAACGCAAAGACCCAAACGTTGAAGGCGTGGTCAGTTCGGAGCGTGATATGGCACCTTACGAACCGGAGGATTTCCTCAACCAACTGGCACCGTACATTCTTGGGGAACTGAAACCGCCGAAAGAACTCAAACAGTTCACCAGCAATTCTGACATCGTTGGCGCTTACGTCGAAGCGGGAGTGCGACAACTTCTGCGAAGGTATCTAGCGCCAATCCGCGTCTGTACTGGTGGAGTCATCGATCAAGCCCAGACACCCGGCAGCCAAAGAATCCCACAACTCGACACAATAGCGTGGATTCCCGGACCCGTTCCTGCCGTTTTCGAAGTTGGAGAGTTCGCGCTCGTACCTCGAAGTAGCTGCCTTGCAGTCCTTGAGGTTAAATCCTCGGTTTATGACGATGGGAAAGCACTTGAAGAGAGAATGACACCAGACTTCGTAAACTCGGTGACCGCTGATCTCGACCCAACTGAAGGCGAAATTCGAGGGTTTGTAGAGTTTTTTGGAATGGGGGTTGTATCTCTATTGCAGGAGAATCAGCGAGGAAGTTCGAGGCTCAAACAACTGCGCAAAGACGATAGAGTCGCTGTGCTCTTTGAGGAAGATGGTAAAGAGTGCATCCCGCAACCAAGCGACATTTATCGCCTAATCAACTTCCTTTCTTGGGTCCGGCGGCGAGCCGCTGCGCGAGAAGGACGGCAGTTCATAAACGTAGGATTATTGAAACGGTGAGCCGAGTTAGCGATGACGCCCCGGCGAAGGGGCGTTCACTTTGTTATGACGCGCTCACGGTGCGTTCACGGGTCACAGGTACTCGTCCACAAGCTCCGGGTACGTATGCCGAAGCTCTCTGCCGAGATCGCGGGCAGTCTCCAATCCCAGCGGCTCGCCAGCGAGCGTCATGTCAACCGCCACGAGTAGCAGACGAGCGAGCGTGGTCTGCCTACGCCTGCGCTCCGTTGCTGATGGCAAGGGCACGACGGCGAGCACCTCGGGGTTGTCTGTCCTTTCCATACGTAACCTCGAACGGTCGATCCTCTGGTGCCTCGTTACAGAGGTGGGTACGCCGATAACACATCCAACCTCAGACGTTGTGCGATGTGCGGATACTTCACAAGCAGCCGCGATAAATTCCTTCGCGCCCTCGCGGGCGAGCAGTTCGGGTATGTAGTCGGATACTGCGCTCTTAGAGACCAGTACCGCATTTTGTGGGCGATTAAGATGTCGCGAACCTCGGGACGCGCACGCATGACTTTCCTCCTTAGAAACTCCCGGTCTGCGCTTCTCGGCGACAGAACTCACGGGCTGTTCTTGCAGCAATGATGGCAATTTCGTGTGGCCGGCGAAATGACCAACCCTGCCGCATCCGCCGAAATGGTGCTCCACGAAATGGATTTGATAGTTCGCTGAGTGGTGCCGGAAAGCGCCGCAAAGTAGCCCGAAAGCGTGGGACTTATCAGGAGTTGGCACTTGTGGTGTAGAATCCGTCCCGTCAGGGCACTCGGAATGCTGGGTGTGGGTTCCCCTAACCCGTCGCAAGAATTGAGGGATGCATGTTCCAGCTAAGCGCTCTTTTCATGGCCTTTTGCAGAATGTTGCTTGCGCTTGTTACGCGCCATCACCACACCGCACTGTTGAGTCTTGCCGAGCAAACGAAGTTGCGTGCGCTCGACTTCTACGCTCAACGAATTGAACAGTTGAGGGGGGTCATCGCCGAGGCTCTCAGGCTTCAGAGTTTCTACCGCATCAGCGCTGTCGTCCTAATCTGTCTTGCGTGCTTGCTCCTCTACGAGTCATTTGTTGCCCACAGATTCCCAGTTTGGAGCGCGATTATAGCCGCTCCGCCCCTCGTATTTGTTATGAGACAGGCACGCAATTATCAGAACAAGGCACTGAAGCTCTTCAGGCTTTCCGACTATTACGGTGCGGGTATCGCCCGACTCACTCATGAGTGGTCATCGCTGGACGAAGGTCGGGACTTCATCGACCAAGATCACTTTTACGCAACTGACCTTGACCTATTCGGCCATGGCTCTCTCTTCCAATTGATTTGCTCCGCTCGCACGCAAACGGGTCGTGCGGCCCTCGCGACTTGGCTGAAGGCACCGGCTAGCCGAGAAGAGGTCTTGGCCCGCCACGCCGCCATCGCAGAACTACGTGGGCGTCACGATCTATGCGAAGCATTGGCTGCTGCTGGTGCTGTGAAGGCATCGGACTGTCGGCCGGAAACCTTTCAAACATGGGTCGCTGAAGCTTCGTCACCATTGCCGTCATGGGCGCGGCCCATCGCAGTGATATTGGTGATCTGCACATTAGCCGCACCGATTCTTTTTTTGTGCAACCAAATAACATTACTGACTCTGTGGTGCGCAGTAGGTGCGATGCTTCTTGCCGAATCGGCTTTCGCGGCAATCTTTCTCCGGCGAGTCCGGCGTGTTCTGGAATCCATCGGCGGCCCCATGGTTGAACTTTCCATTGTGTGTGAAATGTTGGAGATCATGAACCGGGAGCATTTTGACTCAACAAAGCTTCTTGCACTCGTGGAGCGCACGAAAGGCGGCGCAACACACGCACGTCGCCTGCAACGTCTTATGAAGCTGACAACGGAGCGCGATAACCCGTGGTTTACCTATCTATCTTATGTTCTGCTATGGGGCACGCAATTCGCACTTGCTATCGAACTGTGGCGTCACCGTTACGGAAAGCAATTGCTCGATTGGCTTGCCGCACTCGGAGAGTTCGAGGCTCTTATCTCACTTGCCGCCTACGGTTATGAGCATCCTCTCGATACCTTTCCCGAGCTTTCAGAGGAAGGGCGTCTGATCGATGCCGAAGGAATGGCGCATCCACTTATCGATGAAGGCGCGTGCGTCCGCAATGATTTAAGCCTTGGGGGCGATGTGCGTTTCCTCATTGTTAGCGGGTCTAACATGTCGGGCAAGAGCACATTTCTTCGCGCCATTGGCCTCAATGCCGTGCTCGCTTGGATGGGAGCGCCGGTGCGCTGCACGAAGTTGAAGCTGTCCGCGTTAGCGGTCGGCGCAGCCGTTCGGGTTCAAGATTCGCTAGTGGATGGACGGTCACACTTCCTCGCGGAGATTCAGCGTCTGCGCCGCATGATCGATGCAGCGAGCGAAATGCCTCTCCTATTTCTTGCCGATGAGATCATGAGCGGAACAAATTCTCACGACCGCAGAATCGCGACGGAGTGGGTCATCCGGGCGCTGGTGCTGCGGGACGCGCTCGGGGTGATTACAACGCACGATCTCGCTTTGACGGAGATAGCATCCAGCGACTTGCCGGGAGCCAACGCGCACTTCGAGGATTCAGGTGAGTCGGGGAGCCTCCATTTCGATTACAAGCTTCGCGAGGGTTTACTCACTCATTCGAATGCGCTGAATATTGCCCATATGCTGGGGCTCGACGCTGCCGCGTCGTCTTAACTCCCGATAAAAACGGGGCTTTTAAGGAATATGCTTGAACGGCTTCAGCTAACCGTTCGTACTCGACGGTCGTGATGTCTTCCTCTATGGTCATTGCCGCCTCCGGTGTCGTTCAGCGCGTACACGTAGCATCGCTTGCGGCCCCGAGTTCGGCACCTCGTGCAGTTCGCATGTCCCCAACTTCGTTGTGCTGCCGCGCCAATTCCTGCACGTACTCGATCAGCTTCCTGAACTGGGCTTCCTGTTTTTCGGTCACCTTGCCTCCTAGCAACCGTGACGCTGTGACGCTTGTGACGGGTTTTTGCATTGCACTCTCACGCGCACGCGTGCGCGTGAATAAAGACAGATAGAGAAATGCGTCACATCCGTCACGCCCTTTGTTTTCAACACGGAATGCGTCACACTTTTCCGTCTCATAACTCCTCATTCCCCGCAGCCATCGTCTTTTCGTAGCTTTCCGTGCGCACCGCAAGTCCGAAGTACCAGCGCCCGTCGCGCATCTTCTTTGACGCGTTCCCGTGTTCCCGCATCGCTTCGGCGAATTTTCTCTCCGGCAGCGCCGACTCGTGGTTGTCGCGGCACCACCGCTCGTACTCGGTAAACATCTCGCGAGCGCCCGTCCTCGCGTCCGTGTCTTCTCGCAAGACGTCCGACATGAACCGCACAATCAGGTCTTCGTCGGCGCGGTAGTTCGCTGTCGCAGCCTTGACCTCCTCCGGCTCCATCAGCCCGTGCTTGCGCCACTCGACCAGACCCCTGACCATCCACGCGAGGATGCCCGCCGCCTCACGCTTGAGCTTCTCCTTGAGTTGCAGGTCCGGCATGTCCGCGAAGCTCACGGTGAAGGGGATCAGGCAGATGCGCCGCCAGATGCCGTCGTCGGTGCCCGAGATTTCCGGCTTGTGGTTGGTGCCCAGCCAAAGCTTGAACTGCGGCTGGAACTGGAAGTACTCGCAGAACAGGTGCCGGGCGCTGATCGTGTCGCCGCCCGTTAGCTGCTTGACCAGCGACTCCGCGAGCTTGTGCTGCTTCTCGCCCTCGGTCGCCGACACGAACCTTGCACCCCTGAGCATCGCCAGTTCCGGCGTCGCCCCGGTTTTCGCGTCCTTCTTCGCGACGAACGTCGTGAACTCCGCCGCCTTGGCATAGTCGCCGAGGACGTGCGCGATGACCTCCAGCATTGTTGTCTTGCCGTTCGCGCCCTGTCCCCAAAGCAGGAACATCTTGTGTTCGACGATCTCGCCCGTCAGGCTGTAGCCGAGGGCGCGTTGCAAGAAGTCCACCATGTGCTGCTTGCCGTCCATGATCTCCAGCAGGAACTTCTCCCAAAGCGGGCATTTTGCCTGCGGGTCGTACTCCACAGGCGCGATCTTGGTCAGCATGTCCTCGCGGTCGTGAGCACGCGTTTCCCCGGTGATCAGGTCGATGGTGCCCGTGCTCGTGTTGAGCAGGTTCAGGTCTTGGTCGAACTCCCCGGCTGTCGCCGCGACGCCCATCGCGGATTGGGTGTGCTTGAGCATCAGCGCCGCGTGCCCGCGCATCTCGGATTCGAACGCCCAGTCATGGATCGCCTTGATCCGCGCCTTGGCTTCCTTGTGACCCTCCTCGTCCTCTTCCTTGTCCGGCATCTCGATGAGCTTGGCTTCCTCCGGTATCAGCCGCACGGTGTTCCACGCGAACCGCTGCGCCTTGCCCACCTTGTCCTCGCGCCAGCGCTTGCCGTCCCACACCAACCACTTGAGCGCGGCGGCGTACTTCAGCTTCGACCCGTGTCGCCACACTAGCCGCTCCATGTTGCCGATGTCGGTCAGGTTGAACGGCTCGGTCAGCCCGGCTGTCTGCTGCGCGGCGGCTTGCGCTTCCTCCGTCTCCTCGTCCATCACGCCGAGGAAGTCCATATCCACGGCCTTCCGGCGCGGGATTTCGAAGTCCGCGCTCGTCTCTTCGACGAACTGCTCTACCTTCTTGAAGTCGGCGCATGAGTTGTGGAAGCACTCGACGTTGACCCAGCCGTTCTCGAAGAACACGGCGAAGTCCTTGTGCTCCGGGTTGCGCGGGCAGATGCCCACGTATTTCTGAGCGCTCTTGTGCGACACCGGGTCGCGGTGCTGCCAGCCAGCGGCTTCGAACAGATCGAGCAGGTCGTCCTCAGTCCACGGTCCCTCCGCGTGCGCTGCTCTTGCCTTCTTCGACTGCTGCTTCTTTTCCGTCAGGTCGGCTACAGCCGCAAGCTGCGCGAGCGTGACCTCGCCCAATTTCGCCGGGGGGGCGAACATCCTCGCCGTGCGATGCGGGCGCTCGTCGGTCGAGTCGCCCTTCCTTGCCACGGAGCCGTATGCCTTGACGATCCGCGCCGCGTTGTAGACCTTGCGGTCGATGTGGACGATGGGCGTGTCAAACTTGTCGGCGAGCGCTTCGAGGCATCCCTTGATCATGTCCCGGCTAAGCTCGTCGTTGGGCAGGTCGATGGGATAAAGCAAATGAAATCCGTTTCCCGAATCGCACACGACTGGTTCTGCCCAGCCCTGTTCCCGCAGCCAATTGCGTACCTCGATTGCCATCTTCTTCGCGGCGGCTTTTTCCTCATTCGTGGAACTGATCCCGGTTGGTCGCTGCGGGTCGATGTCCACCAGCATCCATTCGCGCCGGGCGATGTCCGCGTCGTTGGTCGTGGACTGCGACCAGTTTTTGAACTGGTTGTTGGCGCGTGCCAGCAGCGCCGGGTTGACGGGATTGAGCGTAATGTAGCAGCCCTCGTATTCGCCCTTGTCCAGAGTGGCGAGTGAATCCGCGAGTGCGACGAAGCCGTTGAAGTAGCCGCTGATTGTGCCGAAGCGCCCGGCTTTCGGGATGCGAATCTCGAAAGTCCGCGTCTTGCCCTTCGCCAACACGTTCAGCGCGATCTCCGCGTTTTCCCTGTCGAACCTGTTGCTCATATTCCCCCGAACAGCTTGCGCTCGACCGATTCCATCGCATCGTCGGCTCTTTTGAAGTAGGACCGCCACTCGCGGATCAGCCTCTCGCCGCCAGTGGCATCTTTGACGCCATGCTCGGTCATCGGGCGCTTGATGCCGTATCTTGCACCGTATGCGTCGCCCGGCAGCGCAAAGTTGCCGCCCTCCGGTTTGTAGCAGATTCGAGGATTCGTTGGCGCGGCGTCCTCTTCGAGGAGCGCGGCTAGGTTCAGCTTTTTCGGATTGGTCTCTATCATCTCAATCCTGCTTTCTCATCCTCTTGCGCCTTGTCGAAGGGCGGTCGAGGGAAGCGTTGCGGGGATGGTGAGGATTGAGGTCAACCACCCCCGCGCTCTGATCTTGTCTCCAAGACCCTCGACATTTATAGATACCCAAAGTCAGCCGATTTTCGGCTTACTGCTCGGCATCCACCTTTGTCGGCGCGGGCCGCCCTTTCGCCGAGGCAGTCCCATTTCCCCCGCCCAATTGCCAGCCGTGCGCAGGCTGATCCCAAGCTCCCGGCAGATGTCCCTGTACGGAACCCCAGCCGAGTAGCGCTCACAGAACAACTGCCTTATCGCGTCCGACCTCATATCTAAGATGTACATAGTCGGTTTTGCAGCGATTGTTGCTTTCAAAATTGCACTAACGAACCTTAAGTAGGGGCTGCACAAAAGTAGCTACCGTCGAGGGGAACAACAATGCTGCACAAAGACGACCTGAGCGGGCTGTTCCGGGCGAAGCACAGGATTTATACGCCGGACGAGACGATAGACGGCGAGCCGGACGAGCGCCTCGCGATTATGGAGCGGTTCGCGAGCGTGCTGTGGCGGGCTGCGGACACGCTGATGGTGAACTGCCCGCCCAACGCCGAGCGCGAAATCGCGATCAGGCGTATGCACGAGGCGCTGCTCTACGCCGACTTGTCGCTCCTGCTCGGGAACTACGAGAAATAGCCATGGGGATACAGAGACCGAGGTGCGAGTGGGGCGGCATCGGGGGCTGCGAGCGCCCGGCGACTTGGATGATCGGGTTCGTCCACAGCGACCGATTCCGCTTGTCGTGCAAGGACCACCTCAAGTCGTGGGCAAAACACGGGCGCGGCTACTGGTGCTCGGAGCTTCAGGGCTTCGTCGGCGACTGGGATCATGTGATGGAGGACATCATGATCGACAACCGCCTCAAGGGCGAGGCGCGGGAGGCTGGCGCTCTGCGGGCAACGGAGGAGTTCCAGTTCGACAAGATGCGCAAGATGAGCGCCGCGATGGCGGCCCGCGACGGCTCCGAAAACGTTGGCGGGGAAGAGGTCACGTTGCTGGACGCTGAGACCTAGAATGGCTTCATCAGCAGTGCGGCATAGAGTTTGCTTGCGTTTCTTTTTCTTCTTTGAGGTTTTCATTTGGAAACGCCTTCCTGCTCAACAGACTCTAAGAGCAACGCCTCATCAATCATCTCTGACGTGATTCGCCCGTGTTTCAGCAGCAGTCCAGCAATTAGCTCCACGTCGTGCCAGCGTCGCTCCAAGATGTCCCGCACTTCCGGCAGCAGGTCAGAGATCATTTCATCCGCCAGCCGTTTAGCACGCGGCGGCACCTTGTGGGGATGTTCGCAGTAGATGCCAGTAAGCGACCGAATCAGTCGGGCGTGGGGCGTGAATTTTTCGGAACAGACGGTTACCAACCATGCCAATGCGTAGATGAGTGCCAGATCAGATCGAACGGATTCCCCGGGGTTCCTATGCATTCGCTCTTCTGCTGCTTTGCCAGCCAATGCGATCTTCACCAGTTCGCTCACATTCACCGTGCCGTCGCCGATAGGCTCCCACTCGGTTGAGCCGACCACCAGCCCGTATCCACCGAAAGCGACCTCTGGCACAATCGAGCACCGTACCAGCCTGCGCCCGCAGTCCAGACCGACTACCGCATGGCTTGCTTCGTGCATCGCGGTTGTGTAGCGTTTTCGTTTAGCTTGCCCCATTGCCCCTCCAAATCAAAAAGTAGTGGGACATACACGCTCGTCGAAGAGTAGCCTGTACGCCATTCGCAGCGCCGGACTATGCAGCCACAACCTCCACCAACTTCCGCCAATTCGGCTTGACGTATCGCTGCTTGCGCTCGTCCCATTCTTTCTGGTTGGACGGGCATTGTTCCCAGCTACATTGATAGCTGCCTCTGTGGTAGCGAGTAACGTCATCAGCCCGCTCTGACCCGGACTGAAGGCTTGCGTGATGCCGTGAGCCGCAAATCTTGCACTCCATCAGTCCAGAACTCACGTCGATCAATTTCATCGGTCCCTTCATAATCGTTTCTCCTATGTATTACGCACGGTTTTTTGCGCCGGACGCTTGTAATACACTTTACTCACGGGTTTTTCCCACGCTTCGGCTAAATCACCCAGCAGTTCATTCGTTTCTGCGTTCAAGCGACCGCAAAAACCGGGCGTGTCATTACCCACAATTGCTACAAGCCGCCACTGGGTGAGATCGACCCCGCTCTTCGACGCCGGGTATTCGAGGGCTTGCAATTCGGCGCTCCAACTCCTTATTGCTTGGATTTCGTCCTCGGCAGTCAGGAAAATCCATGTCTTTAGTTCGCTGGTTGGATTGCTGAGATAGAATTCCTTCGTCTTGTCCACAAGCAGAAGGAATTCAGATTTAACTTCTTGCGATACCGTTGTTGTTTTCATTTTGGTTCCTTTGCGTTTACAGTCCGCCGACTGATTTATTGCGTGTGTTGCATCCTTTTGGTTCTAACTCTCGTTGGTGCCGATAAATTGTTCCCGCCCCTGCCGGGCGCTTTCAGAGCGTTCTCATTTCTTCTTGAACACGAAGATCGGCTCGCGCTTGAACTTGTGTTTCGGACACTTCTTCCATTTGCCGCCGAAAGTTGGGCCGACGGGGTCGAGTCCGGTTTCTTTCCCGGTCAGGCGCTGGCATCCCCGGCAGCGCTTGTACTTTGCATCGCCTACCATGCTGCTGAGAGCCAGCTTCATTGTCTTGACAAGCCTCCATCCGTGGCCCTCCGCATACTCCACGAATTCGCGGGCAAGAGTCGGATGGGAACTTACGTTGGCGATGTTCACGGCAAGCAAGCCGTCCAGCTTGAGGCAATACTTGCAGTTGTCGAGCGTCGCCCCCATGAAACCTGTTAGCCATTCTTCCTTGGTGCGGAACTTTTTGTAGCTCTGCGTCTCTTCTTGCGAGTACTCCTCTTGCGCAAAATAGGGCGGGCTGGTGAAACACAAATCAACCGAGTTCGGCTCCAGCTTTGGGCGCATCATTTCGCTTCCCAGCTTGTGCAGTTCAATCTCCAGATTGCGGTCCATGTCCCGCGCCATCGGCAAGAGTTCGTCACGCATCGTCAGAAGCCCCTTGTGTGTTTCGGTGCTTGGGTCGCAGCCGATGTACTTGTGGACTTTCTTGCAGGCGAGAGCCCCCAGCATCCGGCCGCCCCAGCCGCATGACATGTCCCACGTCACACCGCCCTGTTCCGGCAGCAAGCGGTAGTAGATCGCAGCGGCAGCAACCGGGCTGAAGTTGCTGACGCCCTGCGTGCCAGAATAGGTCCGCACCGCTTTCTGCACGCTGGATCGCGTGAGGACTGACGGTGGCAAATAGTGATGAAAAATGTTTGGGGTGTTCGTTTCCTCTTCCCGTTCTTGCTTACTGCGTTCGCGCAGCTTCCCACGCTTCCCCATCGCTTTTGGGAACCGATTGTTATCGGCGAAAAGTTCACTTGGTGTGCGCTTGCCTCCGGCACGCACAGCCGACATGTGGGGAAAATAAGACGACGCAACCCGGTTAAAGTGCGTCCTCTGCTTGACGACGCCACGCTGAATCAGGCTGGAGTAGTCATAGTCGAGCAGCTTGCGAAGTTTGGCTTTTTTCTTCTCTGAACTGAGGTCATCGTCCAAACCTCTTTCTCTGGAAATCTTCGCAGCAGCTTCAGGCGAGAACCTTATGGCTGAGAGCTTGCCATCGGCTTCCACGTTGATGCAAACGCTGATCGGGAGTATGGGAGTGGCGTCCCGATCAGCCTTTCGTGGAGCTTGATCTTCCTCAAGTGGCTCATTGTGCGCTTCCGCCAGATCATCGAATTTTTTATTTAGCTTTGCCATTGCTTTTCTCCTTAGACCTGCCCGTGGGGCTTTCGCCCTCATCAGCGTTGGGAGGTCATCCCCAACGGACGCCTTTCCGAAAGGCGTTTCGGCTTCTTCATTCATTCACTCCGAAGGCCCGGCGTTGGGAACTTGCTCTGTATCGGCGGAGGCACGAACTGTTACGCTGCCTGACCCGTTGATTCCTGCAAGAGCGTTCAGCAAGGCACGGCGCTTGTAGCCCTTAGCCGTCGAGCCTGTGCCAACATTCTTCGCAGCGATGCGGATCGTGGAGGAATTGACTCCGAACCGTGAGAGCAGTCCAGCCACAACCATCGCTCCCTCTATTCCATCCTTAAGACCGTCGCCGCGAAAACGCCGCCACGGCGACGTCGGAATCTGGCGCAACTTCGTGATGGATTCTTGTGTAGTGATTTGCTTCTGATCGCCGATGACGTGAAGCATGTCCCTTAGCAGGCGAAGCGCGTACTCTTCTTCCTGCAACCTGTCTTCTTCTTCCCCGAGTTCCGAGTACCTCCTCGCCTTCGCAGTCTTCGCAGCAGAAATGTCGGCAGCGACTCGGGTCACTTCATTAATGCGATCCGGGCATATCAAACGGCAGAGGATGAAGAGCGGACTCCATATCTCCTCGTCGCGGTCCGTCAGGAACGAAAGTCCCTCGAAGCTGCGTACAGCTTGTGCGATCTCTTCGGCTTTCGAAGAGACCGTTGCATTAATCATTTCGCGGAGGGCGGCTCCTTCTTCCTTTACTGCGGCGTAGACAAAGCGGCGTGCGGGTTCGCCGCGTCTCATCTGTATAACGATGCTGCGGTCGCGGAGAGTGTCGTGGACGTCGCCGATCAGCGCGAATGCTTTCGGACAGTACGTCTCGTAGTCGCCGTCATGCCGCTTCACGGTTTGACCACGGCGGTATCCGGAGTTCAGCAAGGATCGGTATTCTGATTTGGCTGAGGAGAACATCTCAGCCTCGTCAATGAGGAGGGTCGGTTTTTCCGCGTCAATCGTGCGGTAGAGCGCCGCCGGGGAGATATTAGCGACCAGTCGTGAGTTCGATGCAACGAAGGAGATAAGCTCCAGCAGGCGAGTCTTGCCGCTGCGCTTTGTTGCCGACGTGACGACTAAATAAGGAAAAGCATCAAAGGCGGGCCATACGTGCGTAGCCATTAGCCACAGCGCGATGACGAGCGCGTGGCAGGTTTCTTCAAACGTCACATAAGACGTGATGTAAGATTCGAGTTCAGCGATTAGCGTACAGCCAGTGGATATATCCTCTGCGGTACCAGAGGTCGTAACCTCGTAACCCTCCGTTCCGGGCAGGGTTTCCTTGCTCGCATTCTTCCGACCTTTAGCCCTTGTCATTTCGCTCATCTCCTATGGCTGCCCGCCTTGCGGTCGGGGCTTACGCCAAAAAGAAAAAGGCGGTCGCGGAGTGGCAGGGGTTCGTGCTCCCTGCGACTTCGCGACCGCCTCGGTTGATTCTCCGTTGGTCTACGACTCGAACTTCCGAGCCGGGCTGCTTCTGTTTCGCGATCTCGCACCCCGCAACCTGTGCGGAGCTTTGCTGCCCTGTGCCTGCACCCAACAATTTAGCGGTGTCAGGCAACCCTGCGCGATCAAGCGCGGCGGTGGTTTCCCACTCCAGTGCGTGTTAGGCGTCGCTGCCAGCTTATTTTACCGACCATCCCTCCGGCGTCGGCGTGGCTTGACTCACTTATCGTTGGATGCCGACGCGGGGACATCGGAGGGAGCCGCGAAGGGAAAAATTCAGAATCGCCACGCCGTGAATGGGCTAAGCCGAGCGTGTAGCTAATTTGACCTTTTCTAAGCTCGAATTACAGGCGGGCAGCTAATTGATACCTTTTCAGGGTTCCGTTGGACGGAGTTGACGTCCCGGCAGCCGTCCAGTCGCATGATGTGCGGCAGGGGCATCCTCGGACGGTCCCGGAAGTAAGCCGAGTCGCTACGCGGGTTGCAGGGGTCAAATAGAGGGAGTCCCCGTTACGTTGACAGCACTGGGATCGCTCAATATGACCTTCGCGGTTTTAGGAGCGACAAGTTTATTTCTGCCGGGCTCTTCCGTTTTCTCCTCTTTGTTCATCTCCGCAATAAGGACTTCCTTCGCTATCGAACTGACATACGACCAAATGCTCTCCGATTCTTCGTCGTGCCCCAACAGGTCACGAACGGTTGGAACGTCATAGCCCCATCCACCTAGCCATTTCGGCCGCAACCATTCAGTCGCTCGTGTCGCCCTGAACGTTTTTAGATCGAAGCCGCCCATTCCCGCTCGCTTTGCGATTACCTGAATCTTGTCCCACAGATGGGTGTCCGGGCGGCCTGTGCTGGTGCAGAAAACAAGCCGGGATTTTGGATGCGCCGGATCGTTTATGTGCGCCGCGATTCGTTCCATTAACTCCTTCGAGATTGGGACTTCTCGCTCCGAGGAAGCTTTTGCTTTGTATTTGTAAAGTAGGTTTCCGTTCTCATCGTACCGGGTCTTGGATTGCACACGGAGCATTTGTCGATCTCTGAGCACGTCTTCCTTTTCCAGATAGACCAACTCCTTTTTTCGAAACGCAGGTTCATACAGCGTCCTGAAACGCAACTCTTCATAAGGTTCACAATTCCTGAAGAACGTTTCCTTTTGCGTTGCCGAATAGATTTTCACTGGACCAATTCGCCTGATCTTTCCCAGTTCCGATTTCTTGATTGGGCCTTTCCCCTCGGGCAGACCGAGAGTGATTCTGACCAGTTGGTTTACGTGCGAGGCCTTCCGATTTGCGGTCCGCTTGTCGTTGCCGGGGTTCTTCAGGAACCTGTGCTCGTTGCCGTCCTTCATCAGCCAATTGCGGAACTCCATTAAGTGGTCATGGTCGATTTCATCCACAAAGTGTCGCTTTGTCCATTTTTCAAACTGCCGAAGAGCCTGCCTGTGTGACTTCAATGTGTCCGGTTCAAATGAGACCTCGATGCTATGCAGCCGAGTCTCGATGGCATCCGCAATCGTGACTCGCTCAGCCTTCTTCTTCAGAGGGTCCGGGCGTTCGAAGCCATCGGCGGCGTCTTCCAGATGCCGCTCTTTCGCCCTTGCAGCCTTCACGGCGCTCTCGAAATTTCGTTTGACCCTCTGCTCGTGCTTCTTGCCCCCCTCCGTCCAGACCAAGTAGAACTTGCCCTTTCGCTCCGCCTCGGAGGGTGCGACCTTGTCTTCCGGGGGCCGGAGATTGCAACTCCAACGCCAGCGTCCCTCGATCTTGATCCTTTCTCGAATGCTTACAGTCGTGTTAGCCATACCCTGTTTCAATACTCGCTTTCAGGGCAAAGCCTCGACGTTTTGGGACAAATTTGGGACAAGCCCAAGGCAGGCTATCAACCGTGGTCTAATGAATCACTTACGAAGGGTTGGTAGCGGTACCGGGAATCGAACCCGGGTTTCCAGATTGAGAATATGAACACTTCGCTTGTGCTGCCAATGCTTTACCGTTGATTTCCCGCTGCTTGTGCCCCGCCTTGTGCCCCCTAACCGCAGCCAGAGGTCCAAGCGGACTCATTGAATTGTGTTTGTCGCCGGCTGAAGTTCCTCAGCTTGTTTCGTGGTTTGGTATTCCACAAAGCGCTCGAAACCCACGTTCACATGTCGCTCTGAGACGTGAATGTAGTAACGCTCTGCGATCCGTGGCGAGCTGTGGCCCATCAGACGTGCGAGCGAAAATTTGTCCATACCACTCTCCGCGCAGCGAGTGCCAAAGGTGTGACGCCAGCAATAGAACTCGAAGTGCGCGAGCTTCGCCCTCTTAATTGCACGCCGGTGGGCGTTTTGGATGGTTGTGATGTGCCCACTGCGTCCCGATCCAGGAAACACAAACCGACCGCGTGGGTCCCCGGAATGGCGAGCTTGTAGGATGGCTTTGACCCGTGGCGTTAAAGGTACGTTGCGCACGGCGTTCTCAGTTTTTCCAGACCCCACGTGAAGACAGCCGGACGGAGCGCCTTCCGTAGACTCAAGCTGAACGTTTTTCCATTCCAAAGGGAATAACTCTGAGTCCGGCCGAAGTCCCGTGTCAACCGCAAGAACCGCGAGGCCAAGCAAGGTTGGACAGGCGGTGGCCAAGTATTTCGCTTCCTCGTAAAAGCTGATCACTCGGTCGCGAATCCTCTGTCCTGGCAACTCATGAATGGCAGGTGCTTTTTCCACTATTCCCCATTCTTCAGCGAGACTGAACATGCGTCGCAGCGTACGCAGTTCGGCATTGATCGAGGACACCGAATTTCCACTTGCCTGCGACCTTCGCCAAGTTGTGTATTTCGCGACCAGCTCCCCGGTAACGGCCGTCAGCGGGGCCTCGGAAAGGCGACTGAACCTAAGAATCCTGTTGATACACTCCTCATAGAAAATTGCCGTACTCGGCTTCGTGTGTTGTTTGGTGTAGTCAATGAAGCGGTCTTTGAACACTCGCAGTGACGGTGCCTGTGGAGTTGGCGGCTTCGGCCACGGATCGCGCGGGTGAACTAGTCCCAGACGAATCGCTCGTCGGTGTTCCTCTTCGGCTTCCTGGGCCTTCCGGCAGTTCTTAGTGCGCGCCGCTTTCCGAATGACAAACGTTTCTCGACTCCCGTCATTGGACTTAACGGTCCATTTGAACTTGTACGACCAGGATCGTCCCCTCTTATAAAGCATCGGAATCTACTCCTTTCAGCTTTCTCACTTGTTCGATCCCCGCCGGGCAGCCTGCTTGGGTTTTCGAGGTCGTCCGCCCAATTTTCCCCACTCGCGCATTCGGCGGACGAATTCTTCTTGGCCCCACTTCTGAATTCGGACTTGGGCGCTGCGACGGCCCAATAGGCTTGCGGCCTGCGACACGTTTGACATGTCGTAGTCATAACCTAACGATAGGTAATTAAGCAAGCGAAATCTCATAGTTGCCGTCAGAGGATCGAATAGTGCTCTCAGCCTATTTGGTGAGAATGACTTTCAAGAGGCCGTCACGGTTGGAGGCGACGGAGCAGCGAGCGCGCTTCGAGGGTAGGGACATTTTGGCCGCGTGGTGTCCCAATCGAGACGGGTGCAAGGAAGCGGTGAGAACCAGGATCGGCCGCTAGCCTCGTTGAGCAGATCCGAAATCACAAGCTTCTACATTCTCGACGCTCACTGCAGGCCGGCCAGTCGGTGCAGCAAACCGCTGTTGATGAGCGCTTCGAATTGCCTAATTAAGGATCGAGCCAAGTTTGAGTCGACGATGAGGACTCCTGCCTCAATATTTCGCATCTGGGCAGCTTCGGTGAAGTTGGCGGATGTCACCAAGACTTTATGTTCATCTACGACTATGCACTTCGCGTGGAGGGAAGCGTGTTCAGAAGCGCCCAAGGCTAGGGCCCGCCCATCATAATAGACCTCCGGGGGCCTGGGGCCCGGCCATTCCTCTAGCCGAAATTTGTCCGCGAATCGCATCAGGAGCTCCGCTTCAGGAGTCGAATCCCGGTATGGTCTAGGCACGTTCAGAAACATACGGACTTGCAAGTCGGGCAGTTCGTGCATCCGATCAGAAAGTGCCTTGAAAATTCGTTTTCCTTGCGCTACCGCAAAGCCAGCAACAAGGACGCTTTTTTCTGCTGACGAAAATAACTCGCCCACAAGAACTCCTGTATCTCGGCTTTGAGCGCCGGGAACCTCAGGACCGCTCCAAACTAGTTGGACACTGCGATCTGCGTTCTGGATGGCCAATCTCTCGTCTGCAAGAGCATGGAGGAGAGACGCGAGGTGCTGGACTTGCATACCGGATTCATAAAGGCGGTTCAATTCTCCAGCAACTTGGTCGCACAGCTCGCCGGGCACATGGCGGCTGACAGAGAACCCGCTGAAAGGTGGAGCAAGCCTGCCGGTCTCGACAGCCTCAGCGACTTGAACGAGATTCCCGTATGCCAAATCGCGCAGCAATCGGGACATGTTCAGGCCTCGATGAAGAAAGCAGCTTCCGTATTTTCAACGGTGGAAACTACCAAGGCCCGGTCCAAGAATTCATTTCGCCGCTCGCAGGATGGCTCTGCAATTAGTAGGCAACCGTGACATGCGGCCCCATGAAGAAAACGCTCCTCCTGTACGCTATTTGGCGGATGTTGAGCGCAAACCGGATCATTCGAGCAAAGTCGCCCGAGATCGACGGCATTCTGCAAATGAGCTTCGATTCTACGTCCCGCCTGAACCAACCCTCCCAGCGTGCCTTCTGAATCGGGAGTCCCGGTATACAAGAGGATTTCATGCCCGGTTGAACTGGCATAGATTCGTTCGCGAATTGAACTCGCAGAGTAACCACACTCCATCGAGATTGCACTGACGAGAAGGTGTGAGAGCGAGTGCAGGAGGACGTATTTCAGTCCGGGGAATACATCCAATGCGTCTGCATGGTGCTTTTTCCATTCATTAAATCCCTCAAGCAGTTGTTGCCCGCGCTGTTTCACTTGAGGTTGCGACAGCCAATCGTTTAGAGCGTCTTCATTGAAGGCAATGAAAATGCCCTCGCCGCGATTTTCAATTGCCGGTAGCCAAGATAGATCATAGGCGAGAGCTGCACGAGTAACGCCCAAAGAAAGTTCGCCATCAATGTCCGGAGACGCTGATTCAAATCGTGTAAATCCAACTTGGGCGATAACCTCCCGCAAGCGGTGCACAAGGACGACCCGACTCACTTTCGAAAGATAACCTGTCCGGGGCTCCTTGAGCGCCACACTCCTAGCAAAAAAGTCCCCGTCTGGCAGGTCATCCCCAATCTCAGTTTGGCTCAATTGAAGCATTTCAAACTCTGCCTGTTTGATGCTCTTCCTTTCTTCCTCCTTCCTGCCTTTCCGCCTTTGGATCTCAGCAAAAATCTTTTGATCTGGGTAATCTTGGAGCACGGCGAAGACTTTCGCCTTCCGACGTTCCCTCTGCAAATCTTCGAGGGATTCCACGTAAAGCAGGTAATCATCCCAAATCACATCTATCGCTTTTCGAAGGAGCGAATCCCTGTCTGGAATAGAAATAACGCTCAGAACTTGAGGAAAATAAGCGTTACTGGCGGACCGCACAAGTAAGCGGTTAATTTCAGGTGTTCCACCCGTGCCCCCGCAATCTTCCCTTGAAGTTGCTCCGAGCCACGGGCGAAGCCCTTTGCAAAAACCAAGCGGCTTCTCCGGAATTTCTGCTGCTTCCGCGAGGGAGCGGGCAGGGACTCCGCATTCACAACGCACGAACACATCTGCGAGGTCACCACTGGTCCCGCGTTCGTCCATCCACAATGGTCTTCGACAGGCTGTTCGGCCTCTGTGAACAAATGCGTACCAGTCGATGTCACTTATATGCCCATTTACGCAGGCTTGGACAAAACGTATGGGTGTGACAGCATACTTCTTCTTGTCGCGCCCTTGGAATTGCGCTTTGACCAACGCTTCCCGGTGTAGAAGAGGTCTCGAACGAAATTGATCTCCCCAAGGTTCTTCATATTGGGCAATGAACCATTCAGGGAACAACCAGGCGGTGATTCCAGTCTTGGCTCCAAAAGGGTCTTGTAGGTCAATCGGCGGAGTAAATAGGTTAAGGGTAGGCACATCCAATAATTTCTGTAGCTTTGCAATCAGCCGTTCTTCATATACGGGTTTTCGGCCTTCGTCGGTCCAGTTGTCGAGACCGCCAATCAGAACTGCATGATTGGGTAAATCAACCATCGCGCCCGGTCCGAAAGTCGTCAGTATCTGGCTTTGTCGAATCTGCCCATGAGGACGAACTGGTCGTTGACCGCTCATTCGGCGTCCTCGTCTGGTTCAACTTCAATTCCATTGAGCTGTTTAACCCAAAGATTGACGCTCGGTTCCACGCCTCGGAGTGATCGCGTCGCTTTGAATTTATAATTCGATGCGCCTCCCGGTTGCTTTGCAAGCTCGGGATCGAGCGGGTCGAACAAGAGCGCCGGTGCCCCAATGCCTTCATTCTCGTTGTATTGGAGCCCAGAACCGCTATTGCGTTTGGTCTCCGCGATCTTGCTCCATTCATCGAGCAGGTCCTGTGTTCGGCCCTTTAGCTTTTGGCGAAGCGCAGTGCGGTCTTCGATGGACAACTTCGGATCAAACGTTTCAACCCTACTCGCAAGCGTTTCCGAAACAAAATTGAGATTGCTTCGCTCAGCCGTGATCCCAGATGCATTGAGGGCGGGTGTAAGCGGGCTCCAATCTTGTCGAGCGAGAGACACCACTACCGCAGCTATGCCCCGGTCAATCGCACGGGGAGAGAAGGGCGTAACACTCGTGGCCTCCACTGCTCGATAGAAGGTTGAATGATATGTCTCAAATCGCTCGTAGTGGGATCGGTCGCGGGGACGATGGATATTGAACAACGTCACGACGAGTCCAGGTTTCTCGTCATCTCGTCCGACACGACTTGTGGCTTGGATATATTCTGCCGTCATTTTGGGCTGACCAAGCACGACCATCAATCCAAGGCGCGTGATGTCCAATCCGACCGAGATCATATTGGAGGCAAGCGCCACA
The DNA here is from genome assembly GCA_963804625.1 of uncultured Acidobacteriota bacterium. Lineage (GTDB taxonomy): Bacteria > Acidobacteriota > Terriglobia > Acidiferrales > UBA7541 > Palsa-295. Next base: position 121,000 of record CAWDRJ010000020.1, on the reverse strand, counting down.
TCCACGTGCTTGTCCATGTAGAAGGACAATCCAAGCCGCCTCTTTGCATCTGCGACGGAGTTGGTTGGGACACGTGAAGTTAGCTCCACCACTTCATAGTCAATTTTGCGGTTTGCGAACGAGCCTTGTGCCTCACCGATTCTCAATCGGTTCCCGTAATTGGTCAGTCTCGAATTGACTTCATCTTCGACAATTCGTCGGCTTCCACCAAGCTCTCGCAAACTGTTGAAGTATCCGAGAAGGCTCATATAAGGGTCGGCGGCGTTACCCTGGTTCTTATTCCCGCCGTCAGCCAGATATGCCTTTTGCGCAGCGCTAAGCAAGGCAAGATAGGTTCGCAACAGAACGACTTTGAGGCTTCGCCCCTGTGCCGCAATTCCGATGTAGCGGCGAGCATTCTTGACCGTGGATCGACGGGTTATCGCAAAAAAGGAATCTCTTCTATCAGGACCTATCGGAGGGAATACTTCCACGGCTTGTCGCGCAAAGAGGGCGCTAATTTGGCTTTCCGCTCTGCGGACAGTCGCTGTCGAGACAATCACCTTGGGACGTATCAGTTTTCCGCTTACCTCTCGCGAGCTCAACTTGTCGATGGCAGTCTCATATAAGCCGACCATCGTTCCCAACGGGCCTGAAATAAGGTGAAGTTCGTCCTGGATGATCAGGTCCGGAGGAAGTGGCGTCTTCTCCAAGCGGGTACCACGACCAAGATCGCAAGGACCATAGAAGCCATCGTTGTCCGTTCGTTCCACTTTTCCAAATAACGCTCCACACTGCCCGACCCACGGAAGGTTTGCGAACTTGTCCACGGTTGCGATCAAAAAACACGGGATGCGGCGATAGATCTGGTCATCCACCGCCATCACAGGGAGTGGGCGATCACCCTTGAAATAGCAGTCACGGTTAACGCAAACAATTCTTAGGTCCGTCGGCGCGTCTGGATTTGGCCTCAGGCTAAATGAAAGTGGTTTGAACTTAGTCCCGCACCACGGACAGTTTTCCAGCGGGATTGGCGAGGGCTTCTTATCGTTGTTCTGATAAGCAATCGTTTTGGCGCGTGCGGATTCGCGGTTATTGTCACCTTTGCGCCCCATGCGATTCGGTGTCGCGGCCTGTCCAACCCAGAGGCCAATCTCAAACGGCCAAGTGCCGAGCTTCGTCACGTCTTTCTGGCGTTCGATCTCCAGGGCGCAAATCAGCGTGGCAGCGCGTCCCAACTGGTCGAGGGTTAACAAACGCAGCGTGTAGCGCATCAATACGCTGACGCCAGCCGATGCGAGGCCGGGATTCTGAAGTCTCCGCATCACGAGCGTAAATGCTGCGAGACCCAAATAAGCTTCGGTTTTCCCGCCGCCAGTGGGGAAAAAGAGCAGGTCCACGATGTTCCGTTCGCTGGATGCAGGTTCAGCAATTCCCCGAAGATTCATCAGCAAGAAGGTGAGCTGAAACGGTCTCCATTTGGGGACGTCGGTATCTTTCGGGCTGATGTTCTTAATTTGAGCAGTTCGTTGACGTGCGGCAGCCGCCATGGTGCGATTCGCAATCTGGAACGCCTCGAAAATGGTTGGGTCTTCGAGTGCCTGAATGCCGTTTTCAATCCGTTGGTTTGCAAAGGTGGCTCGTTGCAGTAGGCTCAGAGCCACTTCCTTGCGGTTGGCCGGCAGATCCAACTTTGCGCGTTGGCCCGCAATCCAATCGTTGTAGCTGCTGATCAGGCCCGCGAGTTTCGTGCGCATTTCCGCGGCTGAAGGCGCAGCAGCAAGGGCTTCCATTGATAGCTCAACGTCCCTGATTTCCGCCGCCTCAACCTTTTCCACTTCCGCGCTTGGCATCCATTCCGTCGTGACTTCGCTGCACTCGCCTTGGCCGCCCAATTTTGCGGTCGTGGCCACGCCATGGCCGACCGCGCACTCATACACATCGCGGAATTGCAGGTCGGCCACGCGCTCATCCGAGTCGGTTGAATCGAACCCGCAAAGGTCCGGGCGCGGCACGAGCGGTCGGTCGGGGTACAGAGTCATTCCAGCTTGAAAGAGGAAACCTTCGTCCTTGCGCTCATCCGGAGCGGTGGGCCGGTAGTTCACGAGAAACATGGAAACGGATCGAGTTCCCGGTGGGAGTAAGGACCCTGTATTTCCAACGCCGTCTATTTTTACGGGGCGAACAGATGTGACGATTCTGACGCCGCCGCTTTCCGGGATGTCAGTACGAATTGGCTTGTTTGTTGACTTAGGAATAGGAATGGCCAAATCAAAGACTCTTTGCGTTCGTTGCCATTGTTGAGGTGCACGACCCGGGGGTGAGCTTGTTCCGTTTCCTTCAGCCCCCCCACTAGACTGAAGGAGCCTGTAATCGCCCCAGAACGCCGCAACCTTTATCACCTGACAATTTTCCGGAACGAGGACGCTCACGCCAAGTGAGGATGGAAGGAAAACCTTCCGTCCCGATGCGCGTTCGGGTCGTTCGTCATCGTCTGTGCCTCCTGCCATACCGGGCAAGTCAATCTGTTCATCGGAGACTGCGTCGCGGCGCTGGCTTTCTGGGGCTTCATAAGGAACAAGAAAGCCGGTCAAATACCAACGCGAGGGAGCTTGCGGCAATATTTCGTTTTCGTGTTGATGGCCCGGTCCAGGCCCGACGAGGTCGAGCCGTAGAGCATTGATGAGGTCTTCACGGACTTCCACAGACTTCATGATTGTCCTTCTTCAGGGAGGCTATCCAATAGACTTTCCATTTCGATGGCTGGGTTCTTCTTGTTCTTACGCGGCTGGCGATCCGCTCTGGACTTAGCGACAGCTTCAGCCGCTGCGCCGCTCAATTGTTCTTCTTCGGCCCGCACGCGGTTTAATTCGAGTAGCCGAGCAAGAACTTCGTCGCGTATTTCGTTCGGCCAACGATAGCGCCATGGTTTTCTCTTTCGGCGCGGCCCGCTCTTCTTTTCGCCTTCTTCGTCCTCATAGTCCAAAAGAAACTCGCAGATCGGTTGAATATCGGTCCAGCCGTATCCATTGAGGACGGAACGGTTCATGGCGGCATGTAATTCTCGTAGCCTCAATATTGCTGGGTCTCGTTCCTCTGGATCGTGGAAGCGATTGTAGGTCGTTGTCAATCCTTGGTCGTTATTCACCATGAGTGCAGCGCGATATTCATAATATTCGCGCCCTGCCAGCTCTAGGGTCGGTATTGCCTCAAAATCCTTCGGGAACGGGAAAGTCTCGAAGCAATCTGTGGGCGTGTAGCGAAGATCATCTTTCATCGAAGACGAGAAAAAACGCACCCAGACCTCGTGAGCGTTTGATTGCAGGCTCGCAAACGCACTGTAGCTGCTTAAAGCTATTACGACATGCGGAGAACCAATTATTGTTCTCGTCGGAACAAAAACAAACGCTAAATGTGTCGATGTAAAGGGATGTACCAGCATCTTCTCTGCATTTACAATCGCGCGCTTCAACTCTGAACGGTCTCGCCAGAATCGCCACCATGGCCAAGCGGCTACTTCTGGTGCTTTCTTCAATCGTTCTGGTCGCACTTTGTTTTCGACAATTGCTAACAATTCAGGCCACTCCCTGGCCGCTGAAAGGTCCATTTCGGCAAAACTAATCACGTAGCGATGATGTTGGTGCAGCGGATTACTTAGAATTTCCTCGCCCCCCCAGATACGGGTAGACCCGTTCGCCATTTCGTCTGTCCTTTTCTATGAGTTGTCGCATAACGGAAAGGGGCGTGGCTTTCGGATCAGTATCGTCGAAGAAAAACCCATGGCCGTAAGGTTCCATCCCCTTAAATGACAATCCAGAGTTAGTAACCAAACGATTAGGAGCGGTGTGGGTACCCGTGTGAAATAAATATGCCGTGATCAAATCAACTTCGCGCTGGTCAAGCAAGTAAGGCGGAGGAATAAAACCTTTAAGTGCGTGAACAACGCTAATGACTACCGCTGCGCGACCTGGCCATCTAAGCCGTTTGGTCGCTGCATAAATAGTTCCCCCGTTCATACATATCCAACTTAGACCTGCTGTCCTGGTATCCCCTTGCGCAATCGTATTCGTTGCGATCAGGCCTATCGCTCCGCCTTCGCGAAGCTCGGAGAATGCCCGACGGAAGAAATACGCGACGAGGTCCGTCTGACCGCCACCTTGGGGGTAAGCTCCCTGCAGGTAATCGAGGTACTCCGGTGACAGCACTCCTGAGACAAACCGGCCCCCCATGAATGGTGGATTCCCGATGAAAACATCGAAACCCGAATTGGCCCGCCCGAAGACTTCGGGGAATTCGATTTCCCAATGAAATGGTCTGACGGGCAGTTTGCGGCCGCGCGAATCGTCTACTACCTTGGTTTCTTCTTGCAGGTCGGAAACATTTCCACGTGAAGCGCTGAGGAAGAGATCGCGGTAATTTCCGCGTAGCTTGTCCCTTTCCTTGTCTTTCGCGGCGTTGAAGAATGACGCGACAAGCAAATCGCCAGCACAACGAACGCTTTCGAGAGCCTGGTCGGCAAGCCCGAGCTTTTGCTGCTTTAGTAGAATGCTTGCGACGTTGTCCTCCGCCATTTCAAGAATCTCTTTACGGTAAGCCGTTACTCGGTCGATCGCTTTTTCGAGCTGCTCTTGCCCGAGTACGCGGTCGTGCGGTAGGGATACGTCCCAATGAAATTGTCCTATTTGCAGCCGGCTGAACCCCACCAAAGAGTCTCCAAATCGCAGGGTGTGATCCAGAAATGTGAACGGGTGGTCTTTTGCCAAAGTTGCAAGCCACAGCGAAAGTTTGGCCAAGTCGGTGGCGAAGGGATTTACGTCCACTCCGTAAAGGCATCGCTGCGCAACAAGCCTGCGAGCGTAGAGACTCGGGTCCTCATCAGCCGGAATCGTAGGCAATTCCTTATAGTGGTTCCAAGCGTCAACCAGTTTCTCGCCAAGGAAGCGGCATGCCTCTACCAGGAACGCGCCGGAGCCCATCGCCGGATCGCATATCTTCAGTTCGAGGATTTGTTCCGGCCTGGGATGCTCGCCCAGCCTTTCAAAAATGGGCCTTAGGGTCGTTCGAACAATCGGCTCGGTGAGAGAACGCGGCGTGTAGTCCGATCCAGAACGGCGGCGTTCGTCCGTGGGCTGCAGAAACATTCCTCCCTTGAGGACAACGTAGGGGGTAAGTCCAGAAATCTTCTTTCCAATCCCGATAAGAGGTCTTCCGCTTTCTTCGCCAGCTTTATCTGCTCTAACGCCTGTCCAGTCAGGTCACAACCGGCGATTTCGCGCAGCCATCTCTGACGGTCGTCCGCTTTAGTCCGAAGCAATTCGTCAAGGTTTACGACAACATTCTCTGGACGCAATCCGACACTCGGCCCTGTAGCGACAAGTAGTGCATATCCCATCATCGCTTCGTATACGGACCCAATCTGTTCCACATCGAGTGCGCGATAGGAAAGTTGCTCCCCATCGAGCAAAAGAAGGTTGGTCAAAACGCGATAGACGGCTCCATCGGAGACGCGAGGTGGCTGGAGTCGTTCTCCGGCCTGACGGTGCGAGCGATAAGGTCGCCCTTCGAGGAAAGGATATGCGTCCGGGTCGAAAAGCTTCCCCTGACGGGCAGGAAGGCGCGTTGTGCCGTACTTCGCGCCATCATAAATAAGCCGGAAAAGAGTGAGAAGTTGCGACCACGCGCCATAGCGCTGGTCCATATTGTCCGGGTACCGAGCTGCATCTTCTCTTAACCGTTCAAAGAGACCTTCGACGGAATAAGAATTGACGTAAATGGGATCGGCTGGCAAAAGCCCGCGATCTTCGGCATATAACACGAAGACAAGCCGCATCAGGCTTGTCAGCAAACCGCCGTAGACGTGATTTGGATCAGAAGCGAGGACTTCTCCGAGGAGTTCATTCTTTGTCGCGTCGTTTGCAGCCTGGAAGCCGCGTAAAAGTTCATTGAGCGCGGCAAGGACTTGCTCTGCAAGCGCGGTGGATACCTCATTCTGATACTTCCGGCCCTCGCGCAGAATTGCGGGCAAGCGGCGCGAACTTTCAAGTGTGAAAAGACGCTCCGCGCTGAGCAACATGTGGAGTGCGGAGACGATAGGCCTCCCCGCCACTTCACACATCGCCTTTACCGGGAATGTCAGATATCCGGAGGACTCGCCGCTGGGAGCGTAGACAAGCCGGAGTTGAATGCCATTGAACAGCAATCCAATCGGAACTTTTGTTTCTCGAAGAAGACGCTCGAATCGCGCCTGAGGAGTGGCATGCCAGTGCCGGTCGTCTTTCTTCGCAGCGGAATCGAAATCTGCTGCGAACGGCAATTTCTGGACGAGAAGAATCCAATCGCCAGGCTTGTCGGGATCAGGGGCTGCAAAGTTCGGCGATAGAGTCTCGCCATAGTCGGGAAGAGCGATACTAAGGCTTTCAGGTATTTCGGGGCTGCCTTCCATTCCAGCAATGTCGGTAGATCGCCAGCCAAGGAACTGGATACAAAATTCAGGAAAGTCCGGGATGAATGGCTGTTCTTCCTTATCTCCATCCGGTCCTATAGCAATCTTTTCTTTATGGACCAATCCAAGCAGGATCTGTTGTTCAGGAATGATATTGCGCTGAACATACGTCTGCGTTGCCACGAGCGCGGGGGGAGAGACAACGAGGCCCACTGGCTGGAGATATCCCAACCATTCGTGGTGTGCTCGCAGTTCTGAGTCAGTCGCCATGATTGCTTCAGCCCGAAATTGGCCAGAGATATACGAGCCCGACTGGCTCAATTCTCTTGGCTCTTACGACGTAGCCCTCGCGGATGCGCGCGGGCTCTCGAACAAGTTCTTGCTCGCTCGCCGTGAGCCGCTTCTGCCAATAGCGATGGTCGGCCTTCAACTGGCTAACTTCCATTTCATTTAATCCCTCGAATGCCAGTGGCATCTGCCTTTCTTTCTCGTAGGCGTCAAAAGCAGCCTGAATGCGTTTGCGCTGTCCCTGGATGATGTCCGCCATCTCGTTCGCTTCCTTCTCACCTCGTGCTGCGAGCTTTTCCCCAGCCTGGCGTGCGATCAGTTCCGAACGCTTTTGAAGGTGGCCGAGAAGTTCTTCTACATCACGAGGAGCGCTTTGGAGAAAGCGATCGCTAACGATATTTGGCACGTTGTGGAGATCAGGTGTCGCAAGGGCCACCTCAAGCAGTTCGAGGGTCTTGGTTTCTGATTCATCTGCATAGGGTTTCAGAGCTTCTTTTCGGGTGGCTGGATCGAGCCATCGAGCAGCTACGGCGACGACTTCATCGTGCAATCTGGCTGCTCTCGGCCCGTAGAGTGAAAGTCTACCGATGAGAATCACGCGAGGAATTGCATCACGGGTCTGGCTCACGCAAGCGCGGGAAAGGTCAAAGTCACCGAATCCCTGAGTCAAAAACCGATTCAGAAGTCTGCGTACTACCCGGTGCTCAAGATGAAGTTGGACAACATCTTCATCCAGCGTGCCGGTGTTTTGAAACACCACGGGGCGTACCGGCGTGTCCTTCCGCCATTCCCATAGCTTTTGATCTTTGCGGCGTGGCATCCGAAGAGTATCGAGAGTGTCCGCCCAAGTAGGATCAGCCCCCGCGCGACGGTCAAGGTCTGGGAATTTCCAACGGGGCAATTCTGAAGGGCCAGCGCCTGAGCCCGCGATGGGTTGAAGCCGACTATCACCCAGCAGTTCGAGGGAACACGAAATTGAGCCTCGAAAGTGGGGCTCTGAGAAAGCGAGATTCTCTTGCGACTTCGAGAGAATATCTTGAAGTTCTACGATCTGTGCCGAGAGTGTTTCTCTTCGTTCTCGAACCGATTCTAATTCTTCGGCCACAGCTTGTTCTTCTGAATCCGAGAGCTTCTTTGACTCAATTTCCTTAGCGAGTTGATCCGCCTCTTCCCGTTTTATACCCTTGTTCAGCCTCGCTTCAATAACGGGCGAGAGACTCCCCAACTCTTTTTGAATGACTTTCGTTTTTTGCACGAGAACATGAAGTACGCGGTCTTCGGGTCGTTGCTCGTAGACGAAGTAGTAGCAATTCACGACTGGTGCGCGCTGCAATTTGCGATCAATACGCCCATTTCGCTGTTCTAGGCGGCTTGGGTTCCATGGAATATCGAAGTGGAAGAGGTCAGCGCAGTGATTTTGAAGGTTCACACCTTCACGGGCCGCGTCCGTCGCAATCAGAATCCGGAGGGGATGCTTCTTCGGGTCCGTATTGAAGGCACGTTTAATCTCCTCGCGGGTCTTATCCGCCATTCCTCCGTGAAAAGTCGCGATCCGCGAGTCACTCTGATCTGTGAAGGCAATCGCTGAACGGAGTTGTTGTTCGAGATAGCGTTTCGTGTCCGTGTACTCGGTGAAAATGATGATCCGACGGTCGTTCCAGGCGGGGGAACTGCCTTCGGGCGCGGCCTCGCCAAGGGGTGGAAGATTCGCGGACATATTCTTGCGAATCCAATCGACAAGCCACCTGACTCGGGCATCTGGATTGCCGCGCTCAGCGTCGGCAATCCGGGACATCTCTTCCAACATCGCCTTTTCTTTTTCTAGCTGTACCGCTTGCTTTCCAGCGTTGTCGGTCAGGAGAGACTGCTTCGTCGCTGCCTCTATTTGAGCTTGTTCTTCCTCGCTAACTTCGATTTCGGGGACCTCGGAACGATCATCGTCCCCACCTGGTGGCGAGAGAAGTAAGGAGAGGTTCTCTTTTGATTCATGTGTTGAGCTGCTCGAACCAGACGGTTGTGAAGTCCTGCGCTCGAGGGCACGGCGATGCACATCGAGAGTGAACGCGAAAGCCTCAACTGAAGAGAAAAGCCTCTTTTGCAAACAAATGTTCACCAACCCTGATGCGGTTTGGACCGACTTAGAAGCGTCCCGAAGGCGATTCTCGCGAGCCTCTCTGTAGTCCGAGAGCAGTTCCGCAAGCCGAAGCTCTGGCGTAGTCGCTGGTAGCCCCTTAAGGCCAATCTCGTGAACTTTTCGTTCGGGGAACCCACCTTCAATCTGCCGCAAATCTTCCTTCAGGCGGCGCACCATGACTTGTTCGAGGAGCTTTGGTCCCTTTACTGGGACGCCGCGACAAAACCGTTGAGGATCGAGGATCTCCAGCAAGGCCGCAAAGCTATTTGAGTGACCGTTGTGAGGCGTCGCCGAAAGAAACAGTCGGTGTTCAAACCGTTGGCTGATGTCTCGAATTACGCGTGTGAAGTATGAATCAATCGCGTACCGTGCTCCGCTGGCCGGAGCGGCATTGTGAGCCTCGTCGAGGATGAGTAGAGAACCAGGGGAAAACTCTTTGAGCCAGTCCCGGAGTTCCCCAGAGTACGTTTCGTCACGAAGCAATGCGTGGGAAATGATGAAACGCGTATGAGTAGTCCAGGGATTCACACCATATCCGCGCTCTTGTCTTCGACTAAGGACGTAATCGCGATCAAACACTACAAATGTCAGTCCAAAGCGATTTTCTAGTTCGTCCTTCCACTGAAGAATTACCGACGGAGGGCACGCCACCACCACGCTCCGCACCTTTTGCTTCATCAGGAGTTCGCGGAGGATTAACCCCGCCTCGATTGTCTTTCCGAGGCCAACATCGTCTGCGATGAAGAGGTTTACCCGCGGCAGAAGAAGGGCCTTCCGAAGAGGTTCGAGCTGGTAGGCCATAACCTGAATTCCAGCTCGAAGTGGAGATTGGAATAGACGCGGATTCGTCGAAGTGACTGAATTCCAGCGCAGAGTGTGGAGGTAGGCGGAGAATTTCTCCGGAGGATCAAATCCCTTTCGGGCTATGTCTTGCCAGTTGGCAGCCCGAAGGACTTGGGCATCAACCTCACTCTCCCACAAAACGTCGAGGCTGGTTCCCTGTGAGTCGTCGTCCACGCAAGAAAGTCTGACCAATGTCTGCGATGCCGCATCAGTCGGAGGCGTCAAATCTTCAACCAAATACTGGCGAGAACGCACTCGGACGAGCGCGCCTGGTTCAGGACGATTCTTCTCGATTGTCTTGAGCACGGTGACGAATGAGAGTTTACTGAAGAGACAGCAATCGAGCAAGTTTAACCCGGACATACTTTCGACTTCAACGGACAGCTGGGGGCGAATAAGGCGGTCCCAATTGAGACAACAGGATCTGCGACGCAGTGCGCCGCTAACGGTTCATCCGACCGTCGACCGATTGTTCTATCAATGCGAGATTTCGATACTTTCGCCGCTCGCGCGCCGCAGGCCGGTAGCGAGACTCCTGGCTACGACGTGGCGTTTTCCGCGCCACCCGTTGTCGCAACATGCGGACTTCAGCATCGATCTCGGACAGCCGGACCCCAATACGAGGACTGAGAGGCCGTGCCAACAACTTGAGTTTTTCACGTAACAAACGCTTCAAGGGGCGGGCCGATTCTTTATACCAGCGATTATCGCCGCAATTCTGGCTTTGATAGACCAAACAATGACAATCGCGACATAAAAGGTCGGACAGTGCAAGTGAATCGGGCGCAAGGTAAAAGAAATACAGTTTCGCTGCCTTTCTCCGGCACCCCGGACACAGGAGCCACAGCCGGCGGGATCCACTTTCCAGGGATGGTAAACGGCCACGAATTCCGGGAAGCTGATGCGGTTGGTCCACGAACCACAAATCAAAACAGCCGCCAGGAACGGGCAGCGATAATGGCTCGGCCCGACGAATTGCCGCAATCAACATTTTCTTTCCGAGTAATTTCTGAACAGCGCCGATCGAGACTTTTTCGCATTCTTCGACCAGGAGACGTTTGCCTGGGTACGTCCGGGGTATGTTGGGTCCATTCCAATAATTCATAAAATCGCCAGAAATAATCGGCTCGCTCCAGAACGTCGGACGCTAGTCCATACCAAAGTACTGGCAGAGTGGCCTCAGCGCTTCATACACTTCTCGAATACCACCGGTGCGCGGAAATGTCTTTTTTAGAGCGTAACTACATGCCAGAATCTCCGTGAATTGGCGTTTTAATTCCAGTCGAGCGTCTCCGCTTCCCCATGCGAAATACTTCCGAACAGCCGTGAGAATCTGTTCTGGCGGAAATAGACGGGCGGGTGACCCAGTGACTGGCGCTAAACCCGCTTCAGGACCTATAAACCCATCCAGCGCCTGATGGACGATCTCAGTGATGTTCTGACCCGTTTCGCGACAAGATCGCTGCAGACGCTCATTTTGACCGTCTGACAAGCGCACCGTGATGCGATTTTTAGCCATTCTTCCCTACAATAACGGCTTTTAAAGTGACTCTGTCCAGACAAATCTGCTTCTGCAAGCGCCGATTCGGGCGGAGGGCCTCCGTTGCACCAAGGAAGACTGTCTCATTTGGGACTGCTCAATAAGAAATTCCGTTGAGGCACGCCAATAACACCGCAGGCGGTTCATCCTCACCTTCAGGGAGATCCGGGGACCACGGCGTCATTTGGAGTCCAGGATGCCGCAACTGCGTAGCTTCCAACTCCTCCAGGCTAGAAATCAGCCCGAGCACCCGGTATCCCTGGTTCGCCAGTTGTGACTCGAACCCTGCGCAGCCGCCGAATAGCTCACCCAACGCATAATCGTTCAGTGTGATGAGTCGCAACGCATTCCTTCGCTCAACGAGCCAGGTACCAATCACGAACGTTCTTGTCCCCGCTTCGACCACCATCCCCGCGACCGCGTGGTGAAAGCACAGATTGTACACGGCCTCTCCATTACACGCCTCGACGACGCACCTCGTGCCGGTTCGCGTTTTCCCATCTGGCACATACCATCCGTGCATAGTAACGTGAGTCGGCCCATCCAGACCTTGATGCTGAGTTGAAGATTTGGAGATCATTTTCCCTCCGTTTAGCGTGCCTCGCATTTCACGTTCTGCGGCAAATTTTGCCTCTTGAGTAGGTCCGCTTGGTCATCCTCTACTCTGGGACTCCTAAGACCCTTCCGACTGATGGGAATCACACGCGGCGAACTCATTCGAGATCTTCGTTTTCGACATCTTCGTTCAACGCCGGTTTCGCGGCCATTGCCGCGTCATCCTCAATTTCTATCGCCTGGGAAAATAATTCGCATGCCTCTCTGCGCAATTGAACCCATTGGTCAAGCGCCGCCTGGAATTCATCGACGGGAGCACCTTCATCCCAAAGTTTTTTGATCCGCTGCCATAGGACTTCCAGCTGCCCGGCTCGCTCGGGAAGAGCCGCCCGGAAGTAGCGGAGCGCACCCAACTGGTCGTTCCCGTGATTACATATCTCGGCCAGAGCTTCTTCCGCCCGACGAAAGTAAGGACTTGCTCTAATCTCTCTCAGCCAAATCTGCGTTTTCGCATCCAGGATCGAAGATCCCGGCTCCCCGCTTCGCACAGCGTTGCATTGATCGACAACTTTGGCATCGCAACTCCCCGACCCACCATTGGCAGCAATTCTCGCGAGTACGTCTTCAATCGACATGTTCACCTCCTAGGCTCCAAGATCCACGACAACTCTTTCGTTTAGTGGTGGTTGCCCATGGAGAACGGGAATTTCAGCCATCTCCAGGAAGAACAACCCCGCTGACGATCGCAGGTCCGAGCATGGAGCACGTTGTGCTGGCCAATTCCGGGGCGATTGCGCTGACAGGTCGTCACTTATCACCTGTCGTGGAGCCGGGGACGACGTGATCGGCAAACTCAGCGGGGTCGGTCAGGTTGACCAAGGGTGAATCAACGTCCGTCACGAACCAAAACTCGTCGGCTTTGGCAATTCTGTCGGCGTGCATTCCGATGCAGCCCAACTCATTGGCTTCACGAAGGTACTTCAAGCTCGTTTTTCTGGACCAGTTCATTGCAAAATCCACGTCCTTTTTCGAGAACTTACCCGGCCCGGTTTTAGCCCACGTGATTAGCCTCTTGCATTTGGGTGTAGCACCCGAAAGCACAGGTTCCAGCAATGAAATGACGAGTTCCCGCGCAATCGCGTAATCATCGACGGTCGCTATGAGATAGAGGTGTCCGTTCTTTTCCGTGGATAGCCGCTGACGTTGGTGAAGGAGCGCTGAAGCCTCGACGAGGCCGAGAACGCGCGGCCAATCCCGACGAACCCGGAGGGGTTTCGTCGGGAACTTTATCCGGTCGGCAAAAGGGATCAGGACGGGCAACGGAACGAGTAGCCGGGACGCGTTTCGCCACCGCTGCAAGATTCTTTCGCGTTCTACCGGAGGCATGGGATCGGTGTAGCGGTGCGTCTGCGCCGCAAAAATCTCTACTGTTTGTTGTTCGGATTCATCCACGAATAAATCAAAGGATCGAGTTTCGTTTTCCATATGCAGGTGGGGCTTGGTAGTAGTTTGGAAGAATACCGCTGGCCCTTCGATTTCCTGCTCTTGGGTTTCCAATTGCCCAGACGCGTTTTTCTCTACCGTCCAAATTTTTATCTTTTTCTCAGATTGGAAGGTCCTGATGCTGTAATCCGCATCCTCGGACCCTGGAACCTCCGCGATAGCGACGATTTTATGTTTTAGTGAGCCTTGACGATACTGCAGAGCCTTAGCGGTCATTCGGGAGATTTCGAGAACATCTTCCGGGGGTTCAAATTCCAAGACGGAATGCAGTAGAAAGTTTTTGCCGGCGGCGGATTCACCTTTAATTACGATGTTGATCGGATCTTCGGAGAGGCGGCCGCTGGCTGCAGCCAATTTGATGGTGGTTTTTTCCGATGATTGCCCAACGCATCCCAAGATCTTTGTGTCGTTGAGGAATTGCTGAAGGAGATCGCGACTATGCAGCAATCGCAATGCTTCTTCCTGCTCGATATCTGGCATTGGTGGTTGCTGCTTTTCATTCGTGGCGTCGGACAGTTGGATTTTGTAGAACGCCACCTGCTCACGCACTAAACCGAGCCGTAATCCGGTACGAGTGGCAATCCTTTTGGCGATAAGCTCCGCTTCAATCGGATCCATCAGATTTGCAGCGACTTTCAGAACACGCTCGATCTGTGCAGCGGCGCTCTGTGGCGAAAGCTCCTCGATAAGCGCGGATAGATCTGGTTCCGTCTCAACCCGCTGACGGGGCAACGCCAGGAGTTCAGTTACGGAGTGTGCACAAAGATAGTCGTCGAGTCCGATTTTCCCCTTATGTGGCATGGTCTAGCTCCGGTAGTTGAACGGAATACACACATGCGCCACGCTTGACAAGAAACTCAGCGAGCCGGCGGCTTGCGAGTTTGACGGACGGATTGCTGGCGCTGTCCGAATCGAAGGCAATGATAATTTCGCGGTCCTTCAACGCGATCGCGTCGAAATCCGACAAAGGAAACGATGTGTCAGTGGATATTCGAACGAGCCAGTTCCAAACGCCAGGAAGCGCGATACAACATAGCCCTTCTTGCGCGGCTTTCTCACTTTTTTTCTGGCCTTCCGTGACCCAGAGTGGAATCGAGATGTCACATAAGGAGGATTGGCATGGAAGCGGCACGTGCAGCCGGTTTCGGCAGCCTTTGCGCGCCTCGTACTTGATTATCCTGCCCTTACTATCCCGCCGCGGTTCGTCCACCTTCAGGATCACATCGTTCAGATCCGGTTCCTTCTGGCCGGGAACCAGAATCGGTAGCGCCAAGGCAGGCGGCATAAGATGACCGAACCCAAGCTTACTCATGACCCATGGCTGGTCCGTTTCGATCGAATAGCAATGCCACGCACGAATCGTGTGCTCAGACAGTCCGCTGCTGAGAAGGTCTGCTAGGTGGTGTGAAAGGAGTCGCAGCAATCCATAATCTATGATCATGTCCAGCCCATTTCGCGCTACGCGCGCGCTGATTTCAGCCAGTCCTGGACGCGAGTCGACGCGTCGGTTAGCTTGATTCTCATCGCTCTGCCTTCAATTCCTGAGTGCTAACCAAGTGAGCCGCGATGTAAGATTCAACGTCCGAACGGCGATACCTGACCATCGTCCCGAGCTTGACGAATGGTGGCCCGCCGCCGAGCCGGCGCATCTTCCGCTGCCACGAGATCGACAGACCATACTCACCGCTGACCTCCTTTTCTTTAAGCAATTCTCTTGAATCCACAGCCACTCTCCTTTCAACATGCGCTATGGCGTCTTCCGCAGCAGTATTCTCCGTCTCAATGTGTTCTGAATTCATGCGCAACAATGTGGGTATTTATGGCGAAAACTAGGAGAGAGACCGAGAGGAGTGCACGATTTTTGCGATCTTGCTGGGGCTGATTGCCAAAAGTTTCGCTGCAAGCGCTAACGCGCTTTGTGTGGTTCCAGTTTGTAGAAATCGAAGATAATCAGTTTGCATGAGGCTCGAAAACCACGGAAACCATTGCCCCATCTTAGCGCGGCATTTCTGTTCATCTAGTTCGGCATTCTGAAGAAAATCCAGAACCTGTTGCGCTTGCTTGCAAACGGCATACGACATCATCCAGATCGTGGTGACGACTTCTTCATGATGCGGTGACGGCGGTCGGCCTCCTTGAGGTCGAGAGCCTTTTGCGGCCTGCTTCGAGAGCAGCAGGCTTGCGTCGCGACGAGCGCGATGCGCCTTCTGCGAATCCGGATTGCGGATCACAATTTCCGCCAACTGTGCCGCCAGCTGAGGGACGGATGGAATCGGGGGTATTGCGTCTTCGTCGTTCAGTCCGAAGAGATGCCTGGCAGCGTCGTTCTTGTCTTCCAGCGACGGAAACACTGAGGCAATTCTCGCAACAGCCCCAGCTTCACCCTGTTGGGCTCTTCGGAAAAGTGCCTGTGCCTCCTCGAACGAGCCAAGTTGATCAATCGCGAGTTGTGGCGGGAGCCAGCGCCCAGCGTTTACGTCGGCGATAATCCGTTCGATCTCGGCAAAATTTGTGTGCTTCCAGCTGTGGCGCTTCCAGTCTACATTTTTTAGAGGTCGATTCAAGGCCCAGCAAAATTCGGCGGCGGTAAATTCCACGAGGCGGAGAAATTCCTCTACGACTTGCACCGGCTCACTCGAATCACCAATTTGAATGTCGCGGAGCGACCACGTGGGCTGGGCGTTATAGGAATCAGTTTTTTCGCGATTGAATCGCTTCATCTCGTGAGATATCTCTCCCGACCTTGGAAGATCAGTAGACGGGCGGGATTTGAATCTCCTCCTGGGTGTGAGGGCTCTTCGCGCTCGACGTTGCTCCGAGGCCTCTTCCCGGGTGTGGGGAATTAGCCGCCAGCCATCGCAGCAAAACCACCTGCCGTCCACTAGGTTCCATGTATCACTTTCAGTGCGGCGCATGGCCAGAAATCTAGCACTTGGTACCGCAGAATGCACTCAGGTAGCGCTCCAGCGCGCGGTGGATATCGAGGTCCGCTCATCGGAATTGTCTCAATTGGGACAGAACCTTTATCGGAGATACGGTACATGAAGAAATTCTAGAATCGAAAACTAAAATTTTGCGGCGGTCAGACTGGCATTCCTCTTGGCCCAGCCGCAACTTTTATTCACGTCATCGGGTGATCGGACAAATCCACTTGATTTCATGAGAATGTCGGCTCCTCGACCCGGTGGTTGATCAGTTGGGACCGTTGGAATCTGAATTGCATAACTCCATCGCTGAGGTTAACGCGGCACGATAGTTGGGTTCGCGAGGGTTCATTTGAATAGCCTCGCGGAACTCAGAAGCGGCCCTCTGGCAATCCCGGGGCGAAACGGTTAGCACGTGATCTGTGACTTTTCCAAGGTGTAGTATTTGCCCCCGACAATAGTGCCCATCGGCCCTTGATTCCTGCATCTGCATCAGTTCACTGCATGCGTCCAATGCGGAGTCTGCATCACCCGCCGCCCACATCGAATATGCAATCGGCCAAGCAGTCTCTAGGCGTAGCCATCGGGGTCCCAATCGAGCAGCTTCTCTGAATTCGCGGAGTGAGTCGAGAGTGTCCCTGTCGTCGATGAGCGTGTTTAACAGCCTCACATGAACACTCCAATCGTCCGGCGCCAGGCGCGCGGCTTCTTCGAGCTCTCGCGCTCCACCGTACGGGTCTCCAACATTGCCCAGTGCAACGCCGAGTTCGGCATGCGCCTCAGCATCATTGGGGTTTAGCTGTATGGCCTCTCTCAATTCGGGCACTGCTCTGTGCGGTTGCCAAATGAGCAGGCTTTCTCCTAATTCGAAGTGCGCCTTCCAATCGGATGGGGTCGCTCTAAGTACCAACTCCGCCGATCGTGATGCAGCCAGAGACTGAGACATCGATTCGGAGCCGAACTTTTCGGCTGCCTCGCTGTAAGTCAGTCCGGCGTCTGCGTGCCTTCGAATTAGCTCGGAGTCCTGCTCGGTAACCGGCTCTAAAACCGAATCCACTGGTAGTGCGAAATTGAGATTTTGTCCTTCAACAAGCATGAATGTCGTGATTCCGATTAATCGGCCTTGGCCGTCGAAGAGACCTCCCCCACTCGATCCGTGCGAGATCGCCGCAGTCGTCTGGATTACTTTGTCGTCATTGAGCTGTCGGATGCCAGACACTAAACCACCCGAAATTGTAAACTCTAAGCCTTCCGGGGCTCCGATGGCATATACCTGCTCGCCGATCGCAACAGTTTTTGACGGGCGCAGGGAGGCGGGAGGCGACTGTAGTCCATGTACTTCGAGCCGGCATAAGTCTGCGTGAAGGCTGACGTGTTCGACTCTTGCAGTCCAAGTCTGTTCTCGTTGCCGGATCCTTACCCTTGTGCCGGGATCTATCACATGCGTATTCGTGACAACCTCGTTGGGCGAGACCGCTACCGCGCTTCCGAGCGCAACGATGGAACCTTTATCGTCCATCGCTTCCACTATGAAAACGGACGGTGACAACCGTTGATATAAGCCGTTACCCGAAAGCGCTGTGGGCTGCTGCTGGGGAGGGATGGTCTGCGCTCGGCAAGGCCAGAATGCATAAGACAGAGCGATGGCAAGGAGAAGTGACGAGCCATCGAGGCCGAAGTGATGGTTTAATCGGAATACCATTTAAATTGTCGTCCTAGTTAAGACAATGTGCCGCCGCAATCGTGCCGGGAGCACTCGCTGCTCCTGTAGAGGATCGTCTGTAGATTGATCGTCTGCGCGATAATAGAAGTGAGGCGTGGCAAAGGCAACCAGATTTTCTCGCCTCACTTTTGGGCAGGCGATCCGTCGCGAACGGGAGGCGCGTAGATTGTCTCAAGAGAAATTTGCAGAGCGAGCGAACATACACCGTACTTACATAAGCTCAATCGAGCTAGGTAAAGTAAGCGTGGGAATCGAAGTTGCCAATGCTTTGGCATCTGCCCTGGGCATAAAGCTCAGCGATCTAGTCCGGAAGGCAGAGTAAGGAGCCAGTTTCGTAAGTTCCATCAACCACCTTTCCCGGCAGACCGCAGGGGTCCCACTTTTGGCCTCATCGGAGACTGAGACTGCCTCCTGGCGCGGATTCCCACAGTCTCAATTGGGACAGATACAAAAACCAGAAATCGATTTTTTTGGTTTTTTTTACAGGCGTTCCTTTTCGGCCAGTCAAGAATCCTGTTCTCGACACCTATCCGGCGTCTCTGGTTTTTGACCTCTCATGTTGTGTCAGGGCTGGCACTCAAATGTTCGCTTTCATGTCGTGTCGTTGACTTGCCTCTGACCGCAACCTAAGATGTGCGCCAAATGGCGGATTCTTCCTCTCTGATCGGTCAGAACATCTCGCACTACCATATCCTCGCGAAGCTCGGCGCTGGGGGCATGGGCGTGGTGTATAAGGCTCTCGACGAGCAACTCCAACGCACGGTCGCACTCAAATTTTTGCCCGAAGATTTGAACGCAAACTCAACCGAACGTGACAGCTTGTTGCGCGAAGCCCGCGCCGCTTCCGGGCTCGATCATCCCAACGTTGGCGTGATCTACGGCCTCGAAGAGGATGGCGCTGGCAGATACTTCATCTCGATGGGCTACTACGAGGGCGAAACGCTCTCCGAGCGCCTTTCCCGCGGCACTCCTTCACTTCACGACACCCTCGACCTGGCCATCCAGATCGCGAGCGGCCTGGCGGCAGCCCACGCCCGGAATATAGTTCACCGCGACATCAAGCCTGCAAACATCATCCTTACCAAAGATAACCAGGCGAAGATCGTGGATTTTGGTTTAGCACGCCGGATGGCGGCCACCAATGCAACCCTCTCCGGTAACATCGGCGGCACTCTCCCCTACATGGCTCCAGAACAAATCCTCGGTGAATCCGTGGGTCCGCGAGCAGATGTGTGGGCCCTCGGCGTCATCCTCGTACAACTGCACACCGGAATTCACCCCTTTTACCGCGACAGTGGCACGGCAATGACCTTTGCGATTCTAAATCAGGCGCCAACCGGCATCGATGAAGTGCCGCCCGCTTTGCAGCCGATCGTCTACCGTGCGCTCTCGAAAGAAGCGGAACACCGTTATGCCAGCGGCAAAGAGATCCGAGAGGAGCTGCAGGCGGCTCGCGCGGTGATTTCTGCTTCAGGAGTGACGCCCGGATCTGAAAGTGGACGAAGTGGCGCGGCGACGGCTGGCGATCTGAAGCAGGCAGCAGAGTATGCTTCCAAGCCACTCTGGCCCGGAAGGGATACGAAGGCGGGGAAATCCAGGAAGGCGCGGATCACGACCGGCGTGATTCTCGCCATTCTCCTCCTCGCAAGTTCGGCGCTGTTTTCCGACCATCTGCGCACGGAGATCTCGCGATTGTTCGCTCGCAACGTGCAGAATCACGTTGCCGTGCTGCCATTTGAAAACATTGGCAGCGACCCGGCAAACGAGGCCGTGGCGCAGGGCTTGATGGAATCCATGACCAGCAAGCTGTCTAATCTCGGCGCCGGTCAGCAATCATTGTGGGTAGTGCCGTCGAACGTCGTGCACAGCAGCAAGGTCAACGATCCGTCGGCCGCGGCGCGGGACCTCGGAGCTACTCTGGTGGTGATGGGCACTCTTCAGCGCTCGGGACAGGATGTCCACCTAACGGTGAACCTGATCGATGCCAAGAATCTGCGACAAATCGGCAGCGCGTCCCTGGAGGACCACTCCGGAAATCTAGAAATGCTCCAGGATGAAGCGGTCGCACGCATCGCCAAGTTGATGGACATTAACACGACCCCGGAGGTGCTACGTAGCTCGCCAGGCGAGGCGCCGCCAGCGGCGTACCAATCGTATCTGATGGCGCTGGGTTACATGCAGCGCTATGACAAGACAGGAAATCTGGATCTGGCGATTTCCGCGCTCAACAACGCTGTTGCGGCTGACCCGCAGTTTGCGATCGGGTATGCGGCACTCGGCGAAGCTTACAGACTCAAGAATAAAATGGACCCCAATCCCAAATGGATCGAACGGGCAAGCACCAATCTGGATCGCAGCGTCCACCTGAACGACCAGCTGGCAGGACCCTATGACTCCCTGGGCCGCCTTCACACGGAACTCGCGCATTACGACTTGGCTCTCCAGGAATTTCAGAAGGCGCTCACCATCAATCCTCGCGACCCCGACGTGCTCATAGGCATGGCGGGCGCTTACGAACATATGTCCCGGGTAGCCGATGCGGAAGCAACTTACAAGAAGGCTATCGCGCTTCGCCCGGACTATTGGGACAGTTATAACAGCCTCGGCGCTTTTTACGACCGCCAGGGAAAATTTACCGAAGCAGTGGCACAATACAAGAAAGTGATTGAACTGACTCCGGACAACGCAACCGCATATAGCAACCTGGGTGCGGAATACATGTCCATCGGCGACGCCGCCTCTAACCGGCTCGCCGAAGCGGCTCTCAAAAAGTCCATCCAGATTGCTCCATCCTATTCCGGTTATGCGAATCTTGGCGCTTTCTATATGGGCGTGGGCGATTACGAAGAGGCCGCGGCAATGACGCGCAAAGCTTTGGAAATGAATGAAAATGATTACCGCGTCTGGTGCAACCTACTGCTCGCCGAGCGCAATCGCAATAACCAGGTGGGCGCCAATGAAGCCAAGGCGCACACCGAGGGGCTCCTTGAAGAACATTTGAAAGAACAACCGCAGGACGCGACGGCGCTTTCGTGGCTAGCGATTTTCCGAAGCGAGGAGAAACAGAAAGAGCAAGCCCTGCGACTCGCGGAATACGCATTGACGATCGCCCCGAAGGACGCGCTGGTTCTCCAAAACGTTGGTGAGGTCTATGAAAATCTGGGGGACCGGGCCCTGGCCCTTCGGTACACCGAAGAATGCTTGAAAAACGGCAACAACCTGAGTGATCTTCAGTCCCGACCGGCCCTCAAGAATCTGCTTGCCGACAAGAATTTCGATTCGCGCAGAAAAAATTGACGGTAAGCAAGGAGAGCGAACATGGCAGCAACAACTAAAAGGCCGGTAAAAGCGGTAAAAAAAGCAACAGAAAAACGGGCCAAAGCCACAAGAGCATCTCGTGCGAGTGCGACGGTGACGATCGACTGTCGGACGTTCAATTACCCCGACGTACCTATTAACTTCGAACAGAGTGTCGAATTCTTTAACGCGTGCGCTCAAACTCGACTTTTGGAATTTTTTGACGACTCGGACAAGTACCGTCCCGTGATGTTCATCCAACTCGAACCAAATCACTCGGTAACGCTCGTTGGCGGACCGGATTCCGATTGTCATAACAAAAATTGCTGGTACAACGTCCGCATTCCGGACCGGGCGCAACAACGAATAAGAACCGGCGCAAATAAAATCATCATTCAGTCATGACGCACTGACCGACGGGACCAGTTCATGCGCCGTCTGCGGATGGTCCACCGCTTTCCTGCGCCTGGCCGCGGAAACATGCGCCACAGCGGTCGAACTCAAAACGGGAACGAAGCGATTCGACAATCATTGCTGACAGTCTCTTGAGAAGCGACACGACCGGATAGGTCAGGACTGACGGAAGGAAGCGAATCCGGTGTGCTTGTGAGAGTGCTGAAAGTGACTGAAGACGAGAAATGTTCAAAATATCCCATTCTTGGGACCTATCCCCCTGGGGCGTCTGCGCGATCAGGCACCGCAAAGGATACAATCGCCTTCTTTGGGTGGAATGATGATCGAAACACGAGCGCATGCATTGATATCGGTGACGGAGTCTGGGGATATGTGATGAGTGCGGCCGCCAACGGTATAGAATTTGGCAGCGCGGTCTTCTCGGCTTGGCTGCCAACTTCCCCGCCTGGTTGCTGCAGCGAGGATATTGGCAAAACTGACAGATGCCCTTCCGGTGGGTGGCGCACTATAAGCGGCAATCCGGAGATTGGGCGCGGTCGGATACAATACAATCCCCGGTACCAACTCAACCGCTAGGAGAAAGATTAACATGCTGCTGCCCCGCCATGCGTCTCTCCTGTAAATCTACGGCCGAAATGAGCAAGACGAATATCGCCAGCATGATTAGGTAGTCAGCTATATATTCGTAATATATACGCCAATAGGACTGGCCAAAAAGTAACGGGATGATCCGGGCGCCCGAACATTCTATTAGCTGTTCATTTGATTGGGCGCTGCACTTTGTGTAGGCTTCCTGCCCCGATGGCGTAAGCGTGGAGCCAACGAGAAAATTATGAGCTGATCCCGCGATCTCGACGTTGACGACCCTCGCTGATCGAAGCCATATCAGCAAGAGCAGAGCCAGGAACAGCAGGGCTGCCAATATGTACTTTAGCCATGTGACCCTCAGCCTCTTACGAATCACAAAGCTAATAGCAATCATAACGGCGGCAACAACGGTCCCGGCCGCCCCCAGCCAAGACAGCTGGTCAGGCAGAAGCTCGGATTTCAGTAGAGTTGACGACAGGGCTGCTGCAGCGCTCGAAATTGCAAGGGCAACAAGCCCGTTCACGTATTCGCCGAAGCTCATCAGCGCTTCTGGGCGGGCTTGGCCGTCCCTGACGCTGTTGGGCAAGTAAAAGACACCGTAGTGTCCTCTGTGCAGTCAACCCGTTGCATCAGCGCTGGAGTCTTACAGTCGCATGAGAATGAGTACCATCGCGGTTCCATGCGCTTAACTATCTTCGTCGCGCCCGCGTCAAGCTCAGGGCCTCCGATTACGGGCTTGTACTTTACGCCGCAGCCGCCAGGGGTGGCTACAATTGTCACGGTTATCCGATTGCCCCACTCCGCCATCTGATCCTCACTCCATCGAATCACTTGCCGGTAAGTTGTGTCCCCTTGATTCCCCTTGCCTGCAGTCGCACTCACCCCTTGCCCCTGATCTTCCATTAAGGTCACTGAGTCAGAAAAGCGTTTACGAGTTTCAGAGGGCAGAAGGGAATCCAGAAACCTCCCGTTTGCCACATCGTGTACGGCCGATTCATGTAGGGCCAGCAGCTTGGCACGCTGCTGCGATTTGTATCGATTATCGGCTTGCGTTGACAGAGTTTCCTGAGCCGTCGTGAAAGGTACGGCGAGGAGCAGAAACACGAACACGGTGAGACGGGCTATCGTCACATTACTCACTGAGTTGCGACTATACCTCAAGTGCTCCGTATCAACCCATTTAACACTGCAAACTTGCTTCACATCAACACCAAAAATATAGCCGTAGTCAATATCTAAACGGAGGGCGTACGTCAGTTTCGAAAAACGCGAACGCCCGCAGCGACGCGCTTTTTTTCAAGCCGACACTGGTACGCGCCCAAACTGAGACCGCGCTGCCCCGGGACTAGAACCCATCCGCCGCCCACGTGAAGCTTGCGAGTCCCGGCGCAGCGCTTCGCCGAAGTGCTAGACATCTCGGCGGATTTCTTGAGTCGAAAAAATATGCAAGCGCTTGCGGTTGCCAGTCGCCGACCTTCTTCACGTTCTGCCGTAGATTTGAAGCCAACGTCGATTGCCTCTCGCATCTACAAGTGGTAGCCTCCGCCCGCAGTGGCCAGAGAGCACATCTACGAGTGCGAAATCCGTGAGTGGGTTACCGACTCGGACACTGGCCAGCGCGGGCGGAAGTGGACCGTGGTCGCGGTTGAAGATGCGCTGCGCCTGGGAGATGTGTTGCGCAGATGCCGGGAGTGCCACGGCCCGATTAGGCTGCACCGGGCTGGTCCCGGCGGCGTACCGAGAGCGCACGCAGAACATCAGACGCGACATCCAGGGTGTTCGTTGGGTGATTGCTTTGACGGAATCCCGCGACCGTCGCCTACGCCGATAGAAGTGTAGTCGCCTTTGGTACCGTTCGCGTGGGCCGCCTGTGGCATGGCTGGCACAGAATATGAACCCATTCAGTGATTGTTCCCGCCTTCAATCTACATGCTGGCTTGTGGGCAATTCGGAGCCTGGATGCCGTGCGTCCCAATTGGGACTGAAGCTGCTCGGATGCTCCACCGTGAAAACAGCAAGCGGCCAAATCTGGAATCGAGAACTAAAATTTGCGGGCTGTGACCGGCACTACTTTGGGCCGGTCTGGAATTACCACCCTGACCTCCTCCCGGAACTCTCCCTCACGTCATGGGGTAGTCGGAAATGCGAAAACCACTGAATCCACATGGACATTTAAGGCGTTTACGAGGCATCACTAGGTTGGGGCATACGCGTCGCGGCGATTGGTCACACCCTTATCCCTGCGGCTCTTTCTAGTTCTCAGGCTTCGTTCGTGGTGTCATTGCGTCAATGTCATTGTAGGTTGCACAGTTGACAAAACCGCTCTTGTCGTTTTGAAATCCCGGGAGATATTGCCAGCATGCGTGCGTCCAATGCTTGGCATGAGTAAGCACGTCTTCGTATTCAATGCTGGCATAGATAAAGAACGTGTGCTGCCTGGCGGCCAGTTCATCCAGTCTCGCTTGAGTAAGCCTATCGAGCACTCGGGTGTTAGTCAGGTTGGCATTCGGAAGAATCAGCCCAACACTGTTAACGTTGTGGATAGCGGGGTAGTCTCGTCCGTGAAAGGGATTTCTGGGAAATACCTTAAAATCTCCGGCGTCGAACCAAGCATCAGTTATCTTGGCCGGACGCCGACCACTATTAACAAAGGCGACATGAGCTACCGGAGCGCGACCAACCGTCCAGTCTTGGATAGTAAAGGTCGTGCC
This sequence comes from uncultured Acidobacteriota bacterium, assembly GCA_963804625.1. Classification (GTDB taxonomy): domain Bacteria; phylum Acidobacteriota; class Terriglobia; order Acidiferrales; family UBA7541; genus Palsa-295. The sequence goes on along the minus strand of CAWDRJ010000020.1, from coordinate 96,059 downwards.
AACCCACGGTCTTTCCGAGTCTATTGCAGTTTGATTAGCGCGATTCGCAAGTGTCCAAGCATCGCCATTGGCCTTCTGAGCAAGGTCAGTGGCTCTTTTCATTTGGCACCACTGGAGAGCAGCGAACGTGGTGTAGGCGATGAGCACCCCAAGACCGATTATCTCTCCTACAAACTTCGCGTAATCGAACCAATCTCTCTTTTGCTGGCCGGTGCAATAAGCCATCCAAGGCGCTGGGGGAAGATTCGATTGAGAAACTATCGGAGAGTTTTCTGGTTGCGTTTGCGTTTGGTCTGTACGTTCATTCAAGTTTTCTGATTCCATCTAGTTATACCGTCCCACTAGGAACCGCTACTCCCGGGAACTGAGAACGTGACCGGTTCAACACGAACGCGGTAAACCTCTGGAGTATCGTTTTCCAGAATCTCGACTACTTGCCATTTACCATCCACGATACTACCCACAGGCGGATGAGCATTATCGGGAGTCCATGCAACGGGGACATCTAACACCCTTTCGCCTTGGTGAAACATTTGCAATTGATAGTGGGCCATTTTTGCCTCCTGCTATCACCAATTGTAACATTACTCATTCGGCAAGACTGTACCTTTGACTGCTACCCGGCGCGACGGACTCCCCGCATGATGGTCAGCGGGAGGCAATTATGGCTGACCATGATGTGTCGTTCACAATTCCAGAACGCGAATTGGGCAAGGCCGACATCGAGTTCAAAGTGAAACGTGATAACAAGGCGTTTGGCCGCCTTCGTGTAAGCAATGGCTCGATGGTTTGGATTCCGGCAGACAAGACTTATGGGTTCAAGCTCAAGTGGCGAGAATTTGCCAACTTTGCAGAAAAGGAAGGCGAGAGCGGCAACCGATAGGCAGCGAAATCACGGCCATACGAGAAAGAATGTGCGCTGTCGAAATATGCGAGAAGGTAGCTTGAGGGGCATCTCGATACTGCAAAGAACACGAACCATCGTCGAAAGAATCCCATACGGCGGCGGAGGTTTTTCCCATGATGAAATATGAAGTTGCCAGCCGAACATTTTATTGTCAGGACCCGTTGACGGCGGGCCATCCGGTGAAAGGAACGCAAATTAGCATGGTTGCCTTGGAGCGGAACGGCCCATACTTGATTGGTGATTCCCCGATAGAGTGGGATGAAGCGAACAAGAAAAATATCGCCTTTAAAGCATTCGCGCATTACGAAAACCGCAAATACTCCGAAGAAGAAGCTACCAAAATCCTCGACGGCAAGGCTGCCAAGCTAATCGCTGACGGATATGTTTATGAAGTTTCCCCCGATATGGGCCGCTTTGCAGCAACCGGGGAGATTGTTCATCTCGTGCGCAAGCATTCGGCAATCCAAAGCGAACTGCCGTAACTAATTGTTGTGCGTGCCAGCCCGCTGAATTGAGGCTTGAAACCGGCGAAGACCTCACCGTGATGGGCAGCAAATGCGGGCACGTCTGGTCGCTTTCCGCGCAAGAAAATCAGGCCATCCGCAAAATGTTGGCTTAATAGGTGGAGAACCGGATGAAAGTTCACAAGGGCTTCCCGCTGGTGCTGATTGTGTTGGCGGGAACATCGGTAGCGCACAGTCTCATTTGGGACTGGAAGATTCAGCAGAAAACAGCAAGCGAAATTGGAGTTACACCCTATAGTTACATAACTTCAAAAGAAAATTATTAGGCGGAAAATCCGTTTCCGGCGTAACCTTGCCTACATAGTCTTGGCGCGAGGGAAACATGGTCCGCGATGAAATTTGCGTTTGCGGCCATCCGCAGTCACTGCACAGAACTTACGCCTGCAACGGTTCACATCCCAATCCAGACCCCAAAAAAACTGACCGTGTCGGCTGTCTGTGCAAAGCATTCCAAAAACGCAAAGCTGCTCACGGTTAGCCACGAATAAGATAAAATGCGGTGCAACGAACCCATGCAAGTGCAAGGGTCGAATATCACTGTTCGTTGACTTGCCTCTGGACGCAGCCTAACATGTCCCGCCAAGAGCAGTCCGTCCCTTGCCATGATTGGCCAAACCATCTCGCACTACCGCATCCTCGGGAAACTCGGCGGGGGTGGTATGGGCGTCGTTTATGAAGCCGAGGATACGAATCTTGGCCGACATGTTGCACTGAAGTTTCTTCCGCAAGAATTGGCACAAGACCCGCAGGCGCTCGAACGGCTACGACGCGAAGCCCGTGCCGCCTCAGCGTTGAATCATCCGAACATCTGCACGATTTACGAAATCGGCGAGGAAAACGGTCAGACCTACATTGTGATGGAATTCCTCGACGGCAAGACCCTAAAGCACCAGATTGCCGGGCGACCAGTGGAATTGGAACTGCTCCTCGACCTCAGCATCGAAATTGCGGATGCGCTGGACGCCGCTCACACACAGGGCATCATCCACCGGGACATCAAACCAGCGAATCTCTTCGTGACGAAGCGCGGCCACGCGAAGATTCTCGATTTTGGGCTTGCCAAACTGACTTCCGTGGCGACGGGCGTCGGCGCTTCTGCGATGCCAACCGCCACGGCGGAAGAACTGCTTACCAGCCCTGGTGCAGCAGTCGGCACAGTAGCCTATATGTCGCCCGAGCAGGTGCGCGGCAAGGAACTGGATGCACGCACCGATTTGTTCTCGTTTGGCGTTGTCCTCTACGAGATGGCGACGGGCGCTCTCCCGTTTCGTGGGGAAACATCGGGAGTGCTCATAGACGCGATTCTGAACCGTGTCCCGGTCGCTCCTGTACGGCTGAATCCGGTTGTACCAGCGGAGTTAGAGCGAATCATCGCTAAGGCCCTGGAGAAAGAGCGTGACCTCCGTTGCCAGTCCGCGTCGGACGTACGCAGCGACCTGAAGCGCCTGCAGCGAGACACGGATTCCGGCCCAATCTCATCACCAGAGAGCGGAGTGGTTCAGCCGTCAGCAAGTCGTGCAACCAAGCGATATGCCGTTTTGGTCGCCTGCTTCGTATTCCTTGTAGCGGCCTTTGCGGCATCTCGTTTTTGGTTCCGCCCGAACACTCCGAGCGGCCCTGCCAAGATTACGCAAATAAGCCAGTGGAACAAACCAATGAACCACGCGAAGCTTTCTCCGGACGGCCACGCGGTGGCGTTCATCTCGATGGTAGGCGGGACATGGCAAGTGTTCGTGATGCTCACCTCGGGTGGCGAGCCGCTTCAGCTTACGAACGACGAGGGCGATAAGGATGTGGAGAATTTTTCGTCTGACGGGACCGAAATTTATTTCGAAAAGGAGGCCGAAGGTCAAATCAGCCTGTGGACCGCACCTACGCTTGGCGGCAGTCCCCGGCGCACCGGATTTGAAGGGAACGACGTGGTTCCCTCTCCGAACGGCGCTTTTATTTTTTATCAGAAGTTTGATGGCTCCGGAATTTTTCGTGCGGGGATATCCGGAATGAACGAAGAATTAGTGTACAAAAACTCAGAAGGCCTGAAACTCTTCCCATCTCTGCTATTTCCCGGAGGCAATGACCTGCTCGCTGTTGGTGTTCCACCGGGCGGTGGAACCAAGGTCCATTTTTACAGAATAAACGTGACCAAGCATCAGGCGGTTGATTTAAGTGAGGCGCCCACGAATGGGTTTGACTACGCGTGGGCCGAGGCAGGAAAAACCGTTCTGTTCAGCCGGACGGTGAACGGGCTGACGAATATCTGGAAGTTCAGCTTGCAGGACCGCGGTCTGACGCAGATTACTTTCGGAACGGGACCGGACGACTCGCCCATGCCAGACCCCGGAGGAAAAGGGGTTTACTTTGTGAATGGCAAATCCTCCGGGTCTTTGACTGCGTACGACGTTCAATCAAGGAAATCCACGAACATTGTGTCGGAAGACGCAACTAATCCCAGCATCTCGCCCGATGGAAAGCGCTTGATGTACATTGCGTTCCCCGTACGTGATAGGACCGAACTCTGGGTGTCAGACATCGACGGGAACAATAAAGTGAAAATTGCCGCCGGAGAATCCCTGTCAACTGGGACTTGGGCACAGGACGATTTTCACCTGTCTTTTATTGACGGGGCATCTGGTAACGAGAACAAAGTCTATATCGTTGGGGCCGATGGCAGCGGTCTTCGTCAGCTTGCAGGGTCCAGAGAGTACATCGAGTCTTCGGTGTTGAGCGCTGACCAGAAATCCGTTTACGTGACTGGCAGGGAAAAGGCGAGTTCGGTAGAGACTGTTTGGAAGTGGAGCGCGGGCGGTTCAAATCCGGAGAAGTTCGTGGACAACTGTGGCATAGTCTCCGATGCTGACCCCGGTGGGCAATACCTACTGGGAATCAAATTGTTTGCAGAAAAGACTGGAATCTACGAGGTCTCTATCTCCGATAGGAAATGTATTCCATTGATTCCCGGCGTGGAATCGTTCAACGCGACATTTGCCCGCGATGACAAGTCGTTCTTGTATGCAGTTGCTTCGCGCGGCGAAGTCACGATTTACCGTCAGGCCTGGAGGTACGGAAGACGCATCGGGACACCCCAGGTCGCGTTGAAGGTCCCCTTTGCTTTTCCCCTAGGTTACATGGGCGGTAACGGCTACGATTTTTCCAGGGACCTTTCCACCGTCGTGTATGCGCGACCCAGCGGTCGCGCCGACCTCTATCTCCTGAGTCAGAAATAAATCCTGGTCGGGAAACAGAATTCTGCTGGGTTTCTTGTTGCCGCGTGTAACCAGCCGCGATTGACTTGTCTCTTGACGCAGCCTAACATCCGCTTCAATCAAAGGTTTTCCAGGCATGCTTGGCCAGACCATCTCCCATTACCGCATTGTTGAAAAACTTGGTGGCGGAGGCATGGGTGTGGTGTACAAGGCCGAAGACGTCAAACTCAATCGCTTTGTGGCCCTGAAATTCCTTCCTGACGAGATTTCCAAAGACGCGCAAGCCCTCAGCCGCTTCGAGCGCGAAGCGCAGGCCGCGTCTGCCCTGAACCATCCTAATATTTGCACCATCCATGAAATCGGCGAACACAACGGCCAGCCTTTCATTGCGATGGAATTTCTCGACGGGCAGACCTTGAAGCACCGAATTTCTGGCAAGCCGCTGCCGCTGGAGCAAGTGCTGGAGTTGGGGATGGAAATTGCAGACGCGCTCGAAGCGGCCCACCTCAAGGGAATCATTCATCGGGACATCAAGCCTGCCAACATATTCGTGAACGACCGAGGACACGCCAAGATTCTCGATTTCGGTTTGGCGAAGCTCACTCCTGATACCAAAGGTCTCGGAATTTCCGCTATGCCAACCGCTACAGCGGAAGAACTGCTGACCAGCCCCGGTACCGCAGTGGGCACTATCGCTTACATGTCTCCGGAGCAGGCACGCGGCGAAGAACTGGATGCACGGACGGACTTGTTCTCGTTTGGCGCTGTTCTCTACGAGATGGCGACGGGACGCATGGCGTTTTCCGGCAACACCACGGCAATCATTCACGAGGCGATTCTGAATCGAGCGCCGACCCCGATAGCACGAGTGAATCCTGACTTGCTGCCAGAGCTAGAGCGCATCGTCGATAAGGCGCTGGAGAAAGACCGAAGACTCCGTTACCAAAGTCCTGCTGACATCCGCACAGATTTGCAGCGGTTGAAGCGCGATACAGATTCGGCACGATTGCCAGTAGAAACGAGCGCAGTAGGGGTGGGGAAGCAGCGAGGAATCCGGTGGAAGCTGATTGTCCCTGCGGCCATAGCACTTGTAGCGCTTGCTGCGGGCGGTTATTTCTATTTCCACCATGCCCCAAAACTCACCGACAAGGACACCATCGTACTGGCTGACTTCACGAATACCACTGGCGACTCGGTATTCGACGGCACGCTGCGGCAGGGCCTTTCCGTGCAACTGGAACAATCACCCTTCTTGAGCATCATCTCTGACCAGCAAATCCAGCAAACCCTGCAGATGATGGGCCAGAAGCCTGATGCGAAGCTCACGCCAGAGATTGCGCGGGAACTCTGTCAGAGAACTGAGAGCGCGGCGGTCCTCCACGGCTCGATTGCAACCCTGGGAAGCCAATACGTGCTTGGAATTCAAGCAACAAACTGTCAAACCGGGGACGTCCTGGCCGAGGAACAGGCTACGGCGGACAACAAGGAGCAGGCGCTAAAGGCACTCGGTGGCGCAGTAACGAAGCTGCGCGCGAAGCTGGGCGAATCCCTCAACTCAGTGCAAAAGTTTGACACTCCCATCGAGCAAGCCAGCACGCCCTCGCTCGAAGCACTCCAAGCTTACAGCGCGGGCCGGAAAACCATGGTAGGAAAGGGCGATTCCGCCGCTGCCGCCCCATTTTTTAGCCGCGCGACCCAGCTTGACCCGAAATTCGCCATGGCCTATGCCGCACTCGGAAACGCGTATTCAAATCTCGCTGAAATGGGACTGGCCGCAGACAACATAAGGAAGTCCTATGAACTACGTGGAAGCGTCAGCGACAGGGAGAAGTTCTACATCGAATCGCACTATTTTCATTTTGTCACGGGCGATTTGGAAAAGGCGCGGCGTGTCTATGAAATCTGGGCGCAGACCTACCCTAGAGATGTTGGACCCCTGACTAATCTGGCTGTCATCGACAGTTTTCTGGGAAATTACGAAAAGAGCCTGGCAATGGCCACTGAAGCTGTCCGTCTAGCCCCGGAAGACAGTCAGAATTACGCCAACCTCGTTGACGCTTATATTTTTTTGAATCGCCTGGACCAAGCTCGCACGGCGGCAGCAGAAGCGCAGTCGAAGAATCTCGATTCCCCAGACCTGCGCGTCTATCTCTACATGGTCGCTTTCTTGCAGAACGATGCGGCTGGGATGCGACAGCAAGTGGCCTGGTCTGCGGGAGAACCGGGTGTCGAAGATGCCCTGCTAGCGAACGAGGCGGACACGGCTGCCTACACTGGTAACCTCCATAAGGCGCGGGAGTTTTCTCGTCGCGCATCGACCTCAGCCCAGCTTGCGGAAGAGAAGGAAACGGCGGCGGGCTATGAGGTGAGCGCCGCCTTGCGGGAGGCGCTCTTCGGCAATACCAAGGAGGCAAGAAAGTTATCCGAGGCGGCACTCGCACTTTCGACGGACCGCGACACTCAATACGGAGTGGCGTTAACGTTGGTCTTCGCTGGCGACGATTCGCGCGGCAAGAATCTTGCAAAGCGTCTAGCCGAGCAATTCCCGGAAGACACAGCGGTTCAGTTCTGCTACCTACCGACGGTCGATGCGTTGCTCGCACTCGGTCGTGGCGATTCTTCAAAAGCCGTCGAGGCGGTGAGCCTCGCGACACCTTACGAATTGGGAGTCGCAGCCCGTCTTTACCCCGCGTACGTGCGCGGACGGGTCTATCTGGCCGCCCGTAAGGGCAGCAAAGCCGCCGCCGAGTTCCAGAAAATCGTCGACCATCGTGGCGTCATAATAAACGAACCCATCGGAGCACTCGCGCATCTCGAAATCGGCAGAGCCTACGCTATGCAGGGCGACACAACCAGGGCCAAGGCGGCGTATCAGGACTTCCTCACGCTGTGGAAAGACGCCGACCCTGATATTCCCGTTCTCATTGCTGCGAAATCTGAATACGCAAAGCTGAGGTAACTGTCAGGTTCGACCGAAGGCGATTTGCGTGACGTTGTGATTTTGCAGGTATGCCCAATTGGGCAGTAGTCCAGAGTCCCTTTTCCCCAAAAATGTCGTGAGTCCTGCGCGGCAAAAAGCAGTGAGTGAAAGCTACCGGAGCGTGAGTGCGACCGCATAGCCGGTCAGCAGTCCATGGAAAAATGCCTGCCGCACTTTTTGGTTTGAATCCTTGTAATGCCGAGCCGCGTCGTCAAGCGCACGAAGCAATTTATCCCGCCGCGCCTGTTTCCCGCTCCCTTTTACCAGCTTCGCCAGGAGAACGCGCACTGCGTCATCATCAGCAATCGTAAACTTATGCGCATGTTGGCCCATGATTGCACCTCCAGATTGCAAATTATATTCGCATTTGGCGTCACGTCCTCGCTGCTGAGCACGCTAACGATGTTGGCTGCATACTACAGCAACTCCGAGGCTTCGAGGCAGGGCTGCAATTTACCTGAAGCTGGCAATGCCTTGGGCCTCGTCTTCCATGCTTGGAATTACGCCAAGCAAATGCACCGTCTCCAGAACCAACCGCACATTTCCACGCGGTCGCAGTAATTTCAGGCTCGCACCGCGATGCTTGAGGGAAATAAACGCTCGCACAATTATTCCGATGCCCGAAGAATCCATCTGGGTCACATCGGTCAGATTGACCAATATCTTGTTGGTTCCATCATGAATCAGCTGTCGTAACCGGGCGTCTAGGAAATCATTCGCCGGACCCATCGTCGCGATTCCGGTAAGGTCAACGATGACGACATCGGCGGAATGACGGACAAAGAGTTCGAGACACATAGCTGTACCCTCCGAACAGGGAGATGACTTGATGCGGGGCATGGGCGGGCTACTCGGCTGGTTCTGAGAATCCCCAGAGGTTACCGCCTTTGAGGGAGAGCGGTTCGCGTGCCTGCGTAGCCCGCAAGTGCATTACTCGCAATTCGGGAGCCAATGTTTCGGTGTACACGTCATCCCTGCCGATTTCCTGGATAGGAAACACCTTCGTCATGCGCCGAAGTTTTTCGTCCGGAGGATTGTGGTCCGTTCGCACATAACTGGCGTCGGCTGATAACGAAGGAGACTGCTCTCGAGATGCGGTTGGTCCTGACGTCAAAACTCCCTGTTATCGGCTGCAGGTAGTTCCAGAACTACCGGTGCTGACGTCACTGTATCCGAAAATGGTTAGCGGGCAATTCTGCGCGTCACTATGCGGAGACACCAAACGCCTACCGCTCGGTTGCCAGCGCAGGGACCGCAAGTCACGCGAATAACAGCGCGGTGCTGGGCAGACGATGGCGGTTTCTTTCGCGTCGGCGGGATGCGCGAGCGCTCGCACGTTTGGCAGGCCTCTGGTATTGTTTCTCGCTCGGCACCGCTCGCCCTAGCAGACGCCAGAACCACGCGGCCGGTTTGCGCGTAACCCGGAACTTGGCTGTCCGAGTCTCATTTGGGACGGTGGGCCCACCTAAAAAACTCTTGGGCGATTTTTCGGCATAGCCTAACTGAAGCCATAACCCTATAATACATTCCGTCCCGACCCGTGTGGAGACGTCGGAGTCCTGGAGATTTTGGGGCGTGGCATGTCTCAGTTGCCTGTGGCCGGTTCTGAGCGTATCTCAGTACCCGAACCGCGCGCGACCTCCTCATCCCCTCCCCTTCAGTCGAACATCAAGAGACAGGTTCAAAGCTTCTGGCAAAACTCACCATGTGGCTCTTGGTTCACCAATGAGCCGTCTGGAACTCCCGCTTTCTATCGGAGCCTCGACGAGCGCAGGTACAAAGAGCACTGGCGGCTAGAGTCGGCGGTAGGGTTTGAAAAAACCACTGGACTATGGGTGCTCGAAATCGGTTGCGGATGCGACGCCGAGCGCTTCGCGCGCGCCGGTGCCCATTACATCGCGGTTGATCTGACGAATGCGGCGGTGAGCATAACGCAGCGGCGTTTTCAACTGGCAAAGCTAGAAGGACGTTTCGTCCAAGGTGACGCTGAGAACTTGCCTTTCGCCGACGGTTCATTCGACTTCGTGTATTCCCACGGAGTACTTCACCATACACCGGATACGTCGCGGGCCATCGGGGAAGTTCACCGCGTGCTCTGCCCGGGCGGGCGAGCCGTAATCATGCTTTATTACCGCAACTCGTTCAATTACCAGGTGAATCTGCGGCTGGTCCGCCGGTTCCGACTGTACCTGCTGAAAACAAAGCTTGGTATCAAGATAGCTCCCAAGATCGGACATGAACCGGTGGAAAACCTGCAGCGGCACATAGAGCTCATCCAGCAAGATCGGGATTCTTGGCTCGATATGCAGCAGATGCTGAACCGGAATACTGACGGGCCCGATAATCCGCTTTCACAAGCATTCTCAAAGGCGTCGGCGCAGCGGATGTTCTGGCAATTTACGAATGTCAACACAGAAGTCATGTTCTGGAATCCAAACTGGCTCCCCGTCTTAGGAAAACTGCTTCCGCGCGCGATCGAGGATCGACTTGCTTCGTACTGGGGCTGGCACCTCTGGATTTACGGGCAGAAGCGTCCGGAGCTCGCGCAGCCGGCAAAGAATCCGCGTCCAGCGGATTTCGGAATCGCCAACGCGCGGATTCGTTCCGAAGGGCTAGTCAGCTGAATTGACAACGACGCGACTCGAAGCTACTGCCTACCACGAATCGGGCCACACAATCGCTCTGTGGAGATTGGGACACCGGTTTGCGCGTTGCGTGACGATTCAACCGGATGAATACTCTTCGGGGCGCAATATTTGACCACGATTTGAACCGTTCTGACTCGAATTGAACCGTTTTGCACGGCTCGGATCAAGGTCGGGACAACTGAGCGTGTCTTCCGTAGATGAGTTTGCGAAAAGTCCTACGCACACCCTCACTGTCGACCCGCAGGTTTCTCCAGCGAGGCTTTCCGTATTCGCGAGCCTAGCAAACCGGTCTGGGAGAAAACTGTAGGTCTATCCGCGCTTTCGCGCGGCTAAGACGCCGCCCAAACCGCCCAGCAGCAAAACCAAGCTGCTCGGCTCGGGTACCGCCCGAATGTTGGGGCTCGGGCTTTGGGCCCAGACTGCGGTTGTGCCTAGCAACACAAACATCCCGACTAACATTCCATGCTTGAGCATGCTTGATTCTCCCATTGAAGCTTGGATTCCATAGAACCGCTCAGCAAATTGCCTTATGGCGCTAGAAATGCCCAGCGCAACTGAAGAACCATACTAGAGTTTTTTCTTGAGTGAAATTGACTTAGCGCTAAGGCGTCACATTATCATTACGTTAGATGATTTGCGTCAGCTCTTGAGCTTAGCAGTGTGTGAGACTCACTGCAGCCTGAGCGGCCAGAAAGAAGACACTAAGATGTAATGTTTTGCGTAGTTAACCGGCGCTTGCACGATCGCTGAGATCGTTGTCGAGATAGAAAGCGTTGGTTATGGCTTCGCGCGATTGAACTGTCCGAGAATCAACGCGGCGGTGGTACGAATGGTACGCGGGGCACCGATCGACGTCACCATCGCCAGCGCAAGCGCGACACATAGATTTGGTGCCAATTAACTTTGAAACGGGCGTGGCTGAGAACCTGTCGCATGAGATTTGAGGGCGCAGAATCTAAGCAGATGGCGAGGTCGTACAGGGCATAGCAGAAGAATCTTCAGCAGTTTTGACCCTAGTAGTGCGTGCAAGGCCCTTGCGAATCTCGGACCATCATTGCCTGCGCCCGCATGCTGACGTAATATGCACGTTTAATGTCTGACTCACCATCAACACGAAACCGCACGCCTGATCCCGGAGCGGGTCATACGCTTGAGATCGCCCATGTTCTATTCACGGATATTGTTGGGTACTCGAAATTGCCAATGGACGAGCAGGAACAGCTAGTGATGCGGTTGCAGGAAGCGGTTCGTCAAACTCCGGAATTTGTCCGTGCCGAGGCTAGTGAAGAACTCATTCGCATTCCCACTGGAGATGGCATGGCGCTCGTTTTCTTTCGGGATGCAGAGGCGCCAGTTCGCTGCGCGTTGGAGCTAAGTCAGTTTTTACGCAACCATTTTGAACTAAAGTTGCGAATGGGCATTCATTCTGGTCCCGTTTATCGAGTTGCGGATATTAACGCAAACCGTAATGTTGCAGGCGGCGGCATCAATATCGCGCAGCGGGTAATGGATTCTGGGGATGCCGGGCATATTCTCGTGTCGAGCGCGGAGGCGGAAGTCCTCGGACAGATCAGTTGCTGGTCTCATGCGCTGCATGATCTCGGCGAGGTAGAGGTAAAGCATGGTGTCCGCCTTCACATCTACAACCTGTATAGCGCTGAAGCTGGCAATGCTGAATTGCCTCAGAAAATCGCTACACAATCGTCATTGCAGACGGGCATGGGAGCCCGCAGAGCCAAACCCAAGAGACGCTACCTGCCAAAGAGAGTAGCGCGTCAGAAATTGATGACTGAGCCGGGTTCCAAGCCGGATGTCAAAAGACGCTACTTGCCGTTAACGCTCGGCACTTCCGTTTTTATTTTGACTCTTATTGGTAGCTTGCTTTTCTTCACCCACAAAGCTCATGCCCTTGGCCCAGCCGACACTATTGTACTTGCGGATTTCACCAACATGACAGGCGATGAGGTTTTCGACGACGCGCTTCGGCCGGCCCTGTCTGTAGATCTACGCCAATCGCCTTACCTGAACATTCTGTCAGAAGACAAGGTTGACCTGACGCTACAGGAAATGACACGCTCGCCGCGTGAACGGTTAACGCAAGACCTCGCGCGCGAAGTGTGCCAGCGCGTCGGGAGTAAGGCGTATCTGGCAGGCTCAATAGCGGAGTTGGGAACGCAGTACGTCATTAATCTCGAGGCTTTGAACTGCCAGAGCGGAGACGTGCTAGCACAAGAGCAGGTGACGGCTGCAGGAAAGGAGCAGGTTGTCCCTGCCCTTGGACGTGCAGCTTCGAAGCTTCGCAGCAGGTTGGGCGAATCACTCAGTTCGGTGCAGAGGTATGACGTGCCCCTGGAGCGGGCCACAACGAACTCGCTGCCAGCTCTCAAGGCATATAGCCTAGCCAGAAAATCCTCGACCGAAGAGGCAATTACGCTCTGCAAACGCGCTGTTGAGCTCGACCCCAACTTTGCGATGGCGTACGCTCTTCTGGGAAACCTTTACACTAATCTGAATGAGCCTAGCCTAGCCGCCAGCTACCTACAGAAAGCCTTCGACCTGCGCGACCGTGTCACCGAATTCGAGAAGTTCCACATTACCGCAGACTATTATGACTTAGCTACAGGCGAACTGGAGAAAGCAAATCAGACGTACGAACTCTGGATACAACTATATCCACGCGATTATGACGCCCGAATCAATCTAGGCGATGATTACATGGTGCTGGGGCAATATGACAAGGCTGCTGCCGTAACCCGTGAACAGCTTCGCCTAGACCCAATCAGCGGGCAAGGATACGTGAATCTGGGCGAGATTTATCTGGCCTTGAGTCGCCTCGATGAAGCAAGGACTACAACCGAAGAGGCTCTGGGCCCTCGTCTGCTCGGCGATCCTGATCTGCACGTGAACTTGTACGCTTTGGCCTACTTGCAGGGCAACACAGCAGTCATGCAACAGCAGGCGGATTGGGCAAATGGACGGCAGGGTGTAGAAGACCAGATGCTTTCCGTGGAATCCGACACGGAAGCCTGGTCTGGAAGACTCGCGAAAGCTCGCGAGCTTTCCCGGCGTGCTGTCGAGGCGGCGCGGCGCAGTGACGAAAAAGAGCCCGCCGCCTTGTGGCAAGCGAACGCAGCGATCCGCGAAGCGCTGTTCGGTGACGTCGAAGAGGCACGGCAGGACGCTGCCGCAGTGGGGGCGCTGGCGCCGGGGAGTCGTGACGCTGAGGCGCAGGCGGCGCTGTCCTATGCGCTAGCAGGCGATGTAGCGCACGCGCAGTTACTTGTGCATGACCTCGCCAAGCGATTTCCACAGAGTACAGTCGTGCAGTCGGTGTGGCTTCCTACTATCCGCGCGCAAATGGAAACGGACCACAAGGATGCTGCCCACAGCATCGAGCTTCTCCAGGCTGCAGCACCTTTTGAACTGGGTATGCTGAGTCCGAGCGCCACGAACTCCTGTTTGTATCCCATGTACGTCCGCGCAGAGGCTTACCTGAGTGCGCAACAGGGTGCGAGCGCCGGCGCTGAATTCCAGAAAATTATCGACCGTCGGGAGCTGTTGTGGAATTGTGCGACGGGCGCTCTGGCCCATCTCGGACTTGCGCGAGCCTATGCGCTGCAAGGAGACAACGCCAAGGCGCGGGCGGCGTACCAGGATTTCCTCGCCGCATGGAAAGATGCCGACCCTGACATTCCCATCCTCATCGCGGCCAAGTCCGAGTTCGCGAAACTGAAATGAATCGCTCCGCCTAAGGCGGGAGATTTGACCACTGTTTTCACCTCCAGCAAGAATGAAGCCAGGTGCTTTGGCCAAATTGTGTACTCTCTTTTGTGTGCGGAGAGAGGGCGCGGATAACGGAATTGACGAGTCTCAATTGGGACTTAAGCTGCTCGATTGCTCCCAGACAAAAAAACAGCAAGCGAAAAAATATTTTGCCAGCGGAAATTTTTCTCCGTGAACCCGAGGGGTCCTTTTGGCCCGGTCGGAATCTGGGACTCCACCCCTTACCCGGTCATCGTGCGATTGCGTTTCTGCCCTTCAGAGATAGCCATCACGAATGCGCCAGGACCATTGCAGGCTGCTCTCCGGAATTGCCAGCGCGCGCGATAAGGAACGCCCAGCGTGCGGAGGCTCGATAATCGTAGGGGGCCGAGGCTTGCTGAGCGGAACGAGTGCCTGACAGGCAGTTCGAAGCGATTCCGATTAAGAAATATGTGCCCCCTGGTGTGCCCCCTACTCGCCGCCACCCAACGTTATAGCGCGAGACCTTCGAAAATCGGGGCCCGGAATTCGATTCAGTGATCGACCACGGAAGTCTATTCCGTACACGGGGGTAGCGCTCGATAACAGACCGAAGCATGTGGTAGCGGTACCGGGAATCGAACCCGGGTTTCCAGATTGAGAATCTGGCGTGCTAACCCCTGCACCATACCGCCACGGAAATAAAACGTCGAACCGTCAGCCTTGCTAACCCATTAGCTTGCTTCCGGCTGCATGAATTGTAACATTGCGACTAACAGGCGGGGAAGCACGGCCCCGCTGCCTCTCGACGGACGATGTTCGCAATTCTTCATGCCAATTATTCCCGCGATCGGCATAGGGGGAGCGGTCGCCCGCTCTCCCCTGCCACACCACCGTAGATGCGGGTCCGCGTACGGCGGTTCAGAGGGTTAGGCGTCGCCAGCGAAAAGGCGAGGGAGACCAAGCGAGTCAAAGTAAGCGATGGGAAGCGCGAGAGCAAGGGCCGGGCTGTTCGCCAGATGCCAAGGGCCGTAGGGGCTACCCGCCGTTTGTGCGGCGAGGTCCCGACCGACCCCCAGATGACGCAGCTTCGCGTACCGGTGTTTCCCCCGCTTCCACTGCTTCCAGATCATGGATCGCAACCGCCGCCGTATCCATTGCTCCAGAGTTTTCAGCAGCGAAGGAGTCTGACAGTAGCCGAAGTAGCTCTTCCAGCCCCTCCAGTAGGCCGTAAGTTCCTTCCGCATCTGCTCCAGACTGATCCCTCTTGTCCGTCGCGTCCGTTCCCGAATTTTCTGCTTACCGCGCAGCAGAACCTTCGGCGCGATGCGCCGCTTGGGTTCCTTTCTGCTGCGGAAGCTGAACCCCAAGAACTTCCGCTCTCCTGGTCGAGCCACCGCGCTCTTGGACTCGTTCACCTTGAGCTTGCGCCATCGCGTGAGGAAACAAGTGACACTGGTCATCACTCGCTGCCCCGCTCGTCGGCTGCGGACGTAAATGTTGCAGTCCTCCGCATACCGTACGAAGCGATGTTTGCGCCGTTCCCGCTCCCGGTCGAGTTCGTCGAGCACGATGTTCGACAGAAGCGGAGAGAGCGGTCCACCTTGCGCTGTTCCTTCTTCCGCCGGACTCCCCAGACCGTTCTCCAGCACACCCGCTTTCAAGAACGCTCCGATCAGTCGGAGCACTCTCTTATCGGTCACCCGCCGGGCGATCGCCGCCATCAGTTTGTCGTGATTGACTCGATCGAAGAACTTCTCAAGATCGAGGTCTACCACCCAGCGATGGCCTGCGGCGATGTATTGCTGCGCCTGGGCTACCGCTTGATGCCCCGAGCGTTTCGGCCGGAACCCGTGGCTGTGTTCGGAGAAGGTCGGGTCCCATCTGCGTTGCAGAACCTGCATCACCGCTTGCTGGATCAAGCGATCCCACACCGTCGGGATGCCAAGCTTTCGCACCCCGCCGTCCGGCTGCGGGATTTCCACCCGTCGCACCGCTTGTGGTTGGTAGGTCCCGCGCAACAGCTGTTCCCGTATGGAGGGCCCGTGCCGCTTCCAGTAGTCCGAGAGCTCGCCGACTTTCCTGCCGTCGATTCCCGGACTTCCTTTGTTCGCTTGGACTCGCTTGTAAGCCTGCCAGCAGTTTTCCCGCTCGCAGATTTCTTCCCTCCACTGCCCGTGACTAGCCGGACGTTCGGTTTCGCATTTCGCCGTGAGCGATTCGCTCCCTTCCTGAGAAGTCTTCGGAGCTTCACTCCTCCCCTCCTCCGTGAAGGCCAGCACTAGCTGGTTCTTCGGCCGCTTGTCGCTCATCGAGTCCTGCGTCCTACTTGTCGCTCCCTGCTGTTTGGGCCTTCATCGCTTCGCGACTAGTACGCCCGCTGCTGACTGCCCCTGCACGGTCAGAGTGAATCCCTTCACCCTCCGTCACGATTCCGTGACGTGCAGTGGCTCTCCCGAGGTAAGTTCGACCGCCTTCCACGCACAACCGCCGGATTTACCACCAGTGCCTTGGATGGATGTGGGCTTCGCGATCATTTGCTCGCTCGCCCGGCACCGTAGGCCTCCAATCCAGTTCTTGTCCATCGGCTCGCGTGTTTGCTACACGCTTCTTTCAGACCTCGCCTCACGACTCGGCCCTTGCGCTTCGCTATCACTTCGCCTCCATCAGGCTGTGAAGAGGACTTTCACCTCCAAGCTATCGAGCATGCTCGGCACAATCGGCATAGGGGGAGTGGTCGCCCACTCTCCCCTGCCACACGACCGGACATGCGGGTCCGCATCCGGCGGTTCGGCGGGTTGAGCTAGCCATGAACAGTGAGCTCGGGAAGCCCGAGCGAGACGAAGTAAGCGTTGGGGAGAGCGATGTTCAGCGCTGGAGTCTTGGCAAGGTGCCACGGTCCATCAGAGCTACCCGCGGTTTGCGCGGCCTCCTGCGCAGCGATGCCGCGCTTGCGGAGCTCTCGATATCTTGTGGTGCCTCGTTTCCACTGTATCCAGACCATCGACCGAAGTCGACGTCGGAGCCATTGCTCCAGCTTGGCTAACACGTCCGGTGTTTCGCATCGTCCGAAGTAGCCAATCCATCCGCGGAGATATTCCGCTAAGTCATGGACCATTCGGACGAGGCTTATGCCCCGGGTCCGCCACGTAAGTTCCCGGACTCGCTCCTTGAACCGTGCCACCGCTTTCGGCGCCAAGCGCCTCTTAGGTTGCTTGTGATTCGTGAAGCTGAACCCCAGGAACTTCCGTTCCCATGGTCGAGCCACCGCACTCTTCTCACTGTTCACTCGCAGCTTGAGCTTCGTTGTGAGGAGTTCCATAAAAGGTGTCAAGGAAAAAACACTTCTCCTGTGGCCGGAGTTTTTCTTGCCGTCCAGCCCACCCCATTGAGCAGGTTTGTTCTGGCCTTCCGTTCCGGGAACTCGGGACGCTACGACAGATGTGTAGCGCTTTTGGTTTTCTCTATCAGCGTTTTTCATCGCCTCTGCGCGACGAAGCCAATCGGTTCTGAGACCAACAAAGCAGCAACACGGTTGTCAGGTGCCAACCATGGTTCCATTGGGGACTCGTGGCCCATAGCTTTTTCGGGTTATCCGAGGGGGACTAGAGTCGCGTGAGAGACTTAGGCGCCCGAAGCACGCCAAGCCTAACTAATCAGCTGAGACTCGCCCTCGAACCCGAGTGTCTCAGGAATCAGACTGGCCACCACTGGGAGGGAATCCCAGGGATGGAACGGATTCCAGTGACACTCAAGCTGTTTGTGGTTTCAGATGTTGGACGTCGAAGCGTGCTCCTTTCTTCCAAATGGTCAAAGTGATGGCCGCCATCTTGCGCGCCAAGGTTAGACGCGCCATCTCCGGCCTGATTCCCTTAGCCAGCAAACGTTCGTAAAACTCCTGGAACGGTCCGGGCTTGGCAGCGGCTACCGTGGCGGCACTCTTGAACAAGTTCTTCAGATCGTGATTGTGATTGCGATTCAGCCCACGAACCGAGGCCGGCTTCTTCGCGCGCTGCAGCTCTCCCTGGACGTAACGATGCTCGGCACTGCTGTAGGTCTCGATGCCAAACCCGCTGAACGTCCAGAGCTGTCGCTTGGTACGAAAACGATGCGGTGTCTGGATCAAAGCGATCAGCAGAGCCGCCCGGATGGGGCCGATGAACGGAATCGCGCGTAGCAATTTCCAGGCATCGTGCTTCTGCGCCTCGGCTAGCAGCTCGCGCCGCACGTCCTGGCGCAAAGATCGCAATGCGTCGAACTGTTGGTAGTAGAACTCCGCGCGGCGGCGTACTCCGGCTTCTGCGATTTTACCGAGCCACTCGGAACGATGGCGCGCTGCATAGACTTGCTTGCCCGTGCAGGGAATCCCCCAGCTGCGATAGATCGCCTTCACCCGGCTCATCACTCGTATCACATCCGTGCTGATCGCCAGGTAACTCCGCGCCAGCTCCTGCAGCGTCCGTACACCATTCTCCCCGTGATACACCGAGCGGACCATGTTCGAGCGCAACAACTCGGCCAGCTTCCGCGCATCGATGCGGTCGCTCTTGCTGCCTTCCTTGAGCAAAGCATTCCGGCGGGGATTACAGACCACCAGCTCGGTGACGTGTGGCTTGATCAAGTCGTACAACCAGGCGGCCCACGTACCTTCTTCCAACGTCACGTGCAAACTTCCGCGCAATCCTTTGAGAAAATCCACAATGATGCTGGCCTTGGTTTCGATCGTGCACTCCATCACCAGCTTGCCAGAGGAGTCTAGAACGGCGATGCAGATCGCTTCCTTGTGCACATCCATCCCGATATACTTCACGCTATTCATGTGAGGGCGCTCCTTTTTGTTGTGGGTTTGAGGCGAACACTCCAAACCCTACTCCAAAAGGGGCGCCCTTTTATATCGCGTCGCGTCACGCTCCTCATCACTCGTTCACCGGCTCGCCGACTGCGGACGTAAATGTTGCAATCATCCGCATACCGGGTGAACCGATGTCCGCGTCGCTCCAGCTCCTGATCCAGTTCGTGGAGTACGATGTTCGACAGCACGGGCGAGAGAGGACCACCTTGCGGTGTTCCTTCTTCGGCCGGACTCACCAGCCCGTTCTCCATTACTCCGGTTCGCAAGAACGCACGAATCAGTCTCAGCAATCGCTTATCGCTGACCCTTTCGGCAATCTTTGCGAGCAATCGGTCGTGGTTGACCCGATCGAAAAATTTCTCGAGATCCAGGTCCACCACCCAGCGGTAGCCTTCCGCTTGATATTGCTGCGCCTGCTCCACCGCCTGATGTGCCGATCGCTTGGGCCGAAACCCATAGCTGTGTTCGGAGAACGTTCCGTCCCAACTCCTCTGCAGCGCCTGCATCACCGCTTGCTGGATGAATCGATCCAGCACCGTCGGAATGCCCAGCTTGCGCACCCCGCCGTCCGGCTTCGGGATTTCCACCCGTTTCACCGGTTGTGGCGTGTAGGTTCCGTTGAGGAGTTGTTCCCGGATGGCTGGCCAGTGCTCTTTGAGCTGTCCCGGCAACTGCTCGACCGTCATCCCGTCGATGCCCGGACTGCCTTTGTTGGCCTTCACTCGTCGTAGCGCCTGCTTGCAGTTTCCCCGCTCGCAGACTTCTTCCATCCACTGCTCGGTAGCCGGACTTTCTGCTTTGCGCTCCGCCAACTCCGATTCGGTCCCTCCCTCGAAGGCCATCGGGGCTGCACCCCTACTCTCCTCCGGGAAGGCCAGACGGTACTGGTTTTTCTGCCGCTTGTCGGTGCTTGAGTTGCGCCGCGTACTCATCGCTCCCTTTATCCCCTTGCGGGGTCCGTTCGGGCCTTCACTGCTTGCGCAGCTACTACGCCCTCTGCTGACTTCTGCTACCGGATCAGAAACGATCTCTCGCTCCTCAGTCCCGAATTCGGGACCGGTAGCAGATCTCCCGAGGTAATCTCGACCGCCTTCGACGCGCAACCGCTGGATTTACATTCAGTGCCCTTGATGGATTAGGGCTTCGCTGCCATTGGCCAGCTCGCCCGAACACTGCCTGCCTCACATCCAGTTCTTGTTCATCGGCTCGCGTCTTTGCTCCGCGCTTCTTTCAGGCCCCGCCTCGCGGCGGGTGTTATTTCGCCCTTGCGCTTCGCTATCACTTCACCTCCATCTGGTCGTGAAGAGGACTTGCACCTCCAAGCTGTCGATCATGCTCGGCACAATCGGGATAGGGGGAGCAGTCACCTGCTCGCCCCTCCCACACCACCGTACAGGCGGGTCCGCATACGGCGGTTCAGCAAGTTGAGCCCTGATGGGCCGGAGGTTCGAGTCGTCGTCCGCCACAAGGGCTTCGCCGCTCTGCAGGTTCCCGTTTCGGCTTCACCGTCTTCTGAACCTGTAAAGCTCAGCCGAAGCTGATTGGCTGGCGCAGTGCCACCCGTGAGTTCGACGTTCTACTACTCGCTCTTACTGTTTGGGCCTTCCTCACTTCCGTGAGTACTACGCCCGCTGCTGACTTCTGCTGCAGGATCAGGATGAATTACTCCACCCTCAGTCCCGAATCCGAGACGTGCAGCAGATCTCCCGCGATAAGCTCGACTGCTTTCTACGCGCAACCACCGGATTTACGCTTTGCGTCCTTGATAGATATGGGCTTCGCGATCATGGGCCCGCTCGCCCGACGCTCACGCCTCAGATCCGGTTCTTGTACATTGGCTCGCGTTTTTGCTCCGCGCTTCCTTCAGACCCCGCCTCGCAGCGACGCCCTTGCGCTTCGCTATCACTTCACCTCTATCAGGTTGTGAAGAGGACTTGCACCTCCAAGCTGTCGAACATGCGCGGCGTACCCAAAAAAAAGGCGTCCCAATTCCTTGGGACGCCCTTTCTGCGAACAGCAGACCGATCCAAATCTACCCGAAATGAGCAAGGCGTTAGTCCGCCCTCCCCATCAGGAATCTACGGCATGTAGTAGCGGAACGAAGTGAACCACATCGGTTCGGAGACAGCCGGCTGACCGGTCACACCGAATCCGTTCGTGGACGAAGCATTCCCGACGCCGCTCCAAGTGTTGCGCTGGACGTACGAGTACTGCATTCCGTAAGCGAGGGTACCCTTCGGCCCCTTATAGAAGCGGTACCAGAAGCCCAAAGTGCCCTCGAGTATGTTGCGCGTGTCGCCAGTGCAGTTCGAGAGCGCGCCGGGAATATAGCCAGCGCTCGCGTTCGTTCCGGCTGGCACGGTCGTGGTGGGTGCTGTTTCGATCCAGCAGCCGGCATTGCTGAACAATGGGTTTCCGTATCCTTCAGCCTTTCCAGCCAGGGTAGTGTAAGCGGCACGAGACGCGTACTCGCCGCCCACGTTCATGTAAATATCCAGTTTCGGCGTCGGATGAAATTGCAGCGTGCCGAGTGCCTGGTAGTTGTGAAGCAAAGCAATCGTGCCATCGGGACGGATGGTGCCATCCGCCAAACCCGCGGTGCCGTAGCGACCGACACCGTTGCCACCCAGTACGTGAATACCAAGATCCACTTTCTTTGCAAATAGGTTCCACCGTGCGTTCGCGCCAATGCCGCCGCCCGTTCGAGAATTATTGAACGCGCCGACGCCGGAAGGAGCCGTCGCACCGTCAATCGGACAGGGCGTCGTGACCGAGATCCCGACGACGCAGGGGAAGATGCGGTCGCGGAACTGGCTCACGATCCCGAACACTTCGTAATGGCCGAATCCCGGCTCCAAAACGGCCTTGAAAATCAGGTCAGGAGCCTCGTTGTAAGAGTAATTGGCAAGTGGATTAAAGAGACCACCACCTGTCCCCGCTTGGCCCAGCAGGAAATTGGTGTAAGTCGTGGTGGTACCTCCGACCATTGCTGTGCACGGCCCAACAGTGCAAGTAGCCGAAGTGGGCACGAGCACGGTGGTCGCCCCCGTGGTTATGGTGCCAGTGGGGTTGCCGTGAACCGTGAACGTTGTTTCCGGTGCTTCCACTGCGACACCCAGCGTGAGTTTGTTGTCGAAGAGGCTCTGCGAGACGCGGAACCCGTACTGTCGCGCCCAACTAAAACCCACGTTATATTGAGGGTCAATCGTGAGCGGCGTGAGCTCCGTTCGGTTGTCCATCGCGTGCCCGGTCTCTGTCACCAAACTCCACATTTGACCGCCGGTGATCGTCAGGCCGCTATCGAACTTCGCCTGCCCCCAGAATTGCCGCTGCCGGAAGACGTAGCTGTTGCTCTCATTGTTGTTCGAAGTGCTGCCGCCACCCAGGAAATCACCTTCGTAGTAGCTGCCGATCTTGACGTTGTCGAGCTTGCCTTCCGCCAGCATGCTGATGCGCGACTGACGGCCGGTAGCGTTGAACTCGCTGATGTTGCTGCCAGAAGTTCCGGGGAGCGGAACTGAGTTGAACGGCGTATTGATATCCGAGCTGGTGCTCTTCCCGCGCCACACGGTTTCAGCCGCCGAGAATCCACCTGGTGTGAGCGTGATTCCCTTGTAATGAATCGCGATCGGGTTGTCTTCGCTCGCGGGTTGCCCGTCACTGGTACCGACCCAGACGCTTTTAGCCGTTTTGGCCTTACCATCGGCGGCCGCTGTATCTTTTGGCACGCGGCTATCCGGAGCTGGCTGATAGGAACTGTCGTGGGCGGCGACGTCGGCCTTCATTTCCAACTCCATCGACTCCATCCGCTCCTGCTGTTCCTTCATTTGCTCGTTCTGCAGCGCTATCTGCCTGGACTGGGCCTCGATGAGATCGCGAAGTTGCTGAAGTTCGTTTTCAAGACCGGAGGTCGCCGCCTTTGCAGGCGCGGCAGTGTTCGACGAAGTCGCCGCCGTTGCTGACTTGTCGGCCGTTGTGTCCGCCGTCTTGTCCGCAGTCTTGTCTACGCCGGCGGTCGCGTTGCTCGCCTTAGCCGCTGAACTGTCCTTATCCCCATCAGCCGGTGAATTCGCCCGCGCCATTGCTGGCGTCGCGGCGAGCCCAAGGGCCAACACATATGCCACGAATGCTCGCATCCCTTCCTCCTTAAGTTGACTGCCAAGCTGTCGAGATATATTTGGAAGACCGAAACCCTGGACAATCCCCCCGCGGAACGACGAATCCCAACCAGGCGAATCGGCTCTCGCGACTAATAGTCCTTGACTCAGGAATCTCTTGACCAAGGGATAGTTACGACACACGCCTTGCGGCGTTGCACTTACCCTTGAAATGACGAAACTCTAGAAAGACAGCCACACGCCCATACCGGACCGGGGTGCCCATTCATATGCACACAAGTCACGGAGGTGGCACGTTAAGCGGCTTATTTGAATCTCCTGTGACAGCCATGTTAATTGTGCGTTACCACAGGAGGAACCTATCGCGGCTGGTATCCGAGGCGGGTTGCGTTCGAGGCGAGGATCCTAGCAGGCCACTTCTTTGTGCGCGTCGCCCTCCAGCGGCGCAGGCCGGATGCGCCGGAATTGTCTGGCGCTGAAAAAACGGTGGCGGCACGGGTCACAACGATAGGCCGGAAAGCCGAGCCAGCGCTTCACCGTAATCATCGTTCCGGCTTCCACGCGCTCGCGAGAGATGTGCTCGAGGTCGAAGTTTCCGCAGCGCGGACAATGCGCGTAGCCCTCGAAGATAGCCGCCACACGCCAACCGTAGAACCGGTGGTCGCAGGTGTGGCACCGCCAGGGCCGGAGGCCCACGGGGCTGAATAGGAAATCGCGTACGCCCCCGCGGTGTGATCTAAAGCAATTCACGCTGCGGCACTGAGGACAGATCATTGTCACCCCGTGACTCAGGGCCGCAGAATACCGAAAACCATGTGATCGGGCAAGGCGGACGAATGCCCCGTACTGGGGCATGCAGCGCCCGGTCAGTGTAGAATACCCGGCGAAAGGAACTTGAATGTCCGTTTACACATCTGAGCACGCGCGCGCCGGAATTGACGCCAAGCTTCCCGCGCTGGAAACCTGGCCCAACCATTTTCGCGGCTACCGGATCAGCACGCGCTATCCCGAATACACATCCGTCTGCCCGAAGACTGGCCTGCCCGATTACGGCACCATCACGATTGAATACGAGCCGCGAAAACTCTGCCTGGAACTGAAGTCTCTGAAGATGTACCTGCTCGCGTACCGCAGCCTGGGAATTTTCTACGAAAATGCTGTCAACCGTATGTTGCGCGACTTCGTCGCGGCTACCAAACCTGCGTGGTTTCGCGTCACCGGAGAATTCACCCCGCGCGGCGGTTTGACCACCACCGTCGTGGCCCAATGGCCGCGCACAAAGAGTAACCTCGCGCGCCATCGGGGATAGACTTCCCGCTGCGCCTCAGCCATAATTTCGCCCGTAACACGCGGCCGATGCCGCATTCAAGGAGGCTCGATGAGTTTGACCCCTCAAACTCCCAGCGAAGAAACAACGATCGTGGAAACGTCCACGATACCGCGCTGGGTCACGATACTCTTCATCATCGCATTCGTGCTTGTCGCGTATTTGCTTTACGCCGGTTACACCGAGCGCCAGGCCGCTCAAAAAGGCCTCGCCGACGCCGACAAGAAAACGCAGGCTCTCGCCGCTGAACTCGATAAAACCAATTCCAGAATTGCCGACCTCAAAGGCCAACTGGATGTGACCTCTCAAAAGCTCGGCCTCACTCAGGATGAACTTGCGCGCGCGCGCAGCCTCGCGCAATCCATCAAGAAAGACCAGCAGAAGAGCGACCAGCAACTACGCACGCAGATCGGCGAAGTGCAGGCCGACACCGCGACGAAATTTGGCCAGGTCACTACCGACCTTAATGGCACCAAGACCGAGGCGGATGCCACGAAGGCCGACCTCGACGCCACCAAGGGTAAACTGCAAAGCACGATCGGTGACTTGGGCGTGCAAAGCGGATTGATTGCGCGCAACCACGATGAAGTCGAGGAATTGAAGCGGCTCGGCGAGCGCGACATCTACGAGTTCGACCTCAACAAATCCAACAAGGGACCCGCGCATGTTGGCCCCATCCAGTTGGCCCTGCGCAAGGTAGACACCAAGCACTATCGTTACACTCTAAACGTCGTCGCTGACGATAAGAGCATCGAGAAGAAGGATAAAACCGTCGGCGAACCGGTTCAGTTCTACGTTCACGGTGCCCGCGCGCCTTACGAAATCGTGGTCTTCGATCTGAACAAGAACGAAGCCAAGGGATATTTGAGCACGCCGAAGTCGGCCAATTCGGCTCCGCCGGCGAGTCCCAAGCCCGGCAATTAATTGCGCGTCCTTTTTGCGAAGAGCCGCGAACGCGCGGTCGCTTAAGGCGTTTTATTGCGCATAAGAGTTCGCGCTTCGCGGGCCCTTATGTGCTAACCGTAGTTCGGGGCGCTCGCAAAACGAAATCCTCGGCGGTCACATTGATTCGTACCCGTAACGGATCCAATTCGCTTCCTTCGCGTGGATTCCTCCTCGTCGTTCTCTTCTTGGTTCTCATGCCATGCCCGCTGCACGCTCAGACGCCAGTCGCTCCAGCGCAGCAGCCCCTGCGCGTAGCGACGGACATCGTGAAGATCAATGTCAGCGTGATGGGCAACAGTGGTGACTTCATCGCCGGACTCGAACAGAAAAACTTTCGCGTTCTCGACAATGGAACCGAGCAGCCGATCACTTTCTTCGCGTCCACCGACGCTCCGGCTCAAATCCTGGTGATGGTCGAAACCAGCCCAGCCGTCTACCTGATTCAGAACGAACACCTCACGGCGGCCTTTGCGCTCGTGCAAGGCCTGGCAGCCGACGATCAGGTGGCGCTGGTCACGTATTCCCAGGAGCCACACGCAGTGCTTGCCTTCACCGCCGACAAAACCGCGCTCACCAGCTCGCTCGGCCAGCTCCAATACACTGTGGGAATGGGCCAATTGAATTTCTTCGATTCCATTTCAACGGCGCTCGATTGGATCGCGCCGCTTCCCGGTAAGAAGGCGTTAGTGCTGCTAACCACCGGTCTGGATTCTTCGCCACCGGCTCGTTGGGATGCTCTGGTACAAAAACTTCGCGCGCAGGATGTGGTGATCTTCCCCGTGGCGCTGGGCGGTTCGCTCCGGCGCCCGCCACTCGACAAAAAAAAGAAACCCAGCGCGCCGGCAAACGAAAGCGCCCTGAGCTTTCAGGACGCGGACCGGGCGCTCTTTGCTCTTGCCGACATGACCGGCGGCAACGCGTTTTTTCCCATGACGCCCAAGGACTTTTTCCCGGTGTATCACGAAATCGCGGCCGCGCTACGTCATCAATACCTGCTGGGAATCGCTTCGGCGCACGACGGGAAGTTTCACCCGCTCAGCGTGCAAGTTCTCGACGACGCTGGACAACTGGCTCCGAAAGAAGGCAAGAATTCCATCTACCGGATTTTCGC
Organism: uncultured Acidobacteriota bacterium; assembly: GCA_963804625.1. Taxonomy (GTDB): domain Bacteria; phylum Acidobacteriota; class Terriglobia; order Acidiferrales; family UBA7541; genus Palsa-295. The sequence continues at coordinate 69,703 of CAWDRJ010000020.1, read as the reverse complement.
GCGCCAAGGCTATCTGGCGCCAGGCCCGTGATCGCTTCGACTTAATCCGCTGACGAATTAATTCGTATAATCGAACGACGGTTCGCTGCAATTTTTGCAGTAAGTGAGAAGAGGTCTAATGACTCGGCGAGACACGAAGTGCTGCGCTGGTCTGTTCGTTGTGATGGTCGCTTCCGCGGCGATCCTTCCGGTGCTGAAGGCACAGAACGCGGGCAGTCCGGCTGCGCAGGCTAGCGCTCCAGAGCCGCCGGCTCGCTTCGCCTTTGGCGGAAACGCAGCTCAAATTCCCGCCGACTTTGTCCGGAACCTGATCTTTCTCCCGGTGCGCGTAAACGCCAGCCGGACTTTTCTTTTTCAGCTCGATTCGTCTGCGGCCACTTCCTCGATTGATCCGGAGCAAGCGGCGCGACTGGACGTAAAGCTTCAAACGGGCAACGCCAGCGCCGACTCGTCGCCCCCCTCCGCTCGCGACGTTTTGCTCGAGCTTCCCGGGCTGCAGCTTCCGATGACTTCCCTTCCCGAATTGTCGCGCCAGAAATTTGCCGAACAGTCCGGACAATCGTCTCTGGGAGTTCTCGGGAAGGATTTCTTCGATCGCGTTGTCATCGAAGTGGACTACCTCCGGCAGACCGTGCAGCTCTACGACCCCAGCGTCTTCGCCTATTCGGGTACGGGCAAAAGCTTCCCGTTGTCGTTCGCCGGTGAGCTTCCGTTGCTGCGCGCCAAAGCCGAAATTTCGGGGCACAAAACCGTTGACGCGGACTTCGTGCTGGACACCGGGCTTGATTCCGCGATCGTCTTCTACAGAGCTTTCACTGACTCCGAACGGATTTCCGCCGCCCACTTCAAGACCGTGCCGGCCTACTATCCCGAAATTGACGACGGCGCGAAAATCCTGCTGGGAAGCCCGCGGGGTTTTCAGATCGGCCAGTACGCGGTGGAGGCTCCGGTTGCAGTATTTTCTCAGTCCAATTCAAGCGCGACCGCGGACAAAAAAATCGCCGGCGCGATCGGCGCCAATTTCCTGCGCCGCTTTACCGTGATTTTCGATTTTCCCCATCAGCGCGTAATTCTCGAGCCCAACTTGCAGTTCAATCACTCCGTGGACGAGGATATGAGCGGGCTATCTGTGATCGCGCAAGGTTCCAATCTGCGAACGTTTGAAGTAGTCCACGTGCAAGCCGGAACGCCCGCTGCCGATGCCGGGATCCAGCCGGGAGACGTGATCGCTGCCGTAGACGACGAAGCTGCCGCCGACCTCACTCTCTCCGCCGTTCGCGACTTGTTCCGCCAAATCGGCCACGAATACAAATTGCTGATTGACCGCAAGGGCCAGTCGCTCACGGTGTCGATCAAAATGCATCGCGTGATCTGAACCCGTTAACGAGACCGATTTTCGATATTCCCTGCTGCCGCGTCTGCCGAAGCATCCGAACTCTGCTACGGCATTCGACCCAGCTTGAGACATCGCTGATGAGGCTGCGAACGGCGCGAGCAGACGTACAGGAGGAACTCATCATTTAAGGTGGGCAAAAGGAAAAGTGGCGGCGGGGCTAGCGCTCGAATTTTTTGACGGTCATCGCCATTTCATGGAGGCGAGCGTCCACCTTGCAGAAAACCGTGTCAGGCTCGTGCTTCCCGGTCGAAAGCCGTTTGCCCGCGTGGCATCCGGTGAGGATTTCGATTCCCTGCTCGACGGTTGCGACCGGATAGAGATGGAACTGGCCTTTCGCGACGGCCGCAATCACTTCATCGCGCAACATCAAGTCGTCAACGTTTTCGGCCGGAATCAGCACGCCCTGATTGCCGGTCAGTCCTTTCAATTTGCAAACGTCGTAAAAGCCCTCGATTTTCTGGTTCACGCCGCCGATGGGCTGAATGTCACCCTGTTGATTCACCGAGCCGGTCACGGCGAGTTCCTGGCGAATCGGCAGCCCGGAAAGCGCTGAAAGTAGCGCATAAATTTCCGTGGAGCTGGCGCTATCGCCATCCACTCCCGAATACGATTGCTCGAAGCACAGGCTGGCCGAAAGCGCCAGCGGCTTATCCTGCGCAAACGTGCGGCGCATATATCCGGAAATGATGTGGACGCCTTTGTCGTGGAAGCGTCCGCTCAGATTCGCTTCGCGCTCAATATTGATGATCCCCACTTTTCCGGGCGACGCGGAAGCCGTGATGCGCACCGGTTTCCCAAATGCGTAGCCGCCGATTTCGAGCACACTCAAACCGTTCACCTGTCCTACGCGCGTCCCAGTGGTATCAATAAACAAAAGATTCTGCTCGATCATTTCGCGGATCTTGGTTTCGGTCAGGTTGTGCCGCTCGATCTTGGAATCCAGCGCTTGCCGCACGTGAGCGGCTGTCACCACAGACTGCCCTTCGTTGCGCGCGATGTACGACGACTCGCGCGCCAAGTCCGCCAGATCGAAAAACCGCGTGGTGATTTTTCCGCGGCGGCCGGCCAGCCGCACTCCGTGCTCCAGAATCGCCGCGAACGCCGAACGGTCAAACGGGCAAAGTTTCTCGTCGTCGCAAATCTTGCGCAGCCGCCCCGCATACTGGCGAATCACTTCGTTGCTCCACTTCATTTCTTCGTCAAATTCCACGCGCACTTTGAAAATCTTCTTGAAGTCCTCCTCGAAATCGTAGAGCAACTCGTACATATCTCGGTCGCCGATCAAAATAATCTTCACGTGCACATCAATCGGTTCCGGCTTCAATGCCGCCGTGCTGAACGGGAAAAACACGTCCACCGGCTGAATTTCCAGCTTGCCGTGATTCAATGTGCGTTTCAGCGTGCGCCACACGCCCGTCTCCGTCAGCGTGTCCAGCGCATACATCACTAAAAATCCGCCATCCGCGCGAAGCAGCGAACCGCCGCGCAAATCCATGAAGTCGGAGCTCCATCCGCCGCGAGTGTCATAGCTGCGATGAATCGTGCCAAAAAGGTTTGCGTACGTGGGAATCGTCTCGAAAATCACAGGGCATGTCTCGCGCTCGCCGTGCGCCAGAATCACGTTCACGCCGTACACGCGGAAGGGGTCGCGTTCCTGGCGTTCCATGCGCGGCCCGGGACCGCCCTCGGACGGCGGCTGATCTTCCTCGCCCTCGCGCTCTTTGAAGGGCTCCAGGTTATCGAGGATGTGGTGGCGCACTTCCTCGAGATACTCCGAAATCTGCGTGCTCGGATATTTTTCCTTCAGTTCTTCGATCACCCCGTCCACCAGCACCGATGCGGCTTCCTGCTCTAGATAACTCATCTCGCTCGCCAACTCGCGGGAAAGCGAAAGGGTCTTCCGGTATACCACCGTGAATTCCTGGCGAAATTGATCGTATTTCCTCTCGAGCTCCTCCGCGGCCACGCTCTCGAGTTTTCCTTCCTGCACCATTTTCGGAATTTCCTCGATGGGAACCATCTGCCCTTCGAGCACGGGGAAAATTTCCGGCAGCGCCACCGCGCCTACTTGCATTCGCCCCAGCGCAAATTGTTCACGGGCAATGCGCCGCGTGAAATCGTCCATCAATTCCTTCTCGCGCTGAGTAAAGCGCTCCACGATTCGCGTTTTTTGCCGCTGGAACGGCTCGCCTTCGAATACCTGTGGAATGCGCCGCCGCAGGAAATCAATCCCCGATTCCACTTCCTTCTTGAACGCGTTCGCTTGCCCGCGCGGCAAAGTCAACAATCGCGGCCGGTCGGCATTCTTGAAGTTATTCACGTAGGCGCGGTCCGGAGCCGGCTCACTCTGCGGATGCATCTCTTCAATCATCCGCACAATCATGCCCCCGCGGCTGGTCCCGGAAAGTCCGCACACAAAAAGGTTGTAGCCAGGCGCCGTCAAATCCACGCCCATGCGCAGCGCCCGCAACGCCCGTTCTTGCCCGGGATCGCCCGTCGAAGGAGGCACGTCGGCCGTCGTCTCAAACGGAATCGTAGCCGGATCGCAATGCCAGCGAAGTTTCTCGGGCGGCAAAGTTCCGTGTTTTGGTTTGGAATTCTTGCTCATCCGTACATCCGAAGGGCGCTACTCTAGCACGGCCCCTTTCTTCTTCACATTCGCTTGCAATCCGATGTTTCCACCCGGTGCACTGGGCGCGTACAAGTCCAGTAGACTCGCCCCGGTCGCAACCACAATCGGTCCCACTACAACTCCCAGCAGCCCAAATGCGCTGATACCGCCGAGGACGCTGATGAAAACTACGAGCCCACCCATTTCCGCACGTCCGCTGATCACCCACGGACGGACCACGTTATCGACCGTTCCCACAATCACACTGCAAATTACCGCCAGCAGGATGCCGGCGCCGATGTGACCCTGCACAATTAAATTGATCGCCGCGGGCGCCCAAATCAAAGCCGATCCCACCACCGGAACGAGCGAGAAAAACCCCATCATCACGCCCCAGAAAACCGGCGCGCTGATCCCCGTCAGCCCAAAAGCGAGTCCTCCCAGGACACCGTGCGCCGCGGCCGCCACCGCGCTTGAGACCACGCTAGCAAAAATCAGATCGTGCGCTTCGTCCATCATCCTGTCGCGATGCACAGCCTCAAATGGCAATATTTCGCGCACCCGTTCCACGATAGATTCGCCGTCGCGAAATAAATAAAACATTGCCAGGATCGTGACGCTCAGGTGGAACAAGAAAAGCGCTGTGTTTTTTAATAGCGTACCCAGGCGCGCGGCAATATAACCAGCAGCCTCTTCGGCATACCTGCTCAACATCGTGCCCAAGCTCGTTATGTTGCTGCTTTGAAATTTTCCTTCAAGCTCGAGCCACAGGCGGTTTACCCAATCGAAATGCCCGCTCTGGATCTGCTGCTGCAAGGTTTGGACGGCCTGCACGCCTTGGTGAACGAACGCCGCCATCACCAGCAACGTCGGCACAATCAGAATCACGGTGACGCCCACTGTGCAGATGAGAGCCGCCGCCGTGGGACGAAACCGCGCTCTCAACCGCCGGTATGCGGGATACGAAACCACCACAATCACGATGGCCCACGCCAGGGCAGGGAGAAAGGGTTCAAACACAAGAAGGACGAAGTACACCAGGGCCACTACGATCCCGTAAAAAAGCACAGTGCCCAGGCGTTTCTGCGTTGTCTGTTCGACGCTCAAAAGTTCTCGCTTTTCGTCGCTGGCAAAGAGACTGATAGTTTCAATCGCTCCTTTTGTCAACTACTGGCGATGCTACCCGCGCTGTCGAATCCACCCCGCTCCCGAGTGCTATAATTCGCGCAGGCTTTTCAAACGAACATGCTAACACCCGATCCCACCTGCCGGCACAAACGAACTCAACTCATCGCCAAAGACGACGACTCGCAGTACGTGGAATGTCTGGACTGCGGCGAGATCTTCGAAGTCGGCGAACTAAAGGACGACGCTGAGTTCGGCGAATCGCTGTCCGACGCTTAACCCTGACTGATCGCTTAGGCGTGCTCCCAGCCCAAGAATTCCGCGCCGGATTGCGGTGAGCGGAGTACAATCGCCCGTAACCCAACGCATGCGCATCACCTGTGGAGGCCCTATGCGAATAATCGTTCGCGTTGTCACGGCCCTTGTTTTGCTGTGCTTCACAACCGCGGCACAGGAGGAGCCCAAACCCGCGGCCGCGGCCGCGCCCGCCGCTAACTCCGCCGGCGAGTCTAAAATCCCTCCCGAAGCGGCCAAGCTGCCGAATCCGGTGAAGCCATCTCCGGCATCGCTCGCGCAAGGCAAGAAATCCTATGGGTTCGATTGCGCGGTGTGCCATGGAAAAGACGGCGATGGTAAAGGCGATCTTGCTGCAGATATGAACCTGAAGCTCGCCGATTACCGCGATCCGGCAGCGCTGAAAGATTTCACCGACGGCGAGATCTTTTACATCATCAAAAACGGAAAAGGACAAATGACGGGCGAGGGAGATCGTGCCAAGCCTGATGAAATCTGGAATATGGTTAACTACGTTCGCTCGTTTGCAAAGAAGGGTGCCGCTGCCGCGTCGAAGCCCCCGGGATCATAAAAGAATCCCACGCGCAAAACTTGTCAGAGGCCTGCTCTCAGCGAATGCCCAGATTTTGGATGATGCGAGTCACGTCAGCGGACGAAACATCGTACAGTGAGTGCTCGTCCTCCTGCTCGAGCCGTTCGCGCAGATATTCCGCCGCAATGTAGCTGGCTTCACGATCGCTCAGGTTACGCCCAGAGCGTGCTCTAAACTCGACAAACCCTGGGTGCGCCAGCCCTAGCACCACGCCTTTGCCATCCACGAAAAATTTGCAATCCATCGTGTCGGCATGTCGCGTCGCGATTCCGTTCCAACAGTGCGAAAACCGGCAGCGATAAACGTAATCGGTCACCCTCGACGGCACATCGAACGCGCCGATAAAATCGCTCATTGCGCCGACGTTCGGAATCGCAGTCACTTCAGCTTTGGCCATAATGCTCCCGATTACTGCACGAAGCCTTGCTTGAAGCAGCGCGTGGTCTTCTCACTTCTGTGCGCTCGCCACCGCGGTCTGGCCGGCTTGTTGATAGCTGCGGATCGCCGCGGCCACTCCGGCGCCAGCGGGCACGCGCAGTCCCTGATCCAGCAAAACTTTTTCGAACGCCGCAAGAAACAGCAGCACGTTGGTATTCTGGCTCGAATATCCCATCAACCCCACGCGCCAGATTTTCCCCTTCACGGGACCAAACCCGCCCGCAATCTCGATGTTGAATTCATCCAGCAATTGCATCCGCACCTTGCGATCGTCGGCGCCAGCCGGAACCTTCACGCCAGTAACGGTAACGAGCCGCTCCGCCGGATCCGCCACAAACATTTCCAATCCCATTGCTTCAAGCCCCGCAACCAGCGCCTGCTGATTGTTATGGTGCCGCTCCCAACGCGCTTCCAACCCCTCTTCCAGCACTAGTCGCAGCGCCTCGCGCATCCCGTAAATCAAAGAAATCGGCGGAGTGTGATGATAAGTTCGCTCGCTGCCCCACATCGTCATAATGGGCGTGAAATCGAAATACCAGCTGCCCACCGGAGTTTTTCGCGTGCGCATCAATTCTTCCACGCGCGCATTCACCGTGATCGGCGCCATTCCCGGCGGCGCGCTCAAAGCTTTCTGCGAGCCGCTGAAGCAAATGTCAATTCGTTCGCGGTCTATGTTGAGCGGTATACCGGCGAGAGTCGCGACGGCGTCCACCACGAGCAACCCGCCGAGTTCGTCCGCTACCTTGCGATAATCCGCGAGCCGCTGTACCACGGCGCTGGAAGTCTCCCCATGCGCCAAGCCGACAAATTTGATTCTCTTGCCCTTGCCCGCCCGGCGCACGTCTTCGGGATCCACCGTTCGTCCGTACGGCGCTTCCACGCGGATCACTTTCGCCGGCGAGCGCTCCGCAATCACGGCCATGCGCTCGGAAAACCAGCCATTCACGCAGACGATGCATTCATCGCCCTCTTCCAATGGGTTCAGCACCGCCGCTTCGATGCCTCCCGAGCCGGAAGCCGAAATCGGAAACGTAATGCGATTTTCCGTCTGAAAAGCGCGCCGCAATAAAACCTGGACGTCGCTCATCATCGCCGTGAACCACGGATCCATGTGGCCCACCAGGGGAGTGCTCATCGCGCGGTACACCCGCGGGTCCATATTCGAAGGTCCCGGCGTCATCATCAAACGTGCGGGGGGAAGAAGTTCGCCAATAATTTCGGTCATAGATTATTCCTCGCGGCGCCTCCATCCGCACTCTGTCGAAGGGATGCGTGGGCACCCAAACAGGGCAACCACCGGGCCAGAAGGCGCGGAGGCCCAGGAGCTTTAGTCTCCCTAAACTCTCGGCCTCGGGTCAACCTCCAAAATGGTCCCAGCGCCCGCCTGGCGAATCGAGGCAATCCGTTCTTCCACAGTCGCCGTTAACCGATTGGAATCACAGGGAGTAGCAGTTTCCGCAACTCTCATGCGGTCGAGTTGAACACCCTATACCCCTATGCTAGATTTTGTAATTAGCCCCAAATCAACATGAGCGATAGCAAACCCACGATGTCGCCGGCGGCGAAGCCAAAAATCTCTCGCGTGGAAGTGTATTGGCACACCGTCACATATAAAACGGTGGTTTTGTATGTTCTGGTGATCGGCACGATTGTCGGTGCCGCTACTTACCTGGTGTTTCCCGAAACGTCCGCAAGCCTGGTTCGCAAGCTCAGCGATACGATCACGCCGCACGATACCGGCGTCGCCACCATCAGCGCGCGCCAGGCTCGTTTCGTCAACCTCGACGGCAAAGTTCAGGTAAAAAAAGTGAATTCCGTCACCTGGGAAAACGCTGACTATCAGCTTACACTCGATAAGGGCGATTTAATTCAGACGGCTTCGGAAGGAGTCGCGCGCATCCAATTCGCCGACGGAACCACCTACACTGTGAAGGGCGACACTCTCGTAACCGTCGAAGAAAACCTTGTCGAACAGGATCACGCATCTTCGGTCGGCGTGCATATCACTTCCGGACAAGTGGACCTTGCGACCGGCGCGTGGGAAGTGCCGGGCTCGAAGGCTGAAGTTTCCTTCGCGAACGCCGTGGCGTCGTTGCAAGCGAATAGCCGCGCAGCGGTTCGTAGCGACCCGGACACCCAGCAACAGGAAATCACCGTCGCTTCCGGTAGCGCGGAATTGAGCCGCGGCAGCGAACATTTGGACATCGGACAGTGGGAGCGCGTAACCTTCCCCACAGGCGGCGCGATTACGAAATCGCAAGTTCTCGCTCCGCCGGACTTGGTACAGCCGCTGAACCTGCAACCCATCACCGTCGCCGATCCCAAGCATGATCCGGTTCGCTTTGCCTGGAATCCAGTGGCCACCGCCAAGTCCTATGAATTTCAAATCAGCACGACCGCGGCCTTCAATCACGTCGTAATGAGCAAAAAAACCGCCAATGAAAGCGTGGACATTGCCGGACTCGATCCCGGCGATTATTTCTGGCGCGTCCGTGCCATTGATGCCGACAATAAATCCAGCGACGAGAGCGATTCCTTCAAATTCATTTTGGTCATCCAAGGTAAAGAGCAGGAGATGCTGCTCGAAGTGGATTCCACAGAACTGCAAGGCAACGTCGTCGAAGTGATTGGACGCACCGAGCCAGGCGCCGCGCTAATTATCAACGGTGAGCAGGTTGCCAGCATCCAGTCCGACGGTCATTTCCGACATTTTCTGCCGCCCATGGCCAAGGGCAGCCATGAAATCGTTATCACTGGACAAAATCGCCGCGGTGGCACCGCCACCAAACGCGTTGAAGTTGTAATTCCGTAACAAGCACCGGCTCGCCGAAATAGACCGGTCAAAATCACACTCGCCGCCGCAGCGGCGTTCAAGTAGAACCTGGGGGAAGCAAGACGTGACGAAAAATGGTTACAACATGCGGTCGGTCTTCAGCCTGTTCTCATCCGACCTCGCTATCGATTTGGGCACCGCCAATACTCTGGTATTCGCACGCGGAAAAGGGATCGTCGTGAACGAACCCTCCATCGTGGCCATTAATAAGAACAGCGGCGAAGTGGTGGCCGTAGGGCGCGAGGCGAAAGACATGCTCGGCCGCACGCCCGGCAACGTGGTCGCCATCAAGCCGATGAAAGACGGCGTCATCGCCGATTTCAAAGTCACCGAAAAGATGCTCACCTATTTCATTCAGAAGGCACACAACCGCCGCGTCCTGGTTCATCCGCGGATTGTGATCGGTGTACCCAGCGAAATCACCCCTGTTGAAAAACGCGCGGTGCAGGATTCGGCGTATCGCGCGCGCGCCAGCGAAGTTTATCTCGTCGAGCAGGCTATGGCCGCAGCCATCGGCGCCGGACTTCCGATCGAAGAACCTTCCGGCAATATGGTGGTGGATATCGGCGGCGGCACCACAGACATCGCGGTCATCTCCATGAGCGGCATCGTTTATTCTCGCTCCGTGCGCGTCGCCGGAAACGAAATGGACGAAGCCGTAATGCATTACTTGAAGCGGAAATACAATCTTTTGGTCGGCGAACGCACCGCCGAGCAGATCAAGATCGAAATCGGCTCGGCCTATCCTCTCGAAAAACCTCTGACGCTCGAAGTGAAAGGCCGCAACCTGATCGAAGGCGTCCCGCGCACCGTCACCATCGACGACAGCGAAATTCGCGAAGCGCTCTCCGAGTGCATCTCAACCATATTGAACGCCATTCGCGTGGCCCTCGAACGTACGCCGCCCGAGCTTTCCGCGGACATCAGCGACCGCGGCATCGTACTTACGGGAGGCGGCGCGCTCATCAAAAATCTCGATAAGCGCATCCGCGAGGAAACGGGCCTGCCGGTTTCGATCGCCGATGACCCGCTCGCGTCCGTCGTTCTGGGAACCGGCAAGATGCTCAGCGATTTCCGGCTGCTGCGCCTGGTTTCGATTGACTGACCGCAATTGCGCGAAATCAGAGCGTAACAGTGCAAGGCTCTTAGTTTATGATCGACACTTACTCCCGTCATCGTCCTCTCGCGCTGCTGGCTATCGTTGTCCTGGCGCAGGTGCTGCTACTTGCCTTCCAGATTAAGGGCGAACACGACGTCCGCTTGATTCGCTATTGGGCCGTGGAGTTGGTCACTCCCCTGGAGCGTGCTGCTACTTGGACCTCCTCCAAGGTGGGCGGCGCCTGGGGCGGTTACGTGGGATTGCGCAATGCGCGGGCAGAAAACCAACGCATGCAAGCGGAGCTTGATCAACTCAAGTTCCGGAATCGCGAACTCGAAAGCCAGGCTGCCGAGGCGCAGCGTCTGGCAGCCCTCTTGAAGTTCACTGAGGCGCATCCCGAAGCACCAATGCTGGCCGCGCAAGTAATCGGTTCGAGTGCGGATCCCACATCGCATACTCTTTTCATCAATCGCGGCGAAGGCGATCGTCTACGGCTCAATTTCGGCGTGGTCACTCCGGAAGGAATCGTCGGCAAAATCGTCGAGGTTCTGCCGAACACAGCCCAGGTATTGTTGATCAATGATAAAGACAGCGGCGTTGGCGCGCTTTTTTCCGTCACGCGCACGCACGGAGTCGTGAAGGGCAGCGGCGACCCGGAACCACGTATGGATTACATCGTCGGGACTGAGAAGGTCCAGACCGGCGATTTGATCGCGACTTCCGGCGAGGATCGCATTTTTCCAAAAGACTTCCCAATCGGCACCGTGGAAAGCGTTAAGCAGGGGAACCCGTTTCAGATCATCCGCGTGCAGCCTGCCGCGCGTCTGGACCGCCTCGAAGATGTGATCGTCCTGCTGTCTCAGCAGCAAGTGATGTTCAAAAAGCCCGAAGCTCCAGTAACGACGGGCGCTCCGTCGGCGACTCCCGCCGCTCCAACAGCCGGAACGGCTCCGGCTTCGCCGCAAAAATCCGCCGTCCCTAAACCGTGAGATGGCCTACATGCTAAATGTCGGAGAGCGCCCGGACCCTAACGTCGAGGTCCACAAATTTTATAGCGGCGCGGTTCTCGGGGTCGCGCTTCTGGCGCTCGTCTTCCAGGCGTTCCTCCACAAGTATGGCCGCTGGGCCGAGCTGATTGACTTGCCTCTACTAGTCACGATTTATTTCGGGGTAAGCCGCAGAAATCCTGTGACGGGAATGTTTCTGGGCGGCACGATCGGAATTCTTCAGGATGCCCTCAGCCACGACAATCCCATCGGGATGTACGGCATCGCGAAGACAATCGTCGGATATCTGGCCTCTTCCATCGGCGGCCGCATTGATACTGAGCATCCGCTAAGCCGCTTCGGCTTGGTTTTCTTTTTTTTCCATTTTCACCAAGCGATTCTTGCAGTCACCCAGCGCGTCCTGCTGAATCATTCGGCGCCGCTATTCACGCCGCGCCTGCTGCTCGACTCCGTGGTAACCGCCGCGTTCGCGGTTCCGCTCTTCGCACTTCTCGACCGCCTTCGCCGGCCTTCCTGACGCCCTCGCTGGACGGGAGAATTAAGAACTGTTGGAACTCCAGCGTCGTTGTGGACATGGGGGTTCCGTATCTTCGTACGCAAGAAGCGGTCTTACCAGATTCTTCGCACCGCATAGCTATCGAAATGGGTATGCCTGCTTATCAGGGGCACATTTTCCGTGAGTGCCTGGGCGGCCAGCATCCGATCGAAGGGATCCTTGTTTGGTCCACTGAGCAGTCCGGCCCGCACAGCATGGCGTGCAAGAATCGGCAGTTCGACAAACCCTTCCTGCTCGATTTCATTTTCAAAACCATCGATCAGTGGGCCTGCATCCATTTTGCCAGCCGCACTTTTGATTGCGATTTCCCACGCGGAAGCCGCCGACACCAGAATTGTCGTGTCAGGGTCGCGAAAAAGATTGCGAACTTGGCTAGACAACCTATTGCCCCCGTCCAGCCACCAGATCAGTACGTGCATGTCAATTAAGACCCTCACTCAATCCCCCACTCGGCCAGTTCCTTCGCGGTCATTGGCGCGAAAAATCCCGGGTGCAGACGGAGCTTCCCTTTCAGCCTCCCCGGGACTCGTTTCTTGGCGGCAGGCTTAAGCGCCACCAATTTTGCGACTGGCGTTTTGCCCCTCGCAATGATCACCTCATTTCCCGCTGCCACTTTCTAGATGAGGCGCGAGAGGTTCGTCTTCGCCTGATGGATCGTTACGACGCTCACGGGACTGCTCCTTAGCTAAGTAAGCTTAGTTAACTTCTGAGTTACTCGCAACCTCGTCGCCCCATTGCGTTTCGCCTGTCTTGACGAATCGCCGCACGTACAGGTGACCGAATAGACATGCTCAACTTGCAGCCCATGCTGCGCGAGTGTTAGCTTAAAGACCACTTCGAATGATTTCCGCATTCGAAGCAGGTGCGCGCAGCAGGGCCGAGCCAGACCCGTGCAGGAGCAGAAATTCCGTTGCCGTCGTGGAATGTTAACGATCAGAAAATCCCGCAGGGCCGCCTTGCGTTGGTCTCCTATGTTTCCGTAGCCTTCGTTGTCTTCCTGATGATCGGCTTCTGGAAGCTGCAAGTAGTTCAGTCCGGCCATTTCGCGGATCTGGCAGACCGCAACCGCACCCGCTCCATTCCCATCATCGCTCCGCGCGGCCCCATGCTGGACCGCGAAGGCCGCGTCCTGGTGGATAGCTATCCATCCTTCAGCATCCTTTTATTGCGCGATGATCCCAAGTCGCTCGAAAAAAGCCTGCCGCAAATCGAAGACGGGCTTGGCATCAGCCACGACGATCTATTGCAAGAACTGGAAGCCGCCAAGAACGAGCCCAAGTTTCAGCCCGTAGTCATCAAGCCCGCCGCTTCCGAAGCGGATATCGCGTTCGTCGAATCGCATCGAGCGGACTTGCCTTTGCTCGAACTAATGATGGTCCAGCGCCGCCGCTATCCGCAGGGTGAAATGGCTGCCAATACCATCGGCTACGTTGGCGAGGTTTCCCCGCAGCAAATGGAAGATAGCGACGGCCATTATCGTCCCGGCGACATTGTCGGGAAAGCCGGTCTCGAACGCGAATACAACGATCAACTCGAGGGCACGGACGGCATGCGCCGCGTCGTGGTCAATAGCGTCGGAAAAGTGATGCGCACCCTCGACAATGTCGAAGCCATTCCCGGCAAACCCATTCAGCTCACGATTGACTATGACCTGCAAGCCATCGCTGAAGCCGATATGGCGGGCAAGACCGGGGCCGTGGTGGCCATGGACGCGCGCACCGGTGAAGTCCTGGCCATGCTCAGCAAGCCGACCTTCGACCCGAATGATTTCGCCGTGCGGATTCCGCAAGAGGAATGGCAAAAACTCAACACCGACAAAAGCACGCCCTTGCTGAATCGCGCCATTCAAGCCCAGCTCGCCCCGGGCTCCGTGTTCAAGATTGTCATGGCCGCAGCCATGCTGGATTCGAAAGCGATTCCCGATAACTTCACCGTATATTGTCCCGGCCACGCCAATTTCTACGGCCGCGAATTTCACTGCTGGCGTCCGCAAGGCCACGGAACCGTGGACCTCCACCACGCCATCGTGGATTCCTGCGACGTCTACTTCTACAACGTCGGCAAACTTCTCGGAATCGACAAGATCGCGTACTACGCCTCCGGTTTGGGTCTGGGCCGTCGCACGGGAATAGATTTACCCAGCGAAGAGCCCGGGTTGATGCCGTCCGAGGCGTGGGTCGAACGCGTTTTTCACCACAAGTGGTACGCGGGCGAGACAATCTCTGTCGCCATCGGTCAAGGCGCCGTTACCGTCACGCCCATACAGCTCGCACGCATGGCAGCAGCGGTTGCCAGCGGAGGCACTCTCGTTGAGCCGCACCTGCTCAAGAACGATCCCAACGTGAAAACAGAACGCTTCCCGCTTTCCGATAACGCCGTCGAACAAGTCACGCAAGGCCTCTACGGCGTGGTTAACGAAGGCGGCGGCACGGCCTATCACCTGCGTCTGCAGAACATAGATCTTTGCGGCAAATCCGGCACGGCGCAGCTCATGAGCTACGACGCCGCCAACCGCATCGGGACCAAGAAAATGGACGGTTGGTTCGTGGGTTTCGCGCCGCGCCGCAACCCTGAAATCGTAGTCGCCGCCATCGTGCAGGATACGGTGGAGCACGGCGGCGAGGCCGCCGGCCCCGTTGTTCGCGATATCGTGAAAACGTTTTACGACAAGAAAAACGCCCGAACACAGCAAACCGCGACGAACGTAGCCCCAGCACCGACGGTGGCACCCGTCGCCGCACGGCCGCTCGTTGCCACCGTCGGAGTGCAGCATCCATGAAAGACCGCCCCCAGGTTCAAGACTTCGACTGGACCTTGCTCGCGATTGTCGCCGCCATCTGCACCCTCGGCGTGATGGAGATCTATTCCTCCACCCACGCCAGCGCCATGGCCGGCATGCACTGGAAGCAACTCATCTGGCTCGGCATCGGAATCGCGGGAATGTTTCTGATTTCCCGGATTGATTACCATACGCTCCTGGATCAGGCCCCCATTCTGTACATGGTCGGCATTGCGGGACTACTGGTCGTGCTGGTGATTGGCTCAACACACTTGGGTGCCAAACGCTGGATCTCACTCGGCGGCCTCGGGCCTAATTTGCAAGTGTCAGAGCTAATGAAGTTGATTATAATCATAGTGCTGGCCCGCTACTTCAGCGAAGTGCGTACCGACCGCCTGACCCTTCCGGATTTGGTAAAAGTCGGAGTTTTGACTATCATTCCGGCGGTACTAATCCTAAAGCAGCCGGACCTAGGCACGGCGTTGGTCTTGCTTCCCGTCGCGATCGTGGGCGCCTTTATCGCCGGCATCGAATGGAAGCATCTGGCTATCGGTGTTGTTCTGGTGGCATTATTGATCCCGGTGGCTTGGAATATGCGGCGTCATTTGAAGCCGTACCAGCAGCAGCGCATTCAGACCTTCCTTCATCCGGAAGAAGATCAGCGCGGCGCTGGTTATCAGATTCTGCAGTCGGAAATTGCAGTGGGGTCCGGCGGTTTTTGGGGTAAGGGATTCGGCAAGGGCAGCCAGAACCAATTGGGCTTTGTCCCCGTGCGCTACTCGGATTTCATTCTGGCGGCGCTGGCCGAGGAGCAGGGATTTATCGGAGTTTGCGTAGTCTTACTTTTGTATTTGGGTCTCATTCTGCGTTTGGTTGATAACGCGCAGAAAGCGAAAGATCGTGCCGGGATGTACGTGGTCATGGGAGTCACCGCAATTCTGGGCTTCCACGTTCTGGTTAACGCGTCAATGGTGATAGGCTACATGCCGGTGACGGGCATTCCGTTGCCATTGATGAGCTATGGCGGTTCTTCTACCGCGTTTGTTTTTTTGGCTTTGGGCCTGGTGATGAACGTCCGCATGCGGCGCTTCGTCAACTGAGCCCGCGCATATGTGCAGTACAGATGAAAGTTGAAGTCAGTTGAGTCATTGCCCGAGCCGCGGAACATCCGCTGGCCGGAAATCTACTTTTTTTGAATCAGGTAAGCATCGGGTGAGGAAACGATCCACACAATCCGAAGGGTTTTTCCTGGGCGGCCCGTTGTGGCCAGCGCAAGGCGTTGCCTTGCCCCACTCCGGTCGAGCGCGCGCCTCCGCGCGCGCCGCCGCGGCCCGATGCGCCATGAGGAGTTTCCATGTCGAAGGAAATGGTTATATCGGCGAACCCGCACGAGACGCGGGTCGCCATTCTGGAAGAAGGTCAGCTTTGTGAGTATTACGTAGAGAGGGAAAAAGAATTTGCGTTAGTCGGAAGCATCTACAAAGGCAAAGTCACACGCGTGCTGCCCGGCATGCAATCTGCCTTCGTGGAAATCGGCCTCGATAGCGACGCTTTCCTGTACGTCAGCGACTTCCTCGAAGAAATCGAGGAACTCGACCACGTTGTCACCGCTGTCGAAGACAAGACTCAGAAAATGGAAGCCGAAGGCGGCCAGGTCTTTCCCGCCAATCCCGGCTCCGTACCGATCATCGAACCGGCGGACGTCGAGTCATCGTCGCCCGCGCCGGCTCTTGAGCCTCTTGCAGGCGAATCCATCTCTGGTGGGCACGCGTCCGCGCCATTTACTCCCGCTCCGCCTCGATCATCTGGAAGCACGTCTGGCGGCGATCGCGGAGGCTTCGAGAACCGTTCGCGCGGCCATCGGCCCGGCGGCGGAGATCGTGGTGGCCGCTTCGGCCGTCGTGGCGGGCGCGGACGCAGCGGCGGCGGGGGCGGACGCGGCGGCGACCGCCGTTTCGGTCGTGAGCTTCCCTCTTCCAAATACGCTTCATCCCGGCCATCAGAAGATCACCCGAGCGAACCGGGAGCCCCCGAAGGGCACATTTCCGTTCTGCTACCGGGAGAATCTCTCGCGAAGTTCAAGGAGCGCAGTCCGTCGGATCCTGTCGCGTCGGTGGTACCGTCATTCGTGGCGCATGAACCGGAGTCGCACGAGCCCGTCATTCCCGCTACACACGGCGACGAATCTGTGGCGCACGATCACGCTGCGCTCGAGCCGGAGGAACGCCAACCGGAGACTCACGAGTCAGCACCGCGCGAAGCATTCCCGGCGCGCGAGGCGTACTCGCCTCGCACTCCCGCGCCCTTCCGCGCTTCCTCTTCCTCGGGCCTTGAGCCGCTTCCCGGCGAATCGCTCTCGAAATGGAAAACGCATCAGCATCTTCCGCCGGAACCGGTGGAAGCCGAGGCTCAGCCGCTCGACGACGCGCCGGTTCCCGACGCCGTCCGTTTCGCGCCGCTCTCGCCACTGGTGCCTACCGGACCGGAAGTGGACTCCGTGCCGTCGCCGGACGCGCATATCGAGGAACCTCAAACATCCTTCAGCCATGAATCTTTCGATTCGCACGAAGTTGCCGGACCTCTCGAAGCGGAGCACCACGAAGATCACGCTCACCCCGAGCTAACCGAAGACGAAGCCACCGCCGTCGCCGAACACATTGCCGAGGCGCAGGATGAACTTGCGGCTCGCGATGCGCAGCAACGCGGCTTTGCCGAAGCAGATGCGCTAGCGGAAGCAGCAGGATTGGGCTCGGCCGAAGAAGACCATTCAGACGAAAACGATTCAGAGGACTCCGAGGACGTCGAGCTCGAACAAGAGGAAGCTGCTGCCGAAGAAGAAGGCATGATCGCGCATCCGGAAGAAGAATCGAGCAGCGCGCACGATCACGAAATCGCGGCAGCCCCCGAATCTGGCGAAATCGGAGCGACTCTTCCGGGCGAAAGCTTCGGAGGTCAGGTGCCGCAATCTTTCCAGGCGCGTGTGCGCAACGATTTCCGCTCCCGCATGCAGACCCCATCTCGCCGCGGCCGCGAGCGTGGTGGACGCCGCGATGATCGTGGACGCCTTCCGCAGCACGGCCACAGTGGCGGGCACGGTCGTCACCGCCCGCAGCAGCCGCGCCGCACGCAGCTGATCGCGGACATGCTCAAGCAGGGTCAGGAAATCATCGTGCAAATCGCCAAGGAGCCGCTCGGCAAGAAAGGCGCGCGTATCACCAGCCACGTCGCGCTGCCCGGCCGTTTTTTGGTGTACATGCCCACGCTCGATCACACCGGCGTGTCGCGCAAAATTGCATCCGCCGAAGAACGCTCCCGATTGCGTCATCTGGTGAACGACGCTAAGGGCGCGTCCGGCGGCGGCTTCATCGTCCGCACTGCCGCAGCCAGCGCCGCTCCGGAAGAAGTTCGCGCAGATGTCGAATTTCTCACGCGCACCTGGGCCGAAATTAAGGCTCGCTCCGAACAGCGCAAAGCTCCTTCGCTGCTCCATCGCGACCTGAATCTCGTCGAGCGCATCCTCCGCGATTTCATCACGCCTGATTTCGGCGCCATCTGGGTGGACACCGAAGACGAATACACCAAGGTCGTTGACTTCATGAGCCGCTTTCAGCCGCAGCTCGTGAACCGCGTGAAACTCTATACCAAATCAACGCCCGTCTTCGAAGAGTTCGGCATCCAGCAGGAAATTGACAAGGGCTTGCGTCCGAAAGTTTGGCTGAAATCCGGCGGCTACATCGTCATCAACCACACCGAAGCGCTCGTCGCCATTGACGTCAACACCGGCAAATTCGTCGGCAAAGGCTCGAATCGCCTCGAGGACACCATCGTCCGCACCAACCTCGAAGCCTGCAAGGAAATCGTCAGGCAAATGCGCCTGCGCGATCTCGGCGGCATCATCATCATTGACTTCATTGACATGGAAGAGCGCCGCAACCGCGAAAAAGTCATGGCCACGCTCGAAGACGCGCTGCGCGCCGACCGCGCTCCCTCAAAAGTCCTGCGCTTCAATGAATTCGGCCTCGTCGCCATCACCCGCAAACGCACCAAACAGGCTCTCGAGCGCACGCTCTGCCAACCTTGCCCCTATTGCACCGGCTCCGGCATGGTGAAGTCCATTCCGACTCTGTGCTACGAAATCCAGACTGAAGCCCGCAAAATGGCTCCAGATATGGATTCCGGCAGCCTGACGCTGCGGGTCCACCCGGAAATCTCGAAAGCGCTGAAAACCCGCGAGTCCTCGCTGATCGAAGAACTGGAGCGCTGGACCAAAAAGAGCGTAATCATTCAAGCCGATCCCACACTCCACTGGGAACAGTACGACATCTACTAACCACACGAGTCGGTAGGGGCGGGTCTCAGACCCGCCCCCAAGCTGCACGATGCGGCTTAGAATCTCGCGTCGCTGTACCGCTCCTCTTTGAACGGATCGCCGTACATGTTGTATCCATTCTGCTCCCAGAATCCCGGCGCGTCTTTGGCCATGAATTCCAGCCCGCGTACCCACTTCACGCTCTTCCACGCGTAGAGATGTGGCACCACGAGACGCACCGGATAGCCGTGTTCCGCAGGCAGCGGTCCGCCATTGTGTTGCAACGCAAAAAGCGTAGTCGGCCTCATCAAATCCGTCAGCGGTACATTCGACGTGTAACTCTCCTCCGCCAGTACCATCACGTACTTCGCTTCCGGCTTCAGCGAAATCAGCTTCATCACGTCGGTGAACAACACACCCTCCCAACGCACGTCGAAGCGGCTCCAGCGAGTGACGCAGTGCATGTCCGCGGTAACGGCGGTCATCGGGAGGTGCGAGAATTGATCCCATGTCAATCGCAGCGGCTTCTCGACTAGCCCCGTCACGCGAAAATCCCACGTCATCGGATCGAATCGCGGCACGCCGCCTGCTTGCAGCACGGGCCATTTCAGCGTGGCCGATTGCCCCGGCGGCAATCTGCCGGCATCGCGCATCGCGCGTTCCAGTTGCTTCCGTTCATTGCCTTCGCCAAATATCATTGCTACATCTCCTCCATCAGTCGCTCGCCCTTCCATTCTAAGCCGGTTCCGGAATGCGTACGCAGTCCCTCCTGCCCCAGCGTTCACGCCGTATTTCGCTGTGCTATCATGGCGGCTCGCAAGATTTCGGCGCAACACCGGGAGATTTTCTTGGCCGCGCGCATATTGAACGGCAACGCAATCCGCGATGAAATTTATGCCGAGCTATCCGGCGAAATTTCCGCGCTGACCGCCGCCGGAATTCGTCCCGGGCTCGCCGCCGTGCTCGTCGGCGACAATCCCGCATCAAAGGTCTACGTAAAAAGCAAAGTGGCGGCCTGTGAAAAACTGGGGCTGCGCAGCATTCAAATTACCCCGCCGGCCACGATCACGACGGCCGAGCTGCTCGCGGTCGTGCAAGACTTGAATCGCCGCGACGATGTGGACGGCATTCTCGTCCAGCTTCCACTGCCGTCGCAAGTGGACGCCAAAAAAATTCTCGATGCCGTGGATCCCGCCAAAGACGTGGACGGCTTTCATCCGCTCAATGTCGGCCAGCTGGTCGCCGGCCGCCCCACGCTCGTCGCCTGCACGCCCCTCGGTGTGATGGAAATCTTCAAGCGCAGCGACATTCCGCTCGAAGGCGCGAACGCCGTCGTGCTTGGCCGCAGCGACATCGTCGGCAAGCCCATGGCCCTGCTGCTGATGCATGCCAACGCCACCGTCACCATTTGCCACTCGAAAACCCGCGATCTGCCGGGCGTCGTGCGCCGCGCCGGTATTGTCGTCGCCGCCCTGGGCCGCGCGGGAATGGTCACGCCTGACTTCATCAAGCCCGGAGCGACGGTGATCGATGTCGGCATCAATCGCGTCACGGATCCCGCGCAGGCCGAAGCGTTCTTCGCGCATGTTCCCGAGCGCCTCGCGGCATTTCGCGAAAAAGGCACAGCGCTGATCGGCGACGTGCACCCAGACGTCGCGAACGTGGCTGGAGCAATTACTCCCGTTCCCGGCGGCGTGGGTCCGCTGACCATCGCCATGCTCATGAGCAACACCGTTCGCGCTGCCGCGCGACGCCGCGGCGTTCAAGTGCAAGCTCCTGTCGCCGCAGCGGTGCGACGCTGATGCTCCGCGTCGGCCTCACCGGAGGAATCGCCTCCGGAAAATCCACAGTCGCCTCTCTGTTGCGGGATATGGATTGTCCGGTCCTCGACGCCGATCCGCTCGGCCACGAATTGCTCGAGCAAGGGCAAGCGGCCTACGACGAAGTTGTGCGAGACTTCGGCAAGGAGGTCTTGGACAGCTACGGCAATGTGGACCGCAGCAAACTCGGCAGGATCGTTTTTGCGGACGCGCAAAAGCGCGCGCGCCTGAATCAAATCCTGCATCCGCGCATTCTGGATGTGATCCGCAAATGGTTTTCAGCGCTCGACCAGCTCGGCGGCCCGGAACTCGCCATCGTCGAGGCCGCGCTGATCATCGAAGCTGGTTACCACAAAGAGCTCGATAAAGTGATCGTTTGCTGGTGTCGGCCCGAGCAGCAAATCGAACGACTCCAAGAACGCGGCCTGACCGCCGAGCAGGCGCAGTTACGCATCGCGGCACAAATGCCGATGGAGGAGAAGCGCCAGTTGGCCGACGAGCCCATTGACTGCTCCGGTTCGATGGAAGAAACCGAGCGCCAGGTCGCCGAGGCCGTAAAGCGCTTGTTGCAAGCCGCTACCTCCGGCAAGAATGTGTAGAAACCTTTATCGCATGCGCTGCGTATTACCAGACGAAGCGCGAGCATGCGGCCATTGAATGTTCGCTTGAGCTAACCGTTCAAAAGGAAGGACAGCGATTTTGTAATGGCACTCTCGGAGAGTAAAGGACGCGCAGTGCGGCTGCTGGCCATCGGCCTGATTATCGGTCTGGCCGCGTATTGGGCCGGGACGCGCTATGGAGAACGCAATCCCGGCTCGGTAGCTGCACTGCACGGGCTGCTTCCGGAGCCGAGCGCCGCGGGTGCGCTCGATCCCAACGAAGCGGAAAATGTGCGCATTTACCGCCAGGCTTCTCCGGCGGTAGCGAACATCGTCACACGCACGGTCGAATATGATTTCTTCTACAACCCTGTGCCGGTGGAAGGAGCAGGATCAGGCTTCCTGATTGATACCGACGGGCATATCTTGACGAATTACCACGTAGTGCAGGGCGCGCAAACCATAGAAGTCACGCTTGGCGATTTGTCGCGCTACAAGGCCAAACTGATTGGGGAGGACGCGCGCAACGACATCGCGCTCATCCAGATTGACACCAAGGGCCACAAGCTCACGCCACTTCCACTCGGAGATTCGCGCAGCCTGCTGGTAGGCCAGAAAGCTCTCGCGATCGGAAATCCATTTGGATTTTCCAGCACGCTCACCACCGGCATCGTCAGCGCGCTGGGCCGCACGGTACAAACCAGCGAAAGCACATTCATCGACGAGGCGATCCAAACCGACGCTGCCATCAACCGCGGAAATTCCGGCGGGCCGCTGCTCGATTCGCATGGGCAGGTGATCGGGATCAACAGCGCAATCTATGCGCCCACTGGCACCACAGCAGGCATCGGCTTCGCGATTCCCATTAACACTGCGCGCCGCGTGGCCGAAGATCTGATCAAGTATGGCCGCGTGCGTCGCGCTACTCTAGGTGCGGAAGGCCGCGCGCTCTGGCCCGGCCTCGCGGACGCGCTGAATCTGAATGTGCAGCAAGGAATTCTGATCGAGCGGGTTGATCCCGGCGGGCCCGCCGCACAAGCCGGAATTCGCGGCGGCAATAAATCCATGCTGGCGGGATTGCAGGAATTGCGCATCGGCGGAGACGTGCTGATTGCCGTGGACGGCAAAGCTGTCACCAGCCAGGTGGACCTCAATCTATTGCTAAATCGTTCACAGCCGGGCGACACGGTTACTCTCACTGTCGTTCGCAACGGCCAGAAGATGAACGTGCCGGTCAAGCTTGGTGAAGGATAGAGTTTCGCTACAAGCGGCAACCCGCGCGCGCTTATTTCCGTTTGCTCCACTCTTCCCGCAGTTGATCCTGCTCTCGCGGCGAAAATCGAAACCACGATTCGGCCGCATCGCGGACTCGTTCGAGTGCCGCCTGCATTTCTGCCTGCTTCGCGTGCAAGACGTCGCTTCCCGCATCCACGGGAACGCGGATCGGCGGCGCGAAAATCATTACCGCGCGGGAAAACGGCAGCGGCACTTGAAACAGATCCCATGACTTCTTGAAGGTGAAGGCGCGCTTCAGTCCAATGTGGAATACGGAAATCGGACTGCCCGCGCGGCGCGCCAGAATTACCGGCCCGGGCTTCGCCACGTAACGCGGCCCGCGCGGACCGTCGATCGTAAACGCGACGTCTTTCCCTTCTGCGAGCCGCTGGCCCATTACCACCAGCCCTTCCATCGCGCCGCGCGACGAGCTTCCCTGCGCCGTGCCGAATCCGAGGCGCTCGATGACGCGCCGGGTCCATTGCCCGTCGAAATTCACGGTGTTCATCACCACCACACCGCGGTTACGCCAAATCCATGCGGCGGAAAAGATGCAGCGGTGCCAGAATGCGCCGATGGCCGGCTGGCCGTTGCGGGTAATTTGAATCGCGTTCTCGATGCCGACAATCTCCGTGCGCAGCGTGGGACCGATCAGCCGAATTGCCCAATACACCAGCCATGCAATCACTGGAATTTGCATGCGCCGCCAGCGCGTTAGCGATGGCCCGGTTGAATCGTATAGCGATTTGCCGCTTTCGCCGCTGGCGGCAGCGGCTGATTTCGTGTCGGTATTCACTGCGGTATAGTATAGGCGACCTCGCACGGGTCTCGATGTCCTCCCTCACCAAAGCCGCTGGCGCGCGCGTCGCCTCCTTCGGGCATGAACGCTCCGTCGCGTCTGTTGCATTGGCGGCGCTTGTGCTGCTAGCGGCGTTGGGTTGCCCGTCGCTCCGCGCGCAAGCGACTCCGCCTGGAGCGATAGGCCAACTCGAAGGCAGCGACGTTTCGATAGACACGGGAGCAGGAACGGGCGGGACCGCTTCGAGTTCGTCCGCGGGAGGTCCTGTTTTCAACGGCAGCGTCGTGACGGTGCACGACGGGAAGGCGCGCTTGACGCTGGCGGTCGGCGGCGATGTGGATGTTTGCGGCCCGGCAAAGCTCACGCTTTTGCAGTCCGGCGGCGCGGTTACGCTGGCGCTGGATTTCGGGCGCATCCATTTGCAGCTGCTGCGCGGTACGTCCTTGCGGATTTTCACGCCGACGATTATTGCGACGCCGCTCGATATCGGCGGGGAGACGCGCGACATCACCGCGGGGCTGGACATGAATGATTCGCTATGCGTGCTCGCAACGAGTGGCGCGATTCGGCTGGAGCAGCAGTTCACGGGCGAAGGGATCATCGTGCCGCAGGCCGGGGAGTTCTTTCTGAACGCCGGGAAACTGGTGCCGATCGCGGGCGCGCCGGGAAGCTGTGCGTGTACGGCGAGGCAGGCGCAGTCGGCGCCACCGCCGCAGATCCCGGTGCTGGGCGTTTCTTCGTCGGCGCCGCTGGCGCCGCCACCGCAGCCCGCGAAATCCCCTTCGGCTGCTGCGACGGCGGGACCGAAGGTTTCGGATTCCGAACCAAATGTGCAGCTCCGCGTGTTAGCGCAAACGGACGACATACATCCGACTGTTCCGCCGGCGAAAGATGCGGCGCCGCCGCCTCCTCCGGACGCGATGCCGGAGTACAAAATCATCATGCCGCCGCTGGGATTTTCGGCGGCGGCGCCTACCGCGCCGCCGGACCCACCGATGGACGCGGTGTTATTGGTGCGGACGGTGCACGTCGAGCCCGAGTACGAATTCACGGGGCACGTGGAAGCGCCGCAGATGGCCTCGCTGGATCAGGATAGTGCTGCGGCGGCGACGCGGGAGTCGGCTAAGAACGCGAGATCGGCGGGGAATAAGAAGGAAGGATTTTGGGCACGGTTGAAGAGGGCGTTCGGCGGGTAGTGATACTGCACCGCCAGAACTACCCGCCGACTCTGCGTTACATTCCTTCGTAGTTGGGACCGCCGCCACCTTCTGGCGGAACCCAGTTGATGATCTGGTAGGGATCGGCGATATCGCAGGTTTTGCAGTGAACGCAATTGGACGCGTTGATTTTTAGTTTTGGCCCGCCTTTTTCCGTGACCATTTCGTAGACTGCGGCGGGACAGAAATATTGGCAGGGATTTCCGTACTCGCGGACGCAGCGGTCGCTGCAAATATTGGGTTCGAGCACGATTAGGTGGCACGGTTGATCCTCTTCGTGGCGCGTGCCGGAGTGATAGACGTCGGTGAGACGGTCGAAGGTAAGTTTGCCATCGCCTTTGAAACGCGCGGACTGATCGACCAGAGTGTTCGGGCGATTTAGCTTCGTATATTCCTGATAACCCGGCTTGCTGCGCATCGGATCGGTAAGCCCGCGGCCGCCCGTGACGAATTGCAATCCTGCATTGACCAAACCCGAATACAGGCCGCCGTGGAATCCCTGGTGGAAATTGCGGACTTCCCACAACTCTTTTTTGATCCAGCTTTTTTCGATTTTCTGCGGATACGCCGCGAGAGTTCTCGCGGAAGTATCTCCCGCGCATAGCGCTTCGTAAATCGTTTCCGCCGCAAGCATGCCGCTCTTTATCGCGGTGTGAATTCCCTTCAGACGTTGCGAATTCAGGAGGCTCGCGGAATCGCCTATGATCAGTCCGCCATCCACGTAACTGCGCGGCATGGAATACCAGCCGCCGTAGGGGACGGTTTTTGCACCGTAACGCACGAGCTTGCCGCCTTCGAGGATTTTTTTCACGAAGGGATGCGTCTTGTATTTCTGAAAGGCTTCGTGCGGATCGAAGAGCGGATCCTTATATTCGAGCGCGACGACCATGCCAAGGGAGACGCGATTATTCTGCAGGCCGTAGACCCAGCCGCCTCCGTATAGATCGGAACTGAGCGGCCAGCCGAGCGTGTGCGCGACGTAGCCGGTGTCTATGCGGCCCGGCTGCACGTCCCACAATTCCTTGATGCCGATGCCATAGACTTGCGGGTTCAGTCCGTCGAGTTTCAGGTTGTTGACCAGCTCTTTGGTGAGCGAGCCGCGCGGTCCTTCAGCCAGCACGGTGACTTTCGCGCGCAATTCGTAGCCGGGCGTGAAGTTGTCTTTGGGCTTGCCGTTTTTATCCACGCCTTTGTCTTCGGTGAGGACTCCGGCGATTCTGTTCTTGTCGTATAGCAGTTCCCTGCCGGCAAATTGGGTGAAAACGTTGATGCCCTTTTTTTCGACGAGGCCCCCGAGCCATTTCACCAGCCTGTTCAGCGAGACAACGTAGTTGCCGTGATTTTGCAGTGGTGGCGGAGTGATCGGCAGTTTGTAGCTGCTGGATTCGGTGAAGTAGTAGGCCGCGTCGCCGGTGACCGGAGTATCGAGCGGAGCGGTCTTTTCGAAATCGGGGACGAGTTCGCGAAGGCCGCGGGGGTCCATGATCGCGCCGGAGAGTTGATGGGCGCCGATTTCGCGTCCTTTTTCGAGGACGTAGATATTTTCCGCGGAAAGCGCGGGGGATTTTTTGGCTTCGGTGTGTTTTTCGATGAGGTTTGCGAGATGGAGCGCGCAGGCGAGGCCGCCGGGGCCGGCTCCGATGATTAAAACGTCTGCTTCGAGCTGTTCGCGGGCGGGCGAGGTGGTTTCCGTCATGGCGACATCTTAACAAAAGGCGGAAATTGGCAAATCGAAAATGGAAAATCGCGAGTTTTGATGATTTTCGCGGTGCGCGAAGATCGAATTTGAGAAGTGGCAGAAAGTTGGCGATTGATTTGGGTTGTCGTCGTTTGTTCTCTATGACTTATACGTGTTTCTAATCCCCGGGGTTGGCGATTGATTTTTGCTCGATTTGAGGGGCAATTTGCAGAGCTGAGCGAGGTGGAAAGCGGTCGCTGGCGGCGTGTAACGGTGTTGGCCGCGGAGTTATCTGGATTCGCGCTGCGAGAGATTTTGAGTTGGGTGGGTGAAACGTATTGCGCAGGAGTGAAGGATCGCGAGGCGACGAATTGTCGTGGCGGGAATTCCCCGAAGGCTGCAGCTAAGCGCAAATTGGCAAAAATATTCACGAACTACGGTAGCATAGCGCCGGCGCAATTGCGAATCGGGTGCGTGTACACACGAGGACGGGCCGCTACAAAGTCAACTGCAGGCGAGGCAAGCCGCCGCCCTCCCACATTGGAGCGCGGTGCGGGCTGCGGGTTTGCGAAATCGTGCCGCTTGTGGCGTGGGCAGCGCGGTTGATTGATAGTCGACTATTCGTAACGCAGCGCGACCATGGGATCTACGCGCATGGCGCGGCGGGCCGGGATGTAGGCGGCGAGGAACGCGACAGCGCCTGGCACGACGGTAAATGCCGCGAACGTCAACGGGTCGGTGGGCTTGACGTTGAACAGAACGCTGGACATCCAGCGTGTGACGACGAACGCTCCGGCGATGCCGATGCACATGCCTAGCAGAACGAGCCGCAGTCCGTGGCCTACGATGACGCGCAGTACATCCGTGGGATGCGCGCCCAGAGCCATGCGCAGGCCGATTTCGCGCGTGCGTTGCGTGACGAGATAGGAGAGAACGCCGAAAATTCCGGCGGCGGTAAGCAGCAGAGCGATAGCGGCAAAGGCGCCGAGCAAGAGGGTGTTGAATCGGTCAGAGGCGGCGGAGCTCGAGACCACATCCTCCATCGTGCGGAACGTGGAAGTGGCTTCGTCGGGATCGATCGCGTGGATGGATTGACGCACAACGGTTGCAAGCGTGGCCGGATCGCCGGCCCCGCGAACGACAATGTTCATTCTGGTGAACGATCTCGGCATGAACATTTCGGGTCGAAGGGTTTCTTGCAGTGCGAAGTGCTTGTTGCCCCCTACGATTCCCACAATCTCGCGCTCCACGAATTCGGGTTTCCCTTCGAACATCTTCAAGTGCTTTCCGAGCGGGTTCTCATCCGGGAAAAATTCCTTCGCGAAAGGCTCGTTGACGATCACAACCTTGCGGGATTCCACCGAATCTGCTCGCTCAAACGCCCGTCCGGCCATGAACGGAATCCGCATCGCCGCGAAATAGTCTCCGTCTATGTTCCGGAAATCAGCGTCGTTGTGGTCGTTGGGATTTTCCGGCGGGTGTTCGACGATGGTGAAAAACGTGTCATTCGCTTCGCCGCTGAGAGGCAATTCGGAAACGAACCCGGCGCTTTTAACTTCCGGCGCGGATTGGAGGCGATCCTGAAGCTCATGGAAAAAGGATTCGCGGCGCTGCGGATCGTCATACCTGGGCGTGGCCAGCGAGATTTCGGTCGTCAGTACATTTGCAGGATCGAACCCGAGCGGCGCGCGCAGCAAACGCCAGAAGCTATTGAGCAAGAGTCCGGAAGCGATCAGCACGACCAATGAAAGCGCCACCTCCGTGACGACGAGTACGTTGTGCGCTCGATGCTTTGCGCGCGAATCCCCGGAAGAGCCGCCTTCTTTCAGACTCTGCGTCAGATCGCGGCGGCTGGCTTTCATGGCCGGACCGAGGCCGAAGAGAATTCCGGTGACCACCGCGATTGCGAAGGTGAAAGCCAGCACGACACCGTTCACGCTGACTTCATCGAGGCGCGGCAGACTTTCCGGGCCGAGCCGCTTCAGAGATTCCACGCCGGCGTTCGCCAGGAAAATTCCGGCAGCGCCTCCCGCGAGCGCGAGCACCAGACTTTCCGTGAGCAATTGCCGAATGAGGCGGGAACGACCCGCGCCTAGCGCGGTGCGGATTGCAATCTCGCGTTGCCGCGACGTATTGCGCGCGAGAACCAGGCTGGCGATATTGGCGCAGGCGATCAGCAGAACGAGAGCAACAGAGGCGATCAGCACGGCGAACGCAGGACCCACATTGCCAATAAGCACGTTGCGCAGGGGTTCGAGCGCGAGGCTCCAGCCCGTGTTGCTGTCGGGATACTCTTTTGCGAGGCGGGCGGCGATGATATCGAGCTCGGCTTGGGCCTGGGACATCGTAACGCCGGGCTTGAGAAGTCCGACGGGACGAAGAAAATGGGAGCGGCGGCTTTGCATTCCTTGATTTTGAAAAGGAGCCGGATACCAGAGATCGGCCTCGCTGAGGAGAGGAATGTCGTTTGCCAGCACGCCGACAATCGTGCGCGACTTACCATCAAGTGAAATTGATTTCCCGACGACATTGGGATCGCTACCAAAATTTTCCTGCCACAAATGGCGGCTGAGGATCACAGATTCCGGATCCGCAGTTTTTTCGTCGGCTGCGTTGAATATGCGGCCGTAGCGGGGCTGAATTCCGAGAGCATCAAAAAAGCCCGAGGTCACCATTTGGCCTTTGATCTGAACTGGCTTATCAGTGCCAGTAAGATTGAAAAGAGAATCGCCTACCGATCTTGCACCGTAATCGTCGAATGAATGGTTTTGCGCGCGGAAGTCCACAAAATCGCCGGGCGATACTGCTCCGTGATCGCACAAGGGGCAGTGCCCCCACGACCACACGAGCCGCGAAGGATTTTTGAACGGCAAGGGGCGGAGAAATACTGCGTCCACGACGGAGAAGAGCGCGGTATTGGCGCCGATGCCGAGTGCGAGGGTGAGGATCGCGATGGCGGTGAAGGCTGGAGATTTGACGAGGGTGCGGGTGCTGTAACGCAGATCCTGCAACAGGGTTTGCATCTGGCACGCTCCTCAGATCGGCTGAGTGTGGTGCATTTGAACGGATTTCCCCGGGTATATTGTGATTGCACACTAAATGCCATGGGCTGTTTGCGTAAGCGATTTGGTTTCATTGAGATCGGGCGTGGATCTGCGTGGCGGAGCATGGGGATTGCCCGGTAGCGGGATGGGGCGTCGCGAAATTGGACAATCGTTCAGCTGGACTTGGCTTTTTCCAGTTCTTCAATCAGGGCTGGGACGATTTCGAAGAGGTCGCCTACTACACCGTAGTCGGCTACTTCGAAGATGGGGGCGTTCTGATCTTTGTTGATTGTGGCGATGGTGCGGGCGCCTTTCATGCCGACTACGTGTTGGATGGCGCCGCTGATGCCTAGCGCTAGATAGAGCTTGGGCGCGACGGTCTGGCCGGAGCTGCCGATTTGGCGGTCCATGGGGAGCCAACCTTCGTCGCAGATGGGGCGACTGGCGCAGATCTCGCCGCCGATCAGTTTCGCGAGCTTTTCGGCCATTGCGATATTTTCCGGAGCTTTGATGCCGCGGCCGACGGAGACGAGGATCGGAGCTTGCGTGAGGTCTACGGCTTGTTTGGCTTCGCGGAAAAGTTCTAGTGGCTTGGTGCGGATTTGATCGGGTTGCAGATTTACGCTGATGGATTTTATTGGGACTTTCCCGCCGGCGTGTTTGGCGGCGAGGTCGGCGCGGAATGCGCTGGACTGGAAAGAGGCGATCCAGGGCGGATCGCCGGCGAAGACTACATCTGCGGCGGTGCGGCCTTGAAACATTTGGCGGACGAAGATGAGTTTGTTGTTTTCGTAGCGGTAGCCGGTGCAATCGCCGATCATGCCTTTGTTCATCGAGGCGGCTAGTTTGGGCGCGAAATCGCGGACTTGGTAGGTGTGCGGGAGTAGGACTAGGTCGGGCTTTGCGGATTCGATTACCTGGCGAAGGGCTAGCGAGAAGCCGTCGGGCGTGTATTTTTCGAGCAGGTCGTGTTCGACGGTTAGGATTTCGGCGAGTTGGTAGGCGGCTAGTTCGTCGGCTAGAGCGGAGATGCCTTTGCCGATTACTACGCCGGTTAGCATGCCCTTTGTTTGTTGGGCGATTTGTTGCGCGGCGGCTAGTGTTTCGAAGCTGACTTTGTTCCAGGTGTTTTCGCGCTGTTCGGTGATCAGGAGAATTTTCATTTTTTATCCGTGTGCGAATTTCGGGAAGTCAAAAACGAGCGCAGCAAGCAGCGCCCCTACGAACCCTCGCCAAACATCGCCGGTATTACAGCACCCGTGCTTCGTGCTTTAGTTTTTCCAGCAGCTTGGCTGCGATTTCTTTTGGCTGACCGGTTATGAATTCGGTCTTCTTGGTTTTTTGCGGCACGTAGATGCGTTCTACGTGTTGCGTGGGTGCGTCTGGGACGCCTAGCGTTCCCCGCTCGATTGTTGCGATTTCCTTTTTCTTGGCGGCCATGATGCCCTTTAGCGTGGCGTAGCGCGGTTTATTGATGCCGGACTGGATTGAAAGTACCGCGGGCAGCGGCAGCTCTACGTGCTGGAACCAGCCGGCTTCCAGTTCGCGCTTCAGCTTCATGTGATTTTCTACTACTTCGATGGCCATGATGATTGTGGCGTGAGGGCGGCCTAGCAATTCGGCTAGCAGGACGCCGGTCTGGCCGAAGCCCTGGTCATCGCTTTGCAGGCCGGTGAGGATAAGGTCGAAATTTTCGGATTGGATGGCCGCGGCGAGGGAGCGCGCGGAAGAGAGCGGATCGAGTTTGAAAAATTGCGCGTCGGAGACGTGAATGCCGCGGTCGGCGCCTTTGGCGAGGGCTTCCTTGATGGTTTGTTTGGCGCGCTCGGGGCCCATGGAAATGGCGACGACTTCGCCGCCGTGCTTTTCTTTCAGGCGCAAGGCTTCTTCTAGCGCGAAGCTATCGGGTTCGTTGGTTTCGAAGCCGATGTCGGATTCGCGGATCCAGGCGCCGCCTTCGATGATGGCCAGGGGCGCGTCTTTGGCGGGAACTTGTTTGACGCAGACTGCGATTTTCAACGATGCCTCCGGAAAATGGTGATGCGAATAATCTGATAGTTTCTATCAGAATTACGGATTTGCGGCAACCGGGCAAATCAGGGTGAAGCGATGAATCAAAACCGGGCGCAGCAAGCAGCGCCCCTACAAATGCAAGAGCAAAGGCACGCACCTGAAGGTGGCCGCTACAAATTCAACGCGGACTGCGACCCGCCTGTGGGGCGCCGGCTGCGTGAAAAGCGAAGAGCACAGCCTGAAGGCTGTGCCACACCTACTCCATCCAGCGCTTGAAGAGCAGGCTGGCGTTGGTGCCGCCGAAGCCGAAGGAATTGGAGAGCACGTACGTGACTTCCGCTTTGCGAGCTTGATTCGGAATGTAATCGAGATCGCAGGCGGGGTCGGGCTTCTCGTAATTTATGGTGGGCGGCAAAATCTGGTCGCGCAATGCTAGAACGCTGATGCCGGCTTCGAGGCCGCCGGCGCCGCCTAGCAAGTGCCCGGTCATTGATTTCGTGGAGCTAATGGGAACTTTTTTGGCGCGGGCGCCAAAGACGCGCTTCAGTGCTTCGGTTTCGATGGCGTCGCCGATGGGAGTGGAGGTTCCGTGCGCGTTGACGTAGCTCACATCGTCGGGAGTTATACCCGCGTCTTTCAGAGCGGCGAGCGATACTCGATATCCGCCATCGCCGTGTTCGGCGGGCTGCGTGATGTGATAGGCATCGCCGGACATGCCGTAGCCGGTGATTTCGGCGAGAATTTTGGCGCCGCGCTGTTGCGCGATTTCGAGGGCTTCGAGAATTACGACGCCGGCGCCTTCGCCGACGATGAAGCCGTCGCGATCAGCGTCGAATGGTCGGCTGGCGTGTTCGGGATCGTCGTTGCGCGTGGTAAGCGCGCGCATCGCGGCGAATCCGCCGACGCTCATGGGAGTGATGGCGGCTTCGGTGCCGCCGGTGATCATGACGTCCGCTGCGCCACGCTGAATAATTTTGAACGCGTCGCCGATCGCGTGCGCCGATGCGGAGCAAGCGGTGGCGGTGGCTGAGTTCGGGCCTTTCGCGCCGTAACGAATCGAAACGTGGCCGGAAGCGAGATTGACTATGGTTGCAGGAATGAAAAAGGGAGAGATCTTGCCTGGACCGCCGGCGAGATATTTCGAATGCTCGCGCTCGATTACGTCGAATCCGCCGATGCCGGAGCCGATGTAAGCGCCGGTGGAATCGGCGATTTCCGGCGTGACCTCGAGGCCGGACATTTTCATCGCGAAGTCCGAAGCGGCGAGCGCGAGTTGAATGAAGCGGCCGGTCTTCTTCAGCTCTTTTTTCTCGAGCCAATTGAGCGGGTCAAAATTGCGGACTTCTCCGGCAATGCGGCAATCGAACGCGGCGGGATCGAAATGCGTGATCGGGCCGATGCCGCTCTTCCCTGCCAGCAAATTGTGCCACACCTCTTCGGTGCCAATACCGCATCCGCAGACCAAACCAACGCCCGTAACGACAACTCGGCGGTTCAAAGGGAATTTCTCCTGTACGGAATGGGACGAGGGGAGGGCGGTTTACTTGCCCTTGGCGCGCTTTTCGATGTAGTCCACGGCGTCTTTGACCGTGGCAATTTTTTCGGCATCCTCGTCCGGAATCTCGATGCCAAAATTTTCTTCGAATGCCATCACCAGCTCGACGGTGTCGAGCGAGTCGGCTCCCAAGTCGTCTACGAAGGAGGCGGTCGGAGTGACTTCGCCTTCGTCCACACCGAGCTGCTCGACAATAATCGTCTTCACGCGTTCTTCGACGCTGGCCATTCTGATTGTTCCTCCGATTTCAGCGAACTTGAATTTTCGGGCCGCACCGCAGGCAAGTATAGCGTCCCCAGGACAACCTTGCCATTCTATGCGGGGCTTGGTGCCGGGGTCAACCTTTGACAGGGCGAGGCGCAGGCAAATTTTCGGTTTCGATGAGCGTGTGAATGGCGCGTCTATTGCGCTTTTTGCCGCAGCGAGGCCGGGAGCGGCCGGGTTTGCCTTGAAGCGAAGCTAGGAAACGGATTCGATGCCTTGAGAGTCCAACATAATGAAGCACGACCCCGTGCGCGGTCCAGCGAGGCTCTGGCGAGGTTGGAGTCCGGCCTCGACCGGCCTGGCGTTCCATCACCAGGTTGTGTAAGCTAAACAGTAGTGATTCATATGGCTTTTTGGTAATCTGCAGCCGGAAAAATCATTCGTGGGCTGAAGCGCATGATGGCAGCCGCCAACGCCCTGGAGGAATGCAAATGCTAAGAGCCGGAGCTTTGCTAGCGGCAGCGCTGCTGGTGGCGGTGCCGAGCTTCGCGCAGTCAAACGCCCCCGCGGGTGCGGCGGCGAATTCCTTGAACATTCCCGGCACTCTGGGAATTGTGGCTAAGCTGCAAACCGATCTGGACGCAACCAAGAACAAGCCGGGAGACCCGGTGGAGGCAGATACCGTCCGAGATGTGAAGCAAGGCCATGACATGTTGCTGAAGAAAGGGTCGAAGCTGACGGGACACATTGTGCAGGTGGAAACTTTTACGAGCGGTACTCCATCCATGATGGTGATCGCGTTCGACCAAGTGAGCCCCGCAGGCAAGCCGACAGCATCGCTGGTTACATTGATTGCCGCGCTCGCGCCCGCACCGACGACGCAGGTGGACTCACTGCAAGACGGACGCGGTATGGTGGCGACTAACATTAATTCAGCGGTCGCGGGACAAGATAGGGACTTGGGAAATGGCGGCGAACTCATGGCGACCAGCGTGGGAGTGCACGGAATTCGCGGAATGAGCCTCGCGTCGGCCGTTCAGAGTGGCAAACAGTATGCCGTCATTCGTTGCGCAAGCGGCGACGTGAAGCTCAAGAAGGGGACGCAAGTCGTGTTCAAGGCCGCGGAACAATAAAAATTTAATTGCTGGATGGGGTCTTCCAGCTTTACCCGATGCGACCCTTCAGCGTGGGGAGCTTCAAAGCAATACCGCCGGCGCGCCAGAAAGTGACGCGCCGGAAACCGGCGTTGCAGAAAACACCAGGACAACTCAATTCCTCTACGGCATGCCGTGCTCCAGCCCACAAAAAAAACAGCTCCAGCAGCACGCGAGCGCTACTTTCCTAGCCCATGTGAAGGCCGCCGTTTACGTCCAGGACTTGGCCTGTGATGTAGGCGGCTTCGTCGCTGGCTAGGAAGACTACGGCGGCGGCTACGTCTGCGTCCGTGCCGAAGCGGCCTAGCGGAATCATGGTTTTCATTTTGTCTTTGATTTCCTGGCTGAGTGGGGCGGTCATGGGCGTTTCGATGAAGCCGGGAGCGACGGCGTTGACCGTTATGCTGCGCGAGGCGACTTCGACGGCGATGGCGCGCGTGAGGCCGATGAGGCCTGCTTTGGAGGCGACGTAATTGGCCTGGCCGGCGTTGCCGGTTTCCGCGACGACGGAAGAGATGTTGATGATGCGGCCGGAGCGCTGCTTGAGCATGGCGCCGAGGGCTTGCTGAATGCAGAGATGCGCGCCGGTTAGGTTGGTGCGCAGGACGGCTTCCCAGTCTTCGAGTTTCATGCGCAGGGCTAGGGTGTCGCGGGTGATGGCGGCGTTGTTGACGAGGATGTCGAGTTTCCCAAATTTTGCGAGAGTTTGCTGAAAGCCAGTTTTTACTTGCGCGGCATCGGCTACGTCCATGGGAACGGCCAGCGCTGCTGCACCTGCGGATTCGATTTCGGTTACCAGCGTGGCTAGTTTTTCGGTATTGCGGGCGGCTACGGCTACCTTTGCGCCGGCGGCGGCGAGGGCTAGGCCCGTGGCTCGGCCGATGCCTTGGGATGCGCCGGTGATTAGAGCGACTTTGTCTGTTAGTGAAAACATAGGGATTGAAGCTACCTTATGTGAATGTTGTTGCCAAGTGCGGTTGAACGAAGGGAATAGGTGCGGCTACCTGTGGTCTGTCATCTGAGGGACCGCCAACTTGGCGTACGCGGTCCCTATTTCTCCTGATTCAGGGTTTCCGATTGCAATTGCGACATCATATGAACCGGGTCGGAGCGTAATCTTCTTTTGAATAATATAGGGTGCCACCGAATCTTGAGCTTCATCTTCGTCGGCGACCTCAGGTACCCAATCCTCGAAAGTTTCGACGACCCGCCCGCTCGCGTCGGCGACTCGGAGAAATAAGTTCAACCGCAGTGCCTGAGCGGATGTTCCCGATTGAGGCCCAAACTCGAAGGTGGGTATCTGTATCGTCATGGGAATTAGCGTGGTGAACGGCGTCGCCGGAACGGCATCGAAATGATAGCTGAAACGAACGTCGGCTAGGTCGGCGCGCTCAACGACAGCGGACTCGAGCCATTTGAACCGAAAATTGAACTTCGAACGGCTCTCGGTCTGGAGTTCCATCAGACTCCGGATGCATTCTTCGCAATTCGTTTCGCCCGTTCCATTGTCGGGAATGGCGGATTGAAAAAGACGGCTTCTTTCGTCAGGTTCTAGGGTCAGCCGGTACTCACCTGTGAGTCTGGGATCGGCGAATTGGAGTGCAACGTTTTCGCCGATCCCCTCTAGGTGTCGGTATCGCCATATCTCTGAGGCTCCGCCGTAGCCAGCTTCATTCGATAGAACCGAATCGGGTTGGCCCCATTGAATGTAAATTTGTCCTCGGTCAGTCTTCCAGCCGTCGGTACTCCCGAAGGAGAAATGCTCGTTGGAGTATACGATCCGTCGATAATGCTCGGACTTAAAGGTGTTGTCCTGAGCGTCGGGATCGGGGTTTCGCCGTTGCCAAAACTGCTGGATGAACGTGTCGCGATCTTCATCGTTTGTAAGTCGAAGAAATGCGCTGCACTCATCCGGCGAGATGATGTACGACACGTCCTCGGTCAACCAAACAAGGTATGGCTGACTCAGCCCTGCCACTGACGAATCGCAGTCAGCCCGTGAAGTGTCGATTCTAGTCGCCGGCCGCATTTGCGCAAAAGCGAAGGGCGAAGATAGGAGGCCTGTCGAAACGAGGATAGAAAGCGACGTAAAGATCCTGAGCTGCAAGATTGAGACCCCCGCTGAAGACGATGACGCGTCGCCTTCGAAAAAGGTTTCCCGAGGTCCGCAACGCGATCGCGAATCGAGATTGGGTCCGGCACGCTGTGTCCCGGCAACTGCGAATCTAAACCGGGCGCAGCAAGCGGCGCCCCTACGGCTGCAAAACCAAATGCGCCCACCTGAAGGTGGCCGCTACAAAGTCAAGGGCCGGAGCACAGCCTTCGTGCTGTGCCACACGAAAGATTTAGGGTTCGCGGACTTCGGCGCGGGCTTGCGGGAGCTTTTCTAGCGTGGACTGCAGGGTGGCGCTGTCTTCTACGTTGAAGACTCGGACGCTGCGGTCTATTTGGCGGAGCAGGCCGGTCAGGACTTTGCCGGGGCCTACTTCTACGAAGACTGTTACGCCGTTGTCGATCATGTCGCGGATGGATTCCAGCCAGCGGACCGGATTGGTGACCTGACGGATTAGCGCGTCCCGGGCTTCTTCGCCTGTGGAGATGGCTTCGGCGTCCACGTTGGTTATCAGCGGAAATCTCAGGTTGCTGAAATTTGCGGCGCGCAGATCCGATTCCAGGCGCTGCTGCGCGGATAGCATCATCGCGCAATGAAAGGGCGCGGAAACCTGAAGGATGACGGCGCGCTTTGCGCCGCTTTGCGAGGCGATCTCG
The DNA here is from genome assembly GCA_963804625.1 of uncultured Acidobacteriota bacterium. Classification (GTDB taxonomy): domain Bacteria; phylum Acidobacteriota; class Terriglobia; order Acidiferrales; family UBA7541; genus Palsa-295. Next base: position 32,537 of record CAWDRJ010000020.1, on the reverse strand, counting down.
ACGGCGCGCTTTACGGCGGCGGCGGAGCCGGAGATAACGGTCTGCTCGGGCGAATTCATGTTGGCGGGCGAGACAACTTCGCTTTCCGCGGCTTTCTTGCAGACTTCGGCCACGTCCGTGGGCGAAAGGCCGAGAATGGCAGCCATAGCACCTTGGCCCGGCGGCACGGCTTCCTGCATGTAACGCCCGCGTCCGCGGACTAATTTCACGGCGGTGGAAAAATCCAGCGCGCCGGCGGCGACCAGCGCGGAATATTCGCCGAGGCTGTGTCCCGCAACGAAATCTGGAGTGATGCCCTGCTTCTCGAGCGCGCGATAAGCGGCAATGGAAACCGTGAGGATCGCGGGCTGCGTGTTTTCTGTTTGCTTCAGAGCTTCTTCGGAGCCTTCAAAGCACAATTTCGAAAGAGAAAATCCCAGCGCGGCGTCAGCTTCGTCGAACACCGCTTTCGATTCCGGGAATTTTTCCGCGAGGTCGCGCCCCATGCAGGGATATTGCGAGGCTTGGCCGGGAAAAAGGAATGCGAGTTTGCCCATTAGGATTTAGTCCACGCTTCCGCCAGGATCAGGCGCGCCCGGCAACCGCGGCAGCTGCGGAAAGCTCCTGTTCGATTTTTTCGTTGAAGCGGGCACGGCAGAGTTCGCTGGCGACGCGAATGGCGTTCTTGATGGCGTTGGGATTCGAGCGGCCGTGGCCGATGATGGTGATGCCGCGAACGCCCAGTAGCGGCGCGCCGCCATATTCGGAGGAATCGGTGCGTTTGCGGAAACTATCGAAGGCGTCTTTCGACAGCACATAACCGACCTGCGATTTCAGGCTGCTCTTGATGGCTTTTTTTAACATGCCGCCGATGTGCTCGACGAGCCCTTCGCTGATTTTCAGGGCGATATTGCCGATGAAACCGTCGCAGACGATCACGTCCACGTCGCCACGGAAAACGTCGCGGCCTTCGACGTTGCCAACAAAATTCAAATGGAGCTGCTTGAGGCGCGCGGCGGCTTCGCGGACCAGGTCGTTGCCCTTCATTTCTTCTTCGCCGATGGAAAGCAGCGCGACGCGCGGGCGCTTGGTTCCCCAGATGGTGCGGTAGTAGATCTCGCCCATCACGGCGAATTGTTCGATCTGTTCCGGCTTGGAATCCACGTTCGCGCCGACGTCGAGAATCACCGTAACTTTCTCTTTCATGTTAGGAAAAGCGGCGGCGAGAGCGGGACGGTCCACGGCGGCGAGAGTGCCGAGGACGAAGCGGGCGACCGTCATTACCGCGCCGGTGTTGCCCATGCTGACGAGCGCTTCGGCTTTGCCGTCACGCACTAAGCGCGCCGCAACGTGCACCGAGCTTTCTTTCTTGCGGCGAAAAGCTTGCGATGGAGAATCGCTCATAGTGATGACATCAGTGGCGTTGACGATCTCGATCGGCAGTCCGCGATGTCCGTGGCGATTCAATTCCTGCCGGACGACGGCTTCATTGCCGACCAGCAGGATGCGGACGCCGAGTTCGCGGGCCGCGAGAATAGCGCCTTCGACTTCGGCGCGAGGCGCATGGTCCCCGCCCATAGCATCGAGAGCGATGGTGGTCATCTATACACCGATTGGCCCCAAGAGATTGCCAGTTCGGAAAGGTAAGCGAAGGAAAGTTAGGCTGTCTTGGCCGCGGTGTCAATCACTTCGCGGCCCTTATAGTAGCCGCAGTGGGGACACGCGTTGTGGGGCAGCTTCTTCTCGTGGCAGTTGGGACATTCCGCCAAGGACAAAGGCGTAAGGAAATCATGGGCGCGCCGCTTATTTTTGCGGGCGTGCGAGTGACGTCGTTTTGGATTCGGCATTCCAGCTCCTCAATTGACAGGCGGCTACGCAGAGCGGCCTGAATGGCAAGGGAATAGTGTAGCGTTTTATTGCTTTTTGAACCAGTCCTGCTTCAAACGAGCGAGGGGGGCCAGCCGGGAATCGGAGGCGTGTTTCTCGCAACGGCATTCTTCGTTATTCAGATTGGCGCCACAGTGTGGGCAAAGGCCGCGGCAATCGCTGCGGCAAATGACTTTCATGGGCAGCGAGAGATTCACCTGCTCGGCGAGGATATCCGCGAGGAACAGGCCGTCGCCCTCGAAGAAAGCGACCTCGGTATCGTCGAGATGGAGGTGAAATTCCTCGTCCACGGCGATGGAGGTCATCGGACGGTAGTAGAGATCGAAATCGCGGCTGATTTCTTCGACGACGGTGTCCAGGCAGCGCGCGCAAACCAGCTCGACGCGGGTGTGCAGATTGCCGTAGATGCGGATCTGCCCTTCGACGAGCTCGGCAGTCGCGCGGACCTCGAGCGGTTCGATCTGGCGGAATTCGCCGGAGTGAAAATCGAGCGTTCCGGGCGTGTAGCTCTTCCGGATGCGGATTTTTCGTACGGCGAGTTCGTTGACGTCGAGGAACATGGTTTTACCCCTTAATTGCGGGGTGATTTCAATTATATGTCTGGTGTGCGCGATGTCAAGGAAGCGTGGAGGAGCGATGATTTGGCTGACACCTATCGTGCAATGACAATTTTACGCTGAGAGTGGTGCGTGGGTGGATCTGAATCGCGCCGTCGCGGGCGAGGATGCGTGTGAACAGCGGCGAGGCAAGCCTCGCCTTGCAACGGGCGGGAGCAAGCTCCCGCACTCCCAGATGGCTTTGCGCTACTTTAGAAATTCATCGCATTGGCGGAGTAGGAAGTGGTCGGTCATGCCTGCTATGTAGTCGCAGACTACGCGGTGGCGCGGTTCGCGGGTGGCTTGTTCGGCGTATTGCTGGGGCATGCGGTCGGGATGGGCCATGAAGAATGTGAACAGCGCATTTAGTGCGGCTACGGAGCGATCGCGATCTTCGGCGATGGCAGGATGGGAATAGACGTGGGCGAAGAGGAAGCGTTTTAGCTCCGCGTTTTGTTTCGCTACTGGCGGCGAGAATTTTGCCAGGCGATGTGGTTGACGGCGGACTTCGTCCACAGTTTTTACTCCAGATTTTTCCACGGCGCTGGCGGTGGTGCCGATCAGGTCGGTGGCTAGCAGGTCCAGGATGTGTTTCAGCGCTTCATTGAATTTCAGCTTGGTCTTTCCGCTGGGATAGCGCCGGTCAACTTCAGCGTAAGCTTCGGCGAAGATGGGGACTTCGGCGCGCAGGCGATCAAGGTCCACTAGATGCGCTTCGAAGCCGTCGTCGAGGTCGGCGGTGTTGTAGGCGATCTCGTCCACAAGATCAATGAGTTGGGCTTCGAGCGCAGGGCGGCGGTCCAGAAGATACTCGGCGAGCTGGGGAAATTCCGCGGCGGAATACTCGCGGGAATGTTTGATGATGCCTTCGCGGACTTCGAAGGTGAGATTCAGGCCGGGATATTCGAGATAGCGCTGCTCGAACTGTTCGACGATGTAGAGCGCGTGCAGATTGTGATCGAAGCGGTCGTCGTGTTCGCGCATGCGCAAGTCGAGCTGTTTTTCGCCGGCGTGGCCGAAGGGCGGGTGGCCGATATCGTGGACCAGCGCGAGAGCTTCGGCGAGATCGGTACTGAGTTTCAGAGCGCCGGCGACGGTGCGGGCGACTTGCGCCACTTCGAGCGTATGGGTGAGGCGATTGCGAAAATGATCGGAGTAGCGCGTGGTGAAGACTTGCGTCTTGGCTTCCAGGCGGCGAAACGCGCGGGAGTGGATCACACGGTCGCGGTCGCGCGCGTAATCATTACGGTAGGGATGCTGCGGTTCGGGGTAGCGGCGGCCGCGCGTGCGGCGCACGTCCATAGCGTAAGAGGCTAGCATTTTGCGCTTCGATTCTAGCGCCATCGCGGCGATGCACGGCTACTTTCGGGCTGGGGCGGCTGCGCAGCGCGGAAGTATTGGTATTATCTGCGAATGATTTCCGAAGCTGCAGTGCTGAAAAAGTTGAGGACGATATGCTTGCGGCTGCCCGCAGCGACCGAGGGAGTCACGTTTGGGCATCCTACATTTCGCATTGCCGGAAAAATGTTTGCAGGCTCGAGGAATACAAGGGTGAACTGGGGATTTGCGTGAAAGTGGGAACGCTGATGCAAGGCGTTTTTCTGGACGACTCGCGATTTTTTCGCACGCCCTATATCGGAAAGCATGGATGGGTGACGTTGCGGGTCTACGCCGCGCGCCTCAACGAGAGCGAGATTCGCGAGTTGGTGAAAGGCAGCTATCAGCTGGTGGCGCCGAAGAGTGCTGGGAAGAAGCGGAGCGGTCGCGCGCGATGATGTCTGCAGCTGAAGTTGCCTCCAGGAATCTGCTTTTTCTCAGGGATTCAGCGGAAAAGCAGATCCCTCGCTGCGCTCGGGATGACACCCGCTTCTCTTTACGTCTTGCCGGGGAGAAGGTTCAGTTCCTGATCGGCTTGCTGGGCGATAGGCGTATCGGGGTATTCGGATTTGATCTGGCCATAGAGGCGGCTGGCTTCGGCTGGATTTGTCGCGCCGTAGTGTTCGGCGAGGGCGAGCATCACCACGGGCTTGGGGACCAGCACGGTGGGCTTGGCGATCAACTGCTGGTAGAGCTTGACGGCTTCATCGCCTTGGCCCTGGCGGTCATTGATTTGCGCGAGTTCGAAGCGCGCCATGGAAGCAAAGTCGTCGCTGCTGCTGGATGCGACGCCCTGCAGCCACTTTTTCGCGTCATCCGGCTTGCCCAACTTTTCATCGCTCAGCGCGGCGTAATACGCAGCAAGCTGCCCGGGACGAGTGTGCGAATATTTCGTGGCGACGTCGGCGAACTTCTTCGCAGCGTCGGAATATTTATTGTTGTCGTCAAAGAAGGTGGTTTCACCGGGCAGCGAGGGTTCGCTGGGCGTGCGAATTCGGGCCTGATAGGACTTCATGGCATCGTCGAAGGCCGCGCCGGCTTTCATGGACTGGCGTTCCGTGTAGGTTTTCCAGCCGAAAATGCCAAGCGCGACAACGATTGCGGCAAGCAACAGGTAGGTGGTGAAAAGCTTGTGGGAGAGTACGGCATCCGCGCCGAGCGCGAGAGTGTCGCGGACTTCGTCCTTCTTTAGTTCCTTACGGGAAATATGCGCCAAGCGTTCACCCCGAGGAAAATCGCAAACCTGCATGTTATCACAAACACATCGCGCAGTGAATCGGACGCTCCGCTCGACCGGATGCGGGCGTATCGGGTGGAAAGTATTGCTGGGGCGCTACGGCGGATTCGTTCGCGTCAATTCCGGGCGGGGCCATCACTTGTTTCGGGGTCGGGGCCGAAGAATGTGCCGCCGGCGAGGATGCGATCAATGGCAACGATGAGGTCGCGGGAGGCTTGGGACTTGACGACGTAACCTTGAGCGCCGGTGGCCCGGACTTCGTTGATGAGGCTCTTGGTTTCGTGCATGGTGAAGATGAGAATGCGGGAGGCCAGGCCCATGCGAGCGATGCGCGAAGCGGCCTCTAGCCCGCTCATCACCGGCATGGTGACGTCTAGTATAAGGATATCGGGCGTGAGCGCCGCGGCAGCCTCGACGGCTTCCTTGCCGTTTTTGGCTTCGCCACAGACGACCCATTCGGGGCGGATGCGTCGCAGGAGGGTGCGAATCCCTTCGCGGACAATCTCATGGTCGTCAACGATCAGAATCCGCGCAGCCATGCCCTCGGTTTTCAACTGCCGTTCCCGCGCTTGCGTAGCAGATGTACCCATAATCACACCGTCGCGTTCGGCCACGCCGAGTGCCTCCCCTCTAGAACGATCATCAATTCGTCAAGAGTGAGCCGCTGTAAGGCAGGCCTTTTACTCTTTTCAGCGCCAGCGAAAAATAGTGGTGCCGACGGCTCAGCCGAAGGGCGCAACAAAAGCAATGGCAGATGGTAGGTCGACCAACCGACCGAGACCATACAGGTAATCCTGTAGATTTTCGGGGTGGTAAACAGCTAGTTAGAGAGCGGGGATGCCGTGATTCGCGCTGGTTGCGGCTTGTGCCATGATGCGTCAGCGAAAGCAGAGCTTCAGGCTCTTGGAGCCTCCGAGATGGCGAGCACATCCATAGCGAAGCGAATCAGCCCCATGTTGGCGGTCGCCAACATGGAGGAGACCATTTTGTTCTACCAGGGCGTGCTGGGATTTACGCCCACGATAAGGTCACCGGAGTATTCGATCGTGGAGCGCGACGGCCAAACGATCCATCTGCAGAAGGCGGCGTCCGAGGAAGTGATGAAGTGCGTCCGCGGACATACGGAGATGTACGTGGAAGTCAGCGGGATTGACGAATTGTGGAAACACGTAGAGACCTTCAAGGGCCGCTACCGAATTCGCGACCTCTTTCGCAGAGGATATGGGATGACCGAATTCCAGGTGGAAGATCCAAACGGGTGCCTCGTGTTTGTTGGCGAGATCACTACAAAAATCCTTCTGACACAGCCGACATTTTCGGAGCGAGCCCTGGCGCTGGGCTGCAGTGCAACCGGCAACGCGGCGTCACGGCAATAAGCGTTCCAGACGCTCCAGAAATATGCTGACTTGCGTGGGATTGCGAACGGAAAAATGCGCGCTGGTGGGGCGCCGCGAACCTACAAGAATCGTGATTCCTTTGCGCAGCGCGCGGAAAGCCGGTTCGTCGGTGAGGTCGTCGCCGATATAGATGGGGAGGAACGCGGCGCCAAGTTCTTGCAGTAGGACGCGAACGGCGTGTCCTTTTCCGCGCACGTTGCTTGGAACGAGTTCCCAGACGTTTCCCGCGCGGATAATCGTCAGATGCGGTCGGCAACCGGCGAGCAGCTTGCGAAGCCGCGCGCGTGCGCGGCGTTCTGATTGTGGCAACGCATCCCGAAAATGGACGGCGAGGCTGATGCCCTTCTCCTCGATGAAAATACCGGGCGCGTGATGCGGCAGAGAGGCGAGAGCAGCGCGCGCTTGGGACATTCTGCCGGTAGCCGCCTTCGGCAGCGTCAGGTCATCCTCATTCTCGCTGCCATACAGGCCATGCAGGAAAACTCCGGGAACTTTTACGAATTGCAGGAGCGATTCGCGGCGGCGTCCGCTGACGACCATCACGCGAACCGCGCGATGGGTGGCCAGTTCGCCGAGCGCCCTGCGCGCGCGAGCGCTCAGTTTCACCAGGTGCGGGCGCGAACGGAACCCCACGAGCGTGCCGTCGAAATCGAGAAAGAGCGCGATGTTCTTCGCGGCGCGAACTCGACTGGAAATTTCACCCCACGAATCGAAAGCGGGCATTACACGGACGGTGGCGCGAGTGCCGTCGGCCTTTTTTCTGGCTTTTTTTTGAGGGCGAGGCACGCGTTATCGGGTCTCGGTCAATTCTGGCGCGTCCAGGCGAATTTCGGCAAGCTCCAGGATCAGATCGGCGGCCCAGCGGTACACGTTGTGCTCTCTTACGATGGCGCGCATCCGTTGCATGCGCGAGTGGCGCTCTTCGGGAGGCATTTCGAGCGCGCGGCGAATGGATTCGGCGAGTTGCTCGATGTCGTAGGGATTGACCAAGAGCGCATCGCGCAACTCGCGGGCTGCGCCGGTGAATTGGCTGAGGATCAGCACGCCGTCTTCATCCTCGCGCGCCGCGACATATTCCTTGGCGACCAGGTTCATGCCGTCGTGCAGCGAAGTGACCAGGCAGAGGTCGGCGGCGCGATAATACGGATCAATTTCCTCGTGGGTGTGATGGCGGTTGTGGAAGATGATGGGTTTCCATTTCTCGCTCTGAAAGCGCGCATTGATACGCTGGGCCTCGGCTTCGACCTCATTGAAAAAATCCTGATAGCGCTTGATGTTGGTGCGGCTGGGCGCGCCGAATTCGACGAAGGTGAAGCGCGACACGTACTGCGGATATTTATCGAGGACACGCTCGATGCCGCGGAAACGTTCCAGTAGGCCTTTGGTGTAATCAATGCGATCGACGCCAAGGCCGAGGAAAATCGTGTCCGGGCCGGTCGTTTCCAGGATCGCGGCGCGCGTAAGGTCGTTCGGGAAGAGGTCGTGCGATTCGGGAAGAGCGACACTGATCGGATGCGGCCGCACGATGGTGAAGTGATTATTGCGATTCACGGCGAAGCGTTCCCAGTCAATGCGGCACTCGATAGTCTGGTCCACCGTTTCCAGAAAATTATTGCAGTGAGCCTGAATGTGAAAGCTGACCAGATCGGCGCCGAGCAACCCGTCGACAAGTTCCTTCTGCCACGGACAAATCGCGAAGGCTTCCGGATTGGGCCAGGGAATGTGCCAGAAAATCGCGACGCGCGCGTCGGGCCGCGCGGATTTGATCAAGCGCGGCAAGAGCGCGAAGTGGTAATCCTGGATCAGGACGAAAGGCGCTTCGATGGATTCGATTTCCTGCAGCACGGCTTGCGCGAATTTTTCGTTCACGCGCTGGTAGTACTCCCAATCGGAGGTACGGAAACTCGGGCGCGTGTAGGCGATATGGCAGAGCGGCCAGATGCCTTCGTTGGCGAACCCGAAATAGTAGCCTTCTTCTTCATCCTTGGTCAGCCAGACACGGCGGAGCGTGTAATGCGCGTGATCGGGCGGGACGCGCAGGCGGTCATGCTCGTCCACCGTTTCGCGGTCGGCGTCGGCGGAACCGTGAGCGATCCAGGTGCCGTCGCAAGCATTGAGAATCGGTTCGAGAGCGGTGACCAAGCCGCTGGCGGGAACCTGCACTTCGATTCCCTTTTGGCCGTGCACGTGGAGGTATGGTTCGCGATTCGAGACGACAAAGAGTGAATTACCGCGCAATTTTTTGCGCAGGCCCACGCGCAGGCGCTCCGCGGTCCAGCGCGTATCGCCCGCGGCGCGCAGGCGGGCTTCCTGCTTTGCGGCCATGCGCGCTTCGGCCAAACTTTGCCCAAGAGAGGCCGCCTCGGAAGTGAGCGGCTGCAAAAAATCCGAGGGCGACGGATTTGGAAATGGCCCAGGCTGCTTGCCGGTGCGCAAATCCTTCATCCATTGGGAGAGTTTGTTGATGGGTCCGGTGATGGTCGAGCGAACAATCAGCAGCGTGATAAGGACAATTAATAACAGCTGCGCGACGACGTGCCAAATGGCGCTACGCCAGATTTCCACGCTTTGCGCTTCGATGTAACGAGCGTCGTGAAAAGTGACCAGCACTCCCGCAAGTCCGCCGCTGGCGCGGTGCAGCGGCATAGCGTAAGCGTAGACAGGCAGATTCGGAAAATCAGTGAATCCGCCGGCTCCCGTGTCGGTCGCCTTGCACTGGTCGAAGACTTTCGGCGGGACGTCCGCGTTGGTGCCCAGCCGATCGCTGGCGGCGAGCAGCTTGCCGTTGGGATCATAAATGCCGACGCCCGCAAGATGCTCGCGATCACCAAAACGTTCGACAATTCTGTGCAGCTGGTTTTCGGAGCCGCGTTGCAGCACGGGTTCGACGGTTTCCTGCAAGCTCTCGGTGAGGATTTCGCCGCGGCGGGCCAGATCGGCGCGCAAGCCCTTCTTTTCGCTGCGCACCTGGTTGCGGGCCACGAAGAACGTAACGAGGCTAATGCTGATGACCAGCGCGGCGATGAGTCGCAGGCTGAGCTTCATTCGGGGTTCCTGAGCGTTTGAGTTGCTAGTTGTGGAATCTTACGGTCGAGATACTGCACTGGAACTAGAAGCAACTGGCCGACCGTCGGTCGACAATCCAATCTGATGCTGGATAGTGACTTAGCGGTGCTCGATGAAGGAAGGCCATGCATTCTTTTCACGTTCGATCACAGTTCCGGGTCGCGGAGCGGTCTGCCTCGGCCCAGCGTTGCGGGCGCAGCGCCCGGTACTAAGTGTACCAAAGCTCGCGAGGTGTCACATACGGGGAATCATGTACGTTTCGCTGCGTGAGTCGGGTCAGACTTCTCGGCCCCAGACGCGTTTACGCCTTGAAGCTGTGGATTGCCGTATTCTCGTCGGACTGTACATCGAAGACCGTGAACAGGCGCGTGATTTGCAGGATATCGTGAACGCGTTTGGTGAGATGCAGCAACTTGAGCTCGCCGCTCGCGTTCTTCACCGTGGTGTAAGCGCTGACGAGCTCGCCGATGCCGGAGCTGTCTATGTAATCCACGTCGTAGAGGCTGAGCAGGATTTTCTTGCTGCCGCCGTCCACCAAATCGCGCACGGTCTTGCGCAAAGTGGCGCTGCCTTCGCCGAGAGTGATCTTGCCGCTAAAATCAACGATGACTACGTCGCCGAGCTGGCGGCGCGTACCTTGAAGAGCCACGGGAACCTCGTGTCCTGATTCTACTCCGGTTGGTGCTTACCGTTACCGGAAACTGTTTGTGGAAGTTTCTTAATCATGGTTAGTTCGGCGCCGCCCTCGGGCCCGCGACCCACTTTGAATTCGTCCATGAACGCGCGCATCAGAAAAAGGCCGCGGCCGGAGGTGCGCAGCAGGTTTTCCTCGGCGAGCGGGTCGGGAATTTCGGTCAACTCGAATCCATGGCCCTGGTCGAGGACGCGGACGATCATGTTTTCGGGTTCAAGCTCCACGGTCATCATGATTTTCTTGTGGCGGTCCTGCTGGTTGCCGTAATTGTAGGCGTTGATGACGCCTTCGCGGACAGCCATGCCGATCTTGTGGACCTCTTCCTCCGGAAACCCGGCCGCCTCCGCTACGCGCATGGAGATGCTTTCGGCGAGGTCCACGCTTTCGAGGAGGGTTTCGAGCGTGACTTCGATCCGCTGAGCTTTGGCCGGCATCCGATGTCGGGAAATTCCTTTGAAAGAGCGGGAGTATGGTTATCACAGCGCCGGAGTGCAAGTCAATGCACTCGGGGTACTGGGAGGTTTGGGCCCGGAGAGGCCTCGACGTTGCTCCCGCTTAGGTTGTCGGCTGCTTGGCAACTTTGGCGACGACGAGGCCTGCGATCAGCCAGGTGATGGTGGAATCGGCGAGATTGACGGCGGTGTAAGCGCCGGAGAAGCCCCACCAATTCCAGTCGGGGAGATCGACGATAACGCTGGCAGAGAGGCCGACGACTGCCAGAAACGCAACTTTGCGCGCGTAGCTCAGGCCGCTGGTTTGCAGCAGAAGCCAGGTTAGTAGGAATGCCGCAGCCAGCAGGCTCAGAAATTGGATGATCAAGCCCCGGGTGTACGAGCCGAATCCATGGAGGCGGACTGCGGCGAACGCGATCGGGCCGGATTGCATCTTCGCCATCGCGGCTGCTTGCGCTTGCTTCTTTTGGTCGGCGGTCATGCCTTCGCCCGACGGCATGCTAGGCAGGAGGTAGACGCCGTCCTTGGTGGCGTGCGAAGCGATGACGGCGGAGACTTCGTCCTCGTTTTGAAATCTCACCATGTCCTTTTCGTGCCAGCCGAGAAGCTCCCACGAAACTGAGCTCCAGACGAATGCCGTCAAGCCGCCCAGGATCGTGCCCAGCAGCAACGCTTTTTTCATGGTGCCTCCTTTCATCTTGGGCCGATTATTTGCGATGTTGGCTTACAGACAGCACGTTTCCATCGGGATCTTTGAACCAGGCGACTTTGTCGCCGCCGGGAGCTGTCCAGATGCCGAGTTCCTGATCCTGAATGAAGGGGTATTTTTCGAAGACGACGCCGCGGGCGGTGAGCCAGCGCACCAGCGCTTCGATGTCTTGCGCTTCCCAACCCATGACGGTGTACGGAGCGGGAGTGAAATCTTTGGCTTTCGAGATGCGGATCATCGTGTCGCCGGCCATCATCACCAGCGCGAACGGGTCGTCGCTGACGAACCGGAACCCGAGCTTGCCTTCGTAGAATTCACGCGCTTGCTTGGAATCGCGCGTGGGGACGAAGCCGATGATTTTGCTCGAAGCCAACATATATTCCCTCCCGCGCGCTTTTCACATGAAATGAAGGATCAGAGAATGCCTACAGCGCGCGCCGCAAGCAGAGCAACAATCGCCAGAGAGATCAACGACTGCAACATCATGCCCACCTTGGCCCAGCGCTTCAGGACCGCCGTATCCGTCGGCGAAAAAGCAGTGCTGGTGTTAAAAGCCAGAAACAAGTAGTCCATGAAGTGCGGCGACCATGAAGGGTCTTCGCCTTCCAGCATCTGCGGGAAAAGAAATGAGCTGTCGAGCTTGCCGCGCGAACCGTCCCGGCCGAGCGGGCCGCCCGCATCCAGCTTCCAATACCAGAGCGCGAAGACCAGCACATTCGTAACCCATAACGCGACCGCGCCGCGCAGCAGAGCCGTCGGCGAATCACGATGCTTCGGGATGCCTTCGATGAGCAACGTCAGCGATGCAACCATGCCTATGGTGATCGCGGTATTAGCCACGATGGTGAAAAGTTTGGTGATGTGAAAATCGCCGCGGCGGTGCGACAGCACGATCGGAATCAGCAACATAAAAACGACAACGAGCAGCAGCCAGCTTGGTCCGAGCGAGAGCCGTTCCGGCAGCGCGAGGTACACTCCGCCTGCGGCTGCCATGGCGACAAACGCGGGCCAGCGCGGTTCGCGGACAATTTTGGCGGCGGTGGGCATGTTGGCGTCGTGCGCGGGTGGAGTTTAGTACAGTTCGCGCTGCCGCTCAAAAGGGCACATGCAACAAATGCGCAAGATTGTCATTCCGAACCTGCGCAGCAGGTGAGGAATCTCTCTTGTGTTCTCGCCACGATCGACAGAAGAGAGATCCCTCGTCCCGCTGACCCGACTGGGACGCGAAAAGCGCGCTGCGCTCGGGATGACACGGCCTTCGTTCTTCGGCAATTTGCAGGGCGAATGGCTAAGCCCAGTAGGTGCGGTCGAGCGTGCGGTATTGGATGGCTTCGCTGAGATGTTTGGGCAGGAGGGATTCAGCGCCCTCGAGGTCGGCTATGGTGCGCGAGACTTTCAGGATGCGGTCGTGGGCGCGGGCGGAGAGGCCACGGCGCTGGATGGCGGATCCGAGGAGCTTTTCGCCATCGGCGGAGATGGCGCAGTGTTTGCGGATGAGCTTGGGCGGCATCTGCGAATTGGCGTAGAGTTTTTTTTCGCCGCGGTAGCGCTCGACCTGAATTCCGCGGGCGCGCAGGACGCGGTCACGCACGCTTGCGGAGCTTTCGACGTCTCCGTTGCCGCGCAGCTCTTTGTATTTCACGGCGGGGACTTCGATGTGGATGTCAATACGGTCGAGCAGCGGGCCGGAAATTTTCGAGACGTAACGCTGAATCTGTACCGGCGAGCAATGACATTCGCGGGTGCCGTCTCCGAAAAATCCGCAGGGACATGGATTCATCGCGGCCGCGAGCATGAAGCGCGCGGCAAATTCACGGAGAGCGCAGCGCGGGCGATGGTGACGCTGCCTTCTTCGAGGGGCTGGCGCATTACCTCCAGAACGTTGCGCTGGAATTCCGGCAGCTTGTCGAGAAAAACGACGCCGTTGTGTCCGAGCGAGACTTCTCCTGGACGAGGGATCGGCGCCGCCGCCGATCAGGCCAGCATCGCTGATGGTGTGGTGCGGCGAGCGATACGGCCGCGTGCCAACCAGGCCGCGCGAATCTTCCAGCACTCCTGCGACGCTGTCAATGCGCGTCGTTTCGATGGCTTCTTCGAGCGACATCGGCGGCAGGATCGTGGGAATGCGTTTTGCGAGCATCGTCTTTCCGGCGCCCGGCGGGCCGATCAGCAGAATGTTGTGGCTGCCGGCGCAGGCGACTTCGAGAGCGCGTTTCGCGGACATTTGGCCGCGCACGTCGCGCAGATCCACGGAATATTGACTGGCTTCGGCGAGCATCAGCGAAGTGTCCACGGCGGTGGGATGGAAGGATTCGGGCGCGTTGATCAGGTCCACGGCCTGGGGCAGCGATTTCACGCCGAAGACGTTGATGCCTTCGACGACGGCGGCTTCGCGCGCGTTGGCTTCCGGCACGACGACATTCTTAATGCCGCGCTCGCGCGCCGCCATTGCTCCGGATAGCGCGCCGCGCACCGAGCGAACACCACCATCGAGCGAGAGTTCGCCGAGAAAAACGTGGGTATCGAGAATTTTGCCGAAGAAACTTCCCTGACAGCCGGCGAGGCCCAGCGCCATGGGCAGATCGAACGCGGAGCCTTCCTTACGGATGTCCGCGGGGGCGAGATTCATGGTGACGGCATGGCGGGATGGAAAATCGAAGCCGGTATTGCGCAGCGCGGCGCGTATGCGTTCGCGGCTTTCTTTTACGGCGACATCGGGAAGGCCGACGACATTGAAAAGGCCCTCGCGCACCGGGACTACGTCCACTTCGACTTCGACGAGGTAGGCTTCAATGCCGAACACGGCTGCGCTAAACGTCTTGAAGAGCATCCCAAGAGGCCTTTTGCCGGCTAAATTCTAGAGGAAGGGGTATCCTCGCGCGGTACTGTTGCAGAGAGCGTAACTCAAAAGGTGTCTTGATGCTAGCGATAACGCGGAGGGCCTTACCAGGTTTTGGGCCAGCCTTGCTGGACCGAGACTGCGGCTAGAACGATCAATAGCGCGACGGTGGCGGCGTGAAAGACTACGTGCAGGGTGTTCACGCGGATGCCGTTGCGAGCGGCCAGGAAGGCGTGCGTTTTGCCGAACATTATTTCGTAGCGCGCGGCCTTTTCGGGGTCCGGACGCAAAAAGTACGGAATCCACCACGCTTGCAATATTCCGTAGGATAAAAGCACGTAGCTGATCCATAGCCACCAGAAAAGCCAGTCCGGAAAGCGCTTTTCGAAATGGACGATGCTGCCTACCAAGCCCACCGCGAACGGAACCGCGCTCATGAGCGTGGCAGCGACACGTTTACCCAACGACTCCGCGGTGCTGACGCCTTTCAAATCGTTCAGCGAGCCGAGAGGCACCCAATCGTGCAGGAAGAGAAATAGAACTACGAAACATTGCAACGCGAGCAATGCGTCCATGGTGATGGAAGGCATGAGTGCGGGGATTATACGCTACCAAAGCCTGGTTCGGCGCACGGCGAGGATGCTGTAACGGACGGTTGACGATGAGGATTTCGAGTGTGTTACGCTGCCGCTTGCGGATGGGAGGCCTCTGCTGGCGATGCGGCTTGCGATCAGGCAAATCGCTGTTCTTGTAGCTGCCATTATTTTTTTGGGAGCTGCGGGGGAAGTTTGCGCGCAGACGCGGGCCGTCGGAGGCGGCGATGCCGTGGCGCTGAATAATCGCGGCATGGATCTCTACGAAAAAGGGAAATTTGCGGAGGCGGCTGCGCTGTTTCGGCAGGCGCTCGATTTGAATCCGAACTTCCCGGAAGCGCTCAGCAATCTGGGGATGGTGATGGACCTGCAGGGAAAGGACGACGAGGCCGTCGCGGATTTCGATAAGGCTTTGGAGATGAAGCCTTCCGATGGGATCACCGAAAGCAACCTGGGACTGGCGCTCTATCACGAGAAAAAATACTACGATTCGATTGCGGCGTATCAGCAGGCTATCGCGCTGAATCCGAAATTCGCGCAGGCGTACAACGGCATGGGCGCTGCGCTTTTCGCTTCCGGCAATCCGACCGACGCGATTGCGGCGTATCGCAAGGCGATCGAGCTTTTGCCGAAATACGCGGACGCCTTGAACAATCTGGGCGCGGCGCTCGATTCCGGCAAGCGGTGGGAGGAGGCAATCAAAGTTTACGAGCAAGCCGTGGCGCTCGAGCCGACGTCACTCGATATCCGCGGCAATTACGCGCTGGCGCTGCGCAACGCGGGACACGACGAGGAAGCCACCGCACAATACCGGCAAATTGTGGCCGACCATCCGGACGATGCCGCGGCGTGGTTCGACCTGGGGCAGCTTTTGTACAAGCAAGGGCAGCTCGACGAGGCCGCTACCAGTTTCGAGAAATGCCTCGCGCTGCAACCGGACCAAGCGGAAGTGGATTTCCATTTGGCGCTGGTTTATCAGGGACAAGGAAAACTGGACGACGCGATTGCCACCTATCAAAAGGGCCTCGCGCTGAAGCCGGACGAGGCGCATGCGCTTTACAACCTGGGCAATGCTTACATGCTGGCGAGCCAACCGCAGAAAGCGGCCGACAATTTCAAGAAGGCGCTCGATCTGCAATCCGATTTTCCGCAAGCGCAGATTGGCGTGGGCGCGGCGAAGATGCAGCTGGGCGATTTAGACGGCGCGCAGACGGCGTTTACGAACGTGATTGCCGAGCAGCCGGACAATGCGGACGCGCACTTCAATCTGGGCAACGTGCTCTTCAACAAGGGCCAATACCAGCCCGCCGCAGACAGCTACCGCGAAGCGATTCGGCTGAATGCGAATCTTGCGCACGCGCACTACAATTTAGGGATGGCGCTCACGCGTTTGAAAGATAGCGACGCGGCGAAGCAGGAATTTCAGGAAGCCAAGCGCCTGGACCCGTCACTGAACCTGCCCAATTGATTTTGCCTGCTCGGATCGACGGTGCCAACTGAAGAGTCGCTTTTATTTTTTCCGCAGCTTTTGCGGTGCGTCGGTGAATATCGCGTGGTAAATCAAGTGCGTGGCGGAATCGATCCGCCGATTCAACTCTGCTTTGGGCAAGCTTGCCGCTTGCGCGAGCAGGCTCCAGAAGAAAGTGTCCATGGCGCGCGCGAGGCCGGGTATGTCCACGTTCGGGCGCGCGCCGGGCAGCCCTTGCAGGAATTGAAAGACGCGCAGGACGCGACCGGTGGTCCATTTGTGGATTTCGGCTTGTTTCTGATGCAATTCCGGATCCGAGAGTGTCGCTTCCTGCCAGGCGCGGTAGGCGCCGAGGTAATGCAGGTCGTGGGAAAACGCGCGGGCTAGCAATTGGCGGAGCGCGGCTCGAACGTCGTTGCTGGCTTGCGGCTGAAAATTGAGCTGGCTCAATTTTGCGAGAAGCTCGTCCATCAACACGAGCAGCAGCTGGCGCTTGGAGTGAAAGTGCTGGTAGAAAGTTCCGACGGCGAGTTTGGCGCGTTGAGCGATTTCGTCAACGGAAGTGTTTTCGTAACCCTTTTCGCCGAAGAGAGCGAGGCCCGCATCTTTCAGGCGCGCTCTTTTTGCCAGGCTGCGCTGCTGCACCGGCTTTGCCGGTAGATCCTCGCCGGCGAGCAAATTGGGGCGCGCGGCTACGGTCTTGGCCATTTTTCGATGGCGACTCCGACGATCGCGCCGGCGCAGCACCAGAGGATCCATCCGCCGAAAACTCCCGCGACTTCGGGCGCCATATTCGGGAACAGCACGGGAAAGAACGCGCAGGAGAACGGATCGAGCAGCAGCGATGGCAGCGCGACGGAAGCGGCTCCCGCGACCCATTGTTCGCGGGGCAACTGAGCAGCGCGGCAGAGGCGGCGGACAACCCAGGCCATCAGCGGAAAGCTGATAGCAAACAGAATCAGCGTGCCTTTGAGGTCGCCGGGATGCAGTATGCGCTGGCCGGCGAGGCGCAGAGCGATGGTGGCAGCGAGCCAGATGACCACACCGGAGCGAAACAAGCGGATGTGCATAACATGAACCCGAGTTCATGTTCTCATAAAGCTGGGCATTCGGCAACAACAAAAAAACTCTCTCCGCGGCCGGGGGAGCTGAGGATTCCACGCGTCAAAAGGAAGAAAGCGTCTGCTTTACAATCGCTAATCCTTCGGTGATACGGTCGCGGTCACGCTCGTTTCCAACCGCAAGACGGAAGCATCGGGTGAATTCCGGATTTCCATTTCCATAGCGCGAGCCGGGGGTGAGCAGAACGCCCCTGGATTTGCACGCTGCACAGAAAGCAGCGCGCATCAATCCCCTGCGGAAGTTCGATCCAGGAATGGAAGCCGTTGCGGTGCGCGCGGATTTTCCATCCGGCGAGACCGCTCGAGATCGATTCCTGGCGCGCGCGGCCGAGAGCCTGTTTTTCGGCGATCAGCCGTTGCACGGTTCCGTCCATCACTAAAGAAGTGAGAACTCCGGCGAACAACAGCGACGTGCCGCTATTGACCTGCGAAACAAGGTCGTCAAGACCGTCCGCGAAAGCATCCGGGACCACGAGATAGGACACCTTCATTCCCAGCGCGACCGGTTTCGTGAAGCTGTAGATGTAGAAACTGCGTTCGGGGACGAGCCAGGAAATCGGAGCGGGGCCATCGGGTTCGAGGAAACGATACGCATCGTCTTCGATCAGCCAGAGACTGTGCTGCCGGATTGCATTTGCGAGAGCAAGCCTTCTGCTTTCGGGCATCACGCTGCCCAGCGGATTGTGTACTGTGGGCGTTAAGTAAACAGCCTTCACATTTTGTGAGGTGACTGCATCAGCGAGCGCCTGGGGCAGCATTCCATCGTCATCGCCTGCGCAGGCGATCACTTTCATTCCGCGATTCTGCGGCCGTCCTGCGAAAAGCCGGATAGGTGAGTTCATCCACTGCTACAGCGGCGCCGCCAAGCGAGGCGCGGGTGAGGGCGACGGAAACGGCGCTATGTCCGCCGGAGCACAAGAACACGCCATTGGCGGAAATTTCCGCGCCCCATTGCGAGAGGAAAGACGCTGCTACGGCGCGATGCTCCGCGGTTCCGGCCAGGGCTTTTTGAGAAACCCAGGCGTTTGATTCCGCGGCGTGCTTCTGCACGGCCGCGGACACGATCGCGGCTTCGGTGCCGAGCAGCGGATAGTTGTATTGAAAATCGATCACCTTTCGGCCTCCGCAGCTTCAATATATCAGTGAGAAATCAGTTTCGTCGCTGGATGGCGTCGGCGCAGCCAGTATTTTTGCGAGGGTCAAATTGGATGGCGGATGGAAGCGCGGTTGCGGACGCTCTCCGTCGGTTTAGCCGCGCGTCGCGGCCAGCGCTCGCGATTCGCGGAAACTTGCGACCGTTGATTACAATGAAGAGCATGACGAATCCGAAGTTACGGCAAGCGCGGCGTCGCGACCGCGACGAACTCGCAAAGATGCAGGGTTTGCTGTGGCCTGCCGCGCTGCCTGAGGAACTGCTGAAAGAGCTCGACGATGCTTTAAGCCACCACCCGATCGGGACTCTACCCACGGTGATGCTGGTATCCACGGATGAAGACGGAACGTTAATAGGGTTTCTTCACGCCGGCTTGCGCTCTCATGCGGACGGCTGCGATCCGACGCGGCCCGTGGGGTATGTGGAAGGCTGGTTCGTGCACGAAAAGTTTCGCAAGCAAGGAGTCGGCAAGGCGCTGCTGAATTCGGCGGAGGAGTGGGCTCGCGCGCAGGGCTGCGTCGAGATGGCCTCGGACGCGTTGATCGAGAATGAAGGATCGCAGCGCGCGCATGAAGCGCTGGGATTCGAAGTGATAGACCGCTGCGTGCACTTCCGCAAAAAATTGTGAGGGCGCAACGATCAGGCGGTCACGCACCGTGCGCTGTGCCGCACATTTCGCTCCGCGAGAAAATTGGAGTTCTTAAAGCTGGGGCGCAGGTGCGGCGACCGGCGCAGCAGAGGCAGGGGGTGTCGGGCAAGAGGCACAGCATCCCACCACGTTCCACGACATCACGACCGGGAGCAACGATGTGCCGTGCGAGCAGGGAACGCCTTCTTGCACGCTCAGCACGCTTACCGACAACACGAACGGTTTTTATACGCTCGGGCAATATTACGCTGCTCCCGGCTACGATCTGGCTACGGGCCTGGGAAGCGTTGACGCCAATCTACTGCTCGATTTTTGGGCGTCACTGAAGTTCAAATCAACGGCGACTACGCTCAACTTCAGTCAGACTACGTTCACGCACGGCACTTCCGTGAACGTCAGCGTGGGCGTCGCGGGCACTGGAGGAAAGCCGACGGGCGATGTAGCTCTGGTTTCCACGGCGGCGCCCTCAACGAACACGGGATTGGGCGAACTTACGCTTTCAACTGGAGCTGCATCGGCTGCGTTCGACAACTTGCCGGGCGGGCAGTACACGGTGACTGCCCGATATGCCGGCGACGCCATCTTTGGGCCCAGCGTATCCAGCGCCGCCGGCTTGAACGTCGCGCCCGAGGACAGCACGATCAATCTTTTTGGCAAAACCTACAACTACACCACCAACGTATTCAATGGAATCACGAGCGGAGCAAGTATTCCCTACGGATCGTTCATTACGATTGACGCACAGCCGGTTGGCATTCACGCTGCGCCAGGCAAGTCCGACGGCATCGCTACCGGAACGGTTACTTTCACTGATACGGTCGGAGCTACGCACGGCGAAGACACCATCAGTCTTGACAGCACCGGTCTCGCGGAGTGGGTCAACTACAGTGGATTCCCGGTGGGCACTCATGTTTTCGCTGCGAGCTACTCGGGGGACGCCAGCTTCAACGCCACCGCGATGTCTACGCCGCTGACTTTTACGATCACCAAGGCCGCTACCACGGCGAATCTTTCCGCGAGCCCAACCAGCATCGGGCTGGGCACGCCTACTACGCTTACCGCGCTGGTAATTGCGACGGATAACGTTCCGCCGCCTACGGGCACCGTCACTTTCTATTTCGGCAGCACAGCTCTGGGAACGGTTGCTGTTGGCCCGGATGTCTACAATCCGCACGTCGGGCAAGCTAACCTGAGTGTGTCCAGTTTGCCGCTGCGCGTAGACGCAGTCACCGCAACATACAATGGTGACTCCAACTGTAACCCGGGCACATCTTCCGCGGTGAACATAACAGTCAAGCAAGCCGCTAACATTTCGGACATTCTCACGCCCAATCCTTTTAACGAGGCGCAGTCCTTTCTGCTGACTGTCACTGTTTCCGGTGCGGCCGGCATGCCGGCTCCCACAGGATTTGTCATGCTTTATGGCGTCGGAGGCTCGGCCACGTATACGACCGGCACGTCACTTGTGAACGGTTCGGCGAGCCTTACCGGAGACGGCAACTTCTTCAATCTCGGCAGTGTCACCTTCAACGTGACCTAGTATGGTGACTCGACCTACGCGTCTGTATCTTCAACCGTGATGTCCGCCGATACGCTTCCCTTCAGCGTAAGTGGAGCTCCGAGTACGATTGCTGCTCCGGGTGCCACGACGGGTAACACTTCCAGCGTAATGGTGTCGCCGATGGGCGGATTTACGGGCCCGGTCAATCTCACTTGTGCGCTCACTGGGTCACCCGCGGGAGCGAAGTATCCTCCGGCTTGCAGCATTCTTCCCACTTCGGCCACCATCGCAGGGGCGAGCGCCGCCGCAGCCACGATGACGATCAACTCCACTGCGGCGACTGCCAGCGCGAACACCGCGCACTCATCGAACGGGATGCCACGGCTTGCGGCGTTCGCAGGCGCAGCCGTGTTCGGCATTCTCCTGGTCGGAATACCCGCAGAGAACCGCAGGCGACGCTCCTTGCTGAGCATGGGCCTTGCTCTGGCCATGATCGTGGGTGTGGCGTCATGCAGCGGTGGCAATGGCGGTGGCGGAGGTGGAATTTCCGGCACCACGCCGGGCAGCTATACGTTCACCGTGACTGGAACCACGCCTGGCCCCAACGCCGGCCTCCCCAGTGTCACGGCCAATGCTTCCGTAATCGTCACAATTCAGTAGTCCACATCCACCGCGAGTCATTCTTCAAGCCGCTCTCCTTGACAGTCGAGGAGAGTGCTGCTATTTCTCCTAGACGTGCAAGGAGAGACGGTGGCAAAACCGATTGATTTGCTGCAGGGCACTTTGGATATGTTGATCCTCAAGGCTGTCTCGCTCGGCCCGCTGCATGGTTACGGCATTCTGCTGCGCATCCAGCAAATTTCGAAGGACCGCCTGGAAATTCAGCAGGGTTCGCTTTATCCGGCGCTTTATCGCCTGGAACATCAGGGGTGGATCGCGAGCGAATGGGGCGAATCGGAAAATAAGCGGAAGGCGAAATATTACCGGCTGACGGCGGCGGGCAAGCGGCGATTCCAGGAAGAAGCCGAGAAGTGGAACCGCATGACGGATGTGATTGCGGGAATTCTGGGTACGAGGCCGGAGGAAGTATGAACATAGCGAGCCGGGTGCGATCGTGGTGGCGCACGAATTTGTGGCGCTCGCGCGCGGAGAATGAGATGGATTCGGAGTTGCGGTTCCATCTGGAAGCCCGCGCCGCGGATTTGGAGCGCGGCGGCGTGCCGCGCGAAGAGGCGCTGCGGCGCGCGCGGTTGGAATTCGGCGGCGTGGATAAGACCAAAGAAGAATGCCGCGAAGCGCGCGGCGCGAGCTTTGTGGAAACTTTGTCTCAGGATGTGCGGTTCGCCACGCGACTGCTGCGCAAAAATCCCGCGTTCGCCGCGCTCGCGGTGCTGACGCTGTCGGTAGGCATCGGCGCGAGCACTGCGGTTTTCAGTCTGGTGGACAATATTCTACTGAAACCGCTCCCCTATCCGGATTCAACCAGGATCGTGCTGCCAGAGCTCGTTTCGCCACCGGGCGTGAATCTTGGCTCCGAATATTTTCCGTGGAGCCAGACGCAATTTCGCATGTTGACGCGCGAGGCGCATCCGTATGAATCGGTGGGCGCATTCCAAAACGATTCTTTCAACTTGACCGGATCGGGCGAGCCTTTATTTTTGGACGGCTTTCGAGCGTCGCAGGAATTTTTGCCGGCGCTAGGGATTTCGCCGGCTTTGGGACGCAACTTCACGCCCGAGGAAGATCAACCGGGCCACGAATATGAAGTGATTCTGAGCGACCGTTTGTGGCGCGAACGATTCGGCGCGGATCGCACGATTGTGGGGCGAGCGATTGAATTGAACGGATACGCCTACACGGTTGTGGGCGTGATGCCTGCGGGCTTCGCCTTCCCGCGGGCGGAAGAAATGCCGAGCAGTTTTAATTTTCCGCAGGAACCGGAGCTGTGGGTCCCGCTGGCGGTGGCCGCGGAACCGAAGCCGGCTCCCTCCGAGCTCGCGGTGATCGGGCGATTGAAACCCGGGAAAACGATCGGGCAAGCGCAAGCCGCGATGGACCTCTTCACCAAGCATGCCGAGGCGCAGGACAGCCGATGGAAGGGCTGGTTCAATACGCGTGTGGTGCCGCTGGACCGGCAAGTGGTGGGCGACACGCAGCGTCCCTTGCAGCTGATGCTGAGCGCGGTGGGTGTCGTTTTGTTGATCGCGTGCTCGAACGTCGCGAACCTTTTGCTGACGCGTTCGCTCGCGCGGCGCAGGGAATTCACTTTGCGTGCTGCGTTGGGAGCGGGGCGCGGGCGATTGATCCGTCAGTTGCTGACGGAAAGTTTACTGATCGCCGTGGCAGCCGGCGCTGTGGGAATTGCGATTGCCAAGGCCGGCATTTATTTCGTAAAAACTTTGGGACCTTCCAACCTGCCGCGGCTGCGCGAAGTGACGCTCAACGTGCCGGTGTTCGCATTTGCGCTGGGAATTTCGCTGATCACCGGGATTCTATTTGGTCTTGCTCCAGCGATTGGCGCCACGCGCGAAAATTTGGTGGCTTCTTTAAAGGATGGCGGCCAGCGGTCCGGGGGCAATCGGACGAGTCCGCGATTGCGCAATGCGCTGCTGGTATCGCAGGTGGCGCTGGCGATGGTGTTGGTGATTTCGGCTGGTTTGCTCACGCGCACATTTTTCCAGGTGCTGGGCGCAAACGGCGGCTTCAACGCGGAGCGAACTCTGACGCTGCAGTTGCCGCTTCCACCTTTGAAGTATGCGGAGCAGAGTCACATCGTCACGCTCTTCCAGCACGTACTGGAGCGCTTGCGAGCGATCCCCGGGGTACAGTCCGCGGGAATCGGCGAGACTGTGCCGATGGGCGGCGAGGGTGAAAGCACAGTGATACGTTTCACCGACCATCTGCCCACCAACCCCAAAGAAATACCCTTCGCCAATTTCACGATCATTACGCCTGGATATTTTCCGGCGATTGGAACGCCGCTGCTGCGCGGGCGCGATTTCATGGAGACGGACACCGCGCAATCCATGCCGGTGGCTATCGTGAACGCGGCCATGGAGAAAAGATATTGGCCGGTGGACGGCGCGATCGGCAAGGTGGTGGGACCGGGAAGCACGCGGTATCCGCTGCTGACTGTGGTGGGAGTGGTAGCGGACGTGAAGCACATCTCGCTGCGCGAAGACGTGGCTCCTGAAATGTTTGTGCTGTACGACCAGAATCCGTGGCCTTCGATGCTGAATATGCGCGTGGCGCTGCGGACCAAGGGCGATCCCGCGGCGATGACCGAGAGCGTGCGCGAAGCGATTCGGGGGATCGATCCTGATTTGCCGCTGGCGAAAGTCTCGACGCTGACGACGCTGGTGGACGACTCCATGTCCCAGCCACGATTTTCCGTGTTCTTGCTGGGATCGTTCGGTGTGCTCGCGCTTTTGCTCGCTTCGATTGGAATGTACGGAGTGATTTCGTATTCCGTGCTGCAGCGCACACAAGAAATCGGGATACGCATGGCGCTCGGCGCGCAGCGCGGCAAGGTGTTTGGGATGGTCTTGAGGCAGGGCGCGCGGCTGGCGGGCCTGGGAATTGGCATCGGCTTCGTGACCGCGCTCGGCGTCACGCGATTGCTGGCTAGTTTCTTGTATGGAGTACGGCCGACGGACCCGCTTACTTTTGCGGCGGTGTCTTTTCTGCTGCTGGGAATCGCCCTGCTTGCGTGTTATTTGCCGGCGCGGCGCGCGATGCGCGTGGATCCCATGGTGGCTTTGAAGTACGAATGACGGCTTTGTACGCGCGAGAATTGGGATTTTGTGCGAGGACGTATGGCGCTTTCGCGCCGGTTGTGGTCGTGGTGGCGAACAAGTCTGCGACGCTCGCAGATAAACAGCGAGATGGATGCCGAGATGCGCTTCCACCTGGAAGCGTACGCCGATGATTTGGTGCGCAGCGGAGTGCCGCGGGCAGAAGCGTTGCGGCGGGCGCGCCTTGAATTCGGCGGCATAGATAAAACCAAAGAAGAATGTCGCGAAGCCAGCGGCGTACATTTATTTGAAACTCTGATTTGCGATCTGCGTTACTCCGCGCGCGCCCTGCGCAAGAGTCCCGGCTTCACGATTGTCGCGGTGCTGACTCTCGCCCTCGGCATTGGAGCCAACACCGCAATTTTCAGCGCTGTGAACGCATTGATGCTTCGGCCGCTGCCTTTCACTGCCGCAGACCAACTCGTGCGGATCTACTCCATTCAGAAAGGCATGGTTAATACCTTTGCAAATCCTGATGGACCTTCGGCACTGGACGTTCGGGATTTCGCGCAGAGAAGTGGCAGCTTCCAGAATATGGTGGCTTACGACACCTGGGCTAAGAATGTGAGTTTCGGTGAGTCCGCGGGCCGACCGGAGCAGATGGAGGTCGGGTTGGTCCCGGCAGCATATTTCGAAATCCTCGATATTCGACCGATCATTGGCCGGCTCTTCACCGAGGACGAAAATCAGGAAGGCAAAAACTTCGTAGCCGCAATCAGCGCGCAGCTGTGGAGAAACCGGTTCGCTGGCGACCCTGCTGTGCTGGGCCGCAAGATTCGGATCAACGGGGAGCCGTACAGCATTGTCGCCGTGATGCCGGACGTGATTCCTGCATGGGTGGAGCCCGGGCGGCACAGCGAAATTTGGACTCCGTTTCCCTATACGCCGGACATGTGGTCGGAAAGTGGGAGAGGAGAGCGCGGGTATGCTGTGTTGGGACGGCTGAAGCCGGGAGTATCGCTCGAGCAGGCTCAAGCGGATCTCTCGGTGATCGCCGCTGCGCTCGCAGCAGAACATCCGGTGGATCAAGGCGTCGGTGTAGCCGTGAAGAGATTGGCTGACTCGCGGGTCGGAGCGCTGCGGCCGATGCTGTACCTGTTAATCGGAGCGGTGAGCCTGATCCTGCTGATCGCTTGCGTGAATCTGGCCAATCTGCTTTTGGCGCGCAACTCGGCGCGTCAACGGGAGCTGGCGGTGCGCGCGGCTTTGGGTGCGGGACGAGGCGGGCTTGTGCGGCAATTGCTTGCGGAAACGCTACTGCTGTCGCTCGTCGGCGGAGCGGTGGGATTTGGTGGTGCAGAGATTGGACTGCGAGCTCTCGCGAGGATGCACCCGGAAAATCTACCCCAACTTGGTTCGTTGGGAATCGATTGGCGGGTGCTGACGTTCACATTATCGGTATCTCTTGTCACGAGTTTGATTTTTGGGCTAGCGCCGGCGTTCATGGGCACTCGGCTGAACCTGGTGGATGCGCTGAAGCAAGGCGGGCGATCCGGGATGTCCGGACGTTCGAGTCAGCGCGTGCGCGGCTTGCTGGTGATAACGGAAATGGCGATGTGTTTGATGCTTTTGGTGGGAGCGAGCCTGCTGATTCGAAGCATCATGCGTTTGCAAGGTCAGAATTTGGGCATCCGTCAGGACCACTTATTGCGAGGCCGTATCTATCTGCCGCCTGTCCGCTATACAGACCCGGGAGTAAGAACGCGCTTCTGCGATGATTTTGCAGCGAGCGTGCGGGCGTTGCCGGGTGTGATGGAGGCGACGGTGACAACCGTCTACCCGCCAAATAACGGGTGGATTCAGATGTTGGTCATTCCGGGGCATTCTGTCACACGAATTCAAGACGTTCCGTCGGCGCAGTTTGGAGTTGTGGACCAACATTTCCTTCGAACTTTGGGAATTCCGCTGATTCGAGGCAGGGATTTCGCGGAGTCGGACAGTGCATCGAGCCCCCCGGTGGCTCTGATTAGCCAGGAATTCAAGCGGCGCTATTTCGCGAGCGAAGATCCCATCGGGCGGAAGATCCACATCGGGCCTCCGCCATTACCGGGAATTACTGCTGAAGAAAATATAACGGACGACGTGGACGTCACAATTATTGGCGTTATCGGCGATTTCAAAAATGCTGGCCTGGCCCTCGCAGCGCAACCACAGATTACCGTGCTGTATTCCCAAAACCCGCTGGTGAACGGCGGGTTCAAGGATATTTTGGTTCGCACGGCTTCGGAACCGCGCGCGCTGGAAACCGCCATTCGGGGCCAACTCCGTGCGCTGGATTCCGACATCCCTCTCGCCGAGGTGCAAACGATTGACGAACTGGTCGAACGCCAGACCGGCGGGCAGCGATTCACGACGGTTCTTTTGAGCTTATTTGCCCTAGCGGGTCTGGTGCTCGCGATCGTAGGTATCTACGGCGTAGTTTCTTTTTTGGTGGCGCGACGGCGGCAGGAACTGGCGGTGCGCATTGCGCTGGGCGCGAGCCGCGCGAACGTGCTGTGGCTGGTGCTGAAGCAAGGTCTGGAAATGGCTGGGTTGGGCGCGGTGATCGGGCTGCTGGGAGCGTGGGCGGCGCAGAAATTGACCAGCGGGCTTTTGTTTGAAATTTCGCCGGTGGACCCGCTGACGTTCGGCGGGGCGGCCGTCTTTTTGCTCGCGGTTGCTGCAAGCGCATGTGCGATTCCCGGGGCGCGGGCATTGCAAATCGACCCTGCACAAACGCTGCGAGAGGATTGAGGTTGCAGAAAATGATCTTCCGACTGTATTTGCGCGTTCGTTCCTGGCTGCAGGCAACCGTACGGCGTTCGCGGATGGATACGGAGATGGATTCCGAGATGCGCTTTCACATCGAAGCGTACGCCGAAGATCTAGTCCGCAGCGGAGTGTCACGGCCGGAGGCGTTGCGGCGGGCGCGACTTGAATTCGGCGGCGTGGACAAAACCAAAGAAGAATGCCGCGAGGCGCGCGGCACGCACCTGGCGGAAACTCTGATGCAGGATTTGCGTTACGGCATGCGCATGATGTTGCGCGCGCCGGGATTCACCGCGATGGCGGTGACCGTTCTGGCGCTCGGCATCGGCGCGAACACTGCAATTTTCAGCGTCGTCAATGCCGTGCTGCTGCGGCCGCTGCCGTTTGACCAGCCCGACCGGTTAGTTCAGTTGTGGCACACTCCGCCGCAGGCCACTTTTCCGGGGGTGAAGGAGTTCCCAGTTTCGCCGGCGAATTTCATTGACTGGCGCGAGCAAAGCCGCGCGTTCGAGGGAATGGCGGCGTATGGATTCGGCCGTTACACGCTTACCGGCTCGGGCGAGCCCGAGGCAATTCGCGTGTGCGCGTCAACGAACGGTTTTTTTCCCATCCTCCATGTGCGGCCATTGCTCGGCAGAGATTTTTTCGCTGACGAATATCAAACCGGCCACGAGCACGTAGTGGTCTTGAGTTACAAATTCTGGCGCAGCCGGTTCGGCGCCAATCCTGAAATCGTCGGAAAAAATATCGAGCTCAACGGGCAAGCGTTCGCGGTGATTGGCGTGATGGGGCCCGGATTCGCGTTTCCGATTGCGAGCGATCCGGCGGCGGAACAACAGCTGTGGAAACCATTGACGTGGAGCGATCCGGAGCGCGCGGTGCGCGACGATCACAACTACGCCGTGGTCGCGCGGATCAAAGACGGCGTCTCGTTGCGGCAAGCACAGGCGGAACTCGATGCGATTTCGAACCGCCTGGCGCAGCAATATCCGGCGAGCGATAAGGGTTGGGGCGGGATTGTCGTTCCGCTTCGCGACGATTTGGTGAGCGATGTGCGGCCGGCGCTCTTGATCCTGCTCGGGGCTGTGTCGCTGGTGCTGTTGATCGCGTGCGCGAACGTGGCGAGCCTCATTTTGTCGCGGACGTTTTCGCGGAGAAAGGAATCGGCGGTTCGGGCGGCGCTGGGCGCTACTCGCGGCCGTCTATTGCAGCAAGCGGCCGCCGAAACGCTGCTGCTGGCAGTCGTCGGAGGCGCGTTGGGATTGGTCTTCGGGCATTATGGCATGATTTTGATCGTGAAATTTCTAGCGCAGCGGCTTCCGCGATCCGGCGAAATTTCGCTCGACGGATGGGTGCTGGCTTTCACGCTGGGCGTTTCGCTTGTGAGCGGATTCGCCGCGGGCCTATTGCCGGCGTTGCGCATGGCGAAGGCGGATCTGAACCAGTCGCTGAAACAAGGGCTCGGCCGCACCGCCGCGGATTCCGGCGGCGGGCGGACGCGCCACGTGCTGGTTGTTTCCGAAGTGGCGCTTTCGCTGATGCTGCTTATCGGCGCGGGACTTTTGATCCGCAGCCTGTGGATGCTGCGCAGCACCAATCCTGGATTCGATGCCGACCACGTGGTCACCATGGCTGTCTCGATTCCGTCTACAAAATTCACCGAGCCAGCGCAGCAGATCAATTACTTCAATCGCGTGCTTGACGGCGTGCGCGCCGTGCCCGGGATTCGATCTGCCGGACTGATAGACAGCATGCCGTTAAGCGACGACGGCTCAATTCAGCCCGTCGCGATCGAAGGTCGCCCCGTCCTGGCGATGGCCGATCAGCCGGAGGTGGATGTTCGCTTGATCAGCACAGGATATTTGAGCGCGCTGCACATATCGCTTTTGCACGGCCGCGATATTGACGATTCGGATGTCGCCGGCCGGCCCGGTGCCGTGCTGATCAGCCAATCCATGGCGAAACTTTTCTGGCCGAACGAAGATCCCCTGGGCAAGCGCCTGACGCTATCGTTCTTTTTCTTCACCTCGTCGAGGTAGTTTTCGCGACGGCTGATCACTCTGATATTCGCGGGTCGAAACCGCATAATCGTGATCCGTCAGGAGCTGCCTCGGACTATAAACGCGGGTTCGGTGCGAAGACCTACCGCATAGAACTTTCGAGGATTCTCCTTTCCGTGTACCCCTCGACCACTACCCACTCTGCCTCCTTCGAGCTTCTCACCCCAGAATAAATTCACGTTATGCCGCTGCTGCAAGCTCCTTCTGCGCTGTTTCTACTTGGATTCCGATGGCCCAGATAAAACCCAGCAACTCGCGTCCTACCGCCGTCATTACAACTCCCTTGTTCTTGCCCTTGGCGAGCAACTTTCGATACCGCTCATATAATCGCTGTGTGCTTTCCAAGCGATCTCTTTGACCTCTTCACTGACCTTCTCTTGCCGCTTGCGCAACTTGGCTCCCATGGCCGGTCGGTGTCGATGGCCCACGCGCCTCCACCACCACCCGCCTTAGGTGCGCATTACCCGTTTTGGTGATGTTTCCTCGTCGCAGGCGCTCTCCACTGGAGTCTTCACTCGTACGATTCCTCCGTAGGCCATTAACTGCTTGGCTTTGCTGATCGGGACAGCTCTCCCAGTTCGGCTACCACCGTCACCGCTGACCTGCGCGATTCCTCGTAGCGCCTGCAAGGCCTCGATCACGGCACGCATCTGGGGCGGCGCACTCTCGCTGCCTCTGTATCACACCATCGAGCCGCGCAATGCGTGCTGCCCCGTGCTCCACCTCGTGCAGGTATCCAGCAACGTAGCTTCCTGGGCCAGCTGTTCGATGCACTCCCCGGGTCACCCACTCCAGGTATTTTATCGTCCAGGCCTTTACCCCTATCGGCGGTCGCCGGCCATGCCGCAACAGAACTTACCAACCGATGCCGTGCTCGAGTCATCCTTCTTGGCCGCTTCTCGGGCGCGCACCAGAGATCCAGATGTGACGCGCGTGGTGGTCGGAGTGGTGGCGGACGTGAAGCTTTATGCGCTCAACGAAAACCGGCCTCAGCCGGCACTCTATCTTCCGATGGCCCAGCTTACTGCGCCAAAGGACGGCGGCTGGCAGTCCTTCGGCATGATTCTTATCGCGCGCACGAAGCAGGATCCCACTAGCGTGATTCCTGCGCTCACCGGGGCAGTGAGAGAGGTGGATTCGGACGTGCCGGTGCTGAACGTGCGGACGATGGACGATGCCGTTTCCGAGTCTCTTTCGCCGCAACGTTTTTCGATGCTGCTGCTCGTAGCGTTTGCGGGATTGGCGCTGCTGCTGGCGGTGGTGGGAATCTACGGCGTGATGAGCTATTCGGTCTCGCGGCGGACACAAGAAATTGGAATTCGCGTCGCGCTGGGCGCAAGACGCCAGGACGTGCTGATGATGGTTATCCGGCAGGGATTGCTGCTGGCTTTGACGGGTTCGGCGATCGGCATCGTTGGAGCCCTGCTGCTTTCCCGGGGGATCGCCAGCCAGCTTTACGGCGTTTCGCCGACGGACCCGGTCACTTTCGTCGTCGTCTCGGTCTTGCTTACCGTTGTGGCGCTGGCGGCGTGCTACATGCCCGCGCGGCGCGCGATGCGCGTGGATCCCATGGTGGCGCTGAAATTCGAATGACGGATATCCCGCCGCGATTCGAACGGATCGTTTGCTCCACCCCCATTTGCTTGATTAGCCCACCGATGGCGCACTAAAGTGCGCCGCTACAAAATCTCTTCGAGCCACCTGTCCCAACGTGCATGGTCGAATTCAGCACTTCGCCGTTACCAAAGCGAAGCAGGCGAATCGGCAAGGCTTGACCGCCCGACAGCGGGACGTTAGTTTCAACAGGCAGGCAAATGACCCCTTCGATTGCACCCATCACGCCCGCAGATCCCGATTATGGTGTCGCCGAAATCCAGTCGAACCGGCGCAAGCTGGAGCGGCGCGGGCTATGGGTGTGGGGCAACGCGGCCATCATCATTCTGGCCCTGACGGCGCTGGTGGTGGCGCTCTCGGCTTCCCTGCATTTGAGAGTCCCGAAGCCAAGTTATGGATGGGATCTGAATTCGTCCGTGTGGGGGCTGGTGGCCCTGGTTTTGATTTTTACGTTGCACATGATCTATCAGCAAGTGCGGCTGCAAAAAGTTCAAGGAGAAATGGCGGAGCAGCAAATTGAGGCGGAAGTCTTCCGGCGGCTGGCGTTGTTCGATCCGCTGACGGGATTGTACAACCGGCGTTTCGCGGAACAGCGGTTGAAGGCCGAGATTGCGCGGTCGGAACGGCAGGCCCTTTCGATGATCGTCGCGCTGCTGGACTTGAATGATTTCAAGAAGATCAACGATGGCTACGGACACCAGGCCGGCGATCTGGTGCTCAAGGAATTCGCGAAGTGTTTGATCAGTTCCACGCGGGGGTCGGACCTGGCGGTGCGCTGGGGCGGTGACGAATTCATGTTGCTGCTTCTCGATTGCAAAATGGAGCAGCTTTCGGTGGTTTTGAACCGGCTCCGCGACTTGACCGTCGAGCTGGGTGGAAAGACGCTGCCCGTATCATTTTCGATTGGTTGCAAGGCCTACGAACCTGGATATGGGATCGAGGAAATGATTCAAGAAGCGGACCGCAATCTTTACCGCCATAAGGCCGCCAGCAAGGCTCCCAAGCTGCCCCAGACCGTGCCAGCCTAAGCGGGGCTACGAAACTGCCCTCAGAACCTGATTCCACACCGCGCTGCCTATAGTTCGCTTTACAGAGATAACCGCAGGCCGTATGCTGTGCGGGCTGCGACCCGCATCCATCCTGGGCTGGAGGGCCGTGATGATCCTAGCGCTTTTAGTTATCGTTGTGCTGCTGTTCGTGTTCGTCGTTGGAATGTACAACGGCTTGGTCCGCCTGAAGGTGCAGTGCGACAACGCCTGGTCGGACATTGATGTGCAGCTGAAACGCCGCTACGATTTGATTCCTAATTTAGTGGAAACGGTGAAAGGCTACGCCGCGCACGAAAAAGGCACACTGGAAGGAGTCGTGGCCGCGCGCAACACCGCGATGACGGCACAAGGCCCCGAGGCTAAGGCGCAGGCGGAAGGCATGTTGACCTCGGCGTTGCGCCAGGTTTTTGCGCTGGCCGAGGCTTACCCGCAATTGAAAGCGGTGGAAAGTTTCACGCAGCTGCAGCAATCGCTGAGCCAGATTGAAGACAGCATTCAAAACGCGCGGCGCTACTACAATGCCGTGGTACGCGACCTGAATACCAAGATCGTCC
>CAWDRJ010000019.1:0-21141 GCA_963804625.1 uncultured Acidobacteriota bacterium | reverse complement strand
CCAACGCCGAATCAGACCCCCCTCAATCTAGACGGTCAATACTTGATTAACGCCGTATCTCTAACGACGCCGGCCTTTGCAAGAGCTTTTTCTGTTGCGTATTACTGAATGAGAGCACACTTCTTGGTCGGCGCACGAACCGCGTCTGTTTCGGTCTGTTCTGTTCATCTGTGTCACCCTAGCCTGCCCAGTCCGTTTGCGTTCATCAACGCAGTGTTGCCCACCAAACATCTCTTCGATCACCGTCGACCATGATGAAGTATTCGAACTCCCTCCTTCGCAACGGAGGCGGGTAGCCTCATCAACCGGCCGGTGACTTTTTGCACCATAGGGCGTTTTGCGCATCCCCGCACAGGCCGCACTGCTTTTCTGCTGCTTCTGTCCGCGACGACAGAACTCGTGGTACTCAATCTGATCCCGCAACATGATCCACAGCCGGATCCCCAGCTTGCGAGCCACCGCCACGCTCGCCTTCCCCAAACCTTTCTGGACCAATTTGCGGCGGTAAAAACGCTGCAACTCCGGATCCCGGCGTACGGCATGCGCTCCCGCCTCACCCCAGAGAAAGCGCAACAGCGGATTACCTTGTTTACTCAACCCACCCAGCCGCTGGCGCCCTCCACTGGAATATTCCCGCGGAATCATCCCCGCATAACTCGCCAGGGCCTTGCTGTCTGCGAATCGGGCGGGATCGCCCAGAAACACCTCGGTCGCCAGCGCCGTGACCGGTCCCACTCCGGGATGGGTCATCAACAATCGTGCTCCGGCTCGTCCGCCAGCCTGTTCCTCGACTCGTTGGTTTAGTTTCTCGATCTCCGCTTCGAACTTCGCGTACAGCACCTGCAACTCGCTCCGCCGATAGGCGGTGTGCGGCGCCAGCGGCAACGATGCGATCGTGTTTTGTCCGTCCTGGCTCCACAGAGAGGGACCTCGTCGTAGACCATTGGCCAAAGCAATTGACTGCAGCGCATTTTGGATGCGCGTCCGCAGGCGCACCCACTGATGGCGGTGCCGCAACAAAGACCGCAGATCTTGTAGCTCCTGCGAAGGCATCCAGATCGTCGGAAAGCGGTTTTCCACCAGCAGCTTCAGAAGCAAGTCCGCATCACGCCGATCGTGTTTCTGCTTCCGGGGCTCGGCCGCTCGAATCGTCGCCGGATGACCCACCCGGCATTCGATTCCCAGCTCCTCTAGGAGGTTCACAAACCACTGCATCGATCCCGTGGCTTCGATCCCCACACACACCGGGCGTGGCAGCGTGGAATAAAACTCCCGCACGTTGTTCTCTTCGTGCGTCAGAGTCAGATTCACGACCTCTCCCGTTGTGGTGTCCAACATCGCCAGGGTTTGCTGGCGAGCGTGCAAATCGCATCCTATAATTCTCATCTCGGCCTCCTTCGGTCCGAGCACTGTTAGGGCGAACACCGAACAGTTTACTCGGGCCGTTGCGAGGCCGACGTCGTTATGGCATCAATCGAAAACTGGCTCCTCCCGCTGGCCTCGCTCTATTGCCTGAATGTGACGCTGCTGCTACACTGTCGCGGCAAGAGCTATATTGCTGCTCCTGCCATACTTCCCTTAAAAGGTTCACCCATGTCTGGACACTCGAAATGGGCCACGATCAAGCATAAGAAGGCGGCTACCGACGCCAAGCGTGGCAAGATTTTCACTAAGATCATCCGTGAGTTGACGATAGCGGCGCGCACCGGCGGCGCCGACCCGGTTACCAACCCGCGCCTGCGCACCGCCATTCTTTCGGCGAAGAGCGAAAACATGCCCAACGACAACATCGAGCGCGCCATCCAGCGCGGCACCGGTACGCTCGAGGGGGAAACGCTCGATGAAGTGACCTTCGAGGGCTATGGGCCGGGCGGCGTGGGCGTGCTGGTGCAAGTCGTCACCAACAACCGCAACCGCATCGTCAGCGAAATTCGCCACATGTTCTCGAAGAATGGCGGCAACATGGCCGAAACCGGAGCGGTCGGCTGGATGTTTCACCGCAAGGGCGACATCGTGGTGCCCAAGGAAGCGGCCGACGAAGAAAAGATGATGGGCATCGTGCTCGATGCCGGCGCGGAAGATTTGCGTGACGACGGCTCGGCGTGGGAAGTGACCACACCTCCCGAAGCATTCGAAAAAGTGCGCGAGGCGCTACTCGCCGCGGGCGTCACTCCGGCCACCGCCGAAGTGGGCTGGGTGCCGCAGAATTACGTGAAATTGAGCGGCCAGCAGGCGCAGCAGATGGTGCGCATGGTCGAAACCCTCGAGGATCACGACGACGTACAGCACGTCTACGCCAATTTCGACATCGACGAAAAAGAAATTCAAGCCGCCGTCGCAAGCTAGCTTTTTCTTGGAGTGCGGCGGTTTGCTCCCGCACTCCAAGATTCTCCTCGCATCAATCGCGCGGTGTTTTTCTCTGCGCCCTCTGCGGTGAATAGGTTTCTCACTGTGCATCGCTAGCCCGAAAAAATACTACCTTCCGCTCGAACCCGCACGTACACTTGTGCCGGTCGATGGCGCGTAGCTCCAATTCGAGCGCAACCTGCAGCCGTCTGTGCGTGCTGGGCGTGGACCCCGCGGCGGCAGGCGCTACGGGCTACGGCGTAGTCGAATTTCTCGGCTCGGCCCCGCGCCTGTTGCGTTTCGGCGCGTTGAAGTTCCCCGCGCGCGCGACATTCGGGTCGCGCTTGCGCGAAATCCACGATTTGATTTCGCAGCTGGTGGATGAGTTTGCGCCAGACGCAATCGCCGTCGAATCCGTCTTCACCGCGCTGAATATGGGCACCGCGCTGCGCCTCGCGGAAGTTCGCGGCGTGATTCTCCTCGCCGCAGCGCAAGCTTCGATTCCCGCGCACAGCTATTCGCCGCGCGAAGTGAAATCCAGTGTCGCCGGCTACGGCGCGGCGTCCAAACAGCAGATGCAGCAAATGGTCAGCTCCGCTCTGGGATTGACGGAGTATCCCGAGCCACCCGACGCAGCCGATGCTCTGGCAGTCGCGCTGTGCCACGCGCACCTTTCCCGCGCGCAAGAACGCATGGCGGCAGCGATGAACATCCGACCCGCGACGGCAGCGAGCGCCGCTATATCTAACACGGCTCGCGAAGCGGCTGCCACGCGCACGAAAAACTCATTGCGAAACCAAACGCGCGCTGCGCGCATCTTTGGACTGTAATGCTTCGCGTATCACAACTTCGCAACGCCCGCGTCCGTGCCGTCCCCGGCCTCCGGTTGTCCGTGCTCGCGCTGATCCTAGCGACACAACCCACAACGCAGGCCGCAACGCCCGCGAAGTCAGTGCCGCCATCCGCCGCTTCTTACACCGCCGTGCCCGCCGGCGGCGCCCAAATCATCTACCGCAAGATCTTCAAGACCAGTTATCCCGAGTTCGTCGAGATCAAGATCAACGAGAACGGCTCCGGCACCTACGACATCCGGCAGCTCGACGAAGACGCCAATCCGCAGCCTTTTGAAATCGGTGCGCCGCTCGCCGAACGGATTTTTTCGCTGGCGGCCAAGCTGCACAATTTTCAGGGCGTGGATCTGGACGTACATCGCCGCCTGGCGAATCTCGGCGAAAAGACTTTTGAGTACGAGAACGGCGCGGAGAAGCACGAAACGAAATTCAACTACACGCTCGACGAACCGGCCTCGCAACTGGTGAACATTTTCGAGGGCCTCGCGCGGCAAACCTCGGACATTTCCGATTTGGCCCGCACCATGCGCTACGACCGCCTGGGCGTCAACGACGTGCTGCTGCAAATCGAAAGCGACCTCAACAACAAGCAGATCCCCGAGCCAGAGCGCTTGCTCCCTATCCTCGACCAACTCGCCGGCGACGATAAACTCCTGGAAATCGCCCGCCAGCGCGCACGCACCCTCGCCGGCCACATTCGGTCCGGCCACTAAAAAGCGCCCAGCCTGCGCGGTTCGCGGCGATAATGCGTTCTATTACTACCCCGTCCTGCGTCTCTTCTTCGGCCGCCTGTCCCGAAGTGCAACTTGACACATCGTATAACTACGTCTATTCTCCCCCGCGTCCTCAAGTCCCAAAAACGACGTCTCAGGTGAAGAGAACCATGCGCACCCAACCCGCACGATTCTTCCGAATACTCCTGTTTTTTGCTTTTGTTTCGCTGTTACCATTGCGCTTGTACGCCCAAACTGCGCCTGCGCCCACGCGCATCACCCAGGCTGTGGATGAAGCACAACTCACGGTCCTGAAGGGCAACACGTATCCTTTGGCACGCGCTGAGTACGATCGCGGCGCCGCTCCCGCGAGCCTGCCGATGAACCGTATGTTGCTGGTTTTGCGGCGCAGCTCTGAACAGGAGGCCGCGCTCGAGCAGTTGCTCGATCAGCAGCAGGACCCGGCTTCGCCCAATTATCACCAGTGGCTGACGCCGCAGCAATTCGGCCAGCAGTTCGGTCCCGCGGACCAGGACGTGCAAACGATCACGTCGTGGCTGCAATCGCACGGCTTCCAAATCACCCGCATTTCAAACGGCCGCGCGGTAATCGAATTCTCCGGCACTGTCGGCCAGGTTCAGGAAGCTCTCCACACCGCGATTCACCAATATGCCGTTCCCGGCGCCAACGGCCTCGAAAACCACTGGGCCAATTCCAGCGATCCGCAAATCCCCACGGCGCTCACACCCGTGGTGGTCGGCGTGGACACCCTGCACAATTTCCCCAGAAAAGCGATGCACGTTGTCGCAGGTGTCTTCAAGAAGGACAAGTCCACCGGGCAGATCACGGCAGTCAATCCGGAGTTTACCTTCACCTGTGGTACGAATAGTCAGAACCAGCCACTCAGTTGTTACGGGCTAGGCCCTTATGATTTCGCGACAATCTATAACGTGCTGCCGCTTTGGAATGGCAGCCCCGCGCCCGTAATCGACGGCACCGGCCAGACCATCGGAATCATCGGCGAGACGGATGTCGATATGAAGGATCTCGCGGCATTCCGGAATCTCTTCGGCCTGTCTCCCAATCCGCCGGTCGTGGTCCTGGATGGTCCGGACCCGGGCGTCGTACCCGGCGATGAAACAGAATCGGATCTCGACCTGCAGTGGTCTGCGGGGGTGGCTAAGGGTGCCACGATCAAGTTCATCATTTCGGCCACTACGAATACGACGCTCGGCGTGGATCTCTCCGCGCAATATGCCGTGGATAACAACCTCGCTGCCGTACTGAGCGAAAGCTACGGCATCTGCGAAGCGGCGCTGGGTACCGCCGGCAACCAGTTCTACAATGCCGTATGGCAGCAAGCTGCCGCCGAAGGAATTACCACTTTCGTTTCCGCCGGGGACAACGGCTCCGCCGGCTGCGACAACCACGGTGCTCCGGCTCCCGCGCCCGCGGAGTTCGGCCTGCAAGTCAGCGGTTTTGCGTCCACACCGTACAACGTCGCTGTCGGCGGTACGGATTTCAACGACCTTTCGAATCCGACTACTTATTGGAACACTACCAATACTTCCTCCACTACGCAGCTCTCCGCCAAAAGCTACATTCCTGAAGTTCCATGGAATGACAGCTGTACGAGCCCGGCAATGGAATTCTTCGGGTTCAGCAGCAACGCATTGTCTAACTGCAACAATACGGAAGTGCTGGGCGTGAATGTGTTCACGCTGGGCGGATCGGGCGGAAAAAGCAGTTGCACCACGGGGGATGGTCAGGACATCACCAGCTGCGCAGGTGGCTATGCCAAACCATCTTGGCAGACTGGCACAGGCGTCCCCAACGACGGGAAGCGGGACATTCCGGACGTCTCATTGTTTGCCGCAACCGGGTTCTTTACCGGCAGCTTTTACATCGTGTGCGCGGCCGACCAGACGGGCGGCACCTACTGCGACCAGAATCCGCAGAGTCTTGAATTCCTTGCCGTCGGTGGAACGTCTGCATCTTCGCCGGCCTTCGCGGGAATCATGGCCTTGGTCGATCAGAAAGCTGGTGCACGCCAGGGCAATGCTAACTATGTTCTTTACCAGCTGGCGGCCAAGTCGGGAAATAGCTGCACTTCTTCGGGCACGCCGGCGAGCACTTGCGTTTTTTACGACGTGACGACTGGGACGAACGCCATGCCTTGCGACGACACGGTTCCCAAACCGGTTGACTGTGGTTCTTCTGGGGCTGAAGGCATCGGCATTCTGTCCGGTTACAACTCCACGAACGGCTATGATCTTACAACCGGGCTCGGTTCAGTGAACGCCGCGAACCTCGTCAACAAATGGAGCACGATCACTTCTGCGCTAAAGCCCACGGCCACAACTTTGTCGCTTAGTCCTACCTCTTCAATTCCCCATGGTTCGGCAGTGACCGTGCAGATCAACGTCACGCCTACTCCGCCGGCCACTGGCACCGCTACCGGAAATGTTGCCTTGATGGCGACCTCAACCATTGACCCGGGTGTTACAGATTTTGCGCTGACGAATGGCTCGGTCAGCTCGACGACGGATGTGCTTCCCGGCGGCAGTTACCAGGTCACGGCTCATTACCCCGGCGATGGCACCTTCAGCGCCAGCGATTCCGCGCCTGTCGCGGTCAGCGTCACTCCCGAAGGAAGCAAGACCGCGGTTTCGTTCATTACGCAGAATGCTCAAGGCAATGCCCTGCCGTTCAGCTCTGGCCCGTACGGCTCTCCGGTATATCTACGCGCTGACGTTAGCAGTGACTCGGGAAACGGCACTCCTACGGGAACCGTCACGTTCCTGGACGGGGGCAATTCGATAACCGGCATCCCAGCCCTCACGCTGAACAGTCAAGCCAATGCGCTTCCAACGACTCCAACGTACACATTCACGGCCGGCACTCATTCCATCACGGCGGGCTACAGTGGCGATCCCAGCTTCAACCCTAGCACCTCTCCCGCCGGAACCTTTACCATTACCCAGGTGCCCACGTCTGTGATCTGGACGGGCGTTCCCGTAACTTCCGTGCTCGGGGCAGGGGTGACCATGTCAGTTGCTTTACAGGGTACGAGTTGCGGCAATCCACCCACTGGCACGATTACATTCTTTGACGGTTCCACGCAGCTCGGAACCCCCCAGACGGTTCAAGGCTCTATCCAATCCGTGACGTGCGTAATCGAGGCGTCGGCAAGCATAAACACGAACGCTCTCCCGTTGGGGCAGAGCACCGTCACTGTCAAATACAGCGGGGACACGAATTACGCAGCGTCAGTTTCGCCACCGGAAACGGCGGATGCTCGGATCCCGACAACGTCGGCGATCAGTGCGTCCACTGGAACGATTCAACAGGGCGCGTCAGTTACTTTCTCTGCGGCGGTGACACAAAATCAGGCGGGTGGGCCGGCCCCAACCGGAACCGTGCAATTCTCTTCGAACGCAGGAGGCGCTATCGGCAGTCCGGTGACTATTGGGAACGGACAAGCGCAAGTCACAACAAGTTCACTGCCCTCCGGCGTACAGCAAATTACTGCGGCGTACAGCGGCGACACTAACTTCGCACCATCTCAGGGTTCGGTGACGGAAACCGTAAATCCAGGCCCCGACTTCAGCGGCTCCTTCTCTCCATCCAACGTGATCGTCAGCGCGCCCGGATCGACCGGAACCACCACTCTCACCGTGACTGGGAGTAATGGCTACAACGGTACGATTAACT
Organism: uncultured Acidobacteriota bacterium; assembly: GCA_963804625.1. GTDB lineage: Bacteria > Acidobacteriota > Terriglobia > Acidiferrales > UBA7541 > Palsa-295. The sequence goes on along the minus strand of CAWDRJ010000019.1, from coordinate 13,517 downwards.
TCTCATCGACATCGTGCGAGCAAACGTCGTTGCCGTCCGAGACCGCGTGCAGCTTCAGCCCTGCATCTGTCACCGGCAGCGGCAGCACTACGCTCACCGTGTCAACGACCGCCCCCAGCTTGCTCGTTCCAGCAAGCCGCCACATCGACGTCCCGGGCTGGCCTAGAACTGGCGCGCTGCGGTTGATCCTTTTCGCCCTCGCGCTTTTCGCTCTGGGAATTCAAGTGCGCCGGCGCCGATGGAGTGTCGCCGGAACGGCGCTGGTGGTCATGTTATTAGTCGTAAACGCAGCCTGCGGCGGAGGGGGTGGCGGCAGCACCGGGCCCACGAACCCAGGCACACCGAAGGTCCAGGGTCAGGCGATCACGGTCACCGTGACCAGCGGGACGATCTCGCACAATTTCTCATTCATACTTACCGTCAACTGACTCCGCAGCGACGTGAAACGCAGATGGTGCTTGTGCGGACGATCGCCTAAAAAGCGCCTCACAGGACTCTCGCCGACGGTGTCTAACGGAATTCCTCTAAGCTGACAGCGCGCTCAACGAAGAATCAACCCCGGATATCCTACGACTTCTTCGCGCTCTCCAGTTACATCGCCCGAAGTTGCGTACCGAACTAACTCCACATCCTTCGCGCCCAGATCGCGCATAGCCACCAGCATGGCCGTCGTCGCCGCGTAACCGCACATCGTGATTCTCTCGTTACGCACGGTGTCGTACAGTCCTCGCGGATCAAGCGCCAAAATCTGCGCAATCGCTCGCTCGTCTTTCGCGCGCGTAACCGCATCGTTCTCATAGTGATTCATATCCGTGCTCGCAATCACCAGCACGCGTTTGGCCGCATGAGCCGTCACGACCTTTGCTACCGCGTGCCCCAACTCCTCGATCACCGGATAACGGTCCGCCGCCAGCACCACCGGCACAAATTGAAAATCCGGCGCGAGCTGCTGCAAGAACGGAATCTGCACTTCGAGCGAGTGTTCCCGTTCGTGCGCCACCGCGTCTTCCCGCAAACGCGGGCACGCGCGCATCAATTCCGCGGCCAACTCGGTATCAATTTGCGCTTCACCCAACGGCGTCCGCCAGCTTCCTTCCGATAGAATCGCCATCGCTTCGCCCCGCGGAAAATGTCGCGGCCCCAGCAGAATGCAGCGCGCAGGAATTTCGAGCGAGGCATATACAGCGCCGGCGACGTGCCCGGAGTACATCCACCCCGCATGCGGCACCACGCAGCCGCGCGCCACGATTTTCGCGGCGCCTTCAGGCGCATACTCCTTGACCAAGCGTGACAATTCCTTCGCGTCCGATGGATAAAAGCGGCCGGAAACGGCGGGAGGGCGAATCATTTCATTGTGGTGCGTTGCCGGTGGAGCGCCGGCCTCGCCAAATCAAATTGCGGGAGAAGGTCTGCCTTTGATGTCCAATGCTTCCGCAGTGCCGGGAATCCAGCGGATCTTCACGTGGTCGCCGGTCTGATAGCCGCCCGCGTCCAGCACCCTGCTGATCTTGTTCTTGGCTCTCTCCGAGTAGGTGAAAGTGTGAATCTTCATCTCGTTGTCCGCTTCGCGAACAATGATCGTCTGCTGATCCGCGTGAATCACTTCCGCCTTCAGCCAGCGCGCTTTCACCGGGGTTTGCTTCACGACCACGGCTGGCGCCGAGGAATCGCCGGTAATCTGCGCGCGAACAGGCGCGGGCGCCAGAGCGGCCGCGCCGGCACACAGGATCATAGCCGCAAAAATTTTATAGTTCTTCATCGAAGGAAATCTTCAGGGACTTCAAGAATTTGATGTCTTGCGCGGTGATTTCCACGCGCGGTTCGATGGTTTCTTCGTCCATGATCTCGTCGTCCACGCGAATGTGCAGGGATTCCAGGAAACGGCGGTCTTGGGTGGTCATTTTGGCGTCTTGCGCGGAGCGTCGCGCCAGGCCGATGGTGGCGTCCAGCTTCAGCACGATGTCGAAGCCGGCCGAACGCACTCCCGAAATCGCTTCGGCGATCCGGTCGGAATCAGACACCGTATCGTTGATGGCGTGTCCCAGCTCTCGCAGTAACTGCTTCATGCGATCGTCGAGTTGCAAGGGCATCACCTCCTGTGAAAACCCTTTCTATACCAATCTTAAGTCGCTCGCCAGCCCGAAACAAGACCCAGGTGCGCACTACGAACCCCTCCAGTTACCTGCCATATTCGTTTGGGCGTGACGCCGCCGGCCGCCATTCCCGGCCTCACTCCTGCGCAATATGTACTAGAATTATGGCGTGGCTGCCGGCTTCTATTCGACGCTTTGGAACTCCGCAAAAATCACAATGCGCGTCGTGTGGCGCGCCGCGCGCCAGCTTTTCCATGAAGCCACCGGCGCAGTCTTCGCGCTGTTCGCCCTCTATTTTGCGAGCATCGCGTGGCGCCTCTGGCACAGTCGTCCCGCGGCCTGGCTGCTCGGTTTCACGATCGTGTATGCCGTCACGATGCTGGTTTTTGCGTTCACATCTTTTCGTCGAGCACGCCGCGTCCGCTGAGGCGGACATTGGAAGTTGGAAAATCGAAAATGGAAAACCACACCCCTCGCGTTCCGCCGCCTAATGCCTAACAGCCCGCACAAATCCACGGCCCAACGTGAGCGCAAGGCCGCGTCGCCTTCCGGCCTGCCGATGGAAGCCGTTATCACTTCTGACGACTTGCAGGACTGGGATTTCGAACGCGACTTGGGTTATCCCGGCGAATTCCCTTTCACTCGCGGCGTCTATCCGACCATGTATCGCGGGCGCCTGTGGACCACGCGTCAATACGCCGGCTTCGGCAGTGCCATCGAATCGAACCAGCGGTACCGCTATTTGCTCGCGCAGGGCGTCAAAGGCCTTTCCGTCGCGTTCGATCTGCCCACGCAAATCGGCATGGATTCCGATCATCCTCTCGCACTGGGCGAAGTCGGCAAAGTTGGCGTCGCGATTGATTCACTCGAAGACATGCAAACGCTTTTCGACGGCATTCCACTCGAAAGCGTCTCTACTTCGATGACCATCAACGCGACTGCCGCGATTCTCCTGGCGCTCTACGTCGCCGTGGCGAAGCAGCAGGGCGCGAATCTGAAACGCCTCGCCGGCACGGTGCAAAACGACATCCTGAAGGAATACATGGCGCGCGGAACCTATATTTATCCGCTGCGGCCCGCGATGCGCATCGTCACCGATATTTTTGCCTGGTGCCGACACGAAATTCCCAATTGGAATGCGATTTCGATTTCCGGCTATCACATCCGCGAAGCCGGCTCGACCGATGTGCAGGAAGTCGCGTTCACGCTCGCGAATGGCATCGCCTACGTGGAAGCCGCCGTCGCTGCGGGGCTCGCCGTGGATGAATTCGCGCCGCAGCTTTCGTTTTTCTTCAATTCGCACAACGAGTTGCTCATGCAAATCGCGAAGTTCCGCGCGGCACGCCGCCTGTGGGCGCACACGATGCGCAATCGCTTCCACGCGCGCGACTCCCGCTCGCTGATGCTGCGTTTCCATGCGCAGACCGCCGGCTCTTCGCTCACCGCGCAGCAGCCCGAAAACAATCTGGTGCGCGTGGCGTTGCAGTCTCTCGCAGCGGTGCTCGGCGGCTGCCAGTCGCTGCACGCCAACGCGCTCGATGAGGCCCTCGCGCTGCCCACCGAACAATCCGCGCTGCTTGCGCTGCGCACGCAGCAAATCATCGCGCAGGAAACCGGCGTGGTGAATACGATTGATCCCGTTGCAGGGTCCTATGCCATCGAAAAACTGACCAATGAAATCGAAGCAGGCGCGCGAGATTACATTGCGAAGATTGACGCCATGGGCGGAATGCTGCGCGCTGTCGAGACAGGTTACGTCCAGCAGGAAATTCAGAAATCCGCCTATGAATACCAGCAGGCCGTGGATTCCGGCGAGCAAGTGATCGTCGGCGTGAATCGCTTTCAATCTGAAGAAGAAAGGACGATTCCCACGCTGCGCATTGATCCGGAAATCGAACGCGCGCAAGTGGCGCGGCTGCCGGTGCTGCGTGCGCGCCGCGACGCTGTGCGAGCAAGCGCCGCGATCGCCGAAATCGAACGCCGCGCGCACGGCGCCGAAAATCTCATGCCCGCAATCCTCGCCGCCGTAGAATCTTTCGCCACGGTGGGCGAAATTTCCGACGCGCTCCGGCGCGCGTTCGGTGAATACCAGGAATCCGTCGTCATCTGACGCTCGCTCCCGCTTTCGTTGAATGCTGTCAGTGCAATAAATCCCAGCCCCGTTCCATAATTCTTATGAAGGAAAGGAGATCGCGACTTCATGTCTCGTCTAACTTTATTCATTGTAATTTTTGGATGTCTGGGCCTCAGTTTTTGCGCGCAGCAGCACTCGCAATTCCCTTGGGACTACGCAAATGCTTCGTCCACCGCGAACGATTACGGACAAGTCGCGGTGGCGCAGGACAATAAAGACATCGTCTCGCTTTCCAGCGGCGAAGCCGGCCCGCAATATCATTTCCGGGTCACCCGGGCTTACTGCGACCACAGCGGCGGCAGCCCGCAATCCGCTGCCGATCAGGCGAATTATCTCTGCGTCCCCGATGCTGTCACGATTGACGATAGTCGCCCCCCTTCGACGACTCCGAATAAGAGTTATCTGATTGCTCCGTACGATTACGGCATGGCGGTGGAGTATCCCGGCGTGCTGGAAACTTCCGCCAAGGATTTTTCCGTGCACAACGAGCACAAGATGTGTACGACCACCACGAATTATCTGGATCCCACTTCGTGCAATGCTTCGGCGCATTTGTGGGTTGGGGATGTGGACGACTACGGCGGGTTGTATGTCGCAGCGTACGACACAATGGCCGGAGATCAGACTTCGATTGATCCGACGCAGAGTTTCGTGCTGCTGGCGTCGGACACGTTTGGACATATGAGCCACGGCGACATGCTCTTTGCTTTGCGCGAGGAGCAGGATAATTTCCGGTTTCAGTTTGGATTTTCCGGGCCGACGGGCGCTGACGATCCGGCGACATACAAGAATTACACACGGGCGAGAATTGACAGCACGGGCAAAGGGTTTTTCGATGGCGGGACGCAGACTGGGGGCGCGGACTTTGCGGAGTCCGTGGGCACTGCTGCGCTACGGTCGAAATACGAACCCGGCGACGTATTGGTGATCAACACGCGGGCGGACCGGCGGTTCGCGCTTTCGAGTTCGCCGTATTCAACTTTGGTGGCTGGGGTGTATTCGACCAAGCCAGGAGTTACTGGAACGAGCACACGTCTGAAAGTCCCAAGCTCGCTGCTGAAATTCCCATGGCTGTGGTGGGCATCGTTCCTTGCAACGTTACCGCGGAGAATGGAGCGATTGCGCGGGGGGATTTGCTGGTGACGTCGTCCACGCGGGGATATGCGATGCGGGGGAGTGATGCGGCGCGGCTCACCGGGGCGGTGATCGGCAAGGCGTTGCAGCCGTTGGCCTCGGGTAAGGGCAAGATCGAGGTCTTGGTTGCCTTGCGGTAGGCGCGGTTGCGCTTTTCGTTGTGGCTTTTCAAGCTGCGTGGATTTTGCTCCGACAACGATGGCGCACTGAAGTGCGCCGCTACAAAACCATCTCGGCGATCGGTTTGGGTAATTTGCTGCGCGCCCGGATTTGGTGCGAGTGCCGTAGAATAGGCGCGGATGAGTGCTTCGGTTGAGCTTGATAATTTGCGCGTGGTTTTGGTGTCTACGCGCAATCCTTTGAATATTGGGGCGGCCGCGCGCGCGATGAGCAATTTTGGGTTTGCGCATTTGCGCGTGGTGACGCCGTACGAGCCGGCATATCGCGAGACGCGTTCGGCGGTGGGTGCGGCGCCGGTGCTCGCGAAGGCCGAGGAATTCGAGAGCGTGGCGGAAGCGGTTGGCGATTGCAGGCTGGTCGTCGGCACCACGGCCGTGGGCCATCGTGAATTGCACCATCCGCTGCGGCGGCTCGAGGATGGCGCGAAGATTATTCGCAGGTTGCTGGCTCGCGGAGCGGCTGATGGGCGGGAATCATCGCGCAAGACGGGGGCGCGGAAGCGCTTGGGGTCGAATCGGGTGGCGCTGCTCTTCGGTTCCGAGAAATTTGGATTGACGAATGAAGATTTGAGCCATTGCCACTGGCTGCTGCACGTTCCTACCTCGGCGCAGAATATTTCGATGAATTTGGGGCAGGCCGTGGCGGTGTGTCTGTACGAATTGATTCGCGGCGTGGGCGGAAAGGCCAAGGGCGCGCCGCAGTTTACGGCGAGGTTTGCGGGGCGATTTGGGAAGGCGTCGGAGACGCTGCAGCCAGCGACGGCGGGCGAGCTTGAGCGATTTACTGCGGTGTTGACGAATGCGCTCAGCGCGAGCGGGTTCCTCGACCTGCGCAAAGTGGCGGATGCGGATGAAAGAGTGCGTCGGCTGGTAAGGCGGCTGAATTTGCCGTCGCGCGACGCGGATATGTGGACGGGGATCATGCGGCAGATTTTGTGGAAGTTGGGGAGGAAGGCGTGATTGGTGATTCGTGAGTGATGATTGGTAAAAAGCGGATTCGTGTTGCGGTTAGAAAATGCTTTCTCGTTTGCATTGATGGAGTTGGCGACGTTTTTGAATGCGGTCTTGTTGCGGTTAGAAATGAGGTGCCGGACTAGCGGCCTTTCGCTAGATATGCAGTGGGCGCGATTCGTGACCTTCACAACTTGAAAAAATTGCCGATTAGAATGGGGTGCGGTTGTTTGCTTTCTGGCAGTTACGGCGAATTCTAATATCTGCCATTGTCGATTAGAAATGCGTGCGGTGCGATCGTTCTGAGAAGGCGTTTCGGCGTGACGGCCACGGGTTGCGACAGTCGTGATGACACGCTGGTGCGAGCGTCTGGTTCGTCCTGCCGTTGGTGCCTCGGTTGGCGATGCCCCGGTCTCCATGCCGCGTCCTCAATGAGGCTGAAAAGTGCCCCGACTCACGTTACCATATTTACCTTGTAATTATTGGTTCAAAATGGGGAAAATCGAAGAGAAGGATTCAAAAGCTCCCACCCTTCCCAAACTTCGGGGAGGATGAGCACCCGAAATTCACCTCATTCGGAGTGGGAGGCCGAAGGTCCGGCGCGGACCTATTGAGTTTCACATAATATAGTGACATTCTCAGGATTCTGTGCTATTGTTCGTGCATGGGAAACCCTAGAGGAGTACGACGCGACTTTGCCGGATTAGAGCAGCGGCGCTTGCGGGCGGCACGCTTACTGGAAAAGGGCGTCAGTCAGTCGGAAGTCTCTCGACAAGTCGGTGTGCACCGCCAGTCGGTCAGTCGCTGGGCACAGCAGCTGGAAAAAGAGGGCCGCGCGGGTCTGGAGCAAGCCGGTCGAGCCGGACGGAAGCCACGATTGAGCGCTGCAGATCTGGAGCGCATCGAGCGCGCTCTGAAGCGCGGACCGGAAGCGTTCGGCTATGACACCGGACTGTGGACTTCTGCGCGGGTAGCAGATTTGATCGCACAGGAATGTGGGATCGACTATCACCCCGGACACGTGTGGCGCCTTTTGCGGCAGCTCGGCTGGAGTTGCCAACGCCCCGCAGGACGAGCTCTGGAACGCGACGAGCGCGCCATTGCCGAGTGGAAGCGCAAGCGTTGGCCGGAGATTAAAAAAAAGCCCAAAAACAAGGGCGTGTAATCGTATTCGTGGACGAAAGCGGACTGAGCCAGAGACCGCATCGTTGCCGAACCTGGGCCCCGCGAGGTCAGACTCCCGTACTGCAGTATCATTTCAATTGGAAGACTTTGTCCGCCATGGCCGGTGTGACTTGGTGGAACTTTTACTTCCGACTCTTCCCGGGCTCGATCCGCAGTCCTCAGGTGGTTCAGTTCCTCGAGCATCTCCTACGTCATCTCGATTGCAAGCTGTTGGTGGTTTGGGACGGCTCGCAAACCCATCGCAGCCGTTTAGTCTGGGACTTCGTCCGCGAACAGAAAGGACGGCTCTGGCTGGAATTCCTTCCGGCCTATGCTCCGGAGTTAAACCCGGTCGAGTATCTGTGGAGCCACTGGAAACAACATGAGCTGCCCAACTTCTGTCCGCAGACCTTCTGGCAGCTGAGTCAGCATGCCCGCATGGCACTTCGTCGCATGCGCCGACGAACCACGCTGGTAACCGGCTTCTGGGCTCAAGCGGAACTGTTCTAACGTCACTATATTATGCGGAGCTCAATAGTACAGTTCCGTGCTGCTGAGTAGCGTGTTGCCTGCGCCCGCGACAATCAGCGCCGTTCCATTGTTGAGGAGCACCGCTGTGTGAGCGGCGCGGGCGGTATGTAGGGCTGAGGTTGCGGTAAAAGTTCCCGTCGGGGGATTGTAGAGTTCCGCGCTGGCCGTCACGCCGGTAGTCGAGATTCCACCGGCCACCAGAACCATTCCGTTGGCCAGCAGCGTCGCGGTGTGTTGATAACGCGCGACGTTTAAACTTCCAGTCGCCGTGAACGTTTGGCTGGTCGGGTTGTAAACGTCGGCTTCAGTTCCGCAAGCGCTGGTGCCATCGTCACCCCCGGCAATCAGCACCGTGCCGTTCGCGAGCATGGTCGCTGTGTGGTAAAGGCGCGGGCTGCGCAGACTGCCGGTGAGAGAAAACGATCCGCTAACAGGGTTATAGATCTCTCCGCTGCCAATCAGTGAATTGCCCCCACTTTGTCCGCCAGCGATCAGTACGGTACCGTCAGGCAGCCGCGTAGCAGAATCAAAACGACGCCCTACATTTAGGTACCCGGTGAAGGTGAATTCGCCACTGCTGGGATCATAGATCTCGGCGCTGGCCAGAATGGAATTAACAGAGCTTGCCCCTCCGGCAATCAGCGCCCTTCCATCCTGGAGCAACGTCGCACTGTGGTTATAGCGCGCATTGTTCAAACTGCCCGTCGCGGTAAATGTCCCAGATGCCGGGTTATATAGTTCCGCACTAGCTAGAGCAGGACCGGAGGTAATGCCCCCCACGATTAACACCATGCCATCATTCAGGAGCGTAGCCGTGTGGAAAAAACGCTCAGAAATGGGAGTGCCGGTGGCAGTGAACGTTCCGGTCCCGGGATTATACAGTTCCGCTGGAGACGGAGCCCCGAGCGAGCCATCACCATCTACGACCAGCACCAATCCATTGTTGAGAACAGTCGCCGTGAAATCCTCACGGGCGACGCTCATGCTGCCGGTGGTGATGAAACCTGTTGGTCGCACGTTGAGCGTGGTCGTGCCGCTGACGGTTCCTGCGGTAGCGGTGATCGTGATCGGAGTCGCCGCGGTTGGCGACGCTACGGCTACGGCTGCGCCGGGATTCGTGGCGTCGTTGCTGATTTGTGCGGTGGTCGCGGCTGAACTCGTCCAATTGACAGCGTGAAGTTGCTGGGTTCCTGCGGCGAAGGTTCCGGTGGCGATGAAGCGCTGGTAGGTGCTACTAGAGATTGTGGGAACCGGTGGGGTGGTGGGCGGCGCGGGAATGACGGTGATGGCGGAGAGTCCGGCGGGAGTGAGGGAGGCTGGCTCGTAGAGTTCGGCGGTGGCTAGCGCGCCGGTAGTGCCGTAGCCGCCTGCGACCAGGGTATTGCCGTTCGGAAGCAAGGTCACGGTTTGGTCCGCACGTACCGTGGTCATCGGCCCGGTGAGAGCAAACGTGCCGGCCACTGGGTCGTAGATCTCCGCAGTGGATAGAGATACGTTGCCGGAAGCGGTGACAACGACGCCGCCTGTAAGCAACACAGTGCCGTTATTCAAGAGCGTCGAGATGGGATCGCTGCGAGCCGCGTTCAGGCTGGCGGCCAACGAAAATGTTCCGGCGACGGGATCATAGAGCTCGGCGCTGGACACGGCGGCAAAGTTGGAACCGTTGGGGACTGCGCCACCCGCGATCAAGACTTTTCCGTTGTTCAACAGCGTGGCCGATTGGTAGCAGCGCGCGACGTTCAGGTTACCTGTAAAGCTGAACGAGCCCGTGGCGGGATTGTACAGCTCCGCACTCGATAGAGTTGCGCTGCCATCGATACCGCCTACGACGAGGACCATGCCGTTGTCGAGGAGTGTGCCGCTGGTTAGGCGGCGCGCAGTATTGAGGCTGCCCGTTGGTGAGAAGGTGCCGGTGACAGGATCATAAAGTTCGGCGGCGGATTCTGCCTGCAAGGGATCGGTGGCGCCGGCGCCGCCAGCGACTAACACTTTGCCGCTTTGCAGCAGCGTCGCGACGAAAAGGCGGCGCGCTGTGGTCATGTTTCCAGTGTTGGTGAAGGTGCCCGTGGTGGGATTGTAGATTTCGGCGCTGGTCAAGAAGCCGGTGGAGTTGTAGCCGCCGGCAATCAGAACTGTGCCGTTATTCAGGAGCGTGGCGGAGTGGAGATAACGCGCGGTATTGAGGCTGCCGGTGGCGGTGAACGATCCGGTTGCAGGATTGTAGAGTTCGGCGTCCGCTAAGTAAGTTCCAGATGCGATGCCTCCGGCGATTAGCACCATGCCGTTGTTGAGCAGGGTTGCGGTGGCGTCCGAGCGCGCAGCGTTCAGGCTGCCCGTCGGGAGGAAGCCGGGAGTAACTGTGAGCGTGACGGGGGTGCTGGTAACGCCGTTTGCGGAGGCGGTGATTTGGGTGGTGCCGGGCAAGAGGCCGAGGGCGAGGCCGCCTGGAGGCGTGATGCTCGCTATGTTGGGAGCGCTGCTCGTCCAGGTGAAGACGACATTGGTGATGACGTTGGAGTTCGGGTCGTTCGCGGTCGCGGTGAATTGCAGGGTGCCATTGACCGGGATGGATAATTGCGTGGTTGTAATCGTGATAGTGGTGACTTTGGGGGAGCTGGAGCCGCCGCAACTGGTGAGGATGACGCAGAGGAGCGCTAGGGCCGATGACAGTGGCGTGGCTTTGCGAGTCAGCATGGAGGAGGGCTCCCCATGCGGAATTGTCAATGCCAGGTGGCCGGAAATTCAGGCGAGGCAGAATACCATAGTTTGCAGAGCGAGCTAGTAAACGTTTAAGTAGGTATCTGCATGGTTATCGCGCGTGGGTTGGAGGCTTGTGTCGCGCCTACGGCGCTCGCATTTTTGTGTTCGGCGTTCCCGGCGCTTCCGCACCGGGCTAATTTTGTGCCGCGCCTTCCTTCGAGCCCGCCACAGGCAGGCTCTCAGGACAAGCCGGCGCTGGTTCACGGTGATTCTGGTAATTCGGCGGCGTAATCACACTCAGCCGAGCACCCATTTAGGATTGAAATCCATACCATGTTTTTTCAGCAGGGCGATGAACTCGGCGTCGAAGCGCATTTTTCTGTGATGGGCTTTTTGATTTTGAATGTAGCGAACGACCGTGGGAACTAGCGAAGCGCTCACGCTGAAGGCGGCGTAGTTTTCCTGCCATGCGAATTTGTGGCCCTGATCGTGCGCCCATCGCGAGGCATTGGATTTGATTGTTAGCAGGCTGCTGAAAAATTGAGTTGGGGCGGCAATTTCTTTCTGCCGTTGCGTTATTTGTGAGTTGCGACTGGCCCTTTGTTCGGTTTTCGGTGCCGCCGAATGCCCGAAGTGGCGTTTTCAGCACCGTGCAAAGACACTACGGCCCGGACTTACTGCGCCCCAACCGCGACGGCCATCAGGTTTCGCATGCGCACCAAATTGTAGGCCGCGCACGCGAACGTAAACGTCCAGTCCACCTTCAAGGTTCCGCGATGACGCACCTTACGCAACAGAGCAATGGTCTTCAGCCAGCCGAAGCATTCTTCGATACGCTTCCTCTTCTTCTGGCTGATGTGGTAGCCCTCGTGTTGTGTCGTTCGTCCATCAACGGCGCTGCCGCCTCGCCGCGCCAGATTTTGCGCCACGTGTGGCGTCACGCGCATGTTCCGGCACTCGCGTACAAACTCCGCGGTATCGAAACCCTTGTCGCCACCCACTGTCACACGCTTTCTTCCTGGAACATCCTGCAACATGGTCATCGCCGCATCGCGTTCGGCCGTGCCTGTCGCTTCCCACACCAGGCTCGAAATGATCAATCCGTTGCGATTCTCCACCAGCAGATTCCCGCTGTAGCTCAACTTGGCCTCCTTGCCTGGGCCCTTGCGCGCCAACTGGGCTTCTGGATCACTGTTTGATTCGTGCGTCCGGTTCGAGCGCTTCTCCCCATGAAAATCCACCGTGGGATTTCCCGGATCCTCCGGCGGAGACGAATTCGTTTTGTCCCTCCGCTGAAAACTCTTCAAGCTGGCCCAGGCTTCCAGCAGCGTGCCGTCCACGCTGAAGTGCTCGTCCGACATCCACCCCTGCTCTCGCGCGTGTGCCACCACCCGCCCCAGAAATTCCTTCGCTACCTCGGCCTCCAGCAAGCGGTCCCGATTCTTGGTGAACACCGTCGCGTCCCACACCGGATCGTCCAAATTCAACCCTACAAACCAGCGGAACAATATGTTGTAGTCCATCTCTTCCATCAGCAGTCGCTCGCTGCGCACCGAATAGAACATCTACAACAACTGCGCGCGCAAGAGTTGCTCGGGCGGAATCGACGGGCGACCCACTTTCGCGTACATCTTGCTGAACTGCGGCGAGAGCTGCTTCAGGATCTCGTCCACCATCGTGCAGATCGGTCGCAGCGGATGGTCCTTGCGTACCCGCTGCTCCGGAGAAATGTAGCTGAACACGTGATTTTGTTGCTGATCGGTTCCTCGCATGCGACATTGGACGCATCAAGAGCTGCTCCGTTGCAAAATTTCCGAGTTTTTCAGCAGCCTGCTAGGACCGTGTTCGATAGCGGTACGGGTGGCGGGAGTTGGATGAGGAGATGAACGTGGTCGTCGGTGCCACCGATCGCATGAACGAGAATTTTATGGTTTGTGCATATGCCGGCGATGTAAGACCAGAATTCGGGCTGAAATTCTTGCGGAATGGATTTGTGGCGGTCTTTGGTGCTGAAGACTACGTGGATGGTGTTTTGGACGTACGTGTGAGGCATCTTTTGCACCTCGGCACGCCCTGGGGTTCTATATACCACCTGCGCGGGGTTGCTTGCCAGAATCGGGCCAGTCGGCTGCGCGTAGGCTTGAGGCTTGTGTCGCACCTACGGCGCTCGCATTTTTGTGTGCGGCAGTCCCGGCGCTTCCGCGCCGGGCTAACTTATGCCGCGCCTCCGGCGCTGGTTCGTGACAAGAGCGGCCGGTTATCTCTATCGGGGCGCGCGTTTTTCTTCTCACTCGTCACTTTTCAGTTCTTACTGCTTTCATGTATTCTGCTTCGCCTATGCTGGATTTAAATTATGTGCGGGAACATTTGGATTTGATTGAGAAGATGGGGCGGGACCGCGGGAAACCGCTGGATCTGGGGCCTTTTCGCCAAATCGATGCGAAGCGTCGCGAACTCATTACGATTGTGGAAGCGCTAAAGGCAGAGCACAACAAGGAAAGCAAGGCGATGGGTATTTTGATGGGAGCGGCTCGGGCGATGGGCGATGGTCCAGCCGGAGAGCAGGCCAGGACGCAGGCTCTGGAAAAAACTGAACAGATGAAGCACCGCTCCGAAGAAATAAAAAGAATC
>CAWDRJ010000018.1:0-11105 GCA_963804625.1 uncultured Acidobacteriota bacterium | reverse complement strand
GTGTTGTGAAACTTTAGTTGATGCGCGCCGCGTCTTCTATGATGGCCGCGAACTTTTCCAGCTCGTTCACTCTAGCATATTTGGCGGCGGTTTCCCGGGCGCGGCGGCCCATGTCGGCGAGGCGCGCAGGGTCGCGGCGAAGTTCGCGGATGGCGGCAGCGACGGCGGCGGGATCGTCGGGGTCGGCGGCGAGTCCACAGCCGGATTCGACGACGATGCGCGCGGCGTCGGATTGCGCGGGCGCGACGGCGAGCACCGGGCGACCGGCTGCGAGGATTGAATAGAGTTTGCTCGGCACGACGATGCCTTCCAGCCCGCGCCTCACGGTGACGATGTGCACGTCCCCTGCCATCATCACGTGCGGGAGCTGCTCGAATGGCCGAAACGGCAAGAATCGCACATTCCCCGCGCCCGACGCTTCCGCAGCAGTCGCCAGCGCCGCGCGGTTTGCGCCGTCACCTATGAACACGAGGGCGGAGTTTTCGTTGCGCAGGATGGCAGCGGCTTGGAGCAGGGTGTCCCAAGCGCCGTAAAATCCCAAATTGCCCGCGTGCAGCGCCACAAAGGGAAAGCCGCAGCGAATTTCCTGGACGACCGGATCGTTTTGCGGGGGAGATAAGGCGTGGAACGTGGCGCCGTCGCGCACTACCACCACGCGTTCGGCGGCAAGGCCTTTAGTCAAAATGCGCTGGCGCATGTCGTCGCCCAGGACAATGACGCGCGCGGCTTGCTTCAGCGCGCGGCGATGCATGCGTTCCCAGCGCTCGACCCAGTGGCTGGGGCGGACGATGTCGCCGCCGATGGCCATGTCCGGGTAGAGGTCGCGGATATTGTAGACGAAGGGCTTGCCGGCCAGGCGCGCGATGAAGGCGCCGGCTAGGCCTGCTACCGGAGGATCCGTCATTGCGAGGATGACGTCCGGATTCAGCGCGAGCGCGCGAGGAACCGCGAGCGCTAGATACGAGAGATAGTTTGTGACGCGCTCTCGCATTTTGTGTCGCGAATAAATTGTGGAGCCGACGCATTCGACCGCGACTTTATTGCGCGTGGTGCGGTGCAGCAGCGCGAACGGATAATCATGCGCTGCGCTGGGCTCGGGATCGTAGGAGGGGCGGCCGGCTACTACCGTGACGTCGTGGCGCTCGGCCAATTTTTCGGCGACTTGTGCGGCCATTTTTGCGGTGGCCGAGGTGTCCGGCGGATAGTATTGGTTTAGTAGCAGGATGTGCATGCGAGTGAGTGCCGGCTGCGCGTTTGCGCGCGCGTGTGGCCGCTAGGTTGCGCGCTTTGCGCCGCGCGTTGCGGGCTCTGCGCCCGCCCGTGTTGCGTGCGCGGCGGCGGATTTGTTTTCCAGGATGAAATTGCCCATCACCAGGACGTCCATTTGCGTGCGCGCGAAGCAATCGAGCGCTTCTTCGGGGCGGCAGACGATCGGCTCGTTGTCGTTGAACGAAGTATTCAGCACGACCGGAACGCCGGTGAGATCGCCGAACGCGCGGATCAGTTTCCAATACAAAGGATTGGCGCGGCGGCTGACGGTTTGCAGCCGCGCGGTGCCGTCCACGTGCGTGGGCGCGGGAATCACGGCGCGTTTTTCCGGGCGCACTTTGTAGGCGAAAGTCATGAAGGGCGAGGGGTGCTGCTTTTCGAAAAATTCGCCGGTAGCTTCCTCGATGATGGAAGGCGCGAAGGGCCGAAAAGTTTCGCGGTGCTTGATCCGGCGATTCAGCACATCCTTCATTTCCGCCCGCCGCGGATCGGCGAGAATGCTGCGCTGCCCCAGCGCCCGCGGCCCCCACTCGACGCGCCCTTGAAACCATCCGAGGACTTTGCCGTCGGCGATGTGCCGCGCGGTGGCTTGCAGCAGCGCGGCTTCCTCGAGTTGCGCGATTTCCAGCTCGTCGTTCCCAGCGGCGGCATTTTCCACGGCGGCGCGGATTTCCTGCGGCGAGAATTGCGGTCCCCACCCGGCATGATCCATCACGAATTCGCGCGGGCGTCCTAAAACATGATGATTCACGGCGAACGCGGCGCCTACCGAAAGGCCAGCGTCGCCGGCGGCAGGTTGCACGTACACGCGCTCGAACGGCGAATGGTCGAAGATTTTCCCATTGGCGACGCAATTGAAAGCGACGCCGCCCGCGAGGCACAGCGATTTTTCTCCCGTTTTCTGCGCGAGCGCGCCCCAATGCGCGGCGAGGACTTCTTCGATCGCGGCCTGCATGCTGGCGGCCATATTGCGGTGGCGCGGTTCGAGCGGCTCTTCGGCTTTGCGCGCGGGACCCAGGCGTTTTTCGAGATACGCGGAAAAAAGACGGCCGAGGACGGGAGTGCGATCGGCTTCGCGCCAGCTCATTTCCGCGCCTTGGCTTTGATGCGTGAAATATTTCAATCCGAGACGAAAGGAAAGCGGGCCGTCGGCATAGACGATGTGGCGAAATTCATCCAGAAATTCCGGCTCGCCGTAGGCGGCCAGGCCCATCACCTTGTATTCGTCGCCGAACTTCCAGAAGCCGATGTATTGCGTGAGCGCGGTGTAGTACATACCGAGCGAATGCGGAAACGTGATTTCGCCCAGCGGCTGCATGCGTGCCCCTTCGCCCAGCGCCCACATCGAGCTGGCGAAATCGCCCAGGCCGTCGGCGGAAAGCACGGCGGCGCGTTCGAAGGGCGAGACGAAATAGGCGCTGGCGAGATGCGCGGTGTGATGTTCGATGCGGTGGAATTGCGCGCGAATCTTTTCCACGGGAATTTCGAAGGCGTTCGCCAGATCTTCATTGATTCCGGCGAAGCGCCGCATCACGCGCGCGCGGTCCAGGGCGAATTTCGGCATGCGCATGGCGAAGCGCAATTTGGTCGGCAGGCGCGCCCAGGGATCGCGCGGGATGGCGATGTGGTCCACTTCGGAAAGTTTCACGCCGGCCTGGTCCAGGCAATATTGAATCGCGCGCGCGGGAAGCCCTGCAGCGTATTTCACGCGGTTCAGCCGCTCTTCCTCGACGGCGGCGAGCAGCCGCCCGTCCGCCACAATCGCGGCCGAGGCGTTGGCGTGGTAAGCGTTGATGCCCAGGATAACCATCCGCAATATTGTCGCGGAAATTTGGCGCGCTGTCTCAGGAATAAATTGAAAAAGTATGCGGGGGGTGGCCGAACCGTCTAGACGACGCACACGATCGTCTTAGAATTGTCGGGTACCGCAACCGGCGGCGTTGACCGAGGTCCTGTATGATCTCGTTCGGCGGCGGAGGAACATGACCCGATCCTGGTCGCACTTTGCGCGTTTTGCGATTGTCTTTACTTTCTTGCTTGCGACGCTTGGCGTGTGCAGAGCTACGGCGAGAGGTGCGTTCCCGCAAGATGAAAAATTCGCGTGGACTTTGGTTTGGAGCGACGAGTTCAATGGTCCCGATGGCTCGCGTCCTGACCCGGCGAAATGGAAATTCGAGGTTGGTGGGAACGGCTGGGGCAATCACGAGCTGGAGTACTACACGAACCGGCCGGAGAATTCGTTCATTCGCGACGGCAATCTGGTGATCCAAGCGCTGAAGGTAAATTTCACCGGACCCGACCACGTGAAGCGCGACTACACATCGGCGCGAATCACGACGCAAGGGCTTTTCGAACAGGCCTACGGACGGTTCGAAGCGCGCATCAAGATTCCTCGCGGGCGCGGGCTGTGGCCCGCGTTCTGGCTGCTGGGAAACGATATCGGGACGATCGGCTGGCCGGGTAGCGGCGAGATTGACATCATGGAGAACATCGGCAAAGAGCCATCAATGGTGCACGGCTCGCTGCACGGGCCCGGGTACTCGGGCGATCGCGACTATACGTCGGAATACAAGCTGCCGGGCGGGGTGCACTTCGCTGACGATTTCCACGTTTTCGCGGTGGAATGGGAACCGAAGACGGTGCGCTTCTTTGTGGATCAAGAGCTGTACGCGACGTTTACGCCGGCGCGCCTGCCCGCCGGGATGAAATGGGTTTTCGATCATCCGTTCTTTATCATTTTGAATGTGGCCGTCGGCGGCGATTGGCCCGGGCCTCCCGACGCAACTACTATATTCCCGCAGACGATGCTCGTGGATTACGTGCGCGTATATAGGGCGACGCGCTGAGGTTCGCGACGAGGTGTCTCGCGCGCTGCGACGCGAAAAACTTCGGCCTCGGCGCTGCGTTTCGTCAGGCGACGTGGGCGGCGGCTGTTTTGGGATTGGGCTCGGCTGGTTGTTCGGTAGCGGTTAGGTTGCGCTTGGCCCATTCGTTCAGGACGTAGAGGCTCCAGGGGCGCGACCACGTGGTGCGGCCGCGGAGGAAGTCGCGCCAGACGGCTAGCGCGAAGCGGCCGTCGAAACTCTCTTGCAGTGCTGGCGACCAATCGCCCAGGCCTACTGCTACTCGTTCGCCCAATTTTCCGCGCAGCCAGGTTTCCCACGGAAAAGTGAAGGTGCGCTTGTTTTGCGCGATCACTTCTTCCGGCAGCAAGTCCTTCATTGCGTCAATCAGCAGAGATTTCGGTTTGGCGGGATTGCGCTTCAGCGCTTCCGGAACGTTGAGAACGTATTCGACTAGCGGGACGTCGAGGAATGGGACGCGGACTTCGAGCGAGTGGCGCATGCTCATTGCGTCGGTATCGCGAAGCAGCGTGTTCACCAGGTACGAGCGCAGCTCGAGCCAGGAAATCTGCGTGAAGGGATCCATCGGCTGCGCTTCGCCCGCGGCGTCGGAGAGCCATTGCATCCAGGGCATGGCGTGCCACGCGGAGGTGTCGTCGCCGAGGCGGCCGGCGACGGTGCGCGGAGTGAAAAGCGCGCGGGCGTAGAAATATGGCGAGGGAAATAATTTCGGATCGAGCCACGCGGCGAGCGCTTTGCGAAAGACGTCCGGGGTGCCGCGATACGTTTTCGTGCGCTTGAAGATGGAGGTGGCAAGTTCGCGGAGCGGCCCGGGAACGACGCGCGCCATCGCGGCGATACGCGCGACTTGCGACGTGGCGCGGAAAGACGTGTAGCCGCCGAAGAGCTCGTCGCTGCCGAGGCCTGAGAGCGCAACTTTCAAGCCGGCCTGGCGCGCGGCCCAGGAGACGAAGAAGGTGTTGACGCCGTCCATGCTGGGCTGATCGAAGGACGCGACGGCTTCATCGAGGCGCGCGACCATTTCGGCGCTGGAGAGAGTTAGCTCGCTGTGTTCGGTGCCCAGGCGCTGGGCGGTGTTGCGCGCGATTTCGGATTCGCTGAATTCCGAATCGGGGAAGGCCACGGTGAAAGTGTGGACGCCTTTTTGCACCTGGCTCGCGAGCGCGGCGAGGACGGTGGAGTCCAAGCCGCTGCTGAGAAAGACACCGATGGGAACGTCAGCGATCAGGTGACCGCGGACGGAGTCTTCGAGAAGTGAGCGCACCGTGGCGGCAGGGTTGGCGGAATCTGGCGCGGCTGATTTGTGCTTCGCGTCCGCCGTCTCCGCAAAGTGCTTGGTGAAATCCCAGTAGAGCCTCGGCTGAGGCGAACGAAGCGGTTCATCCGCGCGAATCTTCAGGAAGTGGCCGGGTGGAAGCGAGAAAACCCCTTGCACCATGGTGGCAGGCTCGCAAACCGAGCCGAAGAGCAGGTAGGACGGCACTGCTTCCGCGGAAAGCTGCGGAGAAACGGAGCGGCTGGCGAGCAGAGCGCGCACTTCGGAAGCAAACAAGAAGGCCTCGCTCGTTTGCGTGTAGTAGAGCGGCTTGATGCCGAGGGGATCGCGCGCAAAAAAGACGGAGGCAGCACGGCCGGTGCGTCCTTGGGGGAGTTCGACGATCGCAAAGGCAAACATGCCGTGAAATTTCAGGGCACATTCCTCGCCCCACTGCTCGTAGGCGTGGACGACTACTTCGGTATCGGAGCGCGTGCGGAATTTGTGGCCGGACGCCTCGAGTTGCTGGCGCAATTCGCGGAAATTGTAGATTTCGCCGTTGTAGACGACGGCGAGCCTGCCGGTTTCGTTCCAGATGGGCTGGGAGCCGCCGGGCAGATCAATGATGCTGAGGCGGCGCGATCCGGCGACGACGGGCGGAGCGAAGAGGATTCCCTCTTCATCGGGGCCGCGATGAACGATGGCGGCGAGCATGCGGCGGACCACGGCCTCGCCGCTTTCCTTGGAGTCAAATCCGATGGCACCGCAAATTCCACACATCAACCTAGCCCAGGCTTTCTATTAATGAACCAAATTTCAAAGAATATCGAATCGACCATGCTTCAGGCTGGATGCCGCGAGTATATATTGAAATCGGGCAAAATCTAAAATCCGACTAGCCCGCATCGGGGCGGATTTGTAACCACTTCACTTGACCTCCAAAAGTTCCTGGCCAGGAACCAGCAAAGGACACAGCGTGTAGGTTCTGAAGGTGACCGAATACTTGCGATCGTTCGTACCAAACCCTAGCGAAAGTTGATGGCAACCCCGCGTCGCAGAATTGCAAGGAGCCTTTTGTGGTCGGATAGACTCCTCTTAGGGTTACTCAGTCCAACCGATCTCGTTCTTTGCGTACAGGGCCAGTTGTTTGAAGTCGCCGGTTTTCCAGTCGCTGAGGTCAGCTTCCACGATCACATGGGCGGTCTGGAGGACCCAGCACAACTCTGTTTTGTCCGTGAAGCGCACCCGCACGTACATCAAGCCTTCCTCGAAAATGTGTTCTGCCCAGTCCACGATCTTGCCGTGGACTCCGGGATACTGCTTCCCAGGGGTGGGCAAATCCTTCTTTTGCGGCTCCGCTGATTTGCTCTTTTTCATTGCCTCGCTCCCTTTTGGGACGCGGGAGTGACAACCACCCGCGGCCTCTTTTCATGCTTTGCAGGACTAACCTTGGATCTGTTTGCCGCGCTTGCTTTCTTCCTGGCAGCCCGTTTCTTCTTCTTAGCCTGCTCCTCGCCGTAGCGGTCCTCGTCGCTCATATCCCAGCCGGGGAGGATGACCACACGTGGTGGCAAGCCCTTCTTCTGGCGCCTCTCTTCGGCGTCCTTGATGTCGAAATAAACATCGTCCGGGTCGTTGGTTTCCCGGTTGTACTCTCGCTGAAACCGGTAGGCCCAGGACGCATCGTCCTCAACGAGTTCTTCAAAGCTGTCGAAGAATTCCCGATTCGCATCCACACGGGCAGTCTCCACTTCGGCGCGGACAAGCCGGATCTGTCGTGTACTGAAGGCTCGAACCCTCTCCAGTTTTGTGAGGCCGCGCATCACCTGTTCGAATGCCTGATTCAAATCCAAGACGATTTGGAACAGGGCGAGTTTCATGTCTGTTCCCCTCGGGCTCGATTTGGTTCGTTCTCGACATCAGCCGGCCCCTGCGGGTATTGCCGTTCCCATTGCTGCTGTTCCTCCTGCGTAAAGAACCGCACCTTGGGCGGTTTTCCCTCGGCGCGGCGCCGATCTTCGACAGTCCGCACGTCGCGATAGACCTGGATTTCGTCTAGGGTCTTCTTCTCGTACTCTCGATACCGGTTTTCGAAGCGGGCCGAATCCTGCAACTCCGAACGCTGCAGGGCGGCGCAGAAGTAGGAATTGAGCCGAGCGCGGTGGTCCTCGAACACCACTAATTCGTCATCGAAGCACGAGGAATCGAGCTGCGAATTCTTGGAACGCTCGAGGCGTTCAAGGCCGCGCACAGCCTCGTCAACGCCTCGATTTACCAAGAGAATTGCTTCATACAGATGCGCTTTCTGCATTTGACTCCCTCATTTTCTTGCGGCGGGAACGCCGCTGTCAGATCGTTGATAGTATTGTTGGGACACACGGATAGTGAGGCGGTCGCAAGTCCGACCGGCTCGACAAACAGAATCGCCGGTCAGCTAAGGAGGAGATTCAACGGCCAGCTGGGAAGGAATTAGGGTCGGAAACACGGAGCACGAGGTGAGTTGCGCGAAGAATGGAAAGTGGATAACGTCTTTTGCAGCCATCGTTGCACCTCCGGTGCGACTTTGGTCAGGGGCGCGTTCGTGTTGATCGCACGGGCGCGTTCCGCTTGTTTACGTCCTCTCTTGCTTGGGTCTTTTGGCTCCCTTTCGATCTATACCCTTACCCCAATACTTTGTTGCTTTGTACTCCTTCACTTTCGCCATTTCTGCTTCCGTCCAGAGCCGACAACGAATCCCGGAGATGATCTTAGTGGACGGAGACGGTATGGACTTATCTTCAATCCAGCGGTGAAGCGTGCTGCGATTTAGCCCGAGAACCCTTGCCGCTTCCGAAATCGAGTACGTCTTCATTTTTAGGATGCAACACCTATGTTGTATTTGTCAACGAGAAAATCGTGCGTCTACGACACGCTGACCGATACTGATAAACGCCGCCACGAAGAGTATCGCAAGGGATAGGCCGGGGAAAGTGAACAAAAGCAACGGCCTCATGAAACTTGAACCTGACTGTGTATAACTCTAGGGTTATACTATGGTGATGGCTTGGGACATAGAAACGACCGATGAATTTCAGGGATGGTGGGCCGAGCTTTCTGAGGCTGAACACGAGGCCATAACCATCGGCGTAACAGTTCTTGAAGAAAAGGGGCCGGCGCTCGGTAGGCCGCACGTTGATACGCTGGCAAGAGATTCGAAGCACCCCAACATGAAAGAATTGCGTGTTCAATTTGCAGGCAAACCATACCGAATTTGTTTTGCATCCGATCCTCGTCAGACTGGAAATGTTTTGATTGGCGGAATCAAGTCTGGGAAAACTGGACAGCGAAAATAGTCGCCGCCGCAGACAAGATTTACGATGCCTACCTGGCCGAGCTGAAGAAGGAGGGACTTCTCTAATGGCACGCTTGAAATTTAGCGAACTCGCAAAGCAGACCATGACGCCGCAAGCTATCGCTCGATCGCGAAAAGCGGCCGTCAAGGAAATCGCCGCGATGGAACTCGCCGAATTACGAGACACCCTGAAAGTTACGCAAGTCGATCTCGCGGAACGCATGAAAGTTTCGCAAGCTGCAATTTCCAAACTCGAAAAACGGAATCGAAACATCCACGTCGATCAGCTTCGATCAATCGTCTCCGCGATGGGCGGGAACCTGATTATCATCGCGGATTTCCACGACCGGAAAGTCGAACTCAGCCATATCGGCAAAGCAGGAGATTCCTACATTAAGAAAGCACGTGGGCGCAAAGCGCGTGCGCCAAAGGTACGCGCGCTACGTCATCGACACGTATTGAGAACCGAACCTCACACCCGAGGCGATCCAGTTCCGAGCCATCAATGATGAAAACGAGGGGGCGGAGAACAAGTCATTCCGAGTGAGAAGTCCGCCTCTAGGAGTCTTACGTCGAGGCATTTGCGGCGAAAGAGTAGACGTCAGAGGAGGCATGGGGGAGCAAAGATTCCTCTAAGGTCTTCTCCTCTCTGAAATTGGAATGTGGGTTGAGTCTCATCTTTGTTTGATCCTTTTGCGGTGCTTTGACCATCGGCCGAGCCGGAACTCGTTCGACTGCTGGGTGATCTTGTCGCGAATCTTGACTCCTACATCGCCATTCGCATCGCACGTATACTCCTCTTCGATTACGAGTTCATGTGGGGGAGCGTAGCGACGGACCGGTTGATCGGTAAGATCCGCTGAACCCCGCAGCTTGGGATCAAAGGGTACGCGAATCTCATCCCAGTTGCTGATTTCACCTTCGGGTTGATTGTTGGCACCGAGTTGGGCGCATTCCAAGTAACGAAAGTAACCGATGTTGTGCACCGGGCGGTAAGAGCGCACGATTCGTAGTGGTTCTTCACCCCTCGAAGGAAGCTTGGCTCCCCGCGGGAAGAGAATATCGAAGACGACATTGCGGCCTTCATCGGCTTCCCGCCATACCCCAAAGTTCTTTGTGAATTGATCGCGGAGCGGAAGGTCTTCATGCCCTTGCGCGCGGATGGCCAATCCGATCGCCGTGGCCGAACGCATGTAGGCAGATCGCTGGACTCTGCGCCCAAACGTTTCACGCAGGACCCGCGCCACGGAAGGTAATTCGGACCCGCCCCCCGTCAAGTACAAGGTCTCAATGGCGTGGTCCGGATGAGCCGCGAGCAGGGCCTCCGCAACTTGGCGCGACGTTTCCACCATGGGCCGGCAGCGCTCATAGAAAGCGTCCGCGCCGATCGAAACTTCGCCCCAGTTTTTCCGAACCCGTTCCAAATCGACGGTGATCTTGCGGCTGTTGGGATTGAGCGACTCCTTCTTTTCCCGGCATTCGTCAAACAGCAGGTACCACTCTGCCGGTGTAAGTGAGTTCTCTCCCTGCCCGGGCCTTCCGGCCGCCGCCAAGGCTAATAGGGCGAGTGCCTCGTCGAAATCGTCTCCGCCCAAATCGGGAACGCCGTCGGATGCGATGACGGAGTGCTCAGCTTCTCCCAGAGCCACGAGCGAGACATCGAAGGTTCCGCCGCCCAGGTCATATACCAGCAACCCGCCTCTCCCACGCTTCTGGCGGTCAGCGCTGTTGCGATTGACATACTCGACCGCGGCGGCCGACGGCTCGTTCAACAGACCCAGCACTTCGAAACCTGCTGCGCGAGCTGCCTCCTGCGTGAGAAATCGCTGGTTACTGTTGGCGTTCGCAGGGACACCGAGCATCGCTTGCAGTCTGTCGTATTTGCCGGCGCCCAGCGTGGATTTTTCCAGGAGATCGCGACGCAAGGCCGCCATCATTTCGGTCATCAGCGGAAGCATACTAAATCGCTGGCCGGCGATATCGAGCGAGCTGGAGGGACCAGCGTTCTTCAGCCAGCGCTTGGGAGAGCGCACGACGGTCCAGCCTGGCTTGCCCTGCTGTTCGAGTGCCTCCCATCCGTAGACGCGTTTGTCTTCTGAGACAGCCAGCACCGACGGGAACCAGTCCCTTACCCTTTCGTCGGGCGATTCAAAAGTGACAAGCGGATAGTTACCCCGGTCGGCCGCAGAGACTACTATTCGAGTTGTTCCAAAATCGATTCCGATCCTCACAGCGCGTCCATTTTACTGTGCTGCGTTCTTCTGGCCAAGCGCGGGATTCCCGCTCGCGTGTTGGGACTCGATTGTGTGCTCGAGCAGCAGATGAATGCGGCGTGTTGGCACTGGCATGCATAAATGCGAACAGATGACGCCGAACTCTGAAGTAA
>CAWDRJ010000017.1:0-12395 GCA_963804625.1 uncultured Acidobacteriota bacterium | reverse complement strand
GTGCGGCTAATGCTGAATCGGAACTTCAGAGGCTGAAGCCCCTACTCTGGTGCCGCTTTGAATGTCGCGGCTAAAGCCGCGACCCACAAACATTCGTCAAATGCTAAGAGCCGGCGAGACGCTCGCCTGTCGGCGGCGAGCCGACACTACCTGCCGTTTGCTACTGCGTCTTCAATGATGGCTGCGAACTTTTCCAACTCGTTCACTCTAGCATATTTGGCGGCGGTTTCCCGGGCGCGACGGCCCATATCGGCCAGGCGCGCGGGGTCGCGGCGAAGTTCGCGGATGGCGGCGGCGACGGCGGCGGGATCGTCGGGGTCGGCAGCGAGTCCGCAGCCGGATTCGACGACGATGCGCGCGGCGTCGGATTGCGGCGCTGCTACGGCGAGCACTGGGCGGCCGGCTGCCAGGATCGAATAGAGTTTGCTGGGCACGACGATGCCTTCCAGCCCGCGCTTCACGGTAACGATGTGCACGTCCCCTGCCATCATGACGTGCGGGAGCTGCTCGAATGGCCTGAACGGCAAGAAGCGCACGTTCGGCGCATTTTGCGTTTGCGCGGCAGCTGCCAGCGCCGCGCGGTTTGCGCCGTCACCTATAAACACAAGCCCCGCGTTTTCGTTGCGCAGCATTCCGGCGGCTTGCAGAAGCGTGTCCCACGCGCCGTAGAAGCCCAGATTGCCCGCGTGCAGCGCCACGAAGGGAAAGCCGCCGCGGATTTCCTGGACGACGGGATCGTTCGGCGCGGCGGATACGGCGTGGAAGGTGGCGCCGTCGCGGACTACTACTACGCGTTCGGCGGCGACGCCTTTCGAGAGGATGCGCTGGCGCATGTCGTCGCCGAGAACGATGACGCGAGCAGCCTGCTTCAGCGCTGTGCGATGCATTTTTTCCCAGCGCTCGACCCAGTGGCTGGGGCGGACGATGTCGCCGCCGGTGGCCATGTCCGGGTAGAGGTCGCGAATATTGTAGACGAACGGCTTGCCGGCCAGGCGCGCGATGAAGGCGCCGGCCAGGCCTGCGACCGGAGGGTCGGTCATCGCCAGGATGACGTCTGGATTCAGGGCTAGCGCCCGCGGCACCGCCAGCGCCAGATACGAAAGATAGTTTGTAACGCGCTCTCGCATTTTGTGCCGCGAATAAATTGTGGAGCCGACGCATTCGACCGCGACTTTATTGCGCGTGGTGCGGTGCAGCAGCGCGAAGGGGTAATCGCGCGTTGCGCTGGGCTCGGGATCGTACGAGGGGCGGCCGGCGACTACCGTGACGTCATGCCGCTCGGCCAATTTTTCGGCGACTTGCGCGGCCATTTTCGCGGTGGCCGAGGTGTCTGGCGGATAGTATTGGTTTAGTAGCAGGATGTGCATGCGAGTGAGTGCCGGCTGCGCGTTTGCGCGCGCGTGTGGCCGCTAGGTTGCGCGCTTTGCGCCGTGCGTTGCGGGCTCTGCGCCCGCCCGTGTTGCGTCCGCGGCGGCGGATGTTTTTTCGAGGATGAAATTGCCCATCACCAGGACGTCCATTTGCGTGCGCGCGAAGCAATCGAGCGCTTCTTCGGGGCGGCAGACGATCGGCTCGTTGTCGTTGAACGAAGTATTCAGCACTACCGGAACGCCGGTGAGATCGCCGAACGCGCGGATCAGTTTCCAATACAAAGGATTGGCGCTGCGGCTGACGGTTTGCAGGCGCGCGGTGCCGTCCACGTGCGTGGGCGCGGGGATTACGGCGCGTTTTTCGGGGCGCACTTTGTAGGCGAACGTCATGAACGGCGAGGGGTGCTGTTTTTCGAAAAATTCGCCGGTGGCTTCCTCGATGATGGAAGGCGCGAAGGGGCGAAAAGTTTCGCGATGCTTGATGCGGCGATTGAGGACGTCTTTCATTTCCGGGCGGCGCGGATCGGCCAGAATGCTGCGCTGCCCGAGCGCCCGCGGGCCCCATTCGACGCGTCCTTGAAACCAGCCGAGGATTTTGCCGTCGGCGATGTGGCGCGCGGTGGCTTGCAGCAGAGCGGCTTCCTCGAGTTGCGCGATTTGCAGATCGTCGTTTGCGGCGACGCTTTCCACGGCGTTGCGAATTTCCTGCGGCGAAAATTGGGGTCCCCATCCGGCGTGATCCATCACGAATTCGCGCGCACGTCCGAGGATCTGGTGATTTACGGCGAACGCGGCTCCTACCGAAAGGCCAGCGTCGCCGGCGGCCGGCTGCACGTAGACGCGCTCGAACGGCGAGTGATCGAAGATTTTTCCATTGGCGACGCAATTGAAAGCGACGCCACCCGCGAGGCACAGCGATTTTTCTCCGGTTGTTTGCGCGAGCGCGCTCCAATGCGCGGCCAGGACTTCTTCGATCGCGGCTTGCATGCTGGCGGCCATATTGCGGTGACGCTGTTCGAGCGGCTCTTCGGCTTTGCGCGCAGGGCCGAGGCGTTTTTCGAGATATTCGGAAAAAAGGCGGCCGAGGACGGGAGTGCGATCGGCTTCGCGCCAGCTCATTTCCGCGCCTTGCGATTGATGCGTGAAATATTTCAGGCCGAGGCGGAAGGAAAGCGGGCCATCGGCATAGACGATGCGGCGAAATTCGTCGAGGAATTCCGGCTCGCCGTAGGCGGCCAGGCCCATCACCTTATATTCGTCGCCGAATTTCCAGAAGCCGATGTATTGCGTGAGCGCGGTGTAGTACATGCCCAGCGAATGCGGAAACGTGATTTCGCCGAGCGGCTGCATGCGCGGACCTTCGCCCAGAGCCCACATCGAGCTGGCGAAATCGCCCAGGCCGTCGGCGGAAAGGACGGCGGCGCGTTCGAAGGGCGAGACGAAATAGGCGCTGGCGAGATGCGCGGTGTGATGTTCGATGCGGTGGAATTGCGCGCGAATTTTTTCCACGGGAATTTCGAAGGCGCTCGCGAGATCTTCATTGATTCCGGCGAAGCGCCGCATCACGCGGGCGCGGTCGAGCGCGAATTTCGGCATGCGCATGGCGAAGCGCAGCTTGGTGGGCAGGCGCGCCCAGGGATCGCGTGGGATGGCGATGTGGTCCACTTCGGAGAGTTTTACGCCGGCCTGGTCGAGGCAATATTGAATGGCGCGCGCGGGAAGCCCGGCCGCGTATTTCACGCGGTTCAGGCGCTCTTCCTCGACGGCGGCCAGCAGCCGCCCGTCCGCCACAATCGCGGCGGAGGCGTTGGCGTGATACGCGTTGATCCCCAGGATAACCATCCGCAATATTGTCGCGGAAATTTGGCGCGCTGTCTCAGGAATAAATTGGGAAACCGTGCCGTGACCTAAAACATTGGTTGGGCTTCTGTGAAGGCGTAGCAGCGACGGGGGATATAGAAACGCTCGTCATTGCTGGTTAGGCTTCTGTATGACTTGCTGCGTTCGCACAGAAAATAATTGGAAGTCGGAAAAGGTGTGCCGGATGATGGTGCGGCGCTCGTAGTATTCCGAATACACGACGGCGGATTGCGGCAACCACACTTCCGCGTTTTGAGACTTGAATTTTACCGGAGCGTAATCCACAGAGACGGCGTTGGCGAGCAACTGAAGCACTACAATCCCCGCCGTCAGATTTGTCTCCAGGTGCATGATCTGCCCAGAGTCCGCGGCGATCCAGGCGCGGCCCTTGAGACTTAGCGGGTAGACGCCCGTTGCCGTCGCTATGGAAACGGTCCGCGGGCGTTTGCCTTTGCGTTGCTGAAAGTAAACAACCCAGGCCGGCTGATTATTCCACTGAGAGAGACCTCCGCAACGCATTTCATAATCGCCTTGCAGCGCGGGATGAAAAATCAAGGCGAAAGCGGGCATCCCCACGTCCACATGGCCGCTGAGTTCACGGTCGCCAGTGATGGCCACGAGGGTGCGGGTTTCATGCAGCTTGTGCCCGGAATGTTCTCCGAAATCAACCAGGTAGTCGAACTTCGCTTCCATGGACCTCTCGATCATGCCCTGTGCGTCTGTTTGCTCGAAGCGAACTTGTTCCTGCGCGTCAAAATTCTCAAGATGATTGATAAGTTCGTCGGCACGTTGCCCCGCTTTTCTCAGTACCTCGGGAAGCGCGCACGGCTGTGCAGTGGAGATAGAGGGAAAAGGAGCGTCTACCTCAGGCGGATCCCACTCGAGCGCGGGCACGCTTTCCTTCCCCTTTCTAGGGACGATTATCTCCGGCAAATTTGCTACCGTTGCGGCCGGCGCAGCCGCATTCTCAAAATCCTCCGGACGCACGGGAATATCCAGAGCACCCGTCAATCCAGTTTCGAGATCAAGCACGGCGATACGCACTCGCCGTGTGCCGGACTTCGGGACCTCCACGTATCCGTGCAGCCCGCTTGCCTGCGAGCCTTGGTAAGCTGCATCAGAAAAGCTCTGGGTCAGGTCCCTTGAAATGAACTGAAACGAGTTCCCTTTTGCACGGTACACGCAGGTCACCATCTCCGCGTTCAGCTTGTGTGATTTTCCATCTGTCGCAAAATTCAATGCAGTGGGGGCAACGGACATCAGATATCGGATACCGTCCGATTTCGTTGGGGCGACTGCCTGCGCGGTGATGGGAATGGCCGTCGAGGGCAGAAAGTCCATGCAGGTCTGCTGCAAGCGCTTTTCGTTCGATTCGTTTTTCGCGAGATCTTCCGACTCCCGCGCAAAGTAACCGCGGCGGTAGGCCAGCTTCACGCCGGGCCGCGTGGTCTTCACGGAGATTGCGTGAAAGCTTCCATCCCATTGGATGTTCTGCGGGTTGTAGGCCAGTTCGTAGTACGACGAGCTGTCCGTCAGCGCCGTCTGGACACAGCCGGAAAGATTGTTCGTGTCCTTGCAAGTCTTGCCGCCGGTACCCTGCGCCAAGAGGTTCATCGCGTCCTGTGTCAACATTCGCGTAGAATTTTCGCGGTCGATCCGCGCGGAGAGGCTGCGGCTCGGAGCGGCAGCGTCCGGCCTGAATTGGGGGTTTTCGGCGGCGGAAAAAACCGTTTCGCCCTCCAGCCCGCGCGCATCCACGGGGTACACGGCCACTTGGGCGTCGGTGAGCGCGTTGGCCGCGTCTTGCACTTTTCCTCCGTATGCGCGAGTGCCGCCGAAGGCGTCAGTGTCTGCACCGAAATCCGCATCGGGTAAAAGGACAATTGGGAATGACCCGGACACCCATATCAGGTTTTTCCGGCCCTTGTAACCGCCCAGAAAGTGCGCGAGCGCGGTCAAGGCGTCGAGGGTGGTCGCGACGCGAATGTCCATCGTCCGCGCATAGTTCTTTTTCTCGAAATCCTCAAGAGACTTCGTGGCCTTAGCGAGGACGTTCGAAGCGATCCCGCCATTCGCATCCAATTCCATCTGCGAATTACTGTTGGGATCATCCTCCGGCGCCCTGGCGAGTCTCGTGCCGGGAGTCATCGATTTATCCAAAGCCGCGCGCAACAGCGCGGGATCGCTGGTGAAGTCCTGCACCACCACCAGAGATTGCTCCAGCAGAAATATGGCCACGGGAGTATTTGCGGGAAGCGTGGTCAGCATACGAAGCATGTCACGCCGCGCTTGCATCAGGTCTGCTCCCTCCGTATTGAGTGCATCCAGAAGAATCACGGTCGGGGGCGTCGTTAGCCTCTCTAATTCCGCCTGATTTGTGTAAAAGCCTTTGGGTCGTGCCTGTACAACATTCGAGAGCTTCGCGGAGCCGGAGTTTGTTGACTTGTCTACGAACGAAAACTGCGCGATCCCCTGGCGTCCGCCGTCGGAGACCGCGAACTCGTCGGGTTTGAGATCGCGCACAACGTTTCCATGTGAGTCCGTGGCCACAACGTCCACAGTTACCAACCGCGTCCTGCTCCGCAACACTGAGCCGGGATTTGCGGCTTGTTGCGGCGCAGGCGCTTCCGGGGATTGTTGTTGCGCTGGCGCCGATGCCGGTGATACCGAGGGAGAATTCGGCGAGGAACATTGTCCCGCAGCGATCGCTGCCATCGCCGCTGCCACGAGGATCGCAGAACCAGCAACTAAATTCTTCGCTCGCATTGGACCGCCATCGAGTTCGCCACTGTAATCGTGCGCCCGCTACGGCATATACGATGCAACAATTATGACCACTGCCTTACTTCGGAATTTCCGGCTCGGATCCTTATTTCGCCAAATATCATATGCCTCTGAGGCCACAGACACCACGAAATCGCCACGAACTTGGCGGGTGGTTGATCCTTCCACACCACGCAAACGATCGTCGTAGAATTGGCGGGTGCCGCACTCGGCGGCGTTGAGCGAGGCCCTGTACGACCTCGTTCGGTGGCGGAGGAACATGACACGATCCTGGTTGCATTTTGCGCGTTTCGTGCTGGTCTTTACTTTGTCGCTTGCGATGCTTGGCGTGTGCGGAGCTACGGCGACAGATGCGTTCCCGCAAGACGAAAAATCCGCGTGGACTTTGGTTTGGAGCGATGAGTTTAATGGTCCCGATGGCTCGCGGCCTGACCCGGCGAAATGGAAATTTGAGGTTGGCGGGAACGGCTGGGGCAATCACGAGCTGGAGTACTACACGAACCGGCCCGAGAATTCGTTCATTCGCGACGGCCATCTGGTGATTCAGGCGCTGAAGGAAAATTTCACCGGACCCGATCACGTGACGCGCGACTACACCTCCGCGCGAATCACAACGCAAGGGCTTTTCGAACAGGCCTACGGACGGTTCGAAGCGCGCATCAAGATTCCTCGCGGGCACGGGCTGTGGCCCGCGTTCTGGCTGCTGGGAAACGATATCGGGACGATCGGCTGGCCGGCCAGCGTCGAGATTGACATCATGGAGAATATCGGCAAAGAGCCATCAATGGTTCACGGCTCGTTGCACGGACCCGGATACTCAGGCGATCGCGACTATACGTCGGAATACAAGCTGCCTGGCGGCGTGCACTTCGCTGACGATTTCCACGTTTTCGCGGTGGAATGGGAACCGAAGACGGTGCGCTTTTTTGTGGATCAAGAGCTGTACGCGACGTTCACGCCGGCGCGCCTGCCCGCCGGGATGAAATGGGTTTTCGATCATCCGTTCTTTATCATTTTGAATGTGGCCGTCGGCGGCGATTGGCCCGGGCCTCCCGACGCAACTACTATATTCCCGCAGACGATGCTCGTGGATTACGTGCGCGTATATAGGGCGACGCGCTGAGGTTCGCGACGAGGTGTCTCGCGCGCTGCGACGCGAAAAACTTCGGCCTCGGCGCTGCGTTTCGTCAGGCGACGTGGGCGGCGGCTGTTTTGGGATCGGGCTCGGCTGGTTGTTCGGTAGCGGTTAGGTTGCGCTTGGCCCATTCGTTTAGGACGTAGAGGCTCCAGGGGCGCGACCACGTGGTGCGGCCGCGGAGGAAGTCGCGCCAGACGGCTAGCGCGAAGCGGCCGTCGAAACTCTCTTGCAGTGCTGGCGACCAATCGCCCAGGCCCACTGCTACTCGTTCGCCCAATTTTCCGCGCAGCCAGGTTTCCCACGGAAAAGTGAAGGTGCGCTTGTTTTGCGCGATCACTTCTTCCGGCAGCAAGTCCTTCATTGCGTCAATCAGCAGGGATTTCGGTTTGGCGGGATTGCGCTTCAGCGCTTCCGGAACGTTGAGAACGTATTCGACCAGCGGGACGTCGAGAAATGGGACGCGGACTTCGAGCGAGTGGCGCATGCTCATTGCGTCGGTATCGCGAAGCAGCGTGTTCACCAGGTACGAGCGCAGCTCGAGCCAGGAAATCTGCGTGAAGGGATCCATCGGCTGCGCTTCGCCCGCGGCGTCGGAGAGCCATTGCATCCAGGGCATGGCGTGCCACGCGGAGGTGTCGTCGCCGAGGCGGCCGGCGACGGTGCGCGGAGTGAAAAGCGCGCGGGTGTAGAAATATGGCGAGGGGAATAATTTCGGATCGAGCCACGCGGCGAGCGCTTTGCGAAAGACGTCCGGGGTGCCGCGATACGTTTTCGTGCGCTTGAAGATGGAGGTGGCAAGTTCGCGGAGCGGCCCGGGAACGACGCGCGCCATGGCGGCGATGCGCGCGACTTGCGACGTGGCGCGGAAAGACGTGTAGCCGCCGAAGAGCTCGTCGCTGCCGAGGCCTGAGAGCGCAACTTTCAAGCCGGCCTGGCGCGCGGCCCAGGAGACGAAGAAGGTGTTGACGCCGTCCATGCTGGGCTGATCGAAGGACGCGACGGCTTCATCGAGGCGCGCGACCATTTCGGCGCTGGAGAGAGTTAGCTCGCTGTGTTCGGTGCCCAGGCGCTGGGCGGTGTTGCGCGCGATTTCGGATTCGCTGAATTCCGAATCGGGGAAGGCCACGGTGAAAGTGTGGACGCCTTTTTGCACCTGGCTCGCGAGCGCGGCGAGGACGGTGGAGTCCAAGCCGCTGCTGAGAAAGACACCGATGGGAACGTCAGCGATCAGGTGACCGCGGACGGAGTCTTCGAGAAGTGAGCGCACCGTGCCGGCAGGGTTGGCGGAATCTGGCGCGGCTGATTTGTGCTTCGCGTCCGCCGTCTCCGCAAAGTGCTTGGTGAAATCCCAGTAGAGCTTCGGCTGGGGCGAACGAAGCGGTTCATCCGCGCGAATCTTCAGGAAGTGGCCGGGTGGAAGCGAGAAAACCCCTTGCACCATGGTGGCAGGCTCGCAAACCGAGCCGAAGAGCAGGTAGGACGGCACTGCTTCCGCGGAAAGCTGCGGAGAAACGGAGCGGCTGGCGAGCAGAGCGCGCACTTCGGAAGCAAACAAGAAGGCCTCGCTCGTTTGCGTGTAGTAGAGCGGCTTGATGCCGAGGGGATCGCGCGCAAAAAAGACGGAGGCAGCACGGCCGGTGCGTCCTTGGGGGAGTTCGACGATCGCGAAAGCAAACATGCCGTGAAATTTCGCGGCACATTCCTCGCCCCACTGCTCGTAGGCGTGGACGACTACTTCGGTATCGGAGCGCGTGCGGAATTTGTGGCCGGACGCCTCGAGTTGCTGGCGCAATTCGCGGAAATTGTAGATTTCGCCGTTGTAGACGACGGCGAGCCTGCCGGTTTCGTTCCAGATGGGCTGGGAGCCGCCGGGCAGATCAATGATGCTGAGGCGGCGCGATCCGGCGACGACGGGCGGAGCGAAGAGGATTCCCTCTTCATCGGGGCCGCGATGAACGATGGCGGCGAGCATGCGGCGGACCACGGCCTCGCCGCTTTCCTTGGAGTCAAATCCGATGGCACCGCAAATTCCACACATCAACCTAGTCCAGGCTTTCTATTAATGAACCAAATTTCAAAGAATATCGAATCGACCATGCTTCAGGCTGGATGCCGCGAGTATATATTGAAATCGGGCAAAATCTAAAATCCGACTAGCCCGCATCGGGGCGGATTTGTAACCACTTCACTTGACCTCCAAAAGTTCCTGGCCAGGAACCAGCAAAGGACACAGCGTGTAGGTTCTGAAGGTGACCGAATACTTGCGATCGTTCGTACCAAACCCTAGCGAAAGTTGATGGCAACGCCGCGTCGCAGAATTGCAAGGAGCCTTTTGTGGTCGGAT
Source organism: uncultured Acidobacteriota bacterium (assembly GCA_963804625.1). GTDB lineage: Bacteria > Acidobacteriota > Terriglobia > Acidiferrales > UBA7541 > Palsa-295. Next base: position 2,899 of record CAWDRJ010000017.1, on the reverse strand, counting down.
AGACTCCTTTTAAGGTCACTCAGTCCAACCGATCTCGTTCTTTGCGTACAGGGCCAGTTGTTTGAAGTCGCCGGTTTTCCAGTCGCTGAGGTCGGCTTCCACGATCACATGGGCGGTTTGGAGGACCCAGCACAGTTCTGTTTTGTCCGTGAACCGCACCCGCACGTACATCATGCCTTCCTCGAAAATGTGTTCTGCCCAGTCCACGATCTTGCCGTGGACCCCGGGATACTGCTTCCCGGGTTTGGGCAAGTCTTTCTGCGTCTCCGCTGAATACGCTCTTCATTCGGCGCAATTTCGCCTTGAAGAGTACCTCAGCAACAATGAAATGTGAACGAAAGGGAGGTCCAACGATGTCCGAGTCGCGAACGGAGGCAATCTCACACTGAGCGATGCGTAAAATTTCTAACGAGCCCTCCCTGAATAAGGGTGTTGTCATGAAGAGTATGGCAGGCGGCGCGGGTTGCGCATGCGGAGATTAGGCGTCCTTTTCTCCGCATGAATTGCGTCGATTAATCCTGCTCGTGTCGAGAATAGGTTCTATAATATACGCATAACGCGCGGAGAATAGGCATGTATATCCACGAACGGGCCGGGTGGCCGAAACTTCACTGGAACAGCGAGGCGCTTACCAGCCTGCTGGCGGACGTACGCCACCGGCAAGGCCGCCTGCTGGGTCAAATGCAGGCCTTGGGTTTCGGCCTGCGTGAAGAGGCGGTGCTGCGGATGCTGACCGAAGATGTCGTCAAATCGAGCGCCATAGAAGGGCAGGAATTGGACTTGGCGGCGGTCCATTCCTCGATCGCGCGGCGCCTAGGGATGGATGTCGGCGGTCTGAAGCCTGCCGACCGTGACGTGGAAGGCGTGGTCGAGATGATGCTCGACGCAACGGGGAACTATGACAAACCGCTGACGGAAGAGCGACTGTTCAGCTGGCATGCCAGCCTGTTTCCGGCGGGGCGCAGCGGCATGCGCCGCATAACCGTGGGAGGTTGGCGCAACGACAGCGACGGCCCGATGCAGGTCGTGTCAGGTCCGGTTGGTAAAGAGCGGGTTTATTTCGAGGCGCCAAAAGCGCCGCATCTTGGAAAGGAAATGACGGGGTTTCTGGAATGGTTCAATCACGGCCCGGAGGTCGATCCGGTCCTCAAGGCCGGCATCGCACATCTGTGGTTCGTCACAATTCATCCGTTCGACGACGGTAACGGGCGCATCGCGCGCGCGATAGCCGATCTGTGCCTCGCCCGTTCGGAAAAGAGTTCGCAGCGCTTCTACAGCATGTCGGCGCAAATCCGGCAGGAGCGCAAGGAATATTACGACCTGCTGGAACACACGCAAAAAGGCGAAACGGACATAACGGAATGGCTGACATGGTTTCTGGAATGTCTGGGCCGCGCGATTGACGGCGCGGAAACGCTGCTGGCAAGCGTCCTGACGAAGGCCCGGTTCTGGGAGAGCATCGGCGCATCGCCACTGAACGAGCGGCAGAGACTGATCCTCAACAAGCTGCTGGATGGTTTCGATGGCAAACTCACGTCATCGAAATGGGCGAAGCTGACGAAATCATCGCAGGACACGGCGCAGCGCGATATCACGGACCTCGTTCAGCGCGGAATTCTTGTCCGCAGCGAGGAAGGCGGCCGGAGCACGAGTTACACGCTAGCTCGCCGCTAAACGAGGATAAATCCCATGGACTTATTCACGCCAGTGGTCGGTGAAGAAGCGCAGCACCTTATTTTCGGAGCCTCGGGAAACAGGCCAACGGGTTCAACTGCGATGTGCTGAACGAATGGGCGCGCGGTTTCAAGGACAGGGATGGAAAATTTGTGAAGGAATTCCAGACGACGTTCGATTCGAGCTTCTGGGAGCTTTACCTTTTCGCGGTCGTGAAGCAGTTCCACCTGGAAGTGGATTTTTCATTCACTTCCCCTGATTTTTTCATCACCAACCATGGCGGAACAAATGTCGAGGCGACAGTGGCCTCCCATGCTCAGGGTTCAAGTCCGGAACATGCGCAGTCCGGAGCGCCGATTCCCGCTGATCTAAACGAATTCAATAGACAGACGATCATTCGAATTAGCAACAGCATCGATGCGAAACGCAGAAAGTACATGGAATCGTATTCAGGACTCTCGAATGCGAGCGGCATGACCGAATCGAACTGGTCAAGCGATGATGGCACGTCCAATCCTCCCTCGAGGAAGCTTCAGAAGGTACTGCCACACGACAATTTTGACGATCGCGGAATTTGTGCTGCACCTCAGTCGGTAGCAGCGCGTTTGGATATTGGGGGCGAAAATGGACTTAGGGACCGTAATCAGAATTATCAGGAAGGCGCGAGGTCGCAAACAACAAGATTTAGCCAGGGAAGCTGGCATATCGTCAAACTTTTTGTGTTTGGTGGAATTCGGGAGAAGCGCGCCGAGTATCGTAGTTTTGAATCGGCTCGCGAGGGCACTAAAGGTTCCCAACTGCGATGGGTTTTTTGTTTGGCAAGAAGCAGGCGATGATGAACTTGAAGAAACTGATATCGATAAAATTGTGGAACTACTCAACCGACGGATACCAATGTGCGCTCCGCTGAAATCATCCAAAAAACAAGGTCGAACGATTGACCCCGCGTAGCAGGTTTGTCGACGTCCACCGAGCGTGCATCTAAATCACCGGCCACAGCATTTTGTGATTTCTTCGCGCGGAACGATCTGCAGCGGATTCCTATGGGCGAGGACACTGCTCGATCGCGCGACGATCCGGTCTGAGATTCGTGCCGTGCTTGGCTAGCGAACGCTGCAACAGGCTGGAACCGCGGTGTCGGCCGTCGATGTCCACATTTCGGGAAGTATATAGTCCAGGTAAGCAATGAGATTGCTATTTCGTCTGGTGAGTGGGACTCGGGCCT
>CAWDRJ010000016.1:0-218052 GCA_963804625.1 uncultured Acidobacteriota bacterium | reverse complement strand
GGGATTCCTATCTTCTTGCAGAGTGGTTTGAGAACAAAGCGATTCATATTCCCATTGACCAGTGGCGTACCGTTGCGGCTCTTGACGACTCGACCAGATGTACGATCCGCCAAGATGCGCGCCTTAACGACCGCCATTGTGTTGGGGTCTACATCCACTTCTCGGTAGCGGCTTGACTCTTCGGGTTACTTCCTGCTGAATGAGAGTCGACCGTCGGATGTAAATAATCGATTCCGAAAACCGTGATTGTAGCGCGTGGCCGAGAGAGCGGTTTCCCGATTGGTTACGCGCAGATCAGCAGCGCTAGAGTGAAGGTAAAGCTTACACAACCCCGGATAGGAAGGAAGCGTGCGAATTATGGAAAAGGTTGCTGAGCTCTTCAGCATTTGACCCTGCTTCTCTCCGAAGGCCCCACCTGTGCAACCAATCGGTGCCTGCGGCGATCATGTGGGCCATGAAAATATTGAGGCGCCGCGATCAACCTCAGGTTGATCGTCAGTTGGGGTAAGGCACGCGGAGCAATGTGCCTGACGTTGACGGCAAAACGTAGCGGATGCCGGCGTAGACCATGCTTAGATGCGCGTTCCTGGGATTGTCGGGAGCCGCAAACCAGGGAGCGCGGCTTAGATAGGAATACTGTGTGTAGTACTGCAGCGCGCCAAATCTCTCGCTCTTCCAGAAAGTCAGTAGCCAATCGAACGTGGCCTGCTGGATGGCGCGATTGTTTGTATTCGGCGAACCGGGGCCGCCATAGCCAATAATCGTTCCAGGGTGTGTAGTGTTCGTGGTGTCCGTGAAGAAATTCCGTCCGTAATAATCCGCGCCGTAATAAACGGCGAACGCCTCCTTTTCGCTCGCTCTCCACTCGAAACCGGCGGAACCCGCTCCAGCATGCACCATGGAAAGGCTGACGTCGGTTCCAGCCAAATTAGGGCGAACCACGAGTTCCGGTCCCGTTCCCACCAAGTAGTGAGCACCACCATCACTCCAAAAAGCGTTTGCGAGGAAAACGAGTTTGTTGGGCAACAATTCGTAGTTCCCGGCGATCGTAGCCCCTCCGCCAAACGCGCGACGCGACCTGAACTCTGTTGATCCAGCCGGCTGCACCGAGGCGTGGGCGCCGGTAAAAAAGCCTGTAGATTCCACATGGAAGTGCCTGCCGAGGAGATTTGTGTCGTAGGTGGTTTTGGCGAGAATGTCTGGCATAAGATTCGCCGCTCCCGCGTTGGCATTGTTATCGAACTGCAAACCAATCGGGGTAAAGCCCACCGGAAGAGCGACGTAGTTGCCGATATATTGGTTGGAGTTTTCCATTCCCACGCCCAGGGCCCAATGCTCATTGACGTGGTAAGCGACTCGAAACTCGGCCGCCCGCGTGTAAGGCACTCCGACGCCGAGGTTCTGATCTTCGTTGTAGGTGACGGCCAAATCGGAGGGTAATGGGCCGATCCCCTCGCGGTTCGGCGTCAGCCAGCTCCACGTTTGTCCGCCTAAAACCTCGAACTTGCCGCGCTTTGCGTACCCAAAGTAAAGCCGCAAACGATTGGTAAGACCGTTCACGCTTTGATACACGTTGGGAGCGCTGTTCCCGCTGAAATCGCCCTCGACGTAGCCCAGGAAGTCAGTGTTTCTGAAATGGTCCTCGATCTTAAAGTTGAGGCGGGAGAACTGGGCAGTACTGCGGAATTCAGTCACACTCCCCTGAGGAGTATTGCTGAAAGGTATGCTAGCGAAACTGGTGGCGATGTTGCTCTGCGTATTCGTGGTTCGAAATACATTCTCGAAGTCGACGAATCCTCCGGGCGTTAAGACAGCATCGCCGATTTTGATGACTCCTAACGCAGGTTGCTGTTCACCCTGCGTCTCCTGATCACCAGATTGGCCCGACGAGTTAATCCTGCCACCGTTGATCTCCGGCGAAGGGCCTGACGGATTCGCGGTGAGCGGCGTCGGACTGGGCCGAACTGTTTCGGCGGTAGTTACGAACGCAGCGTTGCCAGGTTGCCCGCCTTTCAATTGCGCCTTCAAGAGTTGGATTTCTTGCTGTTGTGCCGCCACCTGCTGCTGGGTTTGCAAGAGTGCTTCACGAAGAGCGTCCAGCTGAGTCCCAACGTCCGAGGTGTTCGTGGAAGAATCGCTCGAGTGCGCGGCGGCCTGGCCAAACGCGAGGCCAGGCACCATCAACAAGAGCCATGCAGTTCGCAAAAAGTTTCGCATCGTAATCCTCAATGTCATAGGGTGGGTGATACTCGCCCGAAGTCGTCACCGACACCAGTCCGACGGACCGCCACACGCCTACCTGGGCGTGTGGCAATCTGACGGTATTTACAGCCCGACGAAGATTGCGTCGGCAAAGCCGGGCTCAGCGATCACGAATACCTGTTTAGATCGACTCCAGTGCCTCGCCGGTATGTCGAATATTGCCCTCGATTGTGGCCACCACTTCCTCGATGTTGCCGGAGAGGACCATCTTTCCCATGGCCAGCGCGAAGCCCACGGCTTGCGACCGGTCTGCATGCGAAGGTATCGAGAGAGCATTGGGATCCGTAACCACATCAATCAGCGCCGGCCCGGAATGCTGCAGCGCCTTTTTGATGCCCGACGTCAAATCCGCGGGGTTTTCGATTCTTACACCCATCATGCCGATGGCCTCGGCGACCTTCGCGAAGTTTGGATTCTTCAGGTCCGTTTGATAGTCGGGAAATCCCGCCGTTTCCATCTCGAGTTTCACCATCCCCAGAGCGCCGTTTTCGAACAAGAGCACCTTAACAGGGAGGTCGTACTGAGTGAGCGTCAGCAAGTCGCCCATGAGCATTGCTAAACCGCCGTCCCCGGAGAGGGAGACCACCTGTCGTCCGGGATACGTACATTGGGCGCCGATGGCCATGGGGAGCGCGTTTGCCATGGACCCGTGGTTAAAGGAACCGATGATGCGCCGGTCCTTCGCCGGCTTGACATGCCGGGCGGACCAGACGTTGCACATGCCAGTGTCCACTGTAAAGATAGCGTCGGGCGCGGCAACTTCACTGAGCGCGGCGGCGACAGGCTCGGGATGCATGGGCGTGCGTTTTCCCACATGGTCAACGTATACATTCATTTTTCGCAGCTTCTCTTTGTGCTTGGCGAGCGTGGTAGCCAGGTAGCCTCCGTCTGGCTTGGTATCCAACATCGGTGCCAGCGCCTGCAGCGTCTCGCGCACATCGCCCCATAACCCGAGATCGATTTTGCTTCGCCGACCCAAACTCTCAGCCCGGATGTCGACTTGCGCGATCTTGCACTTGGTGGGCAGGAATTTGTCGTACGGAAAATCAGTACCCAGGAGTAGCAGAAGGTCGCATTCGTGGATCGCCTCGTAACACATCCCGAAACCAATCATGCCGGTCATTCCCACCTCATACGGATTGTCGTATGCGACGTACGGCTTTCCTCGGTAGGTATAGCCAACCGGCGCTTTCACTTTCTCGGCGAGAGCGACTACCGCGTCGTGGGCGTTTTCGCATCCGATGCCGCAGAAGAGCGCAACTTTCTTACTGGAGTTGATCAGGTCTGCCAGCCGCGCCAGGTCCTTTTCGCCCGGACGGATGCTCGGCCGTTTGGTCACCAGGGAACGCCCGCCCGCCTGCGCCGGTACTTCCATTGCAGCCAGGTCCCCTGGCAGCACGATCACGCCTACTCCACCTTTTCCAATAGCATTCTGCATGGCGATGTGCAGAACGCGCTCAAACTGGGCCGGATTCGAGATCATCTCGCAATAGTGGCTGCATTCCTGAAACAGGTTTTGTGGATGCGTTTCCTGAAAATAGGCCGTGCCGATCTCGCTGCTGGGAATATGCGATGCGATTGCCAGCACCGGAGCATTGCTGCGATGCGCGTCGAAAAGGCCGTTGATCAGGTGGAGGTTGCCGGGTCCGCAGCTCCCCGCGCAGCAGGCGAGCTTGCCGGTTAGCTGCGCCTCCGCGCCAGCGGCAAACGCGCCGACTTCCTCGTGGCGCACATGGATCCATTTAACCTTGTTGTTCAGCCGCAGTGCATCCGTCACCGGATTCAGGCTGTCGCCCACGACGCCGTAAATCCTCTCCACGCCCGCTTCGACAAGTCTCGACAGCAGCTGATCCGCCAGTCGGTGTGCCATTTTTTCTGCCTCCCTTATTTTTCCTGTACCCCTGTAACAAGATGAATTCGACTTCGCACAGTAAGGCCAGCTGCAGGGCGTGCCGCGATTTACAGCGTTTTCGATTGCGCCGGCGCATGCACTGCAGGTCCCGTCTCCCGAACAAAAAACGTCACGACTACCGCTGCGGCACAGCATGCGACCCAAAAAAATGCGCCCTTCTGAAAATGCAAGTGCAGGTTCGCCGAGTTTCCGATGCCTCTGCCGACGTGCTTTGCATAAATCGGGCCCAGAAACGCGGTGATGGCAAAAACGACGAAATTGATTCCGCCTGTGGCGCTACCCTTCACGCTGTCGGGGTTGACCTCTTTGATTACGCTGTAAGGGATCATTGCGGCGCCCGACCCAACGCCAAACAGAAACATTGCGACATGCGGCGGAATTGGAAGGGGCTTCAACGCGATTTGGACGGCTGCCGCAATCATGAATAACGCGCTTCCGATAATTACCGGTTTCCGCCTTCCAACTCGGTCCGAAAGCCATCCAAGCAGCGGGCAACCGAAAACCCAGCCGAGGGGAACCATCGAAGCGATGACGACGGCGTTGTGATAGGTGAATTGAAGGTCCTTTTGAAATGCTGCTACACCCCAGATCATGTCTCCGATCGTGGTCGGGGCGAATAGCAGTCCGGCCACAATTCCGCAGAGATATGACTGAGGATTCGAGAAGACGATTTTGTACGGCTTGAGGATCGAACTGAAGCCCCCTTCCTGGGCATGGGGTCCAAACTGTTCCTTGGGCGTCGCGATGTACAGCAGCGAGGCGATCGCGAGGATAATGACTCCCAACCCGATCCAGAGAGTATGAACACCCATTCCATGCTCGATCATGGGGCCGACCACAAACTGGCCGGCCGAACCGCCGAGCATTCCAACACATTGCGTGACGCCAATTGCCGTCGCGAGGTAGCGTGCCGAGAATCCGTGGGCGGCGAGGTAGACGGCGCCCGTGAACGCGAAAGCTGAGCCAGCTCCCTGGAGAAGTCGCCCGACGTCGCCTGCTGACATGGCGGCTGCGCTAAAGCAGAGGCATCCGATGCCCAAAATGGCGGCACCAACCGGCACCGTGCGCTTGGCTCCCAAATGATCAAGGGCCGCTCCGGCGACCAAGCTCATCGTGGAATAGGTGTAGTAGTAGGCCCCGAGAATTGCACTGAGGCCGAGCGCCGTGGTATGAAACGACGATTCCAACTCAGGAATCATCACGGCTGGGCAAGACCGCACGGCATACTCAAGGAAGTAGAAGACAACCGTGAAAGCCCAGGCGATGACAAATGCACGAGTTTGAGTCGCAGTCTGATTTCGCTCTATAGCAAGTGTGCTCATGGTGCGGACTAGAGGCATTTCGTCGCCCAATTGGCCGTTCGATCACGATGATGAATACACGCGGCTTACGTCGCTCGCGCGAAGTCCAGGGCCGATCCTCCTGGTAGCTCGCTCACAACTGCTCAGGCATTGACACTCGGCTGCGAGTTACGAGCGGAGTAGAAAAATGGCGAGTGGTCTTCTCGGACTTGTCCGCGGCAGGAAAGAATCAATTCGCTTGAAAATCAAGGTCGGCAATTGGATTGGTGAGTTAAATCAAGAACAACTGGACGCCGGGCGCGCAAAGGCCTCGTCGCCATGCAAGAGCGGACGCCAAGCGCTCGCAAAAGGCCTATTCTGCCGCCTGGATGGCCCTATCTGCTCTCGTCCGCCGTGCGCGATTGCCGCGCCCCCTTATCGTTGGTCGAACATAGCCCTTGAAGGCCGGCTGAACATACCGCCCGTCATCCTTATCCTTATAGATCCTTATAGGTGGCCTTGCATAGAATCGAGTTCCGCGCGACAGGTTTCGCTGAACTGTTTCAGCGGATCGTTGCCTTGCAAGGCTTTAGATCGGATCTGCTCGGGCGTCAGGTTTGGCTCGCTATAGTCTTTGACGATTTCCCTTACCACGCTCTCAGCGCTCGCGAATACTTCTTTAGAAGCAGTAAGTCGAATGCGGTTCAATAGAGCGTACGCAGGTATAAGTTTGTTGGGATCCTTGAAATTGTTTTCCAATGCATCCACCAAAACGCGTGTGCTTTCGGTGATGAATTCGGAATACAGCTGTACGCGATAGAAAATCCGTCTTGCAAGCAAGTCACGCTGGTCTGCATGTCGCTGGGTAATCCAGGTGCTAGCACTGGAGCCCAGTGCCCCGACGAGGGAACCAAAAAGAGCCGCCACGGCTGGATTCATCGTCACGGCTGGCATCGGCGTCATTTCTTAAAACGCCCGCAAAGAGTGACCGAGCTTGTTTCGCTTGGTTGTCAAATAGCGAAGATTCGACGGTGACGCTGCAATTTCAAGCGGTAACCGTTGCGTCACGGAAAGACCGTAGCCTTCCATGGCGACGAGTTTTCCGGGATTGTTGCTGAGTAGCCTCATCGAAACAATTCCGAGTTCTCGCAAGATTTGTACGCCGACGCGATAATCCCGCTGATCCGCCTTGAACCCAAGCCGCTCGTTGGCCTCGACGGTGTCGAGTCCCTGGTCTTGAAGGGCATACGCGCGAATCTTGTTCGCCAAACCGATTCCGCGGCCTTCCTGGTTCAAGTAAAGCAACACACCTCGGCCTTCCGCAGCAATGCGGCGCAGCGCCTTGTCGAGCTGGCCGCCGCAGTCGCATCGTACTGAACGAAAAGCATCTCCAGTAAGGCACTGAGAATGCACCCGAACCAGCACGTCCTCGCCATCTCCGAGGTCCCCACATACAAGAGCGATGTGCACCTGTTTGTCGAGCTGATTTTCAAAGGCGTGCAGATCAAACTGGCCATATTGGGTTGGCAGTTTCGCGGACGCCACCCTGTTGACGATAGATTCGGTGAGCTGGCGATAGGCAATCAAGTCCGCCACAGTGACCAGCGGCATGTTGTGGCGGCGGGCGAAACGGCGGAGATCCGGCACTCGCGCCATGGTGCCGTCCTCATTCATAATTTCACAAATCACTCCGGCAGGATGTAGACCCGCCAGGCGTGCCAGGTCCACCGCTGCCTCCGTTTGTCCGGCTCGCGCCAGCACTCCCGCGCTGCGTGCGCGCAATGGGAACACGTGGCCCGGACGAATCAGATCGGAGGGCTTTGTCGCCGGGTCAATCGCTGCGAGCACGGTTGCCGCTCGATCCGCAGCCGAGATGCCTGTCGTCGTGCCGGCCTTCGCCTCGACGCTTACGCAGAATGCCGTATCGAACCGCGAGTGATTCTCAGAAACCATCGGCGGAATCTCGAGCTCATCGAGCCGCTCGGGTGTCATCGCCAGGCAAATGAGTCCGCGGCCATGCCGTGCCATGAAGTTGATGGCTTCGGGCGTGATCTTTTCGGCGGCAACGGTGAGATCACCTTCGTTTTCGCGATCCTTATCGTCGGCAACGATGATCATCTTGCCCCCGCGTATCGCTGCAATGGCCTCCTGGATGCTCGCGAATGAATCGTGCGAGCCGGAGGAACCAGCCACGATTTGAAGTTGAGAACTCAAACTGGCCTCCTCAGGAGTGCGCCCGCGCGCCGGCACTCCTCCTCCGGATTATTGCGGTGCAACTCCCATCGCCTCAAGCAGCTCGTCATGCGCCTGGAGGTAGCCGAGCTGTGATTGGAGAAGCAGCGCCTTCGCATCAAGCTCTTGAGCGGCCGCCGCGTCGGCTTGTGACTGGAGCGCTTCACCTCTCAAAAGTTTTTGAGAAGTTACGCGACTGGATTCGTCTCGCAAAGCCACAACTTGTTCCGAAACATCCACCATTTCTTTGGTGCGGTCGAGCTTGTTCAAGGCCGTCTTGACTTTGAGTTCCACGTCGTCTGTAACGCGCGCGAGGTTTTCCTTGGCTTCGTCTACTTGCGCGTCGCTTTCTCGCACCGCCGCGCGTCTCTTGCCGCCGTCAAAAAGATCATAGGTAAGCTCAAATCCGAAGCTGCCGAAATTACGGGCGAGAAAGGGAACATCGTTCTGGTAATCGTAACGGGCGAAGGCTGTGATGTCCGGCACGTAATCCGCTTTGCTCAGTTGCACGCCGGCGGAGGCTTTGCGCAGTTGTTCGCGCGCTGCGACGATTTCCGGATGGGATTGCAGTGCTGTCTTGACGCATTCCTCAGGCTCGCAGATACTTTGCACGCCGGGAACGCTGGGATCGAGTTCGAGCTGCGTGGATAGCGGCAGGCCGGTGACGTCGTCCAGTTGTATGCTCAGGTTCGAGAGCTGCAGCTCCGTAGTCAGCAATTCCTGTTTTGCTTGCAGCGTCTGCGCGCGGCTTTCGATCAGGTCCTCATCCAGCGCGTTGCCATATTTCACTTCTTGCGTGCGCTGGTTTTGGAGATCCTCCGCGGCTTTGATGCGGGCCTCGGTAGCGCTCTGGTGCAGCTGCGTGATCAGCAGGCTGTAGTAAAGCTGGTGAACTGTCAGCGCGACTTCGTTTTCGGTTTGTTGCGCGTCGGCTCGCGTGGCGCCCAGTTCCGCGCTTGCGGCATCATTCTGGGGTTTGACTTTAGTGAATAATTGCGTAAGCGGTTGCGTCAGCCCGGTGTCACTGAACACAAACGTCTTCCCGCCCTGGCTGATGGTCACCGGGGTCGCAGGAACGGGGGTTCCGGCCACCGTGCCCAGTTCGCCGGCCCCAATTTGAATGAACTGCGTGTCCGTCACGCTGAAAGCCCGCGTCCCGTTCCGTAGCGTGGGAAAGTACTCGCTCTTGGCTTTTTCCTTCGCGTGCTCCTTCTCCTCCACGTGATACCCGGCGATACGCACCAAGTGATTGTGCTTCAGCGCGAGCTGTACCGCTTCCGCGAGAGTGAGATGACGAGGAGCATTCGTGGCCTGTTCCTGCGCACGAGCAAAAGTGAGCGAGCCCAGAAGTAACAGCGCGGTGGCCAATACCTTGCTACGTGCGTTCATGATTTCGCCTCCTGAGGCGCGGGCGATCGTTCCTGCAAGGCGCTGAGGTTGCCGTAGCTCAGCGGCGACTTGCGCAGCATGGCGCTGAGCAGCATAGCGACGACGCTCGCCCACGCCACCAGGTAGAATCCATCATTAATGCTCAGCGTGTACGCTTGCAGCCGTGTTCTGTCGCCCATGAGGTCGACCGCCCGGCCTACGGCGGTAGGCAAGCCGTACGATTTTGCATATACTCCCGCGGCGAGCGCCCGGATGTTGCCGTCTGTGATCCAGTTCCCGCGTTGCACGTGCAGGCCGAGCAGGTTCGAGTGCAGCTTTTCTCGCTGCGCAACGAAGTGGCCCATGTACACTGCACCGAGTTCCCCGCCAAACAGCCGCACGGTATGAAAAAACGCTGAAAACGTCAGAATCCATTGCGGCTTCGACAATCCGCCGGAAAAAATCCCTTGCAGGATAATCGAAGCCACCAACCCGACAAACGCAAAGCATTGTCCCAGGCCCATGAGCAATTCCGTGCGGTAATAATTCGATGCTGACCATGCGCTGGTGAGCTCTGCGTTCAAATAACACGCAAAGGCGATGAACACGAAGCCCGAAGCCATCAGCAGACGCGAATCAAGTCCCGACAACAGCAGAAACCCGGCGATAAAGGCGAGGAGAAGCAGGGGAATCGCGCTCCAAATGATTGCCGGACCAATTTGATCCGCCTCGAACCCGTGAATTCCGAGCGACTGCGGTATCAGGATGATGGTTGCCACCAGCGAAAAACGAAACAAAAACAGCCCGATGCCAAGCAGCAGCGTGTTCCACTGGCGGAGATAGGGCATGTCAACCAATGGATTGGGACCGCGCAGACGCCGCACCGTTGCCCCTAGCAGTAAGACGAATCCCCCGAAGAACAATGCGTTGAATACTCCCGAGCGCCACCAGTCGAGCCTTTCCCCGTTGTCGACTGCGCCATACAACATCGCGAATCCTAGGCTGCCGTACAGAAAAGCCACGAAACTCGGCGGCGCGCCCGACTTCTTCGGTGCCGGACTCGCGGGTATCCCGTAATAGATGCAGAGCGCCATCAACGGCGTGATCACCGCCGAATTCCAGAACATCCAGTGCCAGGACAGATTATCTCTGTACCAGCCGTAGAGCGATGGGGCGATGTTTACAGCGCCGTCAACGAACGTCGCGTAGAGCGCTATCGTGAACGGAAGGAACCGCAGAGGAATATTTCGCAGCGCGAAAGTGAGCGTCAGCGGGTAGAAAGTGCCCGACGCCAAACCCGCCAAGACGAGCGCAAAGATGAGCAAACTGTAATTATGGATCAGCGGAAGGAACGCGCAGATCAACGTAAACGCCGTAGCCGCATAGAATAGAATTTTCCGGGGTCCCAGGAGAGCGCCCACAAACACCGTAAAAGGCCCGATGAACATCAAGGCCATGTTGTAGGCGCTGCTGATCCATGCGCCGTCGTCGTAGCTGATGCCGAGGTGGCCCTTGAGATCCGCAAGTCCGAGCGAAATCATGCGGCCGGTGAGCGTGACGATTCCGGCGCCCATGATCACTCCCAGGATTCCGAGTAACGGACTCTTGGAGAGTTCCGAGGGCGCGGCTTTGGCAAGAACACCCGCAATTTGCGTCGGTGGTGGTAAACGTACAGCCGTGGTTGCAGCAGCCATCGCGCGCTCCGCTCAGTGTTTGGTGCGCACGGTGGCGACGACGGAAAGGCCCAGACGCAAGGTAGCTGCAACGCTGGGATCATCGAGCGCGATCTTGACGGGGATTCTTTGCACCACTTTCGTGTAATTGCCGGTGGCGTTATCGGGCGGGAGCAGTGCGAATTGCGATCCGCTGGCGGGCGCAATCTCCAGCACCTTGCCGTGAAACACCTTGCCCGGATATTCGTCCACGGCGATCTCCGCAACGTCGCCAACCTTCACATTGGTGAGCTGCGTTTCGCGATAATTCGCCTGCACCCATTTAATCTTGCTGACGAAGGAAATTACTTGCGTGCCCGGCGAGACCAACTGTCCAGGACGCACTTGCCTCTCGCCGACCGTGCCGTCACCGGGCGCCTCGATCGTCGTATAGCCTAAGTTTACTTGTGCATCGGTGAGCGCAGCCTCCTTCCCGTGGAGATCCGCCACGAGCTGCCCCTCTTGCGATTCCAGGACGGCCTTGGCACGGCGTTCCGCCTCCGCCGACAGCTCATTGCTGCGCAGTTGAGTTTTCGCCTCTTCCAAGTCAGCCTGGCGGCTCGCCAACTGCGCCGCAAACCCCTCCTGGTCTGCCACCGCCTGTTCAACCTTTTGCTGCGTGGCGGACCGTGTCTGCAGTAAAGCCTCTTGCCGGGTGCGTTCAGCCTTCGAGCGCACCACCTCCGCCTGCGCGGCATCGATGCCGGCCTGAGCGGCTGTGATCTGCGCGCGTGCCTGATCGATTCCCGCTAGAGCCTTATCGATCTTGGCGTCTTGCAGCTCGCGCTGCCGGACATTGTTCTCGATGGCAGCCTTGGCCGCTTCCACTGCCGCGATGGCCTGCGCCACTTGCGCCCGGTAGTCGTCATCATCTAAAGCGACGATCAAGTCGCCCTTATGAACTTCCTGGTAGTCGGAGACTTTGACATCGCGCACGATGCCGGAAATTTTCGTGCCGAGCGGCGTCAGATCGCCCCGGACGTAGGCGTCGTCGGTGACTTGCTCGATGTGGCCGCCTTCCCACGCGTTCCAGTTCCGCGTGATCGTCAACACCACCGCGGCCGCCAACAGCACCACAAGCACCGGAGTCCCATACGTCTGCCACTTCGGCTTTGGCTTCGGCGGCTCGGGTGCGTGCGGTGTCGCCGCCGCGGGTTCAGGTGCGGGAGCACTTGCGGCCGCCATAATTGATAGACCTCCTCTATTTGGCCCCGGGTTGAGTCAAGGCAATTCGAGCCCCACTCGACCTGCTCATGCATCTGCCTGAAAACGTTGAGCCTTATGACCCTGAGGATATACAGAGCTGGCGAGCGGGTGTCAACATGTTCTCGGCTGTGCAGATTATTGACGATCCTGCGCCGCACACGACCGGCCACGCGGCATGCGAAGGCGGATATCGCGAAGCAGGATGTTAAAGGGCCTAAAGTGTGAATATAATGCCCGCTATGGCCTCCTCGAAACCAGAATCCGAGCCGTTTAATATTCAGCTTCTGGTCGACTCGATTCCCGCGCTGATACACACCTCCAGGCCAGACGGCTACCTCGATTACTTCAATAAACCTTGGCTGGAATACCTGGGCGTCACTTTGGACAAAATGGCCGGCTGGAATTGGACGGCTTTCATTCACCCTGAAGACCTTGATGGAATTGTCACCAAGTGGCGAGCCAGTCTTGCGAGCGGAGAGATCTTCGAATACGAAACGCGGGTCCGCAGAGCCAATGGGGAATACCGCTGGATGTTCCATCGCAAGGTGCCACTACGGGATCAGGGCGGCAACATCGTCAAGTGGTATGGATCCAGCCTGGATATCGAGGAGCGTAAAAGTGCGGAAGAACAGCTCCGTAGAAATGCCCAGGCCCTGCAAAGAAGCGAGTTTTATCTCGCCGAAGGGCAGCGTCTTGGCCACATGGGAAGCTGGGCCTTCGACCCGGCGGGATTCGACTACTGGTCTCCCGAATTATTTCGAATGCACGGCCTCGACCCCGCAGGCAAGATGCCTAGCGTTCAGGAATATTTAGGATTCGTCCACCCGCAGGACCGCCAATCCATGGCAGATTTGATCAACCGGCTGGTGGCGCAAGCGACGCCCTTCGACGCCACCAAGCGCATTGTGCGACCCGATGGCGAGGTCCGCTACATTCGTTGCGTCGGTGTTCCTTTTGCGGACAGCCAAGGCCTGAAGAAATACGTCGGCAGCGCCATAGACGTCACTGAGCACGAGCTGCTGACGCAGGAGCTCCGGCGGCGCGAAGCCTATTTGGCCGAAGCTCAAAGACTCAGCCACACCGGGAGCTTCGGGTGGAAACCTGGTACCGGAACGATTGTCTGGTCAGATGAAACCTACCGCATCTTCGAGTACGAGCGTGCCGAGCAGCCGACCTTGGATATGCTCTCGCAGCGCATACATCCCCAGGACAGGGCGCTCGCTCAGCAGGTGATTGAGCGCGCATCCGAGACCGGCTCCGACTTCGAGCATGAGTATCGTCTGCTGCTGCCGAACGGAGCAATCAAGCACGTCCACGCCCTTGCCCAGGCATTTCAGGATGCATCGGGCAATCTTGAGTTCGTGGGGGCAGTTACCGATGTTAGCGAGCAGCGCCAGGCGGAAGCAGACATCCGAGAGCGCGAGAGAGAGCTCCAGCAGATGTTGGACCTCTCGTCTCAGCAGGTGGCGGTATTTGGGCCCGGCGGCGAACGTCTTTATGCCAACCGCATTGCGCTCGACTACGTGGGTCTTAGTCTTGAACAATGGCGGCAAACATCCGGAAATTTTTTCCGTCCGGGCTGGTTCATTCATCCCGACGACCGGGAACGGGTTGCGCGCGCGTATTCCGATGGTCCTCGCTCCAGTGGCTCTGCTTACGAGTTGGAGATGCGGGTGCAGGGAGCGGATGGAAATCATCGTTGGTTTCTAGTTCGATACAATCCGCTGCACGACGACAAGGGACAGGTCAAGCGTTGGTACGTGACGTCTACCGATATTGATGAGCGCAAGCAGGCTGAGGACAGGCTTCAGAGTGAAAACGTCGCTCTCCGTGAAGAAATCGACAAAGCCTCGATGTTTGAAGAGATCGTTGGTACGTCTCCCGCTTTGAAAAGCGTACTCTCACGCATCTCCAAGGTCGCCCGAAGTGACTCTACCGTGCTCATCGTGGGCGAAACGGGAACCGGCAAAGAGCTCGTCGCACGCGCCATCCACCGACGATCAAATCGCGGCTCGCGCGCCTTCGTGAGCGTGAATTGTGCGGCAATCCCGCGTGACCTGATCGCCTCGGAGTTGTTCGGCCATGAGAAGGGGGCCTTCACCGGCGCCACTCAGCAGCGCCTGGGTCGGTTTGAACTGGCAAATCGAGGCACAATCTTCCTCGACGAAGTCGGAGATCTTCCACCCGAGACTCAAGTGGCCCTGCTGCGCGTTTTGCAGGAGCACGAGTTTGAGCGCGTCGGCGGCACTCGTCCGATCCGTGCGGACGTTCGGGTGATCGCAGCCACCAACCGCGACTTGCAAGCTGCCATCCGCGCTGGCTCCTTCCGCAGCGATCTGTTTTACCGCCTGGATGTTTTCCCGATTGAGATTCCGCCTCTGCGCGAGCGCGGGGAGGACATTGCCCTGTTGGTTGAATACTTTATTGATCGCTACGCGCGAAAAGCGGGTAAGAACATACGGGACATCAGCAAGAAGACGCTCGAATTGCTGCAGAGCTATCCTTGGCCCGGAAATATACGCGAATTACAGAATGTCATCGAGCGTTCGGTGTTACTTTGCGAAACGGAAAGTTTCTCGATTGACGAAAGCTGGTTGCCGCAGCAGCCGTCTGCGGCAGAACCGAAAGACCAGATTCAGCTTCCTCTGAAACTCGTCGCACAAGAGAAGAGCATGATTGAGGCAGCATTGAAAGAAAGTCACGGGCGGGTGTTCGGATCCACAGGAGCTGCAGCCAAGTTGGGCATCCCGCGGTCCACGCTGGAATCGAAAATTCGGTCGCTGAAAATCGATAAGAGCCGATTCAAGGCTCAGTTGGATACTTGAAACGATCATCGTAGGATCTCGAGAACGAACTGCGAGCTTTCTCTGCAGGAATTGCTCCGCCCTCTCGAAGCATTCAGACCGCAGGTCTGCGGATTTCAGTAAGCCCTATATCGCTGCACGAATGCCGGCGTCATCATCGATAACGAATACCGTGGGAATATTCGTGAGCACCATTTTCGGCCTATTGTAAACCCGAAATTGCAGCTGTTCGATAGCTGCGCAACTAGACCCCGCTGAGGCTGCTGCCCTGCGCAACGCGGCGGCGAATGTTGGACAGCGTCACCCTGCCGTGTCGCTCTGCCGACACCTGATTGCGATTGAGTGAACGAAGCCATCGCGTTTGATGCCAACCGCAATGTCATCAGCAGTTCCGCGAGGCTGTCGAATGGAGACGGGAATGCTATTAAGGACGCCGAAGCTAGGAAAAGAAAGGAGTCGTGGTCCAGATGTCCTACGCTACGCAAACAACGACGGATCTAGCGCAACCGACCGGAGCCTACGCTCGCGGTGTTGCGATTTGGCGACTTTCCGACATTTGGCGAAAACCCGCCATCAACCATCCGCGTAAGTGACCTCTTTTCAAAAGCGTACATTGGCTATCGCTTTGCAGTTGCCGGTATGTGTTCAGGATTCTGCGAAGCGCCAACGGGGAAGTTGTTCTCACGCTTATCGGTCGATTGACCGGGGAAAACGTGCCGGAATTGGAGTTAATGATCGCGTCAGACCGGAACATCTCTCGAATCGAACTGGACTTGAAGGATGTAACTTTGG
Organism: uncultured Acidobacteriota bacterium; assembly: GCA_963804625.1. Lineage (GTDB taxonomy): Bacteria > Acidobacteriota > Terriglobia > Acidiferrales > UBA7541 > Palsa-295. Next base: position 202,484 of record CAWDRJ010000016.1, on the reverse strand, counting down.
TTGATCGCGAAGTCGTTCAGTTCCTCGGGAAGTGCGAAAAAGACAAAATCACACTCAAAAATTGTCCAGCCTATGTTCGAGGCTGGATTGATGGAACCCGGAACCGAAACCGAAAACGGAGGCGAAAGAAGTGATCCTCGCCATGTTCCTCTATAGCATCCAAAGCGGACCAGGAGGGCGCTGCCATGGCATTGCATAGTTTTGTGCTTGAGGACGTCCGTCATCAAGCTCCTCGATCCGGCGCCGAGTTGGCCAGCTTCAATGTCGTCGGCGAACTGACTCGGAACGAGATTGGATTCGAGGAAATCATTGGCCAGAGTTCAGCGCTGCGAAGAGTGCTGCAAATGGTCGAGCAGGTCGCGCCCGGAGATTCGACTGTGCTTCTGCTCGGCGAGACCGGCACCGGTAAGGAACTCATCGCCCGCGCCATCCATAATTGCAGCCGTCGAAAAGACCAAAGCTTTGTGAAGCTTAACTGCGCCGCAATCCCGAGCGGCCTGCTCGAAAGCGAGCTCTTCGGACATGAGCGCGGGGCCTTCACCGGAGCCATCACGCAGAAGGTCGGACGCATCGAGCTTGCCGATCAAGGCTCATTATTTTTGGATGAGATCGGCGATATTCCGCTCGAACTCCAGCCAAAACTCCTGCGCGTGTTGCAGGAACGAGAATTCGAACGACTGGGCAGCACTCGGACGAGGAGGGTGGACGTTCGCGTCGTGGCTGCGACGCATCGTGACTTAGAGGGGATGATTCTTGAAAAAGAGTTTCGCAGCGACCTCTACTATCGCTTAAATGTTGTGCCTATATTCCTTCCGCCACTGCGCAAACGGCCAGAGGACATTCCGCTCCTGGTGCAGCATTTTGTGCAGAGGGTCGCGAGAAAAGCCGGCAAGACGATAGACATGATCTCGTCGGACACGATGGAGTCGTTGCAGCGTTATCCGTGGCCAGGGAATATTCGAGAATTGGAAAACGTAATTGAACGCGCCGTAATTCTAAGCTCCGGTCCTGTCCTGCGGATTGCACACCAAGACCTAAGCAGCCGCATCGCGCCTGGCCAAAACCCCGATCGGGCGCAAACCCTGGAAGAAGTTGAGCGCAATCATATTCTGACCACACTGAAAGAGACGCGATGGATACTCTCGGGGCCAGGTGGAGCGGCAGCGCGCTTGGGACTCAACCGATCAACGCTTTACTTCCGAATGAAGAAGCTTGGGATTGCTCGAAGCCTAGATGCGCGCTTCGATCGCTAAGAAATGGCCCTGGCGCATTGAACTCACATAGACATGCTACCTGCAGACACGTGCGGTTGTCGGCTGCGTGCAATTCGTAGCATTTTGTTGTCGCCCATCGCCGTCTCCCATCCTAGTGTTTCCCACGCGACTGCGCAGACCCATGCGCGAATTCCTGCCACGCCTCCGTCCACTCTTGACTCTGCGAGCGTGATTGATCGGTTGATGACTGCCACCTGCCAGCTTATTGACACCCACGCAGAGTTTTCATCCACTCGGCCGCCTTCCTGTTTCTCGAAATCGTTGCGGGGAAGCAACTTACCGACCCTGTGCGGGCGGCACTTCGGCAGGCTAATTGCTTTCCGTAAAGAGCCTTTGGCTTAGGAGGAATTCAGTACTAATGAGCGCCCTACAATATCTTGCCAGGTACCACGGGATGTCTGTTCGAGCTTTCGCGACGGACAAGAGTCGCGCTCGAAAGCTCACGCCTGTTCGTCCACCTTCTTCAGCGAGTGAACAACCCGCCCGTGCCACCGCCGATGAAGATCTAACCCTGATGCGACGAGCGGTCGCGGGGGACTCCGAGGCTCAGATGCGACTTTTCGCAGCACACACGCCCAGACTGCATCGAGTCGCGCTTGGCGTGTTACGGAACAAAGAGGACGCGGAAGACGCCGTGCAAGATAGTTGGCGCAAAGCCTATTCGAAATTTCACACCTTTGAAGGTCGCTCGTCGATTTCCACCTGGCTTACACGAATTACGATCAATTCAGCCCTGATGATTCGTCGCCGCAGCAAACCCTTCTTGGAAGTTTCACTGCACGAGGCGCCCGACGACGAGGGCTCGGTGCTACAACCAGTTGACGACGGACTTACGCCCGAAGAGTCTTGCCGACAGGTGGAATTGCGCGAATTGCTTGCACGACATATTGACCGGCTGCCTTCCTTGACGCGCGCGGCATTTCTGCTTCGCGATGTGGATGGATTTACCACGACGGAATCGATCAAGCTGCTTGGCATCAAGAAGAGCGCTCTAAAGTCTCGCGTCCAGCGCGCCCGCCGGCGGCTTGCGCAAAATATGATGGGACTGCTTCGCTACGAGACGTGCAGGACCTGAATTGACTGATGGACTCGGCCATGCAGGCCAGGAGCGCCGGCGCATGAAACTCAGCGTAGAAGAAAGGGACCGCTATATAAAGGGCAGCAACCGGACGGTCAACGCTGCGAGCGCCCGTCACCTGCGAATCGGCCTTGGGCTCGCCGCGATCGTTCTTTTGCTCCAGTTTCCCCTCGTTTCGCTGTTTGGATGGCAACAGTCTACGAGCGGCCAAAGCGACGAGCCGGACAAGTTCTATCGCGAATATGCCGGGCTCAGCGACGGTCAGATCGCCTCAATCCACAGCGGCAAGGCCATCGCGAAAATAATTGAATCGCCCACCCCGGACGAAGTCTTCGTCTTCGGCTCCGTCTACATCAATTCCACTCCGGATAGCTACCTTAAGTTTGCTTCGGATATCGACCAGCTCCGCAAGCTGCCCGATTATCTCGCGATCCGCAAATTCAGCGATCCGCCGCAGCTGTCCGATCTCGAGGGCTTCACGCTCGATGACGACGACATCAAGGAACTGAAGAACTGCAAGCCGGACGACTGCAAGGTCCAGCTTCCAGCCGAGTCAATGGAGGAATTCCAGAAACAGGTGAATTGGTCCGCTCCCGATGTCGCGGACCAGGTAAATCGTCTCGGCCAGAAAATGGCGCTCGAAGCTCTGCAACAATATATACACGGTGGAAACGAAGCCCTCGGCACCTATCGCGACAAGAAACATCCCACGGCTGTCGCCGAGACGTTCGCATCCTTGCTCAGCCGCTCCAAGGCGCTTCCGGTATACCTTCCGGACCTGGATCGCTACCTGCTCGATTACCCGGCCGCACCCTCGGGCCAGTTTCGCTCCCAGTTTTATTGGGAAAAGATCAATTTCGGCTTGAAGCCCACGCTGCGGATCGTGCAAGCCATCGTTTTTCATGGCGTGGGTTCCACGGAGCCTGCCTATGCGATCGCGGTCAAGCAGCTCTACGCGAGCCATTATTTTGAAACCGCGCTGGATCTCACGGTTTGCGTCCGGAGCACCGCTCCAGGTGAGCATAGCTTCTATCTGATCACGCTCAAAGGTTCGCAACAGGCCGGTCTCACGGGATTTAAAGGCGGCATCGTGCGCCACGTCGCCGTTGACAAAACCCGCTCGTCGCTCGAGCGGGCGCTGGCGTCAATCAAACAGAAGTTGGAGAGCCAAACGCAGTAGCGCTGGAGCCATCGCTTCGTTCGGAAGACACATGGCATTTCCTGATCGCCGCACCGTCAACGTACTCTGCACGATTCTGCTATTCACTGTCGTGCTTGCGATTGTCTATGTCGCGCGCGGCGTGCTCGTGATCTTCACTTTCGCAATTCTTTTCGCGTATCTGATCGATCCGATCGTCCGGTTTTTGCAGCGCCACTCCTTCATTTTTAGAAACCTCAGGGGCCCTCACGTGGCGGAGGCTTATCTCTGCCTTCTGGTCCTGATCCCCCTCACCATCCATTTCGTTGCGCCCGGCTCGCTCGGCCAGACCACGAAGCTCGCGAAGCAGATGCCCGCGTTCGTTGCTGAGATTTCGACCGGTGAAATCGCTACGCAAATCGGAGGCAAATATGGCTGGAGCGAGCCTCAACAGCAACGCCTCAAGTCGCTTCTCGTTCAGCACCACGCCAGCATCGAGGGCGTAGCTAGAGGATTGGAGCGCTCTGCTTTATCGGCTGCCGCCGGCTTGGTTGTGATCCCCATACTCGCAATTTTCTTCCTAAGCGATGGCGCGGTTATGGTCGATTCGCTCATTCGCATGGTTGCCACGAAAGATAACCTTGAAGAATTTCAGTCTCTCGCCGGAGAACTGAACTCCATGCTGCATCACTACATCCGCGCGAAAGTGACTCTGGCCGTACTCTCGCTAATGTTCTTCTCCGTCGCTACTCTCTTGCTGGGTTACCCTCACTTTCTCGCTCTCGGCCTGCTCGCCGGGATTCTCGAGTTTATCCCCGTCGCCGGCTGGATGACTTCGGCCGTAGTGATAATCAGCATCGGCGCAATGACGCACGCGCACTGGATCTGGATGGCCGGCCTCATCGGCCTTTGGCGGATGCTCATGGACTATGGGATTTCGCCTCGCGTAATGGGCCACGAACTCGAAATCCATCCGCTGATGGCCATCTTCGCGGTGATGGTCGGCGGAGCGACCGGCGGAATCGCGGGCATCTACCTATCAGTGCCCTTCGTCGCCATGATTCGAGTATTGTGGCGCAGCAAGGTCGTGGAGCAGGTAGAGCACGCTTCTGAGTAGGCAATGCGCGGCGCGCGATTCACCGAATGAACCGAACCCCGAAGCATGGCTTCTCGGCAGCGGCCAGCAAGCAAGAGGCTTCTCTCGAGAGCCGAGGCTGGAGCACGCGATTGGCGTGATCTCACGTGACTTCGCAATGTTCCGTCCGCTGAGTGCGTGATAATCGCTGCGACTGCCTGCTCGGGATTTGCGGCGACACAAAGGCCGACATCCGGGCAGGCTGTCTAGCCAACCTTCCTCGCCGCTTAGGGTTGCGCTGGACTTGCTTGCGGTTGCGCCGCCGAAACGGTCTCTGCGGATAATCGAGAGTTCCTCAAGCGATATCCGGCGCGAGTTCGCACATGATACTTCTTGGATTGCCCGTTCGCGAGCTTCACGGTAATAGTGCGCCAGCCGCGATTGGGATTCGGCATCGGGTAGTAGCTGAGAGAATAAAGATGAGCCAAGTCATCCCGGATCGAGGCAAACGCGTTTTGTTCGTCCTTCCAGTTTCTTGCGAAGTAGACCTTGCCCCCGGTGGCCGCGGTCATCCGTTGAAACACCGCGTTCGAAATCGGCTCGATGTGCGCTTGTTCCGTACTGACCATATAGATGGTTGTGCCGGTTGATTGGGCCAACTCAGCCACCTGCTCGGGTGGCACGGTACTGGCGTTGTCAGGACCATTCGAGAACACCACGATCACCTTTCTTCCGATAAAGTGCGCGGCGTCTTGCACCGTCAACAAAAGGCAATTGTAGAGCGCGGCATCGTCTCCGGCTACGGTGGTGCGCGCAACACGCATGACTTGCGCGCGGTCAGCGGTCAGTACGGTACCGCGAGAAAGGTCGCGGCTGTAGGAATAGAACGCTACTTTGTCCGCACCTTCGAGAGATCGAACGAAATCCGCGATCGCATCCTGCGCAAACACAAAACCTCGGTACATGTAGTTGCTCGTGTCGAACAGAACAAAAACGTTGGCGCCGGTCACCAAGGACGACAGCTCGCTTGCAGAAACTCGCTCGCCCGTGTCCTTCTGCGGGTCCCGCGCGGGATCGGGCGGGTTGGGCACTTCAGCATCTGACGGCGAAGCAGTCGGCACGGCACGGACAGTTTCGTTGCCTTCACCGAATCTAGCGATCGTTTCCGGAATCCCATCCTCGGTGACGACGAAGTCCTTCGGACGAAGCGCGGTAATGTATTTGCCTTTGTTGTCGGTCACCGCCACGTTCAACTGGACCAAGTCCACGGTGACGTTGATGCGCGGCGGGCTAACTTCCTGGGCTACGGCGGGGGTTGCAAAGAAAGCTGAGATCGCTAAATAAAGGCCGACAAACAGCAGGAGTCTCTTGAGCATGATGGACCTCGGTCGTACTGGCTGCCTCATTTTCGCAAGGGTCATCGAGCAACGGGTGGATTGCCCGGCCTCGCCGGCGCCGCCTACGGCTGCGTTATGCCAGCACTCAACGGCAGCAACGCGAGCTTACCCTGTCGAAACTCTTCTCCCGTTTCGCGCATCGCGCGAAGCAATGCCGGCCAATCGTTCAGATCGGTGGCAAATATCTTCGTAACCATGCGAACAGTGAGCTCGGGTGCCAGCCGATTCAGCGCCACCGGCGCATAGCCCATCTCGTCAGCCAAGCGAGCCCAATACAAATTCGTGGAATCCCAAGTTTCGGCTAGCAAGCGGCTGGAATAACCTTGGAACATCGGGAATGGAGCCAGGTTCAGCAGTTCGCGGCCATAGGTTCGCGCCAAGACCGGATGTGGTACCCCGAAATCCCGCGAAATCCGTTCCCAGCTCAGATCAGAAGGATGCTGCCGTGACAATTCCTGCAATTCTCGACCTGCCGCTCCCCATGACGAAGTGTCGCTTGGGAATCTGCGCTGAAATTCCGCGGTGAGATAGAAAGTATCAGCCGGGGTGACTCGCGAAGAGAGTTCGGTCAGCCGACCCGCTTGCAGCGCATCATCCAACTGCGCCGCGCGCCGGGGAATCATGCGGTCGGAGAAGATGCCGATTACCTTCGCGCGCAGTTCCGCGTTTTGCGCCGCAGATGCGACGAGTTCCTCTCCGGCGCGTTGGTAAAGCGCGACGGCGTGCAGCTCAGTCGCGCTCACGTTCCACCAGCGCGGCAAGACAGAGTCGGCCAAAACGCAGGGAGTGACGTCTGGCCAGATCAGAGCCTGCACGTTTACCGGAGAAATGAAATCTTGCTCTAATTGGGCCAGCTCGTAAGGTAAGTCCGCGAGCGATCCGACGAGGTGAGCGCCGCCACCCGCCGGAGAGCCGATGCCAAATATCCGTGGCTTTTGCCACACCGAGTCTTCAATTCCCATCACGGTTTCACCGGCGAAGTCGTGGGATCGCACCAGAAGCGGATTATTGTGGAGAGCCTGCGCGCCGGGCGGTTCGTAATAGGCATAATTCAGCCCGACGAGCGTGTCTCTCAAGAACGGCACAAGTTCTCCGCGGGCTTGCTCCAATTCCGCGCCGGAAGCCTTGGAGCTGATAATCTTGGCGACGTCGGTGCGCATTTCCAAGTCTGTGTGCCGGTTGTTATAAGTTCCGGTCGTAAATTCGGTTCTCTCGCCACTGGTAAAGATCGGGCGGGGCATCTGGAATTCGGTGAGCTCCTCGGCCAGCGGGAGCAGGTTTGCGTCCGGCGGATTTCCATGCGCCGTAGCACGCAGGGCGTCTCCTAGCGTTAGAAGAGTATCGAGGGAAACGAGACGCTGATCGTCTAGTACGAGCCGAATCCGATCGGCCATTTCCCGGTGGACACGCTGGCCCTCCGTATCCGTCTGGCGTGGGCCAGCCATTAACTCCACGATTTCATCTTGCGAGCGCCGCGATTCACTGCTCGTCGCGCGCACGACTTGTCCAAGCGAGTTGCGTCCCGCATCGAAAAGCTGATCGGATGAAGACACATGCGAGAAAGGCTTGATCATTTCCTGGAAGGATTCATCCTGCTTGGCCGGGGCGATCTCGCCTTGCCGCGCCAGGATTTGCCAAAGCCCGGCATTGGCTTCAAAAATTCCCATCGCGTTGCCGCGCAGCGTGTGGTCGGGAATTTTGCCGAGGGATTCAGCGGTCGTCACGAAAGCTGTGATGGACGCATCGCTCAGCTCGGGGAATTCGGAGAAGATCAAGTACTGGTCGCGAAATTGCCGGTATTTGGCGGCCATCAGCGCAACCGCGGATGCGCTCAAGCGACGCCCTTCCGGTCGCTTGGCGTCAATTTCGCTGAGAGTAAGAAAGGCGTCGGTCGGTCCTCCGTCAATATACAACCGGGAGAGCGCAATCATAACCTCCAGGAGTCCGTCGGATGTCTTCCAACCCTTGGTTTCCACCTGCGCGCTGTGAGCGGCTTCAGCAACGGATTTCTGCTTGAGAATGTTCGTCCACGCTTGGATGCCTCCAGGGACGTGCGGATTGCCGTCGGGCTCCCATTGCAGTCGAGTAATCAACAGCAAGAGCGTGGGATCCGGACGGAACACGGAGGCCGTTGCGCTCGGGATCGCACTCCTCCCGCGTAGCGCTTGGTAGTAACCGCGTAGCCGGGAAGACTCGACGAAGTGCGCTTGCTGCTCCCGAGGTACGCGCGAAAGCGAATCGAAGTAGGCGGCCAGCCAGCCGTCGTCTTTGCTTAAGAGCCGCGGAATAAATTCCGATGGCGAATGCGGGTTTGCGCCAACCAAGTCCCTCCAAGCGGGTTCGGCAGCAGAACCACCGGGCACAACGACGCTTCCGGAGCGCACAAGAAGATAGCTTCCGTAGAAATCCAAATTGGTAGCGAGCGGGATCAGCTTTTTCATTCCCGGCGAGCGCTGCAGAGTGGCTTGCGTTTCGGGATCCATATGCGCCCATGCGTAATAAAGATGGGCTAGCGAGGAATCGTGCACCAGCACATCCAGCAAAGTGCCGCTGTTTTCGTCGTTGCGGCCGGGTTTGCTGGAGGCTCCCCAATCGCGCTCCGTCAAAAATATGGGTACGAGCGAGCTCGGGTACGGATAGACGAACGGCGCGCCGCCTTGCAGAGTTTTCTCCAGTTCAGGGAGAGGAAACCCAGAGTCAATCGTAAGAAACGCTCTTCGCGCATCCGCGGTCTCCACGTAGGTGCTGCTCTTTCCGCAGTCCGGACGTGTGCGGTAGCCCAAGATATCCAGCAATTGCTTCGCGTCGCTGCAATTCGTTACGCGAATCACTCCGCTGGTTCCCGCCAAGGCTGTCAGCTCCCGCGCCTGCTGCAAATATCGCCTGAGGAGTATCAGAAACTCGGTTGCGTGCGCGCTCGAGCCTGTTCCCTCATAACCGATAATGAAGACGTTGCGGGCAAGCAACGGCATCACTTCTTCGGAGGAAACTTTCTGACTGATCCCCGCCATACGCAGAAAAGAACGCAGAGGACCCGGAATTGTCGCCATTGCCGGTTCATGCGATTGCACTTGTTGCGGCTCGGAGAAGGATGATTGGGAAGGAGGAGCGCCCCAGACAACCGAAACCAGGCAGGCACAAACACAGCTGGCAACCGCGAGTCGTGCAGAAAGATGAAGGGGATGTTTCATCGTCGCCCCAAAATCTTCGAGAAAACCTGCAGCTACTTCCGCCAACCGTCAAAAACTGCTAGAGGAGCTTCGCTGCGGCTGAAACCGGAATCCTGAACATCATCAAAGCCCGGACACTACCCTAGAGTGCGGATGGTACTCCTCTTTCTGCCCCGGACACAATGAACTTGTGCGACGCCACCGTTCGGCGCCTTTTAGCAAGAAAATGAGGCTATCGTCAACGCAGCGCTGGCGACGGCGCCTGCGATCGCCCCGATCCGCATTCGACGGATGAATCGGTTTGTAACGTTCGCCACAGCGTTTGTGAACAATGTTCATTCGCGCGCCAAAGGCCCGGTTGTTTTGCCGCAGAGTTTCTGATATCACGCCGACTAGCCCTGCCGGCCTTACGCGAACGCGGATGGGGGGCGGTCGAAGTCGAGCAAATCGCTGATGCGCTCGATCGTAACGTCCGCGGCGGGATACTTCGCTATCTCACGTTCATCGTGAGCGTAATGTCCCTGTCGCACGAACACGGTCGTTACCCGTGCGCCCCAACTATTCTTGATTGCCTGCAGGATGCGTATTTTATCGTCAATCACGACGTAACGTTTCGCCGGGAATCGTCTTTCAATGTCGTCCAGTTCCTTTTCCTTATGTACGTAAATCAGCACCCGGCCGTCAAACAGCTCGAACAGTCCGGACCCAGAAATTTTGTGCGGCTGAAAGACCACGTCGCCATCTGAAAGAATGACCGGTTGCCCCCATTGCTGCACATGTTCCACCGCGTCCAGCGAGCCGGGGAACAGGCGATTCGCGAACGGATAATGAATCAAGAAGTGCGAGACGGCCAGCAAATGAGGGTCAGCCGGAAACTCCGCCCGGTATCGCTGCAGAGATCCCAAGTAATCGGCATATCCCAGCTCGCCGCGAATTGTTTCGAAAATCTCCCAGTAACGCTGCGCTTGAGTGGCGCCCACCGTGGAGTCCAGATGCCTCTTCAAGTCAGCCGTGACCCTGTCGTGATCGAGTAGGGTGTTATCCACGTCGAACAAATAAACCGATTCTTGGCTCATGCTCGAATATCCTCAGACCGCAATCGTGTTTTCCTTCATTCCATCCCGTCCAACCTACATGAAACCGCGGATGGGGGTAAAGCTCCCGAACCGGCCAGCTCCACGTCGCCGCAGGGATTTCCTCTGCGGTGCTCGCGGACCCTCCGCGTCGGCCGGGTAAGCAACAACACGCTCGCCGAATCCTTGGGTCACTCGCAGCATGCGTTGTCGCAGCGACCATGCAAACTGTTAGCTGTTGACCGTGAGCGGCGCTTCATTCAAAACGCGTAGGGTGCGCGGCAGTCTCACGAGGAAAGTCGTCCCAGTCGAAGAAGTATGCTCAACCGTCGCCGAACCGCCATGATCGTGAATCACCTTGTTGACGATGGCCAGCCCCAATCCCGTTCCATTCGATTTTCCGAAGCTCACGAACGGGTCAAACAAAGTAGCGCGCACCGCCACCGGCACGCCCGTCCCGTGATCAGTTACGCGAATCTCAAACAGCTCCGCAAGCGAACGGATATCAATCTCAATTTCGCGTTGCGTCTGCGTGGAGGCTTCGCACGCGTTCAAAACGAGGTTAAAGAAGGCCCGCTCGATCTTCTTAGGATCGAAGATTCCCGTCATGTCTCCGGACGTGCGCAACGAAATTGTTCGCGTCCGCAATTCCGGCCGTGCGCGGACCGCGTCCACCGCGTGCCGGATGGTCTGGTCAATTTCCGCCGGACGCGGAGAAATCGTGCCTTCTTCCCGCGAAAGTTCTCGGAGCGAATCCAGCAAATCCGTCATCTGCTCCGACGCGGTTTTGATTTCGCCATAAATCTCGTCGCGATTCAGCTTCAGCTTTTCCGCTTCGTACAGAAATTCCGCGTTGGCCACCACCGCTGCAAGATAGTGCCGCAAGTCGTGAGAGATGGAACTCGCAGCTCTTCCAAATGCGGCGATCCGTTCGATGGCAAACCTGCGCTGCTCTGAAGCCAGTACTTCACCGCGCATTTTGGAAAACGCGTCGCCCAGTTCCGCCACTTCGCTGCTGCCGCTCGGCCGTATCGAATACGCATAATCTCCTTGGGCCAGCGCTCTTACGCCCGAGACCAAATCGTCCAGCGGATGCGTGATGGTCCGCGACACGAACGTGAGCAGCAATCCCGCCAGCACGAACGCCGAAAGACCCAAAATCAGAATTCTCCGATTCAGGCGACTGAGGAAAGCGTTCGCCGGCTGGCAGTGACATCAGTACGTAACATTTCACGCTGGCTGGCGGGCCTTGATGGATCAGAACCGTGTCGACCTGGAATGGCTCATCGCCTAGAACGATCTCGCGTGATTCACTGGCCGCGTCCGGCTCCTGACGGATCTGGCTTTGAAACACGTGCTGTTCTGAAGGAGACAGCGTGGACGCTATGATTTCGCCGCCCGTTGCCAGCGCGATCTGCCCGCCCGACGCCAAAGCCAATTGTTGCGCGACTGTCGAATCGATCTGATAACCCACGGCAAGTATCCCGAGCCGCCGTTCATTGGCGTCGCTCCCCGCCAGGATGGTGCGCAGAAAAACGCGGTATAGCTGCCCATTGCCGTACCACCAAGCCGCATCGTCTCCCTGCTCGATCGAACGCTTCAGGTCCCGTTCGGCAAGAGAGCTCTCCCACCCAGGTTTGGAAACATGAAAAGCGAAAAACCGGCCATCAACGCCCGAGAGTATAAAAAGCTGGCTTCCCGCCAGTTTCCAAAGCGGTTCGGAGGCGTCCTGTATCGTGAGCGCGTGCTCCGTCGCCATCATCGCCTTCAGCGTAGGCATCTGCGCCAGCATGGCTGCGGTCCGGGAAAGTTGCAGGTCGCGGTCCTGCTGGACGTTTTCAAACGCCTGCAGCGATGCCGCCGTGCTTTGCCGCACGCCTTCCGCGATTTCCGCTCGTACTGTATGGCGGACGATCAGCAGCAGCGCGCCCAGCAAGGCGCAGATAATCAAAAGCGTGGCTATGAGCAACTGGGTGCGAAGTCGCAGGCGCGCCATGAACCTCCCGGCAGGCGGAGTTATTTCTCCGGAACGAAGCTCGAATCGCCAGGCATGAATTTGTAACCCGAGCCGTGCATGGTGTGAAAATAGCGCGGATTTGCCGGGTCCGGCTCCAGTTTCTGCCGCAATCGCAGGACGTGATTATCCACGGTTCTGGTTGTGGGGTAATTTTCGTATCCCCATACTTCATTCAATAGTTCTTCTCTGGAAATCACGCGTGCTGGGGAAGCCGCAAAGTACTTCAGCAGCTTAAATTCCTGCGCCGTAAAGGTGAGGGACTTGGAGGCGCGCGTCGCCACCATGCTCGTGAAGTCAATCCGGATTTCGTCAAACGCCAGAACGTCGTGGGCCGCGGCCGTAGCTCGACGGGCTGGCCACGTCCGCCAACTGTCCGCGACGCATGGCCCGCCTCACTCGCGCGAGCAGCTCCTTCGGACTGAATGGCTTCGTAACGTAATCGTCGGCGCCGAGTTCGAGCAACAGCACTTTGTCTTCCACTTCGTTGTTTGCGCTCAGCACCACCACTGGCACGATCGGCGAATGTGCCTTCAATGCGCGGCAAACTTCCTTTCCCGGCAGCCGCGGAAGTTTCAAGTCCAGCACCACCACGCTGGGAGGCTGTTTGCGAAAACTGTCGAGTCCTGCAACGCCGTCTGCGGCGATTTGCACCTGCAGCCCATCCGCTTCGAACAGGCGCTGCAAAGTCCGCTGCATCGGACGGCTGTCTTCAACCACTAATACCGTATCCATATGATTATGATTTCCTTGGGCGAGCGCGGACTTCTCCGGCCGAGCAAGGCCTCCTCGGATGATTGCGGTGTATCCATTATATAGCTTATCTGGCCGCACTGCCGCGGGAGCACTTAGCTCCAGATGCTCCTGCGGCGCGGCGGCGGCTTCCTATGAGGCGGAACGCTCTAATGGAGCAGGTTCAATGTGTTCGTAGCATCATCGACAAAGACGACACCTTGTCCCGGCTCGAAGATGAGTCCGAATAGCGCACCAGATCCGGGCGGCGTGCCGGAACTATCCAACATGCGTCTTGGCGATCTGGGAGCCGCGCGGCGTGATTTCGGTGATGAACCCGTCGCCCCCGTTGACGGTGAGGATGTGGCCGCCTTCAGCAACAGTCAGTCCCAGCGGAGCATTCAGGCTTCCTCCTGTGCTAAGCGTGAAGCCTGTTCCCGCAGACCGATCTCGTCCCATGGGATGCGGAATCACCGTGATTCGATTATTCAGAGTGTCGGCTACGTAGAGAGCAGGCTCTTCTTGGCCTCTCCAGTCGCTGTCGCAGTCGTTGGCGTCTGAATCGCCGCAATTCGGGCTCAATCCAACTCCAGTCAGCCCGATCACGAGCGCCGCAGGATCGGTGCGTTCCGCAAATCCCGATCCTATAACGGTCATGGACTCAATCGACGGCATGTTGTTCGCGGAAACCGCAAGATCGATGCGCAAGACTGTCCCTTGGTTAACGACCGAACCGCCGGCGGCGACCGTTCCGTTGAGCACGTTGGTGACGAAAAGCGACGCCTCATCTCCACCGTCGAATGCCGCCATGTCCCACGGGCCATTGATCAAGGACCCATAGAATCGTTTCCACGGCTTTGCCGCTGCTATCGAGAACAATGAGGCATCCAGCCTGTGCCGTTGCGGAGGTGCCGTCCGCTGTCGGCAAACTGCCGACGATTACCCATCCCGATTTCAGAACAGCAAGCGCAGTTGTGAGACCGACCCCGCCAGGGCACGGACCGGGCAATGCGGTGGGATCAATCTGAGCGAAGAGGCTGAGCGACCCATTCGGCGCGATCTCGACGATGGTGGTCCCGGTTCCTTGCAAGTTGGAAAAATTGTTAAAATTGCTGACCAGGACATGTCCTTCCGTTAAATTCCCGATCAGTGCGCTTAACCAATGCCACGCCGTACGGATTCACGTCTTGATTGGTGGGAACGGTGGACGCGATGGTGGATATTTTGTGCAAATTCTTCAAGATACTGTCGTTGTCTTGTGCGAGGAGAAATGGGCCTATCACCAAAGCTCCCATCCCCACACAGAGGACTCCGACTAGAGCGCGTGTAATTCTCCGCATTTTAATCTCCTTAATTTTCCACGGCCACAATCGTGTCCCGGTCGGGGGGACCGAGACACGATCTTCGGCCTGTCGTGCGAGGGACAAAATCGAAAGCCCAGCCGGACTCTCTTGGAGGGGGAAGGCTGGCTGAGGTTAGCGATTCTCTCCGAGGAGAAAATTAAGACAGAGCTGAGACGGCGTTGTCAGCGAGTTGTCTAAGAATTGTCAACAGCAAGTAAAATCATCGGCTAGGCAGAAGGTTTGGCATCGAGCGGGCTCGCGCCTGCCTACACTTCGGCTCCCCACGCGGCGGCGGATCCTCAAGGGTGATCGTAGTCGGGATTCGGCGGGGGAACGTAGTCCAGGCCGTACTTGTTTTTGTGGGCGGGCGTGAAATTGGGATTCTCCAAAACCCGAATCTGCCCGAGATTCCGACTGGAATTCGATATTGTCACTGTACGTGTCAACGCATTCAAAGTTTCGGGCAAGCTGCGTTCGTACCACACGTTCAACTGATAACGGCCATCCGGAACATTGCCGATGGCCACGTGGCCCAAGCGATCCGATAGCCCAAAATACGGCGTCTCCACCGCAACAATTACCGCGCTCATCTCCGCATGAATGTTGCAGAAGAGGTAGCTTACGCCCGGCCGGTCGAAAGTGACCGTGCGCTTCGATCCGGACTCGTACAAGCCCAGATCGAACCTTCTGCCGTCATACAACGAGAAAATGTTGTGAAAGAAGGGGTCCTTGTTGGGAAATTCCACCACGGTTCCGACCGGCACGATCAAGACGTGCGGCTCGAACGTCTTGTTGCGCTGCACAAGGCGCGGCGGCTTTCCCTCTGTTGTCGCTACGGAAGTGTTCGTCGCGGCGCGATCCAGCGGTACCAGCCACATCGCCACATTCGAGGCGTCCGCCGCGGTGTTCGCCGGTTTGCTTTGGTGTTCGTCACCTGCGGTTGTGCAATATTTACGTCTACGGAAACTGGCCGTTCCTGCGCCCTCAGCTGATTACAGCTTCCACACCCCAACAATAAAACGAACCAGCATAGAAATTTGAACTTCTCCTTCATCATATTGTTGGCACTAAAAAATATATCCGACGCTGGTCCCGATCTGGTTCGCGTTATTGGCACCGCTATCCAGCGTATAGGTTTGCAGCCGGCGGTATTCCACCGAAAACACGACGTCGGAGCGTACACGGTAGATGAAATTCACGAAGGGGCTGAGATTTCGTGAAAGGGACGAACCATAATAGTACGCGCTTGCGGGGAAAGCCCGCAGTTCGCTCGCGAACGGATTATCCTGACCATACGCGAAATTCACTTCGAAATTCGCCCTCGGTTTGAACTTCAGTTGCACCCAGCCTCCCATCGAGTCAAGTCCACGAATCATGGTCCCGGGATCGGTGATCGGCCCGGACAATACGATCGTTTGGCCGATGCCTCCACCCAAGCCGCCAACTCCGCGCCCGCGATAGAACTCGCCGCTCACGTCAAAATAATCGCCAAGCGGAACCGTCACGTCGGTCGTTCCCACCCAACCATCCACGTTTCTGCCGAACCCCCAATTCTGTCGCCCGTAATAACCGCCGAGCCCAACCGTCACGTCCCTGCCAAACTCGCGCCTGCTCCATGCGATGCGCGCCGCGTAGGCCGGTTGCCCCGATTGTTCGCCGGCCGTCGGAGAACGGTAGTCCCCGGAGGGAATGTCGCCAGTCAGCGAGTCCAAAATCCCGGCCTGCAACAGCAGGTTCGATGTGTCAGATAGGCTGATTCGATGTTCGATCCGGATTTGCGGCGTCCAACTCCACAAGTTGCCGGTGTAGGAAAGAGCGGGGATCGCGAGAGAAGACAGCGTCGTGGGTGTGAGAGGCGCAAAGAAAATAGAGTCCTGTCCCGCCACGATGGACGTATGTTCCCAATCGAGGCGGATCGTCCCGGTGCGCAGTCGCACGATGCCGAACGCTGTCCCATTGGGTGTATTCGGAAAGCCTCCCGCAAAATCGAATTTCAAATTGGCGCTGGTGCGCGCCCCGGCAATGTCCGGCCCGAACGCCTCAATTCCGATTTGTGATTGGCGCAGCGACCCGGAGAACGCTCCGGATGTTCCAGGCGTTTCGGGCGGTGTCGCGATCTGCGGGAAGTCCAGATTATCCACCGCGCCGCGGGTGATATTGGCGTTGAACAGCACAATTCCCGAAAGCCGCACGCGATACTTGGAACCGCTCTCCACTTTTGTTTGGCTCTGTTCCACGACTTTGTCGTTTAGAAGCCGTTCGTCATCTTCTAGCTGAGAAAGCTGCTCGGCCAACGACGCTCCCGATTTTGCAGGCGCTCGGCGCGATGCGCGCGATCCGCTGATGCCGCCATGGACGGTGCCGGCGCCGAAGAGAATCCATAGCTTGAGGACCCTTCACCTGTCCGCGCCGCCATTTGCTCACGAGTGCGATTCAGTTCACTGCGCAACGCCGCAGCTTCCACCAGCGCTTCTCGCTGGCCCGCGCGAAGCTCGTTCACTTGAGAGTTCAGCGTCTGCACCTGCGACTGAAGCTGACGCACGATCTCCGCCAGAGTTTTCAAGTCCGGCGTCGAATCAGCCGCAGGCGGGCTTGCAACGCTTTGTGCTCGCAGCCCGCAAGGCGCAAAAGTCAGCAGCAATGTTGTCACCAGCGCCCTGAACTGAGCTTGGGGGTGTAGGTTCCTTTGCATTTCGGACCTCCTTGGAATTCCGTGCTGAATCCTGGGTTCTTGGACGTCTCGTTTCGGGGTAGGCGCTTCTGTACCTTTAGAGAACCAGCGACGCCGGTCGCTTGTTCCTGTCATTCCACTTCAGAAATTCCGCCGCAGCCAGTCGACGTCGAACGAACCTGAAGTTACGGAATGGGTTAGCGGCGAGAATCTTATAACACGCCGCGTATTCGAGTCCCTTCCGTGACCGCCTTCCCGAACAACCCTTCCATTCGCGCACCGTCAGCATAAGGTTTGATGCTGTCCAAACTCTTACACGCACCGGACATTCATTTGACTCCGCTGATGACAAACCCCGCTTTAACCGCCAGTACCGTCATCCCTCGGGCTAAGCATCGAAATTCGAAAGCACAGGAGACTTATGGACAACACCCGGGATTCTGATGAAGCGCACAGCTAAATCGGCGCTCCCTTTTGCAGAAGGGAGCTTTGGCGGCAGGCGCGGTCACGATCGGCGCTGGACTTTTCGGCGCTGAAAAGACCGCGTTCGCACAGGAAAGCAGTGAGAGCCCGACGAAGGGAGACATCGCCATCCTTCGCTTCCTCGCCGCAGCGGAATTGATTGAAAGTGATTTGTGGATACAGTACGCGGAACTCGGCGGAATCGGCGACAACGCGCCGGTGGAAATAAACCCGAACCAGCCAATGAACAATTATCAGATCGCCTTGTCCAATCTCGATGGCGACGGCCCGCAATACATCTCCAGCAACACCATTGACGAAATCAGCCACGCAAACTTCCTGAACGGATACCTTCAGTCCAAAGGTGCGGACCCGGTTGACCTTGACGAGTTCCGCACGCTGCAGGGGAGTCAGGCGACCGGGGCGCAGGATATCGGCCGGCTCACCAATCTGATGCATCTGAATGTGGACACCAGTTGGTACGTTCGCTACCGCAGCGCGACAAATCCCGATTTCGGCGCTACGTTTCCCTCAGGCGCTCAAACTCAACAACGTCACCGCCATTCCCCGCAACAACAACGACTTCAATGGCGCTTCCAATCCGAACTTTCCCGGCAACGATCATATCCAGGCGATCGCCAACGTCGCGGCCTTTCATTTCGGCTATATCGAACAAGGCGGCTCGAGCCTCTACGGCACCCTCAGCCAGAAAGTCAGCAGCCTGGAAGTGCTGAAAATCACGCTTGGGCATTGGCGGAGACGAAGTCGCGCACTTTCTGGAATGGGTGGATTTTGCGGGCAACGGAGTGCAACAACCGGTGGCGCCATTTACCGACCCCATTTCCGGATTATCGTTTCCCGATTTTTTCAATAATCCTCCGCTGCAACCGCCCAGCCGGGTTCAGCCTAGCCTGATCTTTCCCGTTCCGTGTGAATTCATCAGTGCCAATTTGCCCCATTGCGCAGTGATTCGCCCGAGCGACGACAAATTTGCCGGCGCCGTAGCAACCATCGCATCGTTCACAGCGGATGGGCTGTTTGCCGGCCAAACTCCGAAGTTTTTCCAGACGGTCAAGGAGCTGGCCGAAGAGGCTGATGCCGCCACGCCCCAACTGTAATCGCTCGTAAGTCGGCACCACGCGGGCATGGTCCCGGTTTTTCCCGTTCAGCGGGAAAGGGCCGGGGCCACTTGCGAATCGGCCACACTGCACTCGCCAGTCCGAAAATAAGCAGCCCCCCCCCCGAACTATATACTGACTGAATAAGTATGATAGTTCAAAATTCAGCAGTTCGTTGATGCTCCGCGTCGCCGGACCTGCACCCAGCGGATCTCGTTAGCCCGCCTATCCGAATAATGGAATTTCGCATGGACCGCCAAATCGATCGGCGAGCCTCGCCGCATCCACGCCGTTAACGATTTGCCCGAAAATCGTCACAAGATCGAATATTGTGTTGACAACCCATATTCAAAATGTCTATAAGACTTATCAAGTTTTGGGAACGATACCAGGTTGCTGCCAGGGTGGGTGCGGCAAGCGTTCGTTTTGAGCGCTTGGCAATTTGAGCTCTTAGTGCTAGAGTCCGCCCAACGGTATCGAAAAATCTGATGGGTTGTATGTAGCGCAGTGCGTGTTTATGGGTGGTGTCTGGGTGAAAACGGTGTGTCTCGGGGTGCCCAAATCTCCTGACTATTGCGCCGCGGCTCGTTAAACCGCCTTCGGTTTGACCGTGGAGTCGTGTGCCTGTTTTGTATTTCCGGGTGGGTAGGCCTAGCACGCCTCTCTGTGGGGAGGAAAAGACTCATGAATAAGTCGTCGGATCGTTTTCTGCGTGTGCTTGCTATTGGCTTTGTGTTTTGTCTCGCCGCCATGCTGCTGAGTTCGCCGCTCGCGGCGCAGTCCACCTTCGGTTCGATTTCCGGAACTGTGACGGACGCCTCGGGCGCCGCCGTTGCGGACGCACAAGTCACCTTGACCAGCGCGGCGACAACCGCAAAACAAACCTTCACCACTGGTCCGGACGGACTCTATTCGTTTGTCAACCTGAACCCGGGTGCATACACCTTGGAAGCCGAGAAGACGGGGTTTAAGCACTTCAAGCGCGAATCGGTCGTCGTACAAGTGCAGCAGGCCGTCCGGATTGACGTGGCCATGGAGCTCGGTGCGGTCAGCCAAACCGTGGAAGTAACCGCTGAGACGCCGCTCCTCCAGCCCACCACCACATCGCTTGGTCAAGTCATCGACCAACGCCAGACCAACGAGATTCCTCTGAACGGCCGCAACGTTTTCAATCTCATCACGCTTTCTCCTGCCGCAATCGCCCAAGGCGGTTCCGGCGGTTCGCAAGTTGGCCAGAATCCCTTTAGCTGGGGTAACTATCAAGTGGGCGGCTCGTTCGGAAACGAGAGCGCCGAATACATTGATGGTCAGCCCGTGAACATCGGCTACATCAACTTGCCCGTTCTGATTCCCGACCAAGACGCGATTTCGGAATTCAAGGTGCAATACAACAACCTGGGTCCTGAATGGGGTAAGTTCTCCGGCGGTATCGTCAATTTGAGCACCAAGGGTGGCTCGAACGACTATCACGGAGAAGCATATGAATATTTGCGGAACAAGGTACTGAATTCGAGGGGCTACTTCGCGCCGGTTAATCCCCCATACGTTCAGAACCAGTTCGGCGGCACTTTTGGCGGCCCGGTTATCAAGGATAAGACCTTTTTCTTCTTCGCATACGACGGCTACCGCCAGCGGACTGCTTCGACTACCATCACGACAGTGCCCACTATGGACGAAAGGAGCGGAATTTTCCCTGCCGTCGCATCCGCGAACGGCCCGGCCATCCCCATTTACGACCCGCTCAGCGTAAACACTGCTACTTGTTCAGGCACCAACACGGCCGCGTGCGGTCGCACCCAGTTCCCTGGCAATACGATTCCCATGGGAGAAATAAATCCCGCGGCGCTGGTCGAGTTGAAGTTCATTCCGATGCCGACGAACAGCCTGCAAACGGCCAACTTTGTCGCAAACTCCCCTTCGGGTGGAAATACTAACCAGTATGTAGCGCGCGTCGATCAGAACCTGACATCAACGCAGCATATTTTTGCACGCTACAACTTTTTCAATCTCCTCGATCTGCCGACGGATCCCTTCGGTACGGGTCTATGCGAAGATCGCTGCGCGGAAACGTACCAGACCAATGCTCTGGCGATCGATTACAGTTACTCGATTCGCCCTGATTTAATTCTGTCGCTCAACGCCAGCGGGACGCGGTTCCATTACCTCCGTTCACCAACGAACTCAAATTTTGACTTAACACAATACGGGTGGCCTGCGTCTTACAATACTGACGTCCCTGCTGCCGCCCGATCACCGTTCACACCCTGCTTCTCCCCCGAGGACCAAACCGTTACTTGCTCGCAAGGTCAGAGTTTCATCACCGATCACGACACGCAGGTTGCATTCTCGCCCAGCCTCACTTGGATCAAGGGGCGCCACACCTGGGTGTTCGGTGGCCAGCTGATTGAGACGTATGATAATTACGCCCAGACGAACATTGCCAGCGGCGCTTTCGCGTTTAACGGCAGTTGGACAGCGCCAAATGCGCTTACCGGCGGAACGGGCGGCAGTTCCTTCGCAGATTTCCTCTTGGGCTATGGCCTGAATGAATCGACCGTGTTTAACCACAGTTTCGGTGAAGCGACGATTCCAGCCTTAGTGGCGCAAAAGGAAACGTATCGGGGCTTTTATTTCGGAGATACATGGAGAGTCACGCAGAAGCTGACCATCAACTACGGCCTGCGTTACGATCTGCCGGGAAATTTCTCGGAGCGTCATAATTGGTCTACGTATTGGGACCCCTCCGCGACGAACCGCACGGTTACCGGCTGTATCCAGGGCACTGCCGGCAGCCCTTGTCCTGGCGATGTTTACCTGGTTGGCACGGGCATTAATCCTGGGCGCACGGCTTTGCCTCTGGACAAAAAGCAATTTATGCCACGGCTGGGTGTCGCCTATAGTTGGGACCAGAAGACCGTCATTCGCGCGGGTTACGGTATCTTCTTCATCCCGAACTGGGTCTTCTTTAACTTGAACCCGAGCAACGATCCGATCAACGACTCGAATACTCTCTGGCTCGCAAGTACAAATGGCGGGATTACTCCCAACAGCACGTTAACCGCAACGAATTGTGCGTTGACAGGAGGCACGCTGAATTGCCCAACCAATGGCCCCTTCGGTCCGAACCTCAGTGTTCCGATTGGCAGGGGCAACGTCTCGGCATTCAACGCCGGTACAAACCTCAATGAGGCTCCGTACACCCAGCCGAGGCCCGGGTATGTGCAACAGTTCAACCTGGATATCCAGAGGGAATTGCCAGGGGGTATCTTCGTGGACGCTGCGTACGCCGGCTCCCGAGGTGTGCATTTGCCGAATCCGACTGCCACACAAATCAACCAGATTCCCGATGCCGACCTATCAATGCAGGGCGCATTGATCGCGCCGGTTGCTAACCCGTTCCAGGGAATTACGACCGTGAGTTCGCTCAACCCGTCAACCAACCCAATGATTAACGCAGGTCAATTGCTCCGACCGTACCCGGAATATAGCGGAGTCAGTCTTGCGGGGGACGGTTGTTGCGGCAGCAGCTACAATTCGTTCCAACTCACTGCTACGAAGCGTTTCAAGGACGGCGGGACCTTCCTGGCCGCCTACACCAACGCGAAGCTCATGAGCAACACCGATACGCTCACCACTTGGCTCGAGACTGGTGTTGGAGAAGTTCAGGACTGGAACAACCTCAAAGGTGAGAGGTCGCTCTCCTCACAGGACGTGTCTCAGCGTCTTGTCATTAGCTACGTGTATGACCTGCCGTTTGGTCACGGCCAGAAGTACATGTCAGATGTTTCCGGCGCGATGAGCAAGGTTGTTTCCGGCTGGGGCGTCGATGGCGTCACGACGTTCCAGAAGGGCTTCCCATTGCCGCTCACTTACGGCGCATCAACGCCGTTGTCATCAGGCGAATCTGGGAATCGGCACGTTGCGCCCGAATGTTGTCTCCGGATGCGACAAGAGCGCACCGCATACGGTAACGCCGTCGGGAATTACCTGGATCAACCCGAACTGCTTCACGGCGCCCGCCGATTGGGGCTTCGGCGATGAGTCGCGCGTCGATGCCACGCTTCGTGGCGCGGGGATCAACAACTGGGACATCGCGCTGTTCAAGACGACGAACTTCGGCCCGGAAAACAGGCTGGGCTTGCAGTTCCGGACAGAGTTCTTCAATACCTTTAATCGCGTCCAGTTTGGCCCTCCCAACACGGCGTGCTGCAACAACGCGGCGTTGAGCGAGACAAACAACCCGGGCTTCGGACTCGTAACCAGCCAACTCAATAACCCGAGGCTCATTCAGTTCGCTCTGAAGTTCCTGTTCTAGCGAGCGTCACGGACGAAGGTGGATGCCGCTCCCGGCATCCACCTTTCGTTCTAACTTGCAGGTCATAGCCTCAGCGAATCTCTCGTGCAGCCATTCCCAGCGATAGCAACCCTCTGCTTTCGCTCCAATCTCCCGCGCCGTCCAGGTACCCCGCCGATGACAGCCGAACCCCCACCGACGATCGCCGCATCCGAAATGCGTCCCCGCCTCACTTCTGCTAACCTTTCCTTGGAGCATCCGGAGCCCCCGCTAAATCGCATGAACCGCATCAGCCGCCGCAATTTCCTCGAATCGTTGGCGCTCATGGGCCTCGCGCTCCCCATCCCCATCCAGGAAGCCCTCTTCGACGTGAAACATCCCCGCGGCCTCGATTTCGAGCACGTGAATTCGCCCACGCCGCAAAAATACCTGATCGAAACGATGGGCGGCGGCGTAGCGCTCTTTGATTACAATAACGACGGCCTCCTCGACATTTTCCTGGTCAATAGCGGCCACCTCTCGAATCCCATGCACCCGCCGGAAACCTTCGACCGCCACGATCCCCGCAATTGGAATCGCCTCTATCGCCAGAATCCCGACGGCAGCTTCACAGACGTCACCAAAGAAGCCGGCCTATCGAACGCCGGCGACGGCAACTACGGCATGGGCGTAGCGGTCGGCGATTACGATAACGACGGCTTCCCCGACCTCTACATCACGAACTACGGAAAAAATATCCTCTATCACAATAATGGCGACGGCACCTTCACCGACGTAACCGCCAAAGCAGGCGTCGAAGCCGGAGGCTGGAGCTGTTCGGCGGGCTTCTTCGATTACGATAACGACGGCCATCTCGACCTGTTCGTCACGCGTTACATGCTCTGGGACACCCAGCACAGCAAAATCTGCGGCAACGAGTGGCAAACCTACTGCCCTCCCGCCGAATTCCCGCAGACCACCAACCTTCTTTACCGCAATCGCGGCGACGGCACCTTCGAAGACGTCAGCCAGCATTCCGGCATCGCCGCGCTCAAGGGCCGCTCCTTGGGCGTCTGCTTCGCGGATTACGATGACGACGGCTTCACCGACATCTTCGTCTCCAACGACGGCATGCGCCAGTTTCTCTTCCACAATAATGGCGACGGCACCTTCACCGAGCGCGCTCTCGAAGCGGGCGCCGCCCTCACCGCCGATGGCAAGCCTCTCTCCGGCATGGGCACGGTATTTCAAGACTACGACAACGATGGACGCCCGGACATTCTTGTCACCGTCCTCCCGCGCGAGGTTTACGCGCTTTTTCACAACGACGGCAACGGGCTCTTCAGCTATCGCAGCCTGCAAGCGGGGCTGGGCGTGCTCACCGCCGCGAGTTCAGGCTGGGGCGTCGGCCTCGAGGATTTCGATAACGATGGCTGGAAGGACCTCTTCGTCGCGCAAAGCCACGTGCTCGACAACGTCGAAGAAATTGACCACATGTTGCACTACAAAGAACCGCCGTTGCTCGCTCTCAATCATGCGGGCAGATTCGAGCGCGCCGATTCAGGCGTCATCCGCGGCAATCGCCGGCCGCGGCGCCGCGTTCGGCGACATCAATAACGACGGCTATCAGGACGTGATCGTAACTTCGCTAGGCGGAGAGCCGCTCGTACTCTACGGTCACCCAACCACTGGACACTGGCTCTCGATCACCTTGCGCGGCACGCGCAGCAATCGCGATGGCCTGGGCGCTCGCGTCCAGGTCAACGGCCAGACGCGCTTCGCCACCACCTCCGGCAGCTACATTTCCGCCAGCGATAAGCGCCTCCACTTCGGCCTCGGCGACGCGGAAACAGCCAAAGTAGAAATTCGCTGGCCCTCCGGCACCCATCAAGTCCTTGAAAACGTAAAAGCCAATCAGTTTCTCGAAGTCCGCGAGCCGGAAAAATGATCACCGCCGCGTCCGTCGCAATTCTTCTAGCGCTGCAGGCGTCGTCGGCGTCGCCTGCACTGCAGCACCTGCACGCGGGCGTCGAGGCGGACCAGGCCGGACAAGTGGATCAAGCAGTGGCCGAGTTTCAAAAAGCCGCGGAACTCGATCCCAAGCTAGCCGCCGCGTTTGTGGATCTCGGCGGAGTCGCTGATCGAAAAGCACGAGTACGCAGCCGCCGTTCCGCCGCTGAAGCGCGCCGTCGCGCTAAGTCCGAACCTTGAAGGCGCCCACCGCTTGCTAGGATACGCGCTGCTGGCGCAGGGATTTGCCGCGGAAGCCATCCCGCACTTGGAAAAAGCGCACGAAGAGGGCGCGCTCGGCGTCGCCTTGCTGGAAGCCGATCGATTGCCGGAAGCCGTAGCCGTCCTGCAAAAGGCGCTGGCAAAAAATCCCGATGATCCTGATTTGCTCTACAACTACGGCCGCGCCTGCGGCCTGCTTTCCAAGCAGGTTTTTGACGAGCTCGAAGCCCGCTTCCCGGATTCCGCCCGCGCCCATCAAATGATGGCGCAAGATTATGCCGCGTTGCGCGACGTGCCGGGCGCCGAACGCGAATTCCAGGAAGCGCTGAAATTGCGTCCGCAGACTCCGGGATTGCACTTGCAGCTCGGCGAGCTTTACGCGCGCGCCCAGCAATGGGACAAAGCCGCCGAACAATTCCAGCTCGAAACGCAGGTTCAGCCCGGAAGCGCCGAAGCGTTTTACCGCCTCGGCGAATCCTTGCTGCAGCTCGGAAAATTTCACGAAGCGCGCGAGGCGCTGGTCAGCTCGGACCAATTGAAAGCGGACATGCCCGAAACCTTGTATCTTCTCGGCAAAGCCGCTCTTCTCGATGGAGACGAAGCTCTCGCACAAAAATCCTGGGAACATGTGCTGACCCTCGAACAAAACACTTCGCTTGCCGCGCAGGCCCATTTCGGCTTGTCCGGCATATATCGCAAACAAGGCAAGACCGCGGAGGCCGACCGCGAAATGGAAGCATTTCGCAAGTTGCAAAGCCCCGCCGCGCAAAAGGACGATTCGCAGAAATAACGCGGATACATCCCGGAGAGGAACGCTCATGATGACGAGACGCACGGCCACGGGTTCAGCAGCACGAAGGTTCGGCGCGGCACTGGCAGTTGTGGTTCTCGCTGCGATCGTTTTGGCCGCTCCTCTCGCCCATTCCGCGCCGGGCAACAGCGACGGCGACGTCGAGCAGCGTGTTCAGGCCATCCTCAGCAAGATGACGCTCGAACAAAAAGTGGACATGATCGGCGGATTTGAAGATTTTTACGTCCGCGCGTACCCGGACCTTGGCGTGCCGGCATTAAGGATGGCCGATGGCCCGCTCGGAGTACGCAACGCTGATCCGCCCTCCACGCTTGATGGCCGGCGGAATTTCGCTCGCAGCTTCCTGGGATCCCGCGCTCGCCGAACAAGAAGGCATCCAAATCGGCAGGGACGCTCGCGTCCAGAGGCGTGCACTTCATGCTCGGTCCCGCCTTCAATATCTATCGCGCTCCCATGGACGGCCGCAATTTCGAATACATGGGCGAAGATCCCTATCTCGCCGGAAAGATCGCTGTGGGTTATATCGAGGGCATGCAAAGCCAGGGTGTAAGCTCCACGGCAAAGCATTTTGTCGCCAACAATTCCGAATTCGACCGGCACAACACGGATTCCATCGTTGATGAGCGCACTCTGCGCGAAATTTATCTCCCTGCCTTCGAGGCTGCGGTGAAAGAAGGGCACGTACGCGCGGTGATGGATTCCTACAACTTGACGAACGGAACCCACATGACGCAGAACGCCCCGCTCAATATTGACCTCCTGAAAAAAGAGTGGGGCTTCACGGGCATCCTGATGTCCGATTGGACTTCCACCTACGACGCCGTCGCGGCTGCGAACGGAGGTCTGGACATCGAGATGCCCTCCGGATTGCATATGAATCGCGAGCAACTCCTTCCCGCAATTCAAAAGGGCTTGGTCTCTGTCGCGACGATTGACGACAAAGTCCGCCGCATCCTTCGCGTCGCGATTGAGTTTGGATGGCTCGACCGTGAGCAGGAAGACCTCGGCATCTCGCGCTACAACCGCGAAGGCGATCAGGTCGCTCTGCAAGCCGCGCGCGAAGGCGCCGTCCTCCTAAAAAATGACGGAAATTTGCTCCCGCTCAAGAAAGACGAAGTCAAATCCGTGCTGGTAGTCGGTCCGGATGCGTATCCCGCGGTGCCAGTCGGCGGAGGCAGCGCTCGCGCTGTCCCGTTCCAGGCCGTCAGCTTTCTCCAGGGCATCAGCGATTATGTCGGCAACGCCGCCAACGTCCTTTACAGTCCCGGCATCCCCACCGTGCCGCAAATGGCTGACCACACGTCGTTCTCGACCGCTGCCTCCGGTCAAAAGCCAGGCCTCGAAGCGGAATATTTCACGAATCCCGACTTGCAGGGTAAACCGTACCTCTCGCGCATCGAGG
Organism: uncultured Acidobacteriota bacterium; assembly: GCA_963804625.1. GTDB lineage: Bacteria > Acidobacteriota > Terriglobia > Acidiferrales > UBA7541 > Palsa-295. Next base: position 175,221 of record CAWDRJ010000016.1, on the reverse strand, counting down.
AGCACGTCAATTTCGGCGATCCCAGCCCGGCGAACTTGCCGGACGAGTCGGACTCTTCCCGCTGGACCGGATACTTCACGCCGCGCGCGGCCGGCAAATTCGATCTCTTCGTCGGTTCCACTGGAGAGGACGGTGGCTACTACCGCCTCTACGTGGACAATAAACTCGTCCTCGACGATTGGACTATTTCCAGAGAACTGCTCGGCGTTGCCACGTTAACTTTCGACACCGACCCCGCACAAGATCGTTCTCGAGCATCACGGCCACTCCCGCTGGCACGGCCGGCATCTCCGCATGGGAATTGTAGCCGAAGGCAGTTACGTTCTGCCGGATGCAACGAAACTGGCGGCGAAGGCAGATGTAGTTGTGATCGCCGCCGGATTCGATCCCGACTCGGAAGCGGAAGGCGCCGATCGCACCTTCCATCTGCCGCCGGGTCAGGACGAATTGATTCAGGAAATGGCCGCCGCAAATAAAAATGTCATCGTGCTGCTCACCTCGGGCGGCGGCGTGGATATGAACGCCTGGCTCGATCGCGTCCCGGCGCTTTTGCAGGTTTGGTATCCCGGGCAGGAAGGCGGCAAAGCAGCGGCTGAAATCCTATTTCGGCGACGTAAATCCTTCCGGTCGTCTCCCGGCTACGTTCGAGCGCCATTGGGCGGATAATCCCGTCCATGATAGCTATTACCCGCAGGCCGGCACCAATCGCGTCGTATACAAAGAAGGAGTGTTCGTCGGCTATCGCGGCTACGAGCACGATGGCACCAAGCCGCTCTTTCCCTTCGGCTACGGACTTTCCTACACAACGTTTAAATACGCGAATCTCGCCATCAAGCCGGCTGCGCCCGGCGCGAAAGGCAACGAGCTCTCCGCGCCGCTCTATAAAGTTTCGTTCGACGTCACGAACACCGGCGCGCGCGAAGGCGCCGATGTTGCTCAAGTGTACTTGTCCGACCCGCAGTCGCGAGTTCCCCGGCCCGTGAAAGAGTTGAAAGGCTTCGCGAGAATCAATCTGAAGCCGGGTGAGACGAAGACGGCGACCGTCACCCTCGATAGCCGCGCGTTCTCGTATTACGACGTCGCTGGGAAACAGTGGCGCGCCGATCCCACCGAATATCAAATTCTCGTGGGACGTTCGAGCGAAGACATTCAACTGCGCGGCGCCGTTACACTCTCGTCAGTCGCCACAGCTACCGCGAACGACAAATAGCGACCGACACGACGCTCTCGCGAGGGATTCAGTGCATCGTCGAAGCCGCGGGAAATGCGTCGGTCAGCGATATCACCTGCATCGAACTTTTCAATTGGTCGAGCGAGACCGTTGAAGGCGCTTTGAGTTTTACGGTGACCGTCTCGCCAGGCAGCAAGTCGAAGTAGTTATCAGAAGTTTGCACGTCCAGATCGCCAAATGACTATGTAAACGCTGCGCGCCAGTACCGGCGAACGCAGCGTCACCGCGTACGCTCCGTTCGAATTGTCCACCGACGCGTCGATATGCACCGAAGTCGGCAGATCCAGATTGTGCATCGTGTCAAAAAAGATCAGATTGCGTGAGACTTCCGCTCCGCCAACCGCGAGGTCGAATACCAGGAAGCTCTTCTTCGGATCAGCATTCGCTAGAAGATCCTTCTCGTCCAAAGTGAAGTACACCGCGCTGGATTGCGCGGGCACCTGCACGTCCTGAGTTTTATCCGAGAGCACTTTTCCGGAAAAATCGAGCAGGCGCGTGCGCACCTGGCCGGTCAGCGGCTGCAGTTTGTCGGACACCACGTACACATCCACCTTACCGTCATGAGCGAAGGGTGAAACAATCACATCATCATAAAATCGCCGCGCATAATATTGCAGCGCCTTCCAGCGACCGTAGTAATCAATGCTGGCCCACGATGCGACCGGCCAGCAATCATTCAACTGCCAGTAGAGCGACCCCATGGTGTTCGGCCGCTGCCGCCGCAAATGCTCCGCGCCCACTTTGATGGCCTCAGCCTGCAGCACCTGACTCAGGTACACAAAAGACGGGAAGTCCTTCGGCTCCGGATACCAGCGCAGCATGTAACTGAGAATGCGCTCGTTGCCGCCGTGGTTTTTCTGATGGTCCTGCATCGTGGCGGAATGAATGTCCATGTCACCGGGTTGCGCAAACGTGCGAATGGTGCGCATTTCCGGGAAAGATTGGAATCCATACTCGGACATGAATCGCGGAAATTGCTGCGTGTACATTTCGATCGGCGCGAGCTGATGCCAAACCTTCCAGTAGTGCATATCCCCGTTGTTCTGGCTGTCCGGAGGCGCCTCGAAATTAGCACTCGGTGAACTGGCCCAGTACGGCACCGGATTCGCGTAACGCGCGACCACGCCCGCGAGAATGCCGTGGAACAGCACCACGTAGTCTTGCCACACTTTTTCGCGATCGGCCGGCGAAACCGACTCCTTGAAAAGTTTCCGGTCGTCCCAGTGCACCCAACCCGTTTCGATTTCGTTGTTGCCGCACCACAGCACGATGCTCGGATGATCGCGCAGGCGCTCGACTTGTTCGATCGCTTCCTGCTTCACGTTATCTTGAAATTCCCGCCCGCCGGGAACCATGTCGCCGCCGAATATGAATTCCTGCCACACCATGATTCCCAGTTCGTCGCAGATATCATAAAAATCATCCGATTCGTAGTACCCGCCGCCCCATTCGCGCACCATGTTCATGTGTGCATCACGCGCCGCTTCCAGAATCTGGCGGTGAATTTCCGGGGTCACCCGGTTCGGAAAACTGTCGAATGGAATCACGTCCGCGCCCTTGGCGAAGATAGGAACGCCGTTCACCACGAAAGCGAAGCTCGTATCGTCTCCGGTCACTTCTCTGCGCAGCTCAATCGAGCGCAGGCCGGTTTTGAGCGACGCGTCGGCTGCAACGTTGCGTCCCATCCGAACTGCGGCCGCAAAGCTATAGCGGTCCTGCGCCCCAACGCCCAGCGGATACCACAATTTGGGATTCGCAATATGAACCGCGACGCTGATCCGATTGATGCCCGGTTCCAATTGCACACTCTGCCGGATAGGCGTAAAAGGAGTCGCCGGACAACTCCGCGTAATTGATCTCGACGCTCGCCGCCGCGCTGCGGCTCGCTTCGATTTCAATCTCGGCAGAAAGCGCCGCAAAATCCTTGGTCACGCTTTGCTGCTGGATATGAAAGTTCTCGATGCGCAGCGCATCCCAGGTCTCCAGGCGAATCGGTTTCCAGATCCCCTCGGTCACGTAGCGCGGTCCCCAGTCCCAGCCGTACTGATAGGGAGCCTTGCGCGTGTACGGCGCCGTCGCGATGTCTTCCTCATTTCCGGTCATGTGCGAGGTAACGGAAGGCAATATGTAAGGCAGCGCCTTCACTTTCGGGATCATGGATTCAATGGGCGAGTGAAAGACCACGCGTAGCGTGTTCGGGCCGACTTTCAACAATGTTTTCGCCGGCACGCGCCACCGCCGGAACATATTCTCGCTATGCAGCACGGACTGGTCGTTCACATAAACGTCCGCGTACGTATCCAGCCCTTCGAAAACCAGATCCACATGATCGTGCGCCAGCGTTGCGGCATCCACGTCGAACGTGGTCCGGTATTCCCAGTCCGTCAGGCCGATCCACTGCAGCCGCGTATCGTTGTCCTGGTAGAAAGGATCGGGAATCAAGCCATCGTGCAGCAGATCGGTTTGCACTACTCCCGGGACTTGTGCCGGATGCCACTCTTTCATTTGCGCTTCAGCGGTACCGCTGGCCGCGCGAAATTCCCATTTCGTTTCCAGAACCCGCGAAGTCGCTTGAGCGGCAACCTTGTCCGGAATCATGAAGAATAAGAGCGCAACGAATCCAGTCCAGTAAAAAAACCGTGGGAGTCGGGGCAATTTATATCACCTCATTTGCATCTTGCTTTAGCTTCAATGATCTGATGCGGGTAGAGAATAGATAATGGTCACTACGCTGACAAGCGTTTTCCTGTCGACTTTTGAAGCCGATGAATCTGTTATGATTTGTCGCCGATGCTCGATTGCGTTGCGGCTCGCCAGTAACATCCGCCGGCTGGCTCGCTTTTTCTGTACGGAAAGTTCATGACCATAGATCAAGATCTCGAAAAAATCGCGCTTCAGGAAAAGCGGCTGCAGTTCAAATCCTTTGACGCCAGCGTGGCCTGGGCACTGGGCGCGGCGCTCAAAGCCACTGCTGAAAAACGCGGCGTCTCCGTAGCCATTGATATCCAAATCAATGGCCAACCTATGTTCTCCTACTCGATGCCCGGAACCACGCCGGACAATTGGGATTGGATCCGCCGCAAACGCAACGTCGTCCAGCGCTATCATCGCAGTTCCTATGCCATCGGCCTCACCCATCAACGCAATCAGACCAACCTGCAGGATAAAGCCGGACTCGATTTGAAAGACTACGCTCCGCACGGCGGGTGTTTCCCGATTATCCTGGCGGGAACGGGATGCGTGGGTACAATCACCACCTCAGGTCTGCCGCAGCGCGATGACCATAACCTGGTTGTCGCCGTCCTTCAGGAGTATCTGCAGCTCACCGGTGAAGATCTGGCCCTTGATTCCCCGCCCGCATCCTGAACGAAACCTGTGCCGCCGGTCTTTGTCTCAATTTGCCAGCCCGCGAAGCGCCGCGATTTTTGGACGCAATCCTCTGCACCCAATACGGCCCCGTGTCATCTGATAGCTGTCTTTCACAGTCCACGTTAAGATTGAGGGCACGGATGACTATCGAAACTTCCGCTGCGAATAATCCGCCGGAAGTCCGCGCCGTGATATTGGACTTTGGCGAAGTTCTCTGCCACCTACCCACACCCGAAGCTGTCGCTCCCCTCGCTCGTATGTTCCAAATGGATCCCCAAACCTTCTTTCCGATTTATCTTCAGAGTCGCGGCCCTTACGACCGCGGAGACTTGCTCGCCGCGGATTATTGGGAGCAGTTCGCGGCACAGCACGGCGTGAAGCTCGATCCCGCTGAAATCGAACAAGCGCGCCAGATAGACCTCGACCTATGGAGCCAAATCAATGAAACGATGATTCATTGGCTGGAGCAAATCCACGCGGCGGGATTTAAGACCGCCATACTTTCGAATATGCCGCTGGACATGGTGTCCCACGTCCGGAAAAATTTCACCTGGGTCAATCATTTCGATCACCACATATTTTCCGCTGAAGTGCGCAGCATCAAGCCCGAGCCGGCAATCTACCAGCACTGCCTCGCCGCCCTCGCAGTTGAGCCGTCCGAAGCGCTCTTCATAGATGATCGCGACGTAAACCTCGAACAAGCGCGCGCCTCCGGAATTCGCAGCATTCGCTTTGATTCGGTAGAGCAGCTTCGCCGTGATCTTCGCTCCGTCGGCTTCACGATTTTGCCGGGCTAATCAAGAACCGTGCCGTTCGACCTTGGTTCTCAGCGGGACGTTCGTCCTTCCGTCAGCCGTCGCCATGCAATAAAAATTGCCACCGCAGCCCCTACCCGGTGCTATTTTGAGATTGTAGAGCCGTCACCACTCAACATGGACCGCCGCGACTTTCTCAACTTGCTCGCAACCGCAGGAGGCGCAGCGATAGCGCACCGCGGCCTGCGGACTATGTCGCCCTCCATCCAACAGAAAATACCTGGCTCCGTTCCCTCCGCCGAAATTGCCGACGCCCGCTTTCCCGACGGCTTTCTTTGGGGCATCGCCACGGCTGCGTATCAGGTCGAAGGTGCCTGGAATGAAGATGGCAAAGGCGAATCCATCTGGGATCGCTATGCTCACACCGTTGGTAAGATCAAGGGCGGAGACACGGGCGACGTCGCCTGCGACCAGTATCATCTATATCCGCAGGACATCGCTCTTCTGAAGAGTCTGAATCTCAAAAGTTACCGTTTTTCGATTTCTTGGCCGCGTATTCAACCCACAGGAACTGGATCCATCAGCCAGAAAGGTCTAGGCCACTACAGCCGTCTCGTGGACACGCTGCTGAAAGCGGAGATACGCCCTTTCTGCACCATGTATCACTGGGATTTGCCGCAGGCGCTCGAAGACCGTGGCGGATGGCCGAATCGCGATCTCGCTGGCTACTTCGCGGACTACGCTGGAATCCTCGCGAAAAACCTGGGCGATCGCATCACGGTTTGGGCGCCCTTTAATATGCCGTGGTCCTTCGCGTGGCTCGGTTATGGCGTGGGCGTACACGCTCCCGGCAAGTCTGACTACAATTTATTTCTCAGGGCCATCCACACCGTAAGCCTCGCGCAAGGCGAGGGTTTCCGCTCGATCAAAGCCGCATCTTCCAAAGCCACCGTCGGCAGCGCATACGGCATGGCTCCCGCATATCCGAACACAGATAGCGAACCCGACCGCGCTGCGGCCGAACGCTACCACGCCATGAACAACGACTTTTTCCTCTACGCCGCGATGCACGGTGAATATCCCAAGGCCTTCGTCGGTGAGCCGCCGTATGAGGCAATGGGCTTCCGCCCCGGCGACGACAAGCTTATGCGCGCTCCGCTCGATTGGATCGGGTTTCACTACTACACGCGCCGCATCGTATCCGACGCGGGAGGAAGTCGCTCTGCGGGCCAGGCAGCCTTCGGCACGGAATTTGAAAATGATGAAGCCTCCAGCCGTGATCGCTTTACGCGTTTTAAAGCACTGATGCCCACCGAAGGGCCACTGACCGATGCGGGCCTCGAAGTCTGGCCTCGCGGGATCTACGACTTGGTGATGCGCATCACGCGCGAATACAATCGGCCGATCATTGAGATCACCGAAAGCGGCTGCAGCTATCTTGATTCACCATACGCGAAAGAAAACGACGGAGTCCCGGACGCGCGACGCACCGAATTCTTCCGTGAAGAACTGGCAGAATTGGCACGCGCCATCACGGACGGGGCGAATGTTCGCGCCTTCCACGCCTGGAGCCTGCTCGATAATTTCGAGTGGACGGATGGCTACAGCCAAAGATATGGCCTCACCTACGTGGATTTCCGCGATCAGAAACGCACCGTGAAAGACTCAGGTCGCTGGTATGCGCGCGTGGCGGCCGCGAACCGCCTCAGCGTTTGAATCGCAACGTGAGCTTGGAGCGAACGAGCGCTTGTATAAAATTGCACAGCAATTTCGCGCGCAGATCACACGAAACCGTGAGGCGATTTTCGTTTGTTACAGTTCTGTAAATGTGGCGGTGCGAACATCGCCCACCAGGTTCATATCTCTTGACAAAAAAATCCGGTGAGCCTAAGTAATAGGTGTCTCTCGGCACCGGGTTCTACGGGGGTTCTCGTGACGCAGACGTCTCGCAGAGACTTTTTCAAAATAGCAGGTGTCGGCGGGGTTGCCGCCACCGTCTTCGGATTCGACCTCAAACCTGCTTACGCTCAGCTCAAGGAATTGAAAATCGCGCGCGCCGCGGAGACCCGCTCCACGTGTCCGTATTGCGCGGTGGGCTGCGGCGTCCTCATCTACACCATCGGCGACCGCGCGAAGAACGTTACGCCGCAAGTAATCCACGTCGAAGGCGATCCCGACCATCCCACGAATCGCGGAACGCTGTGCCCCAAGGGCTCCTCGCTTGAGCAGGACATGCTCAACCCGCGGCGCCTCACCAAGCCGCAAGTCCGTCGGCCCGGCGCCACCGACTGGCAGGACATTTCCTGGGACGACGCCCTCAACGAAATCGCGCAGTGGACCAAGAAGACGCGCGATGCTTCGTTCGTGGATAAGGACACGAATGGCCACACAGTGAACCGTTGCGAAGGGATTTCCTTCATCGGCGGCTGCACGGATACCAACGAATTCAATTATTTGGTAGTGAAAGCAATGCGGAGTCTGGGCTTGGTGTATTTAGAAAACCAAGCCCGTGTTTGACACGGCCCCACGGTCTCAAGTTTGGGACCAACATTCGGACGCGGGGCGATGACCAACGGCTGGATCGACATCAAGAACACCGACATGATGTTGATCATGGGCGGCAATCCCGCCGAAAACCATCCCTGCGGATTCAAGTGGGCGATGGAGGCCAAGCGTAACCGCAACGCGAAGCTGATTTCCGTAGATCCTCGCTTCACGCGCACATCATCCACGGCCGACCTCTTCGTGCAAATTCGCGCCGGCACCGACATTGCCTTCCTCGGCGGCCTGATCCGGTACGCGATTGAAAACAACCGGATCGCAAAAGAGTATCTCGTCAACTACACGAACGCTCCGTTCATCGTCAAGGAAGGCTTCAAACTTCCCGAAGACGGGTTGTACTCCGGCTTCAACGCGGCGTCGGGCACCTACGACAAGACCACCTGGAACTATGAGGGAGGAGGAGACGTCAGCGGCAAGCCCGACGCGGGCGGGGCGTCGGGGCACGCGCCCGAACCGGCGCCAGGCAATGCTGGCGGACCCGCGGCGCCGCCGTCTCTTCCGCCAAACGTCGCTTACGACCTGACGCTGCAGCATCCTCGCTGTGTCTTTCAGTTGCTCAAGAAGCAGTATTCCCGTTACACGCCGGAAACCGTCGAGCGCATCACCGGCATCCCGAAAGATCAGTATCTCAAGGCCATAGACATGTTTACGTCCATCCGCAAGGACGGCGACATGAAGAAGGTGGCCACCATCATCTACGCTGTCGGCTGGACCCAGCACACTTTCGGAACGCAGATCATCCGCACTGCGGCGATGATCCAGCTGCTGCTCGGCAACGTGGGGAGGGCGGGCGGCGGCGTAAATGCCCTGCGCGGCCATTCCAATATTCAAGGCGCCACGGATATGGCCGGTTTGTTCGACAGTTTGCCCGGGTACCTGAAAGTGCCGGTGCCTACGGATCCCGATTTGACGTCGTTCCTGAAGAGAATCACGCCGACTGCTTCGAAACCCACTCCGTGGGATTCGATGAACTACTACTCGAACACTCCGAAATTTTTCGTCTCGCTCATGAAGGCGATGTACGGGGACGCGGCCACAAAGGAAAATGGATTCGCCTTCGATTATCTCCCGAAGCCCGATCGCGACTACTCCTGGACCCACATCTGGGACGACATGTACAACGGCAAAGTGAAGGGTATGTTTGCCTTCGGCATGAATGGTGTGATGATCGGTCCGGACACGAATAAGAACATCAACGCGCTGAAGAAGGCTGATTGGCTGGTAGTCGGCGAAATTTATCCGGATGAGACCAGCGAATTCTGGCGCGCCCCGGGAATCACTGCCGACGAGCAGAAAACGATCAATACGACCGTGTACCGACTGCCCTGCGCCGGTTTCGCAGAAAAAGACGGCAGCATGACAAATTCGGCGCGCTGGGTCACGTGGAAATACGCCGCCGTGCCACCTCCAGGAGACGCGCGTCTCGACCAGGACATCGTCGCGCAGATTTTCCTCCGCGTCCGAGATCTTTACAAAAAAGAGGGTGGCAAATTCCCCGACGCGATCCTGAATCTCAGTTGGGCTTACGCAGACGCGGAACACCCGCCACTCACTCAAGTGGCCATGGAACTCAATGGCAAAGCTCTCGCGGACTTGAAGGACGACAAGACCGGACAAGTAGTGCTCAAAGCAGGCCAGCAGTTGCCCGGTTTTGCAATGCTGAAAGACGACGGCACCACGATGTGCGGCAATTGGATTTACTCCGGCTCTTGGACTGAAGCGGGATCGCAGATCCAAAAGAGAGGAACCGAAGATCCTTCCGGCATGGGCGTCTATCCCAATTGGGCGTGGTCCTGGCCAGCCAATCGGCGCGTCCTCTATAACCGTGCTTCTTGCAACCTGGAAGGTAAGCCGTGGGATCCGGAACGCAAACAGGTCTGGTGGAACGAAGCGGCCGAAAAATGGGTCGGCAACGACGTGCCGGATTTCAAGCCGGACTCTCATCCCAAAGACCACTTGGGTCCATTCATCATGAACCCCGAAGGCGTCGGACGCTTGTTCGCACCCATCGGAGTCCTCGCGGATGGACCGTTCCCCGAACATTACGAGCCGATCGAAAGCCCCACAAAGAATCTGTTTCATCCCGACCAATCGAACAATCCGCTAGTGAAGAAATTCAAAACTCCGTACGACAAGTTCGGAACTCCCGAAGAATTCAGCATCGTATGCACCACCTATCGGCTCACCGAGCAATATCACTACTGGACGAAGAATAATCCGATGAACGTCCAGCTGATTCCTGAGCCGTTCGTCGAAATTCCAGTGGAGCTAGCCGAAGAAAAGGGAATTCACCCGACAGACATGATCCACGTGATCAGCGCGCGCGGAACCTACACGGCAAAAGCCTTCGTCACCCGCCGCCTGAAGCCGATGATGATTGACGGCAAAAAGGTCTACCAGATCGGATTGCCGATTCACCAAGGCTTCCGCGGAATCGTCGAAGATGAACATAAAGACGCGCGCACCCCGGCAAACTTGCTGACCCCGTCCGTCACCGATCCGAACGCACACACCCCGGAATCCAAGGGCTTCCTGGTAAAAGTCGAGAAGGCGTAGGGAGCGAAGATGAGCCAGGCAGCGACAGAAATCGTCAGAATTTCAGGCCACGCCGGCACCGTTCCAGGCGCCGGACTGAACCGCGAATTCCAGGTCTGCAAGCTGGTGGATACCACCACCTGCATCGGCTGCAAAGCCTGCGAAGTCGCCTGCCTGGAATGGAACGGCTACACCTTCAGCGAAACCACTTTCGACAATTCTTACCAGACTATGCCGGAAACGGCCTGGAACTACTGGAACCTCATCAAGTTCAACGAGCACGAGCGTGATGACGGCACCATGATGCTGCTGATGCGCAAAGATCAGTGCATGCACTGCGAAGAGCCCGGTTGCCTGGAGGCGTGCCCTGCGGATGCCGCGATCGTGCAGTATGCGAATGGCATCGTGGATTTCCAGGAAGCCAATTGCATTGGCTGCGGCTACTGCATCACGGGTTGCCCGTTCAATATTCCAAAATTCAGCCCGACGGCGCATAAAGTTTTCAAGTGCACTCTGTGCAACGACCGCGTCTCGGTAGGACTCGAACCGGCCTGCATCAAGACCTGCCCCACCGGCTGCCTGCATTTCGGAACGAAATCCGAAATGAAAGAACTTGCCGAAACACGCGCCGCGCAACTGCGCTCGCAATCCGGCTACCCCGATGCTGGCGTGTACGATCCTTCAGGCGTAGGCGGCACGCACGTCATTTACGTGCTGCATGACGCCAAGAATCCAGAATTGTACGGCGGCCTGCCCAAGGATCCTCACATACCTTGGTCCGTCAAACTTTGGAAGGGCCCGCTGAAGTGGCTGGGAAATTTGGCGATCGTCGGCGGCATCGTGGGAATGGCATGGCATTACATGCGCTTCGGGCCGAAGAAAGAAGAAGAAATCAAGCCCGATGACGGGAGGCAGCCATGACCACTGGCGCTGTTTCCCATCCCGATGCCGCCAGCCATAACGAAGATTTGGTCCCGCGCTATTCCTTCGGCGAGCGCGCGAATCACTGGATCGGCGCGCTCGCTTATATCTATCTCATGATTACTGGCCTCGCCTTCTGGTCGCCATATCTTTTTTGGATGGCCCTGGTCGTCGGCGGCGGCCCCACCGCGAGATTCTGGCACCCCTGGCTCGGGCTGGTTTTCACAGCATCGCTCTTCTGGACGTTTAAAGAATGGCATCGCGATATGCAGATCACCGAAGACGACCGCCGCTGGGGCAAGGCCATCCCCTACTACATCGAAAACGAGGACGAAAAACTCCCGCCGCAGGGCCGGTTCAACTACGGACAAAAACTTTTCTTCTGGGGAATTTTCTACAGCGTAATTCTCTTGGTGCTTTCCGGGCTCGTCTTGTGGGAAACCGACCTGGTTCCGTGGGACCTGCGGTTTCTGCGCTACACGGCAGTCCTGATTCACGTGAGCGTCGCGCTCATCACCATCGGCCTTTTCCTGATCCACGTGTACATGAGCACAATCCTCGAAGAGGGCAGCTTCGGCTCCATGGTTCACGGTTACGTCACCCGCGCCTGGGCCTGGACGTTCCATCGCACGTGGTATTACGAGGTCACCAGACGATCCCGTCCCAAGCAATGACCGGTGCGAAGTGGGACCGCCGCATCCGTCGCGCCACCGAACTAACCTCCGCGCATCCATTCGCCGCCGAAGGTCTGCGCTTTTACACTCGCGTTGCGACTTTTCAGAGAAGCCTCTACACCGACATTCAGAAGGCTCTGGCAGGCGCGATGCAAGTTCCCGCCGATAGGCCTCTCCGCGACGAGCTCGACCTCTTTCTCCTGCTGCCGAAATTTTCCGGTTTTCTAGCCCTGGTTCAGCAGATCGCGCCTCCGCCGCTCGCGCAAGCCGCCGCGGCACTGGCTCAAAAGGGTCCCGCCGCCTGGCAACAGGTCATCGAAGTTTTTTGGCACGGGGACATGGAGATTGCGCCGGCCTCAGCAGGCGCACTAGAGGAAGATGATCGATCGGGTGACGACGCAGAACGAAGCGCCTCCGATCAATCACTAGCGTGGATTTTTCTTCAGCCTTACGCCGAATATCTCGCCGATTCCCGCGAACCCGAGCACTTGGATGGCACTCCTTCGACCTGCCCGTTCTGCGGCGGTAAACCGATCGTCGGCGTCTTGCGCCCCGAAGGCGATGGCGCAAAAAAATCGCTCGTCTGCATGCTATGCGCGCATGAATGGGCGTTTCGCAGGATTTATTGCCCAGCGTGTGGAGAAGAAAGAGAACCGCAGATGGCGTTTTATTCCGCGCCCGAAATTGCCCACGTCCGCGTGGACGTCTGCGACACTTGCCACACTTACCTGAAGAGCATTGACCTGACCAAGATGGGCCTCGCCGTTCCAATCGTGGACGAGCTTGCCACAATACCCCTCGACCTGTGGGCCCGCGAGCACGGCTACGAAAAACTGCAAATCAATCTGCTAGGAACTTGATCAACCAAGCAGGAGCTTTACTGCTCCCACCCGCCACCGAGCGATTTGTAGAGCTGCACGAGGCTCTGGTACTCATTGCCGCGGGCCTGCGCAAGCGTGAGTTCAGCGGTGAAGAGCGACCTTTGCCCGTCGAGAACTTCGAGGTAGGTCGTGATTCCGCCTCGGTAACGTTGCAGTGATGTGTTCACGGATTCCTGTAAGTCCTTTACGGTGACCTCCTGCGCCACGCGCACCTCATAATATTTTTGATAGCCGATCAGAGCGTCGGAAACGTCGCGGAAGGCCAGTTGGATTGCTTGCTTGTACGCGATCAACTCCTGCCGTTGTTCCGACTTTGCCAGCTTGAGATTCCCAGTTAGTGCACCGCCCGTAAAGATCGGCTGCGAAACCTGCGCTCCATATGCCCAAATACTCGTATGCGAGCTCATCATGCTGGAGAATAAATTGCTGCGCCCGAATGCGCCGCCGCCCGACCCGGTCAGCGATATTTGCGGAAAGAACGATGCCTTGGCCACTCCAATTTCCGCATTGGCCGCGATCAGATTTTGTTCGGCCTGGTGAATATCCGGTCGGCGTTCCAGCAGTGCTGACGGCATTCCGGGCGGCACGGAAGGAGGCATTGGTTGCTGCACCAGCGGGAGACCTCGCTTGATGTCTTGCGGGTAATCGCCGAGCAGAATGCTGATCGCGTCTTCTTCTTGCCCGATTTGCCTCTCCAAATCCGGGATTGCCGCGTTCGCCGTGTCTAGCACTTGTTCCGCTTGCAGCACGTCGAGTTTCGTCGCCACGCCATGATCCAAACGCAGGTTCGTCAGCTTGACGGCGTCCTGTTGCGTTTTCACCGTGTCGTGGGAAATCTGCAATTCCAGGTCCAGCTCCAGCAGGGCAAAATAATCGCTCGCCACGTCACTGACCAGCGTCAAGACCACCGTTTGCTGAGCCGCCTGCGTCCCCAACACCTGGGCCCGGGCCGCCTCCGTCTCTCTGCGCAGCTTGCCAAACAAATCGAGCTGGAACGACGCATCTGCCGTGAGCGCCAGGAAATTGGATTTCGATTGAAAATTCTGTTCTTTCCCGCCCGTGAAATTGGCGTCTCCCTGCACTTGCGGAAAAAGACTCGAGCGCGTCACCGCTAACTGCGCACGCGCGGCGATGATCCGTTCCGTCGCGGTCTGCAGGTCGTAATTCTGCTTCAGTGCCGTTTTGATCAGGTCCTGCAGCACGGGATCCCGGAAAACTTGCCACCAGGGTAAGTCTGCAAAGGAAGCAGCCTGCGCCTCGGCTTGCGGATTTGCATTGAAGTCACGGTAAGTGGATGGAGTCTGAACCGTCGGCCTTTTGTAATTGGGCCCAACCTTGCACCCCGTGAACAGGTTCGCGGCAAGAATCGCCGCTACAATCATCTTCGTCCGCGCCACCTGCCTCGATCCTCCTTTGTTGTAGCTTCGAGTTAGCCGCATTTCAGTCGCTCTCCGCAGGAGCAGGCGTGCCGGAGCTCCCGGCGGCCGGTGGCGCTTTAATCGCTCCGGGAGACCGGCTCATTTGACCGGCGCCTGACCATTTCTCAACCAAATAGAAAATCGCCGGGACTAAAAATATGGCTATAAAGCTGGCCGCTAGCATTCCACCGATCACCGTCGTTCCGATAATCTGGCGCGCCACCGACCCGGCCCCGGTGGCTATCCATAAGGGCACGCTGCCGAGGATGAACGCGAACGAAGTCATCAAGATAGGACGCAGACGGATGCGGGCGCCCGCGAGCGCGGCATCCACCAGCGGTTTGCCTTGCTCGTATTCGTCCTTTGCGAACTCCACGATCAAGATCGCGTTTTTCGCTGTGAGGCCGATGAGCATCACCAATCCAATCTGCGCATACACGTCGCTTTCGATTTGCACCATGTACGCCGGATAAAACCACCCGGCGACCGTGCGCCGCAACCACAGCGTCGCGAACGCCCCGAACACCGCCACCGGCGTGCTCAGCAAGACGCTGAATGGCAGCGACCAGCTTTCATAGAGCGCCGCCAGAATCAGGAATACAAACAAAAGTGAAAACGCAAAAACGACTGCAGGTGACACGCCCTGCTGAGCCAGCTTTTCCTGAAACGACATGTCCTTGTAGTCATAGCCCATTTCGCGGGGCATTGTCTGCGCGAATACTTCTTCGAGCGCCTTCATCGCCTGCGCGGAACTGTAGCCCGGCGCCGCGCTCCCGACGATTTGTGCGCTCCGATATTCGTTGAATCGCATCGTGTATTCCGGCCCGATCTTGGGCTCGAATTTCGTCAGCGCGGAGAGTGGCACATTGTCTCCATTGCCGTTGCGGACATAAAACTGCCCCACGTTTTCCGCCTTCGTCCGATACTGTCCCTCCGCCTCGATATACACCTGCCATTGCCGCCCGAACCGGTTGAAGTAATTGATAAAATATCCGCCCATGAACGTCTGTAGGGTTTTGTAGACGTCGCTGATGTTTACTCCCTGCTTGATCACCTTGTCGCGATCGACGTTGACAAACTGCTGCGGGACGCTCGGAATATATGTTGTGGCCAGAAAACCGATCTCGGGACGTTTGCGCGCCGCGGCCATGAACGTGTTCAGATTCTGCGTGAGAAAGTCCACGTCTTTCCCGGCACGGTCCTCGAGAACAAACGTGAATCCTCCCGAAGTGCCGACACCCGGAATTGCCGGAGGTGAAAAGTTGAAGGCGACGGCTTCCGGCAGCTGGCTCAATTTCTGATTCAGCCGTGTCTTGATTTCCTGGAATTGTTCCGCTCGCGACTTCCGTGCGTCCCAGTCGTCCAGCGTGACGAAGAAAAATGCGTTATAGCTGGTGCGCACGAAGCTCAGCAGGCTGAAGCCGATTACGCTCGAGGTGTACTTCACTCCAGGCGTGTCGGCCAGTATTTTCTCGATGTCTCGCGCGGCTTGGTCCGTCCTTTGCAGCGAGGCCGCGTTGGGAAGTTGCAGGTTGATGAAAAGATAGCCCTGATCCTCATCCGGGAGGAAGCTTGACGGCACCCGCGAGGCGAAAAATGCCGCCCCACCCGAGAACACCACCAATAGCACGAGTGCGATTACGCTCTTGCGAATCAGCGCGCCCGAAATTCGTACATAGCTGTCCGTCCCTCGCTCGAACGTTCGGTTGAACCAGGCAAAGAATTTTGCCAGCACTCCCTTGCTCTCCTGTTTCGGACGCAGCAAAAGAGCAGAAAGAGCCGGGCTGAGGGTCAGCGCGTTGAAGGCGGAAAGGATGACGGAAATCGCGATCGTCACCGCAAATTGCTGATAGAGCCGCCCGGTGATTCCCGGAATAAACGCCGTCGGAACGAATACGGCGGAAAGCACCAGCGCGATTCCGACCACGGGCCCGCTCAATTCGTCCATCGCCTTAAGCGCCGCTTCTTTGGGGGAAAGTCCTTCCTCGATATGCCGCCCGACGCCCTCCACGACGACGATCGCATCGTCTACCACTAATCCAATCGCCAGCACCAGTCCTAACAGCGAAAGTGTGTTGATCGAGAAACCGAACAACGGGAAAAAAACGAATGTTCCGACCAGCGCCACCGGCACTGCCAGCATCGGAATCAGCGTCGCGCGCCAGTTTTGCAAAAAGATGTACACGACTAGGATCACCAGTAGGATCGCAATCAGTAACGTCTCGACAATCTCCTTGATTCCGGACGTCACCGCCTTGGTCGTATCCAACGAAATCACATAATTCATGTCCTGCGGGAGTGCCATTCCGGCAATCAATTTCTTCACGCCGTTAGCCGCGTCCACAGCATTCGAGCCCGGTAATTGGTAAACGGCGATAATCGCTCCCGGCTTGCCGTTCAGCCGGCCCACTACGGTGTAGTCGTTCGACCCAAGTTCTATCCGCGCCACGTCCTTGACGCGGACGACTCCGCCATCCGGCGTTTCGCGAACGACGATTTGTCCGAAATCATCTGCGGAAATCAATCGTCCTTGCGCCCGAACCGCGTACGTGTACTCCTGCCCTTTGGGAACTGGCTCGCCGCCCACTTGTCCCGCGGGGTTCACGGTGTTCTGCGCTTGAATCGCGTTGATGATGTCGGTGACGGTGATGCCGAGCTTGCCTAATTGGTCCGGCTTCACCCACAACCTCATCGCATATTGTCCGGCGCCGAAGATCTGCACATTCCCGATGCCGTAGACGCGCGTCAACGGATCGTGAATATTGATGTAAGCGTAGTTCGCAAGAAACGACGCGTCATACGTTCCCTTGGGTGAGTACAGCGTGATCAGCATCAGCGGTGACGTCACTGACTTTTGCACCGTGATTCCGTAGTTGTTCACATCCGCCGGAAGCTGCGACGCCGCTTGCGTCTCCCTCATCTGCGCCAAAATCTGGTCCGTGTTCGGATCCGTCTTCACGTCGAAATCCACGATCATGGTCATCTGGCCGTTGGCCGTGGCGTTCAACGAATACATGTAGTTCATGTGGTCCACACCGCTCATTTGCTGCTCGATCGGCGTAGCCACGGATTGCTCCAGCGTCAGCGCATCCGCGCCCACATAGGTCGCTTGAATCTGAACTTCTGGCGGCGCGATATTCGGAAATTGCGCGACGGGCAATTCGATAATCGTGATCGTTCCAAGAATTACCATCACGATCGAAATCACGATGGCCACAATTGGCCGGTTGATGAAAAATTTGGACATGGCCGCTACCGTGCCGCCGCCGTCGCGCTCTCCGGCACGTACGGCTTCGGGTTCACTTGCGCGCCGGGACGCACCTTCTGCACGCCCTCGGCCACCACGCGATCTCCCGGCTTCAATCCCTCGGTGATAATCCAATCGCTGCCGACGCGATCTCCTACCGACACGTTCTGGATGCTTACTTTATTTTCATGGTCGACCACCGCCACTTGATAGCCGCCCTGCAACTCGGTCACGGCCCGCTGCGGCACCAGTAGCGCGCCCTTCTGGATCCGCACAGCCGTTCGAATTCTGCCGTAGCCTCCGGGACGCAGAATATTTCCGGGATTGGGGAACAGGGCGGCGAGTCGAATCGCGCCGGTTCCTATATTTACCTGGCGGTCGGCAAAGAAAAACGTACCCTCGCGCGCGTACGTTGAGCCGTCCGCCAAAATCAGTTGGAGGCGCAAACTTTTGTCGGCCGCTTCCAGGGTTGTCGCCGTCGGGAATCGCTTGTTCCATTCGAGATATTCGCTTTCGCTCACGGTGAAATAAACCTTGATAGGGTCAACGGTGGACACCGTGGTCACAACTCCGCTGCTTGGAGTGACCAGTGCGCCCACCTGGAGCTGGGCCTGCCCGGCAATGCCATCAATGGGTGCAATGAGGCGCGTGAAGTCGAGGTTGATTTTGGCGGTTTCAACGGCCGCGGCGTCGGTTTTGATTTCCGCCTCAGCCGTCGACACCGTGGCCTCCGCGGCTAAATTATTCTGAACGGCATTGTCGAGATCTTGCTGGCTCGCTGCCTGCTCTTTGGCCAGCGGCGTATAACGCTCCACATCTAGCTGTGTTCTGCCTTGCACGGCTTTCGCGTTGGCCAGATTCGCGGTGGCCTGCGCCAATTGTCCTTCCGCTTGATCGAGCGCGGCCTGGAACGGGCGCGGGTCAATCTCAAAAAGCAGCTGGCCCTTCTTCACGAATGCGCCCTCCTGGTAACCCTGCCGCAGCAGGTAGCCCGTCACCTGTGCTCTCACGTCGGCATTCACGAATCCGTCGAGCGTGCCGATCCATTCCCCGTAGATCGGTACGTCTCTCTGTTCCACCTGTGCGACCTCGACCGTGGCAGGCGGCATCGAACCCGCACTTTTTCCAGCGCAGCCAATGCTCGAAGAAATTACGAGTCCAATAGCAAGCGCGTGTGCCCAGTTTGCGAAACACGCCCTTGGCACTCGAATCCACCTCGTGGCCATCCTTCCCTCCCGCGATTGTGCTCTTCCTGGCATCATCCGACAGGAATGTGATCCGACCTTGCTGAATGTTATTTAGCCAGATTTCCCAATTTGGATCTCTGCCTTGCGAATCATACGATTCGCCAGCCTTCGACACAACAATCCGCCTTCCAAGGCCACCCTAGTAAATCGGAGAGTTCCGGTCGCCGGCTCTCGGTATCCCGCACTCGCGAGAGCTTGGTTCCAAGTGCTCCCCGGGTAAGCTCGTTGCACGTTCGATTCAACAACGCGACCGTTCATTTGTGCTTGCAGAACGATAAAGAGCGCTTTGAATCGCTTAGATGCGAAACCCACCAGCCTGATTCACAAATAACTATCTCGTTTTGAAACAATAGCAAGTACTTGCTATTATCGTCGAGCCATGAAACCGGTACTCGATCCGCACAATAGCCCCACCTGCCTGCTATCGCAGCTTACTCACACGCTGCGACAGGAACTTGCCACAGCCCTCGCGGATATGAATCTCACGGTTCTGCAGATCGAGGTTCTCGCGCACCTCGCGGTGGATGATTCCCTCACGACGGCCGACCTCGCGCGGCTCACGTTCGTCACTCCTCAAAATATGAGTTTGGCGATTTCAAGGCTTGCCGGCCGCGGTTACCTGCTTCGCCGCGCGCATGCCACAAATGCCCGGATCAATCGCCTCTCCCTCGCTGCCGAAGGTAAGCGGGTTTTGTACAAAGCGGCCGCACGTGCCAAAAAAGTGGAAGCCGCAACATTTGGCATACTCACGCCACGTGAGCGCTCCATCCTCTTGGGCTCTCTACGCAAGTGCCTCGGCCGATTCGAAGACAATCCCGCACACAAACGCTTGCGTCCTGTGCGGCGGCGTGCCACGAACAGAGGCAGCCGCCGAGCCCCAAAATCCTAGCGCGGGCAGAATCGCGCGAGATCCCACCCAGCACTTGCAACTTTTCGTTAGTCACTATAATGTAAGGGCCACTATCGAAATTAAGCCGCGCGCTGCAAGCGGCGCACCAAGCGGGAGGGCCGGTATCATGCGCCGCGCCAAAAATGCTCTGCGAAGGGCGCCCACATCGGAAGACGTGACTACCGAGGCGCCCAAAACTCCTCGCGGCGGTCCTTCGCTAATAAAAGGTCAAGCAACCGGCCTTCGTGAACGCAAGAAAGAACGCCTCCGCCAGCAGATCGTCGAAACCTCCCTGCATCTGTTCCGTCAACGTGGTTACGAGAACACGCGCATAGACGACATCGTGCAAAGCCTGGAAATCAGCCAGCCCACATTTTTTCGTTATTTCCCCAGCAAGGACGCGGTCTTGCGCGAAGTTGGGCGCCGCGCTTTCGCGCGTCAAGCCGAAAGCCTGAAATTAGAACTGTCCTCCAAAGCCACTACCGAGCAGCGCCTTCGCCGGTTTTACGAAAGCCTGGGAAACGTCACCGAAGTAGGCCGCCCTCTTTGGCAGGCCGTAATTCTTGCAGGCGCGATGGATCCGGTGCGCTCTCCCGAATTGCGCGGGGCGGAAGCGGCAGCCGTCAGCCTCTTGCGCGAAATTATCGCGGAAGGCCAGAAGAACGGCGAGATCACCCGCGATTTTCCAGTAGTCCACCTGGCTGAATTCATGGAAGGCCTTTTCAACACCGTCGTCCGTCAGTGGGCCGTGGATCTTACCGGACCTCATAAACTCACCGAGCGCGTGCGCAACGCAGTCGAATTTTTCCTGCGCGGCGCCCGTCCCTAATCGCCCGCGCCCACGATGAAGGCCGCAGTCCTCCACGAATTCAAACAGCCACTCAGCATCGAAGAAGTGCCACAACCAACACCCGGAAAGGATGAAATCCTGATCGCCGTGGAAGCTTGCGGCGTGTGCCATTCGGATCTGCATCTCGCCGATGGTGATTGGCCCCCGCTCGTCCCCATCACCAAACGCCCTTTAATCCTCGGCCACGAAATCGCCGGCCGCGTCGTCGAAAAAGGTTCCTCCGTCGAATCGCTCAACGTAGGCGATCGTGTCGGCATCCCCTGGCTGCACTGGTCCTGCGGCGAATGTGAATTCTGCCGCGAGGGCAACGAGAATCTCTGCACCAAACAGAAAATCACGGGCGTAACCGTGGATGGTGGCTACGCTGAATTTGTCAAAGCCCCCGCGGCTCACGCCGTGAAAATTCCCGACGCACTTCCCAGCGCGGACGCCGCCCCACTGTTCTGCGCCGGCGTTACCGTCTACCGCGCCCTGCAACACGCGAGCATCCAACCAGGCCAGCGCCTCGCCGTCTTCGGAATCGGTGGCCTCGGTCACCTCGGGGTGCAAATCGCCAAGGAAATGGGCGCGATCATCACCGCCGTGGACGTCTCCGATGAAAAGCTCGCCCAAGCCGCAAGCCTTGGCGCCAGCGAAACTCTCAACGCGGCGAGTGTAAATGTCGTAAAGGAATTGCGTCGCGCGGGTAGCGTGCACGCCGCACTGGTGACGTCCGCTTCCAAAGCCGCCTACGATACCGCGTTCAAATGCGTCCGGCCCACCGGAATTCTACTCGTCGTAGGACTTCCCTCAGAGCCGATCTGCTTCGCTCCCATCTCAATGGCCGCATCCGAGATTCGCATCAAAGCCTCCTCGGTTGGCACGCGCGAAGACCTGCGTCGCGTCCTCGCCATGGCAGCGAATGGAAAGCTCCATTGCCAGGTCGCAGCCCGCCCTCTGGCACAAGCGAACGAAGTCCTGGCCGAATTGCGAAAAGGGACAGTCTCCGGCCGCATCGTGCTCACCCCTCGCTGATCCCTCCACACGGCCAGCGCCCGCACGCTCCGCGCCCAGCCTTTCCCGCGTTTCACCCCCGGCAGCCGCTCATTCATATTCCTGATGTTCCCTATCCGTTTTCGTGTTGACGTTAGTAACTCTAATGTGATACCTACACTCACAATTCGTGTGAAACGGCTGGGGTGACCGTGCAACAGCAGCGCCGCTACCGCGAAGAGCTGTCTCCAAAAAATTTCTCGAGCGGATTTTCGAATGGACCATCCATCGCAATCCCACGACCATCGCGGTCCCGACGGCCTGCTCATTCCACCGCCGCGCCGCTCGCACGCAGCCCATCCGTCTTCATATTCGCCGGCAGCTAGCCGGGAAATTCTCGATCCGCGAAGTCCTGGCCTTAGCCAGCATCACTCTCCCCACGGCCCGGTCTCTAAGGTGTCCGCAGATTCAAAAGGAGGAGCCATGAGAGCATTAATCTCATTCGTAGGTGTCCTGGTGCTGATGATTTGTTCGTTGCCAGCGGGACCGGCAGCGCATGCCCAAGGCGTGGGTGATTCGGGCAGCCTTAGCGGGACGATCACCGATCCCTCGGGCGCCATCATCCCCAAGGGAAACGTGACGGCGGAGGACGCTGCGCGCGGAGTGCGCTTCACAGCCCCCGTAGAGAGCAACGGCCAGTACCGCTTCACGAATCTGCCTCCCGGCACCTACGATCTGACCGCCCA
The DNA here is from genome assembly GCA_963804625.1 of uncultured Acidobacteriota bacterium. Taxonomy (GTDB): domain Bacteria; phylum Acidobacteriota; class Terriglobia; order Acidiferrales; family UBA7541; genus Palsa-295. Next base: position 152,924 of record CAWDRJ010000016.1, on the reverse strand, counting down.
GATAGCCGGATTTCAATCCCAAGTGCAAAAGGGCCTCGTGATCACAGTGGGACAAGCGGCCACCCTGGATTTCCACCTGCAGGTGGCCACATCGAGTTCGGTTGTGGAAGTGTCGGCTGCGCCGCCCGTGGTGGAAACCGAGCGTGGCAGCCAGTCGAACACCATCACCAAGAATTACATCGAGGATCTGCCCATTGACCGCCGCGATTACCTTAACTTTACTTTGCTGCTGCCGGGCGTCGCCGATTCCACCCGCCTAGCGGACGACCAGGATTTTCGCGTGAAGCAGACTCCGCAGAGCGGGCTTTCTTTCTACGGCAGCAACGGCCGCGGGAACAGCGTCACCGTGGACGGCGGCGAGACCAGCGGCGATTCCGGCGGCGTTCGCCTCACCGTAAGCCAGGACGCCGTGCAGGAATTCCAGGTGAATCGCAGCAATTATGGCGCGGATTTGGGAGGAGCGACTGGCGCGTCCGTGAACATCGTGACCAATTCAGGCACAAACGCCTTCCACGGCACGGTTTACAGCTATTTTCGCAACGACGGCATGGACGCGCGCGACCCCTTCGCCTTTACTCAAGCGCTGGCGCCCGGCGAGATCTTCGACCCAACAACTAATTCTGTCGGTACACCAATCAAGAATTCTCTGGGGCGCTATCAATTCGGCGGTACCGTCGGTGGCCCGATCCAGAAAGACAGGACCTTCTTCTTCGTGGCCTTCGAAGGCTTGCGCCAGGACTCGGAGAATGCAGTGCCGCTGATTACTAACACGAATGAGTTTCTTCCCACGCCCGCTCAGAACGCCGTTATCGCCGGCCTCACTGCGCAGGGTAGCACTCCTGTGCCGTGCCTCAACAATCCCAACGGCACAGTGATTCCCCTGCCCGCCAATATGTGCGCCGGTGCGCTCCAGTTAGCGTTGACGACCAGCCAACTTACCGGCCTCACCCCGGGCCAAACCGCCCTCAACACCTACCTCATCAACCAACTGGAATCAAACGGCGGCCTCTTCAATTACAATACGCGGCAGTACTTAGCTTCCGGACGGCTCGATCATCGCTTTAGCGAAGAGAACACTCTTTCCGTGAGCTATCGCTATGGCCACGACCTGGAAGAGAATCCCGACGTGCAATCGCTGACCGGCTTTTCCGCCGGCAGTTCGATCCACAACTACGACAACAATCTTCAGGCGTCGTGGGTTCACGTGTTCAGCCCGCGCACGGAAAATGAATTCCGCGCCCAGTGGGATTACAACAGCTTCAACGTAATCCCCAATGAACCGGGACAAGTCGGCCTGCAGATCGCCAGCTTCGCCAACAATCTGGGCACCAATATATTCCTGCCCAATCTCTCCATCCTGCGCCGCTATGAATTCGCGGACAACGTCACCCTGGTGCGCGGCAGCCACACCATCAAATTCGGAGGCGATGAGATTCTCCGCGGCAATCACACGGAATCCCACACGTTCCTCCCGGGCCGCTTCGTCTTCGGACCGCTTCCCGGCAGCCTCCTGAGCCCGCAACTCAGCGGCCTCGCAGATGGTCTAAATTCGTTGCAGAGCGCTTCGCTGGGCCTGCCGCAGGTTTATCAACAGGGTTTTGGCAACCCAGACTACGCCTCGTATACCCGCCCGTTAACGGGGCTTTATTTGCAAGACTCGTGGAAAATTACGTCTAGTTTCACCCTGAACTACGGCCTGCGTTACGAAATTGACTCGCAATTTCAGCCGCTGAATACCTACTATGGCGATGTCGCGCCCCGTATCTCGTTCGCCTGGGATCCCTTCAAGGACCACAAAACCGTGATCCGCGGCGGGTACGGAATTTTCTACGGTCCCGTTGACGTCCAGATCCCTCAGGTGGATCTGAGCCTGGGCGTCCTCAACAAGAATCGCAGCACCGTCGAAAACCAGAAAAACACCGCGCAGGTTCCCGATCAAGTGAACAATCTCGTAAACACCTGCGGGATCGGGGTCACCGCACTCGGCGCCCCGGGCACCATATTCCCCGGCAACGGTGCCAGCCCTTGTAACCGTTACATATCCATCTACGCGGATCCGCTCGGTTCCACGGGGCTTCCTTTTCTGCAAAACTCCGCTACCATCTTTCAGACGCTCTTCGGCGCGGGCCTGATTCAATGCACCACGCCGGCGGCTGGGCAGAATGCATGCATCACCCCGCAGTCTCTGCTCCCAACCACCGCGGGCGGAGTTTTTCCTGCAGCACAATTTCCACTGGGTTCAGGCATTTTCGTTCAGAACACCGGTCAGATTTCGCCATTGACCGTAGTGTTCAGCAATCCACCCAACTACAAACCTCCTTACTCGCAACAGGCGTCATTCGGAATTGAGCGCGAGATCACTCCCGGCTTCTCGATTTCCGCGAGCTTCATTTATTCCCATACCCTCCGGCTCCCGGTTGCGATTGATACCAATCTGCTGGCCTCGACGCCGATGAGCACGGTAACCTTGGCCAACGGCAAGTCCGTTTCCTATCGCAATTGGAATACCAGCGCGGCTACCGACCCGGCCGCCGGTTTCGAAACTTCAGGCGCGGGTGCTGGTGGCGTTTACCCGTGCGCGATTACCTTGAACGGTTTTGGCCAGCCCGTGTCACCTTGCTTCGTAAATGTGCTGGTTACGCAGAACAACCAATATACCGACGCGTCGTCTGGCCTCTACGAGGGCGGCATTTTGGAAGTGCACAAACGGTTCAGCGACTACTTTTCGTTCTTCGGAAATTACACCTACAGCAAGGCGTTCGATACCGGCACCGATTTCAACACCGACTTCGGTCCGCAAGATCCGACGGACTTGAGCCTGGATCGCGCCCTCTCCGAGTTTGATGAACGCAACAAGGTCGTGCTGGCCGGAGTGATCAACAGCCCATGGAAGAACGCTTTCCTGAGGGGTTTTCAGCTCTCACCGATTTTCCAATACCACAGCGGTCATCCCTTCAACTTGCTTGCCGGTGGCGAGGTCAACGGGAACAACCACACGACGAACGAACGGCCCATCGGTGCTCCGCGCGACACCGGGCTCGGCCCCAACTATATTGACTTCGACGCGCGCTTGACGTGGCAGCACAAAATCGGCGAGCGGCTCAATCTGCAATTGACCGCAGAAGGATTCAACATCGCCAACCGCACGAACTACGCCAGCGTGAACAACGAGGTAAGTCCCCTGTTCGGACTCACACCCGGGTTCACTACCTTCAACGTGCACGGCAGCTCGGCGCTATCGCCCAGCACGCCCCTAGGCTTCACCTCTGACTTCGCCAAGCGCGAGATTCAGCTAGGCGTGCGGATGAATTTCTAATTCGGAGAAGGTCCAAGGAAGCGATTCGACTTCACAGACTCCGCAGTATAGGAACAAGGAGAATTTGACTTTGTAGCGGCGACCTCTAGGCCGCCATCTTTCTCTTGCTTTCGTCAGCGCACGGCTTCCGCCGTGCCACAAACGAATGCAAGAAATGCGGCTTTAGCCGCTGGGGGACTGTGAACCTCGTCGCGGTCCGCAAAATTTTCTCGGCTCATCGCGTTACCCAAAGATCGTCTCGCTAGATTCGAAGTGAAAGGAGGAATTCAAATGCGGCCACAATCCCCACGGACAGCGTTTCTTATTTTGTTTGTCACGGTTCTAATTCTCGCCGTCGCGCAAACATCCCACGCACAAGCCAGTCTCACCACCAAGACCGGAACCCTCGGCGACGGCGCGACGTACCTGATCGAAGTCCCTTCCGACTGGAACGGCACCCTGTTTCTCTATAGCCACGGCTACGTCACTCCGGGCAGCCCGAATCCCGCGACCGACGTCGGCGATCCGGCGACGCGCGCTTTTATGCTCGCAAACGGATTCGCTCTGGCCGGCTCGTCATACGCCACCACGGGCTGGGCCATTCACGAAGCACTAAGCGATCAAATCGCTGTGCTCGACGTCTTCGATTCCGCTTTTGGCCATCCCGTCAGCACCATTGCGTGGGGACACTCCTTGGGAGGCATCATCACAGCAGGTCTGATTCAGAGAAATCCCAGACGCTTCAATGCCGCGCAGCCGATGTGCGGAGTTCTGTCAGGGGGAGTCGCCACCTGGAACACGGCCCTCGACGGCGAATTCGCGTTCCAAACCCTGCTGGCCCCCGCAGCCGGCTTGCAACTCGTTAACATCACGAATCCCGACGCAAATTTGACGCTCGCTGAAGAAGTTCTCGCCGCCGCGCAAGCCACCCCGCAGGGCCGCGCACGCATCGCCCTCGCAGCGGCTTTAAGTGACGTACCGGGCTGGTTCACTCCGACTTCGCCCGAGCCGGCCCCCAACGATTTCGCCAACCAGGAATCCAATCAGTTCCTCTGGGACCAGCAAATTGATTTTCCATTCATCTTCGCTTTCCGCGCCGAACTGGAAGCCCGCGCCGGCGGAAATGTCTCTTGGAACACGGATGTGGATTATCGCCGGCAATTCGAAAAATCCGTTGATCGCGACGAGGTTTGGGCCCTCTATCAAACGGCAGGCCTCAGCCTGGAACGCGACCTCGACACCTTGAATCAAGCAGCGCGCATCAAGGCGGATCCCAACGCCGTCAAATATCTCGAACAAAATATTATCTTCAACGGACAGATTGACATCCCGGTTCTCACCTTGCACACCAAAGGCGATGGCCTGGTAGTCGTCGAAAATGAAACTGCTTACAAGGACGTCGTGGATCGCGTCGACGATAACCGCCGATTCCTGCGCCAGACTTTCGTCGACCGCGCCGGGCACTGCGCGTTTACCCCCGCCGAAACGATTGCTGCAGTGGAGACGCTCCTCACGCGGTTGGAAACGGGCCAATGGCCTGACATTAGCGCGAATTTGCTCAACGGCGACGCCGCAGCGCTTGGCCCCGATTTCAATATCTATACTGTGAATGGCGCCGTTGTCCCCGTCTCGCCGGCTTTCATTGACTTCACGCCGGCCAGCTATCTCCGGCCCTTTGACGCGTTGACTCCGCAATGCGGTCCCGGGAGCGGCGGCCGCGATTGTCGCGACCACGATGTACTTTCGTCAACGCACTGAGGCAGCGAGAGCGCCGAAGGTAACGGAACGCCGCGCCTGGGCGGTTCGCGAAATGAAGGGAAGTTGCAATGCAGGAGGATCTGCTCGGCAGTCCGATATAGCGTTAGTAGCTAACATATGATATAAACTTGCGTTTTGTTGCCGTCATCGAACGATTTCGGAGTGCCGCGTACCGCGTGAATGTTTCAAACATTTTCGACCTCCACGGTCGCGTCGCCATCGTCACCGGCGGCTCGGTCGGCCTCGGCCGTCAGATGGCCGAGGGCCTCGCGGAGATGGGCGCCGACTTGGTTTTATGCGCCCGCAAGATGGACCGCTGCCGGCAGGCGGCCGAGGAATTGCAAAAATTGGGCGTCCAAACCCTCGCGCTCGCCTGCGACGTGAAAGACCCGGCCAGCATTCAAGCGGTTGCTGACGCGACCCTGAAGCATTTCGGGCGCATAGACATCCTGATCAACAACGCCGGCACATCGTGGGGCGCTCCAGTAGAAACAATGACGCTCGAGCAATGGCACAAAGTGATCGAAACCAACCTCACCGGGACTTTTCTCTTTTCCCAAGCAGTAGGCAAAACGATGACTGCCCAGCGCCGCGGAAAAATAATCAATATCGCATCCGTCGCCGGTCTGCGTGGCGCGTCCCCAAAATTCTCCGCCATCGGCTACACCGCCAGCAAAGGCGGAGTTATCGCCTTCACCAAAGACCTCGCCTGCAAATGGGGCATGCACAATATTCAAGTGAACGCGATCGCCCCAGGCTGGTTCCCTACGGACATGTCCGAAAAAGTGATCGAGCGAAACAAAGAAACGCTGCTCGCGGGAATTCCCCTCGGCCGCTTCGGCGGACCAAACGACTTGAAAGGCGCCGCCATTTTCCTCGCCTCCGGCGCCTCCGATTTCGTCACGGGTCAAATTCTCGCCGTGGATGGAGGTCAGTCAGCCTGATCCGTCTCGTCTTTCGGATTGGCCAAGAGGCGCCATGAACATTCCACTCACTCCTCTCCGCTGTCTGCGCTACGCAGAAGAGCAATATCCGCGCAGAACCGCGGTCGTCTGCAACAACGAACGATTTACCTACACGCAATTTGGCGAACGCGTCGGACGTCTCGCCGGCGCGCTGCGCCATGCCGGCGTCCAGCCAGGCGATCGCGTCGCTTTCCTCAGTACCAATTGCCACCGCTTGCTCGAAGCCTACTACGGAGTGCTGGAGGCAGGCGCGGTCCTGCTGCCGCTGAATATCCGCCTCACGCCAAACGAACTCGCCTACGTCCTGAACGATGCCGAAGCCACCGTGCTTTTCGTCGAGAAACAATTTTTAGCTACGGCTGACTCCTTTCGCAAAAATGTTCCGTCGCTGGGCATGTTCTGCCAATTGGATGGCCCTCCCGAAGCGCCGTGGCTCGCGCCGCAAAATTACGAAGCTCTGCTTGAGGCCGCCACGCCTCACCGCGCCGATATCTCGACCATCGACGAAAACTCCATCGCCGAACTTTTCTACACCAGCGGCACCAGCGCCAACCCCAAAGGCGTGATGCTCACGCACCGCAACGTGTACCTCCACGCCCTGCATGTCTGTCTGGGACATCACACCGAAAAGGGCGCCGTCGAGCTCCACACCATTCCGCTTTTCCACGCCAACGGCTGGGGCGTCGCGCATTTCCTCACGCTGCTCGGCGGCACTCACGTGATGCTTCAGCGCTTCGATCCCAAGGAAGTTTTCCGGCTGATCGAAAAAGAAAAAGTCCATTCCTGCAGTCTCGTTCCTATCATGGCCACCGCGCTCGTGAATTGTCCGGAGCGCCAAAATTACGATTTGAGTAGCCTGCGCCGAATCACCATTGGAGGCGCCGCCTCCTCTCCCACTCTAATTCGCGAAGTCGAAGAAAAAGTCGGCTGCGAATGTTATTCCGGCTACGGCTTGACGGAAACCGCTCCCGTGCTTTCCGTTTCTCCCATGAAGATCGGAATGGATTGGCAAGGCGAGCAGCGCTACGCCGGACAGGCGATGACGGGCTTCGCCATTCCCGGCATGGAGCTGCGCGTCGTGGATCCTAACGATCACGACGTGCCGCGCGACGGCCAATCTGTCGGGGAAATCGTCGCGCGCGGTGACGGCATCATGGAAGGCTATTGGCGCCAACCGGATGCCTCCGCCGATGCTCTGCGCGGCGGCTGGTTTCACACCGGCGATATGGCCACCATGAACGAGGACGGCTACCTCCTCATTGTGGACCGCAAGAAAGACATCATCGTCAGCGGCGGCGAAAATATTTCCTCGCTCGAGCTGGAAAAAGCCATCCTCGCGCATCCCGCCGTCCTCGAAGTCGCCGTGATTCCTGTTCCAGACGCGAAGTGGGGCGAAGTCCCCAGAGCGCTAGTGGTCTTGAAGCCGAACGCCGCCGCCACCGAATCCGAACTCAGCGAGTTCTGCCGTTCGCGCATCGCGCACTATAAATGTCCGCGCTCTTTTGAATTCGTAGACGCGTTGCCCAAAACCGGCACAGGAAAAGTCCTTAAAAAAGATCTGCACAAGAAATATTGGCGAGGCAAGGAAACCATGCGCCCGAATTTTGTCGCACCCGTGTCGGCGGCTGCGCCGGCGCCAGAGCCGAATGCGAAGTCGAAATCCGGCGCGTGAGCGATCGAGGTCCAGAATGATTTGCAGCGCCGCCCAAAAGACGCGTCGCGAGCACGTTGCGCCCAACGAGCTGAAGGAGCCGAGTCCATGGATCTGAACCTAACCGAAGACGAGCTGGCCTTTCGCGATGAGCTCCGCGCCTGGCTCGCCGCCAATGTCCCCAAAGACTGGGCCGAATGGCGCGAAAAACCCATCGAAGAATCCTTCCCGTATCTGCGCGCCTGGCAACGAAAACTCCAAGAAGGCCGCTGGGCCGCGGTTTCCTGGCCGAAAGAATACGAAGGGCGCAGCGCCACTCTGATGCAGCAAGCCATCTTCTGGGAAGAAATGGCGCGCGTCGAAGCCCCGCCCATGGCCAATTCGCTCGGCCTCGGACTCATCGGCCCCACCATCATCGCCTTCGGCACCGAAGCGCAAAAGCAGCGTTACATTCCGAAAATTCTCAGCGCCGAAGAAATCTGGTGCCAGGGTTTTTCCGAACCCAACGCCGGTTCCGACCTCGCCGGATTGCAAACCGAAGCCGTCCTCAAAGGCGATCATTACATCGTCAACGGCCAAAAGGTGTGGACCAGCTACGGCTGGGTCGGCAATTGGTGTGAACTCGTCGTGCGCACCGATCCGAACGTGCCGAAACACAAAGGCCTCACCGTTCTCCTGGTAGACATGAAAACGCCGGGCGTCGAAGTTCGTCCGCTGCGCCAGATGACCGGAGAATCCGAATTCAACGAGCTGTTCTTCCGCGATGTAAAAGTCCCGGTCGCCAACGTTCTCGGCAAGGTTAACGACGGATGGAACGTCGCCATGAGCACCCTGATGTACGAACGCGGCTCCTACGGCGCGCGCCTCCATCTCACCTTCAAGCGTTACATCACGCGCCTCATCGAACTCGCTCGCAAGATTCAGCGCAATGGCCGCCCCGCTGCGGAAGACCCCATCATTCGCCAGAAGCTCGCGCAGTGCAGCGCCGAAATCGAAATTATGCGTTTCAATCAGATGCGCGCCTTCAGCCGCCTCACCGCCACTGGAGTTCCCGGACCCGAAGGCTCGATCCAGAAGATTTTCTGGAGCGAGCTGAATCAGCGCTTGCAGCAAATCGCGCAGGAATTGCTGGGCTCTTATGGCCAATTGCTGGGCGAGGATCCTCGCGCGATTGATAAAGGTCTCTGGTCTTACGCCTATCTGCGCACCCGCGGAAATACCATCGAAGCCGGCACGTCCGAAGTGCAGCGCAACATCATCGGCCATTTCGTGCTCGGACTTCCCAGAAGCTACTAAGAGGACACGCCATGCAATTCGGTCTAAGTGAAAGCCAAGAATTTCTGAAGGACAGCGCTCGCAAATTCTTCGCCGGTGAATGTCCCAGTGCCGAAATGCGCCGCCTGATGCAAACGGAAACCGCGTACGACGCGGCGTTGTGGTCCAAACTGGCCGACCAGGGCTACACCGGCATCATTTATCCCGAGGCGTACGGCGGAGTCGGCCTCGGCAAAGTGGAACTGATGCTGCTGATGGAAGAAGCAGGACGAGCACTGCTGCCCGGCCCGTTTTTCTCCACCGCGGTTCTCACAGGCTCGGTTCTGGATGCCGTCGCCAGCCCCGCACACAAGAGCAAGTACCTCGCTCCCATCTGCCGCGGAGAAGCCCGTGCAACAGTTGCGATTCCCGAAGCCGGCGGAAGCTGGAACCCAGAAGATGTACAAATCAATGCCTGCGGTGGAAAACTCACTGGAGAAAAATTCTTTGTCCCCGATGCCGCGGTCGCCGATTTCATCATAGTCGTAGCGCGCAACGGCGTCTTTATCGTGGATCCCAACGCCAGCGGCGTGAAAATATCTTCCATGGCCGGTATGGATCTCACGCGCAAGCTCTACGCTATCGAATTCAGCAACACTCCAGCGGAAGAAATCGGCGCCGCCTCCAATCTCCCGCGCGCCCTCGATATCGCGACTGCCGCGCTCGCCGCCGAATTAGTCGGCGGCATGCAACGGACTCTTGATCTCACCGTCGAATATGCCAAGACCCGCAAACAATTCGGCAAGCCCATCGGGATGTTTCAAGCCGTCCAGCATCAATGCGCGGACATGTACCTCGAAACCGAGAGCGCCCGCTCCGCCGTCTACTATGCCGGATGGGCGCTGGAAGAAAATTCACCCGATGCGCCGAAAGCCGTTTCCATAGCTAAAATGTATGCAAGCGATGCCGCCCGCACCGTCGGCAATCGCGGCATCCAGATTCACGGCGGGATGGGCTTCACCTGGGAAAATGATATTCATCTTTACTACCGCCGAGCGAAAGCATCGGAAACAGCTTTTGGCGATGCCACATTTCATCGCGAGCGCATCGCGTCGCTGGTGATTGATTCGGACTGCGTCTCCGCGAAGAGCGCGTAAAAACCTTTTAAACAAAAGAGTCTCCTATGACTGATCTAGTGCAACTCACAAAAGAAAACGGCATCGCCGTCATCACCATCAATAATCCGCCGGTGAATGCGCTCAGCCCCGGCGTCCCCGAAGGCATCGCGCGCGCGATCGACGATATCAACAACGACGATGCCGTAAAGGCCTGCGTCCTCATCGGGGGCGGTCGTACCTTCGTCTCCGGCGCGGATATCAAAGAATTCTCGAAAATGAGGTCGGGCGCAGCGCCGGGCACGATGAGCTTTCCGGATCTCCTGCCGCGAATCGAAGATTGCCGCAAGCCCGTCGTGATGGCCATTCATGGCAACGCGCTCGGCGGAGGCCTCGAACTCGCAATGGCCGGTCACTACCGCGTCGCTGTCCCCACCGCGCAAGTCGGCCAACCGGAAGTGAAGCTCGGCATCATTCCCGGTGCGCACGGCACGCAACGCCTTCCTCGCCTCGCCGGAGTCGCCAAAGCTGTCGAGATGTGCGCGGGCGGCGCCCTCATCAAAGCCGAAGAAGCGCTCAAATTCGGCATTATTGACCGCCTCATCGAAGGCGACCTCCTCGCCGGAGCTATTGCTTTCGCTCGCGAAGTCGCCCCTCAACCCATTCGCAAAACGAGAGACCGTAACGAAAAACTCGGCACTCCCGCCGAAAATACCGCCATCTTTGTGGCAGCGCGTGACGCTGCCCGCAAGAAACAACGCGGCATGATGGCGCCCCTCGCCGCGATTGATGCGGTTGAAGCGTCCACCAAGCTTCCCTTTGCAGAAGGCTGCGCGCTCGAACGCAAGCTTTTCATCGAGTGCCTCCAATCGGATCAATCCAAAGCGCTCATTCACGTTTTTTTCAGCGAACGAGAAGTCTCGAAAATTCCAGATATTCCCAAGGACGCGCCAACCATTCCCATCAATCGCGCAGCGGTTGTAGGCGCGGGCACCATGGGCGGCGGAATCGCCATGGTCCTCGTCAATGCCGGCATCCCCGTGCTTCTAAAGGAAGCTGACCAGGCCGCGCTCGATCGCGGGCTCGCCAATATTCAGAAAAACTATGCGAATTCCGTAGCGCGCGGGCGTTTCACCGAACAATTCGCCGCGGAACGCCTGAAACTCATCCAGCCCACGCTCAACTACGACGGCTTTGCGGATGTGGACCTGGTCATCGAAGCCGTTTTCGAAGGCATGGAGATTAAGAAGGAAGTCTTCCGCGAACTCGATCGCGTTTGCAAACCCGGCACGATCCTAGCCACGAACACCTCCACGCTCGATATAGACGAAATCGCCTCCACCACTTCTCGTCCCGAGTTCGTAATCGGGACGCACTTCTTCAGCCCGGCCAACGTGATGCGGTTGCTCGAAATCGTTCGCGGCAAGCGCACCAGCAAGGAAGTGATCGCCACGATCATGCAGCTTTCGAAGAAGCTCGGCAAAATCGGCGTCCTCGTTGGCAACTGTCGCGGCTTCGTGGGCAATCGAATGTTTCATCCTTACGTCCGGGAATCTGTCTTCCTGGTCGAAGAGGGTGCGAGCATAGAAGACGTGGACAAGGCGCTTTACGATTTCGGCATGGCCATGGGCCCTCTGGCGGTAGGAGATCTCGCAGGCCTTGACATCGGCTGGCGCATTCGCAAGGAATATCGCCATCTCGAAAAACCGGGCATCCGCCAGTCGTTCGCCGGCGATCGCCTCTGCGAAATGGGCCGCTTCGGCCAGAAAACCGGCGCGGGCTGGTACAAGTACGACGACAAGCGCCAAGCCTCTAACGATCCGGAAGTTGCCGCTCTCCTTCGTCAGTGGGCCGCCGAAGCAGGCATCCCGCAGCACGAAATATCTCCGAGCGAAATTGTGGACCGCTGCGTCTATGCGCTAGTGAATGAAGGCGCGCGCATCCTTGAAGAGGGCTACGCTCTACGCGCGTCGGACATAGACATTATCTATATCAACGGATATGGATTCCCGGCTCAGCGCGGTGGCCCGATGTGGTATGCCGACACAGTCGGCTTGAAAGAGGTGTACAGGCGAGTCTCCGAATTTCATCGCCAACACGGAGAGTTGTGGCAGCCCGCGCCACTCCTCGAGCGCCTCGCTGCTTCGGGAAAGACCTTCGCGCAGTTCGGCAAACAAGAAACCGCGGCGGTCTGAACTAAGCGTGTAAATTTCCGTCTCACCGCGCATTTAAATTGTGGAACTGTGTGCCTTTCATCATCACAATATGGTCCGCGCCGCTGCATTGCGCCTGCGGCCGTCTGAAAAATGGGAATCCTCTATCTGGTCCGTCACGGCCAAGCGTCGTTTTTGCAGCAGAACTACGACAAATTATCGCCGCTCGGCGAAGCGCAGTCGCGTCTTCTCGGTGACTACTGGTCGCGGCGCGGCATAACCTTCGACCGCGTCTCCGTCGGACCACGCGAGCGCCAAAAAGATACCGTCGAAATCGTGCGTACCGCCTACCGCACCGCAGGCCTAGCTTTTCCCGAGCCGCAGGTGTTGCCAGAGTTCGACGAGTACTCAGGAGAAGCGGTGCTCAAACACGGCCTCAGCGAATTGCTCGAAACCAATCCAGCAGTTCGCGATCTGCACTCTGCGTTTGTGTCGTCCGCGAACGATACCGAACTGCACGCCAATTTCCAGAGGCTTTACGCGTCCATCATCGGGAGCTGGGTTCGCGGCGCTTTCACCGTGCCGGGCGTGGAAACCTGGCGCGAGTTTGCCGTGCGAGCAAATTCCGGCTTCACAAAGTTTCTAAGCGCCGGCGCGCGCGGTGAACGCGTCGCAATTTTCACATCCGGCGGCCCGGTTGCGATTGCCATGCAGCGCTCCCTGCATCTGACACCGGAAGACACGCTCGAACTCACTTGGATGTCGCGAAATTCCGCGTGGAGCGAATTTCTCTATAGCGCCAAGCGGTTTTCACTCAGCAGTTTCAATATTCATGCGCACATTGAAGATCCCGCAATGCTCACCTATCGCTAGGGAGAAATGCCGATGAGCGATTTGCTGGACCGTCCTGCGGCAATTCGATCCGGCGAAGAACTGGATCTAGCCAAACTCGAACCCTATCTCCGCCGCCACTTCCCCGAAGCAGCAGGCGCGCTTCAGGTGCGCCAGTTTCCCAGCGGTCACTCCAACCTCACGTATTCGATCCATCTCGGCACCACGGAATTGGTTTTGCGCCGTCCGCCATTCGGCAGCAAAGTCAAATCCGCACACGATATGAGCCGCGAGTTCCGCGTCCTTTCGAAACTCCATTCGGTTTACTCCCCCGCTCCTCAAGCACTTTTCTATTGCGACGACGCTAGCATCATCGGCGCGCCCTTCTACGTGATGGCACCGGTTCGTGGAATCATCCTGCGCAGAAAACTTCCGCCCGGCCTCAACTTCTCGGCGGAAAAAGCGAGAGCGCTCAGCGAATCGTTCATCGAAAATCTCGTCCGCCTGCACCGCGTGGATTACGCAGCGGCAGGTCTCGCCGATCTGGGCAAGCCGGAGGGCTATCTCGAACGCCAAGTTCGCGGTTGGACTGAACGCTATTACGGATCGAAGACTCACGATTACCCGGAAGTCGAAAAAATTACCGCGTGGATGCAGCAGCACTTGCCGCGAACGGGCGTCGTTTCGTTGATCCACAACGACTACAAATATGACAACGTCGTCCTCGATGCGAACGACATCATCAGCATCGTCGGCGTGCTCGATTGGGAAATGTGCACAATCGGCGACCCGCTCACCGATCTCGGTACAGCGTTAGCTTATTGGGTGGACGCCACAGATCCGGAAGAGGTACAAGAAAATCGCTGGGGACCCACAGCCGAGCCTGGCAGCTACACGCGCGCCGGAATCGTCAATCACTACGCCACAAAAACCGGCTGCGACGTCTCGCAAATTGCTTTTTATCTCGCTTTCGCGCGCTTCAAACTCGCCGTCATCGTCCAGCAAATTTACTATCGTTATCACCAGGGCTTGACCAAAGACGAGCGCTTCGCCTCCATGCCCGAAAAAATCCAAATGCTCTTGCGCGCTTCGTTGCTGACCGCTCAAACGGGACGCATCTAGCGCTTTCCACAACCCTCACCAACCATCGCGCCCCGCGAACCAAGCCCCACGCCGCTCACAAGTAATAGCGAACGATCCATTCCGCGACGCAAGCCGGTTTCTCCGATCCTTCGCATTCCATCGTCGCTCCATACGTCGCTTCCACCGCATCCGGCAATTCCTTCAAGTTCATCAGCGAAACGCGCGCGCGAATATTCGAACCCGCCCTCACCGCCGAGGGAAATCGGACGCGATTCAATCCGTAATTCACCGCCAGCCGCACACCGCCTTGAACTTGAATCGCCTCCTGCACAAAGCGGCTGATCAAAGAAAGCGTAAGAAATCCATGAGCGATCGTCGTGCCGTAAGGCGATTCCTTGCTCGCGCGCGCGCTGTCCACATGAATCCACTGCCGGTCTTCCGTCGCCTCCGCGAACCGTTCGATGCGCTCCTGCGCCACAAGAAACCATTCCGTCGCGCCGATTTCTCGCCCGACCATCTCCCGTAATCTCTCCGGCCGATCAATCACCACTGGCGCCATCATTTTCTCCCGCAATCCGCAAAGATCATTTGCAACTCCGCCACGCGCGTCCGCGTCTCGCTTGCACGCAGCCAAGCCAAAATCAAGCCGCTCCACCACCCTTAGCCAATTCCCACTTCGCAATGGATTCCATGTGCACTTCATCCGGCCCGTCAGCCAATCGCAGCGCCCGCGTCATAGCCCATGCGCTGGCCAAAAAAGTGTCCTGCGAAACACCCGCCCCTCCGTGAGCCTGAATCGCTCGGTCCAATACGCGCAACGCCACATTCGGCGCGACGACTTTAATCATTGCAATTTCCGTCCGCGCAGCTTTGTTTCCCACGGTGTCCATCATGTACGCGGCCTTCAAAGTCAAAAGCCGTGCCTGCTCGATCTCTATGCGCGATTCCGCGATGTTCGCGCGAATCGTCCCTTGCTCCGCCAAAGTCTTTCCAAACGCCACTCTCGCTTGCACCCGCTTGCATATGCTCTCGAGCGCCCGCTCCGCGAGGCCAATGCAGCGCATGCAATGGTGCATCCGCCCCGGACCCAAGCGCCCCTGCGCAATCTCGAATCCGCGCCCTGGCCCCAGCAGCATGTTTGACGCCGGTACACGCACATTTTGAAAATGAATTTCGGCGTGCCCGTGCGGCGCGTGATCGTAACCAAACACGCTCAGCATCCGCACCACCTTCACGCCCGGCGTATCCAGCGGCGCCAGAATCATGGACTGTTGCCGGTGCGCCGGCGCAGCCGGATCGCTCTTGCCCATAAAAATCGCGACCTTACACCGCGGATCGCCCGCCCCGGAAGTCCACCACTTCCTCCCGTTCAGCACATAGGAATCCCCATCACGTTCAATCCGCGAAGCAATATTCGTTGCATCCGACGACGCCACATCCGGCTCTGTCATCGCAAAGCACGAGCGAATCTCCCCAGCCAACAGCGGCGTCAACCACTTTTCTTTTTGCTCCGCGGTGCCATAACGCGCCAGCACCTCCATGTTCCCCGTATCCGGCGCCGAACAATTAAACACCTCCGGCGCAATATAGCTACGCCCCATGATTTCGCACAACGGCGCATATTCCAGATTCGTCAATCCCGCGCCGGCCGGATCCTGCGGCAAAAATAAATTCCACAATCCCTCGGCGCGCGCCTTCGGCTTCAACTCCTCCACGATCCGCGTCGGTTTCCAGCGGTCGGCAGCCACTTCCTCCTCGAAGCGCCGCTCGTTCGGATACACGTGCGCGTCCATGAACTTCTGCAGCCGCAATTGCAGCTCTTTCGTTTTGGCGCTGGGCTCAAAACCCATAGAACCTCTGGCTTCCCGCTGGCGACCGGGGTGCGCTGGATTATATACAACGGCGGCGCCGTTCGTCACGGCAAGCCACAGCGCGGCGCGACTGAAGTGTGTGTGAGAACCACAATCTCGGAAACAATCTGGCTAGTCGTGCAGCACAACGCTCAGGAGGGAGTTGTTGATCTGCAGCCCGCCGTTGTACTTGATGAGGCCTAGTTTGCGGAATTTGTTCATGAAGAAGTTCACGCGCGAGCGCGTGGTGCCTACCATTTCCGCCAGCATCTCTTGCGATATTTTCGGCAGTACTTTTTGCGGAGTATCTTCCTGCCCATACCGCGCCAGCAGCAGCAGCGTGCGCGCGAGCCGTTTTTCGCTTGAGTTAAACAGCTGATCCACCAAATCCTCTTCGATCCGGATATTCCTTGCGAGCATGAAAGTGATGAAACGGTCGGAAAACTCGTGCTCCGCGTGGAGCACTCGAATCATTTCCTTCTTCTCGATCACCAGTGCGGTCGTCGGAGTGATCGCCGTCGCAGTCCCGATCCGCAGCGGCTGGCCCGCCAGGCAGCCCTCGCCGAAAAAATCTCCCGGGCCCAGCACCGCCACCACCGCTTCTTTTCCGGATTCATTTACCACCGAAAGCCTCACCCCGCCTCTTTGTATGTAAAGGACATCGGTGCCGGGATCGCCCTGTGAGAATACCGTCTGCTTTTTCTTGAACTCCGCGACTTTCCGGGACACACCCGCCGAATCGAGGAAATTCTGAGCATTGAATACCCCCTTGGCACTGCTCTTTCGGCGAGTTGCAGGTTTGCGGGCCACCATTTTCTGGCTGGTATCCTAGCACGCGCAAGTCAATCCGCAAGAAATCTTGGAATGTGTGCTGTAGTGAACAGAAACCGCTTCTCGCTTTCTCTAAGATGCTGCTGTGTGAGTCGGCAATAGCACCGAGGCGAAATCGGGTTTAAGAACCTTCGCAAGCCGCACGCTGGAAATCGCGGGCCCTTCCCAGTCCACCCGGCACCTACATTTCTTGGTTCAACAAGGAAATTTGCTGCGAGGCCCTGGCACTGCTCGCGGTGTCTGTCCTCAAAGACAAGGAGATAGAAACATGCCCCTTCTTCCAATATTGGTAACGCTAGTTGTAGTCGGTGTCCTGCTCTGGCTCGTCAACTTGATACCGATGCAAGGAACGATCAAGTCCATCTTGAATGCGATCGTCGTAATTGTCGTGGTCTTGTGGCTGCTGAACATCTTTGGACTGTTCCATTCACTCGCTCACTTCCGCGTGGGAACGTAACCCGGTCTGCACCATAGAAAGATGCGTCGTTTGCCGCTGCTAGAAAGCAACAAACCGCGCTGGGCGCTTAACGCCCGCCGCATGAATTCGCTGTAACGGAGGCAACAATCATGAAAGCAGTCGGAGTGATCAGCACTACTGTCCTGTTCTTGCTCATCGGTTACGCTGTTCCGGCCTATGCGCAGGACGAGCATCAGGACGAAAAAGCCAAGCCCGCTCAACAGGAAGAAAAGGCCAAGCCGGCGCAACACGAGGAACAAGCTAAGCCTGCCAAGCAAGAGGAAAAGGCAAAACCAGAAGAACAGGCCAAACCGGAAGAACATCAAGCGGAAGCTAAAAAGCAGGAATCCGCAGCCAAGCCTGCGAAACAAGAGCAGCAAGCCAAGCCTGCAAAGCAAGAACAAAAGGCCCAAACCGAAAAGCAGCAGTCCAGCGCGAAGCAGGTAAAGCAGCAGCAAGAAGCTAAGCCTGAAAAACAGCAGGAACAAGCTCAATCAAATAACCACCAACGTCCCGAGCGCAGCGCGTCTGACGAAAAGAGGCAACGTGCGGAGCCGGCATTGCGACTCAGCGCCAGAGGTGAAGGCCGGATCCCCGATGACCGCTTCCGCGCCAATTTCGGCGAAGAGCACACGTTCGTAATCAACCAGCCCGTGATGGTCGGCGGATTTTCGCGCTTCCAATATGGAGGCTTCTGGTTTGGATTCGTGAATCCGTGGCCAGTGGGCTGGTATTACACCGACAACGTGTACGTTGACTATATTGACGGCGGCTATTACCTCTGCAACCCGTATTATCCCGGCGCGCGCCTCAGCATCAGCGTCGTGATGTAAGCATTGGCATCCAGCCAGGGGCGACTGCTCGCAACACTGCAGTCGCCGCCTTCGCTGTTCGGGTGGCATCACGGCATGTCGATACTTGAGCCGAATTCTGAATTGAGGAGAACAAAATGCTCGGAACAATCTTGATCGTGATTTTAGTCATGGCGCTTTTGGGTGTGTTGCCGAGGTGGTCGCATAGCAGGAACTGGGGCTATGCCCCGTCGGGCGGAGTGGGCTTGGTGCTGGTGATTATCGTCGTGCTCCTGCTGCTCGGCCGCCTGTAACGCGAAGACGTGCTCCGGATCACCAGGGACCGCGGTGTTCCGGCAATCGCGCTTTCGTCGGCGCAGCGAACCGCCGGGCCCGTCTCCTTGCTTCAAACTTTTTGCCACTCTTTGCAATGCTGAGGTGAAAAATGGACGAATCGAAGCGGCAAGCAGCTCAGTTTCTGGAAAAGGAAATTAAGACCTACGTGGCACTCGCTCTGTATCTGACCAAAGAAGGAATCAAGGAACGCGTGCAAGTGGGTGATAAACAAATCCTTATCAGCCCGCGTTACTACAAAGAAAGAATGCGCGAAGCCAGAAGGCTCGTGACGGAACTCAGAAGGCCTGATTAGCGCCGCGCGCTCGCGTCCCGCGATTCCATCCGCGCTCCGCCTTTCCTGCGTCCAGTCCTTCGGAGAAAAACGAAATGCTTGGGGCAATTTTCATAATCATACTCGCTTTGTGGATTTTAGGAGTCGCCACGTCCTGCACGTTTGGCGGATTCATCCACATTTTGCTGGTCTTGGCCGTCGTCACTGTTTTGATTAGGTTCATACGAAGCCGAAGAATTGTTTCCTAATCGCGGAGGAACTCACGTGAAATCGTTTTCGTTGCTCGGAATTGCGTTGGTGGTTCTGGGGGCACTGGCCCTCGCCTATCAGGGCATCACCTACACTCATCGCGAAAAGGTCCTTGATGTGGGGCCGATTCACGCCACCAAAGATACCCAAGAGCAAATACCGCTCCCTCCGATTCTCGGAGGCGTCGCTTTGCTGGGAGGAGTGGCTCTCTTGGTTGTCGGCGCGAGGCAAAAAGTTTAACGGAAGTTTTCGGCTCGGGATGGCTCGTGCGCGCAATTCGCT
This sequence comes from uncultured Acidobacteriota bacterium, assembly GCA_963804625.1. GTDB lineage: Bacteria > Acidobacteriota > Terriglobia > Acidiferrales > UBA7541 > Palsa-295. Next base: position 133,731 of record CAWDRJ010000016.1, on the reverse strand, counting down.
CAATGGTTTCCCCCGGGCTCACGGGGTGGCTTGATGCGCCTCACCAAGGCTCCGGAGAAAACAAGCTTCCGCAGCCGCAATTCTGACCATGGAGGTCAGCGATGATACGCAAAGCAATGCTACTGATGTGCGCGGGCTTGGTTGCCACCGCGGTGCTCTACGCCGGGAACAAGGAACAAGAGCGCCTGGAGAATTCGGGTGTCGTGATGCAGGAAATTATGAATGTGCCGGACAATATCCCGCAAGACGTACTCGAAAAGGCCGATTGCGTAATCGTCTTTCCTTCGGTTCTGAAGGCGGCGTTCGTAGTCGGAGCAAGTTACGGCCGCGGAGCGATGGTTTGCCGCACCGGAAAGGACTTTAGGGGACCGTGGGGCGCTCCAGCGATGTTTGCCTTGGAAGGCGGCAGCGTTGGATTCCAAATCGGCGGGCAGGCTACCGATCTCGTTCTGCTCGTTATGAATCAGCGCGGCGCGGAATCGATCCTCAGCAGCAAGGTTAAGCTAGGCGGAGACGCTTCGATCGCGGCAGGCCCGGTTGGCCGTGACGCTTCCGCCGATACCGACGCGTACATGCGCGCCGAGATCCTCAGCTATTCGCGCACGCGTGGACTTTTCGCCGGTGTTTCGCTCGAGGGCTCGACGTTGCGCCCCGACGACGACGCCACTGCGGACGTCTATGGCCGCAGGCTCACCGCGCGCGAAATCGTGATGGGTGGAAACATCAGCATTCCCGAGTCCGGCCGCCATCTGGTTGTCGTACTGCAAAAGAATTCACCCCGCAACGAATCGAAAGAATCCGCGGGCAATTAGACGCTTCAATTATTGATCACTGCCTGAAGCGGCGTGCGGCCCATGGCCCACGCCGCTTCAGGGAACAACGCGTCTTCCCGCGCGCCGATCTTTCTTGCCGACCTGCAGAACAAATCCCTTCAATCATCCCCGTCACTCGAGCGCAGTTTGCGTCCGGTATCCCTTGGCACGATTGGCTTTCGGCAGCTCATCAGCGGGCTAGCCCAAGGCGCACTCCGCGCACGTTCACGAGGCGGAGGAGGGTTTGTGTAGTTTTACTTGGCGTTCGTAGGGTAGGGCTTCTAGTAGGTAGATGGCGCAGAGGGCGGCGACGATCAGGATGCCGGCTATGGTGTAGACCGTTGTAGGGGAGAGGTTGGGGACTACTAGGGCTATGCCGCCCAGGATTGCTGCCAGGACGTACATGGCCAGGACTGCGCCTCTGTGACCGAGGCCGAGGTTCGAGAGGCGGTGGGCGGTGTGGTCTTTGCCTGGCGAGGTGAAGGGGAGCAGGCCGCGGCGGGCGCGGGAGATGGAGACCAGGGTGGTGTCAAAGATAGGGACGCCGAGAATGAGGACGGGGACTAGCCAGGTGTGCGGGAACTGCGTGCCGTCTGGGCGGATTTTCAGGCCGAGCGTGGCCATCAGGAATCCCAGAAACATGGCGCCGCCATCGCCCATGAAAATTTTGGCGGGATTGAAATTCCAGCGAAGGAATCCGAGCGCGGCGCCGAGCGTGGCAGCGCCGAGAGTGCGGACGAGAGTTTGACCGTTCATGGCGGCGGAAATGGTGAAGAAGCCGGCGGCGATGGCGGCGATGCCGGCGCAGAGGCCGTCCATGTGATCGAGAATGCTGAAGGCGGCGGTGATGCCGACGACCCAGACGACGGTGAGGCACCAATCGAGAACGAGGCCGGCGATGCCGGGAACGAATTGCGAAAAGAGCTGGGCGCGGATGCCGGAAGCGATCAGGAAAATGGCGGCGATGGGCATGCCGATGAAGAGTTTCACTTGGTGGTGGAGCAGGCCGCCGTCGTCGAGGAAGCCGACGATGGCGAGCAGGGTGGCGCCTGCTAGGATGCCGACGATTTGCTGTTCGGAGACGCCGTGGCGGGTGAGGAGGATCGCTAAGACGAAGCCGAGGTAGATGGCGGTGCCGCCGAGGAGCGGGATCGGGTTGACGTGGACTTTGCGCGGGCCGGGCTTGTCTACCATGCCGTAGCGGAGGGCCAGGTGGCGGACTGGGATGGTCAGCCCGAGCGAGGCCAGTAAGGCCACTGCGAAGGCTATGATTTCGGCGTGAGTGGTGAAGATGGACATTTGGCTCCGAGCTGTCGGCTAATGCTGAACGAACTTCGGGCTGAACCTATTGGTCGCTTGATGGCGGGCCGCCTGCGTCATGCTGGCGTATGCACCGTCGGCGGCGACCGAACTGCCTTTCTACTGCGCTTCAAAGCGGTTCAACTCGTTCACTCTAGCATATTTGGCGGCGGTTTCCCGGGCGCGGCGGCCCATTCGGCCAGGCGCGCAGGGTCGCGGCGAAGTTCGCGGATGGCGGCGGCGACGGCGGCGGGATCGTCGGGGTCGGCGGCGAGTCCGCAGCCGGATTCGACGACGATGCGCGCGGCGTCGGATTGCGCGGCGCTGCGACGGCGAGCACCGGGCGGCCGGCTGCGAGGATCGAATAGAGTTTGCTGGGCACGACGATGCCTTCCAGCCCGCGCTTCACGGTGACGATGTGCACGTCCCCTGCCATCATCACGTGCGGGAGCTGCTCGAATGGCCGAAACGGCAAGAAGCGCACGTTCGGCGCATTCCGACGCTTGCGCGGCAGCTCGCCAGCGCCGCGCGGTTTGCGCCGTCACCTATGAACACCAGGCCGGTGTTTTCGTTGCGCAGGATTCCGGCGGCTTGCAGCAGCGTGTCCCAAGCGCCGTAAAAGCCCAGATTGCCCGCGTGCAGCGCCACAAAGGGAAAGCCGCAGCGGATTTCCTGGACGACCGGATCGTTCTGCGCGGCGGATACGGCGTGGAACGTGGCGCCGTCGCGCACTACCACTACGCGTTCGGCGGCGACGCCTTTAGCCAGGATGCGCTGGCGCATGTCGTCGCCGAGGACGATGACGCGCGCGGCCTGCTTCAGCGCGCGTGCGATGCATTCGTTCCCAGCGCTCGACCCAGTGGCTGGGGCGGACGATGTCGCCGCCGATGGCCATGTCCGGATAGAGGTCGCGAATATTGTAGACGAAGGGCTTGCCGGCCAGGCGCGCGATGAAGGCGCCGGCGAGGCCTGCGACCGGAGGATCGGTCATCGCCAGGATGACGTCCGGATTCAGGGCGAGCGCGCGCGGAACCGCGAGCGCCAGATACGAAAGATAGTTTGTGACGCGCTCTCGCATTTTGTGCCGCGAATAAATTGTGGAGCCGACGCATTCGACCGCGACTTTATTGCGCGTGGTGCGGTGCAGCAGCGCGAACGGATAATCGTGCGTTGCGCTGGGCTCGGGATCGTACGAGGGGCGGCCGGCGACTACCGTGACGTCGTGTCGCTCGGCCAATTTTTCGGCGACTTGCGCGGCCATTTTCGCGGTGGCCGAGGTGTCCGGCGGATAGTATTGGTTTAGTAGCAGGATGTGCATGCGAGTGAGTGCCGGCTGCGCGTTTGCGCGCGCGTGTGGCCGCTAGGTTGCGCGCTTTGCGCCGCGCGTTGCGGGCTCTGCGCCCGCCCGTGTTGCGTCCGCGGCGGCGGATTTGTTTTCCAGGATGAAATTGCCCATCACCAGGACGTCCATTTGCGTGCGCGCGAAGCAATCGAGCGCTTCTTCGGGGCGGCAGACGATCGGCTCGTTGTCGTTGAACGAAGTATTCAGCACGACCGGAACGCCGGTGAGATCGCCGAACGCGCGGATCAGTTTCCAATACAAAGGATTGGCGCTGCGGCTGACGGTTTGCAGGCGCGCGGTGCCGTCCACGTGCGTGGGCGCGGGAATCACGGCGCGTTTTTCCGGGCGCACTTTGTAGGCGAAAGTCATGAACGGCGAGGGGTGCTGTTTTTCGAAAAATTCGCCGGTGGCTTCCTCGATGATGGAAGGCGCGAAGGGCCGAAAAGTTTCGCGATGCTTGATGCGGCGATTCAGGACTTCTTTCATTTCCGGACGGCGCGGATCGGCGAGAATGCTGCGCTGCCCCAGCGCCCGCGGGCCCCATTCGACGCGCCCTTGAAACCAGCCGAGGACTTTGCCGTCGGCGATGTGCCGCGCGGTGGCTTGCAGCAGCGCGGCTTCCTCGAGTTGCGCGATTTGCAGATCGTCGTTCTCGCGGCGACATTTTCCACGGCGGCGCGAATTTCCTGCGGCGAGAATTGCGGTCCCCACCCGGCATGATCCATCACGAATTCGCGCGGCGCGTCCGAGAACCTGATGATTCACGGCGAACGCGGCGCCTACCGAAAGGCCAGCGTCGCCGGCGGCAGGCTGCACGTAGACGCGCTCGAACGGCGAGTGATCGAAGATTTTTCCATTGGCGACGCAATTGAAAGCGACGCCGCCCGCGAGGCACAGCGATTTTTCTCCGGTTTTTTGCGCGAGCGCGCTCCAATGCGCGGCCAGGACTTCTTCGATCGCGGCCTGCATGCTGGCGGCCATATTGCGGTGACGCTGTTCGAGCGGCTCTTCGGCTTTGCGCGCGGGACCGAGGCGTTTTTCGAGATATTCGGAAAAAAGGCGGCCGAGGACGGGAGTGCGATCGGCTTCGCGCCAGCTCATTTCCGCGCCTTGGCGTTGATGCGTGAAATATTTCAGGCCGAGGCGGAAGGAAAGCGGGCCGTCGGCATAGACGATGCGGCGAAATTCGTCGAGAAATTCCGGCTCGCCGTAGGCGGCCAGGCCCATCACCTTGTATTCGTCGCCGAATTTCCAGAAGCCGATGTATTGCGTGAGCGCGGTGTAGTACATGCCCAGCGAATGCGGAAACGTGATTTCGCCGAGCGGCTGCATGCGCGGCCCTTCGCCCAGCGCCCACATCGAGCTGGCGAAATCGCCCAGGCCGTCGGCGGAAAGCACGGCGGCGCGTTCGAAGGGCGAGACGAAATAGGCGCTGGCGAGATGCGCGGTGTGATGTTCGATGCGGTGGAATTGCGCGCGAATCTTTTCCACGGGAATTTCGAAGGCGCTCGCCAGATCTTCATTGATTCCGGCGAAGCGCCGCATCACGCGCGCGCGGTCCAGCGCGAATTTCGGCATGCGCATGGCGAAGCGCAGTTTGGTCGGCAGGCGCGCCCAGGGATCGCGCGGGATGGCGATGTGGTCCACTTCGGAAAGTTTTACGCCGGCCTGGTCGAGGCAATATTGAATCGCGCGCGCGGGAAGCCCGGCGGCGTATTTCACGCGGTTCAGCCGCTCTTCCTCGACGGCGGCGAGCAGCCGCCCGTCCGCCACAATCGCGGCGGAGGCGTTGGCGTGATAAGCGTTGATTCCCAGGATAACCATCCGCAATATTGTCGCGGAAATTTGGCGCGCTGTCTCAGGAATAAATTGGGAAACCGTGCCGTGACCTAAAACATTGGTTGGGCTTCTGTGAAGGCGTAGCAGCGACGGGGGATATAGAAACGCTCGTCATTGCTGGTTAGGCTTCTGTATGACTTGCTGCGTTCGCACAGAAAATAATTGGAAGTCGGAAAAGGTGTGCCGGATGATGGTGCGGCGCTCGTAGTATTCCGAATACACGACGGCGGATTGCGGCAACCACACTTCCGCGTTTTGAGACTTGAATTTTACCGGAGCGTAATCCACAGAGACGGCGTTGGCGAGCAACTGAAGCACTACAATCCCCGCCGTCAGATTTGTCTCCAGGTGCATGATCTGCCCAGAGTCCGCGGCGATCCAGGCGCGGCCCTTGAGACTTAGCGGGTAGACGCCCGTTGCCGTCGCTATGGAAACGGTCCGCGGGCGTTTGCCTTTGCGTTGCTGAAAGTAAACAACCCAGGCCGGCTGATTATTCCACTGAGAGAGACCTCCGCAACGCATTTCATAATCGCCTTGCAGCGCGGGATGAAAAATCAAGGCGAAAGCGGGCATCCCCACGTCCACATGGCCGCTGAGTTCACGGTCGCCAGTGATGGCCACGAGGGTGCGGGTTTCATGCAGCTTGTGCCCGGAATGTTCTCCGAAATCAACCAGGTAGTCGAACTTCGCTTCCATGGACCTCTCGATCATGCCCTGTGCGTCTGTTTGCTCGAAGCGAACTTGTTCCTGCGCGTCAAAATTCTCAAGATGATTGATAAGTTCGTCGGCACGTTGCCCCGCTTTTCTCAGTACCTCGGGAAGCGCGCACGGCTGTGCAGTGGAGATAGAGGGAAAAGGAGCGTCTACCTCAGGCGGATCCCACTCGAGCGCGGGCACGCTTTCCTTCCCCTTTCTAGGGACGATTATCTCCGGCAAATTTGCTACCGTTGCGGCCGGCGCAGCCGCATTCTCAAAATCCTCCGGACGCACGGGAATATCCAGAGCACCCGTCAATCCAGTTTCGAGATCAAGCACGGCGATACGCACTCGCCGTGTGCCGGACTTCGGGACCTCCACGTATCCGTGCAGCCCGCTTGCCTGCGAGCCTTGGTAAGCTGCATCAGAAAAGCTCTGGGTCAGGTCCCTTGAAATGAACTGAAACGAGTTCCCTTTTGCACGGTACACGCAGGTCACCATCTCCGCGTTCAGCTTGTGTGATTTTCCATCTGTCGCAAAATTCAATGCAGTGGGGGCAACGGACATCAGATATCGGATACCGTCCGATTTCGTTGGGGCGACTGCCTGCGCGGTGATGGGAATGGCCGTCGAGGGCAGAAAGTCCATGCAGGTCTGCTGCAAGCGCTTTTCGTTCGATTCGTTTTTCGCGAGATCTTCCGACTCCCGCGCAAAGTAACCGCGGCGGTAGGCCAGCTTCACGCCGGGCCGCGTGGTCTTCACGGAGATTGCGTGAAAGCTTCCATCCCATTGGATGTTCTGCGGGTTGTAGGCCAGTTCGTAGTACGACGAGCTGTCCGTCAGCGCCGTCTGGACACAGCCGGAAAGATTGTTCGTGTCCTTGCAAGTCTTGCCGCCGGTACCCTGCGCCAAGAGGTTCATCGCGTCCTGTGTCAACATTCGCGTAGAATTTTCGCGGTCGATCCGCGCGGAGAGGCTGCGGCTCGGAGCGGCAGCGTCCGGCCTGAATTGGGGGTTTTCGGCGGCGGAAAAAACCGTTTCGCCCTCCAGCCCGCGCGCATCCACGGGGTACACGGCCACTTGGGCGTCGGTGAGCGCGTTGGCCGCGTCTTGCACTTTTCCTCCGTATGCGCGAGTGCCGCCGAAGGCGTCAGTGTCTGCACCGAAATCCGCATCGGGTAAAAGGACAATTGGGAATGACCCGGACACCCATATCAGGTTTTTCCGGCCCTTGTAACCGCCCAGAAAGTGCGCGAGCGCGGTCAAGGCGTCGAGGGTGGTCGCGACGCGAATGTCCATCGTCCGCGCATAGTTCTTTTTCTCGAAATCCTCAAGAGACTTCGTGGCCTTAGCGAGGACGTTCGAAGCGATCCCGCCATTCGCATCCAATTCCATCTGCGAATTACTGTTGGGATCATCCTCCGGCGCCCTGGCGAGTCTCGTGCCGGGAGTCATCGATTTATCCAAAGCCGCGCGCAACAGCGCGGGATCGCTGGTGAAGTCCTGCACCACCACCAGAGATTGCTCCAGCAGAAATATGGCCACGGGAGTATTTGCGGGAAGCGTGGTCAGCATACGAAGCATGTCACGCCGCGCTTGCATCAGGTCTGCTCCCTCCGTATTGAGTGCATCCAGAAGAATCACGGTCGGGGGCGTCGTTAGCCTCTCTAATTCCGCCTGATTTGTGTAAAAGCCTTTGGGTCGTGCCTGTACAACATTCGAGAGCTTCGCGGAGCCGGAGTTTGTTGACTTGTCTACGAACGAAAACTGCGCGATCCCCTGGCGTCCGCCGTCGGAGACCGCGAACTCGTCGGGTTTGAGATCGCGCACAACGTTTCCATGTGAGTCCGTGGCCACAACGTCCACAGTTACCAACCGCGTCCTGCTCCGCAACACTGAGCCGGGATTTGCGGCTTGTTGCGGCGCAGGCGCTTCCGGGGATTGTTGTTGCGCTGGCGCCGATGCCGGTGATACCGAGGGAGAATTCGGCGAGGAACATTGTCCCGCAGCGATCGCTGCCATCGCCGCTGCCACGAGGATCGCAGAACCAGCAACTAAATTCTTCGCTCGCATTGGACCGCCATCGAGTTCGCCACTGTAATCGTGCGCCCGCTACGGCATATACGATGCAACAATTATGACCACTGCCTTACTTCGGAATTTCCGGCTCGGATCCTTATTTCGCCAAATATCATATGCCTCTGAGGCCACAGACACCACGAAATCGCCACGAACTTGGCGGGTGGTTGATCCTTCCACACCACGCAAACGATCGTCGTAGAATTGGCGGGTGCCGCACCCGGCGGCGTTGAGCGAGGCCCTGTACGACCTCGTTCGGTGGCGGAGGAACATGACACGATCCTGGTTGCATTTTGCGCGTTTCGTGCTGGTCTTTACTTTGTCGCTTGCGATGCTTGGCGTGTGCGGAGCTACGGCGACAGGTGCGTTCCCGCAAGACGAAAAATCCGCGTGGACTTTGGTTTGGAGCGATGAGTTTAATGGTCCCGATGGCTCGCGGCCTGACCCGGCGAAATGGAAATTTGAGGTTGGTGGGAACGGCTGGGGCAATCACGAGCTGGAGTACTACACGAACCGGCCCGAGAATTCGTTCATTCGCGACGGCCATCTGGTGATTCAGGCGCTGAAGGAAAATTTCACCGGACCCGATCACGTGACGCGCGACTACACCTCCGCGCGAATCACGACGCAAGGGCTTTTCGAACAGGCCTACGGACGGTTCGAAGCGCGCATCAAGATTCCTCGCGGGCACGGGCTGTGGCCCGCGTTCTGGCTGCTGGGAAACGATATCGGGACGATCGGCTGGCCGGCCAGCGTCGAGATTGACATCATGGAGAATATCGGCAAAGAGCCATCAATGGTTCACGGCTCGTTGCACGGACCCGGATACTCAGGCGATCGCGACTATACGTCGGAATACAAGCTGCCGGGCGGCGTGCACTTCGCTGACGATTTCCACGTTTTCGCGGTGGAATGGGAACCGAAGACGGTGCGCTTTTTTGTGGATCAAGAGCTGTACGCGACGTTCACGCCGGCGCGCCTGCCCGCCGGGATGAAATGGGTTTTCGATCATCCGTTCTTTATCATTTTGAATGTGGCCGTCGGCGGCGATTGGCCCGGGCCTCCCGACGCAACTACTATATTCCCGCAGACGATGCTCGTGGATTACGTGCGCGTATATAGGGCGACGCGCTGAGGTTCGCGACGAGGTGTCTCGCGCGCTGCGACGCGAAAAACTTCGGCCTCGGCGCTGCGTTTCGTCAGGCGACGTGGGCGGCGGCTGTTTTGGGATCGGGCTCGGCTGGTTGTTCGGTAGCGGTTAGGTTGCGCTTGGCCCATTCGTTTAGGACGTAGAGGCTCCAGGGGCGCGACCACGTGGTGCGGCCGCGGAGGAAGTCGCGCCAGACGGCTAGCGCGAAGCGGCCGTCGAAACTCTCTTGCAGTGCTGGCGACCAATCGCCCAGGCCCACTGCTACTCGTTCGCCCAATTTTCCGCGCAGCCAGGTTTCCCACGGAAAAGTGAAGGTGCGCTTGTTTTGCGCGATCACTTCTTCCGGCAGCAAGTCCTTCATTGCGTCAATCAGCAGGGATTTCGGTTTGGCGGGATTGCGCTTCAGCGCTTCCGGAACGTTGAGAACGTATTCGACCAGCGGGACGTCGAGAAATGGGACGCGGACTTCGAGCGAGTGGCGCATGCTCATTGCGTCGGTATCGCGAAGCAGCGTGTTCACCAGGTACGAGCGCAGCTCGAGCCAGGAAATCTGCGTGAAGGGATCCATCGGCTGCGCTTCGCCCGCGGCGTCGGAGAGCCATTGCATCCAGGGCATGGCGTGCCACGCGGAGGTGTCGTCGCCGAGGCGGCCGGCGACGGTGCGCGGAGTGAAAAGCGCGCGGGTGTAGAAATATGGCGAGGGGAATAATTTCGGATCGAGCCACGCGGCGAGCGCTTTGCGAAAGACGTCCGGGGTGCCGCGATACGTTTTCGTGCGCTTGAAGATGGAGGTGGCAAGTTCGCGGAGCGGCCCGGGAACGACGCGCGCCATGGCGGCGATGCGCGCGACTTGCGACGTGGCGCGGAAAGACGTGTAGCCGCCGAAGAGCTCGTCGCTGCCGAGGCCTGAGAGCGCAACTTTCAAGCCGGCCTGGCGCGCGGCCCAGGAGACGAAGAAGGTGTTGACGCCGTCCATGCTGGGCTGATCGAAGGACGCGACGGCTTCATCGAGGCGCGCGACCATTTCGGCGCTGGAGAGAGTTAGCTCGCTGTGTTCGGTGCCCAGGCGCTGGGCGGTGTTGCGCGCGATTTCGGATTCGCTGAATTCCGAATCGGGGAAGGCCACGGTGAAAGTGTGGACGCCTTTTTGCACCTGGCTCGCGAGCGCGGCGAGGACGGTGGAGTCCAAGCCGCTGCTGAGAAAGACACCGATGGGAACGTCAGCGATCAGGTGACCGCGGACGGAGTCTTCGAGAAGTGAGCGCACCGTGCCGGCAGGGTTGGCGGAATCTGGCGCGGCTGATTTGTGCTTCGCGTCCGCCGTCTCCGCAAAGTGCTTGGTGAAATCCCAGTAGAGCTTCGGCTGGGGCGAACGAAGCGGTTCATCCGCGCGAATCTTCAGGAAGTGGCCGGGTGGAAGCGAGAAAACCCCTTGCACCATGGTGGCAGGCTCGCAAACCGAGCCGAAGAGCAGGTAGGACGGCACTGCTTCCGCGGAAAGCTGCGGAGAAACGGAGCGGCTGGCGAGCAGAGCGCGCACTTCGGAAGCAAACAAGAAGGCCTCGCTCGTTTGCGTGTAGTAGAGCGGCTTGATGCCGAGGGGATCGCGCGCAAAAAAGACGGAGGCAGCACGGCCGGTGCGTCCTTGGGGGAGTTCGACGATCGCGAAAGCAAACATGCCGTGAAATTTCGCGGCACATTCCTCGCCCCACTGCTCGTAGGCGTGGACGACTACTTCGGTATCGGAGCGCGTGCGGAATTTGTGGCCGGACGCCTCGAGTTGCTGGCGCAATTCGCGGAAATTGTAGATTTCGCCGTTGTAGACGACGGCGAGCCTGCCGGTTTCGTTCCAGATGGGCTGGGAGCCGCCGGGCAGATCAATGATGCTGAGGCGGCGCGATCCGGCGACGACGGGCGGAGCGAAGAGGATTCCCTCTTCATCGGGGCCGCGATGAACGATGGCGGCGAGCATGCGGCGGACCACGGCCTCGCCGCTTTCCTTGGAGTCAAATCCGATGGCACCGCAAATTCCACACATCAACCTAGTCCAGGCTTTCTATTAATGAACCAAATTTCAAAGAATATCGAATCGACCATGCTTCAGGCTGGATGCCGCGAGTATATATTGAAATCGGGCAAAATCTAAAATCCGACTAGCCCGCATCGGGGCGGATTTGTAACCACTTCACTTGACCTCCAAAAGTTCCTGGCCAGGAACCAGCAAAGGACACAGCGTGTAGGTTCTGAAGGTGACCGAATACTTGCGATCGTTCGTACCAAACCCTAGCGAAAGTTGATGGCAACGCCGCGTCGCAGAATTGCAAGGAGCCTTTTGTGGTCGGATAGACTCCTTTTAAGGTCACTCAGTCCAACCGATCTCGTTCTTTGCGTACAGGGCCAGTTGTTTGAAGTCGCCGGTTTTCCAGTCGCTGAGGTCGGCTTCCACGATCACATGGGCGGTTTGGAGGACCCAGCACAGTTCTGTTTTGTCCGTGAACCGCACCCGCACGTACATCATGCCTTCCTCGAAAATGTGTTCTGCCCAGTCCACGATCTTGCCGTGGACCCCGGGATACTGCTTCCCGGGTTTGGGCAAGTCTTTCTGCGTCTCCGCTGAATACGCTCTTCATTCGGCGCAATTTCGCCTTGAAGAGTACCTCAGCAACAATGAAATGTGAACGAAAGGGAGGTCCAACGATGTCCGAGTCGCGAACGGAGGCAATCTCACACTGAGCGATGCGTAAAATTTCTAACGAGCCCTCCCTGAATAAGGGTGTTGTCATGAAGAGTATGGCAGGCGGCGCGGGTTGCGCATGCGGAGATTAGGCGTCCTTTTCTCCGCATGAATTGCGTCGATTAATCCTGCTCGTGTCGAGAATAGGTTCTATAATATACGCATAACGCGCGGAGAATAGGCATGTATATCCACGAACGGGCCGGGTGGCCGAAACTTCACTGGAACAGCGAGGCGCTTACCAGCCTGCTGGCGGACGTACGCCACCGGCAAGGCCGCCTGCTGGGTCAAATGCAGGCCTTGGGTTTCGGCCTGCGTGAAGAGGCGGTGCTGCGGATGCTGACCGAAGATGTCGTCAAATCGAGCGCCATAGAAGGGCAGGAATTGGACTTGGCGGCGGTCCATTCCTCGATCGCGCGGCGCCTAGGGATGGATGTCGGCGGTCTGAAGCCTGCCGACCGTGACGTGGAAGGCGTGGTCGAGATGATGCTCGACGCAACGGGGAACTATGACAAACCGCTGACGGAAGAGCGACTGTTCAGCTGGCATGCCAGCCTGTTTCCGGCGGGGCGCAGCGGCATGCGCCGCATAACCGTGGGAGGTTGGCGCAACGACAGCGACGGCCCGATGCAGGTCGTGTCAGGTCCGGTTGGTAAAGAGCGGGTTTATTTCGAGGCGCCAAAAGCGCCGCATCTTGGAAAGGAAATGACGGGGTTTCTGGAATGGTTCAATCACGGCCCGGAGGTCGATCCGGTCCTCAAGGCCGGCATCGCACATCTGTGGTTCGTCACAATTCATCCGTTCGACGACGGTAACGGGCGCATCGCGCGCGCGATAGCCGATCTGTGCCTCGCCCGTTCGGAAAAGAGTTCGCAGCGCTTCTACAGCATGTCGGCGCAAATCCGGCAGGAGCGCAAGGAATATTACGACCTGCTGGAACACACGCAAAAAGGCGAAACGGACATAACGGAATGGCTGACATGGTTTCTGGAATGTCTGGGCCGCGCGATTGACGGCGCGGAAACGCTGCTGGCAAGCGTCCTGACGAAGGCCCGGTTCTGGGAGAGCATCGGCGCATCGCCACTGAACGAGCGGCAGAGACTGATCCTCAACAAGCTGCTGGATGGTTTCGATGGCAAACTCACGTCATCGAAATGGGCGAAGCTGACGAAATCATCGCAGGACACGGCGCAGCGCGATATCACGGACCTCGTTCAGCGCGGAATTCTTGTCCGCAGCGAGGAAGGCGGCCGGAGCACGAGTTACACGCTAGCTCGCCGCTAAACGAGGATAAATCCCATGGACTTATTCACGCCAGTGGTCGGTGAAGAAGCGCAGCACCTTATTTTCGGAGCCTCGGGAAACAGGCCAACGGGTTCAACTGCGATGTGCTGAACGAATGGGCGCGCGGTTTCAAGGACAGGGATGGAAAATTTGTGAAGGAATTCCAGACGACGTTCGATTCGAGCTTCTGGGAGCTTTACCTTTTCGCGGTCGTGAAGCAGTTCCACCTGGAAGTGGATTTTTCATTCACTTCCCCTGATTTTTTCATCACCAACCATGGCGGAACAAATGTCGAGGCGACAGTGGCCTCCCATGCTCAGGGTTCAAGTCCGGAACATGCGCAGTCCGGAGCGCCGATTCCCGCTGATCTAAACGAATTCAATAGACAGACGATCATTCGAATTAGCAACAGCATCGATGCGAAACGCAGAAAGTACATGGAATCGTATTCAGGACTCTCGAATGCGAGCGGCATGACCGAATCGAACTGGTCAAGCGATGATGGCACGTCCAATCCTCCCTCGAGGAAGCTTCAGAAGGTACTGCCACACGACAATTTTGACGATCGCGGAATTTGTGCTGCACCTCAGTCGGTAGCAGCGCGTTTGGATATTGGGGGCGAAAATGGACTTAGGGACCGTAATCAGAATTATCAGGAAGGCGCGAGGTCGCAAACAACAAGATTTAGCCAGGGAAGCTGGCATATCGTCAAACTTTTTGTGTTTGGTGGAATTCGGGAGACGCGCGCCGAGTATCGTAGTTTTGAATCGGCTCGCGAGGGCACTAAAGGTTCCCAACTGCGATGTTTTTTGTTTGGCAAGAAGCAGGCGATGATGAACTTGAAGCAACTGATATCGATAAAATTGTGGAACTACTCAACCGACGGATACCAATGTGCGCTCCGCTGAAATCATCCAAAAAACAAGGTCGAACGATTGACCCCGCGTAGCAGGTTTGTCGACGTCCACCGAGCGTGCATCTAAATCACCGGCCACAGCATTTTGTGATTTCTTCGCGCGGAACGATCTGCAGCGGATTCCTATGGGCGAGGACACTGCTCGATCGCGCGACGATCCGGTCTGAGATTCGTGCCGTGCTTGGCTAGCGAACGCTGCAACAGGCTGGAACCGCGGTGTCGGCCGTCGATGTCCACATTTCGGGAAGTATATAGTCCAGGTAAGCAATGAGATTGCTATTTCGTCTGGTGAGTGGGACTCGGGCCTCCGCCGCCTCTGAAGACCATCACCACAATGCCTGCTGAATCGGTATCGTTTCCCGCCCGCTTTCCGGGAATAAATTGCCATTGCCGAAGCGCAGCGACGGCACCCGACGCGAGCGCTTGCGATTCAGTCAAAACCTTCACTGAATCGAGATGCCCATCGGCCGCGACACTCTGGTAGAGAATCACTCCGCTATCCTGCTCCGTCGTGGAGGGAAGCTCTGGCTCAACGGTAACAACCGGCAGCGCCCCTCGATCAGGCCAAACCGTCGAAGGTTCAGCGAACTTGTGCACTGGCGCCGACCTCGCGCGTTCGAGCGACTGAGAAAATTGAAAAGTTATTCCAATTCGTGCCGAGACCGTATGACTATCTTGTATGGCAGGGTAGAAACTCCAGGTCTGCACCGCGGCAAGCGCTTTTTCGAGAAAAGGAGACGCTCCGCGAACTACCCTTATTTCTATGAGTCTTCCGCGATTGTCGATCAGGGAATCCAGGACGACTTCACCGCCGAAAATCGCTTGAGATGGATAGGAACAGGCCACGAGCGAAAGCGGAACGGGCGGCGAAAAACCACCGGGCTGCTCTGCCGGACCGCTAAGCGAATTCAAGGTTCCGGAAACCGTGTGCCAGAGTATTTCCTTTTGCTTCAGCAGCGCGATGGCGTAATGAACGGGTACAGCCGCTCCGACACCCGGCACGGCCTGGTCCGCAGCCGCCGCGATTGAGGCAGCGGCAGGTTGCAGCCACTGTCCCTCGATGAGGCCAACGACTTCGTGCGACTTGGCAGACACAACCGGCGCGCCGCTTTGGCCGAGCAGGACTTTGCGATTGAACAGAAACAATTCGGTGTCACTCTGGCCCTTCACCAGCTGAGAAAACCGGAAATCAAAGACCTCACCGGATGAGCGATCGTCGACGTCACCGTCGATGGTGTAAGCATCGCGCGGCTTGGAGGGAAGCAAGGATTGAACAAGGACATTCTGGCTTCGCACGACCCAATCGGATGCCAACGGCAGAAATCTGACGGTGTGTAGGCGATCGAAGGGATTCGGCGTCGCTCGCAAGATAGCCACATCATGGATGCGATCCACGATCGCGAGCTCAGCCCGAACAAACTGAGGGCGCCCCGACGCGTCGTGAAGCAAAATGTATGGCTGGCCTCCATGAAGTTGGCTCAGAACGTGTGCTGCTGTAAGGAGATAGCCTTGTTCGTTGATGAAGAAGCCGTCTCCGTAGAAAAGGTAGTGATAGCCCCGGTCCGACGGAGATTGATCGACCGGATAGACAATTGGACAAGTGGCGGCTGACAGCGCTGCGGCGTCTGCAGGATCGTCGATCGCTGCGTGTACGTTCGCAAGCGAACAAATGCAAGTGATTATGAAAAGCACTCCGACGGGCATTCTGCCGAAGGGTTTCAGCCGCATGAAGGCGATCGCGAACAGCTTCTCCGATCACAACTAGCATAGCGAAGGGACTCCACAACACAATAGGCCCCCAGGACAGTTCCATCGCACTAAGCAACTCCTTCAAACCGTCCTTTGCAACGCCAATTACGGGAGTTCGTTTGGCAAAAATACGCCCGGTATAAGAAACGGGCATCTTGACGGCACTGTTGGCGTTACCTAAGTTGGCGGCCCTCAAGGATAGACGGGGGATTATTAACTGGCCCGATGCGCCCCTAGGAGCCCGCACGCTCGAGCGAAGTCCTTCGCGAACGGAGTCGATTCGTCAGATCTGATCGCCGTGAAGCCCGCAGTGTCATTTTAGACAGCGTTATACTTGCGGACCTTCTGAGTGAAACTTGGCTACGATCGGCACATAAGGTTGGCGGACTTGAACCAACGGCTCGCTCCTTTCGGACGATGCCTGAAAGTCCCGCAGGTCCGCACTCGTCATAAGGATTGGCTCGAAACTTGAGAGAGTTCCTAAATCGTGGTTGTTCTCTGCTGTTCTGAATCGGTACTATTAGGCAGTTGTTGGTTTGGCGAAGCGCAAGGTCGGCTGACGCAATTCCTCAGCAACGGAAACGGAGGGCAAAATGTTCAGCAGACGGCGATTATATTTGCTTGTGGCCGGTCTTTTGGCCGTTTCGGTTTGGGGTGCGAGCGCGTCCGCCAACTCGGCGACCCTTAAGTGCAATTCGCAACGGGATCAAATCTGGGTCTACGATTCCTTGAGCAACTTCGACGTCGCAGCGAAACTGAACTGTGGCGAGGCGGTTGAAGTCGTCGGACGAGTTGACGGCTACGCCAAGATTCGCGCGCAAAATGGGACGGAGGGTTACGTCCCTGAGTCTGCTTTCATCGACCTTCCCCCTGTGGAAAGTCGCCCAGACCCGAATCACGATGTTGGATTAGTCGCAAAGCAGGTCCAAGCAAAGGAAATCGCCAGGGCGGCGGCGAAAGATGCTTTTCCGCGACCTGTTGATTCAAGTCGTTCCGGAGCCGCGCCTGGCCCTGTTTCGATTACCGCAACACCAGCGAAGACCACGCGAGACAGCGAGCCGGCTGCCAGCGATTCCACAGCATCGTTTAGTGCATACGCCGAAATGAATCCTGCGCCGGCATCTCCCCCGACCGACAAAGCTTCATCGAATGACATTAGTAACGGACCCTCCACTCGGCCAACAGTTTCAGCCCCGTCCACGTCGTCCCGTAATTCGATTGTCGACGCGACGGCCGCAACGGTCGTGAATCCACCGGCAAGTGCGACTCTTCCGAGGCGCGATTCCGATGAGATTCCGGATCTGCATCCTGGCAATGAAAGCGCGGATGTCGCGTGTCAGAAGTATTTTTCGGCGTACGGTCTGACTCCAAGCCAAATGAAATGGATTGCCCAGAACCGGAAAAGGCTATTTTCTAATGTCTGCCCGGCTCCCGATCCTTCGAAAGTAGATTTCGTGATTATCTTTACGCACGACGTGGACTTCTTTAGTGAGACGATGCCCGAGCCGGTGCACAAGAGCAACGGGTTTTCGGATTTCTCACCAATGACGCCAATCGACACGGCGCTCGCACCTGAATCCGAAGCCGACAAAGCGCACCGCGAATACGTCTGGATATTTCAATTTCCGAAAGGCACCTTTGATCCCGGCCAGTTTCTCTCCGCGCCGCCAGTATCAATTCTCGAAGATGGAAACAAGCTCGCTGGGTTCCAAGGGAAGTCTCAAGACGATCGAGGACGCTTTCCGATTTGTAGCAGCCGCGAACCGCTGAAATTTCGGCCGGTGTCGGCGCGGATGCTTTGAAAGCGGGCTAGCGACGAATGCTGATGGACGCGAGGTCCGCTCCATAGCTTTCGTCCTCTGTGGTTTTCTGAGCAGCGGAGCGAAGTGTCTGGTCATTTGCACTCGGCGGATCACGGATTGCTGCGCCCACGGGGTAAGCTGCCCATTCGCCCGAACGGTACATTAGCTGCATCACCCACACGCGCCAAGTGCCCCGTCCACGTCGAAAATCGTGCTTATGGACACGCGGAAAGACGCTATAGCGTAATCCAGTTTGAAAATTTCACACTCGGACATCAAGCATGGACGGAAAGGCCATGGCCGATTAACGGTCACCCAAACTTGACTCTCGCACCCGGTAAGACTATATGTAATCTGAAAGACGAAAACGCGAATTTCCGGATCTAAAACGAATTGGTGGGCGCATGAATAACGGCTTGGCGGCGTTAGCCGTTGCCGTCCTCGGAGCGACGGTCTTTGGACCGCCGGCGCAAGCGCAGAGGCACGGAGTGTCTGCTGCAGGGGGTCGGCCTGGAATGACCATCGCACGGCGTGGCTCCGTGAGAAACCGTTTCATTGGTTCGGTGCGCGGTGCGCGCCGATTTTCCTCTGGTTCAGCATTTGCTCCGTACTTCTATTCTGATTACGATTCCGAGCCGGAACCAGTCGAGCCGCCTCCGGCCCAAATCGTCGGGCAGACCGCTCAGCCAAGCCTTGCGGCGCTACTGCCGAATAAGGCCGGGGCGCTGGTGCTCGAGTTGCAGGGCGATCATTGGGTGCGGATCACGAATTCCGGTCAGTCCCAGACTGATGGACAATCGAGCCTTCCCGAGTCGGAGCGAGTATCCAATCCGCAGTCCGCTACACCTTCCGCCACCCTCCGCCGAACTCAGGCTGACGAGCCCTCAAGTGTGCTTCCGAGAGCGGTGCTCGTATTCCGTGATGGGCACCAGGAAGAAATCGCAAAATACATCATCGTGGGTGCAACCATCTACACCAGCGCGGACGATTGGAACAGCAGTTCGTGGACACGGAAGATTCAGATTGCTGATTTGGATGTTCCGGCGACTCTGCAACTGAATCGGGAGCGGAGTGCGAAATTTAGCCTGCCGTCTGGACCAAATGAAGTCATGATCCGGCAGTAAATTTACTTAAACGCGAAATGCTGTGGTCTGCCATCGGTGGCACCGCACGATTTAAGAACGACCTGTGCGCGACTGTGCCACCAAGCAGGAGGTGAACTAGATCAGATTCAGTTCCTGCTCGGCCACGTCTCAATTCAGACGACGGAGCGATACTTGGGCTGCAAGCAGCGCTTTCGAGATGCGGTTGACGATCACATCGGCCTGGAGCCGGATGCGCCCTCGTGAGGAGCAGGCGGAGAAATTGGTTTCCGCTAGTCGACTTCAGGGTGCCGATCAGCGAGAAGCTGTGGCTGTCGGGCAATTGTTGTCCTCAGCCAGTTCGCCATCTCAGACAAGACATCTTTGCCTTTGTATTACGGATTCTCGCGAATGGAGAGCATAGAAGTCGAAAAACGCTCATCCACGTTTGCCGGCGCAGGGCCATCCGTTCCCATCTCTCGTGTCACTCCGGAACCTGCGGGCATCCCTGACGGAACGGTCAGTTCGGGCACACCGGACTTATGCATCAGTTCATTCAGCGCCGGCAAGTCGTGGCTGAAAACTTCGTGCAATTCCTTCAACTGGGCTTGCAGTTTGGTGTTGAGCAGGTCGTACACCTCGCTCTGCGGCTGCGTCGGCGCGGCGTCGGCACTTTCCACCGTGTCGCCAAGAATGGCAAACTCCTGGTTGAGTTCGTTGGGGTAACGCAGGTTTCCTTCCGAGCTTTTCATCTTTACCTGGATCAATTGCTCCTCAATGGGAGTCATCTTCTTATCAAGCGCGTCGGCGGCAGCCACCACTGCCTTGGCCTGCGGGCTGTCACCCGCCCACTTCTTCAGGGTCTCCAGGTTGCCGCGGAGTTCGCGAATCTGGTTCACCGCCGTGTGCAACCCGTTGTTGGCGTCGCGGATCTTCATCGCGAGATCGAATTCTTTCTGCAGATCGGCCGGCGTCACGTTCTTCAGGCGGGGATCGATGCGCAGGTCCAGCGGAACGGTTTGGGTGAATGATCCCGCGGTCAGCTTCACCTGATAAGTGCCCGGCACTGCCAGCGGCCCTTCCGGCCCGAGGTCCTCATAAAACGCGACTGGGATTTTGACCGGAGGCTCATAGCGCAGGTCCCAAGCGTAGCGGTTCATGCCGGCCTCGGCGGGGATCAAAAGCTGCGGCACGATCTGGTCGGGCCATTCCGGCGGTTGCTCGTATGTTTTTTTCGGCTTGCTGGAAAGATGCCGCACCACCTTGCCCTGGGCATCCAGGATGTCAATTGTGACTTCCTCTTTCGGCTTGTTCGCGAAGTAATAATCAATGAGGGCGCCCCTGGGCGGGTTTTCGCCTACGGGACGGCGTTTGTCCACCGCTTCGGGATAGTGCAGCCGCACTGCAGGCTTCGGCTTGAAGAGGATGATGTCCGCCGGTTCATTGTGCGCGGTGAGCTGGCGCAGCGGCGTGATGTCGTCGAGAATCCAGAACGAGCGTCCGTGGGTGGCGGCCACCAGATCGTCACCATGGATCACCAGATCACGAATCGGCGAGACCGGCAGGTTGAGTTGCAGCGGCTGCCACTGCTGGCCGTCATTGAATGAGACGTACACGCCGCGCTCGGTGCCGACGAACAGCAGACCCTCGCGCACCGGATCCTCGCGCACGGCGTGAACGTAGGAGCCGTCGGGAATGCCGTTCACAAGCATCGTCCAGGTCTTGCCAAAATCCGAGGTCTTAAAGATGTATGGTTTGAAATCGTCCAGCCTGTGACGGTCCACGGCCATGTAAGCTGTTCCGGCCGCATGCGGCGAGGCGTCAATGATGCTGACCATGCTCCATTCCGGAAGCGTTTTCGGCGTAACGTTCTCCCAGTTCTTACCGTCGTCACGGGTCAGCCAGACCAAGCCATCGTCCGTTCCCGCCCAGATTTGACCTTGCTTAAGCGGTGATTCCCCCAGCGCAAAAACCGTGTCGTAGTATTCCACCGAGGTGATGTCCAGGGTGATCGGGCCGCCCGACGGCGCCTGCTTGGTCTTGTCGTTGCGCGTCAGGTCTTTACTGATCGCCGTCCAGGTCATGCCCGCGTCGGTGCTCTTGAAGATGCGGTTGCCCGCGGTGTAGATAGCGCTCGGATCGTGCGTCGAGATAAACAGCGGCGAGGTCCACGCGAAGCGGTAACCGTCGAGGTCCTCGGCGCCGTGGCCAGAAGTGTCCAGCGGCCAGACGGAAATGTCCTGCGTCTGCTGCGTGCGGCGGTCGAAGCGGAAGGCGGTCAGCGCGGACTCGTTATTGTTGCCGTAAATGACGTTGGGGTCGGGAAGATAGGGCGCGATGAATCCGGTTTCGCCGCCGAAGTCGAACCAGTCTTGCCGGGCGATGACGCCTTCGTCGCCATAGCTGGCAATCCCGACGCTCGAATTGTCCTGCTGCGCGCCATACACATAGTAGGGAAACTGATTGTCGGTGATCACGTGGTAGAACTGCGCGGTGGGCTGGTTCAGCAACGTGCTCCACGTTTGCGCGCCGTCCACGCTGACGGTGGCGCCGCCGTCGTTGCCGTCAATGAGGCTCTTGGGATTCGTGGGATCAATCCAGAGTCCGTGATGGTCGCCGTGGGGCGCGGGAAGAAGAGAGAAGTTCTTGCCTCCATCCACCGAACGGAATAGGCCGGTGTTTTCGACATACACCGTGTCCACGCTCTGCGGATCAGCAAAAATATGCGTGAAATACCAAGCGCGCTGCCGGTAACGCTCGTCGTCGTTGACCTTCGTCCAGGTGTCGCCGCCGTCCTCGGAGCGGAAGATTCCGCCCTCCTTGGCCTCGATCAGCGCGTACACGCGGCTGGAATCCGCGCCCGAAACCGTCACGCCGATCTTCCCCAGTAGTCCTTCGGGCAATCCGTGCCCTTCCAGCTTTTTCCAGGTGTTGCCACCGTCAGTGGAACGGTACAAACCGCTGCCGGGCCCGCCGCTGGAAAGACTCCAGGGAGTGCGTACCGCCTGCCACATGGCGGCGAACAGTGTGTTGGGATTATGCGGATCGAACGCCACGTCAATGCCGCCGGTCTTGTCGTCCACGTAGAGAACTTTCTTCCAGCTCGCTCCACCGTCCGTGGTGCGAAAAATCCCGCGCTCTTCGTTGGGACCGTAGGCGTGCCCGAACGCCGCCACGAAGACGATGTCGGGGTTGGTGGGATGAATAATGACGGCGCCAATGTGCCGGGAATCCGTCAAGCCGGCGTGCGTCCAGGAACGGCCGCCGTCCACACTCTTGTAGACGCCGGTGCCGTAAGTGATGTTGCCGCGAATGCAGGCCTCGCCTGTCCCCGCATAAATCACGTTGTGATCGGAGTCGGCCACGGCGAGCGCGCCAATCGAATCGAAGGGTTCCTTATCGGTGAGCGGCTTCCAGGTTGCGCCGGAATCGCTGGTCTTCCACACGCCGCCGGCCACCGCGCCAAAATAGTAAACGCCCGGCTCGCCCGGCACGCCGGTGACGGCCAGCACGCGCCCGCCGCGATAGGGGCCGATGCCTCGCCACTTCATTCCGCTGAAAAGCTCCGGCTTAAAAGTCTGGGCAAAAAGCGCGGGCGCGAGCAGCACAAAAATCAAGACGGCGAAACGCCTCAGCATAGTGACGATCCTCCAGAAGGCGAAAATCCTAGCACGACATCGGTGCGTCTGTGTGCGTAATCATCCCCGCCGACCGCGGGCGCGAAGGCCTGGGAGCGAACTGGATCAATTCGCTTCACGAAAGTGATCGAGGGTAATCAGAATTCGAGCCGATTCGCATGGAATCGGCTCGAGCGCCGCTGCGCTTCATCTGGTAGAGATCGCGAGCGGTCGCTTCCAATAGACACTCGATCACGGGCAAGCCGGGTATCGGTTCGTCCGTCGAATTAGTACTAGTAAACGCGCTTGTGCTTATCCATTCGTGCCCGGTGGCTCAGGCCCCATTCACTCACCACTAGACGACTTTCGGGTACTTATCCGCACGATGCCCAACTGGATTACTTCCGAATTGCCGACGACCCGCCAATTGAGACTTGCTATACTGCACGACCATCCGGAGGCTGCGACCCGATGAATGAGCCACAACCAGATCACATTCTGCAAGTGGGCCTAGGTTTCTGGGCGTCAAAAGCGCTGTTGAGTGCTGTGGAGATGGAACTGTTCACGGAACTGGCCAAACATCCCGAGGATCTGGAAACCCTGCAGGGACGGTTAGGCCTCCATCCGCGGTCGGCCCGCGATTTTTTCGATGCGCTCGTGGCCCTGAAGTTTCTCGAACGCCGTGATGGTAGGTACTACAACACGCCGTCTACAGATTTCTTCCTCGACAAACGCAAGCCGTCCTACATCGGCGGCGTTCTCGAGATGGCCAACCACCGGCTGTATCCGTTTTGGGGACGCCTTACGACAGCGTTGCGAACTGGGCTCCAGCAAAACGAAGGACGGTGGCCCCGACCATTTCGCGACTCTTTAGGCTGACCCGGAGCGTTTGAAACAGTTCCTCCGGGCCATGACCGGCGTGAGCCATGGAAGTAACATGGCAATCGCCCGCAAGTTTCCCTGGAGCAAGTATCGGACTGCCGTGGATATCGGGACCGCCCAGGGCGACCTGATCACTCAGGTAGCGCTGGCCAATCCGCATATTGAGGGAACCGGATTTGATCTACCGGAGGTGGAGCCTATCTTCGAAGATTATGTGGCAGCCAACGGACTTTCGAGTCGTGTGAAATTTTCGCCCGGCAGTTTCTTGAATCAGCCCTTGCCGAAAGCCAACGTCGTGATGATGGGCCACATTCTGCACGACTGGAACCTGGAAGAAAAGCGCATGCTGGTCCGCAAAGCCTATGAAGCGCTGCCGGAGGGCGGCGCCTACGTCGTCTACGAAAGCATTATCGACGATGATCGCTCGACGAACGCATTTGGCCTACTGATGAGCCTGAATATGCTCATCGAAAGCCCTGGCGGGTTTGACTATACCGGGGCTGACTGCGCTGGGTGGATGAAAGAAGTGGGATTCCGCGAAACCGGAGTTGAGCATCTGATCGGCCCCGATTCGATGGTCATCGGTATCAAGTAGCGAACCTTCCGGCGTGTGCCTGTCCTGTGCGGATGACGGGCAACCCTTCCACAATCCGGTAAGGTAAGCATTGCCGACTTTCCGGCCAAGTGGCCGCAGTGACGTTTTGCACACGACCAGCTTAGACCTGTGTGCTCATGGACGGTCCTCCAGCAATCGGCAGCGCGACACGCTGTCATGCCGCAAATTGCTTTAGGTGGTAATCAAGATGGATTTGCAGAAGCTCGCCCCACTCCGTCGGCGACATTCTGCCGAACATTGGATGAGGCTTCCACTGTTCTGCGGTTATCGCGTTCCAATCGGCCTCGAGGATTTGGAGTAGCTGCCCCCTCTCGTAAGCAAATTCAAATCTCTGTGCATGCGGAATTTTGAAGCCTGTCGGGAGGCGCAAGCCAACGGGCTGCTCCGAATACCAGTCAACGAGAATCCATTTGAAAAGCGTTCGGGAGATCAGATAGCTCTCGTCGGGAAGCTCGTAGAAGCCTTGCGAACCTCCGCATGCAAGGTTGAGATGGTGAAGCATCTGGTCGACTTCCATGGTTCCCCACTTGCGCCGCGAATTCAGCGTCACACTCTCGACACGTCGCCGATACTCCTGCCGCTTCTCCTCCGTGGAAAAGAGATTCCCATCGATTTGCTTTGTACGAAAGGCCCGAGGGATGTAACGAGCTATCGCGATCCCCGTAATCCAAAAGTCACTAGAGCTCATTTCAAAACCCTGCGTAAGGTGATCATGAAACAGGCGATATGAAAGAAAGCTTCGTAAATCGTGATCGAGCGATCGTAGCGGACAACCAGCCGGCGGAAGTTGCCGAGCCAGGCGAAGGTGCGTTCCACCTTCCAGCGACGCCGATACCGGCGCAACGCCCGTCCATCTTGCGTGCGCGGCTTGCTGCGATTCCCGCGGTGGGGTGCTACCAATTCAATTCCGCGCGCCGCCAACCGCTCGCGCAGCGGATCGCTGTCGTAGGCGCGATCGGCAATCACTCGCGCTGGCTTCTGACGTGGCCGTCCGCCGCGATGTCGCCGGGTTACGTGGACCGACGTGAGCGTTTCTTCCGCGAGCCGGACCTCGTTCGGGGATGCAGAGTAAAGTTGCTTTCCCAGAGGAACACCCTCGCCGTCGACCACCACCATCCACTTCGTGCCCTTGCCCCGCTTGGTTTTTCCGACTTGGGAGCCCCTTTTTTCGCTGGAGCAAAACTGCCGTCCAGAAACGATTCGCTCCAGTCGAGTTGCCCGCGTTGGTTCAGTTCCGCCAGAAATGCGCGCCAAATGGTGAGCCAGATCCCTTGCTCTTCCCAATCCCGAAGTCGCCGCCAGCACGTTGCCGGTGAAGGAAATTCCTCGGGCAAATCCTGCCAGCGAGCCCCGCTGCGCAGAATCCACAGAATCCCTTCGAGCACCTTGCGATCGTTGGCGGGTGGTCTGCCGCCACGCGGATGCCGGGGCCGTTTCGGAAGTAAGGGACGGATCTTCTCCCATTGGGCGTCGGTCAGCAGTCGACCGTATCGCGCCATTGGTCCTCCCTTGGCGCTGCTGCACGAATTTATCTCGCGTTTTCGCCAAACTAACCATCATTCCTTCATCACTTTGTACCCAGTTTTGAAACAGGTTCTAGAAAGAGCAGCGCGGAACACATTCATGGACGGATGTCCTCGCTAGAAGAACTATTCAGAAAACGGCGAGCTTGCGACGACGTCCACGAAGTTCGGAGGAGTGAACCCTTCGACGTAGCGGGTGCCGAAATCCCGAAGAATGTTGTCAAAGCTGGTCGCCGGTTTGCGGCGAACGATGTTGCATAGGGATGACGGGAGCTGGTTCTTGAGCGCCAAGCGAGGGAACGCCGCGAGGATCGCCTGTAGTTTATCCGTCGGAATTCGATCGAGACCAACCCCGATAGCGTCCACCGCAATACCTGAATGGGTCATTGCGACTTCGGGCTCTTTGTGGAGAGCGATGGAGCGGGTTGTGTGAAGGGCGATCGCATCCCACACAAGTTGCAGCTGCAGGGTCGCGATACCGCGCTTCTTGAGGAACGCGCGGGCTGCCTTGGCGCCATCGACCTCGAATCGCTCCTCGCCGGGAGCACTGGACTTTGCCCGATAAGAACCCGCCGCTCGGACTGATTCTCTGCAGCGAGAAAAATGAAGCTGTGGCTCACTACGCTCTGGGAAACCTGCAGAATAAAGTTCTCTCCAGCCAATACAAGCTGGCCTTGCCCGGCGAGAAGGAACTCGCCGAAGAGATCGCCAAAACGCGAAAAGCCTTGTTGCGACAAGCACCAAAAACGACATAATGCTCACGCAGCGTCATTCGCCCGCGAGTTCCCGCCTCACATTCTAAAACTGCCATACGTGCGCCGCGAGGGAAGCCCACCCTCGAGTGGTCGAGCGGGCGCTTGCGAACGGGGGGTAACAGGCGCCGCCTCAGCAACCGAGTTCGAAAACCACAAACCTGGTCTAATTTGAATCCATGTGCTGACGCCTTTTCACACGCGAACCGCCACCTCGACGCGGATTAAACCGCGTGAATCGGTCCGATAGACTTCCTCTTCCGTCTTTGCAAGCACGCCAGGAAAACCAGTCCCTCAGACGGCGTGTTGTTGTGGATTGGGGTAATATCGATAGCTCCAGAAAACCTTTCGCGCAACATTGCTGGATTCATTTACTACATTGTCACCGAAAACAAGCGCAATTTTTCTTACTCTTTTCGGTTCTGAGCGAACCGAGACATACAATCTTATTTCTGAAAGAAAAGGATTTAGCGGAAGACTTTGGTAGTGGCACGGTGTACGAAAATGTGGCTCGGCATGCATGGAGTCCCCCGAATTTTCCCCATAGCGATAAAGAGGCGAAAGCGAGGACCATCCGAATTGGTTGGTACCAGCCTTTTGTTTTGAATTGATAACCATTCAGCGGGCGGACCAAAAGGCTATGGCGATGAACAGGATTTGCATCGGGATTCGGAGCCACAGGCTTGTGGCAGGCTTGCCGCGAAGAGTTACGCCAGCGCGTGCGGCGTGAATATTGGCAGGCAAGACGGCCAAGAAAAAAGCGATCAACGCATAGGCAGCGACACGGCGGAATTCGGGGAGGAGAAGCCCGACCGCCCCGGCGATCTCACATATGCCCGTGAAATGAATCAACGTGCGCGGCCACGGAATCGAAGGTGGCATCATGCGGACGAAATCTTCTTTCATGAATGTAAAATGGGAGACACCTGTGAAAACGAGCATCAGGCTCAGCGCATCACGCGCGCATGCTTGCCAGGTGCCGAAAGTGGGGACGCCTGCGAAACCAATTCCCTGAAAAACGACGCAGGAGAAGACGAAAATTAGCAGGACGACCACGAAACCCCCGTCGAGTTATTAGTTTGCTCCTATAAGCCTGCACTTGTCAGCGGCCTGCCGGTTCTTTGTACGTGGCGATCTGACTGGGCTTCCGCCCTTGAATCATACGTGTCGCTCGCCCAAAATGGCTTGTACGGGCGGTACCGGCATCTCCAAAAGAGAGGTGAAATCATGACGGCAGAGGCAAAGCCACAAACAGGACGAGAACACGAGGTGGGGACTTTAACTGCGCCGCTCTTGACGCTGGACCTTAACCGCGAGATCGAGCAGCTACGATCCGAAGGGCGCTGGCAGTCTGGACATACGGCAAAGACGCTCGCGAAATATTCCGATTTCCGTGTGGTGCTGATAGTTATGAAAGCTGGCGGGCGCTTGGAGAAACATCGAACCGAGGGGCGAATCTCCGTTCACACTCTCGAAGGACGAATCCGGTTCAGTACGGCCGAACGGTCGGTGGAGCTTGCGGCTGGCCAGATGCTAACGCTAGAACACGATATTCCTCATGATGTTGAAGGCATCGTTGACAGCGCTTTTCTTCTGACCATTGCTTGGCGGGATGCATCTTCTGTTCGGTAGCGATGAAAGATGTCCAAGACGTTCAAACGTGGCGATCACGTCGAATGGAACTCGGAAGCAGGACGAGTTCGCGGCGTCATCTTCAAAAAAGTTGTCTCCGATGTTAGGTTCAAGGGCTACGTACACCACGCCACGAAGAAAGAACCGCAGTATTTCATCAAGAGCGACAAGACCGATCATATCGCGATTCACAAAGGCTCAGCACTTCGACTCTTGCGGTCGCGGCCCAAGAGGAAGGGAAAAAGATCAGCGAGAGAGCGCAGAACGAAACATTGAACGGCGGACTGATTCGCCTCTCTTCGACGCGCGTATCTCCGCAATCACTATTCGGTTGTCATTGTCAGGGGAGATGGAACAACGACGGGTGAACGCGCGAATGTCACAATCAGATTGATCGCAAACAGCGCGACTGCCGTGAGTTCGATAAGCGCAGAAATCGGCAGAATGTTCCAAGCCCATTTCGCGTAATCCTGATAGGCAAGGATTTCCGATGCGACGCGCAGCGTGCATCCGCTCATCAGCAAGACCAGCATTACCAGCATAAGCCTCGGGCTCCACAGCACGCGCATCCCGCAAAACGAGGGCAGGATTCTCTGTCCCACGCAGAAAATCATCGCGGCGATGAAGCCAACCGTCAGGGCGTGACGCGAGGCACCCCAAATTCCGGGCGCCTCGCCGACACGCGCGGCCCAAATGCTGAGAGCAGCGGCGATGAGCAACCAGCCGTACGCGATTCGTATGAATAGGGGAAAACTCCGGTGTACGTTGACGGTTTTCGCCGGTTTGACCGCGGGCTCGAAGAAACGAATCGCCGCGACAGCCGTTGCCGCTCCTACGAGAAGAAGTATTCCGGCCGCGAAAAAATATTCGAGGAACCCCAAGATCACACCTACAGTGTTCAAACCCAGAGCCGCTAGCAAGAACGAGTTCCGCAGTGGGCGCAATCCCATGAACACAGGCAACCAGCGCGCGCTGAAACCCCAGACCATGGGAACGATAAAGCCCCAGGTGGAGACGATCAAATATCGCTGATCAAACAGGTGCGGAAACGCCGGAGAACTCGCATTGAGCGCCAGTTGAAACGAAGCACCGAGGTTTAGCAGAAGTGATGCGAGCAGGCCAAGAGTTGCCGCGATCACGACGAATATCCAAGGCTCAAGCGGCTTCGCCGAACCGCTCGACGGGCGATGGCTCGCAACCGCTTGAAAGAAAATGAGGAAAGCGGCCAATT
Organism: uncultured Acidobacteriota bacterium; assembly: GCA_963804625.1. GTDB lineage: Bacteria > Acidobacteriota > Terriglobia > Acidiferrales > UBA7541 > Palsa-295. The sequence continues at coordinate 104,694 of CAWDRJ010000016.1, read as the reverse complement.
CAAGCATAGCGGACAAGGGCAGCGCAATCCGCCAGTGCCACGGATAAATATTCGAGAACCAGCGGACGGTCACGCCAATGACCCAAAGCGCCCACGTAAGCCATGCGGACCAAAGCGCAAACGGCTTCAGCTTTCGCAACTTTGGTATCGAGTAGAAGCCGATCCCGAGGATGAATGTGCCCACCCAACCGAACAGTTGCGCATGACCATGTGCCTGAATCCAAGCGGGCGAAATAGATTCCGCCGCTTCGCGGCTGCTGATCTTGATCAGATTCCACACGCCGAGGAATGTGCCGGGCAGGAGCATGAAAACGAACCCGGTAATGATGTAAGTCATCAGCAGACGTGACAGCGATTGCTCGCGCGCGATGGCGCGGTCCATGATGGACTTCGTCTTGTCATCCAGCCAGACAGGTCGCGGACTGCTAGCGGAGGGCCTATTGGCCATCTTATCCTCTGTTTCCCCCCGGCGTCGTTCACTCCTTGATCGAAGCAGCGGTACTCCACAAGGGATACGGTAATCCTGCGAGTCGATTGATCACCAAAGCCTGAGCAACGAGTAAGAACACTGCACTTCGATGATGACGAGTTCACGCGGTTTGGAAATGATCCCGAGAGAAACGATCAACGTCGTGGCGCCCGCAGGCGGATGGCTCACATCAAGAAGAACCATGAATGCGCCTGTCGCCGAAGCGAAAGTGCCGCCGCCAGGATTCTTGGCCAGAAAATTCCCGGATGCACTCCGAATGGCAGTCCTCCGGCCCCGGTGACAACGAATGCCACATAGCCGCAGATGAGGCCGATCGCATGGCCGAAAACGGTGTTCCGCGGGCTTGAGGTCCTGCCGAGAGGGGAAAAGAACAGGAGATATGCAGTAGGTCCGAGCGATGGAAAGACAAATGGGTTGCGGCTCACGAGCGCCAGTAGCGCAAGCACCCCAATCGTGACGAAGCCATTCACAAACACGTAGACGGAACGCACAAGTCGCGGGGGAAAATGAAGCAGCAGCCAATCGAGCCGGAGCCTTCGGAAAAAGGAAAGAATATGGTCAGAGCCCGCATGTTCCTGAGGATTAGAACCGAGCTTCCGCATCAAATATTGGGCAGCAGGTCGAAATACTCATCGTCTTCGTTTTTGCCGCCCTCTCCTTTGCCAAGCGATTTTTCCGATTCAATGAATTCGATCCGTTCGATCCATTTGACCATCTTGTAGCCAAGCTGGTTTTCCACTCGCAACCGAAGAGGTGCTCCGTACACCTGTGGAAGCCGTTGGCCGTTCATCCGCGAAGCCAGCAGACATTGGGGCTTTCGCACGTTCTCCAGACTTTGGGTGTCGTAATAGGGTCCGCCATAGAGAGCTTCGCCAAAGGAGAAAAACGCGACGACCTTCGCTTCGGGTTTGGCTGGACCAGCTCAATGAGCTTCTGCATTGGAATCCCGCCCCACTTCGCGATGCCACTCCATCCCTGGATGCAATGATGCATGGTGATGTGCTCGACCTCACCCAGGCGCTCCAGGTCGGCGAGGGAAAGCTCACCGGGTTTTTGACCAGTCCCCCACCTTCAGTCGGAAACCGTCAAACCCGCTTTCCGCCAATGTTTCCAGTCCTCGCGGATCGGCATCTTCCCATTCGGCCAGAAGTACGGAGAGATTTTATTCTCTGTATACTTCTGCTGCGGCATCAGTCGGTTCAACGTAAGAAGCTGCATCGGATAGGTCACGGACTTGAGCGCGTGTTGCAGGCCGCGCGGGTGATACCAAGAAATATAGTGCGCCACGATCCACGAGGGCACGACCACGCCGATTCCCACGAATCCGATACATCCCGATGGGCTTTAGATCGTTGGTGCCCATCACGATGTGGTTCATCTTGCGCACGAATCCCGTCATCACGATCAGCGTCACGTGCACCACCAGAAATGCAAGGAAGCTGAACATGGTGAGAAATGGATCGAACGAGCCGATTGCCGCCACCGAATATTCGCGCGTACCACGGAAACCGGTTGACCACCGCCGGAGACATCGCTATCCCGGTGGCAATCGCGAGCGGACCGAACCAACACCACAGTGAAATAGGCGATCTGTTGCAATGCGTTATAGCCGTAAAAGCCGTTCGGCTCCGGCGGCAAATGAAACGTGGCGTAATGGACCCACGTGTTCCACGCTTGCAGAAAATCGACCGGCGATGTAGGACAATGCGCCGCCACTGCTCTGTATCGAATAGCATAGCGATGAAGACGATGCCGGCGAGGATGAACCCATGAACATCGATGGAGTGCCAAACTCGCGCAATCCCGATGGTGTGCCGATAACCAGGCGTGCCGACAAGGGGCGAAATGTTGCGAGCATCGTCTTTCGCGGTCCAGATGCGGCCGCGAGGGACTTTCAACGGCGTGAACCGAATCCACTCGTGCCGGGTGTGCAGCCATCATTGAAATAGAGGCGAGGATGGTCCACCAAAATGGACAGTCCGCTGCGAATCAGCATCATCACAAACAGAAAATTGAAAAGTGGCAATAGCGCACCCATACCGGAAATCCATGTGGCCCCGTAAAATTGTTCGGGTATATCTGAGGAACCCCGGAACACGAGGCATTCCAGCTATTGCGACCTCAATCCATGCCGCAGCGATTACGGAGAAGATCGCGATGGCAATCCCAATCAGGACGGATGGCCGAATCCAGATGCGAAATCGGCGATCCGGTGGATAGTGAACGGCTCTGTGCGCGGCATCGAACTGAACCATCCGTTCCTCCCCGACATTCCATTGTCTCTAGAAGTTATCTGGCTCTGTTGACATCCTCGCTACGACAATGAAAATTCGAGATAGGCGGTGCTTTGAATTTGTTGTTTGCTACCGAGGCAGGAGGCACGATGGCCGAAGTCGGACTCCTGCCCTTTGCTCGCATCGCCTTGCGAGTCGCCAAGGCGGTGCTTCCGCGTTACCGCAGTCGTTTCAGCAAGCACCAATTCAATCAACCGCAGTTGTTGGCCGTTCTTTGCCTGATGCGCTACGAAGACTGGACCTTTCGCGAAGCCGAAGTGCGGCTGGGCGAACATCGCCGGAGTTTCGCCAAGCTCTGGGGCTGGGGAGCGTGCCCGACTTCACGACGCTGTATCGCTTTCTGCAACGTCTGGACGATGTGACCATCGACCGCGCGGTGGGCGAGACGGTGCGCCGGTTGCGTGGCACGCGCAAAAAAGGACGGCGGCGCGCCCGCGTAGCGGTCGATGCGACGGGCCTGGCGCAGGGCGCGGTCAGCACGTTTTTTGTGCGGCGCATGCATCATCACGGGCAAAAACCGCTGCCATGGCGGCACTGGTTGAAGTGGGTGGTGGTGGTGGATCTGGACCAGCAGTTCCTGCTGTCGCAGATCGCGCGCCGCGGCCCGTGGAACGATTGCGCGAATTTGCCGGCCGTTGTCGAAGCCGCTTCCGAACAAACGCGCATCGGGCTGGTGCTGGCCGACGCCGAGTTCGACAGTGAGAGGAATCATACTTACATCCGGCAGCAGCTCGGGGCGCAGAGCGTGATCCCCGCCAAGCGCGGCAAGAAAACTTGGCGCATTCACGGGGTCCGCGCCCAGATGCGTCGGGCCTTCCCACGACGGATTTACCGGCGTCGCGCGCTGATCGAGAGCCTGTTCTCTTCGGTCAAGCGCAAGCTCTCGGCGCGTGCACCAGGTCGCTCGCTGCGCACGCAAAAGCGTCAAGCTCTGTTGCTCGGCTTGAGTTTCAATTTGTATCGACTGAGGCATCGCTACCTTTTCTTGAGGATGTCAACAGAGCCAAGTTATCTCATAAACACTTTCAACGCACAGAGTGGTTGAAACTTATGGTGAGTGACGTAAATCAAGAGCATGGACCTCACCGACGCCCAGTGGGCGACGCTGGAACCACTGTTTCGCCCGAAACGCAGGGACGATGGGCGCGGTCGCCCGTGGCAAGATACGCGTGCGGTACTGAACGGTGTTTTTTGGGTTTTACGCACCGGCGCTCCTTGGCACGATCTGCCGCGTCGTTATCCTCCCTACCAAACCTGTCATCGTCGCTTCCAGCAGTGGCAGCGGTCCGGGCTACTCACCCAACTGCTGCAGAAACTAGCGGAAGAGTTACGCGATCGCGGGAAACTCGATCTGAGCGAATCGTTCATCGATGCCACCTTCAGTTCGGCGAAAAAGGGGGCTCTGCTGTCGGCCCTACTCGCCGCGGCAAAGGCAGCAAAATCATGGCGATCAGCGACGGCCATGGTCTTCCTCTCGCCGTACACGTGGCCAGCGCTTCGCCGCATGAAACAAAGCTCGTCGAACCCACGCTCCAGCGACGCTTCCTTGGGGAAACTCCCGAGAACACTTGATCGGCGACCGCGCGTACGACAGCGATCCTCTGGATGCGCAGATTCGCGAACGCTTCGGAGTCGAGTTGGTTGCGCCGCACAACTCCACACGCAGCCGCAAAGCCACACAAGACGGGCGCGTGCTGCGCCGCTATCGTCGCCGGTGGAAAATCGAGCGTTTGTTTGCCTGGCTCCATAATTTTCGTCGCGTGGTCATCCGCTGGGAATATTAACCAGAAAATTTCCTGGGAATGGTGCAGCTTGCCTGTGCCGTTATCCTCCTGAGGTATTTATGAGATGGCTTCTAGTCTGTTAGCCCCTTCATGTGGCAGAGGCTTCCAACTCCACCGCGCGAGGGAAAAGGACATTATTTTCGAGATGTACATGCTGGTGAAGGTCTGCTTCAAATTCTTGGAGAGCTTCGTACAGCGCTTTGAAGCTGGTGCAGGCGTCTCCGGGAGCGTGTACTCCGAACTCAAGACACGAATTCGCCTAATCAAATCTCCCGCAACATCGTGCTCCTGCATCATGGCATGGATGGGATTCTTTACAGTTTGAAAGAAGGGCGGTTCAACCGAACCATGTGCCTTCACTGCGCGCTCCAACCCATCTATGTACGGAAAGAGAATTTGCTCTTCCTTCTGCATGTGAATGATCATCTCTCGGCCGACCTCCGCGAAGAGCTTCCCGATATCTACTAGCTCGGCATGATTCTCCCCGTGTTTGGCGACGACTTTGCCCGACAAGGCTTGCGTGCGGGGGGATCGCTTCGCGAACGTATCGATGGTGCTTCTCGCGAATATGCCGTGTCAGTTCGCACAATGGCGCTGTCATCCAGTTCAGGTCCTCAGGTCCGTGTCTTTGGCGTTTTCTCGCAGACGGTTCAGTATTTCCTCCGACGAGACATTCGCATGAAGGCACGCCTCGTGAAGCGGCTTACCGCCACCACAGCAATAATCTAGCCCGGCGTCCTCCAGAACTTGCCTAGCTGCAGGAGTAGCAAGCGCGATGTCTTTCATTTTAGTTTCGCTGTTGAAATCCATGTTGACCTCCGTTTCTGTGAACATTGTGTGTTCCTCACGAATTGTTGCCAGTGACTAAAGTCACTTGAGTCATGATTTCACAACGAGACGGTTTGAGGGCTACTCCGACGTGATCTGTTCTCGCTTGAGCCCGGACAGGTCTTTTATGATGATCGTACGGCCATCTACTTCCAGAAGTCCTTAGTTGGAGTCGACTCAGGTTTCGGGACACGAGTTCCCGCACAGTTCCCAATTCCGAAGCCAGGTCTTGATGGGTGGTTGTCAATTCCACTCGGACGCCTTGTTTTGTAGTGGTTCCGCCTCCTTGGGCTAATCGCAACAAGAGCGAAATCAAACGCTGCCTCACAGTCGTGAAGGACAGATCTTCGATGATCCCGACTATTGATATTCACATAATATAGTGACATTCTCAGGATTCTGTGCTATTGTTTGCGCATGGGAAACCCTAAAGGAGTACGACGCGACTTTGCCGGATTAGAGCAGCGGCGCTTGCGGGCGGCACGCTTACTGGAAAAGGGCGTCAGTCAGTCGGAAGTCTCTCGACAAGTCGGTGTGCACCGCCAGTCGGTCAGTCGCTGGGCACAGCAGCTGGAAAAGAGGGCCGCGCGGGCCTGGAACAAGCCGGTCGCGCCGGACGGAAGCCACGATTGAGCGCTGCAGATCTGGAGCGCATCGAGCGCGCTCTGAAGCTTGGACCGGAAGCATTTGGCTATGACACCGGACTGTGGACCTCGGCGCGGGTGGCGGATTTGATCGAACAGGAGTGCGGAATTGACTATCACCCCGGACATGTGTGGCGCCTGTTGCGGCAGCTCGGCTGGAGTTGCCAACGCCCCACAGGGCGAGCTCTGGAACGCAATGAGCGAGCCATTGCCGAGTGGAAGCGCAAGCGTTGGCCGGAGATTAAAAAAAAGCCCAAAAACAAGGGTTCGTGATCGTTTTCGTCGACGAAAGCGGACTGAGTCAGAGACCGCATCGTTGTCGAACTTGGGCACCGGGGGCCAGACTCCTGTGCTGCAGTATCACTTCAATTGGAAAACTTTGTCCGCCGTGGCCGGTGTAACCTGGTGGAACTTTTACTTCCGACTTTTCCCGGGCTCGATTCGCAGCCCTCAAGTCGTTCAGTTCCTCCAGCATCTGCTCCGTCATCTCGATTGCAAGCTGTTGGTGGTATGGGACGGCTCGAAAACTCATCGCAGCCGGCTAGTCTGGGATTTCGTCCGCGAACAGAAAGGGCGGCTCTGGCTGGAATTCCTTCCCGCCTATGCTCCGGAGCTAAACCCGGTCGAGTATCTGTGGAGCCACTGGAAACAACAGCTGCCCAATTTTTGTCCGCAGACCTTCTGGCAGCTGAGCCATTATGCCCGTATGGCACTTCGCCGTATGCGCCGACGTACCACGCTGGTCACCGGCTTCTGGGCTCAAGCAGAACTGTTCTAACGTCACTATATTATGCGGAGCTCAATAGACGGCGCAGCCGAGACCCGACAACCGCAAGAACTTTGAGTGCTACCTCAGGATGCTCGCGACAGTAGTTTTGGAAATCTTTGCGTGAGATGAAGAGCACTTCGGCATCTTCCAAGGCGGACGCTGAGGCCGGATATACGCCTCCGTCGAATACAGGAAGCTCGGCAAAAGAGCTCCCCGGTCCTTCGACTGCTAACACCTGCTCGCGACCAGACGGAGACAATTTGAAAATCCGAATCCTCCCCACGGATACCACAAATAAGCCATGGCATTCGTCGCCTTCGCTAAATAGCGTCTCGCCGCGACCGAAATGCCTTTTACCCACGCGTGCGCACAACGTGCGCATCTCGCTTTCGGTGAGTCTTGCGAATAGCTGCGTCTTTCGGAGCACAGCTTCGTTGGTCTCAGGGGCCATTTGCTTAAACTCGCTTCCCCAAAATCATATTGCATAGCGAATATTCTTGCCGAGAGCGGCGTCGGCTCCTCACGCCGCATTCTGGCACGTTTTTGGCACACTAGAGGCACTAGCCGATGGGGTGCACCCCTCTGTTGAGACAGTTTCAAATTGGCACACTTGCTGTTTTAATGTTTGATGGAGCCGCCGTCGCGGGCCTTGTGGGAACTGTGGAAAGCGTTTTGTGCTTTCCAAGCCCTGTGGGAATCCGCGTTCTGAGCGGATTTCCATCAGCGGCGTCAGTTTCCACAAGGCGTCCATTTCTTTCTTTTTTGCTCCTTTTTTCTTTCTTTCTGCCTATCCCCGGTTTTCCACAGAAAAACTTCGCGCCGGGAGCGCCTGAGAGCGACGATTCCCAACCCGGTCGACCTACAGCATCCCCCTGTTGGCTCCCTCCTCATGCTTGAAAAAACTCATGGTGGCTCCGGCAGAATTCACTCCTGTATTCGCCTCTCGCTCGAACTCTTCCGGCGGCCGATAGCCCAGCGCCGAATGTAAACGGCACCGATTGTAGTACTGCTCGATGAATGCCTCGATGTTACCAAGCAAGTGGTCTAAGTCGCGGTAGTCGTTCGCATAAATCTCCTCCCGTTTGAGCGTTTTCATAAAGCTTTCGCAACTGGCGTTGTCATAGGGGTTCGCCGGCCGACTCATGCTCGGGATTATCTGCTGCTTTCGCAAGATCTTCACGTAGTCTCCGGAAGCGTACTGCACGCCACGGTCGGAATGATGCACCAGACCTGGTGGTGGCTGTCGTTGGGCGATGGCCCCTTCCAGAGCCGCAATCGGCAACCGACTCGCCAGGGTCCGGTCCAACGCCCAGCCCACTACTTTCCGCGAAAACGCGTCGAGAATGACGGCCAGGTAGACAAATTCCTTCTTCAAACGGATATAGGTGATGTCCGCTATCCAGAGCTGATTCATCCCCGTCAGTTTCATACGACTGGCGAGGTTCAGATAGACCTCGAACTCATGATCGGAATCCGTGGTCACCACGAACGCCCGCGGCTGCACAGCCAGCAGGTTGTCTTCGCGTATCATCCGCAACACACGCTTGTGATTCACTAGCATCCCGCGCCGCCGCAACTCGGCACTGATCCGCCGATACCCGTAGCGGCGTCGATGCTCGACAGCGATCTGCTGAATCACGCTCCGCACCTCCATGTCTTCCTCGACTGGTACTCGCTCCTGCAGAGAACGATAAAAACCGGCTCGGCTGACCCCGGCCAGCTGACACATTCGCTCGATGCTTAAGCTGCCTTGCAAAGGCATCACTTCTTGGATTTCGTCGTAGATGCCCTCTCGCCACGGATGCCGCTCTTCTGGCGTCGCGCCTCTACTTTTTGCAAGGCACCTTTGAAAAAATCCAGCTCCAGAGTCTTGTCCACCAGCACGCGCTTCAGCTGGTTGATTTCCTTGCGAAGCGCGGACTCCCGAGAGTTTCCGGGTGGCGACTCCTCACTGGGGTCGAAGGGATCAAATTGATCTCGCCACTTGTAGAGAAGCCGCCGATGCACACCAAGTTCCTGTGACAATTCCACAATGTTGTCGCAGTCCTTTAATCGCTCGACAGCCATCCGCCGGAATTCTTTCGGGTATTTTCCCACTCGTCTCTTTGCCACTTGCAGTTCCTTTCCCTGCAAGTGTGCCTTATCCGAGTGTCTCAAGCTAAGGGTTCAGTCCACCGAGCCTGCCAATGTGCTCGGAATACGTGCTAACGGTTTAGGCACGCAAAGCGGATCGGCAGAATCGGAAGGTATCCGCAAAAGACCACGAACTTGCGGACCCTGTAACGCGCATCGGCCCGGCCAAAGCGCCTGGGCAGCGTTCGTTCGAGCACCCGAAACGCGGCGTGGATGAACAGGATTCCGACAACTGCCGCAACGCACTTGCCGAGGAGTGAAAGCGAAACAGCCTCTTTTAGGAAATCATTCATCCGGCCGCCGTCACGCTTCGCCTGCCTCATCCAGGGCGAAGTGAGACTATCGGATCCATTAATTCGTTCGAACAACCACGATTTATGATTCACGGGCGCTTGCCTCTTTCTGTCTAATACCGCTTGTTCGCTATTGGGCGAGACGAACGCGTTTATCATTTCTTCGATGCGATGTTCGACCGAGGGGAAAATTCCTTTCGCGCCGTCTCAATTCATTTGCCACACGGCAGTCCGCCAGAAGCGAGAACTAGGCCGGACCATCCGGCATGCGGCTCAACTGTTCGCTTCGTACTTTTACGAATAGAGCGTGCGCCTTTGCAAGATCGCACATTCCCAAACCAACATACATGAAGGGCCGCCGGCTGTCTTCAGTGCGACCTGCTCCCGTTTTCTTGCGCGATCCGACCCAACCGAAGTACTCCGGCGGCGGCTGAATAGCGCACAACATCTTTCCTGTCTGACATTGCAGAGAGAGCTTAGGTATATGGAAAAGTTTCCTCTGATGACTAAGCGACTAGTCCTTGGTCATGTTGCCGTCTGCCAAGGCTGTTGTTGTGGAAATACAGCGAACGGGATACTTGCCGTTCCAGTTGAATGGCGCAAGAAAGAATGGCGGGCCAGAGGTTTATTGAAACGCATCCAACTGTCGATCAGCGGTTGCTTGGGGCGATGTGATGTCCCGAACGTCGTCGCGATTTCGAACGAGAACGGCACGCGATGGTTAGGCCAGATCACGGAATTGAACCAATATCGAACGCTGCTCGAATGGGCCACTGCATCGAAGGATGCAGGAGCGCTGTTATCTCTTCCCGATGAATTCCGCGATCACGCCCTGATCCGTTCCGTAACCCTGATTCCGGTGTCAGCTTGCTTCCGTTTTGCAAAGATAGAGTTATCTCGTAGCTTTAGCGCGGGACTCTTGCAGAAGCGGTGCGGGAGTAAGTACGTGAAGCCCACGAACGCCTCCCATCGCGTCGATGTGCTCGTCAATCCCCGGTCGAAACCTGCATCGAAAACGAGCGTTTTCCGCGCGTTGTAGCCCACCGCCCAAAGATTCCCGACCGCGTGGACGCGCAGGAAGGGCTGCGTGAAGTGCCAGATCTCACTCGAAAGGGAGACCTTGCCGACTAGATGATGTGAAATGGAGAGTGTCTGTCCGAATTGAGCCTCCGCACCGGGCCCTCGCTGAATTCATTAAAGAGCGCGTTTGCGTCGTAGTGAAATCCTTTCACGTCGGCGCTGGCTAAAACTAAAAAGGAATTGGTGGGACTTCCAAAATTGACTTCGGGCGCACCGCCGTCATAGATACGGTGGAAGTAACTCACCGCCACCGTGGGTGTTGCACCTTCGCCGTGGATCACTACTAGTTGCGCGCCCAAGAACACGTCCGCCACGCTGTTTGCAGTCTTTCCGTCGGCAGCGTAGCGAGCTATGGGTTCAGCGGATGCCAGCAGCTCCAGGCGCGGTACGACCGACAGCTTCATCACTTCATTAAAACCGTAGCGCGATGAGAACTTTGGTGAATCGCTCGCGCCGAGGAATCCCGTTTCAAATTGCAGATAGCCCGCGGGCGTGAGGGTTGCCGGAGTTGACACCGTGGGCCGACCGGGTTGGCCTCTAGCTTGTCTGGCGCCGTTGATTGTGCGGCGATCCGCATAGCAAGCCGAATTTATCGCAACGTGCACATACCTCAATCTAGATCAGAACCCTATGCGACCAACTGCGGGGGAGGAAAGAAGAGCCCCTCGGTACGTTTGCGAACTGAAACCGAGCTGTTCCGGGTCCAATCGTGGGTTGAAGAGTCTAGCCCAGCTTCCGCAGTCTGAGATGATTTGAATATTTTTTAGACACATTTTCGAAGTAATTCCCTCCTGGAGATTCCTTAACCTTCCTGTCCACAGCCTGAGCCCTCCGTGCGTATTGCGTGGCGTGCGGGAATGCCTCTTAGTGAAGACCAACCCGCTTGAAAGTGAAGTAGCGATGCGTAGGATCGAGGCATGTACTTGCGTCGCTGTTATCGCAATAAGGATGGCAAGCGCCACGGCTACTGGGCGCTGGTCGAGAGTTATCGCTCGTCGCGAGGCCCGCGGCAGCGCGTGGTGGCTTACCTCGGTGAGATGGATGCGGCAGGACGTCTGGGCATTCACCAACAAGCCGCAGGTGCCGCCACGGTTGCTCAGCGCGGATTATTCCTGGACACCGAACCGCAGTGGGTGGAAGTCGATCTGAAGCGCATCGCCATCGAACGGAAGCGGGCGTTCGGCGGTCCTTGGATCGGGCTCGAGCTGTGTCGACAAGTGGGACTGGTCGATTTTCTAGAGCAGACGCTGCCTGCCGGACGAGAAGAGATTCCCTGGCCGGTGATGGCGCAGATTTTGATTCTGGCGCGGCTCTGTGAGCCTTCGAGTGAGTTGCATATTGCAGAGCGATTCTATGAAGCGAGCGCGTTGAGTGATCTGCTGGGCGTGCCTGCCAATAAGGTGAATGAAGACCGGCTGTATCGTTCTCTCGATCAACTGCTGCCGCAGAAGGAAGAGCTGGAAAGACATCTGAAGAATCGACTGGGTGAACTGTTCGATCTGGATTACGACCTGTTGTTGTATGACGTCACCAGCACGTACTTCGAAGGCGATGCGAAGCGGAACGAACTAGCGCAGCGAGGCTATTCGCGCGATCACCGCCCCGACTGCAAGCAGGTGAACATCGCTCTGGTAGTAAGCCGCGAGGGGATGCCCTTGGGCTACCAGCTATTCACCGGGAACCGCAACGACGTGACTACCCTGGAAGAGATCGTGGAACGGATCGAACGACTGTATGGAGAGCGAACCGCATTTGGGTGCTGGATCGCGGCATGGTGAGCGAAGAAAACATACGGTATTTGAAGCAAGGCAAGCGGCGTTACATCGTGGGAACGCCGAAGGGGGTGCTGAAACGGTTCGAGGGGAGCCACGAGCCCCAGACTGGCATCGCGTGAGGGAAGGTCTGGAGGTGAGTTTCTGTGCGGCCCCTGGTGGCGAGGAAGTATTTCTTCTGTGCCGGAGTGCGCAGAGGAAAGAGAAAGAGCAGGCCATGCATGAGCGGTTCGAGAAACGCATCGAGGAGGGGCTGGAGAAGATCGTGGCCAGCTGCAGAAAGCGCAAGCAGCTGCCGGCTGTCGTGGGACAGCGCGTCGGGCGATTGCTGGGCAAGAACTCACGAGCGGCGGGAGCGTTTGAAGTCAAGATCGATCCCGATGCAGACGGCTTTGCGAAGTGCCACTGGAAAAGAATCGATCGCTGGCGGGAATGGGCACGGCTCAGTGAAGGCTGTTATGTATTGCGCAGCAACGTAACCGACGGGAGCCCGGAAGAACTCTGGCGTGCTTACATGCAGCTGACGGAGGCCGAGGCCGCGTTCCGCATCCAGAAGACAGATCTGCAACTGCGACCGATCTGGCACCAGAAACAAGAGCGGGTCGAGGCGCACATCCTGGTGTGCTTTCTGGCCTTTGTGTTGTGGAAGACACTGGCGCAACTTTGCCAACGCGCCGGGTTGGGCAACGAACCACGAAAAGTATTCCAGGAATTGGCGGACATCACCCTGGTCGACGTTGTGTTACCGACGCGAAACGGAGTAACGATCCGAAAACGCTGCATCAGTCGACCGACCGAGCACCAGGCGATTCTGTTGCAACACCTGAATTTGCACCTTCCTCACTCGCTAGAAATGGCCCAAGTGTAGTGAAGACTAGGGTATGTCCGCATTGAAAACACAGGTATTTATTCTTCAAACTGCGGAACTTGGGCTAGTTTTCGTAGGTCAGCTCGCTCCGCCTCCGCCCCGCGGCGGAGTGCTCCCACATGGCTTTCGGACTGGCGTCCCCTTCCGGCAGCAAGGCCGGGCTCGGTAGCGTTGAATGGATTTGTCGGCCGGCAAACCGCCATTCAGGAGAATGGCGCTCCCAGGAACAGCCCCGCGAACGTGTTTCCGCGCGGGACCAATGGTGGCACGTTCTGCACCACCGGGCGGGGTTCGGCTTTGTCGATCAGGGCGCGCCACAGATTTTCGGGAAACGCGCTGAAGATGGAATCCACGCTGGGCAGGCGAGCTATGCCACGAGCCTCTGGCGACCTCATTTTCGAACTGCACCGGATCCCATTGAGCGCGCCCTAGAAAAACACGCAGCGTGGCGGCCTGCTGAGACTTTCCCGCTAACGCAGCAATCGTATCGGAATCAAAAGAGACGTAAACATCCCCGAACACCGGGGTTGCGTCCTTTGGAGGCGTCTTCGAGCGGAAGATGGCGCTGCGCGCGACCACGTCTGCGTCGACGGGGCCACCGAAATAGGCCATGGCGTCAATTTTCTGAAGCGCGGGAGAATCGGGGAACACGTCGCGCACTTTGATCTTCGAGGGCTTGTTGATAATGAGGCCGACCATGAGCGGCCCTTCCTTAATCGGCAGCATCAGCACAACGGAATCGTGGAATAGAGGATCGGGCAGGTCGCGGCTGGCAATAAGTAGTTGTCCCTGATTTTTGGTGTTCGGCGACGTCTGGCGCGCGGGTGTGCCGGTGAAGACGGGTGACAGGCTGACGATCAGAATCGCAGATGCGAACCGTGCACGCATGTCTGTGCGCGCGACCGAAATTATGGCAGCGCTTTCAGCATGATATACCCCATCCCGCGGGCGGTGAAGCAACCTCGGCGTCGGCTCCGTAGCCGAAGGCGGGTTCGCGCCAAGGATCTATTTCCCGGGCTCGACTGGCCGTTGTCCCGAGAACCTTCGCTGGCCGAGCATAGCGGTGCTACGCCCCTACGAAACCGTTGCTCGACGCAAGCGGTTGCGGCAATAGCAGCGCGACGCCAAGCGGGCGTGCCGTGCAAAGTTCGCCGGGCGTGTCTGGCCAACCTGGGCAGCGAAAGCCCGAGGATGCTCTGAACTTACGCTTCGGGAAGCTGCTGAACCTTGCAATCGCTAAGAACACTCCGTATCCGCTCGTCGTGTTCCTGGACTAAGACCACGATCACCGTGTTGTGGATGATGCTTAGCGTTTCCCGTACGGAACTCCCACCTTAACAGATGCTATGGGCTCGGCAGTCTTATTACGCAGCGAAGGAGAGGCTGGGGTTGAGCGCAACCGCAATTAGGATTCTGCGGATGATGCATTGCCCTGAAGTTCCCTCCAGGGGTCTGCATGTACAGCCGTCCAATGTGCGGTCAGGGCGTCGTGCGTAAACAGAGACAGGCCACTTGGACGAAAAACGCGCATTTCGCTCTTGTGGCCGTAATTTCATAAGCCGCCGTCGGGGAGCGGCTGCTTATGAAGATCAATCAGAGACAACAGAACCAATCGACAACGACGCTTCGTTTGCTGGATCTCGACCAGGCCAAAGCCGCAGTGCTAGCCAGTTTGCGTTCGCCAGGCTCACGACGATGCTACGAACATGCAATGGTCGAATTCATAGCTTGGTATTGCTCCGAACCTCGCCTGGGATTCAATAAGGCCGTGGTCACACGGTATCGCATGCATCTTGAGTCACGTGGATTGGCACCGGGAACCGTCAACCTCAGACTTGCTGCTATTCGTCGCCTGGCATATGAAGCCGCTGACTCCGGATTGCTAAGCCCAGAGCAAGCGGCTGGGATCAGGCGCGTAAAAGGTGCGAAGAAACTCGGCGTCCGTGTCGGCAATTGGCTTCTGGCGAACGAGGCCCGCGCGTTGTGGGAATTGCCGGATGCCAAAACATTGAAGGGGAAAAGGGACCGGGCGATCCTGTCACTTCTCTTGGCTTGTGGACTGCGCCGTGGCGAGGTTGCTGCATTGGAGTTGGACGACATTCAGCGCCGTGAGGATCACTGGGCGATAGTTGACCTGACAGGAAAAGGTGGACACGTTCGGACGGTGCCTGTTCCTGATTGGGTCTCGCAGACGATTGCCGAGTGGGTTACAGCGGCCGGCATAAGCAGCGGGAGACTATTTCGGCGTGTTTGTCGGGCTGGAAAGACCTGGGGCGATTTCATGACAGACAGAGTGGTCTGGCATGTCGTGAAAGACCACGCAGCGAAGCTCGGCGTGCCTCAGTTGGCGCCACATGATCTCCGCCGCTCATGTGCCCGCCTGTGCCATGTTGCTGGCGGCGAACTGGAGCAGATCCAATTTTTGCTTGGACATGTTTCGGTCCAGACGACTGAGAAATATCTCGGATGCAAGCAGCGAATCCGAAACGCAGTCAACGATCGCATCGGCATTGAACCCTCATCTTGAAATAGAGCGATTTGCTGCAGAAGGACGAATAGCCGACAATTCGCCAAATGACATGTCATTGATATAAAGTCGTCATCTGTTGGGCAGAAATGAACGGAGCGCGATTTTTGGTTCGCATGTCGAAGTCCCGTCGCAACACGTCCTTCCTTCCGCTGGACGACGCCCTGTTCGACGTCCAGCCGTGCAAGCCGGTCCCACATGAATTCGTGCTCGACGCGATCTCTACGCTGTCGCCCAAGACGCGCTCCATGTTCGGCTGCCTCGCGATCTACGTTCAGGACAAGATTGTCTTCATCCTCCGCGACAAAGGTGATCAGGCGGCAGACAACGGGGTGTGGCTCGCTACAACCGAAGAACAGCACTGGAGTCTGCGGCGGGAGTTCCCCAACATGCGATCCATCCAAGTGTTGGGGAAGAAGGTGACGGGCTGGCAGGTTCTTCCAGCCGATTCGCAGGATTTCGAGGAAGCAGCGCCGCACGCCTGCGATCTTGTCCTGGCAGGAGATCCTAGAATCGGAAAAGTACCAGGGAAACGGCGAGCATCAAGATCGGCGACCAAGAAGGCAACGAAATCCTCGAAGCAGGCGAAGGCACCCAAGAAACCAGCGAAAGCTCGTAAGATGCTGTGACGAGTGGGGTCCAGACCTCGCCATCGCTTTGCTATCCAACGTGCCCAGCCTTCCGCCTTGTCGATTTCTCCCGAGTTACAGGCAATGCTCTCATACCGATCAGGGAAGGGTTGCCGACCACCCGCCCAGAATCGTCGGCATCCTCTGCAACGGGCTGCGTCAGCTATAATTTGCGAGCGCCCATGGCCCTTGCGGTGCTAACTGGTCATGCAATCGCCAAGCATTTATCAGGAGCAATCATGGCTGAAGATAGTTTTATTCCGGTTGCAACCGATGCCAGGTCGCGAAGCGACCTCGTCGAGCGCGGGTTCAGTCGTCAGCCGCTCAGGGTTGATGTAGACATAGCACGTTCCCTGGAAGCGTTATCCCATGCCGCCTGGTCCATTCCAAAGGACAAATACTACGATGGCGGCGACAGGTATCGTTCCTTAAATCGTGTCAGGGCCGAGATTGTTGAGGGCGGTGTAAAGGTTTGGTTGAGCGAAGAGAGCGCGCCCTATGTGCAGCTGAAAAAATACAACACGACAATCGGCGGCCAGCCGCGAGAGTACGCTCCGCTGCCCCCGGCAATCGCCGGTTCCATAGGCGTTCGCAAGATGATTGCTTACCACCTCCATTACCTACCGCTGTCGACGGTGGGTACGAAGTATTTGGTCAACGCTCATCTAATAAGGTTCACGGCTACGCCTGGCCGGCCGTGCGACACGAGCCCACCGGGCTTACATAAAGACGGGGAAAAGTACATTGCCACGCATCTAGTGGGCCGCTGCGGCGCTCAGGGCGGCGAAGTCGTCATAACCGACAATGACAAGCAGGAAATGGATCGCTTCACGATGCGCGAATCGGGTGAGTGTTACGTCTTCGACGATGATCGCATCTGGCATATGCTAACGCCAGTGGCCGTATTGGAAGGCAATCAGTACGCCTACCGTGACACGCTGGCGTTCGATATGCTGCCAGAGGGCTGGGAACCCGTGAAGTGATCGGCATTGTTCGTTGTGGTGACCGCATTCTTTATCATTCCTCATCCTTTCGTCGCGCGTCACGTGGAGGAAGTCCTCCCGATACTTTGCCCACATATCCGAGATGAACTCTTCGCGACGAACCTTCGGGTGTTATGCTTCATCAGCATTCATGCGGGCTCAAACGCGACGAAGATGCCTTGGAGATGCACGGCCGATGGGCAGGAAATATAATCAGCCGTTTCTGGCGCCGTTCAACGCCTCCCTGAAATTCGATTTCCAGGGATCGCGACCGACGCCCAGCGGTGGCCTGATTCTGGCTCGCCAATTGGATGTGCGACTTGGTTTGGCCGAGCCCACCCGCGATTCACATGCCAGCTGTCCGAATCGGAAATTCCAGTTCCGATCGAGGGCGGCTTTTGTCTTCTGCCTTTTGCTGTTTCTCAGCAAGACACCTGTTCACCAAGCGCGAGCCCAATCTGACAAAAGGGGCAGTCAGAACAAGACCCTTTTTCTGGTTGCTCACCCTGAACTACCCGACCCGATTTTCAAAGAGTCCGTGGTGTTGATGTTTCCGCCTTCCGTGGGGGCAGCAAATGGTGTGGTCGTCGGCCTTATCGTCAACAAACCTGCCCGCGTCGCACTGAGTGAGATCTTCCCCAATGATAAGACGCTGAAGAACCGCTCCGAGACCGTATGCTTCGGTGGACCTGTGGACTCGCGGGCTCCCGGCGTAGTCTTTCGCTCAAGCAAGGCGATCAAGCAGGGGGCGCTGTTGTTTGGCGACGTTTACGTAAGCTTCGATCGGGATTTCATCAAGGAACTTTTGAAGGAACCGGAAAAAACGCCAGACTTGCGCCTGTTTGTGGGGGTCTCTCAGTGGGGACCAGCGGTTCTTTAGTTCCGCGACATTCACACTGCGCATGCAGGCCCTCCTTCCTCATGGCTATTTTAGCCATGAATGGACCTTACGGGGAAGGGTCCGACCTTGCTCTCGTATCGATCGCGCCATTGCGCGGGTGGCGTACCACGGCAGGATGGCCAGATCTTTGTACCAGGTGAATTTCTCGTCGCAAGTAACCGGGATTCTTTCGCACACAGCCTGAGCGATGATTTGGCGGTCGAACGGGTCGGCGTGGTATGGCGGGAGCTCGAAAAGATATAACGCATGTTGCGCCGTGTGGGACAGTATGCGATGGTCCAAAGTTCAACGGAGGCGAGCCACAAGCCGATCCAAGAATCCAATCTGCCCCTGCACGATGCGCTTACGGGCATCGTTCACGGTAAACCAATCGGCGCGATCCACTTCGGGAAATTCCTGCTGGAGGCCCGAGCGCGGAGGCCACTCTATCGAAAACGTGTTACTTCTTATCTCCTGGGGCGAGCAATCGCCTTCGAATCCCCAAACGGTAATTGTTTTGCCGCTCGGTTGCCTGATCTGATCGAGTGCGATGAATCCTCCGTGCGGCTTGATTCCCGTTTCTTCTTCGAATTCCCTCTTGGCCGCATCTAGCGGATGTTCCCCTTCGTCGTATTCACCCTTGGGAATCGACCAAGCCCCTTCGTCCTTCTTTTTCCAAAAGGGTCCACCTGGATGAACCAGCAACACCTGCAGTTGCCCGTCGCGTCTCTTAAACATCAGCAGCCCTGCACTGAACCTACTCCTCGTCACTTCGATCCCTTGCGCGACCGGATTCGAAATATGCGCCCACAAGTAAGTTATAGAATTCGCCGCTTGCTGTCCGTTGCTCCTAATCCACCGCGAGTATGTCTGGATATTTCGATTCGCCGAGGAGACTTTCGACCCGGCAAGCTTCTCGCCGCAGCGCCAATATCAGTTTTCGAAAATGGAAACAAGTTCGCTCGGTTCGAAGGCTAGTCTCAAGACCATGGCGGATGCGTTCCAATTTGTGGCGGCCGCAAGCCACTGCGATTCAGCCGGAAGATAGCGGGGTTTGGTTCTAGATTTTAACCTCCGGCGACACCCTAATTTCGCGCTATGGCGGCTGTTGATGTTGCGACTGCCGATGATGTGTGGGGTGGGTTTTCACTGACAAGCTTCTGCTTCTTCTGAGACAGGTTGTTCAATCTGTTGAGGTAGTCTGCAATGCCCAGGTATAGGCCCTCGGCGATGCGCTGGCGCTGGCTGCTCTCCAGCAGCAGGTTCTCATCGCTCGTATTGTCGATGAAGGAAATCTCCGAAAGCACTGCAGGCATGTCGGCGCCGATCAAAACGACGAACGGTGCCTGCTTCACTCCGCGGTTCGTCTCGCGCCGGCTCACGAGCTGGAGTTGCTGCGAGAGCGCGCTTTGGATATCCACGGCAAGCTGCTTCGATTCCGCGATCTTTTCGTCGCGGGTGATCTTCTTGATCAGTTCCGGAAGATCGTGGAGGGAAGATTGCGCGAACGCGTTTTCGTACGTCGCAAGTTCCGTGGATTCCGGAGAAGCGGTCAGGCCCAGGGAGTACGTTTCGACGCCGCGCGCATCGCGGTTGTCACTAGAATTCGCGTGAATCGAGATGAACAGGTCCGCGTCGGCGCGATTGGCGATTGCTGTGCGCTCTTCCAGCGAAACGTGCCTGTCGTCCTTGCGTGTGTAAACTACTTCCACTCCCGGAATGTTTTCCTCTATCATTTGGCCCAGCCGCTGCGCCACATCGAGGCACAGGGTTTTCTCGAGCAGACCGTGCGGCCCGATCGTGCCCGTGTCATACCCCCCGTGACCGGGATCAATCGCGATGCGCTTGATCTTCAGCCCTAATTCCCGCATCAGTGACAGTTGGCTTTCGTGATTGGCGCTTGATTCTGGCGTCGCCATGGCCGCGATGTAGCTAGGTGCGTTCGAACTCAGGCCGCGCGGCAGGGCCAGGCCTGCTGACAGCAGTATCGCAACGAGGGCGCCCGTCCAAAGACCCCAGCCACGCGAGCGAGACTCCGCGAGCGGCTTATAGGAAAGCTGCGGCGGCGCAGAAACCGCGGCTGTCCCCACAGAGCCAGCGTTCCCATGCGAAGGCGACAGCGTCGGCGTCGGGCGAACAGCCGCCCCAACGTCCAACCTACGATCCGCGTTCTCGACAATGTCCCGCGACACGGTGCGGCGACCTTGGGCGTGTGCTTCCAACAAGGCGTGGAAGCAAATATTGTTGATGTTTCTCGGAATGCCCTGGCTTCGCTCGGCGACGAGTGCCACAGCCTCCGGCTCAAATAGCGCTTCGCCGCAATGGCCCGCCACTTTAAGCCGGTGCCGGATATAACCGGCCGTTTCCTCCAGTGACAGAGCCTCCAGATGCTTCACCACCGTAATGCGCTGTAGCAGTTGCGCCAGCTGCTTCTGCCGCAGCTTCTCCTCGAGTTGCGACTGCCCGGCCAGAACGATTTGCAACAATTTGGTGTGGGAGGTCTCGAAGTTCGAGAGCAGTCGGACGGTCTCGAGCACCGAATTGTCTAGGTTTTGCGCCTCATCGACGATCAGGACAAATCGCTTGCCCGCCAGCATTTCGGCAAACAACATTTCGTTCAACTTGTTGTGCATGGCCACAAGTCCCATGCCCATCGAATCGACCCCGAGCTCGCTCAGAAGGTATTGGAAGAATTCGCGCGAGTTGCACTGCGTCTGGAACAAGTATGCCGCACGCGCCTTATCACGTAGGCCCTCGAGCACTTGATATAAGAGCGTGGTCTTGCCCATTCCCGGCTCTGCGATCAGCGCCAGAAATCCCCGTCCGCCCAAGATTCCCTCTGTGAGCGAGTCGAGTGCCTCGCAGTGCGTCCGGCTCGGGTACAGATACGCCGGGTCGGGCGTGACACCAAACGGCTGCTGGTACAAATGATAAAAATCGAGAAACATAGGCATGACCCCCTTCTACCGGCGGCGCAAGGCAGATAGCCTTATCGGATCTCCTGCATCGAAGGTTGCAGTACAAGCTTGAGTCGCAGAACGACTACGTCCGCAGTCAGCCCTCGATTGGCGGCTGGGAGAGTAACTGCACGCATCTTAGGTCATCTGCGACGAACATTGGATTCTGCTACAGCCAGCTTCTGACCGCAACAGTCGGCCTCTTCTCGGCGCAGGCGCTTCGTTGGCGGCTGGCCTTGAGCATCGACAATGTAAAATGCGTGAAACCTCAGCCTCTCGTTATGCCCTGAGCACCATTCGTAAGTCGCGCCGCCTGCACGAGATATTCTCTTGGACTACATTCGGTACCTCCTGAGCGCCTTTCGATTTGGACCGCCGCAGCCCTGAACATCTCGGAAGACATGGGGATCCCATTGACGATTGTCGAAGCCGTGTTGGGCCTCAGCTATATTCCCGTTGAGGGACTAGGAGGAGGGCCCGCGCCCCGAAGGGCGCCGAGCGCTTCTCGTAAGGTATCAAAAATGCGAGTGGGACCAATGGCTTCGGTCAGGTGATGGCGGTCCAGATCAGGCTTGAGATCCGACTGCACGTGAGCAAAGACAAGCCCCGTGCCTTGAGCGGCAAGGTGCTTCTGGATTTCGCACACGACACGAGCGGCCGAAAAGTCCACATTGGTGATGGCCCCAGCATCAACGATCAACCAGTGCAATGGTGAAGGCGCCGAACTGGCCAGCATCCGCACTTCCTCGGAAAATCGATTGGCGTTGGCGTAGAACAGTGGCGCGCCGAACCTATAGCAGACCACTCCGGGCTCGGTGATCGCGCCGGGAACCACTGGATTTAAGCGCCAGATTCCGTCGTGAGTCTCTTCCAGCACCGCAGTGTGCGGACGGTAGCTGTGATGGACAATGCGGAGCAGGGACAAGATCATTGCAAGGAGAATGCCCTGTTCCACGCCAACGAAAACAACAACCACGGCGGTTGTGATGGCCAGCGCGAATTCGCCGGGACTCTCACGCCGGATGGCGCTTAGGGCCCGCAGATCGACAAGACGGAGGGCGATGGTGAACACGACAGCCCCAAGAACACATTGAGGAAGAAACTGCAGCGGAGCGGTTAGGAAAAGCAAAACCAGTGCAACGATGCCAGCGGTGGTGAGGTGCGCCAACTGGTTGGTGCCGCCAGAACTTTCGACCATAGAGGTCTGTGTGGGACTCCCATTTACAACAAAGGTGCCGCTGAAAGCTGCAGCGGCATTGGCGGCGGAGAGACCGACCAAGTCGCTGTTTTCGTCGAGTTGCTGGTGATGGCGAGAGGCATATGCGCGGGCTGTCGCAGCGCTCTGCGCAACGATCATGACAAAACAGGAGAGGGAAACGGGAGTTAGTTTTGCCGCGTCTGTCCAACTCAAATCCTGCAAACCCAAATGAGGTAAACCACCGGGCACCGGGCCGAGAATGGCCACGCCCCGCTGCGCCCAGTGAAAGATGGCGCTCGCCACGATCGTGCCTGCAACTGCAAAGAGAGACCCCGGCATCTTCGGAGCAAAGCGATGGAAGAGGAGTATACAGACTACAACGGCGAATGAAATCCCCATCGTGAGGAGGTGAGCATCCCGCAGCGAGCGAAGCACTTCGAGGAATTGAAGGGGAGTATGACGGCTGTGAATGTTGATCCCAAGCATTTCACCAAGAACGGCAATGCCGACTTGAAAGCCGACACCAGTAAGAAAACCGAGGAGAACCGTTTGAGAGAGAAAATCCGCAAGGAAGCCAAGCTTGAGCAGGCGCGCAACGAAAAGGAAGACGCCGGTCAAGAGGGCCACCAAGCCCGCCAAGGCGATGTA
Organism: uncultured Acidobacteriota bacterium; assembly: GCA_963804625.1. Lineage (GTDB taxonomy): Bacteria > Acidobacteriota > Terriglobia > Acidiferrales > UBA7541 > Palsa-295. The sequence continues at coordinate 81,917 of CAWDRJ010000016.1, read as the reverse complement.
ATGGGCGCTGGCGATTGGGGCTAACCCCGCGAGGCCACCCGCAAGTATGGCGGCCGTGGCGGAATCCGCAGCCACGACGAGAAAACGCGAAGACCCAAATAGGGCGAACGCGACGAGGGGAAACAGAAGAGTGTAGAGGCCAGTAACGATCGGAGTGCCAGCAATCTTGGTGTAGCCAAGGGACTGTGGAATGTTCATGGCCGCAAGCGTAAGTCCGGCGAGGAGATTCTTCGATACCGCTGACCATCGAAAAGGCCTTAGCCCTTGGAAGAGAGGGAGACGATCCATGAGACGATTTTGCTTTTCACCCATTGAGTCGAGGTCTCTGTAGAGATGTGTTCCTTTCGAAGTTGTAGGGAAAATGCGTTGGGGCGAATCATACGGCGACTCAGGGGGAGTTCAAAAAGGAAAAGTGAGCCCAAGCGATTTGCCGGCCCATGCGATGAGACTAAGGAATGCCAACTTGTAAAGATGACATCTTTTCCGGCAAATTGACGTCAGTTGGAGGATTCGAAACGATAAATGCGCCAGCTGTGACCGACCAATCGGTAGCGAGAAGTCGACTTCTCGGTACCAATGCGGAACTTCTCGAAGCCAACTCATCCGGGTCGATGAATGTAATAGCGATTTATCAACGGTTATCGGGCGCGGGGCAGGTCAACTACCGATTCCAGCTTGCTTTCGGACGTCCGAGCGACGGGGTACACGGAAATCAAGGCGGCAGTTTTTCGCTCGGGTCGCGCCCTGCTGCCAAAAACTCCCCGAGCCTTGTGAGACTGACGAGTTCCTTCAGTCGCTCGTTCAAATGCATTAGCTTCAACTCGCTTTTTGCTCTCTTCGCCGAGATATACAATCCGACAATCGTCCCGAGCCCGGAGCTGTCTAGATAGCTTACATTCGACAAATCCAGCACGATAAATCTGCCGGCCGAGAACAGCGGCTTGACTGTCGCCTTTAGCGACTCGGATGAGTCTGACGTGATCCTTCCGCTGCACTGCACGATTGCGTCAGCCGGCGTTTCGTTGACGGTCAATCTCAATTCAGAAAAGGGAACGGGATTCGAGGCCATCGCAACCTCCTCTCGATGCAGTGCCCCCGCCAGTTTGGGTTGATTCAGGGATTGTAGCAGGCGATACGAACGAGCCCTATCTCGTTCTTATAGCGTTTGCCCGCCTGACGGAGTGCTGTCGTCTCCGCCACGTTTCGACCTTGCTTGAGCAGCTCCGGACGACAAACCGGATTACTTGTGATAAAAGCAATTTTATCGCCCACCAGGGACCACGCGCTCATCCATGCGCAGTTGCAAGTGTTATCGAACAGATGGATTCGTCAACACGTCTGCGAAACGTAAGTCGAGGCTGGAATGTGAGCGCATTCTAGTTCTGGGCCCAACGCAGCATTCAAAATCCATTACGTTGTAGGCGACGCAGCGCTCTCCAAGTTCGGATGGAGCTGTCTCGTCTCAACCCTCACCCGATCAATGCCGAGCTGTCGAGCTGGAGCAGCCCCGGGCGCGCCGCAACCAACCTTACGAGGATGATATATCCACCTTGATGGGCGGCACGACGGGCTGGCCCAGGCGCATTCGCTGGAGCCGTTCGAGCTGGGTCCATGTTCTGTCGAAGGCGCGCTCAAGATGACTTTCAGCGGATCCCCTCGCGTGTCGGGCGGCGGGAAACCGGGCTGCCATACCTCCAGATCGTTAAGGCCTGCAGCCTCTGTCCCAAGTAAGGATGTGCCCAATCGGTTAACACGTGGAGGCATAGTGTCCCGTTTTGAACAGCTACCTCCGGGCCTGTCTCAATATGGTTGTGATCGGTTGATTTCTGGCCGAATTCCGGGGGTCAGTTCGCGAAGGGACTGGCTCCCGTGAATCAGGTGACTTTCGATACTTTCAACCTTACGAGATCGCGTTAAGCAAGCCGATCAGCCCTCGGTCTTGAACGGACCGGCGGCCAGAAGGCTCCCCTTGCGCATCCTGTTTGTTCATAGTAAGGCCGCGGAAGTACAGCATTGCGTACAGGAGCTCAGGAGGGCGTATTTCAAGGTCAGCGCAGACGTGGTCCTAACTCCGGCGCAGTCTGCTGGACGTCTGAACTCAAAATATTATGACGTGGTGCTAGCCGAGTACCCAGCGCCGAACTGGCAACGACCGCAGGCGCTGGAAATCCTGCATCCACGGGATAGCCAGATTCCCTGCATCTTCCTGACCGACACAATGCAACCGGAAACCGTGGCGAAACTTATTACCGAGGGTGCCGCGGATTGCGTTGGAATGGATCACCTGGGGCACCTTTCTGTAGCCATTCGTCGAGCCCTCAACGAGAACAAGCTGCGCGAGGAGCGCGATCAAACGGAAAAAAAGCTGCGCCATTCAGAAGCACGCTACCGCGCTCTTGTAGGAAACCTGACCTATGGAATGTGTCGTTGCAGCGTCAAAGGAAAGTTCCTGGACGTCAATCAGGCGTTGGTGACCATGCTTGGTTATCCTTCCCGCGAAGAACTCCTGGCCGCGAACCTTGCAACCGACGTACTTTGCGATCCCTCCAAACGAGCGCATTTACTGGGCCACTCCGTCGAACCGGATGGCGCCGATCCCCTGGAAATTGAGTGGAAGCGGAAGAATGGCACGACCCTCAAAGTTCGGCTCAGCGGACGCGAGGTCAGCAATGAGGGCGCGATGGACAGTTACGAGATCATCGTCGAGGACGTCACTCAACAGCGCAAGCTCGAGGATCATTTGCGTCAACAGGCGGCCCAAGATCCTCTGACCGGGCTGGCCAACTACCGCCACCTGGTGGAAATCGTAGACGCTGAGATCAAGCGTTCCGAACGCACGGCGCGTGAGTTCGCTCTCTTGTTCCTTGATCTGGACGGGTTGAAGCAAGTCAATGATCGTTTCGGCCACTTAGTTGGCAGTCAGGCGCTTTGCAGGCTGGCTGATGTTTTGTGCATCTGTAGCCGGAAGATCGATACTCCGGCGCGTTTCGGCGGAGATGAGTTTGCACTGGTGCTGCCCGAGACAAGGCAGGTGCAGGCCAACTTAGTAGCCCGGCGGATTTGCTGCCGTCTTGCGAATGATGGAAAGGAGCCAAAGCTGTCGGTCAGCATCGGCGTTGCTGTTTATCCTAGAGATGGCGAAGCAGTAGATTTTCTCTTGGCCGCGGCAGATGCAGCATTGTACTCGATGAAAGCTAGAACACGCAGCCCGGACGCGAGCACCCTAAGGAAGACCGCCGAGCTCCGCAATAAAGCGGAGGCATGGTAGCAAGATGGGCTAGGCGCACCAATGAAGCACAAACCCAACCTGATTGGTATTCACTCCGCTTCAGCTTTCCGGTTGGACCCAACGTTGTCCAGCGAAGAGGCAATCGTACTGCGGGCGCTCGTCGCTGGACAGACCGACAGACAGGTGTGTAACGGGCTCGGCATGGACCGAGCGACGTTCCTGCTTATGATGCGTGACATGCGGGACAAGAGCGGCACGGCGAATAACGTTTCCGTTATCGCTTGGGCGAGGCGGCAGATCAAAGGCGTCGACCAAAGAATCGACAAACCAGAAAGATATGCACGTCTTGCGTGAGTGGGGCCGTAGAGCAAAGTAGATTCCCCGCGAAAAGTCGACGATTACTCGCGCAGGACGACGCTGAGGAGGGAATTGTGAACCTCAAGTCCGCCATTGTATTGAATGAAGCCGAGTTTCCTGAATTTGTTCATAAAAAAATTTACGCGTGAGCGTGTTGTGCCGACCATTTCCGCCAGCATCTCCTGAGATACTTTGGGGAGCATCTTTTGAGGTTGGCTTTGTTTGCCATAGTGCGCAAGCAGCAGCAGAGTACGCGCCAGCCGTTTCTCGCTGGAGTTGAAAAGCTGATCGACTAAGTCTTCCTCGATTCGAATGTTTCGTCCAAGTATGTAATAAATGAAACGGTCAGAAAACGCGTGTTCCTCATGGAGCACGCGCATCATCTCTTTCTTTTCAATGAATAGTATGGACGCGGGTGTAATGGTCGTGGCCGTCGCCCTACAAACAGTCTGACCTACCAAGCATCCCTCACCAAAAAAATCACCCGGTCCCAGAATCGCCACGACCGCCTCTTTGCCGACCTCATTGACAACGGAGAGTTTCACACCGCCTTTTTGGATGTACTCCACGCCCTTGGTGAGATCACCTTGAGAGTAGATCTTCTCTGATCTTCGATACCTCGCAACCTTTCTCGCCACACCCGCCGAATCGAGAAAAGCTTGCACATCGAAAGCGGGCTTGTCCTTGAATTGTATCTTGGATTTGACGTTACTTGAGCTCGCGATTGCTCGCATAAAACCACCGCTTGATCAAAATACTAGCAGAATCATACGATTCAAGGCAAGATTCACGCATGGCTAGTCGTGGTGCACTTTGATTCGGTTGCTCCGCGGATAAGATCCCCAATTGAGATTCGCTACTTCTTCGATAGCTCGCCCTTGAAATGACCTTCAACATCTTCACGACTCAGAGGGTTTCTGGCTTTGGTCAATACGACCGAATAGACGACCTCATTCCCTTCAATCTGCGCGGTGATAAATGCCCCGTCTTCCGGCAGTTCTTGGTAGATGAATTTCACGTTCCTGCCGTCTTCAAGTCTCTTGATCCACTCTTCGTCCTGCATTTTCACATCTCTCCAGGCGAGATCAGTCTATATGGCGAGTATGCGTTGTTCGGTGCGGGACAGGACTCCGTCGCATTGAAGGCACGCTGCGGCTACATGCCGTGATCGCCGAGGCCGCGCCCCACTGGGGCCTCATCATCGTTCTTCCAGGGACGGTCACTGCTCAAGACAAAAAACGGGACCGCATGGAGAATGCTGGCCTCAAGGGACGCATCAGAGTTTCGTCACGACTTGGCGAGCATGCCACGAATTACGCGGTAGATAATCAGCAATAGGATCGCACCAGCGATTGACATGATGAAACCCGCTGATTGTCCCGCCCGGTACCAACCAATCAGCTGACCCAGGTATGTGGCAACAATCGATCCGGCGATTCCTAGAGCCATAGTGATCCAGATGCCGCCCGGATCCCTACCCGGCATGAACAGCTTCGCCAGAGCTCCCACGATCAGTCCGATGATCGCTTCCCACAGAAGGCTCAACATTTGCGTCCTCCGTTTCGTTTGTTTCTTCGGCTCATGTCTTTACGAACGCTCCGCGAGTAACCGCCCTGCCTCAATCAACTCGGATTCACAAGTCGAGGCCGGGCGGTTGCATTCGGTCCGCTCTTCCGCGGGCAAAGCCGATCCCAGTTTCCGTGAGGGCCTCGATTTCTGGCGACGCGCGATTACGCTTGGCGCTGACGCTCGGCAACTTTCGCCAGCGCTACAGTCAATGCTGCTCCGCCCAGCGTCTTGATCAGCGTCGTGTGTTGGGCATAAAAGGTGCTGACGGACTCAACCACCGAAGGATTCGAATTCTGTGCATGAGTCGCGAGCTGCTGAACAGCTTCGGGCGAAAGCTTCTGGGCCTGATCAGGCGTCAACTGCGTTTTGCCCGCACCCACTAGCCCCGCAAGCCCTGCGCCGGACAGGATCTGCGTCAGAGTGCCGGGAGGGACCGAAGACAACAATTGATTGATCACCCCAGCCTTTTGATCGCCGCTTGAGTTGTTAAACAACGTTGAAAGCATTTGGCCGAAAGCTGGCGTCTTGTCCGAATTGAACGCGGCCGTAAGACCTTCCGCGATAGCACTAGTCGGAGCGACTTGTGCTACCTGATCGAAGTGCGCGTGAACGTCCGGAGCGGGCGCCGCCGCAGCCCCACCGGACGTGTATTGCTTAAGCAGATTCCCCAACTTGTCTGTCCAGGTCATTTCTCGCCTCCTCAATCGATGTCAAACTGCTTCTCTTCGTGAGACGGTCCGCCAAACCAATGTGAGCACGAAAGCCATGGGATCGGGAGATCCATTCCCAACTCTGGCTTTGCCCGCGTCGGCGAGCTTGTCTCTATTTGGCCCGAAAACCTTCATGTACTTCTTTGCGTCGCCGTAGAACTGCTTGCTAATCTTCGGCAAGTTGTCACCCGGTTGCGCCGTATAGGTTCGCGCCGCCGGTGTCGAAGCTGCAGCGCCCGCTGCAGCAGCTGCCGCCGGTGCTCGGATGTCCGCGAGGAGACCGGAGAAGCTGGGATCGACCAGTTTGATCTGGTCCGACACCCGGTTCTTCAAATCCCGGAAGGCGCGGCGGCCCGAATCAGAAGCTTGTCTTCGCGGTGCCGCCCGATCCGTTCGCACTTTGTGCCGGAACATCGAATTCGGCGATCGCGTTCGCGGTGACCTTGGGGGCCCAAGGCATCATAGCCAACACTACACCGATCGCGGCCTACAAAAGGCAATCGTGCACTTCTGCTTCATCATTGAGCGATTCCTCTTGTCTTTAGTGGTCATTCATTCTTCGCTGCACGGTAACCCGCTTTTATCGCGTCGGCTTCGGACATGTACTTGCCGTTTTTCGTTTTGCCGTAATACCGCGTGCCTTCTTTGTGGTAGACGCCCGAATCCAGGTTCACCCAGACCATCCCACTTCCGGGCGGAGGTTGAGCCTGCTGTGCACTTTTCTCGGCCGGCGGGCCAGACGCTGCGGGAGCGGGCGCAGCAGGCGCGGCAGACGAAGAAGCTGGAGGGTTCGATGGCGCCGGTGCCTCAGACGCCGCGGTCGAAGAAGACCGGCGCTTCGACGCCGATGATGTTGGTTGCGGCGATGCGGCGGCCGCTGGTGCGTTGCCGACTGTTACCAGTGGAGTGATCTTCTTAATGGTCGCGGCAGAAACGCCGGCCTTCGACAAGTCACTCGCGGAAGAATACGGTCGTCCGGAAATGATCTTCTTGGCAGTCGCAGCACCAACTCCGGGCAGTGTCTCCAAGTCCTTTTCGCTCGCAGTGTTTAGATCCACCGGACTTGCGGGCTCGCTGGAGGCTGCTGGCTTTGCGGAAGCGGCTGGCTTGCTTGCGGTAGATTTCGCTGCTGCTGGCGCCGCTCCTCCAAAGGTAACCAAGGGAGTGATCTTCTTGATCGTCGCGGCAGAAACGCCGGCCTTCGATAAATCACTCGCGGAAGAATAAGGCCGCCCGGCGATGATTTTCTTAGCAGTCGCTGCTCCGACTCCAGGCAGAGTTTCCAACTCCTGTTCGCTCGCGCTATTCAGATCCACTTTCGCGTTCGTGCCGCTCGCTTGCCTGCCTGATGCAGAGCTCGCAAGCGCTCTCACTGCGAACGCGAACGCGGCGATTGTCAAAAACATCGCGACTATTTTGAAAGTTTTTCTCACTGTTCCTCCTGAATTAACTCCGTGGCTGCTTGCATCGTTCTCAGCGAGGCCCGTCTCCCACACATGTCGATTAGTTTGCGACTAAAATCGAGCTCAAATTGCCGTACGCGCTCGATCATGAGATCGCAACCCGGGTCTTTTGGGCTTGTCTTTCACGACCAAAACAGCGATACGGCCTCTGCATATTTCGCGCGCTGAGGAGCTCCCCGACCAGGGCAGTAGCCACTACGACTTGGAGATCTGCGACTTGATCACGCCAATGATGGCCATTAACACGGCTCCACCCACGCCACCACCTGCGACGCTCGAGAGAATCGAGGACATATCCATGCCGCCAGCCGAGGCGCCCGCTGCCGCACCGCCAGAGGTCAACATGCTCAGGAGGTGACCACCGACTCCACCTCCAACGATGCCGGCAAGGGAATTACCGATGGGACCCAAATTAAACTTCTTCATAAGCGCCCCCGCGATGTTGCCCCCGACGGCGCCGCTCACAACCTGAATGATCAACGCGACGATATTCATGTTAGTTCCTCGATTTCGATGATTTGGATCTAACCTCGACAAGACCTCCGGTATCGGGCCTGGACACGAGTCAAACATCCATGTATGACACCTTCAATCCAACGACGCAGTGAATCTTTTTCTTTGCCGATCGTCAGCACAGTAGACCCAGGTTGATTGGGTTCTTAGTTGCTTGACTTGTTTTTTGGAGATTTGGCGTTGAGCGTAGCCAGTAATAGCTTCGCCGCTGGAGGCGCAGCCACCGCGTGGTTTAGTACGATCTCCTTCGCGGATATTTCTTTCCCGTAGAGTCTCTTGTTCGCGTCATTGTCCGGCCGAAGTGTGGACCCAGCCAGAGATATTCCAGCGAACAAACCGCGAGCGCGCGAATACGACAAAATCTGGGCTCGCATCGTTACGTCGGTTTCAGCCGAAGCATTCCTCCCCACCGGTCCGGCTGCTGCCGATGCATCTCCGCCAAGCTTCACTTTGCTGCTCAAGATACTTGAGGCAGCTCGGGAGTTCATCAGAAGCAATACGAAATCGGTTGCCTGTCCTCCGAGCTGCAACCCAAAACTCCCGCCTTCTAGCGCCATCATAGTCGGCGGACCCCAACGGCCCCGGAAGTCCTTTCCGCCGCGGCAAGTCATAACTCCTCGCCCATAGCTACCGCCGACGCCGATTGCAAATTTGAGCACGGACGGCAGCACGACAACACAATCAGCCTTGTCAATTACGCTCTGTGGAATATCGTCGGGAATGTCCATAATTTCCTTCATGACTCTCCCAGCATTCTCGACTCGGTCCTGTTCTTTGTCTTGCGCGATGACAGGATACGCAAGAACAATAATCAGACCGACTACGGGCCAAACCTTCTTCACGAATACCTCCATCGCGGCATTCAACAGGAAAATCAGCCGCGCCCGACTGCACGCTCCCCGGCATAAAGCTGATCGAGGCAACCCACTGCGGCGGTAAAACCGCTTGCCACAATCGCAGCAGCGATACGTGTCCAGACGCAACGTGCGCAGGACTTGTCTCTCAATCACTCCGCGAAGGCGGGAATGCGCAATCCGGTCGCAACCGCAATGAGGGCAATGCCGCTTCGCTGCCGGATTGATCCCTTGCCTAGCCTAGATTTCCCGGCCCAGCTACCGCACCTTTCTATTTCCCTTGCTTTCGGCAGCCTTGATTCGTTCGGCTCGCTTTTGCGCATTGAGCAGCCGAACAGCACTACGCAAGAGATGTTCTAATTCGCTGTCCTTTTCAGACGCCTTTCGAGGCTTCTTTCTCTCATCCCGCAAAAATTCCACCGCTCTCGCGCTGGGTTTGCTTTCAGACTCGGGCGCCACCATTGCGATAGGAATCATGTCGCGGACCTCTTTTCTTGTGTGGAGGCGAACTTGGAAGGGGGATGCGGTTCTACACTGAGGGGAGCCCGCCTCCACAGGTCCTACAAATAGTTCCATTCCAAGGATCGTGCAATTGTCAAAACTGACAGGTCGGAAGATCGAGATTCTCCCCATTGCCCCGGATCACGCGCGAGAATCGGGTTCCGGGAGGGAAGGACGAGAACTCTCGAATCGCTTCCGCTTCCGGCTCTGAGTCTCCGCGATCGTCAGCTGTCTTGCTATTTGCTGTGTTTCTCAGGTGACAGCTTGGAGCGTCGCGTCACGCTGCAAGAAAGTCGATGGTTATGCGTAGGGTCCGGAAGCTTCGCGTGAAACAGCCGTGATGGGCGAAACAGGGGAATCCCCACTGTTACTTTTAACAGTTGTGCGATGTTTATGACGAAAGTAGTATCGTGCTTATAGAGGTTCCTCTTTGAGGGGGAATCACTCCCTTCGTAACCCCCTTCCGGAGTGCGCCTCCGCTCCAGCAATAACGTTGTGCGATATGGTTCTCGTCGCAACGCTGGTGATCGTGAACGTTTTTCTGTTGCTGCTGACCTCGGATATTGCGCTCCGTTTCATGCAGCAGAGACACGCAAAGCATAAACCCTCAGGTCTGCAAACAAGCAAAGCCCCGGAGTAAGGGAGTCTTAGCAGGAAGGAGACTCTCATGGAACCTGCGATTTGTAGGTCATCGTCGACCAGGAGGAATTTCGACAGGCAGCCGACCCGCAGGAACAACTCCGCACGTCCGATTTTTTCTTGTCAGGAGGAAAAGCAATGAGCTCATTACTAGATTCTCTGAAGGACCGAATTTCACCAGACGTCGTCCGTGGATTGGCTTCGAACTTGGGCGAATCAACCGATTCAGTTCAACGCGCTTTGCAAACTAGTTCTGCGGCAATGCTGACGTCCCTTGCAAGCAAAGCTCAAGACTCGGGCTTTCTGAGCCAGATCATGAATCTGATTTCCAGTTCCGGCGTTCGCGGCGCCATGGGCGCGGCTGCCGGGGCGGGAAGCTCAGTCACCAGCACCGCCTCTCAAGCCGGAAGCACACTCTTGAACCTGCTCTTCGGCGCCAATTTATCATCCATCCAAAGCAAGATCGCCGAAGTTTCGGGCCTGCGCGCATCTTCGGCTGGGAGTCTTCTTGCCTCGGCCGCACCGATGGTCCTCGGCACTCTGGCTTCGAAAGTGACCTCGGAGGGTCTCAGCGCGTCCGGCCTCGGGAGTATGCTGACCGCCGAACTACCGCGGCTCCGCAGCTTCCTGCCCGCAGGGTTTTCCGTCCCCGGGCTGTCGAGTGTGGCGTCGCAAGTCTCCGACTTCCGCGAGGAGCTGCGCCCGAAAACTAGGAATTGGCTCTGGCCGGTGGTGCTTCTCGGCATTCTGTTGCTGTTCGGCCTCATTTGGTTTTTCACTCGAGGCACCAGGGTCAACACCGCCGTTTCCAAAGCGACTGACACTGCAACGCAGGCGGGGAACGCGGTTGCGAACGGCGTCGCGAGCCTAGGAGCGTTTTTTCAAACGCCGCTTCCCGACGGCGTTGTGCTAAACATCCCGCAGAACGGCATCGAGAACAAGCTGCTGATTTTCATCAAGGATCCTTCCGCGCAGGTTACGACCGAGACATGGTTCGACTTCGATCGCCTGCTGTTCGACACGAATGCCGCGACGCTGCAGTCTTCTTCTCAAGAGCAACTGCAGAACATCGCCAACATTTTAAAGGCCTATCCCAACGTCCACGTACGAATCGGTGGCTACACGGACAATCAGGGTGATGCTGCCGCAAACCTCAAACTCTCGCAGGATCGTGCCGACAACGTAATGCATGAAATTGTCGCGCTCGGTGTCGATCCCACGCGCATGGACGCGAAAGGCTACGGCGCGGATCATCCGGTAGCAGACAACTCGACTGAAGCAGGCCGCGCGCAGAACCGCCGCATTTCTTTGCGCGTCACACAGAAGTAACCCGAGAAAGGAGTCGAACGAGTACTGCAAGAACACAAAGGCGCAAGACAAACACTTCGCCTCCGACTGGAGTTTTTCTCACCTTCCAGCCCCTGTAGCTGAGCAGGGTTTTCTCGCCGTCGGTTCCATGGCCTCGCTTCGATGAACATCGGGCAGCGCAGTGGGTTTTCTGTGCCAGCGGTTGTTCATCGCTGTTCGCGACGAAACTGTGGAGTCTGAAACCAGCAAAGCAGAACGGTGGTTCAGACGCCAACCATGGTTCTATCTGAGACTCGTGGCCCATAGCTTTTTCGGGTTGTCCGGGAGGGCCTAGAGTCGACTGTGAGACTGCGTGAATCGAGCCATGCCGCGCCTAGCTTACCGGCTGAGACTCGCTCTCGAACCCGATATACGCGCCGGATCGTTTCCGACGCGGGCGTTGAACCTCGCTCCGGTGGCCAAGCCAACTTCGGCGCCGAAAGCGAAACCGAAAACGAAAACGACGAAGCGGCGAGCCGGGTTCGTCACGCCCGCTTCCACGCTGTCTGCCCACCGAAGGACCTCTGAGCGACGCCAGCTTGGAAATATGGCCAGCGGCATTTACAACCTCGTGATGCAGATATCGCGTGGGTACGACCGGCCCATCATCGAGGTTACCGAAGAAGGATGCAGCTATCGCGAGGCACCCTGCGAGCAGGAAAATGAACGCGTTCCCGATGGGCGCTGTATTCAGTTCTTCCGCGAGCACTTAGCGGAACTGGCGCGCGCCATCTCGGAGGGAGCCAACGTCCGCACTTACGATGCCCGGAGCCTGCTCGATAATTTCGAGTGGGCGGATGGCTACACCCCAGCGCTACGGTCTCACCTATGTGGATTTTCGCGATCAGAAGCGCATGATAAAGGACTCCGGGCTGTGGTACGGGCGCGTCGCTGGTGCGAACTACTTGGACGTGTCGTACATCTCCGTTCCATTCTATCTGCGAATTGTAACGCGGAACGCTATCGGACTTGAGATCATACCGAACTCGGAAGTCACAAAGCGGACCAAGCTCGTGCTTTTGGATTGTGGGCAACTTTTCCAAGCGCAGTTGATGCGGTGCGGAAGGCAAACGAGTTCCTAGTTAGGCGTCGGCGAAAATGGGAGTGAAGAAAGCGCGGAAATGCACAGATTGTGAACTATCGGGTCGACTTTATTGGGAAGAGCTGATTACGCGGTGCGCCGGCGCCAAATCTGGTAAGCGTCGAACAGGAGAATGAGGAGGGCGAAATACGGGAGGCGGGAGAGGGTCCAAGTGACGGTTTGAATTCCCTTATTCAATAAAGCCGCCTTTTGAATGGCTTTGGCCGGAATGACGATGGACTGGGCCCAATTCATGGCGACCAGGCGGGGCAGAAATCCCTCTTGTAGAACGCCTTCGAGATCATACACGCCGACGATGTGGGTGAAGTGGCTAGCGACGATGAGATCGCGGGAGAACGCGTCCCAGTCGAGCGGGGGAACCGTCCCGACGACTATGGCCTGCGCATCCGGACCTAACTCCCAAATCATTGCGGAATCGAGGGACGGCCGAAAACTGGTATAAATCATGATGACTTCAAGATTGCCGCGAACATCCACCACTCCGAAAAGCCGCTCGAACAGCGTGGTATGTTCCCTGCGGCCGTGAATGATAAACGGCATCTGGTAGGTCTGAACGGGATAGCCTTGCGACTGAATGTGCGCGATAAGTGCGGCGTATGCAGCCCGGGCACGGTAGAACGGGGCGACGCCGAAGTAGCGCCACATCAATTTCGAGACGAAGCGCAACTTGTGTCCCTGTTTCCATGCTTCGAAGTCGCGATTGGCCGGCTCGATATCGAGGCCGACGGCCACCCATTGCAAGTTGTTAGCCCTGGTCCAATCCCGGAATTCGTCGAAGCGAACTGCGGTCTGCGGGGCATTGCCGGCATTTACGTAGTAGCCCTGATCCCCGGGCAGCACGATCCCGGCGACGGCAGGAATGCCATCATCATTCAACCGGCGTACAATCTGCGCTCGGGCGGGACTGAAATCGGTAATGGGAACGCCGAGGCCCGCATGAAGATCTTTCAGGTCCGCGAGGTCGGCGGGATTCGAGAGAATTGATTGCACATCGGTCAGGTTCTCATCACCGCTCGCAAAGTATAGCTGCGGTCGGGCGCTGGGACCCTGAAGGCGAACATTTTCGTGCACTCGCGTGCCAAATTCCCTGGCAATGAACATCCTGACAACTACGAAAGCGATTGCGGCGACAGCCAATTCGAGGGAAAAAATCACACACCAGACCAGGATCTTGGCGACCATGCGCGCGGCGACACGTGTCGAGGGAGCCGTTTTGCGTTCGCTGGGGGCGCGCGTTTCTCCGTCGTCCGTTTGTTTCAAGCTGCCCCCTGCATAAAATCGATAAACTAAATAGCCCGCTTTTGGGAAACGATTCCGACGCTCATCAGCGGACGAAGTTGATCGCGACGGCCAGTGTAACCGTGGCGGCCGTGTTAGGCCCCACCTCGATTATCCGCGCGACGACGTGCACGGGCCGATTGTTTTTCCATCTACAGCGGAATCGCCTGAGACCAGCCCGCGACCGACGGCGGTATTGGTGTCATTTTCGTGGCGAGCCGCCATATGCGGTCATCGCGGCCCACCCGGGTTCGTGATCACGTGGGTTCTCCCGTTACCGACTCTTCCTGACGACGCGGCCGTTGGGAGACTGCACGGGCCGGACGTCGTATGGATGAAGATGGCGAACGTGTTGCTCTGCTCTGCCGGGACGTTCACGGCCGCCATCAGCGCAGAATGGCCTGAAGTATCATTTCCTCAGCGCGAAGGCTGAAGGAAGCAGTTCTTTGAGGACTGTCCTTCCCTTGGCTTAACTAGGCGAACTAAAAAATCAATTTGCCTGTAATCTGCGCGATTCTTTGGTCCGTCGCTGCCGCGGCAAACGCTCCGTAAGGAGACGTCGGCGGCGTCTGTGTGACGACGGCTTGGCCGAAGATCGGCGCATTCGTGTTGGGATAGGGCGCTCCGTAATTTGCATGGTTGAGCCAGTTATAAGCGCTAAAGCCTAACTGGAACGTGACTCGCTCATTCACTTGAAAATTCTTCTTTACGCTCAAATCACCTCCCAGAAAACCGGGAGCGCGAAATGCGTTGCGCCCGACCACCGAACCCGTGAAATCCGTGGGCGCCGCAAAATCCGCCGCACCAAAACACGGACTCGTTACGCAGCCGCGCACGTTTGAAAAATTCCTCTGCGTGAACGCGCCCGTCGGCTGCAAAAGAATTGTTGATCCGGCGAGGTTGTTCCCCGCCAGCGCGCCCGATTCTCCGCCATCCAGCACGCTGAAGGGGAACCCGGTTCGGTAGAACCATGTTCCCGCAACCATCCATCCGCCAATGGCCGCATTTACTACACGGTTCTCGCTCTTGAAAGGAAGCTGGTAAATATAGCTGGCTGAAAGTTGATGCCGCGCATCTTCATCCCCGGACGCGTACTGTTTGCTCGGGTCGTAGGGATCTACCTGTGACGAGTAGATGCTGGTGATCACGCTGAACGGTTCAAGGCCGCCGTTCGAGAGATCGTCCAGAGCATGTGAGTACGTGTAATTCAGCCGTCCGCTCAATCCGTGCCAATCCTTTTCCAGGACTGAGAAGGTCACGCCGTTGTAATTGTTTACGCCGCCGCTGTAGAGATAACTCACTTCGGCGACGCGCGGGTCAGGCGCCGTAGCTGGCAGGCTGCCAAATCCGAAGCCATTCAAGTCGGGATTCGTCAGCAGAGTATCGTAACCGTGGTTGCCAACGTAATTCACCGAAACTACCGTGCGTGCTCCAAACGTGTGCTGCACCTCCAGATTCCACTCCACGTACTTCGGATTCCGGAGATTGCGGCTGACGTCGTTGAGTCGCGGCACGGCCAGGTTCCCCTGCGCATTCAGACATCCACCCAATGGTGCCGCGGCGCCCGCGTAACCGCCGCCGCTCGCTCCGCCGGTCGTCAAACTTCCGCCGCTGGTGTAATTGGACAAGAACGCGCTGTTGCACTCCGTCACCAAATTGACCCCACTGTCGGGGAATGCGGTGCTTCCCGGAGCGAGCGAATCGAACGCCACCGTTCCAAGTGGCGCGTTGAACAAATTCACCTGTGGAAAGTTCGTGTCGTAGCTGCTGAGAATCAAGCCAGGGTATAGATCGCTGAAAAGACCCACGCCCCCGCGTATCACGGTATTTTGGCCTACCGGACTCCACGCCAGGCCAAACCTTGGCTCGAACACCACCTTCTCGATGTTGGGAATGATCGTGTGGTGGCCGGTGGGAAACGATTCATCGTACGGCGTCGTCGGATCGTGTGGCATGTCGTTAAACGGAGTGCTGGGCAAACTCGCGCAACCGCTGTTGCATGTTCCACCTGAGTTCCGATCCGCCCGCAGCGTCAACGTGAGCTTCAGTTTGGAATTGATACGATACTCATCCTGGAAGTAAAGCCCTAAGCTGTAATAGGACACTGGCTGACGCGTTTGCGCTGCAAAGTTATACACCACGCTGCCGCAGCCGACTTGGCCGTTCGCTCCTGTCGCGCAGCCCGCTGGGGCAACTTCGTCATTCGCAAATCCAAACAGCGTCACATTCTCCGCCGGATACAGAGCCTGTTGCCCGGCCGTGTAGTCGGAGAGGTCGTCGCGACGGAAATTCACCCCCATTTTGAAGTCATGGTTTCCCCGCGCCACGGATACGTCATCCACGAACCCCCACTGCTCAAGGTTGCGCCCCGATGGATACAAGTACCCCTGCGCAAATCCGAACGGATTTCCCGACCCAATGCCAATCGCGGTCAGTGCCCCATCCACTCCAAATGCCAGATCACCCGGGAACAACGCTAGAGCCGGCCCTGGGTTGGTGTTCCCGAAGACTGCTCCGTAATACAGCGTCGAGAAAATAAAGTTGTTCACGACCGTCGGAGAAAAGATATGCGTGTAGTTCAGTTGGCCGTCATACTGCGGTTGAATGCTGAAAAGGTTGAACTCCGGATTGATCGAGTCCGTATAGGTCGGCTGAGTGCCTTTGTCAATCCTCACGCGCCCGAAAATCTTATTATTTTCATTGAAGTCGTAATCCATTCGGCCGCTTAGCCACCATTCCTTGTTTCCACTGGATACCGACTGGGTCCACGACTCGGTGCAGGCTCCCCCGGTCGTTCCCGGCACCGTCGCAAAACCTGGGCAGCTATTGGCATTTGGAACCGCATTCGCGATTCCGGGTGCGGAGTTGTACAGGCCAAAAATGTTCTTATAGAACGCCAGGGTCGCAGCGTCTTGCGGAATATTGCTCAGCACGTAGCTCTGAAAAGCGGGTGTCGGCGCGGCTGGTGTGTGCACCGAACCAAAGATGTAGCGAATTCCTTCGGTGTTCACGAAAAAGAAAAGCTTGTCCTTGACAATCGGCCCTCCCACGGCTGCCGCCCATTGATTGTTGTTTTCAAACGGCCTCGCTCCGCCAAACGCCTTGTTCACCGGATCGTTCGCCGTCAGCGCTCGCCCGGTCCAGTCGTACACCGCATCGCCGTGAAAAGCATTGCTGCCCGATTTCGTGCTGTAATCAATTTGCGCGCCCGCCTGGCGGCCATACTGCCCGGTGTATGCGTTGCTGACCACTGCCACTTCCTGAAGTTCGTTGCCGCCCAGCAACAAGTTGCTGGAGCCCGAAACGTTCAGGTTCAGGAACGGGTCATTGAAATCGTTGCCGTTAATCGTGAAAAGATTCGCCGTACCCGGCAGGCCAAACGCGCTGAAGTTGCCATAACCCCCGCCCGTCGCGCTATTCATGGTCACGCCCGGCGCGGTTTGTGCCACGTAGGTGATATCCCCGCCCGGATTCGGCACATTTTCAATCTGCCTCGTATCGAAGTTCGAGGAGATGTTGGCGTCTTCCGTTTGCAATAGCGCGCCCTGGCTGGTCACTTCCACAGTGACGGCGCCGCTTCCAACTTCTAGCTTCAGGTTTGCCGCGGTCGTCTGTCCGAGTAGCACTTCCACCTTCTCGGTGGCCTGTTTGAAGCCCGTTTGCGTTGCGGACACAACGTACATACCGGGCTTGAGCAGAGTGAATTGATACGCTCCCGTAGATCCTGTCGTCGCTGAAAGGGTCTCACCTGTCGCATCATTCTTCAAATTGACGGTGGCGCCCACGATAACGGAGCCCGAAGGGTCGGTGACGGTGCCGGCGACACCGCCCGTTACGATACTTTGCGCAGCGCCCGTGGCCGGCAAAAGCAATATCAGCACCGCGATAAACGCCACTGTCCGCACCACATGTTCCAATTTCATATTGTTCTCCATTTGACCGGCGAGTAACTGCTCGTAATCCCCGGCCCGTCGTCGCGATCCCAGAATTTCGCCTAGGTGCGGGACGTCGCTATCCATGATTTGCAGGCGGGCAGCCACAGTGTCGTCGCGCGGAAGAACCACATCGGAAGGGAATTAGTCGAAATGCCCGAAAAAAAATGGATGAATTTTGGTACCCCTGACGAAACGATGTATCCGAATCTGCGGATGAACACGGCGGGCAGCGTGTACCTTGCCAAAGGCGGAGTTTGCTGCGCGGGGCGCGCAACGGTTCGTGCCGGCCTTAAATGGCTCGCGTACGAAAAAACCTGTGGGCTTCCCGCGCGGCTATTTCCTTTCGAGGGATTCCTGCGAATTCTCCGGTGTGAAACGCGGCTTCATGGCAGGTTTTCTTGGCGGATGTGTCTTGATCCAGTTGTTGTAGTTTTTGCGCATCTGTTCGATACAGGCTGGGATGTGGCGCTGCCGGATCGCGACCCAGCGATTCAGCGGCATTGAGCCGCAGTGCGGGTCCATCACGACGGTGTCCCAAAGGTGATCGGGAAGCGCGCACAACAGCCGGTGAGTCGCTTTTCTTAGTTGCGCGATTATTTTTAGCGAGTCACGCACGTCTTGATGGAAGTAAACAAACGATCGCGCTCCCTCGCGGTAACCGAACTCGACCGTCGCACTGGCTGGCTCGGCAACGAATTGTCGGCAGCGCACGTACATCGTCGCTTCTGCTTCAGCCAGTTGAATTACCAGGTCGTGAATGCTCAAGCGGTCATCGCGCTGTTGATAGCACCACATCTTCTTCGGAAATTGACGCAACGCCGCCTTCAGTAACGTTGGACCCAATCGGAATAATTCCAGTTGACGCTGAACTTCTTCTCGCATAAGTAGGCCCTTTTTCCTTCTGCTTGACCGTTCATATAAATGGTGTCTCTATTCCGCTGCATAAGCGTTCATCGCGCCACATTGTTGCCCACGAAACCATTGCGTCCTCGTCGCACCTGGCTTAACCACCCCATGCCTGAGTCTCCTCGTTGACGCTCAGGAACAATTCGTTTAGCATCAAAGTATGCCTGTCGTGGATGCGGATGCGGCAGTATCTCGAATTTCAGCCGCGATCGGAGAGCCGGCTCGGGCTCGCATTCTCCTCTGCCTGATGGACGGCCATGCACGGACGAGCACGGAGCTCGCGGTGGTAGCTAACGTGAGCCCGTCAACGACGAGCGTTCACCTCAATCGGCTCAAGGCGGCGCGTTTGGTGAGCGTGCTCGTTCAGGGAAAGCACCGCTTCTACAGCTTGGCTGGGTCGCAGGTAGCCACTGCGCTGGAAGATCTCAGCGTTCTCGCTGGCCACTCCCGTAGCAAAATACTTTCCAGCGCGCCCAGTCGGCTGCGTGCCGCGCGTACTTGCTACGATCACTTGGCGGGCATTGTCGGCGTGTCGCTCCACGATCGCTTCCAGGCGCTGGGCTGGCTTTCTGCTGGCTCCAAGCACCATGACGTATACGATCTCACCGCGGCTGGAATGAAAGCGTTTGGGGCCCTCGGAATTGATCTCGAGGCAACTCGCAAGCTTCGCCGCCGCTTTGCCTGCCCCTGCCTGGATTGGAGCGAGCGGCGCCCTCATGTTGGCGGCGCGTTGGGCGCGGCCCTTCTGAACGTTGCATTGAAGAGAAGATGGGTGATCCAGGATCTGGACAGTAGAGCTTTAGGCCTCACACGTCTTGGACGGCGCGAAATGGTTGCTCGCTTCGGCCTTAAGGTTTAGGGGATTCCAATAAAACGTCGGTCCATTCGGAGTTTGCGGGAAAGTGCTTGGTAAACGCGGACAAGCGGGATCACCCTGCGCTCCCAGTCCGATTCGAAGAACTCGGCCACGAGCTTCGATGCTGATTTCGGGCGGGTGACGGGCAACCGGAGAGCGCCGGGATAAACCGGCATGTTGTAGGGGATGCAAGAGCCCTACAGGAAAGGAAGTAGCGAATCCATCCTGACCTTGAGTCTTGCTGGGGACATCGCGAGGTGTCTCTTGAAGCGTAGACAGAGGCATCGGTGGGCGGGGCGATTGAGCTGCGAAAAGCCCGTAGATCAGGATGCTGACTTCATTCCGAGTGAGAGGAAGGCAACACGGCAGCCACGCTAAACGCGAGTGGACTGTCGGTCCTGCGTAGTCTGAGAACCCGCGCACGCTGAGAAACAACATGCACGAGAACCGGGAGATCTCCAGCACGCCTTGGTCTGACGATCAAGGCCGGTCCGCGAAGGCCAAAAGCCGTACTGCGGACACGCACGTGCCGGAGAAGTCGGACTGTGTCGTAGTACCTGTGAACCAGCCGAACAAGGGAGGGCAACCTTCCGCGGAGGTTGGGGAGGGAAGGGCACAGACAAAGGAGAACATCGTTCAGTCGCACATGCACCCGACACAGAGTGGGAAGCGCATGTCCCAGGGGTTGGACGGTGTGCGGAAGGTAGCAAAGGAAAGAAAGCAGGAGCGGTTCACTGCTTTGCTCCACCATCTTAACGTTGATTTACTCCGAGACAGCTTCTACGCGCTTCAGCGTAAGGCTTCGCCCGGAGTCGACGGCGTAACGTGGCAGGAATATGAAACCGGGCTTGAGGATCGACTCGTCGATCTGCACAGCCGGGTGCACCGTGGAGCGTATCGGGCAAAACCTTCGAGGCGAGTCTTTATTCCGAAGGCTGACGGGCGGCGACGTCCGTTGGGCATCGCAGCGCTGGAGGATAAAATGGTTCAACAGGCTGCGGTGACGATCCTCAACCAGATATATGAGGTCGACTTCAAAGGCTTCTCTTACGGGTTTCGTCCCGGTCGTAGCCCGCATCAGGCGCTGGACGCGCTGACGGTGGGCATCCAACGGAAGCGGGTGAACTGGGTGCTTGATGCCGACATCCGTGGCTTCTTCGATAATCTGAGCCACGAATGGATGATGAAGTTCATCGAGCATCGGGTGGCCGATCGGAGGATACTTCGCCTGATCCAGAAATGGCTGAAGGCTGGAGTGTCGGAAGACGGCCAATGGTCGGAGACGAAGCTGGGTACACCGCAGGGAGCAGTTGTTTCACCGCTGATCGCCAACGTGTACTTGCATTACCTCTTCGATCTGTGGGCTGACGTCTGGCGCAAGAAAATGGCAAAGGGCGACATAATCGTCGTCCGCTATGCTGACGATCTTGTGGTGGGCTTTCAGCATCGGACGGAAGCCGAGCGGTTCCTGAAACAGTTCCGGGAACGGCTGGCGAAGTTCGGACTGGAGTTACATCCGGACAAGACTCGACTGATCGAGTTCGGGCGGTTCGCCGCTCGCGACCGGAAAGAGCGAGGAGAGGGAAAACCAGAGACCTTCACCTTTCTGGGCTTTACCCACTACTGTGGGCAACGCCACAAGAGCGGAACCTTCACCGTATGGCGGATCACTGCGAAAAAGCGAATGGTTGCGAAACTCAAAGCCATCAAGGTTGAGCTTCAACGCCGAAGGCATGATCGCATGGCCGAAGTCGGTGCATGGCTCCGGAAGGTTGTGCTGGGTTATTACCAATACCACGCAGTTCCCGGGAACACGATTCAGTTACGCATCTTTAAGCTTCGCGTGTGCAGGCTTTGGCAGAGTGTTCTGGTCCGCCGCAGCCAGCGCGCCCAGATGCGGTGGGAACGTTTTACCCCAGTCTTGAACCGGTGGATTCCTCCACCCCGCGTTCTGCACCCCTATCCTGATGCTCGCTTCTACGCCACGCATCCTTCCTAAGAGCCGTATGCGTAGACGCGCTTGTACGGATCTGTGCGGGGGGCGATCAGCGATGGTCGTCCCTACCGCGACAGTAATCCACATGCCGGATTAGCGAACAGTGGCCCAGTGACAAGACTGAGGAGTATGCTTACGGCACTCGAAGATCCTTCGCCCTAACTTTCACCAAAGGAGACTGGGATATGCCCTTGATGCCGGATCCAACCTTTTATCCTTCACCGGGCATGGCGATGAAAGCCGCGCCGGAACACATCGCGTACGTTGCTCTGCTCAACGTGGGCAAGAACGGCAAGCGTGACGCAATGGGGGTCGTTGACCTCGAGCCTCGTTCCCCCACGTACGGTCAGCTCCTCGGCCAAGTGGAGTTTCCCGACGGCGATAACGAGCTGCATCACTTCGGGTGGAACGCGTGCAGCGCGTGCCTCTGCCCCCAGAATCCGCATCCGCATATGGAGCGTCGTTACCTTGTCGTTCCGGGCATCGGGTCGTCGCGGATTCACATCCTGGATACGAAAGCTGACCCCAAGCACCCCAAGATCGTGAAGGTGATCGAGCCGGAAGAGTTCATCAGGAAGACGGGCTACACATCGCCGCACACGATCCACTGTGGCCCTGACGGCATTTATGGCAGCGCGCTCGGTTCGGCCAGCGGCGATGGTCCCGGCGGGATTTTCCTGATGGATGCCGACACGTTTGAGCTGAAGGGCCCATGGGAGAAAGAGCACGGCCCTCAGAATTTGGCTTACGATTTCTGGTGGCACCTTGGGCACGACACCTTGATCAGCTCCGAGTGGGGCACACCGAATATGGTGAAGGACGGCCTCAATGCGGAGTTGCTGCTTGGCGGAAAGTATGGCCGCAAGCTGCACATCTGGGACCTGGATAAGCGGAGTCACTTGCAGGAAATTGACTTGGGCGCGGAGCAGCAGATGGTGCTTGAGCTTCGGCCCGCACACGACCCTAAAAAGACTTTCGGATTCGTCGGTGTGGTCATCTCCCTCAAAGATCTTTCGTCCTCCGTTTGGATGTGGCACCGCGACGAGGGTGGTAAGAACGGCAAATGGGCCGTCCGCAAGGTGATCGAAATTCCCGCTGAGCCGGCTGATCCGGAAAAGCTGCCGCCCCTGTTGAAGGGTTTCAAGGCAGTGCCGCCCTTGGTGTCGGACATCAACCTCTCACTCGACGACCGCCTCCTTTACGTTTCGTGCTGGGGGACAGGTGAGTTCATCCAGTATGACGTCTCGCATCCGGCCAATCCGAAGAAGATGGGCTCGATCCATCTCGGCGGCATCGTAGGCCGAGCGGCTCACCCGAAGAAACCCAAGCAGGCTCTCAACGGCGGTCCGCAGATGGTCGAGATCAGCCGCGACGGCAAACGCGTCTATTTCACGAACTCGCTTTACTCCCCATGGGACGAGCAGTTTTACCCCGACGGCGTGAAGAGCTGGATGGTGAAGATCGATGCCAAGCCCGAGGGCGGGATGAAGCTCGATGAGAAGTTTTTCGTCGAATTCGACGGATTGCGCGCGCACCAACTACGGCTGCAAGGCGGTGACGCTTCGTCCGATTCCTATTGCTATTCGGACTAGCAATGACGCATGACGGGCTGACTTCGACGGAGTTGTGGCTGATGCTGCTCCTTGGCGCCTACCACGGACTCAACCCTGGCATGGGGTGGCTGTTCGCGGTAGCGCTCGGGATGCAGGAGCAAAAGGGGAGCGCGGTGGCAAAATCGCTCATCCCCATTGCACTCGGCCACGCGCTGGCCATTGGCAGCGTGGTGTTGATCGCACTGTTTCTTGGCATGACGCTGCCGCTCACAGTCATCCGCTACTTCGTCGCTGCGATCTTGGTCGGCATTGGAATCTTTTGCTTGGTGCGACATTGGCATCCGCGGTGGGTCCGTATGCAGGTAGGATTCCGAGACCTGACTGTCTGGTCGTTTCTGATGGCCTCGGCGCACGGTGCGGGATTGATGGTAGTGCCTGTGTTGCTGGGCAGCACTACCGCCCAAGCGTGTGGCCGCATGGGAGGTCATATTCACATGGCCTCGACCACTAGTCCGCTGGCCGGGATGCTCGCGACTGGGGTCCATACGGCTGCTTATCTTGCGGTGACAGGGTTGATAGCTTGGGTCGTTTATCGAAAGGTTGGCCTCGCGCTTCTCCCCAAGGCGTGGGTCAACTTTGAGTTGGTATGGGCTGCGGCGCTCGTGGCCACGGGTCTTGCCACCCTCCCGATCTAGCTTGTTGAACGTTCGACTTGATCGGACGCGCCGATTCCTGGCAGGTCGTCGGAAAACCGGAAGTAATCCAGAAACGGCGTCGTGGGAAATAGCTCCTGCTTTGTCGGGTAGCGTTTACTGATGACTTTCGGCAGTGGGGCTTGCTAGGTATCGGACCCAAGTCTGATAACCGGAAAATTGACTTGCCTCCAGCACCAACCTAAGATGTCTGCCAAATGGCGGATTCCCAGTCACTTCTCGGGCAAACCGTCTCGCACTACCGCATCATCGAAAAGCTCGGTGGCGGCGGTATGGGTGTGGTCTATAAGGCGCAGGACATAAACCTGGGTCGCCTTGTCGCTCTTAAGTTTTTGCCCGCAGAAACCGTCTCGGATCCGCAGGCCGCTGACAGATTTCGCCGCGAAGCTCGCGCGGCCAGCTTGCTGAATCATCCCAACATCTGCGTCATCCACGACATCGGCGAGGACCAGCGTCATATATTCATAGTCATGGAATTCCTCGAGGGAGAAACGCTCAAGCATCGCATCGCCCGCGGGCCTTTGTCTCTGGATGAATTCCTGTACGTCGCCATCCAGATCACTGCGGGTCTTGACGCCGCACACGTCAAGGGAATCATTCATCGCGACATCAAGCCCGCGAACATCCTCTGCATCCGCGGCGGCCAGACGAAAATTCTCGATTTCGGCCTAGCCAAGATCCTTGCGCCGTGCCCCACGGTACCCGGAATCACCGCCACGACCCTGCCCATGGTCACGGCCGACGAAGTGCTTAGCAGCCCCGGCAGCGCCGTGGGTACGGTGATGTATATGTCACCCGAACAGGCCATGGGCGAAGAGCTGGATTCGCGCTGCGATCTTTTCTCGTTTGGCGCCGTGTTGTATGAGATGGCCACCGGCGCGTTGCCCTTCTTTGGCAATACATCCGCCGCCGTATTCGACGCCATCCTTCACAAAGCACCCATTCCGCCGTCGCGCCTCAACCCCCAGGTCCCTGCGAAGCTGGAGGAAATCATCCATCGCGCGCTCGAAAAGGAACGCGAACTACGCTACCAGCACGCCTCCGATTTACGCGCGGAGCTCCAGCGCCTGAAACGCGACAGTGGTTCTGGGAGTGCGCGCCTCGCTGCCACATCGCTCGCGTCTGCTCAACGCGACGGGCCAATGGCGCCTGGTTCCAGCGATTCCGGCGCCCCTCCAGATTCCTGGGCCCATGCATCCGGCAGTTCCGCGGTCGTGGAAGTTGCGATGCAGCACAAGGGCAAGCTCGTCGCGGGAGCTGTGGTGATATTCGCACTGGTGGCGGCGGCAGGCTACGGCGTGTATTCGCTGCTCAGCCGCAACGCCCAGTCACCGTTTCAGGACTTCACCATCACACCAGTAACCAACAACGGAAAATCGGTGGCAGCCGCCATCTCGCCCGATGGCAGGTATCTCCTGAGCGTTCTGGACGATCAGGGCAAACAGAGCCTCTGGCTCCGCAACATCCCCACCAGCAGTGACACCCAGGTCCTCGCCCCGGCGGATGCTTCTTACGAAAGCCTGATTTTCTCTCCCGACGGCAATTACATCTATTTTCGCAAAGCCATAAACAATTCTGGTTCGAGATTCGATTTGATCGTCTCGGGTTTCGACCTGTTCCGGGCGCCGGTGCTGGGCGGAGCTCCGCAGCCGATCGTGCGGCATATTGATTCCGGAGTTAGTTTTTCTCCGGACGGAAAGCGCTTTGCATTCACACGTACCAACGATCCCGAGGCGGGAAAGTTCCAGGTGCTTACGGCAAATGCCGACGGAACGGACGCAAAGGCGCTGTATAGTGGGCCGATCGTCGAGGTACCCGGCGTCGTCGCGTGGTCGCCCGATGGTGGCCAGATCGCTTTGGCCTACTCGTATAAGTTCGGCGCTCTCAGTGTGATTCAGTTGGCCGACGTCGTTACGGCGAAGTTGCAACCGTTCGCGCGATTCAACGACCGGAACGTCGAGGAACTGGTTTGGGCGCCAAGCGGTCGCGGACTGCTTACCTCGTTCGAGCCTAACGCCACACCCCCACCGGAGCACTTGCAGATTGGCTTCGTTGCCCACCCCGGAGGAGAACTTCGCCCCATCACCAAGGACACCAATAACTATCGGACGCTTACGTTATCGGCAGACGGAAAAGCGCTCGCGGCGGTGCAGCAAAAGCCCGCGCAAACTCTTTACGTCATGCCCGCAGGAGGTTTCACCGGATCTCCTCCCGCTCCGGCGGCGGCTCAGGACAAAGACTCCTATTTTTTCGCTTGGGCTGCGAACGGCGGCGTTTACTTCGATGCGCGAGGCAATTTGGAGCGGGTCTCCCTGGACGGCAGCAATCGCACGACGCTAATCTCCAACTCGGAAGGCCAAGATTTCAGGCCGAGAGCGTGTCCAGCTGGTAATTACATTGTGTTCGTACGACACGGCCATCTCGACAGCAGCAAATCCAACATCTGGCGCGTGGACGTCGACGGCACCAACCCCAAGCGGCTCTCGCATGGCGCGGCTGAAGTTGGGCCTTTCTGTACCCAGGATGGCCGTTGGATTTACTTCACTGATGTAGTAACCCGACGGGTGATGCGTGTCTCCAGCGACGGTGGCGACGCTGCGCCCGCTCCCGGGGCCGAATTGCCGTTCAGCGCTCCGGGAATTGCGCTGTCCCGCGACGGCAAGTCTCTCGCGTATATGGCGCTAAGGGGCGGACGCTCTGGCGAGTTGAAGATCGCCGTGGTGGATCTAACTGCGGCCGCCGAGGCGCAAACTCGCCTGTTGGATCCGGATCCCCGGATTATGGCCATGAACCAATTCGCACCCGACGATAAATCGGTGGTCTACATCATTCGAGAAAACGGTGCGGAAAATCTGTGGATTCAGCCGCTCGATGGTTCACCCGGCCACGCCATCACGAATTTCCAGTCGGACACAATTCAGAATTTTGAATTCTCGCCCGATGGCAAGAGCCTGGGAATCCTGCGTTCTCACACCGAATCCGACGTCGTAGTTCTGCACGATAGCGGCGCCGCGCCGCAGTGATGTAAGCGTCTGACCCAGAAGACCCAACCTAATGAATGTTGAGAATTCGTCTCCCTACAAGCAATCGGCGCCGGCAGCGGCGGGCTAACCGATAAGCCTTAACTGCGTCTTCGACGCGTCGCTAGTGCCAGGAGACAAACTACGCGTTTGTCACTTGGAGAGTCGCCTCACCGAAAACTAGCCCAAGTTCCGCAGTTTGAAGAATAAATACCTGTGTTTTCAATGCGGACATACCCTAGTCTTCACTACACTTGGGCCATTTCTAGCGAGTGAGGAAGGTGCAAATTCAGGTGTTGCAACAGAATCGCCTGGTGCTCGGTCGGTCGACTGATGCAGCGTTTTCGGATCGTTACTCCGTTTCGCGTCGGTAACACAACGTCGACCAGGGTGATGTCCGCCAATTCCTGGAATACTTTTCGTGGTTCGTTGCCCAACCCGGCGCGTTGGCAAAGTTGCGCCAGTGTCTTCCACAACACAAAGGCCAGAAAGCACACCAGGATGTGCGCCTCGACCCGCTCTTGTTTCTGGTGCCAGATCGGTCGCAGTTGCAGATCTGTCTTCTGGATGCGGAACGCGGCCTCGGCCTCCGTCAGCTGCATGTAAGCACGCCAGAGTTCTTCCGGGCTCCCGTCGGTTACGTTGCTGCGCAATACATAACAGCCTTCACTGAGCCGTGCCCATTCCCGCCAGCGATCGATTCTTTTCCAGTGGCACTTCGCAAAGCCGTCTCCATCGGGATCGATCTTGACTTCAAACGCTCCCGCCGCTCGTGAGTTCTTGCCCAGCAATCGCCCGACGCGCTGTCCCACGACAGCCGGCAGCTGCTTGCGCTCTCTGCAGCTGGCCACGATCTTCTCCAGCCCCTCCTCGATGCGTTTCTCGAACCGCTCATGCATGGCCTGCTCTTTCTCTTTCCTCTGCGCACTCCGGCACAGAAGAGATACTTCCTCGCCACCAGGGGCCGCACAGAATCTCACCTCCAGACCTTCCCTCACGCGATGCCAGTCTGGGGCTCGTAGCTCCCCCTCGAACCGTTTCACACCCCCTTCGGCGTTCCCACGATGTAACGCCGCTTGCCTTGCTTCAAATACCGTATGTTTTCTTCGCTCACCATGCCGCGATCCAGCACCCAAATGCGGTTCGCTCTCCCATACAGTCGTTCGATCCGTTCCACGATCTCTTCCAGGGTAGTCACGTCGTTGCGGTTCCCGGTGAATAGCTGGTAGCCCAAGGGCATCCCCTCGCGGCTTACTACCAGAGCGATGTTCACCTGCTTGCAGTCGGGGCGGTGATCGCGCGAATAGCCTCGCTGCGCTAGTTCGTTCCGCTTCGCATCGCCTTCGAAGTACGTGCTGGTGACGTCATACAACAACAGGTCGTAATCCAGATCGAACAGTTCACCCAGTCGATTCTTCAGATGTCTTTCCAGCTCTTCCTTCTGCGGCAGCAGTTGATCGAGAGAACGATACAGCCGGTCTTCATTCACCTTATTGGCAGGCACGCCCAGCAGATCACTCAACGCGCTCGCTTCATAGAATCGCTCTGCAATATGCAACTCACTCGAAGGCTCACAGAGCCGCGCCAGAATCAAAATCTGCGCCATCACCGGCCAGGGAATCTCTTCGTCCGGCAGGCAGCGTCTGCTCTAGAAAATCGACCAGTCCCACTTGTCGACACAGCTGAGCCCGATCCAAGGACCGCGGAACGCCCGCTTCCGTTCGATGTAATGCGCTTCAGATCGACTTCCACCCACTGCGGTTCGGTGTCCAGGAATAATCCGCGCTGAGCAACCGTGGCGGCACCTGCGGCTTGTTGGTGAATGCCCAGACGTCCTGCCGCATCCATCTCACCGAGGTAAGCCACCACGCGCTGCCGCGGGCCTCGCGACGAGCGATAACTCTCGACCAGCGCCCAGTAGCCGTGGCGCTTGCCATCCTTATTGCGATAACAGCGACGCAAGTACATGCCTGAAATCCCACGCATTGCTACTTCACTTTCAAGCGGGTTGGTCTTCACTACAGAGGCATTCCCGCACGCCACGCAATACGCACGGAGGGCTCAGGCTGTGGACAGGAAGGTTAAGGAATCTCCAGGAGGGAATTACTTCGAAAATGTGTCTAAAAAATATTCAAATCATCTCAGACTGCGGAAGCTGGGCTAGGAAAATCCACGTTACCGGTAAGGGTGGTGTTCTATCAGGTGCAAGCCGATTAGGTGATGATTATCCCTGTTGCCCAGCGTTCGGTTAGTTTGGGAGTGCCTACAAATTTCACTACACTGGCCTCGTACCTTCATGATAGACCGACCATAGTCGGTCCTGTCTCGGACAGCCCAAGAATGAGTTAGAACAGAGAACACATGTTCAGATGGTTCGCACTCGCGATTCTGCTGGGACCGCGGCCGGAACGTCAAGCTACTAACGTGGGCGAGCGACGCCCGGGGAGCGTAGACAATTGCTCGAAGCCGCGAAAGCGGCTTCTTCATGGTGATTCGCGCCCTTGTTGCGCTTCTGCTGTACCTTCCTGTGATCGCATATGTGACGATCCCGCAGTGGATGACCTGGCTCCGTTCGCGCTCCCGGCATGGATTCGCTGGATCGGCGTTATCGCGGGCTTGTTGACTATCCCAGCGGTGCCGTGGGTTCTTGGTTCTCTGGGTCACAATGTCAGCGAGACCGTGCTCACAAAGCGAGACCACCAGCTCGTCACGGCCGTCCTTATCGGTGGTCTGGCATCCGGCCTACACAAGGGCATCACCTGTTTGTTGCGCTTGGCCTGATGGGAAGCCAGTGTTTGTTCTGTGCATGACAGCGTTCGCTGCCCTATTCATCCAAATTCTCGTGATTCCGGCAGAGGAGCGCGCGTTGGTGGAAAAGTTCGGGGACCAATATCGGTCGTACATGGGCAGGACTGGCCGGTTGTCGCCGTCGATGAAAGTAACTCACTTCCGCTTCGTTCGGGCAGCCAAGGCCAGTCCGCGCTGGCGGCGTTGCTGCTGCTGATTCTTGCGGCGGAACTTGGCTTTACGGCGCGGCGCGAATCGCAGACTGTCGACGAAGCCATTGAAATTTACGCAGGCTACCGGCACTGATGCGACGACTACTGCATAGTCCTCGAGCATCCTCCGCTCGCAAAACTTATCGCCACCATTCCTCTGCTGGTTCACATCCGAAAAATCCGAGCCCCGAGTGCGGTTCAGATAATTCCGACAAATCCGGCTATTTTGCGATGGGCCGCCAATTCCTCTATTCGAATGATGCAGATAGATCCTCACCGAAACGCGCTCGTTCATCGGATTGTTCCCTCTGTTGCTAGCTATGCTCGTCTTCGTAGCGGCGCGCCGGATGTTTGGCGGGTGGACCGGACTGCTTGCCACGCTCTTGGTTGTATTCTTGAGCCGACAATCGTCGGCCACGGCACGCTGGTCACCACAGACTTGGCCGAAACGTGCTGTTACTTTGCCGCAGTGTACGCCTTTTACCGCTACACCCAACAACGCACCAACTTGCATTTGATTGTCGCCGAAGTTGCCGCAGGACTCGCACTCGCCGCGAAGCACTCGGGGATTCTACTGCTGCCTGCTCTTGTATTACTGGCCACAGCGGACCTCTGGCTTCGCGAGCGCGAGCCATCGGGAAGCAATGTCCGGCCGGGTAAGCGAATTGATACTGCAACTTGTGCGGCAAGCGGTAGAGATGGCGCTAATTATTATTATCGCGTTTGTGACGCTGTGGGGTTTCTATCGTTTCCGTCACGCGCCCCGCGCCATGCGGGTACGAAATGTCGGAATCACTTTCGGCCTTCATCGAGGATGGAGTTGAGTATCGCCACGCCCACGGCCTCATGCTGACGCGCGTGATTCCGCTATTGGCGTACTTACTGCCGAAATCCTATGTGTACGGCATGGCGGACATCGCCATCGACAATTCCGTGGGCCGCACCGCATACGTTTTCGGTCAGCTCTATACCACGGGTAAGTGGTTTTAACTTCCTGCCGCAATCCTGGTCAAAGCCACGCTGGGGTTTTTGCTCCTCCTGCTTCTCACAATTCCCGCGGCGGGTTATCTGCGGCGCGAGAAGCGTGAGACGCTCTTCCTGCTCGTTCCCGCTATTTTCTTTCTTGCCGTGAGCATGACCTCGAATCTGAATTTCGCCATCCGCCACGTTCTTCCGATTTTTCCGATGCTGATTGTGCTCGCCGCGGGGGTAGCCAGCTATCTGCCAACCTCAACCGGGTGGCTTTAGCCGTCGTTCTGTTCGCGGCATTTCATCCGCGTCATCGCTGCGCGCGTTTCCGTATTATCTTTCGTATTCAGAAAAAACCTTTGGCGGCCCGCAGAAACCTAGAGGCTATCTTCTGAATACGAACTCGTGACTGGGCGCAGGGCTTCTTCGATGACCGCGATTATCTGGCACGCAACCTCATCACCGATTGCTGGATTGATTATTACGGCCCCCTGGACCCGGACTATTATGGCGTACTATGTAACGTGTTGGCCCTGTATCCGAGGAAACGCGCCCGCGCGCTTCCCCTCCCCTTCGAAGGGACGCTCATTGTCAGTGTGGCGGATTATATGGGCGACGCATGGGGTCCGCCGGAAATTGATCCGTTTGGGCCACGACATCACGTACAGCCGGTCGCGCGACTCGGAGGTCACTCCCTCGTTTTCCAGGGCCACTTTGACTTCCGGTGCCTTCCGCCGAAAGCCGTTCGGTGATGGCGCAGCTGCATGCAAATGAAGGACACATAGAGGAAGCTCTGACCGAAGCGCGAACGGGCGTCGCACTAGCTCCGCAGGCGATGGATACGCACCTGTCGCTTGCCCAAATTCTGGTGCAAGCCAAACAATTGTCCGCGGCCCGCGCCGAATATCTCGAATCGCTTCGCCTGGCCGCAGCTCAGGGTGAAGTTTTGGTGGGTCTCCGATAGGTCCGCCAGCCAGGGCCTCGCACCGCTCGATGCTCCTCACCGATTACCAAGTCCCGATTCGCGTTGCGTTATCGGAAACTAGCCACTTCCGAAAATCTGAGCGCGAAGACAGTCAATGGCAGATCCTGTGAGGTTAAGTGAGATCGTGACGGCGTGCCCAGTGCCTCCTACTAACCACTCCCCGTCTGAGGTCCGGAGAGTCTGGCAGCATAGAGAGAAACTCAAGCAAATTACCGTCCGTGTTGTGGAAAAAGAGAGAAGCAGCCGGCATCCATGCAAATGCTACTGGCTCCTGGGTAGGGTTTCCCGCAAAGTCGAGTGGGGTTACATTGGCGGCCCGAAGATGTTCCGCCGCTTTAAGCAGATCCGCAATATCCACTCGGAAGGCGAGGTGAAGGCTCAGCCGTTGTGGTCCCGTCCCTACTTCCCACAAGCCGAGCATCGACCCGCCCCGACCCCCGATCCAGTAGAACGCTACCTTTCTTTCCCTAAGACTTGAGCAAATTTTCCAACCCCAGAACATCGCCAAAAAATGCCATTGACCTTGGCAGATCGCTTACTGTCAGCTGCTTTTCAAATGGTGGGGGATGGGAATCATCGCTCAACCTTCGTACTGAGCCGATTTTCGCATACAAGTTGCAGCGAGCTACTGCTCAGTATGTAACACGCCGGCTCTGTCAAATTTTTTTTGGCGCACTTCGCCGCTCACTTCCGAGAGTGCTCTTTCCGATCGTTTTCTTAGTACTCAGCGTCGACAACCACGGCTAGCCTGTAATCTATCGGTCGGTTTCAGTCCGACCCAAACATCTCGTCGATCGAAACTTCGACCACAATTACTTCTTCGAACTCCCTTCGCCGGGAGTGGAATGCCCATTCATCTCGCGCGCGCGCACCCACCCCCCCCCCCCCCCCCCCCCCCCAGCAGGAAGGAGGGGGAATCATTAACGTCCGTGCAGGCTATGCAGGAACTTGTCATATTGTCCCAACATACAGGTACGTATTCAAGACTCAGCCGTATGATTTCTACCAGCGGATCGAGCGCCGCGCGCACGCTCGCTTTACTCCGCAATCGATTCATTCAACATACCCGCGAACCGGTAGGCATATTCCCAGTTCCCAGTGCACCGGCGTATAATTACTATTCGCCTTTAGCGCGCTCCGCAACATCGGTACAGCCTGAGGAAGCCCTTCCTATTCTTTGCCCACATATCCGAGATGAACTCTTCGCGACGAACCTTCGAGTGTGATGCTTCATCCGCATTCATGCGGGCTCGAACGCGACGAAGATGCTTTGGAGATGCACGGCCAATGGGCAGGAAATGTAATCAGCCGTTTCTGGCGCCGTTCAACGCCTCCCTGAAATTCGATGTCCAGGGATCGCGAAGGGACGCCCAACGGCGGCTTGATTCCGGCTCGCCAGTTGGATGTGCGACTTGGTTTGGAGAGGCTCATCCACGATTCAGAAGCCAGCTGTCCGAAATCGGAAATTCCAGTTCCGATCAAGGGCGGCTTTTGTCTTCTGCCTTTTGCTTTTTCTTAGCAAGACGGCTGTGGACACAGCTCACGCGCAATCCGACAAAGGGGACAGTCAGAACAAGACCCTTTTTCTGGTTGCTCACCCTGAACTACCCATCCTTATTTTCAAAGAGTCCGTGGTGTTGATGTTTCCGCCTTCCGTGGGGGCAGCAAATGGTGTGGTCGTCGGCCTTATCGTCAACAAACCTGCCCGCGTCGCACTGAGTGAGATCTTCCCCAATGACAAGGCGCTGAAGAATCGCTCCGAGACTGTATACTTCGGTGGACCTGTGGACCCGCGGGCTCCCGGCGTAGTCTTTCGCTCAAGCAAGGCGGTCAAGCAGGCGGCGCTACTGTTTGGCGACGTTTACGTAAGCTTCGATCGGGATTTCATCAAGGAACTTTTGAAGGAACCGGAAAAAACACCAGGCTTGCGCCTTTTTGTGGGGAACTTTCCAGTGGGGACCAGCGCAACTCCAAAACGAGATGGTTATGGGAGCGTGGTACAGCGTGTTTGCCGAGACGAACCTGATATTCAGCGCTAGCCCGCAGTCCCTCTGGCGCAAGTTGTTTGAGCGGGTGGAGCCTGCCCCTATTGTGAAGTTCTCAGGCGTGCCCTTCGATCTTTCCGCAAATGTTACGGAACTATCCCACGATTCAAGATACCTTCTGCTTCTATTTCTCGGGCATGGTAATCACGCGGGCTAACGAGCTTGGAGCTGAGGGACTAAGGACCGGCCTGCGAACGCTAGTTTTTATTCTGCTGCGAGGCTGCAGTTCCGAGAACAGTACTGCTAGGACTTCGTCTCTCGACCTCGTATTTTAGCAATATCGAAAAAGGGCTCAATGCGGTCAGACGGGGCGGCAGTACGTCGAGCGCGATGAGTACGAGCCCGTGACACTAAGCGCCAGGTCTGTGGTAGACGGTGCAATTACGGAAGTAATGCGTCTATCGGTACCCCTAGGCTATTGCCGCCCACGTCTTCGGACCGCAGGATGAACGGGATTAGCTGTACTGAGGCAGGCCGCCGGGAGTAGGGCTGGTGCCCGCCCCGCCCGGCCAACGGCTGTAATCGAAAACGGGAGCCAGAACGACGATGCAGCAAATTTGGTCGGGTGGTTCCAAAAGGATTGGTTGATTCTGTGGCAAGTGCTCAAGCAACGATGCTAGAAATCCCGGTCACGATTCAAGGGGCAAAGCCCGTAGAGGGGACGGACCGACGAGAGCTATTCACCGAGACGACAAAAACAATACTTGTTTTCGAGAACGGCGCGGTGGTGAATCTGGAGTCGAGGGTCTCGCTTGGGCAATGTGTTTTTCTGCGAAACGACCAGTCCGGCAAGGAAATCCTTTGCAAGGTGCTGGAGTGGCGACCCGTCGGCCAGTCGGGCTACACGGATCTGGAATTTACAGCTCAAGATTCGGGATTTTGGGGAGTACATGCGCAACATCACTTTGCTGCCGGGCAGAAATCCGAGGCGCAAAAAGCAATTGAAGCGCCGGGGGAGAGCCCGGTCACCTCACTGAGGACGGAATATCGGGCTCCAACGAGCGGAGAAATGCCTGCGACCTTTCTAGAAACTTCTACGACGCCACTCGCGTGTCCTTTACCTTTAACGACAGAGGCGTTGCCCGAGCCTGCAAACGGGGCCGAATGGAGGGATGCCAAAACCGTAGAACCACCGCCCGCGCTGATCGCGGAGGATGCCACACCACTGCTCAAGCAAGAATCCCCCACGCCAAAAACAAAAGAGATCGAGCGAGCGATGTTGTTCGCGGAGGTGCCGGCGTCAGATCAGACAAGCTCCGACACCGCAAGCGTGGCGCGAGAATTGCCAACGCAGGTGTCCCCGATTCCCACGACAAGCGAAATCAGCGCACGGAAGAATCCGATTGCCATCGGAATCGCCGCGTCCGTCCTTATGGCGGTGGTGCTGGGCGGCGCCTGGCACGCGAAGCATAGCTCCTCAATTCACAACAGTGATCGACCCACCGCAGCCTCCGCTCAATCAGGACAACACTCGCTGCACGCCGCAGCGCAGCCATCGCAATCAGCGGCTTCCCGTGTTGGCAAAGGCGGGCCGACAACGGCAGGCGGAGGATTGACGAACACGGGCAATTCCAGCGTAAGAGCAGAAGTGCCCGCTCGAGGCAACAATGCCGGAGCTAAGCTCGCTCAAGCGGAACAGACGACCCAGGGGGGAAACGTCTCGCAAGAGCCCGGAGATGCGGTTGGACAGCATGCGCCTGCGACAACGGAGGACGTTGGGGCCGTACGGGAAAGCAACTCTGTCGGAGATTCCAGTGCGTCAGTCGTTCCCACGGCGGAAGCAACCAGCGGCACACCCAGTTCCGATCCGGCAGCATTGGGGCAGCCTAAACTTCAAAATCCAAATGAACTGACTACCACGGTTACCGTTCCCGCAAAGATCGTGTCGCAATCTCTACCATCTATTCCCCCGTGGGCGAAGGGCCTCGACATGGACGCGGTCGTGGAACTTGATGCCCTGATCGACGAAAAGGGGAATGTCGCGCAAACAAAACCTTTGTCGGGTCCACGCGTGTTGCAGCGTGCAGCGGAACAAGCGGTGGCGCTGTGGATATTTGAACCGGCACTGTCGGACGGGAAACCGACCTCGACGCATATGGTGCTCACCGTTCAGTTTCAGAGGTAGGCAAGTCGCTTAACGACGTATGTTAATGGAAGTGAGGTCCAGTTCGTAACCTTCGTCCTCCACGATTTTTTTGAACTGGCGAGCGAACAGTCTGATCGTCTGCATTCTTGAGATTCGCTACTTCTGTGATAGCTCGCCCTTGAACTGACCTTCTACATCTTCACGACTCAGAGGGTTTCTGGCCTTGGTCAATACGGCCCAATAGACGACCTCCTCCCCTTCAATCTGCGCGGTGATAAATGATGGAGGTGCTATGGATTGGGATGATTTGGAATAGGTGGAGAGGGGAATCGGTCGATCGGCGCTCGGGGCAATCTAGCGTTTGTTTAGGCGTTGAGGTAACGGGGCGTTGAGGTCGGGAGGTTGACCGGTAGGCGGATTAAACAGCGGTTGGATTCATATCGTGCTGGATACAGATCGTGGCGACGATGGCTACGATCGAGGCTGGCCAGGGCCGCGGGGTTCGCCGACGAAGAGGGTTTCCGAGAGAGAGAGAATTTTGGGGTTTATGCCCCGTTCGCTTCAACTACCATCCACGGGCATGGTTATAGGGGAGAGAACACCGTGAGTGCTGCCCACCGGGTGTGCCTGTAGTTCGCTGGGGCTTTTCTTCGAGGCATCCTCCGTGGGAAACTTCGCTTTCCACCGTTCTTTCCTGCTAAGCAGCTTCGGAGCAGCTGGACCGCCGGGTTGTGGGGCAGCCCTTTCGCCCGGAACTGGATTCGTTTGTCGACGGTAGCGTCTCTGGATTGTGGGCCTCCCGCACACAGTCGGTCCCTCGCGGTGTCTCCGTCGCCGGCTTTCCGGGCCCCACGATCTCCGGCTTGACGAGCTACCATCTACCCTAGCGAGAGCCCGCACGAGTAATGACATTCCAGCGAACCCACCATTATCGCCGGCCTGAAAATCTTGCGGATAAACCTTACGTATTTTCTTTGAGAATTTCTTCGGGGGGCGTGACGATTGAGAGTCACGTTGTAGGCATTGTACGGGTCGGACTGGTAGACCAAGTTGAGGGCCGTCTGGGCCGGCTCCGTTTGGACAGGGGTAGGAAGGGGCCGGCGGGTGTCATCAGAGGCCGACTCATTGATTGCCTTGACATCCTCGGCTATAACGTCATAAAAACACCTGAGAAATTCTGCAACATACCGACTCCGCGGCCATATTATTGCCCAGGGAATGGCCGATGGCATTTCCCCTGGAGACTATATTCCGGCCGATAAGCGGCGAATTTTCGGCGTACTATGTGATTCGAAGCCAGGGGGAAGCAAAGGCCCTCTAGATCGTTTTTTGTTCGCCGTGTCTTTTTTGGAGCCGCCTTTTTTCTGCGTTTTTTTACATTCCGCTCACGATTAGTGCTCGCGTACTTGTTGGGTGCGTTCAAAGGGCCCTGGAAGTTTCCCGGTCTGTACGCGATCTTCGGCTCTTATCGCTTCGGATCTCTTTGCGCTCCTCAGGGAGGGCCGGGCCACGGGGGCTAACTCATATCTCTACTCGTTTATGTGGATATTGGAGGGTCGATTCTAGAGTTCGCTCGTTGGCGCCCCCCACTGGGGGGAATCCGGGTCGGGTCCCTCTTGCTGGTTCTCCTCCCGTTGTGGGGTTATTTTCTTACTGCCCTTTGTTTGTTGAGCATCCGGGCGCGCTTGGTCATGCTCATTCGTTCTGCGCGGGTCCCCCCGGGGGCCGTCGGTCAGCTTTCTGTCGCGTTCCGGATCCGTAGCCTCTCGAAGCATATCCCGTTGGCGCTCGTGGGCTGCCTTTCCGTGTTCTTGCGCTATCCTTCGGTGTTCTTCGCCGGGCTTCCCTGCCCGCGAGATCCTACCCCGCAGGGCCCTGAATGGCCCTTTATCTTTGTGGTAGGGGAGGTTGGGGTGTGGTTGTCGTTGGCAGCCACTTATTCGGAGGTGGGAGAACCTTCTTTGTTGCACGGCGAGCAATTTTTTATGCATTTTTTTTTTTTTTTTGTTCTACTTTTTTTTTTCTCCGTTTTTTACGGCGCGGCGTTCATCGTCCGCGGCTCTCTGCTTCAAATCGTCCCTCATGAAGAATCGTCAGCTCCTTGCTACGCACCCCCATCCACCGCTCGCCTGGCTTGATGGGCGGCAGGTTGTTTAAAAACGCTTGCCGCCCGCATGAACGTACGTACGCGTCCCTGCCCTACACCACTATATTCTACAGACGGTCGCGCCGCGACGGGCAGAAAACAAGATGGTCGCCTCTTTGCGGGTCCTCACCGATGGCCCCTAGTCGTTCTGCCAGCCGACGGTAGAAACAGCGGCGCTTATTCGTCGCTCCGCTCATCCTGAAGCGCGCTCCTTGTTGGGCACGATTCGGGCGTAAATGGGCCGGCCGGTTCACCTGGTGGCTCCCACAACCCCAGCAAGGCCCGCACTTTTCCGGAACAAATTCCGGCCCCCACGAGGAGTCCGCGCCTTTTCCGATAGGGTTTTTAAACTCGAGTATCGCCGGGTGTTCGCCCCCTATGCCCCCCCTTTCGCTTCCCGAGGAACGGTGTGGATGTGTTCTCCCGAGCCTTTTTCCACACGAGAAATTGCACGGGGGGCAAACCGTGCTCACCACAAAACGCCTTCACACTCTGTCCGCTACGTGCCTGCTCGGAAACCAGCCTGCGCCACTTCATCCAGGCCTGCTTGGAGCGCTTGGTCATGTCGCAACATTGCAATGCGACGCGAATCTTTACAAGATGGGTTTCGCGTAGCGCTCACGATAAATGCCCCGTCTTCCGGCAGTTCTTGGTAGATGAATTTCACGTTCCTGCCGTCTTCAAGTCTCTTGATCCACTCTTCGTCCTGCATTTTCACATCTCTCCAGGCGAGATCAGTCTATATGGCGAGTATGCGTTGTTCGGTGCGGGACAGGGCTCCGTCGCATTGAAGGCAATGCGGCTACATGGCGTGATCGCCGAGGCCGCGCCCCACTGGGGCCTCATCATCGTTCTTCCAGGGACGGTGACTGCTCAAGACAAACAATGAGACCGCATGGAGAATGCTGGGAGAAGGTAATTACCCCTCGTTCGCAGATCCAGTAGCGCCGGTAGTTACGTCTGCTGGGGCGGCCGCGTCACCCTGGTGGTGGGTAGCCTGTGGCGCCGCCAGAGCCATCGCAGACTCGGACGAATTCTCAGAAGACTCGCCAGCGGTTCCGCTACAATCTGGGTCTGGAGATCAGTCTGCTGACATATCCACTCCAGCCAGAAATTTGCCGTAACGTCTGAAATCGGAGGTGGCCATGACCGAAAAGATCGAATCAGGGCCGGCTATTTCCTCGCAGGGCTGGCAATCGGCTCGCTGATAGGTATCGTATTTGCGCCGAAATCCGGTGAGGGAACTCGCGAATTCCTGTCGAAGAAGGTGAACGAGGGGAGTAAGCACGCTCGGAAGAAGTGGCGGAAACTCAGGGAGCGCGCTGAAGACGTCGTCGAGCAGGGGAAGGAATTGGTCAACCAGACGAAAGAGCAAATTGCAGCGGAGCTGGACGAGGCCGCCAAAGCCGACCTGCCTGCCAAGGCGAAAGCGAAGGGAGTCTAATATCGAGACAAGACGAACAGCGACTACTTCCGCCGGGGTGACATACAGGGAATTGACGGGGAAGCCTGCTCCCTCGACTTCAGACTTCGCAACCGCAATCGGAGTGCTACCCGCGCGGCATCCCAGTTGAATCCCGCACCAAGCAGAATCAACAACAACCGAAGCTTTGCGCCAGTGCGGTCCATTGAATGTGGCAGACAAGAATAAGTTGGCACCGGCGGGGAAATGCGACACTACGCTGCATTGTGCCGAGGTCCGTTCCTTGGAAAAGTTACAGCTCAGAGAACCGACCTCGGAAGTTCGAGGACCGAGAATCCGGCCGACGATGCAGCTTCAGCCAATCGGCGGCCTCCGCAAATGAAGCTTCTCCTTGACGGACGCTGTTCGCACCAGATCAAGGATGCGGCGAGCTGGAGGCTATCAGCGCCCGCAGAGAAAATTTGTCCAACGATTGCGTCGCCAATTCGCGAACTTGATCGCCTGGAAGGATTTCCCTCCATCCGTGACTTAGCAATTGCAGACGTGCCGCCGCGCCCTGTTTATCGAGGTCTGTAATCTCCTTTTCGCGGTGGAGGCGGTTAATCGCGCTATAAACTTCGACTAGGCGTCCCCACCACACGACTGGGCTGAATCTCCTCAGGTGGGTTTGAGCGTGACGACTCGCCGCTTCGTGAATACACAAGGGAACCAACGCGCGGGCACCCAGAACGCCGTGGCTCTCTTCACCGTTGTGCTCGGTCGGCGAGAACGGCTTGAATCGCTTTGTTTCCCGCAACACTTCCCGTCGGGATCTTCAAAAGTCCCTTTACATTTAGTCGCACCTTGGGGAGACGCAATTTCCCAGCCGCAACCAGCACTAGCTCCTGATCGTCGGTGCCTTCCACCGAAACGGAACCAGTTTCGCTACTGGGAAATGCGGTCTCGGATGACACTTCTTCACCGCCCCTGGCGAGTCTAAGGTACTTGCTCAGCCGGTTCTTTAATTCCGCGACACACGCTGCGCACCCAGACCCTCCTTCCTCATGGCTATCATCGCCATGAATGGACCTTACGGGGAAGAGTCCGACCTTGCTCTCGTATCGATCGCGCCATTGCGCCGGCGGCGTACCACGTGCGCTGGAGGATGTAGGCGCGCTTGCCTTGTTGCAAGAATCAGATCGGGTTTCGTTTCGCTCCTCGATTTCACTCCACCGGATTCCACGCCGCCGTTGATTCCATGAACAATACTTGCTGCGGATCCCCGAAGGCGTCATGAGCTGATCAGTCTCAGAGGGTCCAGGCTTCGCTTGGCCTCGGATCACTATCGGGCGCTTTGTCCGCAAGTGCTCCGGCGCGATAGCTGGCGATGTCAACAGGCGGCCAAAGATCCTCTGACCGGACTGGCCGACTACCGCCACCTGGTGGAAATCGTAGACGCTGAGATCAAGCGTTCCGAATGCACGGCGCGTGAGTTCGCTTTGTTGTCCTTGATCTGGACGGGTTGAAGCAAGTCAATGATCGTTTCGGCCACTTGGTTGGCAGTCAGGCGCTTTGCAGGCTGGCTGATGTTTTGTGCATCTGTAGCCGGAAGATCGATACTCCGGCGCGTTTCGGCGGAGATGAGTTTGCACTGGTGCTGCCCGAGACAAGGCAGGTGCAGGCCAACCTAGTTGCCCGGCGGATTTGCTGCGGTCTTGCGAATGATAGAAAGGAGCCAAAGCTGTCGGTCAGCATCGACGTTGCTATTTATCCTAGAGACGGCGAAGCAGTAGATCTTCTCTTGGCCGCGGCAGATGCAGCATTGTACTCGATGAAAGCTAGAACACGCAGCCCGGACGCGAGCACCCTAAGGAAGACCGCCGAGCCCGGGTACAAAGCGGGGGATGGTGGCAAGATGGGCTAGGCGCACGAATGAAGCACTACACCGTGTGACAGCTTTTTCTGTTCTCGCAAAGAGTCTTCAATTTGTCGCCAATGACCAACGATCGTTCCTCCAATCGGCACAAGTAGCTACCGGTGTTTCTCATCAGATTTTACATCGTTGGTTCCGCGAGCCCATGGAAGCAACGAGCTCGATCATGCGGTCGCTGCCTTGCTGCGGCTGTGTTCTGGATGTTGCACTGTTCAACCCGGAACCTTTTGTCCGGGTGTTCTCGAGAAGCGCTCACAATAAAACGATCAGCAGCAATTTTCGACTCAAAACAACCCTGAAACTGCTTCGCACGTTCGCCTATGTGTGAGTCCCAGCTAGAACGTCCCATCTTTCGCTCATGTGATCACCTCTGCTTTGCGCGCGCACCCCATGGGCCGATTGCCTTGGTTTCAACCATCGGAAACGTGCTCCGGATAAATCGGGGTATTCATTGCTTCAAATATTGCAGCGTCGCTCAGGCCGGTTTTTCGGGCGGCATTGATCGCGAGGAGTACCACTTCCAATGCCTGAGCTTGTTTTCTGGTCATGCCCACGTTCGATGGCCGGCTGCACTTAGTATCGGCTTGGCGCGTCAATCGGGTCAAGCGACAAAAACGAACTGAGAATGAAATAAATTCTCGCGCCCGGTTTTCTACGCAGCTCGGCCTTTCGTGCGGGGAAATAGCGAAATTGACCGGCCTTACCAAGGCCTACAGCGTCATGCAATTCCTTGTGCCCGAGCAGCAGGAGGAGCATGGCATCTAATTCGGCCGCGTCTCCCGGAGGCTTGGCCGTTGGAAAAATAAGCTTCCCCTTACCGTGCTGCTGAAAGATGGCGAGAATTGAGGATCCCAAGGTAGTGGGGTGGCCGGCGCTCCGGTAAGGACTGTCCCAGGTAGGAGCTACCGGTGCGTTCTGGGGGATTCTATCGGAGAACGAATCATCGGGTCACAAGGGTACCTCCTTGTGACCCACAACTTATCTCAGCCGCAAGGCAACCACCGCTCCACTACCTCACGCGTAGCGTCCGCCGCCGGGCGGCTACGTTGTATGCCGGGCATGTTCAGCAGCTAGGAGGTGCAAATCCTCTACCCAACCTGATGGAGGTGAAGGGTTAGCAACGACGCAAGGGCTATCACCGCGAGGCGAGGTCTGAAGGAAGCGTCAAGCAAATGTGCGAGTCGATGAACAAGAACCGAATATAAGGCGTAAGCGTCGGACGAGCGGGCAACGTACCGCGAAGTTCATAATCCATCAAGGATGCGAAGCGTAGATTCGGCGACTGTGCACAGAAGGCAGCTGGAATTACCCCGGGAGATCTGTCCTGTGTCGCTGCGGCGACTGAGAGAGCCGAGAGGCAATCTGACCGCAGGGCAGAAGTCAGCAGAGGGTGTAATAGATCACGTCGTCGTCAAAACTTGTGAGGCATTCCAATACCGAAAGGTGGAGCAACAGATAGGTCGAGCCGGGAACGGTGATGGAAGACCCGAACGAGAGGAGAGGCGAGTAGGACATGGATCTCAAGCGCGACAAGCGGCAGAACATCCAAGAGAGATTGGACTTCTCGTCCGAGCAGACGGGTGAAGCCCGCCAAGCCGGAAGGGAAGAGGCCGAATCGCGTCGACGATGCAGGAACCCGAAAGCCCAGCTAACACGATCCGACTCATGGAGGAAGTTGACCTGATTGGGGTTAGGTTTTGCCATCGTTGATGGAAATTTCTTAGGCTAGCAGGGTTCGACCGCACTCTCCGCCATCCATCGCTTCAATTCACTTTGACGATTGTCGGCTATTCGTCGAAGTGCTTATCACTTTCGTCGAATCGGCCAGAGCCAAGTTGAAGCCATGTCAAAGTTCCATTTCGTCGGTTTGGATGTGCGGCTGTACACCTCAGCCCGTGAGGATCTCTCCACTTGAGCGGAAGGCGCGTTTTCCAGCCAACCGGGATTACTTCCGCGTTACTCGTCATCTATCCCCGATATCCCAGGTGGCTAACCCTTTTTTTTTTTTTTTTTTTTTTTTTTTTTTTTTTTTTTTTTTTTTTTTTTTTTTTTTTTTTTTTTTTTTTTTTTTTTTTTTTTTTTTTTTTTTTTTTTTTTTTTTTTTTTTTTTTTTTTTTTTTTTTTTTTTTTTTTTTTTTTTTTTTTTTTTTTTTTTTTTTTTTTTTTTTTTTTTTTTTTTTTTTTTTTTTTTTTTTTTTTTTTTTTTTTTTTTTTTTTTTTTTTTTTTTTTTTTTTTTTTTTTTTTTTTTTTTTTTTTTTTTTTTTTTTTTTTTTTTTTTTTTTTTTTTTTTTTTTTTTTTTTTTTTTTTTTTTTTTTTTTTTTTTTTTTTTTTTTTTTTTTTTTTTTTTTTTTTTTTTTTTTTTTTTTTTTTTTTTTTTTTTTTTTTTTTTTTTTTTTTTTTTTTTTTTTTTTTTTTTTTTTTTTTTTTTTTTTTTTTTTTTTTTTTTTTTTTTTTTTTTTTTTTTTTTTTTTTTTTTTTTTTTTTTTTTTTTTTTTTTTTTTTTTTTTTTTTTTTTTTTTTTTTTTTTTTTTTTTTTTTTTTTTTTTTTTTTTTTTTTTTTTTTTTTTTTTTTTTTTTTTTTTTTTTTTTTTTTTTTTTTTTTTTTTTTTTTTTTTTTTTTTTTTTTTTTTTTTTTTTTTTTTTTTTTTTTTTTTTTTTTTTTTTTTTTTTTTTTTTTTTTTTTTTTTTTTTTTTTTTTTTTTTTTTTTTTTTTTTTTTTTTTTTTTTTTTTTTTTTTTTTTTTTTTTTTTTTTTTTTTTTTTTTTTTTTTTTTTTTTTTTTTTTTTTTTTTTTTTTTTTTTTTTTTTTTTTTTTTTTTTTTTTTTTTTTTTTTTTTTTTTTTTTTTTTTTTTTTTTTTTTTTTTTTTTTTTTTTTTTTTTTTTTTTTTTTTTTTTTTTTTTTTTTTTTTTTTTTTTTTTT
Organism: uncultured Acidobacteriota bacterium; assembly: GCA_963804625.1. Lineage (GTDB taxonomy): Bacteria > Acidobacteriota > Terriglobia > Acidiferrales > UBA7541 > Palsa-295. The sequence goes on along the minus strand of CAWDRJ010000016.1, from coordinate 37,889 downwards.
TTTTTTTTTTTTTTTTTTTTTTTTTTTTTTTTTTTTTTTTTTTTTTTTTTTTTTTTTTTTTTTTTTTTTTTTTTTTTTTTTTTTTTTTTTAAAAAAAAAAAAAAAAAAAAAAAAAAAAAAAAAAAAAAAAAAAAAAAAAAAAAAAAAAAAAAAAAAAAAAAAAAAAAAAAAAAAAAAAAAAAAAAAAAAAAAAAAAAAAAAAAAAAAAAAAAAAAAAAAAAAAAAAAAAAAAAAAAAAAAAAAAAAAAAAAAAAAAAAAAAAAAAAAAAAAAAAAAAAAAAAAAAAAAAAAAAAAAAAAAAAAAAAAAAAAAAAAAAAAAAAAAAAAAAAAAAAAAAAAAAAAAAAAAAAAAAAAAAAAAAAAAAAAAAAAAAAAAAAAAAAAAAAAAAAAAAAAAAAAAAAAAAAAAAAAAAAAAAAAAAAAAAAAAAAAAAAAAAAAAAAAAAAAAAAAAAAAAAAAAAAAAAAAAAAAAAAAAAAAAAAAAAAAAAAAAAAAAAAAAAAAAAAAAAAAAAAAAAAAAAAAAAAAAAAAAAAAAAAAAAAAAAAAAAAAAAAAAAAAAAAAAAAAAAAAAAAAAAAAAAAAAAAAAAAAAAAAAAAAAAAAAAAAAAAAAAAAAAAAAAAAAAAAAAAAAAAAAAAAAAAAAAAAAAAAAAAAAAAAAAAAAAAAAAAAAAAAAAAAAAAAGCAGTCTTTCGTCCGCGTCCTCGCGTTTGGGCTTTGGCTCCAATCTGATAAACGGGTATCAGCGGGCGATCTCCAGAGACCCCAAACGGTGGTCATGCGTGGTGGTAGACCTGGATTCGGAATGAGGCGGTAAACTGATTGCCCGGCGCAATCACGCGCAGACCCTCGCCGGAGCATAGTGCATTCGTGGCTGGAGGTGATGGGCTCAATGGCGATGAACTCCTTGTGCTTCGGAGCAAAGATCTGGGCGAAGGGGAAACCGTTTTTGAATTCGATGACGACGGAGTAGCCGTTACCGGCGATCGAGAACGTGGCCTGCTCACTCGAAAGGGCAAAGCCATCGTCGTAGCCGGTGTTTCCGAGCCGCGCAGCGAGGGGCGTCGACGGAGTTTCCTGACCGGTGGGAATCCCTTGCGCATCGAGAGCCAGCTTGCGCATGGCAGGAGCGTTCAATGTCCACTCTGCCTGCGGGATTCCCGGAAGGCCGAAATAGCGATGGAATCCGAAACCGATCGGAACCGCTGAACCTGAATCTGCAAAGACTGTAGTTTGAATCTCCAAATCAACGGCCGTAGCCGCACCGCCATCTCGACGTGATGCGGGAATGCAAAAATCCCGAGCAGTTCCTGGCTCAACCAATCCAAACGCGCGGTTAGTGCATCCGCGTGACTCGAAACAACGTTCCACTGCAGTTGAGACCAGGGAACGCCGTGCATAGGGAGTTTGTGATCATCGAAATGCAAACGCGGCGAGGAGGAATCCAGCGAGACCTGACGCCCAGCCGCGCGATATTGCAAACTGCCGAGGCCATTGGCCCAAGGATACAGGAGTGGAATGCCGGCAGTGCTTCCTTTGATGCGGGCGGCATCGAGATCGTCCACGCGACGCAGAAGCTCACCTCCACGGAAGCGAAGAGAAGCGCCGAGCATTCCAGCCGCGGGCCAGAATGTTGCTCGCAAGTCACCAGCAGTAAGGGTAAGCGTGGAAGGGCTGCTCATAACGCTCCGCGGGACGTTTTTGTCACACGCTAGTCTACGGCAATCAGGTCTTTCCTAGAATCTGCCGCTCCGCAACGGCGGCTTATGAAATTACGGCTATGGTTGGCCACAAGAGCGAAATGCGCGTTTTTCAGCCAAGTGGATTACTCCCGGATTGCCCGTAATCTGTCGAGAGTCGATGCCAAGCGCGGAGATCACGTCCTACAACGCGACAATCCGGCAGTGACCGGCTCCCAACACGCGATTCGAGGTCGCGGGCTTAGGGAGACCTTAGCTAGTCATGCGATCCTGCGCGCCCCAGCAGAGCACGGCCGGGAAATACATCGGGAACGATCTTGCCCTCATCGACTACCGCGGTTCCTGCTACCAACAGGTAGTGCACTCCTACGCTCGGCTCCATCGGTTTCTCGAATGTGGCCTGATCGCTGATGGTCGCCGCGTCGAACACAACAATGTCGGCGTCGGAGCCCTCCTGTAGCCTGCCTTTCTGGCGTGCTACGGGCGTGGAACGCGCGAGCATCTCCGCCGGCATCAGACTCATCTTTCGCAGCGCATCCATCAGCGTGATCGTCCCCTTTTCGCGCACGTATTGGGCGAGCACGCGCGAATAGGTTCCGGCATTGCGGGGATGGCCTGGGATGCCATCGCTGGCGATCATCACCAATGGGTGAGGGATCACTTTGTCCAGCACCTCCTGAGAATTGGAGAAGACCAGCACCGTGTGGGGAGTGCTTGAACCGTGGAGTTCGTCGAAGCGCTCTTTAGTGAGGTGCTCGCCGGTGTTGGGAAGAACCAGATCGCCGTAGCTGATGCCCCCTTCTTTTTCCTGCCAGCCCGGGTTGAAGAGCGCGGAGTTGATAAAGGTCATACCCGCGATGTAGGGATAGGCTTCCGTCGTGACATCGAGGCCGCGGGCACGCGCTCCTTCGACCATGGAGAGGCACTCCGGGGCGTCGCGCAAGCAAGAACTGTTGATGTGCACGATGTGCAGCGACGCGCCGGTGATGGCAGACGCTGCGATCACTTCACTCACGGATTCGATCGAGGACCCGGGATCCACGCGGCTCGAACTGCGCACATGAGTGTAAACCGGCACCCTGCGCTCGGCGGCCAGACGGAACATATCAATGACTTCGAGGCGCGTGGCTCCGGGGGTGTACTGAATTCCCATGCCGACGGCCAGTCCGCCCGCGTCCAACTCCGAACGCAGGCGCTGTTCGATCCGCATGATTTGCTCTGGGGTCGCGGGCTGATCGGTCGCGGGGCCGCTCGACGGCAGGATTTCTACGGGCGGCAGCGGCGCTCCGAATACCAGAGCCCGTGCCGCTGCATGGCTGGCCGAGGTACCGTAGTTAATGAGCGAGTGGCCTTCTTTCGTTTTCAGGAATTGCGCGATGTCGGGCGCGCCGATTTCCAGTTCGAGCGCCGTGGTTACGCCGTCGAGCGCTTTCACGCGCTGGCTCTCCATCTCTTGGCCGTGCTGGTGAAGGTCAATGAATCCGGGAGCGACCACCAGTCCGTTCGCATGGATGATCCGGCCTCCGCTCAGCGCCTCGGACGAGATGCGGACAATCTTTCCGTCACGGATGCCAACGTTGCGCACGGCATCCAGGCCGGTTTCGGGATCCATCACGCGGCCGCCTTCGAGCACCAGATCGTACTGCTGTGCGGGCACCATGGGTTTTGACAACGCCAGAAAAAACAGAAACAAAATCAGCTTGCGCATGGTTGCTCCGTTTGCCGGACGATCATAGCAGGGAACTCCTGTTGCAGCCTGCCTCCGATTACGGGCAATCCGGAGATTATCCGGTCAGGGAAGGGTTGCGGACAATTCGCAAAGAACCTCGTGCATCACACTCCCGAGCCGCGCGGTCGATTTTCATCCGCAAGTCGAATTGGGGCAGCCCGGCGGAGCCCCAGAGCGCTGTTCTCCTTTGCTTTTGAGCTGCGAAATGCAGGATGCTGCGGAACAGAATTTGCCGTAGACTGCGGAGGCTCTAACCGACAGGAGGAACCCTTGGCCACAACAGCCCAGCATCAACAGCCCACTCCGGAGGGCTTCTTCAATGCCATAAACGCCTATGAGCAGACCGAGGCAATGAAGGCTGCCGTTGAGCTGGAAATCTTCACCGCCATCGCCGAAGGTAATGCTACCGCCGCCGCGATTGGGAAGCGCTGTAAGGCCGCGGAACGCGGCGTGCGCACCCTGTGTGCGATTTCTTAACCATTCACGGCTTCTTGACCAAAGAAGGAGCGCAGTACGCTCTCACGGCGGATTCCGCTTTATTCCTCAACCGACATTCGCCGGCATATCTCGGCGCCGCCATCGAGTTTCTGCTCACCGCACGGGTGCGCGAAGGCCACGCGCAGCTGACTGAGGCCGTGCGCAGGGGAGGTACCGCACTGGGCGAAGGAACTCTGGAGCCCGAAAATCCCGACTGGGTGAAGTTTGCGCAGGCCATGATGCCGCTGATGCACATGCCCGCAGAGATCATGGCTGCCGAACTCCGCAAAGGCGGCGAGGCACACAAAGTTCTCGATATTGCCGCCAGTCACGGAATGTTCGGAATCTCCGTGGCAAAACAGAATCCGTCCGCACACATTTATGCTTCCGATTGGAAGAACGTGCTCGAGGTGGCAACGAAGAACGCGCAGGCCACGGGAGTTGCCGATCGCTATCACCTGCTGCCCGGCAGCGCCTTCGAAACCGATTTTGGCAGCGGCTACGATCTGGTGCTGATCGCCAATTTCTTGCACCATTTCGATCCGCCCACCTGCATCACTTTTATGCGCAAGGTGCATGCCGCGCTCAAGCCAGGGGGCCGCGCCGCCATTGCTGAGCTCGTTCCTAATCCTTATCGCGTTACGCCGCCCACTGCGGCTGCCTTCAGCATGATGATGCTGGCCACTACGCCCTCCGGCGACGCTTACACCTTCGCGGAGCTTGAGAGCATTTCGAAAAGTGCCGGCTTCGCGCGAGTTGAGCTCGCGCCTCCGGAGATCGGCCTCGATCGCCTGGTCATTGCGCACCGGTGAATTGCGAACTGAGACGCGGCCTTTTGAGAGGACTGCGCCTCCCGCCACTCACACCGGGAGAGAGAGTGCAGCCGGCGCCACCCGCCGACACGCCGTAGCAGTTGAGATTTGTTCCTCAGGCAGTGGGACGGTGCGCGCTGCGCAAAGAAACGGAATCGAATTTCTCGTTCAGGTGCATCACGTCGACAGCTAACTAGATCGCTGAAACGGCAGCGAACAGAAGGGAAGGCGGGGCTAGTGGGGAGCAGCGCACCAGGGTCGGGCAAGGTTGGGACGAAGAGAGGAAGTTCAATTCCTCACAGGCGCACCATCTTTCACCGTTCTCCAGATCAACGTTAGTCAGGCTACTCCGGAACGCCTCTCGCGCGTTTGCGAAAAGTTGGAGCCGTGAATTCGATTGCAGCCCCTTCTTCCGCCTCTAACACCTGGTTCGACTCATCCATTTCGTCCCTGCTCCGACTTGGCTTCTTGATCCACACGGGACGATTGGGAGTCGGATCAATCTCCAGGTGAAAGATATCGAACCGGTTGTAATACCCGACGATGTCATGTGCCATTTTGTGCTCGATGCTGCGGGCGATGTCTATATCGGCCAGCACCATACCCTCGCTCCCCGCCAGCGGATCGCTGAGCAATTCCCCATTCGGCCCCAGAATCATGGAGACCGGAGCCGGCGCCGCTTTCAACAACTCTTTCATCCGGGATTCACCCTGCGAAATTTGCTCGATGGCATCGGCATCGAATGCGCAGGCAGCGACTACGTTGAATACCTTGCCCTCGAAGGCATGCGCCGCGGAGCGAATGCGGATCGCCTCGCTCAGATTGTAGTCGTGTGCTCCGCCCCCGGGACGGTGGAAGGGCCAAGCCGGTGGATACGTGGCGATGTGCACTTGTTCTCCCTGCGCCAGGAGTGCGAAACGAGCCAGTGTATTGGTATTCTCGCCGCAGATGAGTGTCCCAATGCGTCCGATGTCGGTCTCCTCCGGCCGAAGATATGCGGCGTCGCCATTGGCCCACGTGAGTTTCTCCGCCCAAGTTGGGACCAGCTTGCGATGACGGTTCAGCAGCGTGCCGTCGCGATCGAATAGCAGGTTGGTGTTCCACAAGGCTCCCATGCTGATCGCGCTCTTCTCGGTGACGCCGACAGACAGCACCACCCGGTGACGCTTTGCAATCTCGCTCAATCTCTTGGTGTGTGGCCCCGGAACTTGGACCGCATTATCGAAAAGCCGCCGGAAGAAACCGTGCTGATCCATCGGCGCATAGATCAGGTTCCACACTGGGAAGGCGGGGATGAAAGACTCTCCGAACACAATGAGCTCCGCTCCGGCCGCGGCGGCTTTCTCGACGAGCGTCCCCAGCTTGTCAATCGTCGCATCGCGGTCCAGGAAAACGGGAGCGGCCTGCACCGCCGCCGCCCGAAACTTGGGATATACATCGCCTGGCATGGACGATTCCTCCTTTGAACCTCGTTATGACAACTCGACGTGCTTGGTTTCCGGTCCTGACAATGCTCCCAGCAGCAAGAGCAAGCCTCCCACCGCGAAAATTACGATTTCGGTGTACTCGTAGCGCATGCCCAATCCCCTAAGACCCAACATGTAGAAGGAGGAAAACGCCGGAATGATCGTGGCCGCGCTGTACCCAATGCCGTATCCGGACGCTCTGACCCCCGTCGGGAAGCGCTCGTTGATATAAGACGTGATGATCGCCCACGCGGGCGTGGCGCACAAATTGATCAACGTCACCAGCAGTGTCACTTGCAAGGCGCTTCGGTAGCCGGACCTGACCAGCACGTAGTAGAGGAATGGACCTACCGTAAGCCCCACGAGGCCCATCAAGGCTAACACCATTCGGCGGCCGATTTTTTGACCCAAGATTCCGACCGGAACAAACACCAGAACCAGCGTAAAGTTTGCGACCAATTGCGCGTTGGTGACGACGACGCTGTCCACGTGCCGAACAGTCAACAGAACGCCAGGAAGAATGGACGTTACTGCGTTGAGTGTGAACCAGACGCCGCTCATGACCAGGAACACTTGCGATAGGCAGCGGAAATTGTCCCCGCGAAACAGCTCCTTCAGCGGCGACTTAGGTCTCTCGGCATTGGCCCAAACGCTGGATTCTGGAACCCTTTTGACATAATAAAGGAAGGCGCCACCGGCAAACAGCGCTCCGAGGACAAACGGAATGCGCCAACCCCATCGCACGTACGGTGAATTCGGGCTTCCTGCCGGCAGCACGCGCAACAAACTGGTGGTGATTAGGGACATCGCGGCCACGGCCAGTGGGAACGCCATGTGAATGATCGCCGACCATTTCCCGCGCTTCTCCTTAGGCGCATACTCCATGGCCAGCGGGTTCGCGCCGGTGTATTCACCTCCCAGGAAGATACCATCCACGAAACGCAGAAATGTAAGGATCACGATACTGGCGACGCCCCAGCTTTCGTAGCCCGGCAACAGTGCGATGAGCAGCGTCACCAGAGCGAATCCACCCATGGAGATAATCGTCACCCTGCGCCGGCCGACCTTGTCGCCGTAATGCCCAAAGAGTGTCGCTCCCACCGGCCGGCCTACCAAGGACAAGGCAAAAACGATATAGAACAAAGTGGATTTCAGGGCCGGGCTCAGGGTAGCGGGTTGAAAGTAGGACATGGCCGGACCCAAGGCCACCACCGGAAGATACACGTCGAACATGTCCACGAAGAATCCAATGAACGCGGCGCGCAGTACGCGCTGCCCGGCCTCGTGTGCAGAAGCATCGAGTTGCATTCCCTGACTGAGAGAAACTACGCGTTGCGCCACATCGGCCTCCTGGCCGTGCTGTCCAGAACCTGAGGACCCTGATGCTGAGCCGGCGGCTGGGGAACTGGGGAATGTTCATTCGCCCAAAACCACGTCACCTGGAATTTCGTTTTTTGGCTCCGGAAGCGCCGCGATGTTACACCCGTCTTGCTTGTTCGCGGAACTAAAGCCATTCTCATCGGGAGCGTTCTTGATAGCTCGCCGTCCATGCGGCCGGAGAAGCGGAGTTCCAGCAATCCAGCAGGGTAAAGTTTCAACACAAGAGGCAGTTCAATCCGTGGCAGGGCTGCCACGAAATCGCCGATAAAGGTTCTAAGATCGTCCCCTTGGGCGGCCATCTGTCCAATTACTTACATGAGCGGTCCGATCTTCTCGAACCGTACTATGCTGATTTTCGTTCCAGATGCCAAGCCCGATTCGTACAAACAGGTTGCGGGCGCGACACTGTCGATGCAGTGCAGATTTCAAATGGATCTACTCCACGCCCGTAAGTAGCCATTCCAATGACTTATCAAATTCTCGACTGAATGCGAGAAGAACTTCCGCGCCGATTTCTCCCTGACCGTGCTCGACAGTAGATAAGTAGCCCTGGCTAACTCCAATCCGATGCGCCAGATCTGCCTGTGACATGTCAAACCCTCGAAGTTCCCTGATTCTCCGCCCGACGGCCTTCCAATCGACAGACACAGCCCTGGATCGTTCGCGAGAACCAGCTGGCCCCAGGATTCGGAGAATCGGAGTAGACGTAATAACCGAGAGTCGCGCCCGCGATTGGCGGGCATGGTATCTTGGGTTAAGCAGACATCGACGGTTCACTCAGGCCATATTTTGTTTGTCGAAGCATGGCCAATCGCAGTGCCAGGAAATCAAATTTCTCCCGCGTAGAATATCGTCGAAATGGTGTAGTCGACCGCGACTTGGAGGCGTCTGCGATGCCTTCAACTTCTCCAAATAGCGCAGACTTACTTCACATGAATATGCATAGTACTCTTCGCTTCCAGCTTTATGATGATAAGACTCGCCGAAAAACGAGTGCCGTGCGTTTCTTGCGCTCGTGCTCCTAGGCTTCGTCCGATCTTCATTCTTTCTGGCCGGCGATGAACTTGAAAGCGGCGTCAACTGCGCGATCGCTCGCGTGAGACCCGGATTCGACCTCCGAATAATCAGGCTTGGCATTTCCCGAAAAATGCGCTGGGTCAAAACTGCCTCTTTTGATTCGAAAAGCCCACACATACTCGCGTTTGTACTTTTCTGTCGGCTGGGTGTTATCCAAAAGAACTATCGCCGACCAATTCGAAAAACCTGAACTGTCGGTATGAACGGGTACCGGCATGGTGTAGTTATAGTAGTCGACGTCATGCGTAAAAATTAGAACGAAATCGACGCTCGCTGGCGCAGGGGCTGGGCAGACGCTCGGGAACTTCTTCCAATTGTTTTCTATTCGCTGAGACTGCGCTATGGAAACGCCGTACGCGCAAATGTAAGAGGAACAGTGCGAATCCGCCATTTGGCTACCCGACGGCGAACTCCCCGTAACGGCAGCTTGGCTGGCCGTGTACGACCAGCCGTCGCTGGAAAAAGGCACAAGACAAGCAATAAGTAGCAGAAGATATTGCAACTTGGCGCTTATCTGATTTCTCCTCACGTTCGGTGTTTTGAGTACATGCCGTATCGGTGTTTTCGGTCGCAGCCAAACCTAGTTGGTTCCATGCTGACTTCCTCTCCCCGCCAGGAATACGCAACTCACATGCCAAGTGTAAGTGCCGTTTTTTCAATAAGGTGGTTTCGCCGGGCGCCATCGCTATGGAACTTCAGTTCCAATGAGTTCGCGGGATATTCCATGCCGGGTTCTCTCAAAGGTTCTGTGGCTATTGCCTGGAGATGATTCGCGCAAACTGGCGACTTCGCCGGCTAGTGAATGTGATCGTCTCGAGCCGGCGACGTCGCGGCCCTACGATCACTAAACAATGAACTACTGCGATCCGGCGCCAATTAGATCCTTGCGAAACGCAGTCCCTTCCGTTCCTCGGCTTCGCCTTCAGGTTGCGAGTGTACCGAGACATCAATGCTTTCCGGGGCCGGTACAAACTCTCCTTTTCGTGTTCGTCGTAAGCGCTCAAGTTGGTTGATCGCTCTATATAATTTGTTTTCAATCGCAGTTTCCTAACGCTGAAGCCGAATGTGAGTTCATGGCGCTCAGCGCAGTTACGGTTGCCGGTAGTGCGGGCGCGGCCACATCAAGATCCAGCACGTCTCTAAGGCCTAACCCGTTCACAGGGGAATGGATTTCTCCAGTGACGTATTCGGCCTCAAGCCCTCTTGCTCTTTCCAATCTAATCATGTGGAAGGCAATGCTTTCGACGAAGAACCTCTCCAAATGCCCGACCGGGCGGTATTCTTCAGCCAGCCCTTGGGCCCAGGATTCATAGGGGTCCGAGTCATCCAGCTCGGTTATGCCCTTCGCCAGTAAGGCATGTTTCACCGCGTTGAGCCGGGTCAAGGTCGTATCACGGGGTCCAGTGGAAATCGCGCATCCACACGATTGGAATCACCTTTGTTCACTTATTCCCCTATCCACACGATTTCACTTCGTTTTGTAATCATGGTCAATAAGCCCGTTAACTCGTTCATAGTCTCATCGGCTTTCCCCAAGCCTTCCTCTCCCCTTCGAGAATTCCTACATCAACGGGCAGCGGCAGCAATTCATTGGTTAACTCGATATGTAGATAGTCCTGTTTCTCTTTGTTGGCGCTCTTGGGCGCGTCGCTCAGCCGCATATCTGCGCTTACTCCAAAGTGCTTGCTGGCGAGGCGTACAGTAGAACTGATCATGTCGCTTAGGATAGAAGAACCTCTGACAGTGCGGACATCGTCTCCAAGACAAACGCTTCGTATCCCAGCCCCACGACTCCCATATGGCCGACCACAGGGAATCGACCCGACGGAGCAGGAACGGGACACTCGGTTTGTGGAGCTCGGTCGCTATCTCTGTGAAACCCGCGCCGGACAATTTGGCGCGTGGACAATCTGAAGTCGTTTGACGAGTTTCTGGAGAAGAAATTCCCCGAGTCGCGGCGGAAGGCCTATTACCTGATGGCGATTCATGAACAACTGCCCCGGCAGACCCATCGCGAGCTGAAACAGGTCGGCTGGACGAAGGCAGCGGAGTTAGCCAAAGCCGCTCGTCGGGATGGACAGCAATTCGATTGTGCAACCTGGTTGCACAAAGCGCAGGAGCTGCCCAAGGAGGAGTTTAAGCGAGAGGTGGAGCGACATCTGACGGGCCAGGAAACAGAGCCTTGGGAAATGCTTTATTTCAAGATGTACAAGAGCCAGCTAGCAGTGATCGAGCAGGCGCTCGAGACCGCTCCGTTGATGCTCGGTGGTCAAAAGGTACGTGGTTATTGTCTGGAGATGATTTGCGCTGATTTTCTGGCCGGTGCAAGCTTGCACGACTCCGGCAGCGCTGAATCCCTTCTCTTGGCTCTCAGTCGAACTTACCAGCTGCTCCCAACCTCACAACGGAAGGAGTTCTTGTTGCGGATCCCGAAGGCATCATGAATTCATCAGGTTCCACAAGGCCCAGGCGTCGCTTATCCCGGGATTCCTACCGGGGACTTTGTCAGCAGGTGCTCCGGCGCGATGGTTGGCGATGCCAACGTTGCGGAAGTTCCAAAGATCTTCAGGTCCATCATCTGCGGCCGCGAAGCCATCTGGGAGGCGATGTGAAAGAAAATCTCATTACGCTTTGCAGTGGATGCCATCGAGAAATCCATCTCGACTTGTGACCACAGGGCCGCTATGTTCGTAGGGTTCTAGCGCCAAGGACTCAATTCGGTCTCACTTCCGGCTTGCTTCCTCCTTTCGCGGTAAAATTCCTCGATGACGATTCCGTCGCAAGGATCTTCAGGGCAGTGAATTCTTCCCGCTCGAGGTTGTGGCCAAGGGCATCGCGCAAGGCGAGGCGCCGGATCCATGATAATCCAGCGGCCGTCCAGCAAAACCTCAGCAAAGACCCTCCGAGAAAGGAGCGTTCTCTCTTTCTCCCGGCCGCGATGAACGCTGCCGGAACGCATAGCGGGACCAGGACTTCGCCGGATTCTTTGGAGGCGAATCCGGCAGCGCAGCAAGTTCCACGCGTTGAGCGGGTCCGGCCATTTGGTCAAATAGCGAGTCGCTGGAAGAGATCACGATTCGAGCAAGCACTGACCATGCGCGCGGAGGCCACCATTGCATGCCGGGATACAGACTCGGATTACGCATTCCCCGATATACAAATTGTTACGTAACTTGCATCTCCCATACAGTCTGCGGAGGCGAGGTCTGGGTGATCTCCAGAACGGCGCCATTGTTTTTTGGAAGGGCCGCCGTGGCGCAGAAGCGTACCGCTCGAAGGCCGACGCGCTCAGTTCCCGACGTAGCACCCAAGCAGAATGCCTCAAGTGATTCTCTCTTCGAAGAAACTGTGATAGTGTCCCGAAAAGAGCCGACCTTTCGAAATTTGCCAGGTTCGCTCTTCTCCACGAAGGAGTAACTACTATGAAGACGAAAAATATCGTGTTGAGCAGCGCATTGGCTGCCGTGCTCGTGTGTGCTGGCATAGCGGTTGCCCAGGGGCCCAGTGAGAACATTGATCCTCATCGACATGGAAATCTCGCGGAGGCTCAGCATCACATTGTCCAGGCCTACCAAAAAATCGAGGAAGCGAAACGTGACAACAAAGACGAATTGGGAGGTCACGCGGAAAAAGCCCAGCAGCTGCTTTCGGATGCAGATCGGGAATTGAGGGCAGTGCAGATTACGCCGATCACCGCAAGTAGGCTAAAAGGTGCGTTTTTGAAAGCCAGATAACTACCAGCGCGCCGCGTGCGAGGTCTTTGCTTGCGTGGGTTTGTGGTCTCACGCTGGCCGCTAGAGGTGGCTGGTGCGCATTGCGTACCAGTTGGAGCCGGGGAATGTGGATTGCATCCCGGTTGTGTTCGTCCTTAGGGTAAACGTACCAATTCCTACCGATTGGTGCGCGAGCTGGCCGGCGGAACGCCGCATAAACCCACGTTTAATTCTTTCCGCATATTCGAGACACGCCGCCACGGTCCATGTACTGCGCCGTGGGTTGTTCTTGGCAGAAAATGTCTCGCGCTTCCGTCCAAAGCTCCTTTCCTTGGTCCATTAAGTCTGTTCGACGGGTCGTGCGGAACCACACAATGTCAGCCCGGACTTGCTCCATGACGCAATGCGAATGTAGCGTGTCGGAACCCCAATGTAAGTCGCATTGCCCCGATGAGTCAGGCTTGGAACCAGTTTTGCAAATTAGCAACGCGGGCATCGGGTTCTTACTTCGATTCTTGTCGCGTTCCTTTTCCGCGTCCGAACGTTGTTCATCGGATGCACGCGCGTCGGGTTCCCCCGAATAGCGCCAGATATAGAACCACGCGCGGGCGTACAGGTCGTCGCGTTTTTTCTGCTCGGCTGTCTTATCTGCAATCGCAGGTTTAATGGGAGCCGCTGAGGTTATCTGCGCGTAACAGTGCGGTGAAAGCAGTAGCAGGAAAACTACTAAACATCGCATCGGCGGAACACAAGGAGCCACGCGGCGACACTACCATGTGGAATGAAATTATTTCAAGATACCGGACGCAGTGGGGCTGCTGGACCCGGTTTCTTACCAAGAGCTTTGTCAGCAAGTGCTTCAGCGCGATAGCTGGCAATGCCAACGATGCGGAAGTTCCAAAGATCTTCAGGTCCATCATCTGCAGCCGCGAAGCCATCTGGGAAGCGATGTAGAAGAAAATCTCATTACGCTTTGCAGTGGATGCCATCAAGAAATCCATCTCCATGTCCAGGCTGTTGCGGGGTTCGACTTGTGAGCGCAGGACGGCCATTTTCGCAACGCTCCACTTTGGTTCGATGACGCTTGGTCCCCTATCTGAGCGAAGGGGCTTGTTGTTTCCTTTCACCGCCAATGAGCCCTGCCCGACGCTTACGCCTGCGCAATGCAGAACCACGAATTCCCCGCGGCATACGACCCGGCGAGTCCCAACCGGGCATTCCTTCCGCCTGACCTTTCGAGCCCATCGGGTCGTGGGTTCGCGGCGGCGCGCCGGAACCATCATTTTACGCTCGACTCGGGTTTCGCCTCGCAGGGACTAAGAGAACTTCTAAAATCAGCGTTGTCTCCGTCTGCCCTTTCTATGTAGTATCGGACAGTTGTTCGCTTGGCTGCCAGTGCCGGACCATTGACCTCGTACTCGAGCAACCAATGGAGGGAGAAATGAACCGAAGGGCGCGATTTCTATTGCTCGTGCCCGCCGTGATAGCCGTTTCGCTTCTGGCTGGGCCGGCGTCGGCCAATACGGCGAGCCTGAAGTGTAATTCCCACCGCGATCAAATCTGGGTCTACAATTCCCTAAATACCTTCGACGTTGAAGCCAAACTGAAATGTGGAGAAGACGTCGAAATTGTTGGGCGCGTTCGTGACTATGTCAAGATTCGTGCTCAAAACGGATTAGAGGGTTACGTGCCGGAGGATGACTTCGCTAATCTGCCGCCTGCGACAATTCGCCCGGACACGACTCATGACGTCGGGTTAGTCGCGAAACAGGTCCAGGAAAAGGAAATCGCCAAAGCGGCGGCCGCTGGTGCTTTTCCTGTTCCTGCTGATTCGGGGCATGCAGAAGTCTCGACAACTTCTGGTTCAATCACCCCAGCTGCGGCGGACGACACAACCGAGAAAAAACTGCCCTCCAAGGACTCCCTCTTACCGTTTAGTGCTCTCGCCGAAATGAATCCGGCGCCAGCTTCTCAACCAGTCAAGGAAACTGAGACACCTGCAGCTCCGCCAACCGACGCGGGCCCGTCTTCGTCGCCACACACATTGGTCGCGGATGCGACAGCCGCCAGAATCGTCAATCGGCCGACCGATTCGGCAGCACGGACCGGCGTTTCCGATGAAATTTCCGATCTACAGCCGAGGAGTAACAGCGCAGACCTTGCCTGCCAGAAATATTTTTCCGCATACGGCTTGACGCCCGGCCAGATGAAATGGATTGCCCAAAATAGGAAGAGGCTGTTCTCCAATGTCTGTCCGGCTCCCGATCCTTCTAAAGTGGACTTCGTGATTATCTTCACTCATGACGTGGATTTCTTTAGCACGACGATGCCCGAGCCGGTGCACAAGAGCAACGGGTTTTCGGATTTCACGCCAATGACGCCAATCGACACGGCGCTCGTGTCTGAATCCGAAGCGGACAAAGCGCACCGCGAATATGTCTGGATATTTCAAATTCCGAAAGGCACCTTTGATCCGGCCAGTTTCTCTCCGCACCGCCAGTATCAATTCTCGAAGATGGAAACAAGCTCGCTGGGTTCGAAGGGAAGTCTCAAGGCCGTCGAAGACGCTTTCCGGTTTGTAGCGGCCGCAAACCAGTGAGATTCAACTAGAGATAGAGGAGCTTGGTTCGCGGCGCGCACATTACAGCGACTTCAGCCCTGCCCGCAAGCGTCCATCACCAACCGCACGACGCGTCGCCCGGTGACTAGAGGCTGCAGAGCGTTGTAGCAGTTACGCATCTTCACGTCCGCCAGTTCGTAGGTTGTCCAGTTCGCCAGAACGGCCGCCTGCGAAGTGTCGTTCAGAATGTTCCGGAGATCGATGCCGATGAACTGCTGGCCCCAGAACATCACCGTTGGCGTCGTCGCCGCCTGACTCCAGATAGCGTCGCCGATGAAGATACCATCGGTGTTCGCATCCTCCGACGCGTACAGATGGTCGAACAAGATGCCGCGACCGCAGAACGAATGTTTGCCTTTCATCAGGAAATTTCCGGTGCAGGACTGGCCGTTCGGGATGCCGGGGTTATCCGACGAGCGCAGCCAGAGCGCCGGGACCGGCGGTCCCCAGCCGCCGACGAGGGGGCCGCTGAACTCAAAGTTGCTGTCTGCCAAGATCGCAAACGAACAGCCTCCGTTGTAGATCAGACCGATGGCATTCCCATATACAGGAGGCGCTGAGAACGAACAGTTGGAAATCTTTGTATAAGACGTGCTTCGCACCATTACCGCGTTCTGCCCATTCGAGTAGCAGGTGAAACCTAGGCCTTCGATTTCGACACCTCCTGAATTTCCATGGTCTTCGCCAATAGAGATCATCGGGTTGCCGAGTCCACCGATGTCGACGTAATTCCGTTGGGCGAACTGCGCGCCTTGTTTCACGCTGGGCGCGCCAAATTTCGCGTTGAGTTGGTTGTAGGCGGTGAATGTCATTGTCTCATTAATGATGCAGTGGCAGGCGAATATGAAGTTGATTCCTTCGGGGAGGGTAATCGGACTGTTGAAGAGATAGCCGCCGAAATTCAGAGGGCCTCCCGGTGGCGAGATTAGAACAGATCCCGAGGCGCCACTCGCCGCCGCGGCCGCTGCGGCGAGCAGATTCGGGCCGTCATCGAATAAGATCCTCGAAACCACGGACGTCGGGACGGGCTTGGCGAGCACAATCGAAGTACTCCCGCCGCCCCCCGCCACGGTGCCTGTGAACATTCCGTTCTGCGCGCTCGTCGGCAGAGTCCTGGGGACGTAGCCGGGTGCCTCATAGCCAAGCGCAACTGTGGGCCCCCAATCGGTGAAATGGCATTCGCCCTGGATTGTCTTGCCGATGAGGACTAGCTCGCCCCCAGGATTCGGCGAATCGGAGTAGACGTAATAACCGAGAGTCGCGCCCGCGAGTGGCGGGCAGGAAACCGTGACGAAGGCCCACACAGTGGCCGTCGAGTGGGGCGCTGCGATTCCCACTTCTGCGGTCAAAATGCCCGTCTTGCAGACGATGCTAGTGGGGCCAGGGATCGAATCGATCGCGAATGTCCCGTTGATGTCGAAAGGGCTGCAATTCTGAACGGCAGCGATCGTGGGATTCCTTCCGTTGCCCGGAGCCGTGCCGCCGTACTGAAGAAGGAAATCGTGCGGCTGCCGCGTGACAATCGTCAGCGTGCCGTCAGCCGCGCGCGATATCGAAGCAATCGCTTGCGCGTTAGCCCCGAGGATTGCAGCGGCACTCGCAATACTGCCGATCGGAGATGCCGCCGTCAGACCACCAGAGGCGTCGTACCCCACGCAGGCGTAGCACACGGTTTTGCTGCCCCGAACTGCCGGACTGATCGCAGTCGGTGCTGCGGGTGTAACCTGCGTCGTAGGCGGACCCGCCTTCCAGATGCAGACGCCCTGTCCATTTTTCAGTTGTTGCGCGAACGGTCCCGGCGTTAGAGCAACGTTCCGGGATCCATCAACGACCCTAGCTTCCGCTGTGTATTCATGATACGCGTACTGCTTCGGTGTCGTGCCAAAATCCTGAATGTCCGTCCAAGGCAGGATCATGGCGGCTCACCTGGATTCTTCGGCGCATCGCAATGACAGCGAATCAGTTCCTTCGCCAAATTCGATTCGCATCAGTCACCACATCCATGCACGAGTTGAACTGGAAGGCGGGCGGTCTACAGATAGGACAAGCGATACGCGCCGATTTATGACCGATTCGCCATTTTCGAAGCCATCTGAGGCAGAAGCCCACGGTCCTTGTCAATCACTCGCGCGAGCACTTTAGCAAAAGGGCGAAGCAGAGCGTCGATTTTCTTGTTGCGCGCTGTCTCGCCTCTTGAAAAGCTGATCTCCGGCTTCCGTACGTGAGCATCGTCCGTGAAAAGCCGGCACATCGGAACTTCCAGCGCGCGGGCCATAGCGTTTGAAGGAACCCCTTTGTTGAAAACGCTGCGCTTCACGTACAAACGATCGAACGCGAATTTCATTCCCGTCTCCTGTCGACGTCGCGCGAAGGAGTAGCGCTTACGTCTCTACGCCAGAGGTTCACGAAGCGAGCCGCCAAAACACGCAGTTTGAACAAACTAGCGGCTGAAAAATTTCGCAGTCTCGACAGCGGGGTGCTCCAAGGATCCGAAGGTCCGGGCACGAATCGCATTTGGTCCCTTACCAGCGCCAAGTTAGGTGCTGTTAAGGCGACCTTCGACGCCACTAGCATTGTGCGCAGTCGTTTCCTCCAGAGCGTTCTCGTGTAAACCTTGTGGACTGGCAAGCACTCGAAGCGATATACGAACGGAAAGCCCGCCCGGTACAGCATTTTGATGAGACTCGATTCAGAAGGATAAAACGCTGCATAGGTCAGACCTTGCTCTTCGCAGTACCCTTCATCGAGCAACTCCATCGTGGTCTCGGAGTTGGGAACGCAGATCGTCTCAATCAAAAGAATTTTTCCCGTCAGAGAATGGAGATTACGGATCACGCGAAAGGGGTTCTCCAGTTGGTATAAAAGGCCGAAGCACAGGACCAGGTCAAAAGTACTCATTTCGGCTACCGGCAGGTCCTCCACATTTGCCGTGCGGAAGGCGATTTCTGGGTACCGCCGTTTGGCCTCCTTGACGTTTTCCTCTCGCTCGTCGACGGCGATTACGCGGAAACCCATGTCGGATAGAAACTTTGAGGAATTGCCGACTCCGCAGCCTACATCGATCGCCGAACCAGGACCCGTTTGTGGTTGCACGTTTTCAAGGAATTCGACAACGAACTTCTGCCGAATTCCAGTAAAGTCTCGAGTGCTCTGCTTCTCCAACACGCGCATTTTTTCCATTGTTCCACACTGCCATTAATTTCAAAGCGTAATGGCATGTCGGGAATTCCCTTCAGTGATCCTATTGGTGCTGATGAGTCTGTTTGTCCATGTCAACCGTCTCGGCGGTGATCCGTCTTTTCTTTCAACCGGTCTAGCATCCGGCATCGAACTTTTGCTCTTCCAACTGATCGTTCACTCGCTCTAGAAGGGATGGCCTGGCTACTGCGCTCGTTCCTGGTGGCTCGTCGACAACGCTTCTGCGGCTGCGTGCGTCTGGGAGGTCCCAGACCCCATCGCGATGCTTATCTATGGGATTCTACATGGACTTCCGTAGCGATGTCGCCGACAGTGTGTCGTCATGTCCGCCATTTCTTCTGCGCTAGGCCCAAGGTAACGTTGCGGCCTATCTTGATAGCCTGGCGCAACCCACAGAGCCGCAGAATGGCGCTAGCAACTGAAACGCTTTTGCCGAGGGTCTCTTCTTCCAGAGAAGGGCAGATGTTGATTCCATGGCCGTCCGACTAGCGCCTAATCTGGTTGTAAAGAGCTGGAGCCAGAACTGGGACTAAGTCACTGGAAGGGGGACGTGCCGGCGTCCCCGGCGGCTCCGCGGAATGGCTAAGACGACCCGCGCAACCACCCCAAAAAGTGACCAGGACGACTTGCGGTTGATTCGACGGGCAAGCTCAGGATTTTGGGCGAAGGGAAGTTCAACAGAGAATTACCGGAACTATTGCGAATTTATGACGGAAGTTATACAAACAAGTGGGCTTGATGTTACAGCGGCGACGCGATTTCGTATGCTGACAAAGGCAAAAAAGACGGGATGCGAGCCTGAAGCCGAGTATGAAGCGTCGGTGGGGCGCGTCTTCTGGATTACCGGGTTATCCGGTGCCGGTAAGACGACCGTCGGGCGAGAATTGCGGAATAGGCTGCATGCTGCCGGTCGTCCGGTCATCTTCCTCGATGGCGACGGCCTCCGTACTGCGATCGCGGAAGATCTTGGCCACAGCGCAGACAATCGGCGCCGATCGGCGATGCGCAATGCGCGGCTGTGTCGGTTGCTGGCTGAGCAGGGCGTCGACGTCGTCTGCGCGACCATCTCGCTGTTTCATGAGGTGCAGCGTTGGAACCGCAAGAACATTCCCGGTTATCGCGAGATCTACCTTCGAGTCCCGATAGAAGAACTGCTGCGTCGGGATAGCAAAGGCATCTATGCGCGGGCTCAACGCGGCGATGCGCGCGAAGTCGTCGGCCTTGACGTGCCGGCGGAGGTTCCCGAGGCGCCGGACCTGGTCCTTGACAATTATGGTTCGCTGGACGTTGCCACGGCGGCGGACCGCATCTTCGCGATATGCGCCAGGCGGGATAGCGCACGTGCGGTGCAGCCAGCGCGCCTCGTTGCCTTCAAAACGAAAGCAGAGTCTCTGGAAGCGCTGATGCCCGTGCTGCGTAATGGGCGCGTCCTGCCGCAGGTTCGATTCTCGGTTGGCGATTGGCGCTCGGACGGCACGGGCGTGCTCGCCGCCATTGCCGCTGCGCCCTGGGGTTCAGATCGGGTCATCGTGCGTAGCAGTGCGCGGGGCGAGGACAGCATCGCGAGCTCTCAGGCTGGGAGGTACGATTCTGTACTCGGCGTCGTCGGCAGCGCGGCAGTGGCACAGGCAATCGACCAAGTGATTGATTCCTTCGCCAATGAAGGAAGTGACGACCACCAGATTTTCGTGCAGCCCATGCTTGATCGCGTGACGATGGCGGGGGTAGTTTTCTCGCGCAGTCCCGCGGGCGGACCCTATTTCGTTATCAATTACGACGACCGGTCCGGCCGAACCGATCGAGTGACCGCGGGTAGCGGCGACAATCTGAAGACTTTTCTTTGCCTTAAATCGCGGCCTGATGCCTGCCCGCCCTCGCTGGCACCGATCATAGCTCTGGTCAGCGAGCTCGAAACGCTTCTGGCGTGTGATGCAATCGACGTGGAATTCGCTGTCGGCGACGACGGGCAGCTCTATCTCCTGCAGGTCCGCCCGCTCGCCGTCGACCGCTGGGGGCAGGCGGCGGACGCGATGGTCGACACCGCTCTCGCCGATGTCGCGCGTAAGGTTGAGCTGCTCAGCCGCCCGCATCCCTACCTACACGGGAGCCGGGCGATATTCGGCGTCATGCCGGACTGGAACCCGGCCGAAATCATCGGCGTGCGGCCATTCCCACTATCGTTGTCGATCTATCGCGAACTCATCACCGACGCGATCTGGGCCTATCAGCGGGACAATTACGGGTACAAGAATCTTCGCAGTTTCCCGCTGCTGGTCAGCTTTCACGGACTGCCCTACATTGACGTGCGTGTCAGCTTCAACTCTTTCGTACCGCGCGATGTTTCCGACGGACTCGCCGGGCGTCTGGTGAATTACTACATCGATCGCCTACTCTCCGAACCGCATCTCCATGACAAGGTCGAATTCGAGATCATCTTCTCGTGCTACACGCTCGATTTGCCGAAGCGGGTAGGCAGGCTCACGGAACACGGGTTTTCTTCAGAAGACCTCGCCGAACTTTCGGGCGCCTTACGGCGTCTCACCAATCGCATCATACACGGCGAGACCGCGCTGTGGCGGCGCGATCGTGCGAAGATCGACCTGTTGACACAGCGATTTGCGACAATCTGCAACGCGGAGATCGACAAGATCAGCCGCATTTACTGGCTGATCGAAGACTGCAAGCGATACGGCACGCTGCCGTTCGCCGGTCTGGCGCGGGCGGGTTTCATAGCGATTCAATTGCTCCAGTCCTTCGTCGCCGTGGGCGTTCTCAATGCCGAAGAGGCTGCGACATTCATGGCGAGTGTCGACACCGTCGGGTCGCGCATCGGGCAAGATTTCGCGCAACTTTCGAAGGCAGATTTCCTCGTCGCGCTACGGCCACCTCCGGCCGGGGACCTACGACATCTTGTCGCCTCGCTACGACGAGGCGCCCGATCTCTTTTTTGACTGGTCAAGTGCCCGATCCACGGCGTCCGCGCCGCCGCGCTTCGCGCTCTCCATCGAGCAGTTGCGGCGCATCGAGCAGCTGATCAAGGAACATGAGCTCGATATTGACGTTTTGAGTTTGATCGAATTCATCAAAGCCGGCATCGAGGGCCGCGAATACGCGAAGTTCGTCTTCACGCGAAGCCTGAGCGACGCTCTGTCGCTGATCAGACAGCTGGGTGAAGATCACGGTCTTTCCGTGGAGGATTGTGCATTTCTGGACTACGATGCCATCCGCACGCTCTATAGCGAGAGTGCTCCGGTGCGCGAGGTCTTGCTCGAGAGTGCTGCGCGTGGCAGAGAGCGTCACTCGCTGACGCGTAACCTCGTGCTTCCGCCGATCATTGCGTCGCCCGACCAAGTGTTCGCATTTCACCTTCCTCCGAGCCAGCCTAATTTTATTACGAGAAAAAGTGTGACCGCACCGACAGCCTGGGTCGGCGACGCACCGGAGACCTTCGCTGGACGGATTCTTTTCGTGCCCAGCGCGGACCCTGGCTTCGACTGGATCTTTACTCGCGGTATTAGTGGATTCGTAACCGAGTTCGGCGGCGCCAATTCGCACATGGCGATTCGTGCCGCCGAACTCGGCATCCCCGCTGTAATCGGCGCCGGCGAAGCCCTGTTCCACCGATGGCAGACGGCGCGCAAGCTGTGCCTCGATTGTACGAACCAGAGGGTCTTGTTCATCGCATGAAAGCGGTCGCCGTCACCCAGCGCGTATCGGTCGTTACGGCCTGTAGCGAGCGCCGTGATTGCCTGGATCAAGCATGGAGTAGATTCCTGGCGGCTAGCGGGCTGCTTCCCGTGTTACTCCCCAACGTGTCCGAGGTGGCTCTTGCCCTGTGCGAGGGGTCCGGCATTGCTGGGTTGGTGTTGACCGGCGGTAACGATCTTGCTGCGTTGGGCGGCGATGCCCCAGAGCGCGACGCCGTCGAGAATGCCCTACTCGATTTGGCAGAGCAGCGCGGGCTGCCGGTCCTGGGTGTTTGTCGCGGCATGCAAGTGATTCAGCAACGATTCGCTATTCGGCTGCATCGCGTCCAAGGACATGTGGCGCAACAGCAGGTCATCCGAATCGACGGCGAGTCCCAAAAGGTGAACAGCTATCATCATTTTGCCGCCTTCGACTCGCGACCGCCGCTCGATGTCTGGGCGGTCGCCGACGACGGTGTCGTCGAAGCGATTCGTCATTCGGCGCAGCCTATAACCGGGATTATGTGGCACCCGGAACGGTCCGCCCCGTTCTCGCCCGCCGACGTGGCGCTTTTCCGCCGGGTCTTCGCGGTCGAATGATGCGCGCAGTTATTCTCGCGGCCGGTCGCGGCAGCCGGATGGGGCAACTCGGCGACGACCGCCCGAAATGCTTGGTCGAGCTCGCAGGGAAGCCGTTGATCGAGCGCCAGATCACGGCGCTTCGGCGGGGTGGGGCGGACGAGATCGGAGTCGTCCGGGGTTATCGCGCCGAGATGATCGATTGTCGCGACGTTACCTATTTCGCGAACGAACGATGGGCTGAAACGAATATGGTGATGTCGCTCGCCACGGCCGCCCCTTGGCTCCGCTCGGGGCCAGTCATGGTGAGTTATGCCGATATCTTCTACCGCGGCGAGTTAGTGCGTGGTCTGGCCGGTGCTTCAGGCGAGTTGGTCATAAGTTACGACCGGGCCTGGCGCCGTCTGTGGGCGCGACGTTTCGCCGATCCATTGGCCGACGCCGAAACCTTCCGGCTCGATGCTGCGGGCCAGTTGCTGGAGATCGGCGGCAAGACGACACGGATCGAAGATATCCAAGGGCAATATATGGGTCTGTTGAAATTCACGCCACCGGCATGGAGTGCCGTCGAGGCGCTACTGGGCACACTCGATGCACCGACGCGCGACCGCCTCGACGTGACCGGATTGCTGCGCCGATTGCTAAAGGGAAAGGTGCTCTCCATCGGCACCTTTCCAACCGATGGCCAATGGGGTGAAATTGACAATCCGGAAGACGTGGCGCTTTATCAGAACATGGTACGGAAGGGCGAGCTCCTACTGGAGGATGCGTTACCCGGCGCAGAGTCGACGGCACCATGACGGCGATCGAAGCGCGCGGCGCGTGAATCCTTGCATTTATCGCAACCGGGCTGGAGGTCGGTGATGATGAAACACGGAGATTTACGGAATCGCCTGGCGACTACGCTGGGCTGGGACTGGGCTACGAGCGCCAGTGAGTTTTTTCCTAACAGCCAGAGGAGCAAACCATATTCGAGTCGAATAAGGGACAGCGATGACTTCATAATGCATTAAGAGCTCCTGAATACGCCCCAGCACTGCTGCAAATTGTTGACCCGCTTGTCGCTCGAGAGTTGCATGTGACTTCCAGCCGTCAAAAAATAAATGGGAAGGCACTTCTACTTTGAACTTCTGTTCCAGGTAACTCACCTGCCCAAACAATTTGCTCTCGTTAATTATTGCGGTGGGATCCTCACGGCGGCTTCCATAATTATAATCAGGAATCATTTGTCGAATGATCTCTTCAATTTGATTCTGTAAAGGATCGTTCAGGTCCCGGTGATTCCACATACACGCAAAATATCCATCCGGAACAAGTATTCTGGCGACTTCAGAGAGAGTAGCCTTCTGATCGAGAACGTTGAAGGAAGATCCAAAGAAGGCGGCATGAACCGACGATTCAGGAAGACCTGTGTTTTCGCCCACTCCCTTGATCCAAGTAACTGACATACCTGCGGTATTCTTAACTCCGATAGCCATCATGGCATCATTGGGCTCAACCGCACGAACCGTAAGCCCATGCAAAGCCAGAAGCTTCGTTAGTTTGCCTGTACCGGCTCCGATGTCCGCCACTGGTTTCGAAGGGACGGCGCCAATTTGCTGCAGGAGTTTCCCGATGACTTCTTTCGAATAGTCCGCCCTTTTATCATAATGTTCAGCTCGATCCGTGTAATTCCATTCAACCCTAGTCATCCCGAACCTTTTCGCTATTAATTATTGACATTGCCTAGACCTTCACATCATACCCGATTTTCTCAATCCGACTTTTTGTGTCCGCATCCAGCCCGTTGATGAATTCTCTGAATCGAGGAACTTTTTCTTTAACAGCTAAAAAGCCATAGGGCTTGGCTGCCGGAAGGGCTAAACGTAAACGACTCAAATCGAGATCAACCGACATGACCTCAACAATCTTAGAAAACTCCTTTAACGGATCGATCATGAAGTCCTCAAGGCGCAAGGAGAGCGTAGCAGATTGAAGAAAAAGCTCAGTTTCCTCAACAAATTCCGGAAAGGACAAAAACCGCGGGCCGGGTAGGGCCGCGAAAAAATCAGGGTCGCCTTCAGCAAAGTTCTTGAATTCAAAAAAGTCTTGCTCCAAATCGGTAGACAGATCGTCTCTATTCTTATAAACGTGGGAGATACCGGGAACCGTTCTGTTGTCGGAAATATACGTCCGCCACCAAATCCAGTTTGTCAGCAACGAATCGAGAGGATGACGGTAGACAAAAATCAAATCAGCAAATCCCGATTTGACCGATTCCAATATACGGCTGGTTACCGCCGGCAACGCTTGGGCGCGAGAGACATGTTTCATCGTGGCATGGCCACTGTAGATCATAGATGTCGGACCAGGATGGAGACGGATTTCATCCCTAACATATTTCGCCCTTTCCCCAATATGCTGCTCCATCAATACATTGACATACCGCCGCCCAGTTCCGAAAAGTCCAATAATGTAAGCTGTTCGGTCGTTCCCCAGACAGGGGACTTTCAAGTCGCCTTCCACTAGATCGTTGCGGTCCATCGTTCGGGCTGCCTGCAATTGTTCGCGAGGGAATTTTCGCGCGAATCGCATGAACTTCTGAAGTAACTGCATCTGACTCCAATGAGGTAGTTGAGTGTTGTATTTGATCTCCGTCATCAGGTCGTCGCAATCCGGCTGGCGTCAGTGATGAGAGCCGTCGACACCATCCCGGTACGCGCCGGCCCTTTCGATAAATAAGCTATCGACTGAGCGGAACGACATTTAATCCGGCCTGTTCCTGTATTGGTGCTGTCGTAAGTTAGCACTCCGAGGGTCAAATGGAAGCCGGAATCCCAGAATTCTTGTCGACAAGCCGAGTTCGTCATCCGAGTTTTCGGACAGCCTCGGAGATGATCGCGCCGAGAATCACATCGCCCTGTGCATTTAATGTCCCGAAGGCACCCACCGCCGCGAAGGTTCCGGAACGAATACGAAGGCAGTCTAAGGGCCCCGACGTGTGCGTCGATCGAACCGACCGCCGTTCCTCTGTGATGCCCGCTGTCTTTCGAGTATTGCTAGAATCGGGCACGGCCCCGATTTCCCCTGAGGTTGTCGCGCACAGGACCTTTCTGCAAAACGAAAGAATGCACGTTCGCACCGCGATTCTCGTTATAGCGAAGCACTTGCGCTCCCGTTTTCGCACACCAAGCTTCGATAAGCTGCCGAGGGAGAAAGTTGACACAAGGTGTGACGAAATAATCGTAGAACAGGTTTCGTGCTGCGGCCCATCTCCGTTTGCCTTTGGACCGAGCAAAATGCACGAGAAAGTAGGGACCCAGGGCGAAGATCTTTACGAGCGGTCGAGACCAGCCGTGTTGCAAGCCAACGCGTATTACCCAGCCCGGATACTTGTAAAGAAATGGATAGCGGCCGAAAGGCTTGTAAATGGCAAGGTACATGCGGCCACCTGGTTTGAGGACGCGCAAATTTTCGGCGAACGCAGCATGAGGATCCTCAATGTGGTGGATTACGCCGTCGGAAATAATCACGTCGGCAACTTCGTCGGGCAGCGGGAGTTGCAGGTTGTCCGCGACAGCACCGGGGCGGCCATATCGGCTCCTAGCGAGCCCGAGAGAAACGCGGCTTCGGTCGATGCCGATGCAGCGGAGGCCGCGCCGGGCGAGAAGGCCAAGGACTCTTCCCGGACCGCAGCCAATATCGAAGATGAGAGACCTTGAATCGAGCGTGTCGATCAAGTCGGCAAGCGGACGCAGGACCGTAGAGGTGATTTCGGCCGCACTATCGGGAGAAGCCCAATCAAAGGGGTGCTCGTCGTAAAATGTCACGCGCTCAGGAGACGCTCCGGCCCCGCGCTAAAATTTCTTGGTAGTAGCCTTCCATTTGATCAGTCAAATGATCCCAGCTGAATTGCAAAGCGACCTCGCGGCAACCTTCCTTCAGGCGGCCGTAGAGTGACTTGTCGTGCAGCATGGCTTCGAGCGCGGCGGCGAACGCCTTCTTTTCGGGATTGACTACCAAACCCGCTCTGCCATCAACCAGCGAGCGGATTCCGCAAAAGGGCGTGATGATCACAGGAACTCCGCACGCGATGGCCTCCGCAACAACATTAGCGAAATTTTCGTAACGCGACGGGAGAGCGAAGACGTCAGCGTCCGCCAAGACCGAAATCTTATCTTCCTCGTACAACGGCCCTGTAAACAGCACGCGCGCTCTGACGCCGCAATCTTGTGCGCATTGTTCAAGCTGCGCTTGGTATCCAGGCTCGCCTTCAGGTCCCACGATCACCAGACGGCCCCACTCGGGGCACGCTGCTGCAAATGCTTCGATCAGTACATCGGCTCCTTTCCGAGGGATTAGTCGACTCAAAAAAAGGATAAGCGGCTCGTCTGCCAATATACCCCACTTCAAACGGAACCCGCCACGGGGCGTGGTTTTAGCACTCAGATCGATCCCATTATAGCGTATGGCAATTTTTGCTTGGGCAACGCCATCCTCCTCCAGCTCCTGCTGCTCAAGTTCTGAAGTGGCAATAATCTTTGCGGCGTTTCGCCAGAACGCCCCTCCGACTGTGCGATGCCAAATTTTCTTCATGCGAATCGCTCGGTCAATCGGCCGGTACATTCCCATCGGCTCAATCACGTAAGGAATTCCTTCGCGCCTGCAAAAATAGCCAACCATAGGCCCAAGCAAATCATAGAGGCCGTAGAAATGAACGAGATCAAACCCGGCGAGAAGTCCCCGGCAGAATCGTATCACCCGCGGATTTATCGTAAGGACGCGATAACGCGCCAAGGTAGGCAAATAAATCGCGACGATGCCATTTTCTGTGGACTCGAGGCCCATCCGAGTTTCTTCGGGCTCATGCGCCACTCTTAACCATTCGGACATCCCAAGGTTGGCCGTAAGGACGGTGACGCTATGGCCATGTTCGGCGAGCTTGCCAGAAATGGCACGAACCTTGGCGGGACGGCCACCCTCGGCGGCATAGGGGAAATAGGTCTGGGCTACGTTGAGGATGTGCACGCTAGCTCGGGCCTGGTTGCCAATGGACCATGGGTTGCGACCGCTTGATATATTTTCGCCACCAGACATCGAAAAGAATGCACGCAAACAACTCATGGGCATTGTCGCGCTTCCCCTGGCGGTGCTGCAGGCGAAGCTGCTGTAGAAAATTTAAATCGAGGATTCCATCGTTCCAGGCGGCGCCGATGTCTTTACCCAGTCTCGCTCGGAGCGGATGCGAGTTGTTGAGACTGGCCTCAAAGTAGGGATCGAAGAGGCTCCCGGCCCATAATGCAAGAGGAGCATTGAAACCTCGCTTGGGAGCATGGCACGCTTCCGGCGGAAAAAATTCCTCGAACGCATCGACGAGGATGGCCTTCGATGCACCGTTCCGAATCTTATACGCGAACGGGGTATTCAGGCTCAATTCGACGAACGCCGCGTCCAGAAGCGGGACGCGTACTTCGAGCGCCTTGGCCATGCTCATTCGATCGGTGTAGTCGAGGATGTTATCGACCAAAAAGGTTTTGAGGTCCATCTGCAAAATCCGATTATCTTCGTCGCGCAACTGGGATTGGGCGTAGGCCGAGCGCAAAACATTGACCGATGAATGTGAGTTGCCGCAGTGCGAATGTCCCAGAAGCAGGCTGCGCTTCTGATCCTCGTTCATAAAATACGTCCAGTTCGTATATTGAACGAAGAAATCGCGGTCAAGTCCTCCAAGGAATTTTCGGGCGCGACGGAGATACGGCGTCTGGTGGGAGTCACGCATGAGGGACAATGCATTCGCTCCCAGGCGCAGCAGCGGCCGGGGCAGCCAGGCCAGGCGGCGGGCCAGACGCACGCCGGAAGCTCGAGGATAGCCGGCAAAGAGTTCGTCACCTCCGGCACCGCACAGAGCGACGGTAATGTGCTCCCGCGCTTTTTGGGACAACTGATGCATTAGATAGGAGGTCGGATTGGCGAAGGGCTGGTCAAAGAATTCGATGAGATCAAGCATTTCAAGAAGGTCAGGAAATTCGAGCGACAATTCGCGGTGTTCGGTGCGGAGGTGGCGACTGACGGCGCGGGCGGTTTCAGTTTCGTCGAAGAAGCGATATTCGTGTCCTGGGAGACCAAGCGTATATGTTTGAGTGTCTTTCTTTTCTCTTTTCGCAAGGCCAGCGACGATTGTCGAATCGATTCCGCCGCTGAGAAAAACGCCGAGCGGAACGTCGCTGACGAGCTGTCGCTTGACCGCCGCCGCCAGGGTCTCCTGAATCTGGCATTTCAGCTCCTCGTAGGACATCGATTGAATATCTTCGCGGCGAGAGACGTCCCAGTATTGATCGAGCGCGATCGAATTGTCCTGCAAGTGTAGAGTAAGGGTGTGGGCGGGAAGAAGCTGCTGGACGCCCGCAAACGCGGTTTCCGGCCCCGGGACGTACAGGTAAGTAAAAAAGTCAGAGATGGCTTGCCAGTCTGGCGCCGCCGTGAGAAGCGATGACGCAAGCAGCGCCTTGATTTCCGATCCAAACAGGAAGTGATGCGGGATGACCGCATAAAACAAAGGTTTCACGCCGAGAGGGTCGCGAGCGAGCAAGAGCAGGTCGCGGCTCAGGTCGAGAATGGCAAAGGCGAAGATGCCGTCGAGCTGCTTCACGCAGGCGGGACCAGCCTCCTCGTAAAGATGGATGATGACTTCGGCGTCCGTGTGGGAATGAAATCGGTGGCCGCGAGATTCCAGATCGTGAACGCAATTCTATGAAATTGTAAATCTCGCCATTGAACACGAGCCAGACCGTACCGTCTTCATTGGCCATCGGCTCGCAACCGGCCGGAGAGATGTCAATGATAGCAAGTCGGTTGTGGGCGAGAGCAACACTTTGTGAAATCGCGGGCGGGACAAAGCAGCGGGAATCGAGGCCGTCCGGCCCACGATGACGAATCGAGCGGGCCATCCGGTCGATCGAACGCTCGAGATCGGCTCGTTCCAGCCGTCTTGTCGCAATGCCCGAGATTCCACACATATACTTAGACCACCGCGGACGGCAACTGGCTGACAAGTAGGTCCATCACGCGCACCGCCTCCCTCCCTTCCTCAGGGGGCACCGGCGTAGGCAAATCGTTCTGAATGCTATCGACGAATTCCCGGACAAGGCGGTCGTGCGTGTTTTCGTACTTTCCTGTGACGTAGCGAAAGCCGATGCCGAGCGTGCCGCGGAGCATTTGCCCGGCTTCCTTAACCGCAGAAAGACCCAGCGTAACGGGTTTCAAATCGGCTCGGCCATGAACGATCAGAGTCTGTGTTTCGAGATCGAATTTCATGTGTCCCTCGCTGCCCCAGAGATCAAGCTGTACAGCCCAGCGATTGGTGGCGTACGTCAGAGCCACACTCGAGGAGGCTTCATCGCCAATGAGATCGAGACGGTAGTCTTCGTAGGGTGACCATGGGAATCCCTTTAGTTGCTTGCGTGCTTCGACTCGCACAGCGCGAATGGGATTAATGAATGCCAAAGTCATATAAATCACGTGCGGGCCTGTCTCGCCGATGACGCCGCCGGGCAGCTTATGGGCCCAGTGGTCGGGTTTGGAGGTAATGTAGTCCATGGGGGTGGAAAGGAAGATGCGCATGCCGCGGAATGCACCGATCGTTCCCGCTTTGATCATCTCACGGGCTTTGAGGAACGAAGGGTAAAACAGGTCCGAATGCGCAACGCAAATCTTGCGCCCGCTCTCACGGGCGGCGGCCAGAATGCAGTCACACTCTTCAGTGTTAATGGCCATTGGCTTTTCAATGAGAGCGTGCGCACCGGCTTTGAGCGAGCGGACCGCGAGCTCCGCGTGGGTGCGCGGCGGAGAGCAGATGTCCACGGCGTCGAGTCGCTCGGCCTCGAGCATCTGTTGAAAATCCTTGTAGACCTTCGGGATCCCGTGCACTCGGGCAAGTTCTTCGGCCTGGGCCTGATTCGGATCACACAAAGCGACTACTTGGGCTTTTTTTTGTGCCTTCTCCCAACCAGGCAAATGCTTCTGCTTTGCGATGAATCCCGAACCAATCAAGCCAACTCGTAGACGATCCAAGCGTTTATCCTCCGTCTGAAACATTACTACAAGTGATGGCACCTCATTCATGCAGCGCAAGATGCCAAGCCGCACTCCTTCAGAATGCGCGCCAGTCCGGATTCGAAGACGTCGAAGCGGGACTCACGCAAGACTCTCTCAGATCCATGGCGGCCTAGTTCTGCGCGAAGCTGCTGGTCGGCAAACAATCGAGCAAGGGCTCCGGTAAGCTCCACGATATCGTGGGGCGCAACAAGAAGACCGTTGACCTCGTTTTCAACCAAATCGGTCGCGCCCCCGACCGCGGCTGCCACCACAGGCTTGCCGAACGACATGGCCTCGAGAAACACCAACCCGAATCCCTCGCCCGTGCTAGGCAGTGCGAAAACATCGGAATGTGCGTAGCAGGCTCCCAGCTCTTCTCGCGACAGGCTATCGAGGAAGTGCACCCGATCATGAGCACCGATGTCGAGCACGAGCTTCTGAAGCCGTGGCAAATCGTCACCACCTCCGACGACTACTAGATGCAAATCCGGAACCGCAGTCCGAAGTTGCCAGGTTGCGCGAATCAAGTCATCGGCGCCTTTATAGCGCTCAGACGTGGACCAGCGAGCGACGGTCAAAATCACGGAGCCCGTTGGAAAACCTTGCGGCAACCGTAGGAGGGCGGGTGTCTGTGTCATTTGAACAATATCCGGGCTGAGGACCCAAGGTAATCTGCGTGTCCTTTGCAAGGAAACACCTTGCACCGCTACGAGTTTTTCCGCGGTATCAGAACTGGGTGCCAGCACAACATCGGCGCATAGAAGCGCGCGTCGACGAACCTGTGACAGAGGCGACCAGACCTCCACACCGTGCGCCATAACGATCATGCTCGCACCTGAGAAAGCTTTTATAAATGCCGCTGGAGGGGCTAGATTCGGATGAGCAGCAAGCACGATACGGCTGTTTCCGCGCAGCAAGGTCGCAGCGGAGAGGAGGAAAGGAATTTTCGCGCGCCCAAAGCCTCGAAACGAGACTTCACGCCCGCCCCACGCGAATCGGCCGTCGCCCGTCGAGTCATTCAGAGCAAGGAATCGAGTCCGCCATCCATTGTGGTTCGCGATCGCCTCCAAAGCAGTCGCAGTCTGTCGGCTCGCCTCCTGAACACCGCCGACACCGAGAAATCCGGGAAACAGTCCGATGAGTCGTTTTGACGGTTGCATCGATCGCGACCCGTGATTCCTCGTTATCGACGAAGGCCTAAAATTCCTGCGTAATGGTTTGCCCAGACGACCGTGTCGTCTTTTGACGCAGGATGTCTTCGAAGATTTCCCCTAAGTCGCGACCGTTGCGTTCCCAGGTGTACTGCCGGGCCGTTTCGGCGGCTTTTTGAGCGAGTCTGGTCCGAAAATCGCTATCTTCATAGAGCCTTCGAATCATTGCGGCTAGAGTGTCGGCGTCGTTCGGATCATTCAGAATCAACCCATCGGACTCGTGTGTGATGATCTCGAAAGTACCGTTCTCCGCCGACACGATCACCGGCATCCCACAGGCCATTGCTTCTGCAGGGGGAAGGGCGAAGGTGTCCTCGAGGGATGGACCGGTATATGCATCAGCGGCTGCGTAATAGAACTCAATGTCTTTGCGCGGAGGTAAGAAGTGCACTCTTCCCCTGAGCCCTCTGTCGCTGACCATACCTCGAAAAGGACCGGGGTCCTCACGGCCCGCAACCATTAGATCCACTGGCAAATCCCGCAATTTCGATATCGCTTCGATTAGAACGACGATCCCTTTTTTCCGCAGATCATTGCCAACCAGCAACAAGATAAATCGGTCATCCGCAATACCGAGTTCGCGGCGCGCGAGGTCCCGCAACTCTGCTCGCCGGATCGGATTAAACGCGTCATGATCGAGTCCGAGATAAAGAACCGGCAAGCGATCGCGCCGGTCGTAAAATCTTTCAAGGTCCTTGGCTGTTTTTTTTGCGTACAGAACCAGCGGTACTTGCGGATTCGCGTAGATGTGACGTTCCAAGGCCACAATTAAACGGTAATAGAGCTTCCGGTGAAAAATGCGAGGCCAAGAATGCAGTTGCTTCCATCCGAGATCCCGGTGTGACTCAAGCTGACGAAGATATTCGGCGAACACGATATGGACAGAAATTACGTCTGCATCAAAGCAATTGATCCCGGGACTGTAGACGAGATCGTGCTCGAGACCTCGTAGGCGATCGACAGCCCGGCAAATGTGGTTTGCAGCGAACCACCAAAGAAAATTAAAAAGATGGGGACCTGGCAACTTCGGAATTCGGTGCCAGATGAAACCTGCGCCCTCCAAGTCTTCCACGCGTTGGCTGTAGACGTGGATTTCAAAGACCTCGGGCAGATGAGTGAGCCATTCGATGACCGTTCGCTCCGTGCCGAAGCTCTTCCCGAGGAATGGGGAGACCACAGCCAGTCGATGTTTTTGCTTCGGCTTGCTCATGCATGCGGCTCTGATTGCCGTGCGCTCACGAAAACACTCGGTCTTCTGGCGAAATGACCCCTGGAGCGGACTCGGCGGAGTGAGGGCTAGGGCTTGGCAGCAAAGTGGGCAGGCGGAATAACACTCCTACCATGAGCCAGAGGTAAACGTTGTTAATGTAATTCAGGTAAGAGTTCAAGCTTCCGAACGTTAGCGGAATGAGGAACAAGAATACATACCAGAGAACCCCTACCCCGATCGGGCAAAACCGGGTTTGACGCAGTCGCCTAACAACTCGCCAACAACTGAGTAAGAGCGCGGCCGAGCAAGCCACCCAAAGGAACGGCGCTAGGATTCCCATTTCAACAATCATGGTCCCGAAGCCTTCTTCGACGGTGATATTCGGGGGAGTCTTGCCAATGACTCGTGCGACGTATTGAGTTCCGAGCGACGCGGTACCGATTCCATTTCCAAGAACCCAGTTGGGATTGGTAAGTGCCAGTTCAAGATTCTGTATTGGATAGTACCAACTCCGATAGGAGCCTTCATAAGCAGAGCTGTTCGGCGAAAGTGTCTCGGTGTAATAGGCGATCCGCGACCCTGCCTCATTCGGGAAAACCAGCAGAAGTGCCGCGAGGCCAAGGGACGCCACCATGGCCGAACGTCGGATCGTCTTGACCAAACGATGTGCCTGTCTCTGACGCCACGGAGCTCCCCAAAGAAACCCGACCGAAAGGATCAGTGCACTCGCCATCGCGTTTACGACCGCGCCGCGCGATCCGCTGAGCAGCGTGGCCACGCCGACAAGTGCAAACGCAAGGTACATGATGCCGCGGCTGCGCTTCGTATAAAGGAGCAGGTAGCCCACGCTACTCATGGTCAGGATCGCGGCGACCACCAGGTAAAGGGAGAATCGACCGGAACTGACAAAAACAGCATCCGGGAGGGAGAATACCTGACTGCTGAGCGGGGTGACTTTTTCAAGGTTGCCGAGCTCCTGCAGTTCCGGTGCCAGAGTCGTCGGATTCAAGAAGCTGTTTCCGACAATCGCCTGGATGATTCCGATGGCACTGATCACGCCAGCCAGGATTCCATTGGCCACGAGAAACTTTCTCAGGTCCTCGTCGCCGCGAATCAACGCATACCCCACAAAAATCAAGGGTACGTAGTAGAAATACACTTTGAAGCCAATCAGACCGAAGAGGATGTGCGGGGAATTGGAGTTAAAGATCTGGATCACGCCTAGCCATAGCAACAGACTCAAGGGTAGTAAGAATGGCGGGCGGAAGGTCTTTGCGCGGCCTTTCCGAATTTCAATGTACAGGGAGATGTAAACAAGCCCCACCAGAATGTCCTTCCCGAAATAAATCACCATATTGTTGCCGAGAAATTTGCGGATTAGGTCTTCAAAGAGTAGCCAAACGAGAAAGAAGTAAAATCCCAGACGCCAGTTGCGAAGGATGGTGAGGGCCACCACAAAAGCCGCGATGCCAAACGCGGCAAAGGCTATCGGTGTCAGGTCCTCGGCAGCAATCCAGTCGCCAATTTCCCAGGCTGCGCAAAGGCCAAACAGAAACACGGCCAGCCCAATTAGCGTCTGGCTTTTTATCGCCGGAATGCGTGTGCTGCGCATTTGACTTTGGATTTCTAATTCCCTTTATTCCCGCATGCTTTTCGGGGCCATCGCGCAATAATATGAGCGGTGATGCAGACGTCGCCCAGCCATTCCACTTCGTAACCCAACTTCCGAAGGTGCACAACAACTGGATTGCCCGCGTCCGGTGACACTCGGTCGTGGAGCTCGATCAGCAGGCCAGGGTGGAAGTCTCTCAGTACTCTCTCGGCTCCTTGCAACGCAGCCCATTCGGCGCCCTCAATATCCATTTTCACGAAGTCGATCGGAACCTTCTCCCTCAGGGAGATATCGTCCAGCGAGATTCCCTGCACCGTGAGAATCCCCAGATTGTCATCCTCATGGAGCGGCCCGGCCACCAGAGATTTCTCGTGATGAGGAAATGGAAAACTGAGCTCGCCGGAATCTCGCGCCACGGCTTCGTGACTGACGACAACATTTCGCAAGAGATTCAAACGTACGTTCTCATCGAGGAGGCGAAAATTTGCTGGTAGGGGCTCAAATGCAAAAACCCGGCCTGCCGGTCCGACAAGCCTCGATAATAGCAGTGTGTAAAAACCGCTCTGCGCACCGAGGTCTAAAACATTCATTCCCGGGGCAACTTCCTGCTGTATTGCTTGAACGACTTCGGGCTCCCAGGTTCCGTAGGCGAAACTTCGATGAATCTGCCAGTCCACTCGCATTTGAAAGCCCTCGAGTACCCCCGCACACGGCAAAACGACGTAGCGTTCGGCTGGGATTCGATTCAAAATCGAGTGAATCGCGTTTGCGAGGGGGTTAGGAGAGCCGCGTTGGCCCCGCAAAGCGACTTTGAAACTCTGCGGCAACCATTCAACTACACTTGTAATGATTCTCTGTAGAGTCATTTCTGTGGGACCTGGAAATGCGTGTAATTCCAAACTGTAACTGTCTCAAGAGCACAACAAGCGATCGTACAATGAAATATGGCGTTCAATCATACTATCCTGACTGAAAAGTTGCATGGCGCGTACGCGCGCGGCGGACCCAAGCGAAGCGGCCCAGTCGGGCCTTTCCATTACCTGTTGCATACAGTGAGCAAGGGCTGAAACGTCTCCCGGCGGAAAGATAAGGCCCGCGTCACCGATGACTTCGCGCAGCGAACCGAGGTCCGACACAATTAGAGTTCTTCCGTGCAACATATTTTCGACCACGACTAATCCGAAGACTTCGCCTGCGAGCGATGGCACGACGAGCGCTGCAGTGTCCGGCAAGGTATCCTCTAATTGTTCGTTCGAAACATAGCCTAGGAAATGAATGCAGTCCTTGATTTGCAGTCTCAGTGCGAGCGTTTCGAGTGCCTCGCGCTCCAGTCCTTCGCCGATGATCTTGATTTGAAAGACGTAGCCCTTCGCCTTCAACTCATGGGCCGCTTCAAGCAATACCCGCGCTCCTTTCGAGCTCACCAAGCGCCCCATAAATGCGAAGGTTGGGACTGTCGGTGCATTGTGGCTCGCCTGGCGGATTTTGAGAGGAGCAAGTCCGTGATGAATCGTTACAGTGTGCTGCAATTGCAGAACGGTTGCGAGCCAGTCGGTCGGAAGAATGTTGGCCGACGCGCGCTGACAAAGCCAACGGCGCGGAAATGTTAACAGCCACATTTTCAAGCTCTGCAGTTTTCCAGACGCAGCGTTGCAACGAACGCATTCACGGTATCGCTTCGCCATGAAATGGCCCGGACATAGAGTTTGGGTCGGGTTATAGAGGAGCTGGCCGTTGGGGCAAACCGCTTGAAAACCGTGATGCTCGATCACAATGGGCTTGCGCAACAACAGTCCAACTATCATAGGGACCAGAACGGGACCGGCGAGATGAATGATGTCGGCCCGGCGCAGCAACTGGACGAGTGCCATCAGCGTCGGCTGCCTCAGGACTCGGAATGGTAGGTCCGAATCATCGACTCCTTCAGCGGGCGTCGGCGTGACGAG
The DNA here is from genome assembly GCA_963804625.1 of uncultured Acidobacteriota bacterium. Lineage (GTDB taxonomy): Bacteria > Acidobacteriota > Terriglobia > Acidiferrales > UBA7541 > Palsa-295. The sequence continues at coordinate 1,401 of CAWDRJ010000016.1, read as the reverse complement.
GGTGAGCTCCAAAGGCGTACTAGAAGAGAGGCCGGCATGTCGTGCTAGCCCCTGCGCCAAAAGCATTACCACGGTCTCCGTGCCCCCCACTTTCGGCAGAAATGCATGCGAGTAAATCAAGACTCTCATTGCCGCTGGCCGTTTTGGGAAGCACGGCGAAACTGTGCGGCTCTCTCGATCGCCTCAACCAACCCTGCGATGTTCTCAACCGGCGACCAATTCGCCATCCGCCGGCGTGCCGCGTTCGCCATTCGTTTCAGACGATCAGGAGCTGGCAATATCTCGCCGAGGAGCCTGGTCAAAAATTCCACATCGCCGACAGGGAAGACAAAACCTGTTTCGCCATCACGAACCAAGTCGAATCGCGCCCCCACACGGTCACTCACGATCACCGGGCAGCCGCAGAGCATGGCCTCGTTCACGACAACGCCGAAAGCCTCATACTGCGAGGAAAGTACGAACAGATCGGAGGAGCAGTAGACCGCCGGGAGTTTCGTTTGATTCACGAAACCGAGAAACCGCACCCGTTGTGCCAGGCCAGTGGACCGAGCCTCTTGTTCGAGCTGCTTGCGCAAGGGGCCGTCTCCTGCAAAGACAAGGTAAGAGTTTTCTACAGCGGCTTTCGAAAATGCGCGCAATACATCAAGCGGCCGCTTCCATGGTTGCAGCTTCGCGCAAAACAGAACGACCGTGGCACCTTCAGGAACCCCCCATTCGGCACGCACAGTGGAACGGTCGACTCGTGCGGATTGCTCTAGCCACCACTTATTGTCCACCGCGTAGGGAGTCAGCACGACCCGGTCCGCCGGGATTCCCAGGGACCGCATCAAATTCACCCCGCCGCTGGAAGGCACAACGACGACATCGGCGAGCCGGAACAAACGCGGCCACAGCCGTTTCTTAATGGACGTCTTCCATAATTTGCCGTCGCGCGGGGCAATCTCGTGCGCATCTCCGCCAAACAGCACGAGCTGTCCCTTCGATTTTGCCGCGGCAACGGCAATCCAGAATGCGGCATGCATATAGCCCGTCAGCGGAACTACCGCATCAAAGGCGCCGTTCCGGATCAAATTCCAGAGGCCTGGGTTAATGAGTCCGAAGAATCGACCCACGCCAGGCCAAGGCGAGCGGTTCGGCACATGGATCCACGGATAACCCTCGAGAAGCGGAACGTCCCAGACAATCTCGACACCGAAATCCGGGTCCCGTTTGCGTTGAGCGCCTTCGAGGCTGCAATAGGCTACCGTAAGATCGAGCTTGGGGTGCTTGGCAGTCTCCTGGAGAATCGGGCTCATGTACTGGATTGGGTGAGTGAGCACAATCAAAGTCTTGAAACGAGGTTCACCCATTTGAGAGCTCCGTCGAGAAACTCTCGGCGATCTTCTCCCAAGAAAAATATTT
>CAWDRJ010000015.1:0-236613 GCA_963804625.1 uncultured Acidobacteriota bacterium | reverse complement strand
GCTCCAAGAATGAACGGTAGGTGTAACCGAAACCGAGTTCAAATTTCGCCCGCTCCGGCTTGCGAGGCTTGAGCTTTGAGAGATTCGGCTTGAACATCGAATTTTCCTGGGCCATAGCGTGGCCACAGAAAAGCGCCGTCAACAGCAAAATCCCCGCTACTTTTTTCATCAACCGCATCCTCCAGTGAATGTGCTGGTTTTAAAGTGCTTCGTTCCGCGAGTGTTTCAGATGCGAGATAGCCCTAATTCGTTGGCGCGCGGCGGCACTTAGAATAGATGGAAAGGCTGGTTATGGGTAGTGCGCCAGGCGAAAAAATTCGATTGCGCGAAGGTTCGGGAGATTGGGCAAATCTCTCGCGGACCGAATAATTGGAGAGAATCGAAAGAAGTGCGCGACTGAGCTTAGATCGCGTGGAGAAAGAAAAAGGCCGCGCGCCCTGGAACACCGGAACGCGCGGCCCGAGTACTTTCGGGAATGCTCGTTACGACGTGATGGTGACGTTCACCGTGATGGCCGGCTTGGTAACGCCACCCGACGACGGTGTAACTGTTAGCGTTGTGGTCTTGGGCTTCGGGCGGTTTCCGGTGCAGCCTGCCACCATGATGAACACTAGCATCGCTCCGGCCATCCCCAGGCGAGTGCGGAAGCGTCGCGTGGATGGGAAGATCAAGAACAGACCGATCGCCAACATCACGAGGAGCAGCTGTTGTAGAGTGGCCGCGGGCGGAACTTTTATGGACTCCGGCGCGACGACGAAGGAAGCGGCGGTGAGCGTTCCGTTGACCATGGCTCCGGGTGCGGCCGCTGCGTTGGTAGTGGGCACGGCGCATGCGGTAACGAGCGTGCTGCCGGGCGTGCAGGTGAAAGAGACCGCGCCGGTGAATCCACCGAGTCCGGTGATGGTCACGGGGAAACTGCCCATGGCACCCTTAGCGACGCTTGCACTGCCGGCCGTGACCGAGAAGTCCCAAGCGGTACCGGTTAGCCCAACGGTCTGGGGGCTGCCGTTGGCGTTGTCCGTAACGGAAACTGCGTCGGTGACTGTTCCGGGCGCGGTGGACGACTGAGGTGCGAAGGTGACCATGATGGTACAGGTCATCGTCGGAGCCACAGTGGTCCCGGCGCAATTATCGGTTTCGGTAAAAGCCGAGGTTCCGGTCGCGACCTTACTAATAGTCAGCGGCGTAGTGCCCGTGTTCTTGACCACCACCGGCATTGCGGAGCTAGTCGTGGTGAGAAGCTGGCCGGGGAATGTGAGGCTGGTGGGGCTAAAGGTGATCGCGGCGATCGTGGTGCTGCCGGTTCCGCTGAGCGCGACCTGGATGGGATGGGACGGGCCGTCCAGAGCGTCCACAATATTCAGCGTTGCGGACTCGGCCCCGGCAATCGACGGCGTGAAGACCACTCCAATGGTGCAGCCCGGCGCTCCGGGAGCGAGTGACGAACCACACGGCGTCGTGCCGCCGGCGGCTCCCACAAAGTCTGCGGCATTAGCGCCAGTGGTTGTGGGCGGAAGTGTCAAGTCGACAGAGGCTGACGTGTTGTTCGTAAGAGTGACGAACTGCGCCGACGTGGGCGCGCCAACGAGCTGAATGCCAAAGTTGATGCTTGTCGGAGACACCGAGATTGTCGGAGTCAGAGGCAGGTCTGCCACGTACGCATTTGTTGCGCCCGTTCCTCCGAGAGATTTCTGAAACGCTGTAGACGATACCGGCATGTCCGCAGAAGTCATTTGACCGCTAATGTAGGCATTCGTACCTGAGACAACAATCCCGCGACCATTGTCAGGGTTCGCAGGAGTGATGGGAGTGAGCCCGCCGAAATAGGAGGAATAGACCAGATCAGCGATTCCATTCCCGTTGGGACTAATCTTGGACACGAACGCGGCGCCCGTCTGGTTAGCGAGCGTCTCCACCAGAGCTCCTTGTGTGATCGGAAAATTAGTCGAACTCGTCTGGCCGGTCACATAGGCGTTGCCTGATGAATCGGAACTAATCGCATAGCCGGTGTCGCTGTTGGTGCCCCCTAGATAGGTCGAATACTGCAGCGTGCCGTTCGCAGTGTTGAGTAGCGACACGAACGCTACGCCATTCGCGACCGTGCCCGCCGGAGGGATTGTACCGGGGACCGGACTAAGCGGGAAATTCGATGACCCAGTGGTCCCGGTTATGTAAACAATTCCCGTGGCCACCGGGGGAACGCCTGTTCCGAGATTAACTCCCAAGGCGAGGTCATAATTGCTTCCGCTTAAGCAGTGAGAATAGGTGAGGGTTTGCGCCGTTGTGCTGATCACCGAGAGGAACGCCGACGAGACGGCGTTGGCCCCGCACGCGGCGCTGCCAGAAATGGCCGTGCCTGCTGTTGGAAAATCAGTCGAGGTTGTCCCCCCCACGAGGTAGGCGTTAGAACTGGAGTCAACCGTTATAGCAAAAGCGACGTCGCCGAAACTTAGAAAATTACTACCTACGCCAGATCCGCCCAGATATGTTGAGTAGACGAGCGATGCTGCGCCGCTAGCCGCCGTATTGATTTTCGTTAGAAACGCGTTCGTATTGGGACTGGTTAGCGCCGAAGTAATCGCTGTTCCCTGCTGAGGAAAGTTCGAAGAGGCTGTCGCGCCGGCAATATAGGCGTTTCCAGATCCGTCCACGGCGATGCCGAATCCCTCATCGTAGGTATTCCCGCCGAGGTAACTCGAGTACGCAAGCTGTGCCGCGCCGGTCGCGGAAGGAGCGAGCTTTGTAATGAACGCAGACCCGCCGACCGCTGAAGCGGTGCTTCCCGGGCCGGGCTGTCCTTGATACGGAAGCAGGACGGTGCTCACTGGAAAATCCGGCGAACCCGTAAAGCCGGTCACGTAAATATTAGGAGGGCTCGCCGTGTCCACTGCGATCGCATTGGCGCCGTCACCGAAACTACCGTTTCCACTGCCACCGAGGTAGGTCGAATAAATCAGTGCGGTGCCTGTGGGGTTCAGTTCCGAGACGAACGCGGTCCCCAGAGCAACATCGCCTGGGGTCGTAGCTGAGACTGGATTCATTGTCGGAAACTTCGTCGATTGAGTAAAGCCAGCAATATAAGCATCACCGGCCGCGTCTAGCGCGATTCCAAGCGACTGATCGAAAACCTCGCCGCCGATATAGGTCGAGTAGTTGAGCACGGGGTCAATCGTCAAAGGCTCTGAGTGATCGTATCGCGCAACCGAAAAGCGGATTCGATGATCATTGGCAATAACATAGTTGCCCGCGATCTGGCGGCGCTCGCCATGCACTTCCTGGTATATCGATGGCTTGTGCAGTGTGACCTGGCCGCCACCCACGTTCATCAGAAGGTCGCCCCGCGAATTGATTTCCAGATTGCGCGCACCAATGGTACTTAGCGCGATGGTGCCGGCGTCTGCTCCTGGCGCGACGATAAAGTCGTATTCCAGGCGTTGCTCCCGCCCGTAAAACAGCAAGTCGACGCCGGGATAGATGCCCTGGTAGCGCACCGCTTCGTAGGTAGGAATGTCCGTGCGCCATTTCTGAGGATCGTTGCCAATGAAGTAGTTCACTTTTCCGGGCAGCAATTTGGTTCCGGCGATTTCAGCCGCGGGATTCGCTCCATCAAGGTGAATTCGGAGAGCGGAAGTTTTCAGCGGAGCACTCCGTTTTCGTTGCCCAGCAAGCAAGGGAGAGCCCTTTGCAGCTTTCGTCCCGGCTGGCGGCGGCTGGCGCAACGTGAGAACGGCATCTTGGCTGGTCAGAAACAATTGATAACCCTCGCCATGTGCAATAAACCGCACGTCGGGAGCCGTCTGTCCTTGATTGACCTCGAACGCCAGTGGCAGCTGGCCATACCCGTGCGACCAATCTTTCTTCTGTGCAGTTGAAAGCTGCGTCGAGGGTGCGGCAGCGGTGATCGGGCTGGCCGAGGTCTTCCGAGATGAATGCTCGCGGTGTTGAATGTTGATCAAGAGGAACAACGCAAGTATGACCGACGCGGTGCCTACGATACTGGCAACTTTTGCCAACGAAGATTTCGTCTCCATGGAGTTTCTCCTCACTCGCGGTTTCCCATTAGAATGTTTCTTAAGTTCCAAGGGACTGCGACGATGCCCGACTGGAATGGGATTGGAAAATCTTGCTCTTGCCCGCACGCGATTTCCCATTGGTGCTGGGGAAGAGGCCGAATGGTGGACGACGGACACGCCATTTGACCGAGGATGGTAGCATAGCTTCATTAGGCTGGAAACCGACGGGTGGCCCAGTGTTCCACCACATGGTATGCAAAAAGGTACTGCGCCAGAGAAACAATTAATCCAAAGCGTAAAGGTAGAATTCAGCTCGTGATTTTTTGCGTTTCTTCATTGAGGAGATCACAGAGATACGGCAGCCGGCTAGCGTCGCGATGTGGGCATAGCGCGCGGATCGGAACACGGGGTGCCAGGCGCCCCAGCATTTCAAATTCCTTAGCGCGCATTTGGCTATCGAGAGTGTTGGTCGCAAACGTGTTGGCAACCAGCGCGAGGAAGGCCCTCTGCAGGGGCAGCTCTTCAACCACTGGGGCGGGATCTCCGCGACGGTCGGCTAGAATATAAATACCGGCCAGCGGCAAAGCTCGATCTGCGAATCGTAATTCTTCTTTTCGAAGTGAGAGGCAGCGTTTGTCATAGTTTGAACTGAAGCGCGGCAGCGCGTCCGCGGAACCGTAAAGTGATTCCACGGATTCGGGCCATAGGCACAGATAGGGATACGCCGGGTGAACGAAGAACGATCCGTTGCGTTCGACGAGAGCGACCACGTCATCGGACAAGATCGCGTGGCCACGCCGAGCCAGCGCCGCTGCCGTCGTCGATTTTCCCGCGCCCTCGGATCCCACAAAGGCCACGGCTTTTTCACCGAACGCCACCGCGCTGGCGTGCAAACACGTCACGCCTCGCAGTCGCAACAGTATCCCGAGAACTGGACCCAAGAGATATGTAGCCGTGTCTTCGATCGTCAGATTCCCGGGCCAAGTCGCCCAGACTTCGCTACCTTCCCAGTCCAGCCAGAATTGTGTTCCGTCGAAGTAGGCCAGCCGCAAATACCGGGAGCCCGCGGCCTTCCAAATACTGAGAGCCGGTTTACCTGCGTCATCCTTATAAGAACTCGCATAGCTCAGCTCTTCAGGCCCCCAGGGAAATACGCCGCTGGTCTGCGGAGAAGCATTGAGGTGGATCGTTACAGCACAGTCGTTCGATGCCTCAAGCGACGAAGTATGATGACTATGACGTGCCGGAACGAGCTCAGGAATGCGAAGATTAGATTGGAGCAACAGGCCAAAAACTGCGTAGGTGAAGTTCACAGAGGTCAGCGACCCAATGCTATTTGCCAGCTGTGCCGATTGCCAGCCGGACTTACTCGGCGTTCCTTATTAACCCCAACCAAATTCTCCGTAACAAGAGATTCCGTAAGCTGATTCTTAGAAAACTCCCGACACAGGCCCCGATTTCTGGGTAGTTAAGTGTGAGTCTTTTGGGGGTGGGGTGAGTGAGAGTCCGGATTACCTCGCAAGCCAACGTGTTGGGTTAATTCCTGGACGGTACCGTACACAATTATAACAGGAGTTGAGTAAGGTTTCTTATTATCCCGTTTTACGGGGCTAAGCATTGCGAACCTCCGCACGCAAGTTATACCGGACCTCATGCGCTAACCGCAACCAAAAGTTGAGGCATAGCGGGCGAACACGTGCTTGAGTTTGCTCCGTGTTCGTATCGCCTCGGAAAGTCGATAGCGCCGACCTGTTAACATAGGCATCCATCTCTGGTTCCCATTGTATCCGATCCGTCGGCGCGCTTTGCAATCGTCTCAGGTGTACGAGCAACGATTCACCGGCCAGAGGTGTCTTCGGCCGCGTACGGACGCTTTCAGGCAGCCGTCCCGCCATGGCGTGTCGCAACAGCGCCTTGTTAAAAATTACGGGAAAGGGCGGAATCGCCAATAGAAAGTCTACAATCCGCAGATCCAAAAAGGGATACCGCACCTCAACTGGGCAGCGGGTGAGTCCTGGATTTTCCTGGTCAAATACCACAGACCAGTGCGGCAAGGAAAGAGAGACATGGGCCTTGGGGAGAATAGGATGAGGGCGAAAGGTGGGAAGCTCGCTCCATTCCTTGGCACGGTCCTTCAGCCTCAAGCGACGCGCAAAATCCCGCGCGAGCCACGGCGGGTAAAATGGGCCAGTGGGATCTTTCCCGAAAAGTTTCTGCACGCGCCGCTTGAGTCCAGGCAAAACCGAAGGCCGCAGCCAAAGATAGCGGGGAGTTTCTCGGAGCAGGCAACGCCACTCGTGGTTTCGCATCATGTCCCGCACAAATGGCCACATTTCAAAGTGCATTAGATTGTCGGCGCCTTCGCCGGAAAGCGCCACGCGGCAGTCCCGAGCGACTGTCCGGAACTGATCGAACAAACCCGCAAAAAATGGATCGTCAACAGGTTCGGGCGACCTGGTAGCAGGGTCCTCCCACCGCTCGAACGGGCGTAGCTCATCGATCGGAATACACGTCAGCGGCATCTTGAGGAACTCGGTCACTTCGCGCGCATGGCGGCCATCCAGATTCGGAATTACTGACTCATACACTGTGGTGTAGGCGCGCACATCCATCGTCTTGCCGGTGTTCGCGGGAAGTTCACGCGCCGTCGCTGCAACCGCTGATGAATCTATTCCACCACTCAATAGTATTCCGGTGTGATCGGGAGCCATGCGGTCGGACACTGCCGCCCCGAGCAGAATCCGAAAATGCTCGACGTAGTCTTCCATACGCTGATAGCGGATTCGCCCGTCGGTGGGCGCCGACCAGTAACGGTGGATGCGCAGTCCTTCGGAAGAGACCGTCATGGAGTGGGCCGGAGGCAGCCGGCGTATGTCACGGAACGTGGTCGTGGCGACGTCGCAATTCAACCCGAAAAGGAGGAAGTCCCCGATGGCGGCGTCGTTCAGTTCCGATGACACGTCGGGATGCTGGCGAAGGCAATCGAGCACGTTGCTGAACAGAAAAAGCTCTCCCAATTCGGAATAATAGAAAGGCTTGATGCCAAAATGGTCGCGCGCGCAAAAGAGGAGCTTTCGTTGCGCGTCCCAAATGGCAAACGCAAAATCCCCGCGCAGATGCTGCACGCAGTCCGCGCCCCACAGGGCGTAGGCACGCAAAATCAAGTCGGAATCGGTGGTAACCGGTCCGGGGAGCTTAGCGCCCTCGCGCGCCGCCAGCTCGCCTAGGAGTTCGTCTCGGCAGTCAATTCTTGCATCCGCGGTAATGCATAGCCGACCACCTAGGCTGGTGGGCTGACGCTCGAATTGGGAAGCGCGGGTGGCGCGCAGCATTGTGTGACCCAGGCCGACCGAACCATGCGACCAAGTGTCGCGCGCGTCCGGGCCGCAATAGGAAAGAAAATGAGCGAGCGACTGCAACAGCGGGCGATCTACCGGCGCGCCACCGCGTTCGTACATGCCGACGATGCCGCTCACTTGATGCGCGCCTCCATGGACAGGATCGGCTTCTCGAACGGAACGAAATGGCGATGCTCGGCGCTCGCGTAGTTCAGCACTTGAGAGTCGTATTCCACCCAAGCGTGCGCTTCAAAGCGGTCCGATTCCTTGCGCGCGCCAATGCGCAGGTCCGCAGCGATTCCGCGACGGCGCAGCAGCCACCAGAGCACGAGCGATTGCTCGAGGCAATTCGGCTGGAACAAAACGTTGCGCGCGGCCGCCGCTTCCATCCGCGCAATCAAAAGCGCGGATTCCCGGTCCGACGCGCCTGGCGCGAGCACGGTTGCGTTCGCGGGCGGCGCAAACACCGCCAGCACGCGCTCCCAGCGGCGAAACCCGATCAGGCGCAAACCGAGCCAGGTGGCGAGCAGTCCGCCCGCCGCTTCGAGGACGACGCCGCGCTCGAAGGCGCTTAGCCGCTGAAACCTTGCGAAACGGTTGATCATGATTCCCCGGCTTACCTCGGCTTGCCGCGATTTGCTTACTTTCAACCCACCGCGCGGAACAAAGTCGCAGGTCGCTAAACCGCCGCCGTGGCTTGCACTTCGATCAAGCCTTCCTCGCGCATCTTTTGCAGGAGCGCGAGTAAGTCCTGCGCGCAACGCTCCTGTTCGACTTGGTATTCATTGAGCAGGACATCGCACAGTTCGCTGACGCGCTTGGGCTGCTTGAGCAATTCCCAAACGCGCGCGCCGACCGGGTTCATGCCGTAATAGACGCTATTCTTCAGATTCAAAATGGCTGCTTCTTCACCGAGAGGACACGAAACCTGCTCGGCGGCTACGACTACAACCGTATGCAAGGAAAGAGGTGCGTCCATTCCGGCCGCTCCCATGGTGTAGGGCTGGGATTGCACCGCCGTACGGGCTGACGGCGGTTATACGCTTGGATAGGCACGCCCTGCGCCTATCAAGTTGTCGCCCCTATTCTACCGGCAGCCGCCGCGAACAGCAACGGTGGAACTAGATTCGCCACGGCGAATTCGGTTATAACCAGCGTGATGCCCGCCTCCGCTATTTTGGTCGAGTCGCTCGAGAAATATTTTCCGCCCGCGCGTAGCGGATGGCGCGCACTCCTTCAACCGGTTTCGCGGCCCACGGAACGAGCGCTAGCGGGAATTTCCTTTTCAGTCCGACCCGCGGAGGCTGTAGCGATCGTTGGGCCGAATGGCGCTGGAAAGTCCACGCTCCTCCGCGTGCTTGCTACGTTGATTATCCCCACGCGGGGTCGCGCCGCGATTGGCGGTTGCGATGTGGAGCGCGAGGCTTCCCGCGCGCGTGCCCAGTTTGGTTATCACACCGGCGGCGACGAAGGTTTTTACACTCGCCTGAGTGGGCGCGAAAATCTGGCCTTTTTTGCTGCAATGAACAATATCTCCGGCGCGGAGGCGCGCAGCCGTATCAAGCTGGGCGCCGAACGCATGGGTATCAGCACCGAACTCGATCGCCAGGTGCGCACTTTCTCGACCGGAACAACGCATCGCCTGGGCCTGGCGCGCGCAATGCTGCATCAGCCCGCCATCCTGCTGCTCGATGAACCGACGCGCAGTCTCGATCCGTTGGCCGCCGCGGATTTTCGCCGGCTGCTTAAAGAGGATCTCGTTCGCCGGCACGGGACCACATTGCTTTTTGCTTCGCACACGCTCAGCGAAGTGGAAGAGATTGCCGATCGCGTGATCCTTCTCGAAGAAGGCAGCATCATCGCGTTCGATACTCCGCGCGGGTTGTGCGCAACGGCGGGCGCTGCCAATTTCGCTGACGCTATTACGCGTCTTGCTCGGCGCCGCGTCGCAGTGGACGCGCAGCCATGAAAGTGGCGCGCACGCTGCGGAAGATTGCCGCGTTTTTCTCGCGCGATTTTGCGATTGCTCGCGGGTATCGCGGAGCCTTTCTGCTGGAGGCGCTGGAAGCTTTATTCGGCGTGGCCACCTTTTATTATTTGTCGCGCTTCGTGCAGAGCCCCGAGTTGACGAAGGCGCTTCCCGCCGGAGGCAGCTACTTCGCGTTCGCGCTGGTCGGCTTCGCATTTTTCGATTACCTCAGCGTATCCATGACGGCTTTCGATTCCGGTATCGAGGAAGCGCGCCAGAACCGGACCCTGGAAGCCTTGCTGGTGACGCAGACGCCGCTTCCGGTGATCCTCGCCGGTTCCGCGGTGTATCCGTTCACTGCTTTGGCGCTGCGGACGTGCGTATATCTCGCGTGGGGCGCGCTGCTTTTCGGCTTCGCGCCGCGCGCAGCGAATTGGGCAGGAGCCGTGGTGATTCTGCTTGCATCAATTCTCGCTTTCACAGGATTAGGAATTTTATCGGCGAGTTATTCGATTCTGTTTAAGCGCGGGAATCCCGCGAAGTGGGTGGTACTGGGCGTGTCGAGTCTGGTGGGAGGGATGATGTATCCGGTGAGCGTCCTGCCGGGTCCATTGCAAATTTTGGCGCGCCTGATTCCCGTCACTTACTCGCTCGAAGGAATGCGGGCTGCGTTGCTGGCCGGCGCGGAATGGCGCGAACTATGGCCTTCGATCGCGGCCCTGCTTCTTTTCGCCGCGATCCTGATTCCGTTATCGTTTCTGATCTTTGCCTGGGCGTTGCGCCGAACCAAAATTACCGGCACACTCACGCATATCTGAGTTTTTAACGGAACGAATCCAACTGTTGGGAAATCCCGGCGAAGGCCAAGTGGAAGGGATGCGAAAGCGAGGCTGCCGACGCGGCTTAGTGTGCAGCCGCGAAAGAGAAATGCTTCCCGCGATGGGGAACGTGTCTGTATTCATGTGTCAACGCAAAGTAGAAATGTCCGGGTTTTTGCCAGATAGAAATGTCCGCTTCCATGGTCTTCTCCAAGGGTGGTTTGCAGGTGCATGGTATTTGGGTTTGATTTTGTTTTGGGGTCTTGGTGTTTGTTCCACAAGTCCTGGAGGCCGTAGGCCGGAAGGACTTGCGGACGGCCGCACCGGTTCTGGGCAGGCGCGCAGGTGCAGATAGCGGCCTCGGTAGCGCAGCCAATGGCTTCCGTCCAACCGCCGTTCGATCTCCACCGCAGCTCCACGAAGCCCCGCACAAACTTCTTCCCGCAGCTACTCCCCAGCGATTTCCGTCCCAGCTGACGGTGTGGTCCTGTGCCACTTTGCGGGCCACGCGCACACTCAAGATTTCTTCCAGGTGCTGTTCCGGCCCCAGCCGTCGATGGACATTCCGTGGATTTCGCGCGGCCACCGTAAAACGCTGCTCCCACTCAGGAAGAAAACGCATCTCCAAAAAGTGATTCGCTCCCGCGATGCTGTCGATTCCCGCCAACCGCATCTGCTTCACCAGACGATCCTGCAGAGTTTCAAACAACCTCTCGATCCGCCCTTTCGCTTGCGGACTGTGGGCCGCGATCCATTCGATCCCCAGTTCATTCAACGCTCGCCCGAACTGCGTGCACAGCGCATCTCCCCGCAGTTGTTCAGCCAGCGGCTGCGGGCCGGCCTTGCGAAAAATGCTGGCTTTATCGGTGTAATGGGCCAAGGGACGTCCATAGCGCCGTAACCATCCCTGCAGGGTTCGCAAGTTCTCTTCCGTGGTGTCCTGCGCGGTGAACCGTCCCCAGATGCGACTGGTGGCATCATCGATCAGGGCGATGAGCTGGCAGGCCGGACCGCGATCCTCCAGCCAACGGAAGGGGAGCTGTCCTGCATCACCAACTCTCCGAAGCTGGCGCGGCGCTCCCGCCATACGTGGATCTTTTTCACGCGCTGGGAGCGCGGCCGCCACAAGGCCGCCTGGGTCATCCACTTCCGTAGCGTCTCCCGGCTCACCAGCAACCCTTCCTGGGCCAGGTGTTCAGCGGCCAACGTGGGACCGAAATCCGCATAACGCTGGCGCAGGCGCGCCAGAATCTTCTGCTCGAAGCGGGCCGCCAGCTTGCGGTTCGATGGCCGGCCGCGCAGTCCGTGAACCAGGGAGCAATCTCCGCGCTCGCGAAGACGGAACAGCATCCGGCGCACCTGGCGGTCGGTTACTTTCAGCCGTTCGGCGGCTGCCAACTGCGTCAGCTGCTTCTGCTGTACCTCGTGCAACACCTTTAATCGGTCCCGTTCTCGTTGGCTCAAAGCGATTCGCTCCGTTTCCATGAGGCCCTCGGCCATCCATGAAAGCGGACATTTCTACTTTGCACAAACAGGACATTCTCATTTTGCGGCGACACGTGTCTGTATTCATGTTGACAGTTTAGGCCGTTTTTGCGACGATTCGCCTACTCTCGGGGCGGGCCTAAGCTCCTGCGTTCGCTCTAGATATCCGCAGTTTTCCAGCCGGGCAAGCCCATCGCTAGAGGGACGCGCTTGAGGAAGCTGGGTAAATACGAAGTTCATGGAGAGTTGGGCCACGGGGCCATGGGAGTGGTCTACCGGGCGCGCGACCCCATCATTAACCGGATGGTTGCCCTCAAGACGATCACCACCGGTCTCGCCGACGACCCAAATCTTCTCCAGCGGTTCTACCGAGAAGCGCAATCGGCAGGCGGATTGCAACATCCAAACATCGTCACCATCTACGACATGGGTGACGACCAGAACACTCCCTACATCGCCATGGAGCTCATCGAGGGCGAAAGTCTCGAACAAACGATCGCTCGACGGACGATTGTGCCGCTCGCGTTGAAACTTACCTACGCGTTGCAGGCCTGCCGTGCCTTCGACTATGCCCACAAGCGAGGCATCGTTCATCGCGACATCAAGCCCGGCAACGTGATGGTGAACAAGGAAGGGATCGTAAAGGTCGTCGATTTCGGGATCGCGCGCGTCTTGGACAAGTCGAAAACGCAAACCGGAATGCTGATCGGGACGTTCGCCTACATGTCTCCCGAGCAATATCATGGCGACCATGCCGACGAGCGGTCGGATATTTGGTCTTTTGGAGTGCTGCTGTACGAACTGATGTGTTACGAAAGGCCGTTCAAGGGCGACAATCCTGCCAGTCTGATGCACAACATCTGCTCACAGGAGCCGCGTTCCATAACAGAGCGAGTCCCAGATTGTCCGCCCGCGATGGAGGGCATTATCTCAAAGGTTCTTCGGAAATTGCCGGAGGATCGGTTCCAGTCAATGGAGGATCTCCTGCTGGAGCTCGAACCAGTCTACAAAGAACTCCAGTTGCACTCGATTTCCGAGCTGATTGATCAGAGCCGCCAGCTCATCGAGAAGGGGGAATTTTCCCAGGCACGCGAGCTTCTGCGGGAATCGCTGAAAGTTGACGCGGCAAATTCACAGGCGCGAGCCCTTCTGGAGAAAGTGAATGCTGAGCTGAAGCGGCTCCTGATCCGGCCGAAAGCGCAACAACACGTTAATAAGGGACGCGCCTTACTGGCGGAAGGGAAAATCCAAGAGGCACGAGTGGAGGCGGAAAATGCTCTCCAGTTAGATGCGGCCTTTGATCAGGCGCAGGAGCTGGAAAAACAGGTACAACGCGAACTCGACCGCGCTCATCTCGTCGCGGAGTGGCTCCAGGCTTCCAGACAGCGCCTCGCGGAGGGAATGCCAGACGAAGCCGAGGAATTGTTGGCGAAGGTGCTCGAATTGGAGCCGGGTAGCAAGCAGGCAGCAGTTCTTCAGCAGCAGGTCCTAGTGGAAAAGGCAGAGCGGCTGCGGCGATTGCGGCTCCTCGAAAGAATGCAGGAAGCGCGTGGGTTGTGGACCCAACTGAACTACGACGACTGCATCGAAATCCTCAGCGAACTGCAGAAAGAATTTCCAGCCGAAGAGGAGGTCCAGCGGCTGCTGGATACGGTGCAGGAGGATCAGGCCGAGCAACACAGGCAGAGAACTCTGGAGGGAGCTCGAAACCATCTGGCGGTAGGGAATTTTGCGGAGTCCAGGGCCCTGCTGGTCGATTTGCAACAGCAGTTTCCGAGCGATGAGGAGATTCCTAGGCTGTTGGAGGACATCCGCATTGACGAGGCCAAGCAGCGCAGGATTCAGGGGCTGGCCGAAGCCAGAATCTACCTCGCGAACAGGCAGTACGAAGAGTCCATCGTACTGCTTACGACGCTAGAAAAGGAATCTCCAGATGATCGGGAGATCTGGCAATTACTCGAGGCCGTGCGGGCGGATCAAGCTGAGCAGCAGAAGCAGCAGGATATCGCGGAGGCCCGCACTCTGCTGGCTGCCCGGCGCTACGACGAGTGCGCGGGGCTGGTGGCGAAACTACAGAGGCGCTTTCCAATCGACCAAGAGCTTCCGGAACTTCACAAGGCTATCCGGCACGCTCAGGCGGAGCAACGCAAGCACGAGAGTTTGGCGAACGCGCGGAACCTGCTGGCCGCGAGGCGTTTCGAAGAATCCATTACTCTTCTTACTGGACTGAGGGAAGAGTTCCCGGCAGACGAAGAAGTTTCCAAGCTGCTGCAGGCGGCTCATGCGGAGCAGGCCGAAGAGCGGAAGCAGAAGGATATCGCGGAGGTCCGGAACCTTTTAGCGGCGCAGGGTTATGACGGATGCAACCTGCTGCTGGCGAAGTTGCAAAAGCAATTCCCCAACGATTTGGTAGTGCTGGAGCTTCAGAAAACCGTCCAGGCCGATCAAGCAGAGCAACAAAGACAGCAAGGCATCGCGCAAGCCCGGAATCTGCTGGCGATGCGGCGTTATGACGAATGCAATGCGCTACTGGCGGAATTACGGAAACAGTTTTCTGACGATTCCGACGTTGCCCAGCTTCAGAAAGCCGTCGAAGAAGATCAGGCGGAGCAACGGAAGCACGAGAGTTTGGCGAACGCACGGAACCTGCTGGCGTCAAAGAACTACGAAGAGTCCATCGCGATCCTTACGCGGATGGGGGAAGAGTTCCCGGCAGACGAAGAAGTTTCCAAGCTACTGCAGGCGGCTCATGCGGAGCAGGCCGAAGAGCGGAAGCAGAAGGATATCGCGGAGGTCCGGAACCTTTTAGCGGCGCAGGGTTATGACGGATGCAACCTGCTGCTGGCGAAGTTGCAAAAGCAATTCCCCAACGATTTGGTAGTGCTGGAGCTTCAGAAAACCGTCCAGGCTGATCAAGCAGAGCAACAAAGACAGCAAGGCATCGCGCAAGCCCGGAATCTGCTGGCGGTGCGGCGTTATGACGAATGCAATGCGCTACTGGCGGAATTACGGAAACAGTTTTCTGACGATTCCGACGTTGCCCAGCTTCAGAAAGCTGTCGAAGAAGATCAGGCGGAGCAACGCAAGCACGAGAGTTTGGCGAACGCACGGAACCTGCTGGCGTCAAAGAACTACGAAGAGTCCATCGCGATCCTTACGCGGATGGGGGAAGAGTTCCCGGCAGACGAAGAAGTTTCCAAGCTCCTGCAGGCGGCTCGTGCGGAGCAGGCCGAAGAGCGGAAGCAGAAAGGCATCGCGGAGGTCCGGAATCTGCTCGCTGCACGGCGCTATGACGAGTGTACGGCGCTGCTGGCCAAGCTGCAAAAACAGTTTCCCAGCGACTCCGAAGTTTCGCAGCTCCAAGGGGCTGTCCGGGAGGATCAGGCCGAGCAGGAGAAACTGGGGACCTTGGCAAAAGCGCGAACTCTGCTTGCGAAAAGAAACTACGATGAATGCATTGCGCTATTGAGTGAATTAGGGAAAAGATTTCCCAAGGATGGAGAGATTCCGAGACTCCTTACAACGGCTCGTGACGGGCTCGCTGAACAGCGCAAATCGAAGAGTCTAACCGAGGCGCGGAGTCTTCTGGCCGCACGACGCTACGATGAGTCGATCTCGCGCCTGACCGATTTGAAAAACGAGTTTCCTGACGAGCGCGAGATTTCCCGGCTGCTGTCCAACGCGGCCAAAGAGCAGGCGGAACAGCAGAAACAGACGAAGCTGGCCGAAGGAAGGTCGCTTCTGGCAGCGCAGCGGTTCGGCGAAGCGCTGGAGTTGCTCGATACGCTGCGCGCCGCGCATCCCAAAGACTCCGCAGTTCAAAAACTTCGCGCGCTCGTTGAGCGCGAACGCGAAAAGCAGAGCCGCTCCGAGGGGCTGCAACGCGAACTAGAGGCCCTCAAGAAACTCGTCAGTGAGAAGAAGTATCCGGAACTCCTCGCTCGGGCAGAGCCCCTGAAAGTAGAGTTTCCCGCCAACGGAGATCTGCTGCGTCTCATCGATTTTGCACGTAACCAGCAGGCACAAATTGAGAGCGAAAAACGCCTCCGGGCAACGATTGACGCTGTAAAGGCGCATATGCATGAGGATCGGTTCTGGGACGCCATTCGTGCCGCCAACGCGGCACTGAAGTCGTTCCCCGACCACGCTGAATTGGTGTCTCTGCGCGAGCAAGCGGAAGCGCAGGACAAGAAACAGCGCGCGCGTGAAATGATCGAACAGCGGATTCGCGAGATCAAATTCAAAATCAACCGTGAGGATTTCAGCGATGCGATCGACCTCGCAAAAGAGACTCTCGCGATCACCGGTCCGAACACGGACCTGACGCAGTTGCTGCATTCAGCGGTTGTCGAATTTCAGGCTCGAGCGAAGAGGCGTCAACAAGAGCAAAAGCTGCAGGAAATACGGGCTTTGACGGAGTCTGGAAACGTCGATGGGGCCGCGGAAACCCTGCGCGTTGCCATGCAGGCCGAAACTTTCGACGCGCTCGACCCGCGGGTGAGCCGCGTGGCGGAGGAAATCGACGCGGCCAAGAGCACGCCCACTGTTGTATCGCCGACGGCCGCGCCCT
Source organism: uncultured Acidobacteriota bacterium (assembly GCA_963804625.1). Classification (GTDB taxonomy): domain Bacteria; phylum Acidobacteriota; class Terriglobia; order Acidiferrales; family UBA7541; genus Palsa-295. The sequence continues at coordinate 220,420 of CAWDRJ010000015.1, read as the reverse complement.
CGGCGCCGGCCAATTTCTCGAAAGAGTACGCGTTTCTGCAAGGCAGACCGCTTGACGCCGAGCCGCCTGCGGCGGAGAACGCCGGACCAACCGAAACCGGCACGCCGCAGGCATCTGCGACTCAATCCCCCATTTCGTCGCAGCCAGCGGCTCCGATGCCTCCACCACAGTTTATATCGGCTCCTCCTGCACCGAATGCTCCGGTCGTGTTTCCGCGGACTGATACCGCATCCGCGCCCGTCCTACCTGCGGCCCCCAAAAGTTCAATGGGGCCCGCGCGAGTCCAGGAGCGGATGCGGGGGATTGCGACGCGGACGGCGGCGCCCGCGTCCCGGCGAGGCTTCAAAAAAACGGCGATGCTTGCGGCCATAGCCATGGGGCTGATTCTGGGCGTATGGGCGACCGTGCATCTGATTTCACGTCATAAAGCCGAAGTGTCTGACGTTCGTTCTGCTCAGCCGACTAACACTCGTGCGGCATCGGCAACCAATGCCAACCTGCCAACGACGCCTGTTGTGCCTGCAAAACCCGCGGTCAGTCCCGAGGAGAGGGAACAACAAAACGCGATTGCACTTTCGGACAAGCTCATCGCGTCGGGAGACTTGCAAGGCGCGCTACAGACCCTTCAAGGTGCGGGCCGGTTGCATGGTCCGCTGACGGCGGAAATTAAGAACAGAGAAACTACGGTGGGCGAATCGATGCGAAACGATTCGCTTGCGAAGTTGCGGCAGCAGGAGGCGACGCTGTGGCAACAAGCAACGAGCGAAGTGGAGAAGGGAGAGTTCGACGCCGCGAAATTGGATCTCCGGAAAATCTTGGCGTCGGGCAACGGCGGCGTCCGGAGAGCGGATGCTCAGAGATATCTCAGCGATGTGATCCCGAAGCGCCAGAAGGAAGAGAACGTCTTTCGTCAGGCGCAACAGAGTTCGCGGGCGAACGACCAGCAAGCGCTGCAACGCGCGTCCGACCTTTTCGGTCAAGTGATCGCATTTGACGGGCCGCGAAAGTCGGAGGCCGAGGAGCTTCAGCGCAACGTGGACGCCAAGCTCGCCAGTCTGAAGCAACAGAGTGCAAACCGGCAGATCGCTGCTCTTGAAGCGGCGGCCCGCTCGGATCTCCAACAAGGCAATTTCGACTCCGCGCGCCAAAACGCGGAGCAAATCAAGCAAGCCGGTGGCGACTCTGCCGCGCTGTTGAAGGAGATTGATCAGGCTCAGGCGAGCCAGGCTCGAACCGCGCAGCAACAAAGGGAATTCCAGCAAGCAGTACAAGCTTACAATGCCGTTGGCAGCCGAGATAAGATCGGCCTCGAGAAATCCCGCAGCGATTTCGTGGCGATCGTAACGGAAAACGGGCCACAAGCCGCTGACGCGCAGCGATACCTGACGGAAATCGGCAAGAAAGTGGATGCGCTCACCCAGCCGCCGTCCCCACCTCCATCGGTCAAGACGGAAGCATCCAGTGTGGCAGTCGACGAGGGAGCAATTCGAGACGTCATTCAGCGGTTTATCCTCGCTTTCGAACAGAGAAGTCCCGACGGCGTGAGCCAGGTTTGGCCCAGCATCCCACCAAAGACATACGCTGGTTATAAGCGTTCGTTCGAAGACGCGAGTGCGATACGGATACAGCTGCTCGATGAAACCATGAAGATAAATCCGGACGGAGTTACCGCATCGGTCTCAGCTCGAGTGGCGCAGCAGTACACTCCCAAAGGACAGAAAACCTTGGATCGAAGCGATCTTTGGGTTTTCGAATTATCCAAGAAGGGCGGAACCTGGGCCATTACCGATGTAAGGTGAGAAGCGGGGAAAGCGAACGCGTGTCTTGACAATCGATATGAGGGGAATACACTCGCTGCAACAACGAGCGGGTCAGGCCTCCCCGCAGAGGTAAACCAACGATCGGAAACAAACGGCCCCCAATCCCGACTGAGGAGCACCGTCATGAAAAGAATCGCGTTCGTCGGGTTCGCAGCCCTGATGCTTCTTGTTGCGGATACGGCTTCGGCGCAGATATGTCCTTTGAACGGCACGCTGAACAACAAACTGGTCTGCCTAATTCCGCAGGTCTACGGTCCGTTTGGGTTTGGCTCTACGCCGAATCCTGCACAGTCTGTGTTGTACACGGGAGATCATCACAACGCCCATTTTGGGAGCGACTTCCTGAGCACGTTTGCTCCTATTAACGAAGCAGTTGGTGTTCAGGTCTCGCAGTTGCCGCTTGCTTCACCTTCTTCCGGCATTACCTTCATCTACGATCCGTCGCTGAAGACATTTGCTCCTTCGACGGATGAAAGCCTTGGTCCAATTCTCGGCGATCGCGCGACCACTATCGGGAGGCACAAACTCTTTTTGGGTTTCAGCTACCAATATTTCAATTTCAGCACCATCGACGGAAAGAGCTTGGGCAATATTCCAACCATCCTTCAGCACCAGCCTTTTACTCCGATACCTCCGAACATACCGGCGTGCCCGGTCCAAACTGCGCTGACCGGCACACAATATGCGGGAGATCCTTGCTTCGTTCGCGACTACATCCAAACATTGAACAATATCGACCTGACTGCAAATCAATACACGATTTATTTGACTTACGGAATTACGAGCCGTCTTGATTTCTCGGCCGCGATTCCGATTTTGAATGTGCGAATGGCGGTTACTTCGCAAGCGACGATTGTTCCAAATTCCGTTGCACCTGCATCGGCCATGGCGCCCGGCAACGTGTGGCATTCCTTCAATCCAATTAATCCTGCGCTCACCGCGCAATGTGCGCCGCAAGTTCCGTGCCTCAATGCCACGTTTTCCGACTCGAACAGCGCAGTAGGCATCGGCGATGTGGTGCTCCGCGGAAAATATACGGTATACAAGGGGGAGCGTCTGGCAGTCGCCGCAGGGGTAGATGTGCGCCTGCCCAGCGGAGATGCCAAGAATTTCCTCGGTTCTGGCACGACGGGAGTGGAGCCGTTTGCCGTGATTTCCTATCATGCGCGGGTCACGCCGCACGCCTCGGTGGGTTACGAGGTAAATGGCGATTCCGTTCTCGCCGGTACCAACATCGTGCCAGGGGCCACAAATCCGGTCGCCAAGGGCGCGCTGCCCAACCGATTACTCTATATTGCGGGGGCCGATGTTCGTGTGACAAGTCGGCTAACGGGAGCATTCGACCTGTACGGACAACGACTCTTTAGCAGTCCTGTGCTCATCTCTCAAACGTACACGGATTACGGCAATTGCTCTGGACCGACAAATGCCGCAGGTGTTGCCTGCGCGGTCTATACGCCAGGGACGACGCATGCGGACATAGCTCAGAAGATTGCAGACGAGAATATAATCGATGCGTCGCTGGGCCTGAAATTTCGTCTGTGGGGCCATTTAGTCTTGACTGGAAACGTGCTGCTGAATTTAGACAATGGGGGCCTCCGGAGCACAGCGGTGCCTCTAGTGGGTATCTCGTACACCCACTAGCGCTGCACTGGCCGGTGGTTGCAGCTTGCTATCGATGTTGGGAGGGCCATTTCGCAGGCCCGGCTTTATTTGTACTTGGCCATGCACATCGTCTGGACGAGAAGAATCGAGCCCATACGCTAGAGATGGGGGGTTGTTTAGTCGCTCGGCGAAAGAAGTAGCTTCGTTGAGAAGGAACCGGAAGGTATCGCAGGGGCTTGCCGTGACCGGGAATGCGTGCATACAGCTAGAAATCGGGTCCAAGACCGACATTGGCCGGGTTCGCAAAAACAACGAAGATACTTGTCGAGTGCTGCCCGAGTTGAAGCTGTTCATCGTGTCGGATGGCATGGGGGGCGAAACGCACGGGGAGTTGGCGAGCAAGATTGCGGGCGATGCGATCACTGCGCATTGCTCGGAGAATTCGGAAAACGTTTCTGTCCCGTTCGGCGAAGTACTCCGTCCCGACCTTTCCGAAAAAACCAACCGGCTGGCTTCTGCCGTTCGACTCGCGAATCGCCGTATCTACGAAGCGTCGACCGACAATCCGCTGTTGCATGGAATGGGTGCGACGGTGGTGACGGCGTGGCTGGAGGGCGCCCGTCTTAGCCTGGTCCATGTGGGAGATAGTCGGGCCTATCTGCTTCGTTCGGGTGTGCTGAATCGGCTCACCACGGACCATAGTCTGGTCGCGGAACAGGTTCGGCGCGGTCTGATTAAGCCGGAGGAATCGCATTTGAGTAAGATGCAGAACGTCCTGATCCGTGCCTTAGGAGTCCAGGAACAAGTGGAGGTAGATGCAACAGAGCACATCCTGGAGAGCAACGATATAGTGCTGCTCTGCACCGACGGGCTGACACGCATGGTGAGGGATTCGGAAATCGCTGGACTGCTTCTTGAAAACTCCGATGCACAAACGAACGCAGATCGTCTTGTCCGGCTCGCAAACGAACATGGTGGAGAGGACAATGTGAGCGTAGTTGTCGTACGCATAGGCGATACGGTTTGATGTTCGGTGCAACTGGCTCTGGGGGCCGTCACGCCTCCGAAGCGGGCGCGTTGGTTGGCAAGTCGATCACAGGTAGGGAACGCAGTTCATGCGGATTCCGGAACTAGTTATCTTTGAGGATTAGCATCGCGCGGTCGTCTCCGTCCGGGTCTTCCGCAGAAAAACGATGTATTGCGGAGAGCACAGCTCTGACGATCTCGTCGGCGGGTTCGGTCCGCTGCTTTGGAGCGAGATCCGCGACGGTTCCAGGCTGTATTGTACTCGATGAACGTCCATCGCCTCGGCTACACCGTCAGTGCAGGCGGCGGAGATAACTTCCCTGCTTTCGCGGAATTTCATGCTTATCACTAAGCTCCGCAGCGGCGAGTGTCGCAAACTGCTCGCCCGGGTCGGCTTTGGCCGGCTCGCCTGTGCCTCCAACAATCGACCCTACATCGTTCCCATTTATTTTTCCTACGAAGCTGAATGCTTGTACTGCTTCTCCACGCTGGGACGGAAGATCGAGTGGATGCGGGAGAATCCCCTGGTCTGTGTGGAGGTTGACGAAATTGTTGCCCACGACCACTGGGTGAGCGTTGTCGCCCTAGGGCGCTACCTGGAGTTTTCTAACTCTCCCAAAGACGCGAAAGGCCGAGAGTACGCCCGCTCATTGATAGAAACGCGAGCCCTGTGGTGGCAGAGCGGCTATACCGCGGTTCAGGTTCGCCGCCAGCGAAAACCTGTGGTCCCGGTGTTCTATTGTATTCAGATCGAGGAAATGACAGGTATGCGTGCCTCTCCTGACACACGCGAGAAAGCAAGAACGCCGCGCGGCACCCTTCTACGGGACTAACTTTGCGTAGCTGTTAGGACAGAATCAAATCAACGGTTGCGCGTGTTGTATTGCTCGTACACGCGTGCCGACTTGCAAACTCCCCGGCCACCTTGTCGATATATTGGCCGGGAAGACCGCCAGTTCAAGCTAGATTGACGTCTATGCAACTCCCTTCCGTGAGGGGACACCTGCCTTGTAGCCTGGCTCGCTGTACAGTACAGTTTTCACTGCCTGAAAGGCGTGCGTGAATGAAAGTTCCGCTCCTCGATCTACAGGCTGAGTACGCAGAATTGCGTGATGAGATTTTGCCGGCGCTCGACCGCGTGTGCCAGCACTCGGCATTCGTTCAGGGCGAGGAAGTGGAAGCCTTCGAGCGCGAGTATGCCGATTTCTGCGGAACGCGGCACTGCGCTAGGCTGAGCACCGGAACGGCCGCGCTCCATCGGGGCCTTTTGGTTCTCGGCGTTCAGCGAAAATTACCGGCAAGCTGACGCATATTTGAGCGATGGGGAATAGAAATGCGGCAGACAAGGATCTGAGCACGAGCTAAGTTTGAGGAGGTGGCCTATTCGTTACCACTCTCGAGTTCTACGACGAATGCCTTTGGCATTTGGAAGCCTGCTCCTGTTCTCGCAATTGGCTCTTTCCGATACTCCTTCACTTCAGAACCGGCAATTATCCGTGACCGTTCGATCGGGCGATGGTTCCTACCAGATCGGCCTTGTCGGCACCTCGCACCCAGTAATTCGCGCTGTCGTCGCCGCGGAAATCGATCATCTCTGGATCCGGTCAACCGATTACCCTCAGCACCAGATTTCCCAATCCCCGTTCAACGATGTGCTGGGACGCGGTGAGCAAGTCGTGGTCAGCTCCACGGGTCTCGCTGACCGCCCCGATCTTATCTATACCCTGCGCTTGTATGATTCCCTTCCATTCGGAGACATCGAGGTCGTAGTGCGTAACCCTACGGGACGCAGCGTGACCGTGCAGAGCATTCGGGTCGTCGAAGCTCTCGGCCAGCGTCCTGTCGATCTTGGAGAACAGGACGCGGCGGATCGTGTTCTATCCGACAGCTTCAGTGAGGATTGGCCAGACTTGCGGATTTACGATCTAGGGCAGTCCCCGCGTGCCATGCATCTCGCAGTGGGAAGCCAGCTCATTTACAATCGCGAAAGCAAACTGAGTCTTTTTTGGGGAGCACTTACTTCTGATCGTTTTCTTACGATCATGCACTTGCAGGCGAGTGCACCGCCGCAGGGATCTACGCGAATCACCTCCTACACAATCGATTCGACCGGCACGACGGAGATTCAGTCGACCGATTCGGAGTCGGGCTTGTTAAAGGCACCTGCCCACGATCGCATCCAGCTCAGCCTACCTGTCGCCTCGGGCGGCTCCCTGTCCTCCGAGCGCGTGATGTTTGCGGCGGGCAGCGATTATCTTGCTCAGCTCAATGATTACGGTGCCGCCGTCCGGGAACTGCACCACAGCCGCACCTTTGGAGCGAACCTGCTTGGATGGTGGAGCTGGACAGCTTTCTACCAAAAGATCACCGCCGGCGACGCTCTTACCAATGCCCAATGGCTAGCCGAGCACTTGCAACCCCTCGGTTACGACTATTTTCATATGGATGAGGGCTATGAATACACGCGTGGGGAATATATGACACCGGACGCAGTAAAGTTCCCGGAAGGAGTGCGACGTCTCACACAGGAAATCCGCGGACTCGGATTGGTACCTGGAATTTGGACGGCTCCGTTCGAAGTGACCGACCGTTCCTGGGTGTACCTGAACCACAAAGACTGGCTGGTGCACAATGCTAGCGGCGAGCCGATATCGGTGGGCACGGTCGAACAGGGCACGCCGGAGCGTCTTTTCGTACTGGATGCGACGCATCCCGGGGCTCAAGCGTATCTCCGCAAGACGTATCGAACGCTCGCAGTGGAATGGGGGATTCGCTACATCAAGCTCGACTTCATGGATACAACCGCCATCGAAGGCAATTACTACCGCCCGAACACCACAGCTCTCGAAGCCCAGCGGATTGGGCTGGAAATCATACGGAGGGCGGTGGGCGATGGCGTTTTGCTCGATAAGGATGGCAGCCCCATGTTGAATGTCGTCGGCCTAGTGGACGAGGGACGAGTATCCGCTGATACGGGGCACGTTTTCGAACGGAGCAAGAACGCGGCGCCCGGCATTTTCGCGCGTTATTACATGCACCGGAATTTTTTCATTAACGATCCGGACGCGTTCACCGTTTCACGCCAGATTGTCGGGGAATGGCCGAATCCCACCGCGCTGACACTGGACGACGCTCAGGTCTCGATCGCTCTCTCCGCAGTTTCCGGCGGAATGTATGAAATTGGCGATGATCTGCCCACTCTGGGAAAGGACGCGGATCGCCTGGCCTTGGTCGAAAACACAGACCTTCTACAAATGGCCAAGTTGGGTCGGGCGGCTGTGCCGCTAGATCTCCTAAGCTACCGCGCGGAGGATGAGCAGCCCAGCGTGATGCTGCTGCGCGAAGATCGGCGTCAGTCCATGCTTGCAGTTTTCAACTGGACGGATCAGTCTCGTTCACACCGGTTCAGCCTATCTGAGTTGAATCTGCCGAACGGTGATTCCTATCAACTATCAGACGTCTTCAACGGAAATCGTTCGATCGCGCTCGATGGCGAAAACATCAGCTTGGAAAACCAAGCTGCGCGCTCGGTGCGACTGATCAAGATCATCGACACTTCCATTCCAGCCTCGCTGCCTTCTGTCTCGATCGTAGGCCCCCCCAACGCAATCGCGGGCGAAGCGGTTCAGTTCGCGACCCGTGCGGACGACAACACCGTACCCGTAATTGATTCTCACTGGGATTTCGGCGACGGCATCGTGGTCGCGGGTGCGACTTCGTCTCACACCTATACTCGCCCCGGAACGTACACGGTGCGACTAAAGGCAGAGGGCGTTGATGGAATGGCCGCTGCGAAAAGCCTATCGATCGTCGTCAGCGCGGGCAAGACCGATGAGACGACACAACGCTATATCGAACCGACGGATTAAATCAGGCTGCCGCGGAATCCTCCAGTGATTGCGATACAGATTCCTACTCAGGATTTTATTCTGAACGGCCAGGTATCTTTGCACTTCGCCTGGAGGAAGAAAACCAGGACCCCGATTAGTAGTGTCAATATACCGATCTTGATGTATAGCCAGCCCGAGGTCAGAAAAACGTATGCCCAGCCAAAGAAAGCGATGACCATGGGCACGGGATAAAACCACATCTTGTAGGGCCGCGCGCTGCCCGGCAGCTTTCGTCGCAACAGTGGGATGGCAAATAGCTGTCCGAGAAACTGCACTAATATTCTGGTGGTGATCAACGCGGTGACGAGCTGACTAAGCTCGAGGAACGCCGCGGCAATCGATACACCGCCCAAAACCAGCAGAGAAGTTCGCGGATAAAGTTTCGTCGGATGCAGTTGTGCAAACGGGCGGAAGAAATATCCGTCCACGGCAGCCGCATAAGGAATTCGCGAATAGCCCAGGAGAAGCGCGAACACGCAACCGAACGCCGACCACAGAACCAATATTGTTACCGCGATCGCCGCGCCTCTGCCGTAAAGACGCTCCACAAAATCAGAAACGATGAAGTTCGAATGTATTCCTTCCCGCCACGGCACCACTCCGATGATGGCGAGATGCAAGGCCAGATATCCTACACAGCAGATCGCGAGCGAATACAGAATCGAGCGCGGCACCACATGTGCGGGATTCTTGACTTCGTCGCCGATGTAGCACACATCGTAATATCCGAGATAGTTGAAAACGGCGATCAGGGTGGCGCTCCCAAGACCAAGCACGAAGCCACGATTGAAAGCGAACGCCCCTGGAGGGAAATCGAACGCCCGGTGAGCGTCGAAGTGCGGAAAACCGGTCACGACGATCGCCACCATGGCCAGCACCGTGCCGATCCAAAGCGTTACGGTGATCTTGCTCAAGAAGTTGATCCGCCGGCATAAGAGGAACAAAGCGACAAGTCCTGCGGCAACGGCCACGTATTGCTGACCTCGCGCGGTCAATCCCGGCCAGAGATATGATGAATAGTTTCCAAATCCAATCATCCCCGATGCGACTTCCAGAGGCCCACTCAGAACGAATTGCCAGATGAAAAGAAACGCCATCAGACGGCCCCAACTTTCGCGTCCGTACGCCTCGCGTAGAAAATGATAGCTGCCGCCGGAACCCGGCAACGCGGCCCCCAGTTCGCTCCAGATCAGACCGTCGGAAACTACGATGAGCGCACCGGTCAGCCACCCGAGCATGGATTGCGGACCGCCCATGGAGGCCATCAGCAGCGGGATGGTAATGAAACGGTCCGATACCAACCATATTGGTCATATTCAGGGCCGTGGCCTGAAGCAAGCCAAAGCCGCGCGTCAAGTGGGCGGGCGTTTCAGTTTTCATTGTCGGAGTCCGGCAGGATCGCGAGGGTCATCGATCTCCCGTCACAGCAGGATGGGTTTGATTCCCGTCAGCTCGCAGAAATCGCGTAACGCAGGATAGAGATCCGCGCCGTAGCCGAGGCAGGCATACTCGTTGGTCCAATTCTGAATCAACGCGTTGATATCGCAATGTGCGGTGACGAATCCGTGCGGCCAGAAGGGTATCCCACATTCGTTGAGGCGTCGTTCGATCTGGCCGGCTGGTGGCTCAAAAATGCTGCAGCGCGTGATGACCATTTGAAATATTCCATTCACGCGTCCCAGGCGCGCGAGCACACCTTCGCCCACCTTGCAAATCAGCTTCACGGACACGCCGCCGGCCTTTCCCTCCGTCGGGATTCCGTGCGTGGCAAATCCTGCCGGACCCAGTTTGCCCGCCAGTGACGGAGGGCATGCGCCGTCTCCGATGATCTTTATTTCTCCGCTATGTTTTTCGATGTGCTGCAGGTCTCCATAATAAACGCGCTCCTTACTCAGTTTGGTCAGGAGAAACACGGTGAGCGCGGTGTTCAGATCGCCGAGAGTTGAGGTACTGTATCCGTCCTCCAGCATCATGCTTTGCGCAAAACATGTTGCCGCGTAGTCATCTCCCAGACCGGGAAACGATTGGATAGTGTAAAAGTCGAACTTCTCCGCTTCCACCGTCTCCTTCAGCGCGAGATACAGGCGGACGGATCTCTCGTTTACAACATTTTTTTCGGGCGCAGCACCAAACAACTTCTTGAGCCGCGGCTCGAGTTTCGAAATTTTCTGGGCCGAAATCCTCTCGGCGGTTCGAATGAGTTGGGTGGTATCTCGCGAATCGATGTCCGCGCCGAACATGCGCATCCATTGCGAAGGGTCCGCCACACCGCAGGTCTGTCCCATTCCTCGCCCGCCAAACGCTCCGACGGTAGACATGTTGAGAAGGTTTTTCAGGTGCGCCGCGCGCGCATAGCTGACAATGCTTTCGACCGTGTCGCGATCGTCCGCGCCACCGTACACAAATTTGTGCGCCACGCCGATTTCGAGTAATCCTCCATGCATCACCAGGCCGCCGACAGGCCGCCAGCCCTGCGAACCATCATGCGTCCACAACAATACGGTCTTGCCCGTCGCGGCATAATCACGGATCGCGCCGACCAGATGTGCCGCCCAAACCCACGTCCCGGAAAATAGGATCACGGCGTCCACGGCGTCATTCGACTTCATCGCTTTCAGTGCGGCCTTGGCCTCTTCTTTCGTGGCTACCACGACGTCATGCTCCGCAATCTGTAGTCCGGCCGCGGTGAGCGCTTTTTTGGAATTTTGAATAATCGCATCATCTATAAATGGCGCTCCCATGGGATCTTTCAATCCGTCCTTATGAACTCCGTAAACGATGAATCCCACGGTTGGCTGAATCACAGTTTCTCCTTTTCCGTTTGGGCATGGGAGTTTGCGGAACGCAGCGTTTTCAAGGCTGCGCACATCCGCCGATATTGCTGCAACTGCCCGGCATAAGAAGCTGCCAGGCGAGCGTCCGGTTCGACGACCACTTTTTCGCGCACCACTCGGTCCACACCGTCCGCGATTCCTGTGTAAACGCCCGCGGCCACACCGGCCAGGATCGCGGCTCCTTGGCATACAGCCTCATCGCACTGCATCACATGCAGGCGGCACCCCGTGATGGTGGCTCGCAGTTTCAATCCCAGCGGGGAACGCGTGCCGCCTCCGGTGACATAAAGGTCCTGGAACCCGCCGGATACGTTTGCCAGTATTTCGGTGATCTGCGCGAGCTCGCAGGCAATGCCTTCGAGAATTGCTTGATAAATTTGGCTGCGGTTGGAATTGGAAGCCAGGCCAAAAATCGTAGCACGAGCGCGAGGATCAAAATCGGGATTGCCGGTCCCAATCAGATGGGGGGTAACGCATAGTCCGGTGGGAGCTCCCGTGCACTCCGCTTCCATCCGCGAAAATTGCTCCAGTTCGTTTGCTGCGGTGCGCGAGTCCTGCAACTGCGTGCTATGTCCGGAGATCAGATCGCGGAACCACTGGACCATGATTCCCGCTGGAAAATAGGCAAGAGTAAGAAATTTTCTTGGAACTACGTGGCCGTAAGAGTTCAGGCGCGCGGCGAACGCCGCTTCGCCCAAGCTGGGCTCATCCGCTGCTGCCGCCAGACATTCGTAGGTTCCCATCGAATCCGATACGCGCCCGGACTCAATTACCCCCGCACCTAAAGCGCCGCACGCTTGATCGTGGCCGCCCACGACGACGGGCGTGCCGTTAGCCACTCCCAGCGCGCTCGCAGCTGCGGAGGTCAGCTTGCCGGCGATCGTTCCTGCCGGAACTGGAATCGGAAGTTGATCAATCGTTAATCCGGCGGCAGCCAGAATTTCATGCGACCAGCAATCTCTCATTACGTCAAAGGCGAGGAATCGCGAAGCGAGGGAATATCCGATGTACGGAGGAAGCCCAAGGCGGACGTGAATAAAATCCGTTACGCTCAGGAAGCGAACGGTCTGGGAATGGATTTCGGGCCGGTGCTGGCGCAGCCAGAGAATTTTGGGTATCGGATACATCGCATGAGCAACCAATCCAGTGATTTCGAAAATACGCCGCGCTCCGACGGCGTTCTCACACCACTTTGCTTCGCTCGTGGCCCGCGTATCGATGTTCAGTATCGCGGGACCAATGGCCTCACCCTGCGCATTCACCGGAACGAAAGTTTCACCGTGAGAACTGAGGCAGAGAGCTTGCACGGGCTCGTCTAGATCGCGGGCTGCTTCGCGCGACGTCTTACACACGGCCAGCCAGTAATTTGTGGGGTCCATTTCCGCAAAGGCTAACTGTGGAAAATCAGGTGAATAGGGACAAACACTTCGCGCAATCACTGCTCCCGCCGCCGTAAACACAACTGCCTTGCATTGGCTTGACCCGATGTCAATGGCGAGCAGGCTCATGCCACGCGCCGGCTTACTCGTGCTGCGGCTTCGAGCAGCAAATGTTGGCCAAACTGCGTCGCGAGTTCGGGATTCTCGCCGGCGATGGTCCCCGGATCACACTCACTGTCGGAGTCGGTCACTCGAGATTTCCCGGCCGCGAGTCCGCGCGATGGGATAGTTCCGTGACATGCGGATTTGATGGCGGGTGTGAAGAACGCGTAAAACATTTTGTCGTCTTTCTCCACGGCGTAAGCTTCCGAAACAGCCTGACTCATCGTGCGGCAGGAGCCGGCGCGCTTTCATTCAGAGCTGCTCGAGCGTTTTGCAAAAATGTATCCATGTTGTCCGCCTGAAACACATTTCGTCCGAAGAACACTCCCGCAGCGCCCGCCGCTGCCACGCCGTAGATCAGCGCGAGCGCTTCGGCATCTGATGAATAACGGCTGCCGCCCAGTACCAGAATCGGAATCGGACAATTCTCCACCACTGCGTGCATGGATTGGGGATCTCCCGAGTAATCCGTTTTTACGATGTCGGCTCCCAGTTCGGAGGCCATACGGGTGTGCAGCTTCAGCCAACTTGGATCCGCAGGATTCTTGACGTTCTTGCCCCGCGCCAGCGTTTCAATGATCAAGGGCATGCCGATCCGCTCGCACTCGCGCGCCACTTCAGCGTTTCGCGCCACTTCCTTCGTTTCAAAATCACAATCACCGGTGCCAACTGCCAGGTAGGTCAGCACCGCGTCCGCGCCGTTACGCATAGCGTCTTCGGGCCGGGCCACCAGGCAACTGCGAAGTTCGTCGGATCCATTTCCGCCGGGCGCGCCCCACAAAGTAGTCCAATCAATGCGCGCGATAATTCCAGGCATGGAAGATCCCAGCAGCGAATCCAAGCATCTTTGCATGAGGCCCAGGTTCAGCAATACCGCATCAACGCCGGCGTCAGTAAATCGTCTGACTTGTTCCGCAGGATTTTCCGTGCCCGAAATGGGGCCCAGGACCAGCGCATGATCGAACGCCACTACCAATGATTTTCGGCCGGGTTGCACGATTCGGTTCAGCCGGATTTTTTTCCCGCAGTCACTCACTGAGTGTCCCCTTCGCCGGCGAGTGGGGCTGCCTCGAGATCGTGTTTCAAAAGTAGAACTTCAGAGCGAATTGGACAAATCGCGGATCGCGAGCCGCATTCGGGAACCCAAACTGCGGTGTGCCGAATTCGACGGCCTGCGGCTCCTCGCTGATCGCGCCGACGGGCCCTAAGAGCGGGTTGACGTGGTTCCATATGTTAAAAAACTCCGCGCGGAACTCGAAATGCATTTGTTCGCGGATGGGAAACAGCTTAAAAATGGAAAAGTCCCAGTTTTGCAGGCCCGGGCCGAGCACGATATTGCGACCGGCATTCCCGAAAGTGAAATAGGTCATATTGTCCACAAACGCGCAGGTATTGAAAACCGTTCCGGAGACGCACGGCTTCCCGTTAGGATTTCCGACCACGTTTGGCCGCACTTCGTAATAGCCGACTACCCCGCCTCCATCGCTGGTCGAAACGTTCGTGACCGAGTCAGTAATTGTGAACCAGTTTCCGGTCTGGGCTGTCGTGATCCCTGCCACCTGCCAATTTCCAATGATTTGGTTCTTCAGCCCTGTTGCATCGCCGCCAAATTTCTTTCCGTTCCCGAAGGGCAGTTGATAGATGTAGCTGATGACGAAGCGGTGGCGTACGTCAAAATCCGAATTTCCGTATTCGAGCCCCGGGTAGAGTTCATTGCGAAAATCGCCGTTATTCAGCGATCCCAGGCTGGCGCTGGAAGCGTCATCGAGCGCATGGCTGTAGGTGTAGGCGGCCTCGAATTGGAGTCCATGCGAGAAGTTCTTTTCCAGGCGAACTTGGAGGGAGTCGTAATTGGATAGGTCATTCGCGCGCAGTGTATCGATGCCACCGTCGATCGTCGGGAATGGGCGCCGCGGCGCGGTCGGGCAGTTTATGGGAGTGTTGCCGTTGGTTGTGCAGAAGTCCACATTCGGCTGGGCTTGATTGCCGTTATACATTCCAAAGAGATCTGCACCGTGTGAGCCCGCGTAGGAAATATCCAGCAACGTCTGGGCAGGCAGCTGGTACTGAAACCCCACATGCCACTGTTGTACGTAGGGTGTTGGCAAGTGAGGATTCTCCGAAAACAGTGTGGGTGTGTTTGGATCCACTAATGAATTCGCCGGGAAGCCCTGCGCGAGCACGTTGAGGCCGGGAATGGAACAGTCGGGTCCGCTCGGGTTCGCTGCCGGGAGAAAGCATGGCTCAGCCCATTGTTGCGTGACAAAAAAAGGCGGATTGAATCCTGGACTTGGATTCGAGAACGGTCCGCCCTCTTCGCCGCCGTAGAAAATTCCGTAGCCCGCGCGAAAAACCAGCTTGTCCGTTATCTGGTAGGCAAGTCCGACCCGGGGTGCGAAATTCGT
This sequence comes from uncultured Acidobacteriota bacterium, assembly GCA_963804625.1. Taxonomy (GTDB): domain Bacteria; phylum Acidobacteriota; class Terriglobia; order Acidiferrales; family UBA7541; genus Palsa-295. The sequence goes on along the minus strand of CAWDRJ010000015.1, from coordinate 205,299 downwards.
CAGGTCCGGCGGAATCAGTCCTGGAGTGCCGGTGCGCTCGATGGGGAGCAAACCAGCCAGGGTGGGAGTCAATTGGGCTTGCTGACCTTGAGGAACAATCAAAGAGTCACTGGCGAAACTGAAATTCGCTTCTTCGTTAAATCGGGCCTTGACCGTGGTGAAGATTTCGTATCGAAGGCCGAGGTTCAGAGTCAGTTTGGGCGTTAGCCGAAAATCATCCTGGGCGAACCAGGCATAATTCTCCCGGTGATAGTCGACGTTGTGCAGGTTCGTGATCGTCCCGGCGTCCGGTATTCCCAACAGAAACGTCGCGAACGCTTCGCCCCCCGTAGTGGGAGCGGCTGCATTGTCCGTGAAATCACTGGCAAAATCGAGCGTTCCCCGCGAAGCGGCGGGCTGAAAAATTGTGAATTCCACAAAACGCAACTCGGTTCCGAATTTCAGCGTATGGCGGCCGTGGATCTTAGTCAGGTTTTCCGCAATCACGTAGGTATTTTGTTTCTCGATCGACGGCAGGAAGCCCGAGCTTCCGATGGCTGCGGTCCCGTCGTCGATGGACATGCTCGGCAGGCCGCCGTTATTTGGCGCGAACGGAACTCCAGGAAAATCCAACTGTGCGGCAACATTCTGGTCATAATTGAGCTGGAAACGATGGGAATTGATGCGGTTGTAACCGAAGCGGAGCTCGTTGACCATGCTCGGGGAGAAAGCGTGCGTCTCACTGAGTGCCACGCTGCGATAGGAATTATTCTGATAGCCGTCCTGAAACGCCCCGCCATCGAGTGCATTGTCGAACGGTGAAGGAATAAAACTCGGCTGGACCTCGTAACTGAATCGCCCGAAGAGCGAGTCTTTGTCGCTGAGTCTGTGATCGATGCGAATATCAAAGTTGTTTTGCTCAGCGCTTCTTTTCGGTTCTGCCAAGAAGTTCGACCCATTGATGTTCACGTTCGGGGCCGGAAACAGCGCGGAAAGCCGAGCCGCCAATGGGTCGATTGAACCCATGGGAAATATGTTGGTCGGGTTTCCGGCGCCATTGACTCCTATCGGAACGCCGCAATAGCCGCTCGGATTCAAAGTGGAAACCTGTGTCAGGCGCGTGTTGAAGATCTCTCCTAGAAATGTGGGGTGCCCGTTGCAATCGACCGCCACTTGATTCGTGGGATTGCCGTTCATGTCCACGGCCATGGCCGGAGTGCTGGTCAAGAACGACGAAAAATCGCCTCCAATCTCGGCTGGCGTGGGAACCAGCACCAATTGCGGCAGTGCTTGGCGGATTCGAAGCCCTTCGTAATCGCCGAAGAAAAAGGTCCGGTCCTTGATGATGGGTCCGCCAATTGTTCCGCCAAATTGATTCTGTTGGTATCCTTGGCGGCCAAATGCATCGAAGGCATTCCGGGCGTCCAAATCATCGTTCCGCAGAAACTCGTAGACGTCCCCGTGGAACTGGTTTGTGCCCGATTTAATGACAGCGTTCAGTACCGCGCCATTGCCGCGTCCGAATTCGGCGCTGTAGGAGTTCGTCTGGACTTTGAATTCAGCAATGGCATCGACGGAGGGCTGGATTACATAGGAACTGCCATTCAAGACATCGCCCAAATCGGAATTGTTGTCGATCCCGTCGAGCTGAAAATTGTTTTGCAGCGAGCGGCCGCCGTTCGAACTGAAACCATAAGTGGTTTCCACGCGCGAACCTGGCTCGCTCGGCCCCACGCCCGCCCCCAACAGAGCCAGTTGCGCGTAGTTCCGCCCGTTCAGTGGAAGGGTCAAGATGCGCTGGCTATCGATTACCTGCCCAAGACCGGAAGTCTCCGTTTCCAGTTGTGGCTCATGTGAGGTCACCGTCACCGTTTCCGTTACGCTGCCCACGTGGAGAGTAATGTCCACGGCAGGGCGTTCCTGAACATCCAAAGTAATCGGGCCAACCACTTCTCTCTTGAAGCCCGCCTTTTCGACCGTTAGCTGATAGCGACCGACCTTGAGCGGACCGGCCACGTATTCGCCCATCTTGTCTGTTGTCGTGGTCAGCCCCGTCCCGCGGTCGACATCCGTGACCACCACCTTCGCGCCCCCAACAACTCCGCCCGAAGGGTCCCTCACCGTTCCGGCGATGGCCCCGGTATCTTTCTGCGCCCACGCGCTTGCGCAAGAAAAAACTAACGGCAAAAGTAGCGCGATGAAAAGCAGGTGAGGCCTCGCCTGACGCGAAGGCCGCGCGGGCCTGCCCTCAGGAATTTCTCGTCTAGCAGATGACTCGTTCACCGGTAACCCTCCCGTTGAAGCGTCAGCCCGACTTGTTCATGTAAAAGCCTGCGCGATGGACCACCCCGTCCAATCCGGCAGTAGGGAAAACCCACGAATCGCTCACGTAATTAGTCCTATTGTGCTTGTTTGTCAACTTTTTTTATCGAAAATGAAGTATTTTGTAATTGAGTGATCAATTGCGACCGATTTGTGGCACAATCCCGCTGTTTTTGCACCCAGCGCTTCTACGGAGTGGTTTTGATGACCTTGTTGGCCGAGGAGCGGAGATTTCGCATCCGGGAGATTCTGTCTCGCGAGCGAACAGTCACCGCTTCCGAACTCATTCGTACACTCGGCGTCACGGCTGCGACTGTCCGCCGCGATCTTTCTGCTTTGGAAAAAGAAGGAGTGTTGGTCCGCTCGCACGGTGGTGCGGTTTCGCGCACCTCGAGCACTAATTTCCAGCCTTCTTACGAAGCGCTGGGACGCAACAATCGCGCTGAAAAATTAGCGATTGCCCGCGAAGCGGAGCGGTTGATACTCGATGGCGAAACTGTTTTCTTGGAAGGAAGCACTTCGGTCTATGAACTGGCGCGCCGCCTGCTGCATCGCAACCGGCTTACCGTCATCACGAATTCTCCTCCCATCGTGGATGAATTTCAGCGCAGCCAGCACGTCTCGATCATTTCCACGGGAGGTGAGCTGCAGAAGGACGTGTTTTATCTTTCTGGAGTTTGGGCGCAGCGCGCCCTCACGGAGATACGCGTTGATAAAGCCGTGCTGGGCGTCAGCGCGATCGACCCAGGCTACGGCATTTCCACCGCCAGCCAAGCCGAAGCGCAGATCAAGAAAATGATTCTGAAGTCGGCGCGAGTGAGCATTGCCCTCGCCGACCACAGCAAGTTTGGAAATCAGGGCTTTGCGTATGTGGGACCCATCACGGACATAGACATCCTGGTCACTGATTCTGGCACGAACCCCCAATATCTACGGCCCATCCGCGAAGCTGGCGTGGAGCTAATTGTTGCCGACGTGCGCGAACAGCCGGCTGAGACGGATAGGAACGAATCGGCAAGAGGCCGCACACGTTCTGCCGCGGCCAAGCACTGACCGAAATATGCAGGCACACCTCAAGAAAACTCTCTTGCCCTGGCTGGTTGTGATCGGTGTAAACTTCGCGGCCTTCCAGGTGGGCGGAATTGTGGCTGGGCCATTGTTTACAGCGACGGATGCGCGCGAACAATCGTCCACCTCCGGCGATGAACTGCAGGCATTCGCGGCGCTCGATCCGATCGATACCCATGTCCACGCCTTCCAGAGCGATCCTGCCTTTGCGGATCTGATGGCGCGCCTTCGCTTGCACGTGCTGGATATCTGCGTCGCCGATACCCACGGTATCTACGGCGACCTGGCCACCGAACTCCTCCGCGCCAAGGATTTCGTGCGATCCAGTCAAAATCATGCCAGGATCTGCGTCACCTTCGACCCATTTGGTTTCGAGCAGAAAGACTTTGCCCAGAATATCGTCAAGCAGCTCCGCCAGGAATTTGCTGCCGGGGCCGTCGCCGTGAAAATCTGGAAAAACATTGGGATGGAGCTAAAGACGCCCGACAACCGCTACGTCATGCCCGACGATGCGGCGTTCGAACCCATCTACCAAGAAATTACGGCCGAAAACAAAACTCTGATCGCTCACGTAGCCGAGCCTTCGTCCTGTTGGCAAGCGCCGAACCCTGACAGCCCCGATTACGACTACTACAAGGAAAATCCCGAGTGGTACATGTACCTTCATCCTGATCATCCTCGCAAGGAAGTCATCCTGGCCGCGCGTGATCACTTGCTTGCGGAAAATCCAAAACTTCGCGTGGTGGGCGCGCACTTGGGAAGTATGGAAACCGATGTGGATGAAATTGCGAAGCGCTTCGATCGCTATCCTAATTTCGCGGTGGATACGGCGGCACGGATGGAATATCTGATGATTCAGCCGAGAGCCAAGGTGCGAAATTTCCTCATCAAGTATCAGGATAGGGTGCTGTATGGTACCGACCTAGAATTCCTAAACAATGAATCCACGCCTGAAGCTCTAAAGGAATGGCAAGAGACATACGCAAGGGATTGGAAATTCTTGGCCACCGACCAGATCTTGCAGTACAAAAGCCGCCAAATTGAAGGCCTGAATTTGCCGAAGCCGGTTCTTCGCCGCATTTATCACGATAATGCCGTCCGATGGCTCCCCGGGATCGTGTCGTCCTCGCCGTAGCAACGTTAAACGGAATTGCGGACCCGCCCGGCGAATGGTGTCCAAGAAGACAAGCATGTCGCTGACGAGCGCGCCTCCGATCGCGTCTCCTGGTTGAGAACCGTTAGTCGCGCGTCGCCCCGGCGTACTCTCTCGAGTGACAGAGTGAAGAGCCCTGGCTTGTGGCCCGACTCGCGGTACACTACCGTTTTCATTGTCTCGAAAGGCACACGTGATAAAAGTCCCTCTCCTTGATCTAAAAGCCGAGTACGCCGCGTTGCGTGATGAGATTCTGCCCGCGCTCGACCGCGTCTGCCGGCATTCGTCATTTGTGCAGGGCGAGGAAGTGGAAGCGTTTGAGCGCGAGTTCGCTGATTTCTGCGGGACGTGCCATTGCGTGGCGCTGGGTAGCGGAACGGCGGCACTTCATGTCGGGCTGCTGGCGCTTGGCGTGCAGCCGGGCGATGACGTGATCACCACGCCGAATACGTTTCTAGCCACGGCCGAAGCGATTACGTATTGCGGCGCACGTCCCGTATTTGTGGATATTGATCCGGCTACCGCAAATATTGATGCGAAGTTGATCGAGCGGTCGATCACGCCGCGCAGCCGGGCTATCATTCCCGTTCATCTTTATGGCCGCCCGGCCGATATGGACCCGATTCGCGAGATCGCTGCGCGACGCAACCTGCGGATTCTGGAAGATGCGGCGCAGGCGCATGCTGCCCGATACCACAACCGACGCGTGGGTTCTTTGGGCCACGCCGCTGCCTTCAGCTTTTATCCGACGAAAAATCTCGGCGCGTACGGAGAAGCCGGCGCGCTGACGACCAACGACGATGCGGTAGCGAAATTCGCGCGCGCGGCGCGTTCACATGGGCAAACCGCGCGCTACGATCACGAATTTCCCGGCTACAACTACCGTATGGACGGATTTCAGGGCGCCGTGTTGCGCATCAAGTTGCGCCGCCTGCACGGCTGGACGGAGAGGCGGCGGGAAATCGCGCGCGAATACCGCCGGATGCTGGAAGGGGCACGGCTCAAGATGCCGGTGGACGATCCGAAAGACGAATGCGTGTATCACCAATTCGTGATTTACGTGAGCAACCGCAACGCGGTGATCGCGCAGCTGGCCGAACGTGGCATTGAGACCTCGGTGCACTACCCCAAGCCGGTGCATTTGCAACCGGCATATTCTTCGCTCGGCTACCCCGCCGGAACGTTTCCCAACGCGGAGCGCGCCTGCGAACGCGTGTTGAGCCTGCCGATTTTTCCGGGTATGACGGCGGAGCAAGTCAATTACGTGGCTACATCGGTGGTGGAAGTCGTCGGAAAAAAGTAGCGTCGCGAATTATTCGTAGCGCAGGGCGACGATGGGATCCACGCGCATGGCGCGGCGCGCGGGGATGTAACAGGCGAACAGTGCTACCGCCGCTAGGAACAGGGCGACGGCAATGAAGGTCAAGGGATCAGCGGGCTTCACGCCGTAGAGCAGCGAATGCAGGAAGCGCATGACGCCGAGGGCCACGCCAATGCCGATGGCCGCACCGGCAGCTGCGAGTGCGAGACCTTGCCCGACTACCAGGCGCAGAACGTCACTCGAATGCGCACCGAGGGCCATGCGTATCCCGATTTCGCGGGTGCGTCGAGTCACTTCATAGGCCAAAAGGCCGTAGAGCCCGATGCAAGCCAGCAGCAGCGCCAGGAGGCCGAAGAAACTCGAGAGGCGCGCGACCAGGCGTTCCTGAAAAAGCAGCCGGTCAATCTGCTCCGATTCGGTGGTGACGCTGAAGAGCGGCAAGTTCGGATTCACTTCCGCGACGACTCCGCGAATCGCGGGAAGGATCGCCTTGGGATCGGCTGCAGTGCGCAATTCGAAGGAGGCTCCTCCCATGTGCTGAGGCTCGTAGATGGTGGCGTGAATCTCGCGCCGCAGACTGTTGTATTTCGCGTCGCGGACGACGCCGACGATTTCGTAGCCGGGACTCGCCGGGCCGTTGGCATCCGCGGGCGATTCGCCAAACTGCTTACCGAGCGGATTTTCGTGGCCGACGTATTTTTCGACGAACGCCTGATTGACGATCACGGGAGTTGCCGCCGAAGTGGGAGTGTCGCCGCTATTGGACGCGGCCAACTCGAAATCGGCAGCGCTGAAGTCGCGGCCAGCGCGGAATGGAATGTGCAGCGTCTCGAAAAAATTCGGCCCAACGCCCAAGATGTCCGCATTGGATTCCTGGTCCTGGGGAGTACCGGGCCAGTGGAAGTCGGTGATCATCAGCCCGTTGCTCAAAAGCGGCATCATCGAATAGCTCGCGGCCTTCACTCCGGGAGTTTCCGAGAGGCGGCCCTGCAAGTCGCGATAAAAGCTGTCAATCTGCGCGCCTTTGTAGCCAATCACGCTCGGGTCAATCTTGAAGATCAGAATGTTGCGCGAATCGAAACCCACGTTCACGCTGCGCAGGTTGGCGAGAGTGCGTACCAGCAGCCCGGCGCCCACGAGCACCACGATGGCGAGCGCCACCTGGATCACCACCAGCGCATTGCCAGCGCTGAACCACCTTCCCCGCGAATGCCCCAAGCTCGCCGAACTGCCCTCGCCTTCCTTGAGCGCCGGGGTCAGATTGATGCGCGCGCTGCGAAAAGCGGGAGCGATACCGAAAAGAATTCCGATGAGCAGCGACAGCGCGACGGTGAATGCCAGGACGCGGAGGTCCACGCCGATCGCGAATCCGAGCGGACGCGTTTGATTTTTGGAAACGAACGAAATAATCGCGTGCGCGCCCCAGTAGGCAAAGAAAATGCCCAAGACGCCGCCCAGCACCGAGAGCATCAGGCTTTCCGTCAAAAGCTGGCGCACTACCCGCGCCCGCCCCGCACCCAGCGCGAGGCGCACCGCCATTTCCTTTTGCCGCGCGGCGGCGCGAGCGAGCAACAGTCCCGCGACGTTTGCGCAGGCAATCAGCAAGATGATTCCGACGGCAAGCATCAGGACGAATAGCGGATCGGTGTAGCGGCTGCGCTCGCCGGTCAGGCCCGATTGGGCGGGGACCAGCGCCACTTGCGGATTGTCGGCGTCAGTGGAAAGCGTGTTCGGGACGCTTTGCGGTGATGCAGCCGAGATTACCGGCGCGGGTTCAGGTACGGGGCGCTTAGCGCCTGGAGCGGGCGGCGGCCCGCCGTAAACCATTTCGCGGCGCGCGCCGCCCGGAGGTGGCCCTCCCGGACGCAGCGCGAGGCCTCCCGACGTGTCGCCACCATGGAAGAGCTGAACGGGTCCATGCAGCGTTTCGTTCCGGAAGAGGCCGCTCACTTGCGCCTGCGTTTGCGCAATCTGAGTTCCGGGCTGGATTCGGCCGACAATTGTGAGCCACCAGTAACGCAGGTCGTCCTGGCGGTTTTGCCACAGCACGGGGGTGCTGATTCGTTGCGCCTTGGAAACCGGCAGCCACACGTCGTAATCGCTGCCGGGAGTAATTCCGGTGAATCGCTGCTCGGCTACGCCGACGATCGTGAATGGGACGTTGTTCAATTCTATGGTGCGCCCGATGGTATCGCGGGAGCCGCCGAAGGCGCTCTGCCAGTAGCCGTAATTCAGGACAGCTACGGGCGCCGCGGACGGCGAATCGTCGCTCGGCTGCAAGACGCGGCCCGCCGCAGCTTTGACGCCCATCGTACGGAAAAAGCCACCGGAAACTACCTGGCCATCTATCATGCTGGCGGGGCCATTGCCGCTCAGGTCGAGCCGGCCGGCGTTGGCAAACGCAGTGACGCCCGTGAATCCACTCGCTTGTTCTATTTCGTGAAACATCGGTTCGGAGAAGGAACAGCCTGAGGGATTGGCGGCCTGTGGCTGGAGATCCGTGGGGCAATCACCTGAAGTCATATAGCCGTGTACGTCCGGCGCTTTGCGCGCGGTCCATTTCAGGACGACTAACTGGCTGGGATTCTCGACGGGCAAAGCCCGCAGTATTACGCCGTCAATCAAGCTGAAAATCGCAGTATTCGCACCGATGCCGATGGCGAGGGTGAAGATTGCCACCAGGGCGAAGAGCGGGCTGCGACGCAGCAGACGAAATCCGTAGCGGACGTCCTGCAGGAGTTGTTCGAACCAGACCGAACTCCAGACTTCGCGCGTTTCTTCCTGCACGCGGGCGACATTTCCGAACTTGCGCAGCGCTGCATTATGCGCTTCGTCGGGGGCCATACCGCGCGCGATGTTGTCCTGCGTTTCGCGTTCGATGTGGTCGCGAATGTCTTGCTCGAGCTCTTCGAGCATGCGCTTGCGGCGTTTCATGACTTGACCTCCGGCTCGGTCAGCTGCGGATTGTGCACTGCTGCTGGGGCGAATATGTTCAGGACGCAGGGTGGGAGTCCAACGCGCGCGCGATGCTCTTCAGTAGACATTCTAGGTGGACGATACTGCGCTACTCGCGGGATGTCAAGATGAGACGTCGCGAGGGAACGATTCGCAGTCGCGCGGCGAGGTCAGAAGCGTGTTCGGTCAAGGGACAAATTGGCGGTGGCGGGTTCGGATTGTATTCAATTGCAGCGCCTGTGCAAAACCTGTTTATGATGGTTCGGGGCGCGAACGAAAGCGAGGTGGAGAGATGAATCCGGGCGAATTTCGCGAAGTTGGGCATCGCGTGGTGGACATGCTGGCCGAATATCTGGAGCACATCGAAGAAAAACCAGTGTTCCCGAATGTGGAGCCGAGCACGCTGACGAAGTTTTTTGCCGAGCCGCTGCCGCAAGATTCCAGCACTCCGGAAAAAGTTCTGGCGGAACTGGAAGAAAAACTTCTGCCGTATTGCACGCACGTCGGGCACCCCGGTTACATGGGGCTGATCACTCCTTCGCCGAATCCGGTGGGAATCATCGCGGATTTCATCTGCTCTGCGCTCAATCAAAACATCGGTGCTTATTCGATCGGGCCCGCGGCCGTGGTGATGGAGCGACGTACAGTGCGCTGGCTCACCGACCTGGTGGGTTATGACGCCTCTGCGGGAGGCAACCTGACCAGCGGCGGCATGATGGCGAACTTCGTAGGACTGAAGCTGGCGCGCGATTCCGTTTCGCACGACCGCATACAACACGATGGTGTGCAGGAACGCTGGGCCGTCTACGCCTCAGAGGAGCGGCACGTTTCGGTGGATAAGGCGGTTGACGCGGTCGGTCTGGGTCGCGCGGCGCTGCGTGCTTTACCAACCGATGCCGAATTTCGTGTGCGGCTGGACGCACTGGAAGAAGCGATTGCGCGGGACCGCAAAAATGGCGTACGTCCGATGTGCATCGTGGGCATTTTTGGCACCACAAACACCGGCGCGGTGGATTCGGTGCGCGAGCTCCGCAAGATCGCGGACCGCGAGGGAATGTGGCTGCACGCGGACGCGGCCTACGGCGGCGGCATGCTGCTCTCGCACGAATGGCCGATGCGCGATCGCGGACTGGAGCTCGCGGACTCCATCACAATTGATCCGCACAAGTGGTTTTACGCGCCGCTCGATGCCGGAGCGATCCTGGTGAAAGACGACCGGCGTTTGACCGCGTCTTTCGGGATCAAGCCATCGTATCTTACCGACGAGTTCGATCGCGCAAACGAACGCTACCAGTATTACGTGCACAGCTTCGAACAATCGCGGCGTTTTCGCGGGCTGAAAGTGTGGATGAGTTTCAAGCGTTATGGCGCGCGACAGATCGGGGAGTGGATTGACAACAACGTACGCCAGGCGAAGCATCTTTATTCGATGGTCGCCAGAAATTCCGAGTTCGAACCCGCCAGCGAGCCGCCGATGTCCGCCATCTGCGTACGATACCGGGGCGCGGACTTGGACGAGGCAAAATCGAAAGCGTTGCATGCGGAGGTCGCCAAACGCGTTGAAGAAAGCGGAAAATTCTGGATCTCGACTACCGAGTTGAAGGGCAAATCATGGTTCCGGATCAACCCGGTGAACTTCCGCACTCGCGCGGAGCACATGGAGCAGCTGCTAGATTTGCTCCGCCAGGAATGCCGCGCCGCACTGGAAAGCGGCCGGTATAAGGCGCAGCCAGCGTAAGCGCGTCTCGTAAGTGGCTCCGCGAAGTGGCGGACCCGGCTACACGGCGACTAGCTTTCGGCTAGCGCGTTAAATTGCTTCGTTGCGGGGACCGGAGTTTTCGTTGGAATCGCGATTGGGAATGGCCGAGAAGCCCGCGACATTGCCGGCGCTTGCGGCATTCGTTGCGCGTTCGCGCAGCATTTCCGCCAAGCCTTCGAAGACTTTGGAGCACGAATCGCGCAGGGCCTGATCGGCGGAGCGCAGTAGCGATTCGATGCTGTTCTGGCCGTGTTCGTTCAAGCGGCGAACCGAACCCACTACCCACGAGTCGGCCGTGCTCTGAAGCTTTTCCTGAAACCGGCCGGCGGCTTCGCCGCTCAGACGATCGAGATTCGCAAGCCATTCTTGTTGATGCGAATCACGTTCGGCGCGGTAACCTTCCATTGACGATGCGAGCGCAGCGCTTAAGGCCGCGCGACCTTCGTTGACGCTCGACTCCACCTGCGACGCCATCTGCGAACGGAAGCGTTCGACCGAAGACCAGGCGTTGACGTCCAGCTGGTGCAGCAGTTCCTGCGTGGATCGATCGAATTCCTCGGTGCGCTCACGCCGCGTGGCGCTGGAGTCGGCGGCGAACTGGGTGCTTTCGCGCTCGGACAATTCGTGCAGGACTTGTCCGAACGACGCAGCCGCGGCTTCGGCCGCGCGATCAAGTTCGGTGCGCGCGCGGCCGGTAACTTCTCCCGCGACGTTTTCCACTTGCGAGCGGATCTGTGCAAGATGGGCTTCGGTTTGCGCGGCGAGTTGGGCTTCGAATTTTTGCGCGGCTTCCGCGGTTTTCCCATCCAGGCCGGCGGCGGCCGTGACGAGCGACTGTTCGACGTGTGCTTGCAGCCGCGCGCGGGCTTCCTGTTGCAGCCACTCGGACGTGTGTCCGATGGATTCGCCGGCAGTATGGGCGGCGCGAACTCCACCCGCGTCGAGCTCCGCGGCCCACTTCGTGAGCGCTTCCTTGCGCGCCGCTTCAAAATCGTCCTGGACGCCGCTCAAGGTCGTCGCCATCTGCGCGGTCACTTCCCGCTGATTTTTTTCCGAAACCTGGCGCAAGCGTTCACGGTGCAGGCGCAGGCTTTCTTCGACTTCGACTTCGCGCGCGGAGAGTTCGTGGAGCAGCGCGGGCACGCGCTCCATATGTGGCGCGAGCCTGGTCTCGGCATCCGCCGACAAGCGCTGCAGGAAGTGATGGCTCAGTCCATCGAGCGCCGGCGCGACGCGCTGCGATATTCCCGCAGAAATGGTCTCCGCGCGGCGATTCATCTCCGCGGTCTGCGCGTCCAGGATTCTTTCCAGCCGGCGATGAAGTTCGTTCACGGTGTCGTGACTGGCGGCTTCCAATTGCGCGGACAATTCCTTGGTGCGGCTGGCCACCAATTCAACCGCGGCGAGAGATTCGCGAGCCTTCGCCACTTCCTGATCGAGTGAAGACTGAATACCGGTAAACGTGTCGCGGGCTTCAGCGGCGGCTTGCGCAAAGGGCTGGCGCAGTTCGCCGAGCCGCTCGGTCATGCGCTGTTCCGCGGCTTGCAGGATTTCCTGGGACCGCTGCGATAGCTGCTCGACCATCCGGCGCAGATTGCTATCCAAGGACGATTGCAACAGTTCATTCCATTGCCCTTGCGCGACGGTCATTTCGGCCTCCAGCCGCTGCCGCCACTCGCCCGTGGCGCCCTCGCGAGCCTCAAGCTCCGCCTCGGACGTCTCTCCCGGCCGCGCCGCGCGCGCGGCATCCACCGCTTCGAGTTGCAACAGCGCCTGGGCCACCTGCATCGTCGCTTCGCGGGCCGCGCCGCTTTCGGAGCGCAGGGCGTTGGCCTGTTCCGAGATTTGGCCCATCAAGTCGCGCGCCTGCGTGAGCTTTCCTTCGAATTCGGAATGAAGATCCCGAAGAGCTTGTTCCTGTTTTGCGGACACTTGGGAGAAAAAATCTTCGCGCGCGCCGGATTGTAATTGCTCGATCTCGGATTTCCACTTGGCAAAAAGTTCCTCAGCGCTAGCCGCGCGCCGGCGGTCGGTTTCTTCCGCGGTGCGCAACACGTCCTCGCGCGCTTGATCGGCGGCGGCCGCGACGGATTCCTTGGCCTGGCGGTCCAACTCCGCGCGCAGCTCGCGCAGCAGTGGGCTATCAGATGCTGGCGTCGCTTCCGTTGGCTCAGTTTGCGTGGCGGCGTCGTGCTCAGACGGAAATGCAGAGGCTTCAAACCTTGGGTCGGTCATAAGGGCATCCCTAAATGCATGGTGACTTGCTGCTACGGTGTTCTGTTGGGACTGCTCGAACGTGTGCGCGTGCGATTCGGCAGCGACGGTTGAGGCTAGCGGAGAATCTGCCGCCTGCTCCGCGCGGGACCAATCGGCGGGAGGATTCTCGAGCCCCCAAACATTCGCCGGACTTTCCAGTTCGATTGCGATCTGGAAAAAATCACGGATCGAATGGGGCCGTTGTACCCAGGCAACCCGCGCGCGCAGAAGCGACGGCTGTTCGGAGCTGGTGCGGGCATGCGGCGCAACACTCTGCGAGAGGTCCAACGTCACCCAGGTATTGCGCGGCAGATGGTGTTTTGAACTGTAGCGGCAGCCGTGCAGGTTGAACGCGAGGGTGGTGCTGCGTTCTTCGAACGGCTGGCCCAGAAGATCAATGCCGCGGACTGTCAGCGGCAGTGATTCGAGGATACGTTGACTGCGGCGGCGTTCCGTGCTGGATTGGTTCGAAGCCACTGCTGCACCGGTTTCCTTGAAGGTTGCTCGACGCCGTGCCTGATTCGCTCTGATGATGGGCGAGAGAATAACACCGTTGCGAGCGCGAATCGAGAAAAGAAAGCACGACGAAAATAAATATTGTGGAAAAAAGATAGAGGCGGCACGCCGCTGGTCGAGAGTGCCGCCCGCCTTCCAAGAAATGGTTTATTTTTTCTTTCTTTTACCCATAGAGAGGTCCTGACCGCCGTTCATGGCCACCAGGCCGTCGAGCGCCTCTTTGCATTGCTTTCCGACGGGGTCGTCCGCTCCCAGATCAATGCACTTCTGATAGGCGTCCGCAGTGCCGGGCGGAATGATGTAGTCCATCTTGCCGCCTTCTTCCTTGGTGTCAATGGTTGCCGTTAGCGCGCTGCCGAGCATGTACCAGGTCAGCTGATCCTTGGGGTTCGCTTGGGCTGCTTTTTGCAGCGGGGCGATCGCCTCCTTCATACGTCCCTTGTTGCTGAGAATGATGCCGAGATTTTTCCAGCAAGTGGAGCCGGCGGCAGGGTCGAGCGCGATGGCTTTGTCGCAGGCGGCGCTGGCGTCAGTGAATTTTGCCGCGGCGGCGGTGGGATCCGTCGTGGAAGCGCCGACGTCTGCAAGATTGGTGGCGAGGCCCGTGTAATAATTGGCGCTGGGCTTCAGGTCAGAGGCCTTTTGAAATGCCACGACGGCGTCCTCGTGATTTCCGGCGCATTCGCTGGCCGCGCCCAAGTTGCCCAAAATCATGGAGTGGTTGTTGACATCCTTTTCACCGACGCCTTCTTCAGCCTGCTTGAAGTCGGCTGCGGCGGCTTGGCAAGCGGCGGTTCGCTGGGATTGCAGCGTGGCCTTCTGGTCTGCCGGCGCTGTTTTGAGTTGCGTCTTCAGGTTGTCGGCGGTGGTCATGGAGGCGACGCCCGCGTCGAAATGCGCCTTCATGGCCTTGAACTTGTTTTCCACTTCTTCTTTCTTTTTCTCGGCGTCCGGATTGGCCATGGCTCCGCTGGCGATTAATGCTTTGAGATCCAGCTTGTAATTATTTTCCTGGCCGTCCTGCACCTGATACTTCTCGGTGTAGTTCAAGTCTGGCAGCGTCACTACGTAGACGCCTCCCCGCATGCCCAACTGCACGAATTTTCCGTTCTTATCGGTTTTTTCCGTGTAGGTTTGCCCCGTATCCGGATCCTTGAACAGAACCGTGGCGCCAACCATCGGCTTGCCTTCTTTATCCAGAATTTCTCCGTTCAGTCGGGCCGTTCCCTGCGCGTGTGCGGCGCCGGCGAATAACACGACCAGCATCCAGGCTCCCAGAATGAAAATCATCTTTCGCATATGTGTGGTTCCTCCAACGCTAAAATTGCGGCGGCTATTATTGCTCAACTCGCACCCGATAAGCGATAGGGTCAGGCAATCCGGTCTCCGCAAAAGCCCGTAGGCGCAACCGGCAACTATCGCACATTCCGCAGGCTTCGTCTTCGAATTGATAGCAGGACCAGGTGCGGTCTAGCGGCGCGCCGAGTTCTACGCCGCGGCGCACAATTTCATTCTTCTTCATTGCGATTACCGGCGTGACGATTGCGATATGGGTTTCCGGCCGCGTTCCTTGCTCAATCAGCTCCGCAAATGCGCGGTAGTACTCTGGACGGCAATCCGGATAGCCCGAACTATCTTCCGCCACCGCGCCGATAAAAATCGCGGTGGCGCCGATCACCTCCGCCCAGCTCACCGCTGCGGATAGGAAATGTGCATTGCGGAAGGGCACGTAGGTGACGGGAATTCCGGCATCGTGGGCGAGCGCGGCGCCGGATTCGGGGACGGTGATGCGCTGATCGGTCAGTGCCGAGCCGCCGATCTGCGCGAAGGAATCCAGGCGGATGGCCAAGCGTTCGCGGATACCGTAATAGTCCGCGACCTCTTCAAACGCTCGGCGTTCGCGGCGCTCCGTGCGCTGGGCGTAGCTCACGTGCAGCGCCGCCAGGCGATGCGTTTGATTCGCAATCGCGGCCGTCACGCAGGAGTCCATACCCCCGCTCAGCAGCACTACCGCTTTTGGTTTTTCATGCGTAGCCATTTTTCAGATCCTCAGACGCCCTTCATCGCCGGGTCCCAAATGAACTTGTGCAACTGCAGGCCGAGGCGCACTGGCAAACCGTCCGCAAGAATCCATTCGGCGAGCTCGCGCGCGTTCAGACCATCCCATTTTCCCGCGGGATCGGGAAAAACGGGCGAAAAAAGCACCTGGTGGACGCGCGCTGCCAGTTGATGCTTAAGAGTGAAGTCGCGAGCGAATTCGTAGTCGCGGCGCGTCGCGATAACGAATTTAATTTCGTCTTTCTCATCCACGGCTTCCAGATTCGCCCTATCAAATGTGTCCGGCTCGCCAGAATCCGGGCACTTCACATCCACGATCTTGATTACTTCGCGCGGAAGTACGCCTACCGGCCGTTCGCCGCTGGTTTCAATCATCACCGTGTAGCCCGCCGCCAACAGCCTCTCGGCAAGCGCCGGCGCTTCGGGCTGCAAGAGCGGCTCGCCGCCGGTGATCTCCACGAGCGTCGTGCGATGCATGCCGTCGCCCGCGAGCGTGTGCACGCGATCGACGACTTCTTCGATGGATTGCTTCGTTCCGCCGTGGAATGCGTAGGCCGTGTCGCACCAAGTGCAGCGCAGATTGCATCCCGTAAGCCGAACGAATATACACGGCAAGCCGGCGCGGGTGCCTTCGCCTTGGATGGATTTGAATATTTCGGTGGTAACCATGGCAGAATTCTTGCGGCTAGCGGCTCTCGGAGGAGTCTCCCGAACCGGCATGCGACCGGGCGGCTTGACGCCGCGAGATAAATATGGCGACCGCAACGGTGATGGCAATCTCGAGACAGCCGCCGATTACCGCGGTGTGCCATCCCCATCCCAGCGTCAGCCAGAAGATGGTGACTACAATGAACGGAACCAAAATGATGAGGAACGCTCGGTTCATTTTCGATTGCTCTTTCTTTAGGCCGCGCGATTACGGACGATACGTCGCAGCCGTCACGTCCGATTCCCACACCGTGATGCTCGAAATGGCAGCGCCGTTCGGAGTTTCACGCATGTGCTTCGCCGCCTCGTCGTAAATATGTTTCGCGATATTTTCCGCCGAGGGATTCAGCACGTCGAACGGCTTCAATTCATTTAAGTATTTGTGATCGAGCGAGCGGATCACGCCGTGGACCACCTGCTTCAAATGGACGAAATCGTAAAGTAGCCCCACCGAATCGAGTTCCGCGCCAGCCAGAGTCACGCGCACTTTGTAATTGTGCCCGTGCAGGTCCTCGCATTTGCCTTTGTAGCCGCGCAGGTTGTGGGCCGCCGCGAATGTTTCGTCCACACTGACTTCGTACATCAGCCATCCTTATTGAATTGACGCTGCTAGAGCATGCCCGGCCGCGCCCGTTTCCAAGCGCCCGTCACCGCCACAGCGTTGGTGTCGCGCGTCAGTCCGGATGATTTTCCATGAAGCGCGCGACTTCGGCGATGTCCTGCGTGGTCGTGTAGTCGGGCAGGGACTCAAGAAAAATTCTACCATACTGCATTCGCGAGATGCGGTTATCGAGGATGGCCAGAATGCCGCGATCGGTCTTCGAGCGAATCAGCCGGCCGAAGCCCTGCTTGAGCGCCAGAACCGCTTCCGGCACCTGATACTCGGCGAAGGGATTGCGTCCGTCTTCTTGCAATGCGCGAACGCGCGCCGCCACGATGGGATCGCTGGGCACGGCGAATGGCAACTTATCAATGATCACGCAAGAGAGTTGAGTGCCCGGGACGTCCACACCCTGCCAGAAACTCGCGGTGGCGAAAAGGACAGCGTTCGGCGTGGTGCGGAAGCGCTCAAGCAACACAGATTTCGGCGCCGTTCCTTGCAGCAACAGCGGAAAACCCACGTTCGAGCCGACCAAATCGTGAACCGCGCGCATTTGCGCGTAGCTGGTGAAGAGGCAGAACGCGCGGCCCTTGGAGATCTCCAGCAGCTTGGCGATTTCCTGCGCTGCACGTGTGGAAAATGTTTCGTGGCGCACGTCCGGCATGGACGTGGGAATGTAGAGCAACGCCTGCTCGCGAAAATCGAATTCCTGCGGCAGAACGGTTTCTTTCGCGGGCATCACGCCGAGGCGTTGCTTCAGAAAATCGAAGCGGCCGCCGACGGCGAGCGTCGCGGAAGTTAACACCACGGTGTCGAAGCGCTCGAATAGCTGTTCGCGCAGGATTTCGCTGACGTCAATGGGCGTGGCCGTCAGGATGATGCCCTTGCCGCGACGTTCGTACCAGTATACGTAACCTTTCTCTTCGCTTTCGAGCAAAAATTCAAATTCACGGCGCAGTTCCGTGGTTCGGCGCGCGAGCGTGATCACCTCTTCCGGCTTTGGATTCATGGCCGAAAGCTCGGTTTCGATGCGCTTCAGCGCCGCGCATAAATCGTCGAAGGCTTCGTGGTTGCGCTCCAGGAACGATTTGCGTTCAGCGGGGCCGAAGGGAAAGCGCCCCTCGCGCTCGGCGAAAGTTTCGAAAAATGTGCGGGCCCGTTCGCGGACGCGCATCAGGTGCTTGCGCAAAGGCGTAGCTTCGATTTTCAGGATGCGCAGCATTGCTTCGGTGTCGCGCATGAGCTCTTC
The DNA here is from genome assembly GCA_963804625.1 of uncultured Acidobacteriota bacterium. Lineage (GTDB taxonomy): Bacteria > Acidobacteriota > Terriglobia > Acidiferrales > UBA7541 > Palsa-295. The sequence continues at coordinate 187,354 of CAWDRJ010000015.1, read as the reverse complement.
GAATTGATAGCTGGAAACACGGCGGCCGAAATAATCGCTGGCGACGTCCTCGATTTCGTGGGCTTCGTCGAACACTACCGCGGAATATTCCGGCAGGATGGACCCGAAATCGTCTTGCCGAATCGCGAGGTCCGCGAAAAATAAATGATGGTTCACGATGATCAGGTCGGCTTCCTGCGCGCGCTGGTGCATCGCGGTGATGAAACAGGTGTTGAACTCGGGGCACTTCTGTCCGGTGCAGAGGTCGCTGCGCGCGTCAATGCGGTGCCACAGGTCGGCGTCGTCGGGTAAAAACGTGAGCTCGGAGCGGTCGCCGGTTTCCGTCAGTTTCTCCCAATCCTTGATTTGTGCGAACCAGTCTACTTCGTCAATACCCTTCAGCACCGCTTGGCCTTCGATTTGATGAACTTTCTGGCGGCAGAGGAAATTGTTGCGGCCTTTCATCAGCGCGGCTTTGAGGTTCGGCGCGAAATGCTTCTGCAGAAAGGGCACATCCTTATTGAACAACTGTTCCTGGAGCGACTTGGTCGCGGTGGAAATCACTACGCGGCGCCCGCTGCGAATCGCCGGGATCAGGTAGGCGAGAGTTTTCCCTGTGCCGGTGCCCGCTTCAATGATGGCATGCTGGTGCTTCTGAAAAGCCTCGTCCACGATTTCCGCCATAGCGAGTTGCGAAGAACGGAATTCGTAGCCCGGATGGCGGCTTTCCAGCAGTCCGCCGGCACCGAAGATTCCCTCGATGGTTACTTCTTCGGGTTTGGTCGCGGCTGCGGATTTTTTCGGCATGATGTTTTCAGTTCTGGCGGAGGCGTTGAACTGAGAAGGTTAAGATATCACAGGGGCATCAGGGCCGGCTTTGCAAGGGCCCAGCCGAGCTCTCGCGACCACCGCAGAAATGTTTCGACTATCCAAGCCAAGTCCGAAGACGGTGCACGCGTTCCTCGCGGCGCAGACGCATCGGGAGTTTTCTTACGAACAAGTCGGTGCGTCGCGAATTGCGGCGCCGGCGGGCTACATCGTGGATCACAATCGAGTGCGATTGGGCGCTGGGAGATCGGCCTTCGAGCGCGCCAGGGACGCGGTAAAGCAATGGAAGATGTTCGATCTACCGTGGCTCGAGCTGTGTTGGCCTAACGTTTCAATTGAAACAGGCGCGACGGTTGCCGTGGCGGTTCATCACCTGGGTTTTTGGTCGCTGAATGCTTGCCGGATCGTTTTTACGATCGAAGAAAGCGGTCCGATCGAGAAGTTCGGTTTTGCGTACGGCACGCTGCCCGATCATTCGGAGATCGGCGAAGAACGCTTCACTGTCGAGTTTCACGTAGACGACCAAACGGTCTGTTACGACGTTTACGCTTTTTCGAGGCCGCGCCCGTTAGCTCGGCTCGTGTATCCGTACACTCGCGCACTGCAGAAACGGTTTGCATCTGACTCGAAGCGGGCGATGCAGAAAGCGGTCGAGCAATCCTGAACGTGAGCGCGAACCGTGTGAGAGGTGATAAAGTAAGCAGCCCGCATCCAGGCGCACGTTTTCCAAATGACCAACAAACTCCCATCCATCGTAATCGTCGGCCGCCCCAACGTGGGCAAGTCCACGCTCTTCAATCGCCTCACTGGCACGCGCCGCTCGATCGTTACCAATGAGCCTGGCATCACGCGCGACCGCATCTATGGCACCGCGCATTGGGAAGGAAAAGCATTCGAGATAGTGGACACGGGCGGAATCGTTCCAGAAGACAAAGCTGGAATCCCCGGTGAGATTTTACGCCAGGCGCGCGTTGCCATCGAAAATGCCACACGTGTGGTGCAGGTCGTGGATGGCCGCACGGGCCCGACGCCGCTCGACCAGGAACTCGCGCTGCTGGTGCGGCGCGCGGGTAAGCCGCCGATTCTGGCGGTCAATAAAGTGGATACGGCGAAACAGGCGGAGTTCGCGGCGCAATTTTACGAATTGGGCGACGAAATCTTCCCGATCTCCGCGGAACATGGGTTTGGCATCGATGTGCTGCTGGATGCGCTGACCGAGGAAATCCCCGCAGGCGAAGCTGCTGCCGCTCCGCCGGACGTGAACATCGCAATCATCGGCCGGCCAAACGTCGGCAAGTCCACGCTGCTGAATCAACTGGTTGGCGCGGAGCGCTCGATTGTTTCCGCCGAGCCCGGCACCACGCGCGATGCCGTGGATACGGTGGTCGAGCGCAGCGGAAAGGCCTACCGCTTCCTCGATACCGCTGGCATCCGTCGCAAAGGGAAAACGAAACTCATCGCTGAAAAATTGAGCGTGATCATGGCGCGGCAGCATCTGGAACGCGCCGACATCGCGCTGCTCGTCGCCGATTCGGCGATGGGTATCACTTCGCACGACGCAACGATTGCGAGCTACGCCGAGCAGTCCGGGCGCTCCGTGATTATCGTGATGAATAAATGGGACCTGGCGCTGGCCGCCGCGCAGGAGAAATCTTCGGACGAGAAAAAACGCGGCGGCAAATTTGTCGCGTTCAACGCGAATAAGCTGGTGCAGGATTACGAGCCGCTGGTGCGGCAGCGGCTGAAATTTCTTTCCTATGCGCCGGTGGTTTTTCTCTCGGCGAAAACCGGCGAGAATATTGACCGGCTTTACAAACTGATTGACCGCGTTGTGGAAGCCCGCCGCAGACGCATTTCCACCGGGGAGTTGAATCGCTGGCTTTCGAGCGTGGACCTGGATAAGGGAACCTCGCCCGCCAGCCGCGAGGTGAAGATTTTTTACATCACGCAAGCCACCACGGCGCCGCCTACGTTCGTCTTGTTCACCAACCAGCTTAAGCCGCTGCACTTCAGTTATCAGCGCTTCCTGGAAAACCAGCTGCGCGCGAAATTTGATTTTACCGGCACGCCAATCCGTTTCACGCAACGCCTGAAAAAGCGCGGTTCGCGCCAACGCGAACGCCGCGACCCGCGCAAGTCCTGAGCGCCGGCGACAACGAGATGCGTGCAGAATGCGGCGGCGCACAAAATCCACAGGCCGGCAGGGGTTGACACCGCGAGAAATCGGCCTACGATAAGCAAAGAGAAGCGAGAAGAGACACTTAAACACATGGCCAGCGCCGCTCCAACTCCTGAACCCGCCGAAGATTCGGAAAAGAGCCTGTTCCGCATCGGCGAAGTTAGCCGGCTTACGGCTACGAAGACGTTTGTGTTGCGCTATTGGGAAACGGAATTTCCCATGCTCGAGCCGGTGAAGAGTCCTAGCGGTCATCGCCTCTACCGCCGCGAAGACATCGAGACGGTCTTCGAAATCAAGCGCCTCCTATACGAGGAGGGCTTTACCATCGCCGGTGCGCGCAAATACCTGGAAGGCCACGGGGAAGAACCGCAGGGAGTCGCTGAAGGCGCGAGCGGCGCCACCCGCCCCGAGGCCCGTGCTCAGACACCGGCTTCACGCCGCGAGCCTGCTTCGCGCCAACAGCGCAAGTTCCTGCTCGATCTGCACGAAGAGCTGCTCGCCGTCTTGACCCTTCTCGAACGCGAGTGATACGCTGCTTGATGCTCGCAAGCGGTCGGGACGTGGCGCAGCCTGGTAGCGCGCACGCTTGGGGTGCGTGAGGTCGCTGGTTCAAATCCAGTCGTCCCGACCATTGTCCTCTCCGCAGTTCAACCGGAAGGGATTTGTCGAAAGGCGTCACGTCCGCGCTGAAATTTCATGCCGCATGTTCTGATTACCAACGATGACGGGATTAACGCTCCGGGCCTGCGCGCGCTTGTGGAGGCGTTGCAGGACGACTCCGATTTGACCGTAATTGCGCCATCACACGAACGCAGCGCGAGCGCGCAATCGCTTACGCTGCGCCAGCCGATTTACATGGACCAGGTGGCGCCGAACGAGTATTCGATTGAAGGCACGCCTGCGGACGCCGTAATTCTGGCATTCAATGCAATTCTGAAGGAAAAGCCGGATTTGGTGGTCTCCGGAATCAATCGTGGCGGAAACATAGGCGAGAACATCTACTATTCCGGCACGGTGGGCGCCGCGATGGAAGGCGCGATCAATCGGGTGCCGTCTATCGCGATTTCGGTGGCGAATCGAAATAGGGATTTCGATTTCAAGCCGGCGGCGCAATTCGCGCGCACTCTGATTCCCTTGGTGCTTTCCGAGGGCTTGCCGCCCGGCATTTTGTTGAACGTGAATGTTCCGCAAAAGTGGACTGGCGCGGTGCGCTTCACGCGGCAATCGTCAAAGATCACGCGGAATCTGTTGCAACCCGGCGCCGACCCGCGCGGGCGCAAGTATTTTTGGCTGCACGAACAGCAGCTCGTTGATGGCATCGAGCCGGATACGGATTTGGCCGCTGTGCGCGACGGGGCCATCTCGATCACTCCTCTGGAGCTCGATCACACACACACCGAATCGCTCGATCACCTCTCGCACTGGACCAAGCTTCTGGAATCCGTCGTCCGCAAATAATTTTCGCCGCATAGTTCTAATGCCGGTCGGCAGCCGGATCGTGCGGCAACGTCACGTCTTTGGCACTCCATCGCAAGAATGGCACGAGCCAGCGGAATGCCAGCGTCGCGGCGATTCCTCCGGCGAATTGCGCGACGATGAATCCAGGAGCATCTGCCGGACGTATGCCCGCGAACGTATCGCTCAAGGCGCGCGCAATGGTTACCGCCGGATTTGCGAACGACGTTGAAGCCGTGAACCAATATGCGGCGGTGATATACGCGCCTACCGCAAACGCCACCGCGGTCGAGCGATGCCGCGCGCATCCCCAAATCACAGCCAGCAAACCGAACGTGGCGACGAATTCGCTGAACAATTGAGCCGGGCCGCTGCGTTCGTGCCGCGAAAGCGATACCATGTGCAGGCCGAACATGAGGTGCGCGGCGATCGTTCCGCTGATCCCGCCGGATATTTGTGCGAGAACGTAGTGAGGAGTTTGCCTCCACGCGATCCCGCCTTCCATCGCGTCCGCGACGGTCACTACCGGATTCAGATGCGCTCCCGAAATCGGGCCAAACGCGAGAATCAGCGCTACGAGCGCCGCGCCGGTGGCGATCGTGTTTGCTAGCAGCGCGATGGCCACGTTTCCGCCCGCTAGGCGCTCCGCCATGATTCCTGAACCTAATATTGTTGCCACGAGGAAAAGCGTTCCCAGAAACTCCGCCGCGGCTCTGCGCGCAAGCGAGGCGGTCATTGCTGGCCGATGCGATCAATTTCTTTTTTGATCGCGAGCGCATCGAGGCTCGATAGCGGGAGCGCCAGAAACAGACTGATTCGGCGATCGAGCATGAGGAAAGCTTCGCGGAATGCGCGTTCGATCTGTTCGGACGTGCCGGCCACCGACGCCGGATCCGGAACGCCCCAGTGCGCCGTCATGGGCTGGCCCGGCCACAGCGGGCAGGCCTCGCGCGCGGCGTTGTCGCAGACTGTGAACACGAAATCCATTTGCGGCGCGCCGGGTTTGGCGAATTCGTCCCAGCTTTTGCTGTGCAAACCCTCCACCGGCATGAGCGCAGAGGTGACTTGCTTGAGCGCTTCTTCGCGCACGCGCCCCGAAGGATGGCTGCCAGCGCTGTACGCGGTGAACGTCGGCCGGCCTTTGCGATTCAAAATCGCCTCGGCCATGATCGACCGCGCCGAATTTCCGGTGCAGAGAAAAAGCACGTTGTAATGCGATTTCACGGCCGCACCTTGGTAGCTGAGTCAGCGGGGCTGCAGCATGCCGGGCCGCAGCAGTCGCGCTGCGCCACAGCAGCCATTGCCACTGGCTTTTTCGCCCGCACGAACGCGCTCACAAATTTTCCTTCCACTTGCGGCGCGATTGCGTCCACATCAATCCCCTGCGTAGTGAGAAATTGCCGTGCGTCTTCCACGCTATAGACGCGGGTCGGCTCGACCTCAATTTCTTCGAAGCCCGCTGCGGCGAGTTTCGTGCGGTATTCCGATTCTTCCATCGCCCCGGCCACGCAGCCAACCCACAGCTCAACGTTTCGGCGCACATCCGCAGGGACCTCGCCACGCACTACCACGTCCGAAACTGCAAATCGACCGCCCGGGCGCAGCACGCGAAACGTTTCGCGCAGTACGCGGTCCTTGTCCGCCGAAAGATTGATCACGCAATTGGAAATCACCACGTCCACTGAATTTTCCGGCAGCGGAATGTTTTCCATCTCTCCCTTCAGAAATTCCACATTGGTCGCGCCGGCTTTGCGCTGGTTCTCGCGCGCGAGGGCGAGCATGTCGTCGGTCATGTCCAGGCCGTACGCTTTGCCGGTAGGCCCGACGCGTTTGGCGGAGAGCAGGACGTCAATTCCGCCGCCCGAGCCGAGGTCCAGCACGGTTTCGCCAGGATTCAGTTGAGCAAGCGCCGTGGGGTTGCCGCAGCCAAGCGATGCTTGGACGGCCTGGTCCGGCAACCCGGCTGTTTCGCTTGCGGCGTAAAGATTGGACGAAATGGGATCGCAGCAGGGGATCGCGCTTGATTGGCAGCCGCAGTTGCCCGTTTCACCCGCCGCCACGCGCCGCGCTGCTTCGCCGTACTTGCTTCTCACCACTTCCTTGATGCTGTCAGTAGCCATTGGGCCTTCTCCTTTATTGAACATCGTCAATGTTCGATGCATCCGCGCAAACCATTTGAAAGTTTGCGTGCTGCTTGGGTTATACGTCCATGATCAGCCGCGCCGCGCCCGGAAATTCGGCCAGGCACTTGCGGTTCACGCTGTAATACATGAAAGTGCCCCGCCGCTCCGAGAATACAAAGCGCGTCTTCTTCAGGATTTTCAGGTGATGCGAAATTGTCGGCTGGCCGATCGGGAAATGCTTCACGATGTCGCAGACGCAGACCGGTTCGCGGTTGGCGGCCAGCAGATTTAAGATGCGCACGCGCGTGGGATCGGCCAGAGCGTTGAACCATCCGGCATATTCGCGGGCACGCGCCACTCCCAGCTTTGGAGGCACGGCTGGACGGCAACAATCCCCGTTGGAGACATTCGACGTCTTCGTACTTGCCATCTTGTATTCAGCTCCCCATTTCGACTTCAATGCTACCCTATTCATCGAAGAATATCAATGAATGAATTCAGCCCACAAGCTGAGCGCGACTTGCGGTCACCCCCGCGGCCCGCAAGAATTCCCTGGTTCCTGCGAACCGCCGCGCCGCTCCCGACGAATGTGATAGCCTCCAAGGCGAAAATGAAAAATTACCTGCAATGCTCGATGATCGCAGTCATTTCTGTATTACTGCTGGCCGGCGGGGCTGTGCGCGGTGCCACGCCAAACGCCACGCAGGCTCCATCGCCGCCTACTTATAGAACGATGAGAGTGGTTCAGGCTTGGATTCCCATGAGAGATGGTGTGCGTCTAGCAGTGAATCTCTACATGCCGGACGTTCCGATGTCAAATGTGAAGCCCGGCGAGAGATTTCCCGCCATCCTGGAATATTTGCCTTACCGCAAAGACGATTGGACTCTTGCGCGCGACTCGGATTTGCATTCTTACTTCGTGCGGCGCGGTTACGTCGCAGCGCGTGTGGATATTCGCGGCACGGGCGCGAGTGAAGGGACGCCGCCGGATCGCGAATATTCAGATCAAGAGCAGCAAGACGGTCTCACCGTGATTGACTGGCTCTCTAAGCAGCCTTGGTCGAACGGCAACGTCGGCATGATGGGAATTTCCTGGGGTGGCTTCAATGCGATCCAGATGGCGCGGCTGCATCCTCCGGCACTAAAGGCCATTATCGCCATGTGCGCCACCGAAGATTTATTTCACGATGACATTCATTATATTGACGGGCTGATGCATGCCGACGAGTACGAATTGGGCATGGATTTGCAGTTAGGCATGACGCGCGCGCCCGATTTCCCCACCGATGAAAAATCGCTCGCCGTGCGTTTCGATGCCACGCCTTGGTTCCTGCTTTATTTGCAGCATCAGCGCGACGGCGAATTCTGGCGCCGCGCCTCCGTCGCGCCCAATCATTACGCCGAGTACACCGTGCCCAGTTTCATGATCGGCGGATTTCTGGACGGCTATCGCGACAGCATCCCGCGCTTCTTTGAATATTCCAAAGCGCCGATCAAGGCGCTGCTCGGCCCGTGGAATCATACGTTCCCGCACGAAGCCGAGCCGGGCCCTTCAATCGAATGGCGCGTGGAGGCCACGCGCTGGTGGGATTACTGGCTGAAAGGCGAGCAAAACGGAATCATGGACGAGCCGCGCTTCGAGGTTTACATGCGCCATTGGTATCCGCCCGATCCGAATATCGCGGAAATTCCCGGTGACTGGCGCGCGGAGAAAACTTGGCCGCCCGCGGACACGCATACGCAGACATTTTTTCTCGAGCCGAATCACATTTTGGGCAACGCGCCTCCGCCGGCGTTGACCATCGGCGGTGAGTCACTGCAATACGTCGCGTCCATCGGTGAGGAGGCCGGTTTCTGGTGGGGCGATTTGACTGCGGACCAACGGCCGATTGACGCCTATAGCCTCACTTACGATTCCTCGCCGCTCGTGCAAGACACCGCACTGCTGGGCTGGCCGAAAGTTACTCTGCAAGTTTCTTCGAGCGCGCCGTTGGCAGATTGGTTCGTGCGCCTTTCGGACGTAGCACCGGATGGCACGGTGACGATGATTACCGGCGCAGGGCAAAGCGGCGCGCAGCGCGATTCCGCCGAGAAGCCCACCGATCTCGAACCTGATCGCAAGTATGTAATTCCCATCGAGCTGCACGTCACCAGTTGGCGATTCCCGATTGGTCACCGCATTCGTGTGGGGATTTCGAACGCGCTGTGGCCGATGATTTGGCCGACGCCGTATTCGATGACGACTTCGCTATGGTATGGCGGTCCCGACGCGTCGCGGCTGGAACTTCCGCTCGTTCCGTTGGATCCGCCTGCGCGTCCGAATTACACCGCGCCGGAAAAGGAGCCACCGCTCGCCGGCGTTTCTTCGCAAGGCGACACTTGGCCGCCGCAGGATTGGACCGTGACGCGCGATGTGCTGGCCGGCTCGACGCGCGTCGCTTGGAGTGGCAACGATTCCAGCACGTATCCGTGGGGCAAGATGAAGGACCATGAGCAGATGAGTTACTTCGTTGCAGATGCCAAACCCGCAGATAGCACCGTGCACGGAGAAGGCTCGACGACTGTAGAGCTTCCGGGGCGGGTCCTAGTTTGGAGCGTCGTCCTTAGCCTACGCAGCGACGAAAAGAATTTCTACTATCACTTCGAGCGCCATCTAACCGAAAATGGCAAGCCGCTGCGCGACAAAACCTGGGAGGCGACGGTCCCGCGTGATCATCAATAACTTTGGCCACACTGTTTGTGATCCCGAGCGCAGCGAGGGATCTCTCTTGGGTGTACGTGGTCGCGGCGCGAGCTCTCCAGCGCGTGTTTTCACTCGGAGGGCGGTATGAAGAATACCGCCATCCTGCTGGTCAGCTGTCCCGACCAGAAAGGCTTGAATGCCGCCATCCACGATTTCATTTATCGCGGTAATGGCAATACACTGCACGCCGACGAGCATCAGGACGCCGAACGAAATTTATTTCTGATGCGCGTGGAATGGGACCTCGCGGATTTCACGCTCGATATGCGCGAATTCGCGAAGCACTTTCAGCCCGTCGCCGATCGTTTTGGAATGCAGTGGCGTGTGGCACTTTCCGGCTATCGCCCGAGAGTCGCGATCTTCGTTTCCCGCTACGATCACTGTCTGGTGGATCTGCTCTATCGCCAACGCAGCGGCGAACTAGCCTGCGAAATTCCTCTCATCATCAGCAATCACGCGGACGTGCAACGCTGGGCGGACTTTTACGGCGTTCCGCTGCACGTGATTCCGGTTACCAAGGAAAATAAATCGGAAGCCGAGCGCCAACAGCTCGACCTGCTGCGCCCGCATGGCATTGACCTGATCGTCCTGGCGCGTTACATGCAGGTGCTGTCTTGGGACTTTATTCGGCAGTACCCGCCGCACCACATCATCAATATTCATCACTCGTTTCTACCCGCGTTTGTGGGCGGCAAGCCGCACCAGCAGGCGTTCGACCGGGGAGTGAAACTGATTGGCGCTACGAGCCATTACGTTACCGAAGTGCTGGACGACGGGCCGATCATCGAGCAGGACGTGGTGAGGATTTCGCACCGGGATACGCTGGAGGATTTAATTCACAAGGGGCGCGACCTGGAAAAAGTAGTGCTCTCGCGGGCCGTGCGCTGGCACATCGAAAATCGCATCCTGCTTTACGGCAACAAGACGGTAATTTTCGACTGAGGATTTTGGCGGCGCAGCGAAACGCTGCGGAACGCCGCAATGCGCGCCTATCGCGCGATGGCAGCCCGCGTGTCTTGCAAGTCCGCTGCAAGCAAGCGGTGAAACAAATGTTCGCCTGCTTCGCGGCGCACCGAAAGCCTCCCCGCCTGATACGCCCGCGAACTCAGGCCGCGCTGGACGCCGTCGCAGATCACAATGTCTTCCTGCTGCACGCGCTCGCTGACGCCCATGCTCTCGCGGATGTACGGCATTTGCGATTCGCGCGTATCGCCGAAGTAGAAATCAAAAATTACTTCGCAGCGATCCACTCCCAGCGGAAGGACCAGATTGGTATCGAGGTAGCCTTCGTACCAATTCAGCATGAGATTTGGATATTGCCAGAAATAATAGGCGCGATCGCCCTTGCGCGTGGCCGCGGCGCTGGCTTCCGAGCTTTTATCCACCGCGACCGGGCTGGACTGCACGCAGCAGCGATCCACGTTCTCGATCGTGTAATTCGTGTAATCGAGGACGCTGTTCAGCCCTTTGTGCATGTGCGGGACGTGGTAACCGCCGTCGAGAAAATTATCCACGTAGACTTTCCAGTTGCAATTCAGCGTGTAGCTGCGGCGCTCGACAAATTGCAGGCCGCCGAAGCCGAGCGGTTTCGCCAACCCTACCAGTGCGCCGAGAAATTCCTGCAGCGATCCCGCGTGCATATCCAAATTGACAAAAACGAAATTTTCCCAGGTGTCCACGCGAATCGGGACTAGGCCATTTTGCGCGCGATCGAAATTGCAGACTCCCTCGAATTCCGTCATGCCCCGCAGCTCGCCTTCTAGATTGTAGGTCCAGCCGTGATAGGGGCAGCGCATGTGTTGCGCGTGGCCGCACGGCTCGTTCATTACCGTCATCGCGTGATGCCTGCAGACGTTGAAAAACGCGCGCAGCTTTCCATCACCGCCGCGTACGGCGACTACCGGCTCGCCAGCGACGCTTGCGGTGACGTACTGCCCCGGCTTTTCGACCTGCACTGCGCGGCCAATCGCCTGCCACGCGCGCGAAAAAACGTTCTGCAACTCAAGTTGCGCGACTCGCGGGTCGGTATACCACGAGGCCGGAATCGTATGCGCGTCAGGCAACGCCGCGGCTGCGTTATACGAAGCGAGAATTTCCTTCAGCGTCGGTTCCATGCACTACTCTCCTCACGCGTCGTTGCGATTTTTCTGATCTAGAAATGTTGCCCGCGCTTCAAACTCCGATCGCGCCGCGCAGCACCAGCAAGAATTGATTGATGCGAGCGTTATTCTTTTCCGGGTCCGCCGGATGCGGAAACAGGCCGGGATCCAGCTCTTCGGTCAGCAACGCATCCTGAAACCGCTCCATGGTCCAGTCCATGATGGAAACGATCAGCGCGGGATCAATATCCGAACGCACTTCGCCGCGCGCGATTCCCAGGCGCACGAACGCCGTGCTGCCGTAAGGATCTTCCGCAAGCAGGAAGCGATTGATTTCGCGCTTCAGTGCGAGATCAACGCCGTAATTTCCCAGCAGCGCGACGCGATACGGAATCCAATCCTCTCGCACCAGGCGTTCGGTGCGCAGCAACCAGTAGCGCAATGTTTCAAAAAAACCCTTCTCACGAATCTGCGAAGGGCAATCGAGGTAGGCGGGAAAAGAGCGCACGGCCTTCTTGTAAACTTCCACGAACAGGCCGCCCTTGCTGCCGAAATATTGGAAAATTGAGCCCTTGGCGACACCCAGTTGCGCCGAAAGATCCTCGATGCGCGCGGCGTGGTAGCCATGTTCGGCAAAATGGCGCAGCGCAGCGTCCACAATGCGTGCGCGTTTGGCCTCCAGGCGCGGAGTGGCGGACGGCCGCTTCGCGGAGGCCTGAGAGGCGAGGCGCAAGGTCTTCGTGTGTCCGTGTGACTGGTGGTCATGACTGAAAGCTCTCATTGAAATATTTCTCCCAATTATGCTATTTACTGCGGGCAAGCCGGTCCGGTAAAACGCTCGTGACTGGCGGTCATCCTAAGCCTACATGCCTCCCCAACGCAAGTCCTATGATGCGATTATTATCGGCGCCGGCCACAACGGCCTGACGGCCGCCGCGTACCTTTCGCGCGCTGGATTTGCAACGCTGGTTCTGGAACGCCGCGAAATCGTGGGTGGCTGCTGCGTGACGGAAGAGATCGCGCCGGGATGCCGCGCGTCCACGACTTCGTACATCGCGAGCATGCTGCGCCCCACGATTATTCGGGATCTGGATCTCGGCGCGCACGGGCTGCGCATGGTGCCCTGCGATCCCGGTTTGCTGGTTCCCTTTCCCGATGGGCGGGTGGTGCCGTGGTGGGCTGACCGCGACCGCGCTGTCGCGGAGTTTCGCAAGCTTTCGCCGCGCGACGCGGAAACTTTTGTGCGCGTGGACGACCAGCTGAAAAAACTCGCGCGCTATCTGCAGCCGTATTTCCTGGAACCGCCGCCCAACCCGGGGCGCCGGGGCGCGGAAGGCTGGTTCGAGCTGTTACGCGTGGGAAAGAGATTTCGCGGCATGAAGGGCGAAGAAGTCGCGCAGTTGGTTTCGTTTCTCACCGGAAGCCTCGGCGATTTTCTCGATCGAAATTACGAGTCCGAGAAAATGAAGACGATGTTTCTGGCGAACAATGTTTACGGCAAGCACGGCGGTCCCTACGACGCGGGCAGCGCGTTCGGATTGCTCTTTCATTTGCTGAGCGGTGGCGACGGGGAGATTCAAGGGTTCTATGGACACGTGATCGGTGGAATGGGAGCGATTACCCAAGCGCTCGCCTCAGCGTGCCGAAAATCGGGGTGCGAAATTTTGACGTCTGCGCCCGTCGCGAAGATCGCCGTGCGCGACAGCCGCGCGGGAGGTGTGGTCCTCGAAGATGGCTCGGAAATTTCGGGCCGCATTATTCTTTCGAACGCGGATCCCAAACGGACGTTTCTGGGTTTGGTAGACGAACGCGAACTTCCCGACGATTTTCGCCGTGCTATCGCTGGAATCAAGATGGACGGGCCGTGCGCCAAAGTGAATTTCGTGCTGAGCGAAGAGCCGCGCGTGATCGGGATGCCGTGCGATTTCAATGCCTCGCAGCGCTCGCTTTTCACGCTCGTCCCTTCGTTGGAATTTGCAGAGCGTTGCTACGACATCGCCAAATTCGGCGAAATCCCCGAAGAACTGTGGGTGGATTGCGTGGTCGCTTCGAACGTGGACTCGACGCTCGCGCCGCCAGGCCGGCATATCATGACCACATTCATTCAATACGTGCCGTACAAGCTGCGGAATGGCACATGGGACGAGAATCGCGAATTGCTGGGTGATCGCGTGGTGAAAAAAATCGCGGAGTATGCCCCGAACGTACCAAACGCGATCGTGGCCCGGCAAGTTTTAACCCCGCTGGAGCTGGAACGCACCTACGGCCTTACCGAGGGCAATATTTTTCACGGCGATCTGTCGCTCGAGCAGCTTTTCTTTATGCGCCCAGTGGCGGGCTGGGCGCAGTATCGCACGCCGATTGAAGGCCTATACCTGTGTGGTGCCGGCGCACATCCGGGCGGAGGAGTGACGGGCGCGCCGGGCTACAACGCAGCGCATCGCGTAATCCGCGATTGCAAACGAGGAAAGATCAAAACGGCGCACGCGTGACGTGCAGTCCAGAAGGGAGCGAAATGGCAAACAACAAAAAGAAGGGGATCCTGGAACGATTGTCCGAAGGCGTCGTGCTTGGGGATGGCGGCTACTTGCTCGAACTGGAAAAGCGCGGGCGCGTCCGGGCGGGACCGTTTACTCCGGAAGTGGCGCTGAACAATCCCGAGGCGCTGCTCGAGCTGCACCGCGAATTTCGCGACGCCGGCGCGGAGGTGCTGCAAGCTCTCACGTTCTATGCCAGCCGCGACAAGCTCGCCACCGTGGGCATGGAGGAGCGCGTGGAGGAGTTAAATCGTGCGGCGGTGCGCATCGCGAAGCAGGCTGCGGGGGACAAATGCCTGGTGGCCGGCAATTTGAGCCTCACGTGGATGTACGAGCCGGACAGTAAGACCGCGGCTGATCGCGTCCGCAGGACCTTCGACGAGCAACTCGACGTACAGGTCGCCGAAGGCGTGGACTTCATCATCGGCGAGACGTTTTCGTACTTAGGAGAAGCGCTACTGGCAGTCGAGCGCGCCAAAGCCACCAAGTTGCCTGTGATGGTCACGATCTGCTTTGAAAATGAAGATATCACCACCGACGGTAGCACCGCCGCGAACGCAGCGCGGGCTCTCGCCGATGCCGGAGCCGACGTGGTCGGAATTAATTGCTTGCGCAGTCCCGAGCACTCGCTGCCGCTGATGGCCGAAATGCGCAAGGCGGTAAAGGGCTACATCGGTTGCCAGCCAGTCGCCTATCGCACGACGCACGCCCATCGCGATTTCACCAGTCTGCCCGCGTTTCCGGATCAGCTCGAACCTCACCAACTGACCCGACGCGAAATGGGTGAATACGCGGCGCAGGCGCGCAATCTCGGTGTGAATTATATCGGCGCGTGCTGCGGCGCCGTGGCGACACATATTCGCGAAATGGCCCGTGTCTTGGGTAAGGTTCCTGCCGACGACCGCGTGTGGAAAAAAGGCGGCGAAAAACCGATGTCTGCCTACGAATATTACAGCCACGACGCAAAGGCCAAGGCACAGCCATAGCGCTTCGTGAAATAAATGACGCGCAAGGCGCGGTCCACATCCCGTGCTGCACAGCGAAACGTACTCGCTTTTCGGCGTGGCTTCGGAGGATGATGTCGGCCTCATGGCGACGTGCTTTCGGAATTTCCGCTAATGACCGACACTCCAGTCCCTAGCCGCCCTCGTCGCGCGATGGGTTTTCGGGACCTGGTGATGTTTTATATCGTCACCGGCATCAGCCTGCGCTGGATTGCCACGGCCGCGACGGTGGGCGCAAGCGCCGTCATCATCTGGCTTATCGCCTGGTGCGCGTTTTACCTGCCTCTCGCGCTTTCTGTGATGGAACTTTCCGCGCGATATCCGCAAGAAGGCGGGATGTACATCTGGAGCAAGCGCGCGTTCGGCGAATTTCCCGGATTCATGACCGGTTGGACCTACTGGACCAGCAATCTTCCTTATTTCCCCGCGGTGCTTTATTTCGCCGCGAGTAACGCGCTCTATGCGGGACCTGCGCGTTGGCTCGCGCTTTCCAACAACAGGACATATTTCTTCTTGTTTGCCATGCTGGGTCTTGCGATTGCGACGTTCTTGAACGTGATTGGGCTTTCGGTAGGCAAGTGGCTGCACAACCTGGGCGCACTCGGAACGTGGCTGCCGATCGCGATTCTTTTCGGCATCGCCGCCACGGCGTGGGATCGTTTCGGCTCGGCGACGAGCTTCACTCCCGCCGCGATGACTCCGCACATGCATTTTCGCGATGTGCTGTTCATGGCCACGATCGTCTACGCGTTGGGCGGGTCGGAATCGGCATCATTTCTCGGGGACGAGGTGAAAGACGCGCGCAGGAATTTGCCGCGCGGCTTGCTCGCGGGAGGCGCGTTTGTCACCACGGGCTACATTCTGGGCACGGTCGCTGTGCTGATTGCATTGCCCGCCCATCAAGTGAGCGGCTTGGAAGGAATCATGCAGGCAATTTCACAATCCGCGGAGCGCGTCGGCTTCCTGGGAATTGTGCCGGTCGCTGCGTTGTTGATCACGATCAGCAATCTCGGCGCGCTCGGCGCATGGTTGGCGGTATCGGCGCGGCTGCCGTTCGTGGCGGGCCTTGATCGTTATTTGCCAGAAGCGTTTGCGCGCGTACATCCGAAGTGGGGCACGCCGCACGTCGCGCTTTTGGTCCAAGCTATTTGCGGCGCAATTTTTATTGTGTTGAGCCAGGCGGGAACCAGCGTTTACGGCGCTTACGAGGTTCTCGTGAGCATGGGAATCATCACGTATTTCGTTCCTTATCTTTTCGTATTCGCGTCGCTGATACGTTTGCAGCGGGAGCCAGTGGCCGCGGGAACGATACGAATTCCCGGCGGGCGGCCGGTCGCGACTGCGCTCGGCGTGCTGGGATTCATGACCACGCTTATCACCATCATTTTCTCGGTGATACCGGCCGCCGACGAGCCGCACAAATTCGTGGCCGTAGCGAAAATAGTAGGTTTGTCCGGCGTCCTTCTAGCGGTGGGAGCGCTCTTATATGCGGTCGGTGGACAGCGCGCCGCGAAACCCGTTGCGTGAAGATCTCGCCGTGCGATGCCAAGTTCTCCGCACATTCACTTAGCTGCCGGCGGGTTTGCCATCGGGATTGTGCCAGTCTCCCACGCATGCGGCGAGCTGCGCTGATTCAGGCGGTCCCCACGATCCGGGCTGATACGGCAGAGCCGGGACTGCATTACCGAGAATGGAATCCACGATAGCCCAGGCCGCTTCCACGGCGTCCTGCCGCACAAAGAGCAGCGAATCGCCCTTCATCGCGTCCGTCAGCAGGCGCTCGTAAGCCTCCATCTCGTTTTTTTCATCCGAAGAGACGGCGGAGAGCTCCGTGCTTATCGTTTGCAGAGTGGGTCCCGGTTTCTTGACGCGCGCGCCAAGATTCAGCGACAGATCGGGGCCCAGCCGGAAGCGAAAATAATTCGATCCGGGCGGCAATTTTGTCAATGGCGGCTGGCGCAGCTTCACGAACACCTCCGTGGCAGTGACGGCCAAGCGCTTTCCCGCGCGAATGAGGAATGGAACGCCCGCCCAACGCCACGAATCAACCTCCAAGCGAAGCGCCGCGAAGGTTTCCACTTGCGAATCGGGCGCTACGCCGGGCTCATTGTGATAGCCGGCAAATTGTCCGCGGACGAGGTGCGACGGCGAGATTGGCGGAATCATCCTAAAAATCTTTACTTGTTCATCGCGCAGGGATTCCGGATACATGCTGGTGGGCGGCTCCATCGCCAGGAAGCCAACCACTTGTAGCAGGTGGTTCTGAATCACGTCGCGGATTGCACCAGTTTCGTCGTAAAACTTGCCGCGTCCCGCCACGCCGAACGATTCCGCCATGGTGATTTGCACGCTATGAACGTAATTGCGGTTCCAAATAGGCTCGAGGAAGGCATTCGCGAACCGGAACAACAGCAAATTTTCGACCGCTTCCTTGCCGAGGTAATGATCAATGCGAAAGATGCCAGACTCGGGGAAGACGGATTGCAAAATCGCATTTAGGCGCTGCGCCGAAGCGAGGTCATGGCCAAACGGTTTCTCGATGATGACGCGCGCGCCATCTCCGCTGCCCGACTTTCCCAGAGCCTCCACCACCGTGGCAAAGAGGCTCGGAGGAATCGCCAGATAGTGCGTGGGATGCTCGGCCTTGCCGAGCACGGAGCGCAATTGCTTGAAGGTCTCAGGGTCCGCGTAATCGCCGTCAATGTATTTCAGCAATTGCACCAACTTCGCAAACGCCGCTTCGTCCACGCCGCCGCCGAACGTGGCAATGCCGTCGCGGGCGCGCTGGCGCAATTGCTCGATTGTCCAGCCGGCCTTGGCGACGCCGATGACCGGAACATTCAGGTTGCCGCGCTTGACCATGGCCTGCAGCGCGGGAAAGATTTTTTTGTGAGCCAGGTCGCCGGTTGCGCCGAAGAAGACCAAGGCATCGGAAGGGATTTTCCCCATCGGAATGGGCATTCCGGCAGGGTTCAGGGTACTCGTATCGGTTGCGGCCGGGTGTGGAACTGTTGTTTCCGCCATAGATTATTTCTCCCTCATGAAATTACATTCGGCATAAAGGTTAGGATTTCTTCTCTTGGTGTCCGCCAAATTCGAAACGCATGGCGGAAAGCAGCTTGTCGGCAAAGTCGGATTCTCGACGCGAAGTGAAACGTTCGTAGAGAGCTTCGGTGAGCACCGGAGCCGGCGCGCCTTCTTCGATCGCCGCCTGGATGGTCCAGCGGCCCTCGCCTGAATCGGATACGCGCCCGGAGAAATTATCGAGCGCCGGCGATTTCACAAGTGCGATTGCGGTGAGGTCCAACAGCCATGAAGCAATCACGCTGCCGCGCCGCCATACCTCAGCGATGTCTGGAAGATTCAAATCGTAGAGGTAGTGTTCGGGGTTGCGCAGCGGCGTGGTCTCCGCATCGTCGGTCTGCTTGTTTTTTCCCACATTCGCGTGGTGCAGGATATTCAGACCTTCCGCGTAGGCGGCCATGACACCGTATTCGATGCCGTTGTGAACCATCTTTACGAAATGACCCGCGCCCGAGGGGCCGCAGTGCAAATAGCCGTCCTCGGACGTCCCGCCCATCTTTTCGCGCCCCGGTGTCCGCGGGATGTCGCCGCGTCCGGGCGCCAGCGCCTTGAAGATTGGATCCAGGCGTTGCACGGTTGCCTGCTCGCCGCCGATCATCATGCAGTAGCCGCGGTCGAGGCCCCATACGCCGCCGCTGGTGCCTACGTCCACGTAGTGAAATCCCTTCTGTGTCAATTCCTTCGCGCGGCGAATATCGTCAATGTAGTAGGAATTACCGCCGTCAATCACGATGTCGTCTTTCTGCAGCTTCGGCGCCAGTTGTGCGAGGGTGCCATCCACCACAGCGGCCGGGACCATCAGCCAGATTGCGCGAGGCTGTTTCAGCTTCGCGACAAAATCATCGAGCGAGCTTCCGCCCGTGGCTCCTTCTTTCGCCAGCGCCTGCACGCTGGCCTGCGACATGTCGAATACCACGCACTCGTGCCCTGCTTTCATCAGGCGCCGAACCATGTTGGCGCCCATCCTGCCAAGACCAATCATTCCCAATTGCATTTTGATGCTCCTCTCAGAAGATTATGATTCCAACGGGTGGCGTTAGGTGACAAGAATGGACGAGATCGCGTTGAGGAGAATTCGCTAGCGCTTCGACTCGCCTGCGGCGAATCCTCCACATTATTAGGCCACAAATCCCCGTTCCCGCATAATCTGAATCTCCGCGGCTCGCCGCTGGCCCTCCATCCCTGTATCACATGGAAGTTACGCTTTCAACATATCGCCGCGGGTGTAGCGCGGAAGGGGGTTCCAATCGAAGTACACTTTCTCTTCACACTTTCTTCAAAGGAATTACGTGCGCCGGGGCCGATTTGGATGTGTGACGTGACGGACAAGTTGAGGTTCTTGAATTGAGTATCCAGGTCGAAACGCTTCCCGCAACGCCATCGGCAGCTTCGCCACCAGCGCAGGCGGGGCCCGCCGGACCTGCAAGCGCGTGGATCTACCGTCCCTGGCTCGATCTGCTGGTGGGTTGCGGCGCATGGTCCGCGCCGCTGTTGGGCGTGGCGATGTGGATGAGCCCGACGCACGCGCACGGTTGGGCCGTGGCGTTTTATCTGCTGGCGATCGTTTTCAATTATCCGCATTTCATGGCCACGATTTACCGCGCGTACCACACGCGCGCGGACTTCGAGAAATACAAATTCGTCACGCTGCACGTCACGCTTCTGGTGGTGCTTACCGGAATCGTGCTGCACGCGTCACCGCGGCTGTTTCCCTGGGTCTTCACGCTCTACATCTGTTGGAGTCCCTGGCACTACTCGGGCCAGAATTATGGACTGCTGATGATGTTTGTGCGGCGCAGCGGCGCGGAAATCACCGCTAGCGAAAAGCGTTGGCTGCGCGGCGCGTTTGTGGCTTCGTACCTGATGCTGCTGGCGAGCTTCGAAACGGGCGGTTCGAACGATCCACTCATTCTTTCGTTGGGGCTGCCCGTGAAATTCACCTTGCCGATGCGGCTGGCACTCGGCGCGGCGTTCCTGGTGTTTACGTTTCTTGGTTTTCAGCGGCTAATACGCGAAAAAGGAGCTCGAGCGCTGCTGGCGCCCCTCACTCTGGCGTTCACACAATTCCTATGGTTCGTGCTGCCGACTCTGCTCGAATTGACTTCTGCCTCGCAGGTGCCGCAGACACGCTACAGCAGCGGCATCCTCGCGGTGCTGCATTCCGCGCAATACATCTGGATCACCAGTTATTACCAGCGCCGCGAAGCGCGCGCCGCGGGGCAGCAAACTTGGCATATGGCCGCTTACTTCGCGACACTCATCGCGGGCGGAATCGCGCTATTCATTCCCGGGCCCTGGCTGGTGAGCTATTTATTTCACTACGATTTCACGACCAGCTTCCTGATTTTCATGGCGCTCGTGAATATTCATCATTTCATCCTCGACGGCGCGCTGTGGAAACTGCGCGATTCGCGCGTTTCGTCGCTGCTCGTGGACCGCAGCGGCGGAAAAGCTTCGACGGCAGCTTCGGCGGCGGTTTCGGCGCCTGTATCCCCGCGCGCTGCCGGCTCTCGTCCAAGTTGGGGAACGCGCGTCTTCTCCGCGCCAGCATTTCGCGTCTCGCTCGCAGGGTTGCTTTTTCTGTGGGGCGGCCTCGACCAATTGCACTTCTCGTTGCGCACAGACGACGGCAATCTTTCAGCGTTGCTGCGCGCCGCCAAAATAAATCCGTACGACAGCGCGGTGCAGGCGCGCATCGCGCGCGCCGAATCTCAGTCGGGCAAGCGTGATGAAGCCGTCGCTGCGCTGAGTCGCGCCATCGAAATAAATCCGAACAGCATCGCTTTGCAGCAAGCTTGCGCGCGCGCGATGATCGAAGACGGCCGCTACACGGACGCTTACGCGCACTACCAGAAAATGCTCGAGCAATTTCCGCGCGACGCCGATTCGCTCGTCAATTACGGATTGCTCGCCGCCCGGCTGGGGCATCCGGACGAGGCTATGGATGCTTGGGAGAAATCCGTGGACGTAAATCCGAACCAGCCGAACGTTCATCTCTATCTTGCGGAAGCTTTTGATCAGCGCGGAGAATTTGCCGCTGCTTCGCGCCATTGGAATGCTTTTCTGCAGCTGGCGGACACCCAAGCCTTTGCGGCCTCGCAAGATCCGGCGTTGGGACGGCAGCAAGCTACGTCGGCCACGATTCAACTGGCGGACGACGAAGCGCGCACAAATCAATTGCCGGCAGCTCTGGTGGAATACAACGCCGCGATTGCTCTTGCGGAGAAAAATCAGGACAAGAAGTTGGAGGCCCTGGCTCTGGCTCACCGCGCGGATTTGCAGGACAAGTCTGGCGACGTCGCGGCCGCCGCCCAATCCTATCAACGCGCCCTCGCCGCGGATGCAAAGAGTGGAGACCCGCGCAGTGAGGCTTTCGATTGGTTCAACTACGGCCAATTCCTGCGCCGGCATCGGCGGCCCGACGAACTCGTGTACGCTTGCTTTGTTCGAGCCGAAAATCTTCTCGCGGGCGTGGGCGGCACCGATCTTGAGACGGTGCAAACCGCTCAGCGTCAATTGGCGAGCCACATGGGAAACAACGCGGAGAGCGTCCAAAAGCACCTGCCGGAGTTTCTCGAGCGAGCGAGTGGACTCACGCTCGCGTCGCACTAAAACGAAATAAGCTCGCGTTTAGCGGCCGCAATCCGTGTAAGATTCGCACGCGGACCATGGAAACCCCGGTAGAACGCCAAGATACCCGGCTGATGCGTGAAATGTTCAGCGCCATCGCTCCAAAATACGATTTCATCACGCGCGTCATCTCTTATGGCATGGATGGCCGGTGGAAACGGCTTGGCGTCAAGCGCGCGGCGCTGCCGGAAAACGCCATGGTTTTGGATCTCGCCTCGGGCACCGGGGATTTTTCGCGGCTGGTTCTGGAAAATTTGCCGGGAGCGCGTTCGGTCGCCGTGGATATCACGGAAGGCATGCTGCGGCTGGCGCGCGCGCACGGCTTGAATGAAGCGGCGTGCGCCGACGCCACGCTGCTGCCTTTTGCTGATAAGTCGTTCGATTGCGTCTTCATCGGTTACGGCCTGCGCAATTTTCCGTGCCTGGGCACCGCAGTGCGCGAAATTGAACGGGTCACCAAGCCCGGCGGCTTGATGGTTGCGCTCGATTTTTTTCTACCGCGCAATAAAATCTTTCGCCAGCTTTATCTGGGCTTTCTGTATGCGCAAGGCGCATTTTGGGGCACTTTGCTGCACGGAAGGCCGCGCACCTACACGTACATTCCGGCCTCGATTCGCAGTTTCGTTTCCGTAGCCGATTTCTCGGTGCTGGTGCAAAGCATGGGCTACGAACGGCTGGACGCGCGCGAATTTATTTTCGGCGGGATAGGGCTGCACTGGGCAGTGAAACGATAGTCGAAGCAGAGAGATGGATCGGACGGCGTGACGCGAGGCTAGTTCTCCAGTCGGAAACGGGTCGAAGCCAGATTGTAAAGCCGACGCCAGACCAGCCGGTTGATGGTGACGACCATCGCAGCCATCAGAATCGTCGCTGCCAGCAACACTCGGAAATTCCCGGTGTCCGTCGCATTGCTGATTACTGCGCCCAGCCCCGTCGTCAAATACGTGTGTCCCTGAAACCTGAAATATTCAGCGATGATGCTGGCATTCCAAGCCCCGCCGGACGCCGTCACAAAACCCGTAATTAAGAACGGAAAAATTCCGGGCAGTAGCAGCTCGCGCCAGCGTTCCATCCTGCCAAACCGAAAAATCGAGCAAACCTCTTTCAGATCGGTCGGAATGGCGATCGCTCCGGCGATCACGTTGAAGAGGATGTACCACTGCGTGCCCAGCAGCAGCAGCACGATCGAGCCGATTCCCAATCCGCCGCCGGCGCGAATCAGCACCAGCAGAATGATCGGAAAAAGCGCGGTGGCCGGCACGGACGCCGCCACTTGGGCGATGGGCTGCGCGATGGCCGAAAGTTTGGGCTTCAGTCCGATCCACACGCCCACCGGAATCGTCCAAAGTGCCGCAAGGAATAAAGTGAACGCTACGCGCAGGAAAGTAGCCCCCGCGCCAAGAAAAATGCTTTTCAGCTCCTGGCGCGTGAGGTGCATGAGCAGGAGGACCATTTTGCCGAATGCATACACGACGCCGACGAACAGAGCCAAGAGCAGCAGGCGTGTAATCCATCGGAAAATCTTGCGCGTCACACTTTCGGGACCAGCCGAGGTATGTTTTCTGGCGAAATGCAGAGTGAGCGCCTCGCTCGCGGGCCGCACGGTGAATCGCGCGACGAACGGCAGAATTCTCGAGCTGCGCAGGAGGTCCAGCACCGGAGAGCTTGGCGCGTCCACCGATTCTACTTGCTCGAATTTGAATTTTTCCGCCCAGGCTATCACCGGCCGCCAGATGATCTGGTCTATCAAAATAATGATCCCTATCATCACGCCAAGCCCCCAGAAGATCGCACGAGTGTTGCCCGCGTTCGCGGCGGTTTGCAAATACGAGCCCAGGCCCGGCAGGCGCAAATCGCGATCCCCCAGCGTGAACATTTCACAGGCCATCAAGAAAAACCAGCCGCCCGCCACGGACATCATCGAGTTCCAAACCAGCCCGATGATCGAATAAGGCAGCTCCATCTGCGTGAATCGTTGCCACCAGCTCCAGCGGTACACCTCCGCAACTTCGCGCATTTCGCGCGGAATGCTTTTCAACGAGGAATAAAAACTGAACGTCATGTTCCACACCTGCCCGGTAAAAATCAGCAGGATAGACCCCAACTCGACCCCCATTTGCCGAGTGGGGAATAGCGCGACCATCGCAAGCATCACGCCGGGCAGAAAACTCAGCACCGGAATGGACTGCAATGTATCGAGCAGCGGCACCATGAACTTTCTCGGCGCGCGCGTTGTACGCGGCGACGTATCCATATACCAATGTGAATGCCAGGCTGATGACATATGCGGCTGCGATGCGCAACACTGAAAACATCGCGTACTTCGGCAGAGCGCTGGGTTCCAGATGGATTTCCGTGGGCGGGCCCGCGGGCGAAAGCCAGTAATGCGTCATCGACAGCACGGCATAGAAAAGCGCCAACGCCGCGAAAAGAATCGGTAAATCGCGGAAGATCGAAGGGACGGTCGAGGGAATCGATCCCCAGGTGAGCACGCCGGACGAGGATTTCTGTGATTGCGAGGGCATTAGTGCAAGGAAGCACTTTCAGCGGAATTTTCGTCGCGGTGGTCGAGCTGATGAAGATGAATGGTATCTTCCTCGGGATCGTAGGTGAAGAGTTCGGCGTAGCGGCCCCAGTTGAGCGCGGTTTCGACCTGCTGGTCCACTTCCGTTTCAGCAAAGCGTTCGTCCAGAAGATCGCGGAAGAATTCCATCGGCATGGTATGGTCGGATTTCTTTTCGAGCGCAGTGTACATTTGCTGCAGCAGCGAGACGTTCTCAAGCACTGCCTTACGGAACAGCTCCTTGCGGGTAGGAATATCGGCTTCCGCAAACGCCCGGCCGGCGGGTGTGATGCGCACGTCGCCCTCATGCGCGGTGGCGAAACCCAGCAGCGTCGCCGCGTCCAGAATCGGCAGCAGATCGTCTACTTCCAACAGCAATTCTTCCGCTACGTGGTAGAGGTCTTCTTCTCCGCCACGATCGTTCAGAAGTTCCACCAATCCCGCGACGCCTCCTGGGCGCGAGTGGGGCAGCATCTGAGTCGAGGCTCTTTCTTTGCGCTCGGACTTCGAGGGAGGCGCGAGCTCCAGCTGCGGCTGCGTCATTACTTTGTAGATGTAGTCCACGTACAGAACAAAAGCCGCCGACTTGCGGTCGCGCGGGTGCTGCAGCGGCACCCGAAAGTCCGCGCGGATTTTGGCGGGATTGCGGCCGAGGACGATAATTCGGTCCGCGAGAAGCACGGCTTCTTCGATGTTGTGGGTGACAATGAAAATGCTGCGCGTAGGGATTTTCTTGGCCAGCCACAACTCCAAAAGTTCGCCGCGCAGGTTTTCAGCAGTCAGCACGTCGAGCGCGGAGAATGGCTCGTCCATGAACAGGATTTCCGGCTCCACGGCTAGCGCCCGTGCGAAGCCCACGCGCTGTTTCATGCCGCCGGAGAGTTCCTTCGGATAGGCGGATTCGAACCCATGCAAGCCGACGGAAGCCAGGGCCCGCAGCGCCCGACGATGGCGTTCGAAATGCGTGCTGCCGCGCGCGAGCAGAGGCGCTTCCACGTTGTCCAGCACGGTGAGCCACGGAAAAAGTGCGAAGCTTTGAAACACGATAGCGACATTCGGGCTCGATTGGCTCATCGGTTTCCCGTGCCACAAAACTTCTCCTGCCGAGGGAGCCGCGAGGCCCGAAAGAATTCGCAGCAGGGTTGATTTTCCGGAGCCGGACGGTCCCAGCAACGCGATGATCGTATTCGGCTCGACCGACAAATCCACGGGGGCGATTACCTGAATCTGGCGCCCGTCGGGTTGCACATAACTCTTCTCAATTTGCTTGGCCTGGATGATTGGCTCGACTTCCACGGGAGCCGGCACGAACTCCGTGGTTACCTCACCCGTCTGCTCTCCCGGCACTGCACAGTACGGGGCGCCGGAGCCTGCCGCGGCCAGTTCATCCATCAGGCACTGCCAAGCTTCCTCGGGCAGCGCGTCGAGAAAATGATTGCGCTCGCCTGGAGTCATCGCATCAATGATGTTGCGCATGTCCTGCGAGGGCCGCGAATGCAGCAGCACGTAAGCGTGGTAGTACGGCAGGTGAACGATCAGCGATGCCGCAAGCTCGATCGGCATCGCGTGGAACAATGCGCGCTGCTCGTCGTACGACACGGTCATGAAGAAGTCGGCAGCTGCGCTCGGGCCGAACTTCTGCAGTTGCTCAATGAGCGGCGCCCACTGGCGTCGCGCCAGCAGATTGCGCAGCTTTTGTGTCTCTTGACTATTCATCGCGGCACGCAAGAGCCTACTACGTTTTCCTGGAGACTGCGAAGGCCCGCCGCGCAGGAATTGTGCGCGAGTATTACAGAAATGTGACAAGCGATCTGGCGCACTGTGAAAGCCGCAAATGTCCGCAGTCCTAAGAGTTGGAAATGCCTGCGTCTCCGGCTATGATGAGCGCTTCGGAGATATTCAGATGAGCGCGCAGACGCAACTATCGCAACAAGATCAGCGGAAGAAGGAGGCGGGCGAAGCCGCCGCGCAGTTGGTGCAAGACGGAATGGTCGTTGGTCTTGGCACAGGGTCCACGGCGGCATTTGCCGTGGCGGCGCTTGGCCGCAGAGTGAAAGAAGATGGTTTGCACATCGTCGGAATCCCCACTTCCGAGCGGACCACCGAGCAAGCAAATTCTCTGGGAATCCGACTCACCACTTTTGCGGAGCACATGCAGATTGATTTGACGATTGATGGCGCGGACGAACTGCTTCCCGGGCCGCTGTATTTGATCAAAGGCCACGGCGGCGCGCTGCTACGGGAGAAAATTGTGGCGGCCGCGAGCAAGCGCATGGCGGTGGTAGCGGACGACACCAAGATCGTACAGCGATTGGGGCAGCTGGTCGCAGTGCCGGTGGAAGTGGTGCCGTTTGGATGGGAGGTGACTGCGAAGAAATTGCGCGAGCTGGGCGGAAATCCTTCGATGCGCATTGCAGCGGATCAGAAGCCGTTCATTACTGACGGCGGACATTACATTCTCAATTGCGCCTTCGGGCCGATGGAGGATCCGAAGGAGATTGCGCATCACCTGGATCACGTGGTCGGACTGGTCGAACACGGATTGTTTCTGAAATACGCTTCGGAAGCGGTCATTGCGGGACGGGACGGAGTGAAGGTGCTGAAGAAAGCCAGTTGAAGGTTAGTTCACAGTTGAAAGTAGAACTTCTTCGCGGAATCCTCGCCAGGAAACTTCGGAAAAACTTTTTCAATTCACGCAAAATCCGTAGCGGTCGAGATTAATTAATTTCTCGACATGCAGCCTTGCGGATAGACGGCGTCGAGCGCGCCCCAGAGTGCTTTCAGGCTGCGTTCGGCGGCGCAGAGGACGCCCACGGTGTCCACATTCGTTTGGGTCACCAGCCATTCGCGCCAGGCGGCGCGATGGCGAACGTCTGCTTCTTCGTGAACCGCGAAGTATGCGAGCGCGCGCGGTTCGGTGATTCCGTAAAAGCGGCGCAGGCCGGAAATTTTCTGCGTGGCGATTTCTGGAACTTGTGCTTCGTAAACGTAGAAAGCGGCGACCGCCTGCGTCATTGAGCCCTGGGTGGCCACTTCGTCATAGGTGTCCAGCAACGCGGCGACACCCGGTCGCGGGTGGGCGCCTTCGAGGGATGCGTCGCTTACCCCGAGCGACTCCGCGAACTGGCGCCAAAGCTGCGGGTGCGGCGCCGACGCGTCCAATTCCTCGTCGAGATTTTCTTTCACGATGGATTTCAGGGTGGCATCACCGTTGGTGCGGACGGCGAGCTGCTTCAGGTTTTCGGGGAAGGAGCGCACATGCTGGTAATACTGCTCGGCGTACAAGCCCAGTTGCTGCTTCGAGAGCCGGCCTGCGGACCAAGCCTGGTAGAAAGGGTGCTTGAGCAGGTGGTGCTTCTCGACTAGGGCATCGAGCGATTCGAGCAAAGTCTTGGGGCCGCTGGGCTTCTTGGTCATCCCGTTTTCCTAACCTTTCCCTGAACGATGGCGGTGGAACAAAACCACGGCATACTACCGGAATCGCTCTTAAAAATCTAGTGTGCGCTGGCATGAGTGTGCTGTCACCAAATTAACGCGTGCTTGTTTACAATTAGTTGAACAGCTTCTTTCAAATTGCGACGAACCTCGGAGAGCGTGCGTCCCTGGGAATTAGCGCTGGGCAGCTCTTTGACCGTACCGATATACCAGTGCCCCTTTTTCTGAATGATAATGGTGAGCAAGCAATCAGCGGCTTTTATCGTGCCCATTTTGTAATCGTCGTGAGAGTTTTGTTTCATAGCGGGATGTTGCCGTGCTTTTTGCGGGGGTTGGTGTCGCGCTTGTTTTCCAGGGAGCGGAGTGCGGTGATTAGCTTGGCGCGGGTTTCGGCGGGCTCGATTACTGCGTCAATGTAGCCGCGTTCGGCGGCGACGTAGGGGTTGGCGAAGCGTTCGCGGAAGTCTTCGATCTTTTCGCGGCGGAGATTTTCACGCTCGGATTCGGGCGCGCGGTCAATTTCGCGTTTGTAGACAATATTTACGGCGCCTTCGGGGCCCATCACGGCAATTTCGGCGGTAGGCCAGGCGAAATTGATGTCCGTACGAATGTGTTTGGAAGACATGACGCAGTAGGCGCCGCCGTAGGCTTTGCGAGTGATCACCGTGATTTTGGGCACGGTGGCTTCGGCGAAGGCGAAGAGCAATTTCGCGCCGTGTTTGATGATGCCGCCGAATTCCTGCTGGGTGCCGGGAAGGAAGCCGGGAACGTCTTCGAAAGTGATCAGAGGGATATTGAACGCGTCACAGAAGCGGACGAAGCGCGCGCCTTTAACCGAGGCGTTGATATCGAGGACGCCGGCGAGAAAGGCGGGCTGATTGGCGACGATGCCGACGGAGCGGCCATCGAGCCGTGCGAAGCCGACCACAATATTTTTCGCGTAGTGCTCGTGGACCTCAAAAAATTCGGAGTCGTCGGCGAGCGCGTGAATCACGTCTTTCATGTCGTAGGGCTGCTGCGGATTTTCGGGGACGAGCGCATTGAGCGCGGGCGTAGCGCGGTCCCAGGGATCGTTCGAGGGTTTGCGCGGCGGATCGTCGAGATTATTCGACGGCAAGTAACTTAAGAGTTCGCGGATCATGGCCAGACATTCAGCGTCGTCGCGGGAAACGAAATGGGCGACGCCGCTGGTGGCGTTGTGGGTCATCGCACCGCCGAGTTCCTGCTTGGTGACTTCCTCGTGAGTGACGGTTTTGATGACGTCCGGGCCGGTGACGAACATGTAGGAGGTGTCGCGAGTCATAAAAATGAAGTCAGTGATCGCCGGAGAGTAGACGGCACCGCCGGCGCAAGGGCCCATGATTGCGCTGATCTGCGGAATCACGCCGCTGGAAAGAGTGTTGCGCAGGAAAATTTCCGCGTAGCCCGCGAGGGACATCACTCCCTCTTGAATGCGCGCGCCGCCGGAGTCATTCAGGCCAATGACGGGCGCACCCTGGCGCAGGGCCAGATCCATGATTTTGATGATCTTCGCGGCGTTGGCTTCGGACAGCGAGCCGCCGAAGACAGTGAAGTCCTGCGCGAAGACGTACACCAGGCGGCCGCCGATGCGCCCGTAGCCGGTGATGAAGCCGTCGCCGGGCGGGCGCTGCGTTTCCATGCCGAAATCGTGGGAGTGGTGTCGGACGAATTTATCGAGCTCTTCGAATGAGCCTTCATCGAGCAGCAGGTCAATGCGTTCGCGGGCGCTGAGCTTGCCTTGCTTGTGTTCGCGCTCGCGGCGCTCGGCTCCGCCGCCGGCTTCGGCCTCGCGGTTGAGCTTGCGGAGCTCGTCGAGGCGGTCGTGGTGTTTGCGGTGGGCTGGAGTGGTCACAGGCGCGGCTCTTTCGGAGAAGGGCGTGATTGTTGAGTGGTGAGTGGTGACTGACGAAGTGCGAACGCCCGATTCGTGATCTGCGACAGGTGGCCTGTGAAACGCCGCGGGGTGTGGTTCTTGTTGCGATTAGAATTTGGTTCGGCTTTTATTTTCATGAAGTTAGGCGGGATTTTGAATGCGACGTTGTTGCGATTAGGAAGGGCGGAAAAGCCGGGAGCTGAAGGATTCGGCTGATTCATTCCTTGTGCCGGTCGCGAGCTTTCGTAGTGAAACACAGGGCACGGTAGCATGTTCGCAAAAAAATTGCGAATCGCGTGTGTGTGCACTTTTCGGATTCCTGCATCAGCTATGAGCGGCGCGCTCGAGAAGCTCGTGGATGAGGGTTTGGTAGGGTTTAGACTGCTTTGCAGCGAGGCGGCGGAGCCGTGCGAGTAGCGGCGGAGCGATACGGATAGCGATGAGTTGCTTGGCGTTTCCCGTTTTGGGCCGGCCGACACGGCGAGCGCGCTTGAGTTCCTCGTCGGTGGACTCCGGGATATCCGAGAAATCAATACGGTTGTCCGAAATATGCTTTGCGTTCTTTGCGGCTTGCTTGGCGCGCGCTGATGATGCGAATTGTTTCTTGGCCATGACGTAGTTTCCTCACCGTATAGACAACCAACAAAATTCGAGCTTCGGAAGAGGCGCCTAGCCTCTTGTGACGCGCTTCACGGTCGGAATGCTCTAGGTCGGACCAATCCAGTGCGTCGGGATCGCTGAAGACTGTTACGGCTTCCTCAAATGAGACATCGTGCTTCGCGAGATCGGTGACGGCTTTTTGCGCGTCCCACGAGCACACATTATTGTATATACACTAATACGCTGCCAAAATCAAGACTTGGCGGTGGTCAACGTGCCGAAGGGCAAGAAGCGGGCACGGCATGCCGTGCCCCTACGGCCAAAAACCCAAAACCGAATTGCCGGCGACGCGCCGACGGAGTGGTGCCGGTGGATCCGAGGGCGGGTCTGAGACCCGCCCCTACGAGGACGCACGGGCGTTACGGCTGGCAGGCGTCGGCGGACGCGGCGTTTGATGGGGTGGCGGTTATGGACATTACCGTGGCTGTGGGGAGCGCGGCCAGGCTGGATTTGGCGATTGTGGTGTTTGTGGCAGGGACTGCGTTGGCGTCCAGATCGTGCCATGCGCCGAGATTTTTGTTTAGCGCGGAGCAGGATTCGTCGAGAGCGGATTTGGCAGTTTCGCTGGGAGCGGCGTCGCCGGATTGAATGAAGAAGGAAGTGCGAGCGAGGTCGCGATTGACGGGGCCGACGCCTGGCGACGTGAAGGTTCCCTCCTGAATTTCCTCAGCGTTCTTGTCCAGTTCTTTCAACGCGTCCGCTGATGCCTGTGCTTGCGGATTAACCGTGGGAGCTTGCCCAGTCGTGTTGCCACCGCTCGTCGCGGTTGCGTTGCTTTGCGCCGCAGCGGCGCCGGCTCGTTTCGCGGCTTCCGCGTCTTTAGCTTTTTCTTCGGCGGTTTTTTCCTTGGCGTTCGCCGCGGCACCGGCAGGAGCCTCGGCTGCGGGCTTTTCTTCCGGCATGGGGCCGAGCGTCTTCAGGCGATCGGCGATGGCGTTGCGGAGCGACGTGATCGAGTCGTACGCTTTGGCGCTGGCTGCGAGACCGGCGTCTATGCGCTTGGTGGCAAGGAGTTGAGCATCCAAGTCGGATTGTGAAACGTGCACGCGCGGATCGAGTGTGATGGTGAATGGCTGCTTCATCAGCGAGCCGTTGCCGATGAGAAAGGCTTCGTATTGCCCAGGCACCGCAATGGGGCCGAGGGTTTGTTCGCGCGGGGTATCGCCGGGTAACGCGTGGTCGGAGAGGGTGTATTCGATGTAATCGAGAATTCCGCCGTAGTAGCTGAAATTCAGAGCGCGCGGCGGAGCGTAGCGCAGATCCCAGACGAAGCGATTGAGGCCGACGTTCGTTGAGAGCTGCGGCTCCGGCCCGAACCAATAATCCGGAACATTTTTGGGCGTGGTATCGGGCTTGGGCGGGAGGCTGGTAAAGCGCCGCACGACTTTTCCTTGCGCGTCGTGGATTTCGAGTGAGAGCGGCGTGGCAGGCACCGATTTCAGGTAGTAGTAAAAGACGGCGCCATCGGGAGGATTCTTCGCCGTGGGTTCTTCGGGCGGCAGCGGAGTTTCCTGGTCGTTATCATCGCGGACGCGGACGGTTGGCGCAGGCTTGAGCAGATAGGCACCGGCGCTTAGCACTTGCGGGCCAGCCTGACGAAGGGGCGAGAGGTCATCGAGGATCCACAGGCCGCGGCCGTAAGTGGCGGCGACAAGATCGTTGCCATGCACGGCGAGATCGCGAACGTCCGAGGCCGGGAAATTCAGCTGCAGGGATTGCCAGTGGTCGCCATCATCGAATGAAACGTAGAGAGCGTCTTCGGTGCCGGCGTAAAGCAAGCCTTTGCGCACGGGATCTTCGCGAATAACGCGCGCGATCCAGCCGGGATCGAGGCCTGCGGCGATTAGCTGCCAGGATTTTCCGGCGTCGCGCGTGCGATAGATGTAGGGATGCGGATCCTGACGCGCGGAGAGCACGGCGTAGGCGGTGCTCGCGTCATAGTGCGACGCTTCGATGGCTTCGATTTCACTATTTTGCGGCAAGTCGGGCGGAGTGACGTTGGTCCAAGTGTGCGAAGCATCGCCGGTGATTTGGATCAAGCCATTGCTCGTGCCCGCCCACATGACATCGGCTTTCAGCGGTGAGGGAGTGAGCACGGTGAGCGAGGTGCGGCGGGGGCGCTGCGCGTTTTCCTCAAAGTCATCCTTGCCGCCGGCGTCGCGATCTTCGAGTTCGGCGGCATTTTCATCGTCAGCCAGAGGAGCGTGGCCGTTTGCGGAGCGCGGTGCGGCGCTGGCGGGCGCCGGAGTTGCGTTCTGCGAATGCGGCCGAGCGGCTGGCTGCTCGTTCGCGGAAATAGTGAGATCGGGGCTGATCTGCGTCCAACTCACGCCAGCGTCGGTGGTCTTCAGCACGTATTGCGCGCCGAGGTAAAGCGTGTGCGGATCCTGCGGCGAGAAAACCAGCGGTGGCATCTGCGACATGCGGTCGTTCGCACGGCGCACGAAAACATGCACGATTTGGCCGGTGGTTTTGTCGAAGCGAACGACGGCGCCGTACCAGCCTCCGGAGTAGACGATATTCGGATTCGCAGGGTCGGGCGCGATGTAACAAAATTCGAAGCCACCAACGGAAAACCAGTCGCGGAAACTGATTTCGCCGTAATCGCTGCGATTGGGCAGGGCGACTGTTCCGCTATCCTGCTGCGGCGCGTAAGAAATGTAGGGAAACTGGTTGTCGGTGATGACGTGATAGAACTGGCCGGTCGGCTGATTGTACCAACTGCTCCAGGTGTGGCCACCGTCGAGACTGATGGTGGCACCTTGATCCACGCCGAGAATCATGCGGTCGGAGTTTTGGGGGTCAATCCAAAGAACGTGGTAATCGTCGCCGCCGGGCGCGCCTTTATAGGCGACGAAATTTTGGCCGCCGTCGGTGGAGCGATACGTGGTGGTCTGCATCACGTAAACGACGTCTGGATTCTTGGGGTCCACGTAGACGCGGCAAATGTAGAGATTGCCGGTGATGCGCGGATCTTTCGTGATTTGCCGCCAACTGGAGCCGCCGTCGTCCGAGCGATATAGACCGGGATCCATGATGGCGAAAACGCGCTGGCCTTTCGTGCCGGGGGCGACGGCTAGTCCGACGCGGCCATGCGGCTCGGTCGGCAAGCCGGAATCCGAGACGGTCTTCCAGGTGGAACCTTCGTCGGTGGACTTGTAAATCCAGGAGTCCTGGGTTCGACCGTCTGGCGGACCCGTGCGGAAGTCGAACGGTTTCCAGAGAGCGGCGTAGAGGATGCGCGGATTGTTGGGGTCGGCGGTCATATTGGAAACGCCGGCCATGTCGTCTTTATAAAGCGTCTTGGTCCAGGTCTTGCCGCCGTCGGTGGTCTTGTAGACGCCGCGATTTTCGCTGGGTTTCGAAACGCCGAGGATGGGATGGCCCAGCACGCCGACGAGGATGATGTCCGGATTGCGCGGATTGATGATGACGGTGCTGATGTAGCGGGAATCTTTCAGGCCGATGTTGGTCCAGGTGGCGCCGGCGTCGGTGGATTTGTAAACGCCGTCGCCGTCGGTTTGTTCGCCGGTGCCGACGATGATGATTTTGGGATTGGAGGGAGCGACGGCGATGTCGCCGATGGAGGCGACGTGCTCGTCGTCGAAGATGGGCTTCCACACCGTGCCGCCGCTGGTGGTTTTCCAGACGCCACCGCCGGGCGTGCCCATGTAATACGTGGTGGGGTCGCCAGGGATGCCGGCGACGGCGGAGACGCGTCCGGCGCGGTACGGGCCGATGAGGCGCCAACGCATGGCGGAGTAGAAGCTGGGATCAATCGTGGCCGCGGATGCTGCTGAATTTTGTTGGGCAGTGGGCTGCGCTG
This sequence comes from uncultured Acidobacteriota bacterium, assembly GCA_963804625.1. Lineage (GTDB taxonomy): Bacteria > Acidobacteriota > Terriglobia > Acidiferrales > UBA7541 > Palsa-295. The sequence goes on along the minus strand of CAWDRJ010000015.1, from coordinate 153,315 downwards.
GCGGTTGCCCTGACGGCTGAGTTGTCGGGTGCGCGGAGACCGGCGCGATGGCGACGGCCATTGCGATTGCGGCTGCGGCGAGGGTAAGGACGGCGACGGCTGGTAGGCGCTCGACTCGTGCCAATTTGGTCCTCCGTAGAACAAAAAAGTGTATCACTGCTGGTGCGTTGCTGCGTAAGAGTTGGACGTAGGGTGACGTCAGTTGGCTCGATGGTTTCGGCGGATCGGTGAATGGCGAAACGCGACGTGGCGAGCTTCAGCGCTCGCCAGGAATCAGTCAGTGCAAGCCGGACCAGTCGTCGGCTAGGAGGATTGAATTGCTGGGATTCGAGGGGTCGTATTTTACGCTGGCAGTTTGGCCTGCGGCGACGCGTCCCAGGTGGGCCAGTTCTTCGAGGCCGGTGATGTCCTGTGCGGTTTCGTAGGTGACGCCAGAAATCGAATAAGTGTAGTAGAGAAGTCGCTGCATGCCGTTCGAAGACGGCGAGGCCGGCGTGCGTTTCGGCAAGATGCCGGAATGTTTCGCGCCCGGGACGTGAGTGTCACCCGGGTGATGATCAACGATTTCGAGCACCTGGCCTTCGACGATGCGGCCGACGCGGTTAAGGTATGCGCGGCGCTGACGTTCGATATCCTGCTCGGTTTCCGGCTTGCGGCGGAGCCAGAGGACGATGCCGACAATGGCCAGCACTGCAATTCCGGCTAGCGGAAGCCATTCGTGCCAATCGCTGAGGAGTTCTTTCAACTGGTGCCCTTCTGCGCGCTGATCGTTTCGCCGTGAGCCGAGCGCGTAGCTTTCTACGCTCACTTGCACGCGACCTCGGCATCTCGCAGCACAAACAGCGGGCGGGACTGAGACCCGCCCCTAGAAAACCATACACCACGGATTTCGCGCGGCGGGCACGGTCCTCGTACGGCGAATCTCCGAGATGCCGTGCTCCCTACGCACTCTTTTTGGCGATCTTGCTAGATCACCAACCGAAAAACCCGAAGAGTCGGCGAGACGCCGGCGCTACTGTTCCGCGATGACTGGATTTCTTAGCGTGCCGATGCCGCTGATGCTGACTTCGACGACGTCGCCGGCTGCCAGCGGCCCTACCCCCGCGGGCGTGCCGGTGGCGATCACGTCGCCCGGTTCGAGCGTCATCACCTGCGCAATGAAGCGAATTATAGCATCAACGGAAAAGATCATTTCCGACGTGTGTCCAGACTGTTTCCTGGTTCCCTTCAGGAAAGTTTCGAGCGAAAAACCGGAGGTAGGGAGTTCGGTTTCGAGGATGGGGCCGAAGGGGCAGAAGGTGTCAAAACCTTTCGCGCGGGTGAACTGGACGTCGAGCTTTTGCAGATCGCGCGCGGTGACGTCGTTGAGGCAAGTATAGCCAAGGATGTAATCCGCGGTGTTTTCTTCGGCGGGTAATTCGCGGCAGCGGCGGCTGATGACGACAGCGAGTTCGCCTTCGAAATCTACGCGCTGCGAAAGCGCCGGCAGAACGATTGGTTCTTCCGGCGCGATGATCGAGGATGGCGGCTTGAAAAAAATCAAAGGCTGTTTGGGAGTTTCGTTGCCGAGTTCCTTGGCATGTTCTGCGTAATTGCGGCCGACGCAGACGATCTTGCTGGGCGTGGAAGGAGGTAGGAGCTTCACTGCGTCAAGCGACCAAGATTTCCCGGTACGCTCACGGGAGCCCCACAGCTCGCCCTGAATTTCGGCGATGCGATCACCTTCGAGAATGCCTGCTCGCGGCGAGGGGTGGGTCTCTCCGGCCGACTGGCTTATGTTTTGCGCGTCAAATTCGAGGGGTTGGAAACGGCAGAGCTTCATCGGTGATGGCTGGAAAAAAAGTCAGAGCGGCGGCGGCGCGGAGCGATGGGCTGCTGGCGCGCTTGCCAAGCCATGCCGCCGACCCACGAACCTACAGCGCAGACGCCGTAGACAATCGCTCCTTCGATGAACGCGTTGAAGGGTGTGCGCAACGCTTCGAAAAGATTGCGGAAGAATAAACCCGCGATGTCGTAGGCGATGACGAACATGGACCACGCGATCATGGCAGCGGCGAACATTTTGACCGGGCGGTTGAGGAAGCGGCAAATCGGAATCAACATGAAGATTACGAACAGGCCGTAGGAAGCGGCGTTACGCTCGAGGGCGCGGTTATCCAGCCACGATAAACGATTTGCGGCGACGAGCGAGCCGGTCATCACGATGATCAGCAGCGCGCCAGTGTACAGGCCGGTGCGCAGCGCAGGACTCGCGACTTTTATCGCCTCGTGCACTTCAGCCACGGCGGCTGCCGAATTGGTGATCGGTTCGTTCATAATCTGGGCGGAACATCCACGGGCACTGTCGCAGGTGTCAGTCAGGAACCACGGCAGGCATCTCGCCCGATGCCACCGTGCTTGCAGGGCTCTCGTTGCCGGCGCGATCCACTGCAGTGACGGTGTAGAAGTAATGGTGACCGGACACTACATTCATATCGCGAAACGAGGGAGTAAGCAACAGTTGGGGATTCAGCTTGCTCCCGGGAGCACCCTCCTGCTCCGTTCTATAGATGTTGTAACCGGCGATATCGTTTTCCGCGTTGATGGACCAGGAAAGATCGAAATAGGCGGGCGCGGCATCGTGTGCGGGAACGTGTACCACTAGCAAGCCCTGCGGAGGCGCGGGCGGAAAGGTGTCACGCGGAGTGACGGTGATGAGATTGGAGTCGCCGGATTCCAATTGCACGTCCTGATATTGCACGACGCTACGAACGGAATAGATGTACGTGTTGCCGAACGTAATCTGAGGGTCGCGGAAGGGCGGGGCGGAGATGTCGCCGATACGTACAAACGGCGCATTCACTTTGGAACTTTCTTTTGACGGGTTCAGCGCGCCGGATTCGCCCTGCGACTCGGGTTGCGAGCGGTACACGCGATAAGACGCGAGGGGAGGCGCCGAGCCGACCAAGTCCTTTTGAGGAGGCGTCCAGTGGAGCACCACGCCCTGGTGCGTGACTTGCGCTTGCAAGTCTGTGATTGCGTCGGCGGCGGGTTCGATGCGCAGCGTTGCGAGGTTCGAATCTGCCGATTCTTTCTTCGGGGAAGTGCGGGTACGCACGATGTAGAGCGCCTGTACTCCCGGATGTTGCGAAAAATCCTCGGGCTTGAGCGAGTCAACGTAGCGAATGTGGCCGCTGTCGTCGTATTGTTCCACGATCGCGGATGGGATTGTGACGAGCAGAGTGGGATTCGTGGGAGCGCTCGGCGCGGCGTTGGCGGCTGCGGCACCAGACGCGGCGGGTACGGCAGCGAAATCGCGATAAATTTCGATGGTGGGCGGTTGCTTCAACGGACGACGGTCCACCGATTCCTTCGGAAGCGTAAAACTGAGGATCGCATCGTTGCCGCGCTGCGTGGCGGCTAGATCGGCGACGGGCGTCGGGGCGCGCGGCTTGCGTTCGACCGGCTCGCCGGGAGCGGCACAGCCTCCAACGAAAACTGCAAAGGCGAAAATCGAAAGGAGAAAACGGAAAATGGGGGCGGGCGCGGCGGCAGATTTCCGAATCGGAGAGGGCTGGGCCGCTTTTCGATTTTCCATTTTCGATTTTCTAAAGTATGTAGCGGCTGAGGTCCTGGTCCTTCACGATGTTGGCCAATTGCTTTTGCACGTAGGAAGCGTCCACTTTAAAGGATTTCTTCTTCATTTCGGGAGCTTCGAAAGAAATTTCCTCCAGAACTTTCTCCAGGATGGTGTGCAGGCGGCGCGCACCGATGTTTTCCGTGTGCTCGTTGACCTTGGCCGCGAATTTCGCGATGGTTGCGATGGCATCTTCCGTGAAACTGAGCTTGAACGGCTCGGTATCGAGCAGGGCGATGTACTGCTTGATGAGCGCGTTCTTGGGCTCCGTGAGGATGCGGATGAAATCCGCTTCGGAGAGCGACGCGAGTTCGACGCGAATCGGAAAGCGGCCTTGCAGCTCGGGGATCAAGTCCGAGGGCTTGGTGGTGTGAAATGCCCCAGCGGCGATAAACAAAATATGGTCGGTGCGGACCATGCCGTACCGGGTATTCACCGTGGTGCCTTCAACGATCGGCAGAATGTCGCGCTGCACTCCTTCGCGGGAGACATCCGGTCCGTGCCCCGATTCGCGGCCGGCGATTTTGTCAATTTCGTCTATGAAGAGAATACCCATCTGCTCGACGCGATCCACGGCGATGCGCGTGACCTGGTCCATGTCAATCAGGCGATTTTCTTCTTCCTGAATCAGGTAATCGAACGCCTCGGCCACCGTCATTTTGCGCTTCTTCTTTTGTTGGCCGAACATGCCGGAGAGCATGTCCTTGACGTTGATGTCCATTTCCTCGACGCCTTGATTGGTGATGATTTCGAACGAAGGCATCTGGCGTTCGCGGACTTCCACTTCCACCATGCGCTGATCGAGCTTGCCTTCGCGCAGCTGGGCGCGGAGCTTGTCGCGCGTGCGCGCGATTTGCTCGCGACGCTGCGCTTCCGTGGTGGGATTGATTTCCGCGGGCATCGGCGAGGGCGGCAGCAGCAGATCGAGCAAACGGTCTTCGGCGGATTGTTCGGCGCGCTCGGCGACTTCGTCGAGCTTCTCCTCGCGCACCATATCAATCGCGGTTTCCACCAGGTCGCGGACCATGGATTCGACGTCGCGGCCGACGTAACCGACTTCCGTGTATTTCGAGGCTTCGACTTTCACGAACGGGCAGCCGGCGAGGCGCGCGAGGCGGCGCGCGATTTCCGTCTTGCCCACACCCGTGGGGCCGATCATCAAGATGTTCTTTGGCAGAATGTCTTCGGCTAGCTCGGGCGCGAGTTTCTGGCGGCGCACGCGGTTGCGCAAGGCGATGGCGACGGCTTTTTTGGCGAGATTCTGGCCGACGATGTATTTGTCCAGTTCGACCACGATTTCGCGCGGCGTGAGCTCATCGAACGAAGGCAGCGGCTCCGCTTCGGGCGTCTGCGACTCACTGCCGGACAGATAGATAACCATATCTTTCTCCGATTTTTCGGTCATAGCTCTTCGACGCTGAAATTGGCGTTGGTGTAGATGCAGATTTCGCTGGCGATGCGCATGGCTTCGGCGGCGATGTCTTTCGCGCTTAGCTTGGTGAACTTGGCCATGGCGCGCGCGGCGGCTACGGCATAGGAGCCGCCGGAGCCGATGGCGCAAATGCCGTCGTCGGGCTCGATCACGTCACCATTGCCTGAGATCAGGAAGGTGGCTTTAGCATCAGCGACGAGCAGAAGCGCATCCAGGTGTCGCAGCGAGCGATCCGTGCGCCATTCCTTGGCCAGCTCGACCGCGGCGCGGGCCAGGTTGCCGTGGAATTCCTGCAATTTTCCCTCGAAGCGACCGAAGAGCGAGAGCGCGTCCGCTGTGCTTCCGGCGAAGCCCGCGACGATCTTATCGTTGTACAAGCGGCGCGTTTTTTTCGCGCTGTGTTTGATCACGCCGTCGCCCATGGTCACCTGTCCGTCGGCGGTGAGGACGACTTTATTGTCCTTGCGCACGCACAGGACCGTGGTGCCGTGCATCTGTTCGCTTTTGTACGTCATTGGCATCCGATGATTATACTCCGGTAGGGCTGCAAGCGAAAAACCGCCACGGAGGCACAGAGAAAGCGTGCGGACCCGATTGAGGAGTCTCGCCAGTTCAGCTTGACCGGGCCTCGCTGGAATCGAACAGAGATCCTTCGCTGCGCTCAGGATGACGTCCAAACCGATAACCGAGTTCGTTTGAGCACGGGCTGGATCAGTTTTTGTCGTTGTTGCTGCTGCTGGGTTTGTCCTTGGACTTTTTGTCTTTTTTGCCGACTTTTTCCCAGCGTTCGTCCAGCGATTCTTTGGTGAAGAGAGAGTCGGAGAGATTGGTGTTGTAGTCGCACTTATCGAAGAAGACCTGATACATCTTCATGCCGTTGCGTTCGCGAGTGATCTGGAAGGGCGTCTGGACGCCGTCGATCGGATGGTAATTCGAATAGAATTCAATTTCCTGGGTGCGCATGCGCGTGTTGGCGTCGCGCGTGTCCACGGTTTTGCGAATGGGCAGGTGCGTGTTGCGAGCGATGGCGATGCGCATGGTGCGATTGTCGCTGTCCACCAGCTCGACCCAGTCGGCTTCCTGGTAATCAACCACGTCAGGGCCGCCATAGCGGAAAATCATCCCGGGCTCGTGGATGCGATGGCGCAGAATGTTGTCTATATCTTTCTTGATGTCTTCCTGGAAGGTGGCGATGTCAGTGATGGTGGCTTCGGAGACGCCGCCGCGATCGAGAGTCCAACCCTTGTCGCCGTTGTTTACGGAGATGATGTTGCGCTTCGGAAGATTTTCGGTGCGGTCTTTGAAAGGCGGCTGGGCATAATCAATGAAGGTTTCGAAGCCGTTTAGGTCGCCGGAATGGCCGAACTGGCTGAGCCGGCCTTTGCAGGTGACATCGTGGACATTCAAGTAGGCCGGCCCACCAAGCCCATCGATCGCTTGCTGGAGCAGTTCTTTCGCCTTGGCAGCGCTTTGCGCGGGGAGCATCACTTCGTCCTGCGCGGGCGTGGCCGTGGGCGCCGCAAACCAGGCGCATGCGAGCAGCAGCGAGAATGCGAGAGAGCGACGGATGGCCGCGCTGGGAGCGAACATTTTTTTATTAATCATCCGCAGAGTACGGAGCCTCCGTTAACGTTGATCACTTCACCGGTGATAAAGGTTGCCAGGTCGGAAGCGGCAAAGAGGATGGGCCCGGCGATTTCTTCGGCGGTGCCGACGCGCTTCAGGGCGATGGGCACGATGGCAGACTTCAATCCGTGCTTGGTGCGCAGCACGGAAGCGGACATGTCCGTGTCCACCCATCCGGGCGCTACGCAATTTACGAGAATGTTGTGCGGGCCGAGCTCGCTGGCGAGCCCCTTTACGAAGCTGATGACGCCGCCCTTTGTGGCGCCATAATGGGTGTGGAATGCTTCGCCGCGCTGGCCGGCCGTCGAGCTGATGGCCACGATTTTGCCGCTCTTCTGCGCGATCATATGCGGCGCGGTAAAATGAATTACCGAATATACGCTCTTCAGGTTCACGCGGACCATTTCATCCCATTCGCGTTCGCTCAACTTCTCGATCGGAGCGTCATGCTCGTTCCAGATCCCGGCGTTGGCCACCAGGATATCAATGCGACCGAGCCGCTCGCGCGTGAAATCTATGAGCTTTTTGGCGTCGGCCATTTTACCCAGATCGGCCTTCCATGATTCGATGCGTGTACCGTGCTTGCGGGCTTCCTGAGCCACCTGCGCCGCCGCTTCTTTATTGCGATTAAAGCTGAAGACGACGTCCGCACCCGCCTGGGCGAATAGCTTTACGGTGGCGGCGCCGATGCCACGCGAGCCTCCGGTGATGAGTGCCGCCTTGCCTGCCAACGAAATCATGTGCCCCCCAAGAATCAGTGCGAATTTAGGAATTGAAAGTTTAAAGTTGAAAGCGACAACAGAAAAGCACGAGTAGTCGCGCTGCTGGCGGCCGTTTTGACGACGCTACGAATGCACTGGCGTCTTGCGCGCTGCCTTTACCAGTTCACGGAACAGCGTTCGCGCGAGTTCATCGCCGGCGATCATACGCTCCGGATGCCATTGCACGCCCACGATCCAATTGGCGTCGCCCGTCCATTCGACGGCTTCGACTACGCCATCGGGGGCGAGAGAGACGATTTTCAGGCTCTCGCCGGGTTCGAGCACGGACTGGTGATGCGAGCTGTTCACCTGCGTTTGGAGCCCGTCGGCAAGGTGCGCCAGGCGCGAACCCGCGTCAATTGTGACCTCGTGATAAGGCTCGGGCCCTTCGTGACCGGGCCACGAATGTTGAATTTTGCTGTGCAGCTCGCTGGGAATATCTTGTACGAGAGAGCCGCCCTGGTGCACGTTCAGGCTCTGGACACCGTAGCAGATCGCCAGGACGGGCTTGTGGTCGGCGATGGCGTGGTCGAGTAGGGCGAAGTCCGTTTCTTCGCGATGAGTGTCGGCTTCGGCGGTGTTAGGGTGTCGCGCCGCGTGGAAACGCGAAGGTTCGACGTCCGCGGGGCTCCCCGGCAGAACGATGGCATCCAAATCTTCAGCGAGTTCCAGCAGCTGTGGCTTTGAGAGCGCGAGGGAGATTTCGACCGGTTCGCCGCCTGCAGCCCGGACCGCCGCAATGTACTTGTCGTAGGCCTCGCGTTTGTTGTTAAGCTCTTCTTTTCGTGTGCGATAGGGGATACCTACGCGCGGCTGGGGGGCTTTTTCGGCGCTCATGAAGTCCACATCCTACCACTTGCGCAGCTGGCGCGGCAATATCGCCGGATTTGGCCGTTAGGCGCGTCAAGCTTGCGCGATTTCGCGCAGGCGTCCATTCGCGACGTCATAGACGAAGCCCCGAACCGTGACACTTTTGGGAATCCAGGGGTGAGTGAGGAGCTTTTGCAATTGGTGGCGGACATTTTCATCGATGTTCTGGAAGGCGTAGAAGAAGGCGGGAGCGACTGCCGCCGTTCCGGTGCGGTTCTGGATTCTAGCGCGCAAGTCCTGTTCGCTGGTGTGCATCAAGCCGCAGTCCGTGTGGTTGATGACCATGAATTCCTCGGTGCCGAGCAGGTAGTGCGAGACGATGAGCGAACGCAGGGCGTCGTCGGTGACGATTCCTCCGGCATTGCGGATGATGTGCGCGTCGCCTTCCCTTAGGCCCAAGGTGCGAATCGAAAGGCGGGTGTCCATGCAGGTGAGGACGGCGAGCTTGCGCTCGGGACGCGGCGTCAGTTTCCGGAATTCGTGGGTGCGCGAGTAGACCTCGTTGGCGGCGAGAACTTCGTCAATTTGGCTCATGGCCGGCACAGTTTAACCTAGCGGCGTCCGAACCGCGCAAGGCATACAATCGTGCGCCGGGTGCGAACAGCGCGAAATCGCAGCCGGGAGGCCGACCGATGGCATCCTCCAGCTTATTTTTTCGGCGCGGCGTGTTTCGTCTGGCTGCGGCTACTTGCGTGTTGTTTATTGCGCTGACCGTTTTGGCGATGTGGTTTTATCCCGGCGGTACGGCGATGGATCCCACCACGCACGGTTATTCATTCTGGCGGAATTTTTTCAGCGATTTGGGCATGACGCGGACTCCCTCTGGTGCGGCAAATCTCACTTCGATGGTGCTTCTTGTCGCAGCGTTGAGCCTAGTGGGCATGGGACTGGCAGTCTTTTTTGTAGCTTTGCAGCAGTTTTTTGTGCGCTCGCGTTCTGGAAGATCGCTGAGCGGGCTGGCGGCGCTATCAGGCATCGTCGCGGGAGGGTGCTTTATTGGGGTGGCTTTGACGCCCTGGAATCTCTATTTGGCCGCGCACAACGCGTTCGTGATGTGGGCCTTCCGCGCGTTCTTACTGGCTGTGGTGCTTGACGGAGTCAGCGATTTTACGCGAGCGCGAGCTGCCCAAGAGCTTCGCCTTCGTCTTTATCGCGTTTGCCGTGCTGTTGGCGGGATATGTATTGCTTTTGACCACCGGCCCAGCGCCGAACTCGCACGAGGGGCTGCGCGTTCAGGTGCTCGGACAAAAGTTAATCGTCTACGCTTCGGTTGTGAGCGTGTTGGTCCAGGCTCTGATCGCGGATCGCTTGCAGCAAAAAATGCGGAGTTGATGGGATCGCAGGCGCGAGAGAGGGAGTGCCGCTTTCCGAAGAGGCCGACGCGCAGAGGAGCGCGGTCGGGCCGTTCGCTTACCAGCAGCGGCTCTAAATGCCTTCGGCGGACATCGAAACGAAGCGTCCTGGCATGCCGGCAACGCGCGTGGGGGAAGGTCGCCGGCGAGGAGGATGGGTCTTCAGCCAGCCTTCATAGTTTTCCCGCATTTGATCGATGTGATGCGGGATGTGGCGCTCCTGAATTTCCACCCAGCGCTCGAGGCTCACTTCACCGTCGCGCGGATGTGCGACCGTGCGGTCCCATACGTGTTCCGGAAGGGCAGCCAGCAATTGGTACGTCATTTTCCGGAGGCGGCGGATTATTTCGAGCGCCTCGCGCGTGCTTTGATGAAAGTATCCGAGCGAGCTGGCCCAGCGAGCGGCATCGAACTCCGGCACTTGGCTGCCCGGTTCAGCGATGAAGCGGCGACAGTGCAGGTAGGCGCTGGCTTCGCTATCGGCGAGGTGCAAAATAATTTCGTGAATGCTCCAGCGATCGGCGGAGGGCTTATACAGCCACATTTTTTTTGGAAACTGGCGAAGCGCGCCCGATAGTAGTGCGGGCGCACGGCCGAATGATTCCACTTTCTGCCTTCTATCATCGCGTTTCATGTGGGCTCTCCCGATTCCATTGCTTAGACGTACGACATTCGAATTTGTTCCGCCGGCTACATCAATAAACGCAGAAAATGGTGCAGTTGTTCAGCCAATGAGCAACTTCTTACGAAAAATAATTGGATGCGTGCGGGTGTGGGAATGCTGTCCGCGGGTGGGATAAAGATGGTGTCCGCAATTGATTTAGGTGAGCGATATCGGCGCAAAATCGAATAGTCGCCGCAATTTGCTGCGGTTTTTTCGAATGGAAGGCGATATCTACGGTTTGCAGGAGAAATCTACGAGGTTTTGGAGGAAGAACGAGCTTCGCCGCTTGCAAGCGGGTGAGCAATTCGCCGGTGCCAGTAGGCGCGCAGATCGCCTACGAGATAAAGCGAGCCTGTTGCGAATACGGCGTTCGTGGTATTAGCCAATTCGATTGCGCTTTCCAGTGCTTTTGCCGGATCGGGAACCACCTGGAAGTGCTTCGCGTGATGGCCGGTCATCTCCGCCAGCAGCGGTGCGGAAACTGCGCGAGGCTGGCGGGGTTCCGTCAGGATCACCGTGTCCGCGCGCGGGAAGAGCAGCCCGGCAATCTCGTCCACGGCTTTATCGCGCATGGCGCCGTACACGAGGAAAATGCCGCGGTCCGCAAAATTTTCATCCCAGAATTTCAGCAGTTCGCGCGCGCCGGAGGGATTGTGCGCACCGTCGAGGTACGTGTCCGGATTGGTGCCGAGGCGTTCGAGGCGGCCTGGCCATTGCGCCGATTCGATGCCCCGTTCAATCGCTTCGTCCTGGATTGGAAATCCGCGCTCGGCGAGCAGACGAGCGGCGATGGCGGCGGTAAGTGCGTTGCGCAGTTGGAACCGTCCCGGCAACGCAGGAGCCAGTGTTAGATTCTTGCGCGAGTGCGCAAAGACGGCGGTTGCGCGGTAATGGGCGTTGCCTTTTTGGATTTCTTCTAGCTGCGCGGCCGAATCCAGCTCGACCAGCCGGGCGTCCATTTCGGCGCAGCGCTTGGCGATCACGGCGCGAGCTTCCGGCCGTTCGCTGGCGCTGACGACCCATGCTCCGGGCTTGATGATGCCGGCTTTTTCCGCAGCAATTTCTTCGATCGAGTGGCCGAGATAACTTTCGTGATCGAAATCGACGGGTGTAATGATGGCGATTTCCGGCACGACGATATTGGTCGCGTCCAGACGGCCGCCAAGACCGACTTCGTAGACGGCGAACTCCACGGTTTCTTGCGCGAAGGCAAGGAACGCCATCACGGTGACGCATTCGAAAAAAGTGGGATGCGCGGCGAGCTTGCCGGAAGCCATCAGGGCTTCCACTGTTGTGTGCACGTGGGTCCAAGCAGCGGCGAAGTCGTTGTCGGAAATATTCGCATCGTTGATGCGGATGCGCTCGTTGATGCGTTCCAGGTGTGGCGACGTGTACAGGCCAGTGCGCAGTCCCGCCGCACGCAAGATGGATTCGAGCATCGCGGCCGTGGAACCTTTACCGTTCGTGCCAGCAATATGCGCGCACGGCGCGGAGCGCTGCGGTTGGCCCAGTGCTTCGGCAAGGATGGAAATATTTTCCAGACCAAATTTTTGCACCCGCGCCTGTTGCGGAGCGGCCAATTCCCTGCCGAGCGAAAAGAGCGCGCGAACGGATTCGTCGTACGTCATTAAGCTAGCCGATGAAAAAATCGAGGGCGTTACTGATGTAGGGCTTCAGTTCCTTGCGCGCCACGACGGCGTCGAGGAAACCGTGTTCGAGGAGAAATTCGGCGGTCTGAAATCCTTCCGGCAATTTCTGACGGATGGTTTGTTCGATCACGCGGGGCCCGGCAAAACCGATCAGCGCGCCCGGTTCGGCGATATTCAGGTCGCCCAACATCGCGTAACTGGCGGTGACGCCGCCGGTAGTGGGATCCGTAAGGATCGAGATGAACGGGAGCTTGGCTTCGTCCAAGCGCCCGAGTGCCGCGGAAACTTTTGCGAGCTGCATCAGGCTGACGACGCCTTCCATCATGCGCGCGCCACCGGAGGACGAAACGATGATCAGCGGCTGGCGCTGCGCGAGGGCGCGTTCGACGGCGCGCGCCACTTTTTCACCTACGACAGCGCCCATCGAGCCGCCGATGAATCCGAATTCCATTGAGCAGCAGATGACGGGGCGTCCATTCAGGCGGCCTTCGGCGGTGAGGATGGCGTCTTTCATGCCGAGCTTGTGCTGCGCTTCCTTCAGGCGCTGCGCGTAGGGACGGGTGTCGGTGAAATGGAGCGGGTCGTTCGAGGCGAGATCGGCGTCAAATTCGGAGTAGACCTCGTCGTCGAGAAGCATTTCCAGGCGACGGCGCGCGCCTAGACGGAAGTGGTGGTCGCACTTGGGGCAAACTTCCCAGTTTGTTTCCAAATCCTTTTTCCAGATGATGGCGCGGCAGGAGTGGCATTTGGTCCACATGCCTTCGGTGCGGACGCGGCGCTCTTCGACCGGCGTGGGGTTTTCGATCGGTTTTTTTTCGCGCTTGAACCAGGCCATGATTTGTTCGTTCGTCTCAGAGCTTTGCGTTTGCCGCTAATAATCGATCCCGCGCTGCGCCAGGATGCCTTTGGTATAGGGATGCTTCAGCTCGCGCATTTCGGTGACCATGTCGGCGGCTTCGACGAGTTTCGGATGCGCGTTGCGACCCGTGCAAATCACATGGATTCGTTCAGGACGCTGCTGTAACGATTCTACCACGCGGTCGGCGTCCAGCATTTTATAGCTGATTACGTAATTGATTTCATCGAGGACGACGAGATCGTATTTCTCGCTGTAAATCTGCTCGCGGCCGAACTCCCAGGCTTGCTCGCACATTTTCACGTCTTCGGGATCGGTATCCGCGCCGCCCACTTTCACGAAGCCCCGGCCCATCGGACGGATTTCGAATTTATCGTCACCGAGCATTTTAGCGGCGTCGAGCTCGCCATAGTGCCACGAGCCTTTGATGAACTGCACCATCATCACGCGCATGCCTTGGCCCACGGCGCGGAAAGCAGTGCCCAGCGCGCAAGTCGTCTTGCCCTTGCCCGGCCCGGTGTAGACGATCAGAAGACCTTTGCCTTCGGGCATACGATGAATCCTTCTTAGAACGTTGAGAATAGTGAGCGTAGCGTGCGGAAACGTCAAGTTGCGGTGCTCTGCAGTACATCGAATCCGAGCGAACCTTCAGGCGTTCAGTATTTTCACTTTTCGTTCGCGGTCAGCAGCGAAGGCGAGGCAGGCGCGGATGTCTTGTTCGGTCAGATAAGGGAATTCTTGCAGAAATTCGCCATGGGACATGCCACTGGCGAGATTTTCCAAGACCTCGTGAGCGGTAATGCGTAAGCCGCGAACGCAAGGTTTGCCGCTACGCTTACCAGGTTCCATCGTAACGATGCCGGAACAGATCATGTAGGTCGACTCTAGGGAAAATGTCGGACTGCCGCAAGTGGAAACCTGGTACGGGAGCGACCTCGAGAGAGGACGGCCCGTTGCGCGAGGAAGCGGCAGTCGACGCCTTCTACGGTCGTCGGCAAAATCGCCTGGCTCGCAAATCGGAGGTTGCCTTCGGATGAAGCTCGAACTTTTCGAGCTCTTGAAACACGCGGTCATTAAACTCTTTCGTTCTGGTAACTATATTCACGAATGAGTCATGGCTTACGTGCCAGAAGAACTGTCCAGTCCCGTAGGACCATCGAGGAAGGTAGAACGCATCCCAGCCGAAGATCATCGGCTGCATCAACATCCCGACCGCATCGGTGAGCTCATCAGCTCGGAACTCGTTCCCGGGAGCAGCCTCCAATGACGCGGATTGACCTGCAGCAATGTGCATGCGTTCGACGATCCGGTACCCGACTCCTTCATCGGACAGATTCCAAACTCCCCATTCCGTCAACCAAATCAACGCCCCTTGAAAATCCCAATCAGCGTAGCCAATTGTAGGGAAATAGCGCGCGAAGAATGGAAGGCGTTCAAGCTTTGGCGGGTATTCCACGTCAATGCAGGAGGCTTCCGGGTGCGTAGAGAACGGCTCGCGCCCACCATCGTAGTGAACGTACTCATCCCCGAGTTTTTCGTAGAAACGAAACGACTCATCAATCTCAAGGGCGGTCAGAACCCTCATCCGATAGCTCCTCGATCCAGAATCCTACAAAGCTCTCAAGCCAGGAAGCGGTAGCCGATGCCGCGGACTGTTAGGAGATGTTGCGGCTTGCTTGGGTTTTTCTCGATGTAGCGGCGGAGGCGGACTATGAAATTATCAATGGCGCGCGTGTCGGTGTCTTCGTGCAGCCCCCAGACATCTTCGAGGATGGATTTTCGGGAGACGGTGCGGCCTTTGCTGCGAATCAGATGGCGCAGAAGTTTCGCTTCCATCAGCGTGAGCTGAATGACAGTGTCGTCCACGCGCAGCTCGAGGGTGCCGAAGTCAATGGTCTTGCCATCGAATGAAAATACTTCCGCGTCGGCAGCGGTGTCTGCCGCTGCCCCGTTGGCTCCGCGAGGGCTCGCGCTCGCTTCTTTTTCAGCGCCGTTGGCACCGCGGCTTTTCGGCTCCCTTTTTTCGCCGCGCAGCCATTGATTGCGTCGCAGCAGGCCTTGCAATCGTGCAAGAAATATCGGCAGCTGGAATGGTTTGGGCAGGTAATCATCAGCGCCGGAGGCGAATCCTTCGAGCACGTCTTCGGGGCGGCCGCGAGCGGTGAGAATCAGCACGGGAATATAATTGCGGGCTTTGCGCAGGGCGCTGACGACGGTGAAACCGTCTTTGCCGGGGAGCATCACGTCCAGGACGACCGCGTCGAAATTTTCCTTCTTGGCCAACAGGCGCTCAAGCGCCATTTCTCCATCGCCGGAAACCTCGACGGAATGGCCTTCGGCTTCGATATTGAAACGCAAACCCTTGGCGAGGTGCGCCTCGTCTTCGACTACCAGCACGCGGCTCATGCGAGTTTCCTCGGCAATTCCATCGTGATCGTGGTGCCGTGACCCTCGCCTTCACTGGCTGCGTAGACCTTGCCGCCATGCGCGCGCGCGATGGCGCGCACGATGAAGAGGCCGAGGCCAGTTCCCTTCAATTGGAAACTGGCGCGCCCAGGCACGCGATAGAAGCGCTTGAAAATCCGTTTCAATTCCGGCTCAGCTATTCCGATACCACGGTCAGTGACGCTCAACACCACATGATCGTCCGGAGTTTCGATGCGCACTGAAACGTCCACATGGTCGCCGGAATATTTCACGGCGTTATCGAGCAAGTTGGACACCGCCGTGCGCAGCTCGGCGGGATCGCCGTGCAGCAGGATAGGTTCGCCATTTTTGCGCGAGTGCCCGACGCCGGACTTTCCGGAATCCAGATGCAGAACGCCAGGAGCCAGGTGATGGCGTACGCGAGCGAGTTCGATGGATTCGCGAACGAGTTCGGTGAAGTCCACTTCGATGTGGTGGCGTTTGCCGCGCTTGTAGCCCACTTCGCCGGCCTTCAAGACTTGCTCGACGGTGCCTAGCAGCCGGTCGGTGTCCGACAACATCAAACTATAAAATTGCTGGCGCTGCGCTTCGTCCACTTCGCGGCGCTGCATGGTTTCGAGGTAGAGACGGATGGAGGTGATGGGAGTTTTCAGCTCGTGCGTGACCGCGTTGATGAAGCTTCCGTGCTGTTCGTTGCGGCGGATTTCGCGCACGAGGAAGATGGTGTTCAGGATCATACCGGCGATGATGGCGAAGAAAAATATCACGCCGAAGAAAAGCAGCACGACTTCGCGCCGGTTGAGGATGATCCACCCGACGTTCAGGGCGATGGCCAGGGCCACCAGTGAGCTGCCCAGCACGACGAAAAAAGCGATCGTTTTTCTGCGGCTCGCGATTTGCACGGTGTCTAGAGGAATTGTACCGCGAAGTGAGGGTGGTTAGAGCTTGGCTGTGCCGCGGATGTGGACTCTTGCGAGGCAAGGTCTCTGATTTGCGGACCGGCGCCTCAGGGTGCGTTTTAGCGAAAAAGCAGATCCCTCGCTGCGCGAGGGATGACGCCTGCGTTACTTTGAGGTGTAAAAAAGATTCTATAGTTCGACGGAGGCTAGTTCGCGCTGTACGTCCGGCGTTAGAGTTCGGCCGACGATGGATTCGTTTGCGCGCTTGAGCTCGGAGATTTTGGCGGTGTGAACTTTCTGGGCGATGCCGACTTTTTCCAGCAGCCAGATCGCGTACCAATTGAAATCAACTTCATACCAGGCAAGACCGTGGCGCGCGGAAACCGGATGCGCGTGATGGTTGTTGTGCCAGCCTTCGCCCCAGGTGACCAGCGCCACCCACCAGCTATTCGTTGAAAGGTCGCGAGTCTTGAAGCGGCGCGTGCCGATGGAATGCGTCGCGGAATTGACCAGCCAGGTAAAGTGCAGGCCCACTACGGTGCGCAGGAAAATTCCCCACAGGACGAAGGGAATGCCGCCGACCGCGAGAAGAATCAGGCCGAGCACGACCATCGGAACGTAATGATATTTGGTGATCCAGACGTAGAACTTGTCTTTAGCGAGATCTGGGACGTAACGCGCGAGCGTGGTCGTATCGTGATGCATGGACTTGCCCGTCAGAATCCAGCCCATGTGCGACCACCAGGTGCCATCCACGGGAGAATGCGGATCGCCTTCCTGGTCGGAATATTTGTGGTGAATGCGGTGCGTGGCTACCCAGAAAATCGGGCCGCCCTCAAGAGCTAAGGTGGCGCAAACCGTCAGAAAATATTCAAACCAGCGGGGAGTCTTGTAGCCGCGATGCGTGAGCAGGCGATGATAGCCCATGCCGATGCCCAGGCTGGTCGCAATCCACCAGAGAACGGCAGCCACGGCAAATGCCTTCCACGAAAAGAAAAATAGCGCGGCGATAGCGCCGACGTGAAATAGCCCCATAAATATGGCGGTGACCCAATTCACTTCGCCATCGTTTTTCTGCGTTTTTTTCAGGACATCGAGTCGTGGTGTGATTGTCTGGAACGATGGCTGGGTCATCGGGGCCTCTGTCGGAACGTTTGCGCTGCTCATCGAGGTTAGACTAGCAGTACCGCAGCGAGGTGTTTGTAATAGTTCTGTAATACCGAAAATACGCGCGGATTATCAGTTAGCTGTCCTGCAAGCCCAGGGCAAGGCTGTGAGTAATCGGGTCTTATTCTGAGAACCGTGCGGCGTCTCAAAATGGTTCACGCGGCGGCGGATAAGTTCAACCCTTGCGTTGCTCGAAGCCAAAGTCGGCTATGATATGGCGGGCTTCGTAGTACGAACGGACAGGTCGGATCTTTTATCACCAGGAGGAAACATGCGGCGAGGTTTCATAGTTTGTAGCGCGATGGCACTGTTGGTGGCAGCAATGGCGGCGACGGGCCGCGCGCAAGAACCAGATAAGAGCAAGCGTCCTAGCCCCGCGGCACACGCGGAATTTCAATTCAGCGACGGCAAGACAATTATCGTGGACTATTCGAGCCCACGCGCGAAGGGGCGCAAAATTTTTGGCGGCCTCGTGCCGTACGGAGAGGTTTGGCGGGCAGGCGCGAACGAGGCGACGACGTTTGTGACCAACACGGACGTGACGATTGGCGGCAAGACGGTGCCCGCGGGGGACTACACGCTCTTCACGATTCCCGAACAGGGTAAGTGGACTTTGATCATCAGCAAGAAAACGAAGAATGCAAAGGGCGGGCCGTTGTGGGGCATTCCATATCCGGGAGAAGGCGATGATCTCGCGCGGGTGGATATGAAGGTGTCGCAGCTTCCCGCGCCGGTGGAAGATTTTACGATTGCGCTGGACAGGATGGGCAACGGGTGCGTCTTGCGGATGGATTGGGAGACGACGCGGGCGTTGGTGGAAATTTCGGGGAAATAGTAGCGGCCGAAAGCAAAGAAACATCCACCGCAGAGACGCCCCGACGATTCCGGGGTAAACGCCGGGCGCAAAGAAAACCTCTCGTTCAGGAAAGGTTGAAGCTGCTGCGCAGAGTTTCGGCTATGGCGGTGATGCGTTGGCGGGTGGGAGCGGACATTTCCTTGGCGTCTTTGGCGGCGTCGCGCTCGCGCAGGACCACCCAGATGCCGGGGTGGTAGACGGCTTGGTCGTGGCTGATCGCGCCGGTCAGCTGAGTGAGTTCGAGATTGCTGCCGGATAGTTCGCGGTCGAGAGTGGCGCGAACTTCATCCAGAAGATCCTTGAAGCCCTGCGAGGCGAGGATGGGGTCCACGTCGCGCGGGATGGGCGCAGAGACTTCGTCCAGATCGTAATCCGGCAGCGGCTGCGTGATCATCAATTCGATCGCGGCGGTCGGCGTGCCCGCGTCTTGCGTGATTTTGATCCCCATGGCTTTATTCTCCCACAGTCTGGCCCCTGAACCATTTCAAACCTGAGGGGTCCGCGTGAATCGTATATGCGTGCCTGTCCCCCCGAACGCAGTCGAGAGATCTCTCTTGGAATTCCACTCTCGGCCAGCAGTGCGCAAGGCATGCCGTGCCCCTACGAGCATTTGGCGCCGCCATGCGCCGCGAACGGCCTGAGGCGGAGAACCTAGTTGCTTATTTTGGGTAGGGGTGACCGGCGAGGATGGCGAAGGCGCGATAGATTTGCTCGACAAGTAAGACTCGCGCGAATTCGTGCGGCATGGTTAGTGTCGAGAGCGAGATCTTCTGCTTGGCGCTGGCGCGCACTTCCTCGGGAAAGCCTTCCGCATCTCCGCAGAGGAAGGCGAGTTCGCGAGTGCCGCGGTCGCGCAGGTCGCCCAGCCAGCGGGCAAATTGCTGCGAGGTGAATTGCTTTCCGGCGGCATCGAGCAGGACAACCGTGGAGGCCGGGTCGGTTTTCAGTTTGCGTAGCGCGGCCGGACCGGTATCGCGGAGTTCGACGATTTCGGTGTCGGCGTAGTTCTGGATGCGGTCCACGTAGTCGTCAATCAGGGAGCGGGCTTCCTCGCGGCGCGTCTTGCCGAGCATGATCAGACGGATTTTCATTTTACGTGGCGCGTGTTGCCGAATCTGTAGGGGCGGGTCCCGCAACACCGTCCGGGACGCAAACGACGCGTCTGAGACCCGCCCCTACGTTCGATCTCGACGACCGTATGACGCTGGGCACATTTGCATTCACTGTCAAAAAGCCGGCGGGACGCCGGCTCTGCGAAATGCTACAGCAGGCCGAATTTTTTGCGCTTTTCGAGCAATGTCTTGCGGCTGATGCCGAGAATTTCGGCGCAGCGGCCGATTTTGTAGCGCGTAGCCTCGAGCGTCGCTTTGATTATCTCGCGTTCGAAATCTTCGAGCGAGCGTAACTGGCCCGTAGCGCCACGGGCGCTGTTTCCGGCGCGCATGATTTCGGGAAAATCTTCGGCGCGCAGTTGCGGCTGCTTGGCAAACACGAGCGCGTGCTCGACGGCGTTCTTCAACTCGCGGACATTTCCCGGCCATTCGTAAGCTTCGAGCAGCGACGCCGCCGAAGGTTCGAACGCAGCTTCAGCGCGGCCGTGCACCGGGCCGAGGCGCGCGAGAAAATGCGCGGCGAGACCTTGGATGTCCGAGCGGCGTTCGCGCAGCGGCGGAATCACGATCGCCAGCACATTCAGGCGGAAAAAAAGGTCCTCGCGAAAGCGTCCGTCCGCGGCAGCTCTTGCCAAATCCGTATTGGTGAGCGCCATCAGGCGCGCCTCCATCCGCAGCGTTTCGGTGCCGCCGAGGCGCTCGAAGGTGCGCTCTTCGAGCACGCGGAGGAGTTTGGCTTGCATGCCCGGAGCGAGCGCGGCGACTTCGTCCAACACAATCGTCCCGGTCTGCGCCATTTCCAGGCGACCGAGTTTGCGCGTGACCGCACCGGTGAAAGCGCCGCGTTCGTGGCCGAAAAGCTCCGATTCGACGAGTTCGGCGGGGAGGCTGGCGCAATCAATTTTCAGCAGCGGAGCGTCATGACGAGGACCGTGTTGGTGAATCCAGCGCGCCAGTTGGTCTTTGCCGGTGCCGCTCTCGCCGGTAATCAGCACGGTGGTTGCGGCATTGGCTACTTTATCGGCAAGTTCGAGGACGTGCAGGGAAGCTGCATCCGTCGCAATCCAGGGAATTGTCGCCGCGGCGCTCATGGGTTGACGCTCATTTTTCCGCAGAGCCTACTCAACACTCGCAACCGCAAGGTGAACAGCACAGCCAAGAGTCGCTGCGCCACAAACTCGGTGACGCAGTCATTGCTGCGTGGCGTTGCCTTCGGACTGGCTGTGCGGTTCGTTGTGCGAACCGCCGGGAGATTTTGCAGTGGCGCCCTGCACCGACGTCGCGGCCGGATTCACCGGCTCGTGAAAATCCACGCGCTCGGCATTGCGCCAGAGGCGTTCGAGATCGTAATACTGGCGCGCGCGCTCGCTGAAAATGTGCACCACAAAATATCCGTAGTCGAGCAGCACCCATTCGGCGCTCGATTTGCCTTCGCGATGCGCCACATGGCGGCCCTGCCGGCCGAGTTTTTCTTCGATAGCTTCGCCGATGGCCTGGATCTGCGGCTGGCTGCTGCCGGAGCACAGCAGAAAATAATCCGCAAACGCGCCGGAGCCGCGCAGATTCAGTACGGAAATATCCAGAGCCTGTTTGTCCTGGGCCGCTTCCACGGCCAACCGGATTTCGGGATCGAGAGAGTTAGGTGTCACCGATAAAGGGCCTGTCCCAGAATGTATTCCTCCACGGGCGCGGGCACAAGCCCGTGGATTGTTTGATGGCGGTCGAGCCGCTCGCGGATTTCCGTGGAAGAAATGTGGCTAGAGACGGTGGTGAGCAAGTGAATCAGGGATTTGCGCAGGACGATCTTCTGCGGATCTTCCACTTTCGTGCGACCAAGCTTTTCCGGCGGGATAATCAGGCGCAGAGCGTCCAAACGAAAGCCGGGACGGCTGGCGATGATGAAATCGCAGGAATCGAGGAGGGCTTCATAATTCTTCCACGTGGGAATTTCGAGGAATTGATCGGCGCCGACAATAAAATACAAATGATCGTCCGGATGTTCGCGCTTGAAGCGGCGAACCGTATCAATCGTATAGAAAACGTGCGGCGCCGCGCCGTCGGGCGCTTCGGCGAGCGATGGGTGCAGATATGGATGATTGGCGCAGCCCAGCGCGACCATCGTGTAACGATGAAGAAACGGAGTGAGTGCGGGCTTGTGCTTGTGCGGCGGGCGAGAGGAGGGCACGAAATAAATGGCGTCAATGTGAAAACGTTTTTGCGCGGCCTGCGCCACCGCAATGTGCCCGGAATGGATGGGATCGAACGTGCCGCCAAACAGCGCAACCGTGCGGCGATGCGCGTGCCCGTGGGTTCTGGTCCCGGAGTGAGAAGTCAACTATCCTCCGGGCGAGGCGCGGCGTGAGCTGCCTTCGTTTCGCTTGAGTGATTCTCAGAATGAAGCGGCGCAATGTGCGCTACCGAGTTCGATGCCGTATCGGACGCGCCGGACGCTTCTCCTATTTCGGACGGAATTGCCGGTTTGGGGATGCGGTCGAGCGCGTCGGCCATGGCACGCACGAGTTCGACGATGCCTTCTCCGGTGGCTGAAGACACGGCGTGAAATTCCAGTCCACGCTTAGCGGCGAAGTCGCGTAATTCGTCGAGATGGTCGCGGTTCGTTGTCGCATCCAGCTTGGTGGCTACGACAATCATCGGCTTCTCCGCCAGTTCCGGGCTGAACGAAGCGAGTTCGTGCATGATGATTTCGAAATCGCGGATGGGGTCGCGGTCGTTGGCATCACTGGTATCCACTAGATGCACGATCAGGCGCGTGCGCTCCAAATGTTTCAGGAAACGCGTGCCGAGGCCTGCGCCTTCATGGGCGCCTTCGATCAGGCCGGGAACGTCCGCGACGACGAACGTGCGGCCCTGCCCGGGCGTGGCATCGGGATCGGCGGAAACGACGCCGAGATGCGGCTCGAGTGTGGTGAAAGGATATGCGGCGATTTTCGGGCGCGCCGCGGAGATGCGTGAAATCAGCGTGGATTTTCCGGCGTTGGGAAAACCGACCAATCCGACATCCGCCAGTAATTTCAGTTCCAAGCGCAGCGTGAGTTCCTCGCCGGGCTTGCCGTCTTCATGCTCTCGCGGGGCCTGGTGCCAGGGACGCACGAAATGCGGATTGCCGTTGCCACGTCCGCCATGCCCGCCGTGCGCCGCGAGGACGCGCTGACCGGGCTGCGTGAGATCGAAAAGTTGCTCGCCGGTATTGGCGTCAAAGACGACAGTGCCAACCGGAACTTTCAGCACCAAGTCTTCGGCGGATTTTCCGTGGCAGTTCGAGCCTTCGCCGTGCCCGCCACGGCCGGCTTTGAATTCGCGGTTGTAACGGTAGCGCAGCAGCGTGTTGTCGTGCGGATTCGCTTCAATGTAGACGTCGCCGCCGTTGCCACCATCGCCGCCCGAAGGGCCGCCGCGCGGGACGTACTTCTCCCTGCGAAACGCGACGCAGCCATTGCCGCCGTCGCCGGCTTTGATCGAAATTTTTGCTTCGTCGGCAAACACGTGTCACCTGCTGCTCGAGAAATTAGCTAGAAATCATACGCCAGGGCTGGGAGTAAAAATAAAAATACGCGCCCAGGTAAAGAAGCGCGTATCGAAAATTGTTGCGTTAATTGGCTGCCGCGGGTTCGGAAGCGGACGCTGCGCGGTCCGCACCGCCGACCGCGGATTCTTCCGCCGGGAACACGCTAATGAACTTCCCCAGCGCACCTTTGTCTTCAAAGCGCACGACGCCGGTAATGGTGGCGAAGAGGCTGTCGTCCTTGGCGCGGCTGACGTTCTTGCCGGCCTTATAGCGCGTGCCACGCTGGCGAATCAAAATGCTGCCGCCGGTGACGAGCTGCCCGCCAAAACGCTTGATGCCCAGCCGCTGTCCGTGCGAATCGCGTCCGTTTGTGGAGGACCCGCCGCCCTTTTTATGTGCCATTGCAAACCCCTAGGAAATTTGGATGTCGCTGACCTGGACAGAAGTGTAATTCTGCCGGTGGCCGCGCTTGATATTGTATTGACCGCCGGTCTTGTACTTCAAAACCAGCATTTTCGGACCGCGATCCTGCGCCACGATCTTGCCTGTGACTTTGGCTTTGGCCACGTCGCCGCCGGAAACGAGTTTCTTGTCGTCGTTGCGCACGGCGATCACTTCGTCAAAGGTGACCTTGCCGCCGACTTTTCCTTCCAGCCGCTCGATGCGCACGGTCTTGCCCGGCTCGACGCGGTACTGCTTCCCCCCACTGCGAATTACGGCGTACATGCTGCCTCCTGAGGCGAGTGACAAACGCCTATTATACGGGTGCGGAAGGGCGCCGGTCAACGAAAGTCCATCGGTCGAGTCACGGTGTTATACAGATCAGGACGATGCGAAAGCTGGCCGGTTGGATCGCCCGTGGCGCTATTCCAAATGCAAAAACTCGTGCTAGATTACTGCGCGGAGGTGAGCATGAAAAATGGCATCGGTCTTCTCGCGGTGTGGTTGCTATTTTGCGTTCCTGCTTTTGCGCAAGGCAAGCCCAATGGTGGCGAGCACGGTGGTGGCGACCACGTCGGCGGAGGCAAACCACCCGCGCATGGTCCGGCTCCTGTTCATAAAGCTCCTGCAACTCCTCCCGCGGAGCATCGCTCGTTCTCTGACGCGCCCGGTCATCCTGATGCGCCGCACGTCCATGCCAACGGCAAGTGGGTGGGGCACGACACTGGTCCGAACGATCCCCATTACCATCTCGATCATCCTTGGGAGCACGGCCACTTTACTGGCGGATTCGGCCGCGGCCACGTATGGCATCTTGCCGGCGGCGGTCCTTCGCGCTTCTGGTTCGGCGGATTTTATTTCAGCGTCGCGCCCTATGACGTCGGTTACTGCGGCGATTGGAACTGGGGCGGGGATGACATCGTGATCTACGAGGACCCGGACCACGTCGGTTGGTATCTGGCGTACAACGTGAGGCTCGGGACTTACGTCCACGTCGAATTTCTCGGCAACAGTTAACGCACTCGAGGTTCCAGACAAACTAGGTTAGCAGCAGCGCGAGACGCTGGAATAACGGCGGCGCAGCGCGTCGACGTAGAAGTCTGCGCGCGAGAGCAGCTCGCTGCGCGCTTGCATTGAGGCCTGCGAATCGTGCGCAGCCGTACGTCGCATCGAACGCAGATAATTTTCGTAGGCCGCGTCGCCGCTCACTTGGCGAATCCACGCCCAAACGCCGTGCACGAATCCGAAGGCATGGTATCGAAGGGCGTTCATAGTTTTGGCGTCTCGCTCTGCGGAGTTTTTTCTCCCGGTCCGGGCCTTGGTGGCGCGATCCCGATCTGCATCGCGGTATTTTTCGGAAACGTAAGCTCAGGTCCGCGAGCCACGAAGTTCGTGTAAATCGAACGAACGGCGCCGAACGAGCCCATGGCCATGCCCAGCGGTTGGGAGTGGACGGCGAGGCCGAGCGCGATGCCGATCAGTTTATAACCGCCCGCTCCGCCGGCAGCGCGCGGGCCTGTATCGCCGAAAGTGTCACCGAGGAAAGAGGCGGCGCCTAATCCGACGGCGACAGTCGTGGTCAAGAAACGCGTTTTGGGAGGAGCGGCTTGCGCGCCGCCCTCCGCGTCGAGAGTTACATTCTGCGACCGCCCCGCTTGCACGCTTTCGAGGCTTGCCTCGATTTTTTCCTGCACGCCATCTTGCAGCACCATATCGTGGAAGGCGATGCGCAGTTGGCCGCTACGCGCCAGATGCGAGGCCGGGCGCACCTGCAGAACCGTGCCCTTCAGCCGGGTTCCCTGCGGATAGATGAGGTGTGCGCCGGCGAAGAGCGGCTGGGTGACGATGGCTTCGACGTCATCTCCGTTATGAGAGGTGGCCGAGCTTAACGGCGTGAGCAGGCGCGCGTGCACGAAGCTGCCCGGCGGAGGCGCGGCACCGATCGAAGCCGCCAGCTCTGGAGTTAAAGGCTCGTTGCCGAAATTCAGGGGCTGCTGGAGTTCGGCGAAATAAACCGTGCCAGCGTCAATGTATTGCGGGTGCACCGGCAATTGCGCCACGGCGTAGCGCTCGAAGCGGTGGAATTTGCCGGGCTGCTTCACTTGCTGCATCGCGGCTTGCCACTCCTGCTTCGCGGCTTGCTTAGCCTGCTTGGCTTTTTCCGCGGCGACGTCTTTTGCCCCGTTGGAGTTTTTGGCGCGCTCATCGGCGCTGGAAACGAAATCGAGGACCTGGCCTGAGCCGGGCGTGATGCCGGCTTCAAACGGAATATGCTTGCCGTCGGGAAGGATCAGCTCGTCGAAGCTCACCTGGAATTGGCGCGAAGGGGAAAAATTCGCGTCGAGCGCTGCGGCAGTGCGTTTGCCGGCCGAGACCGGATCGATCGCGGTGACCTTGCCATTCACTTCCGTACCGACTGGGATCACCAGCTTATCGAACGCGTACACCGGTTCGACGATGCGGCCGTGTAGCGCTTGCCCAATCGTTTTCAGCCGCACCTCCTCGTCCAGAGCGATTTGCAGGGGCGTGTCTTTCGCGACGTTCAGCTGAATGGTGGGCGCTGGGGAAGGTGCCGCAGATGCCTGTGTGGCCGGGGTCTGAGCGTTGTTTACAGTGGGTGCCGACGCTGCGTCCTGCGCTCGCGCGCGCGCGGTGCCGCAGAATGCGCTCGCCAGGAGCACCGATTCCAGCGTGTACACCAAAATCTGCCGCCCGTTCATGGCGCAGCGATATCTCCGCGCATGAAGAGAGGGATGCGCGCGCCAGTGAGGCAGTTGCACGGTTCGGCTCCGTGAAGGCTGTACTTTTATTTTAGTCCCCTTCCGCCCAGCGTGTCGCGATGTAAGGCGATTCGTGGAGCACGGCTTTTTTGCGGCCGCTGAGAATGACGATCCATTCACCGACGGCTTCGATGAGTAAGACGAGAATCATTGCGGCGAGGACGGCGGTGACCACCGCGTCCAGGCGGTTATTGAAAACGAGGCGCTGCGTGGCTGCGATTTTTTCCGCAGGGATTGCGCCGGAGGCGATCTGTGCCGCGAGCGCGCGCGCTTGCGCCAGAAATCCGATGCGCGGACTCGCGTCGAAAATTTTCTGGTAGCTCGCGGTCATGGTGATGGCGACGAGCCAGACCATCGGCGCGAGGGTGATCCAAATCCAGCGCGCGCGGCGCATCTTCAAGAGAATCGTGGTAGCCACCACTAGCGCCACGGCGGCGAGCAACTGATTGGCGATGCCGAAGAGCGGCCAGAGCGAATTAATTCCGCCGAGCGGGTCCTGCACGCCTTGCCACAGAAAATACCCCCACGCGCCGACCATCAGCGCACTGGTGGCGAGAATTCCAAACGTCGAGCCCGATTTTCCCAGCGGCTTCCAGACGTGCCCGCCGAGTTCCTGCACCATAAAGCGGCCGACGCGCGTCCCGGCGTCCAGGACCGTGAGGATGAAAAGCGCTTCGAACATGATGGCGAAGTGATACCAGATGCTGAGCAGGCGTTCGCCGCCGATGGTGCCGCTGAAAATCTGCGCCATGCCCACTGCCAGCGACGGCGCGCCTCCGGTGCGGTCGAGCAAGGTATGTTCGCCAACGCGCTGCGCGAGCGACGCCATCGTTTGCGGATCCAGAGCGAAGCCCCACGAGCGAATCGTCGCTGCGGCAGCATCGGCCGTCTTGCCGACGATTCCCGCGGGGCTGTTGATCGCGAAATAGACTCCGGGCTGCAGCGCGCACGCCGCGACCATGGCCATCACGCCCACGAAAGATTCCATCAGCATCGCGCCATAGCCAATCATGCGCGCGTGGCCTTCGCGCAAGATCATTTTCGGCGTGGTGCCGGAAGAAATCAGCGAGTGGAAACCGCTGATGGCTCCGCAGGCGATGGTGATGAAGCAGAAAGGGAAAATTTTTCCGGCGAAGACGGGGCCGTTACCATCCACGAAGCGCGTAAGCGCGGGCATTTCTAGCGTGGGGCGGACGACGACCACGCCGAAAGCCAGCGCGGCGATGGCACCGACCTTGATGAAGGCGCTCAGGTAATCGCGCGGCGCAAGTAGCAGCCAGACAGGCAGAGTAGACGCGGCATAGCCGTACGCGATGATGGCGAGGGCGAGCGCTGGGCCGGTGAAGGTGAACGCGCGCGACCACGCCGGTGATACGTTCACCCATTGGCCTGCGACGACCGCGAGCATCACGAGCGCCACGCCGCCGAGCGACGCTTCCAGCACGCGGCCGGGACGCAAATAGCGCAGGTAAACGCCCATGAGCAGCGCGATGGGAACCGTCATCGCGAGGGTGAACGTGCCCCAGGGCGATTCCTTCAGTGCTTTCACGATCACCAGGGCGACCACGGCGAGAAGAATGATCATGATTGCAAGCACGGCGAGCAGAGCGATCATTCCGCCACGCTTCGAAACTTCCTCGCGCGCCATTTGACCCAACGATTTTCCGTTGCGGCGAATCGAGCAGAAGAGAATCACGAAGTCCTGAACGCAGCCGCCGAGCGCGGCTCCGACGATCAACCACAGTGTTCCCGGCAAGTAACCGAATTGCGCGGCGAGCGTGGGACCGACCAGTGGGCCTGGTCCGGCGATAGCCGCGAAGTGGTGGCCGATCAGCACCCATTTATTCGTGGGCACGAAATCGCGGCCGTCTTCCAGGCGCTCGGCTGGAGTGGCTCGGCGATCGTCGAGCGCGAGGACTTTCGCGGCGATGAAATTGGAATAGAAGCGGTAGGCAACCAGGTAGGTGCAGACCGCAGCGATGACGAACCACACCGCGTTGAGCGGCTCGCGACGTTCGAAGGCGATGGCAGCGAGCCCGCCCGCGCCAGCCAGAGCGATGCCTACCCACAAAATTATTTTCAAAAGTTTCATAGCGCGGTGCCAGCCCCCGTGGAATGTCCCGAATGCATGCGGCGCATCGTACGTAAGGGCGATGGAAGCGTCAATCGAGAGTTGCGTTTACGCACAACGGTGATGGGCTGGGGCGCGATAGTTGCCGTGACGGCCAAACGGCCGGAACTTCAGCAGCTAAGGCCGCACCCTTCCGCTGCGGCTGATGTCGTGGCTAAAAACCACAACCCACAAGGATTTCTTGACTGCCGGATAAACTCATTAGGCGTAGGCTTGGCGGCAGGTTTCGTGTTCGCGGCAGGATGGCGGGCAATTGGTCTTGTCTATGAGGATGTAATTGTGGCAGGTGGAGCAGACAACGCCATAGATTGTTTCGTTGAACTGATCGTGGGTCGTGCTGGCGGTGTGTTCGGTGCGGGCTTGTTCGCGGCTGATGGCCATGGTTGGCTCCGATTCGACGGCGAAAACATTCTAACCGAAAATCGGGGGCACCCACGAACGGCACCCGGCGCGGCAGCTATTCTCTGCCGCGCCGGCGCGCAGGTTCGTCTTACATCCCACTTCCGATGTAGCCATTCTCCGCAGTGATCAGTCCCATCTTCGGCATTTCGGTCTTCACTTTCACTGGTTCAAGAACCGGCTTTTTTGCACTTTTAGCAAGGAATACCAGCTCATATTGGTGCTTGAGGTTGTAGGTCACATCTTGCAAATACGGAGTGATATCCACCGGGGCACCGTATGCGAGGTAGTAAGTCGCTCCGCCGGTTCTTTGAGCAAGCACGTCCAGACCGGTTTGCGCCAGGTTTGTGCGGAACTGACCGCGGCCGAGGCGTCCTGACCCAGGCGCGTAAATTGAGTAGACGATAAATCCACCTCGTTGTGCTTGCTCAGCAGCCGAGTCGAGGTAGGGATTATTGAATGGATCATTGAAGAAGCCTCCGCCGAGAGGATCGGTTCCGCTGGTGATCATTAAGATCTCTCGACGATCTTTGGTTGCGGGCCACTTCTTCATCAGGTCCGAGAGCGCGAGGTAAGGGCTCGTGTAACCCGCCGAAGCCCCGATCGGCAAACGCAGCGACTTTTCGACCAAGGCACGATCCATCGTCAAATTTTGAGCCGTGAATACCGCCCCATTCCGCATATAGCCGACGCCGATAGCCGTCGAAGCCGGCTGCTCATCGACGAAGTTCTTGATGCTGCTGAATTGCAAGGCGAGGCTGTCTCGCGACGTATCGTCGATCAAAATGAAGAGCTGCAATCCGGCGCGGTCTCCCTGCAGCGGGACCCAACTGGTCACCGCATCCAGCTTGCCTTTCTGATACACCTTCACATCATCTGCCGCGAGCGCCGGAGCTTGCGTGCCATGGTGCGGCTTCGCCGTTACCACCATGCGCACAGGCACAGCGGTTGTTGAGCTGGCTTGCTGGGCCGAGGCCGGTATCGCGGCGAAGATCGTGCCGAGAACCAAACCGCAGATCGCTCCCAAACCTACCGCGTGCTTCCGTACCAAGTTTTTTCCCATCTTCGCGTTTTGCATTCCCTTCATCCCTTCTCTCGGAATCCGAGAGCATCCACATCATCGCTGCCCCCCATAAATAGGACGCTCCATCTAAGACGGAGGGTACGTCTCAGAATTCCGCTAACTGACAGAGTATAAGACACTTGAGCGAGACGTGCTTTTGAGTGAGCAATGGGTCAACGCGTTCAGCCAGTCCGCGGCGCATTTTGAGTGTGCGAAGCTCCAACTTTGTCGTGTGTTAGTCGGCTATCCCTGACCGCCAAGTCTGTGCTAATTTTTCGCCTGCCCGCACAGAATTATGGGGTTCAAAGGACCGTATGAAAAAGATCGCGTGGATGATGGTCTTGTTTGCATGCGCGGCCGGCATACACGCCGCCAGTGATGAAAAGACCGCAGAGACCGCCAAGAAAAATCAGTGGACGCCGGAGGACGTCGTTTACCAGGAAGATGCCGGGCAGTTTCGGATTTCGCCGGACGGGAAAGTCGCGTTGTGGCTGAAAGGAACGGCGGACAAAGACAAAGATCTACGCGTGGGCAATTTGTACCTCTCGAATTTGAGCGATGGAAAAGTCGTGCAGCTCACGCGCGGAACGGACGAGATTTCCAATCCCCGCTGGTCGCCTTCGGGCGATACGATCGCGTATCTCGGCAGCCACGCCTTGCCGAAGCCCAAGCCGGATACCGGATCTACGCAAATCTGGTTGATGAATAGCGCCGGCGGAGAGCCCTGGCCGGTGACGGAATCCGAGCGCGGCATTCAGCAGTTCGAATGGCTGAACGACGACACCATTCTTTTCAGCGCGGAAGAAGATCCTTCGCTTTACGAGAGGCAAACGAAGGAACGCAAGGACGATTCGAACGTGGTGGATGACACGCGGCACAGTGCGCCGGTGCGCTTATTCAAGCTCTCGGTGAAGGACAAAAAGATCACGCGGCTGACGGACAACGACGATTGGATATTGGATTTTGCGGTGTCGCGAGACAAGACCAAAGCCGTGGCCGTGGCGCGCCGGGAATTGAGTTATGCGTGGGACCAGAAAATTCCGCCGGCCACGTACATCGTGAATCTGGCAACCGGGGACCGCACCCAGATTTTCACGAACGATCGAATCTATCCCGATAGCATCGAGTGGGCGCGGGATAATTCCGGTTTTTACGTTGTCGCTCCATTTTCCACCGACCCACGCTTCCTGGTCGCCACCGTCGACAAAGTTTATTTTTACGATCTGGCCGCCGCAAAACAGGTGGAAGTAAATCTGGACTGGGATCGCGGGTTTGCGCGCTCGCTGCAGGCGACCAACGATGGCTTCATCGCATTGCTGGCGGATGGCGTCTACACGAAGCCTACGCGCTTCACGCGACATGGCGCTACCTGGTCGCGCAAATCAATCTCCAGCGACGATGACCGCCACTATTACAGTTTTGAGCTGGGAGACGATGGCAAAACGCTGATTTACGAATATTCCACGGCAAGCCTGCCGACCCAATTCTTTCGCGCGCGACTGGACGGCACAAAGATTTCGGCGCCGCTGCAAGTTACCGACCTGAATCCCGGATTCAAAAATAAAACGATCGCGAAAACCGAAGTGCTGCACTGGAAAGGCGCGAACGACGATGACGTCGAAGGACTGCTCTATTACCCGGACAATTATGAGGAAGGAAAAACCTATCCGCTGATCGTTGCAACGCACGGCGGCCCCGCTCTCGCTGACCTCGACCAATGGACCGAGCGCTGGGCCTACGCGCCGAATCTGATGACGCAACGTGGCGCGTTCGTCCTGAAAACGAATTATCACGGCAGCACCGGATATGGGCTCAAGTGGGTCGAATCCATCTGCTGCGGAAAGTACTACGCGCTGGAAATTCCGGATATCGAACGCGGCGTGGACAATTTGATCTCGAAGGGACTGGTGGACCCGGACAAGATTGGCGCGCAGGGGTGGTCAAACGGATCAATCTTATCTATTCAATTGACGGTGACGAATCCGGATCGCTACAAAGCCGTGTCGGCCGGCGCAGGAGACGTCGAGTGGTTCAGCGATTGGGCCAACGTGGATTTCGGCGAATCGTTTGACAACTACTATTTCGGGAAGTCGCCGCTGGAAGATCCGCAGCTTTACCTCGAGAAATCGCCGCTCTTCAAGTTGGATCGGGTGAAGACTCCCACGCTGATTTTCTTCGGCACGATTGACCGCCAGGTGCCCACTGAAGAAGGCTGGTCGCACTATCGCGCGCTGTATTCGATCGGAAAAGCGCCGGTCAAATTAATTTTGTTTCCTGGCGAAGCGCATGGACCTCGGAAGCTTACGCACCAATTGCGCAAGCTGAATGAAGAGGATGCTTGGTTCGATTTGTATTTATTCAAGACGAGTAAGCCGGAAAACGAGGCGTTGAAAAAGGGTTCGCCGCTGGACGTGGCGCTGCGGCGCCGCGATGTTCAAAAATCCGGGGCGCTTTACGGCGCGACATTTCGTTCGCCTGCCGCTGCGGATAATCCTGCGCCCGACGTGCTGATTCCCGAAACGGTGAAGCGCGGAAGCATCGAGATTGGCAGGTTCGAAGTCACACGGGCGCAGTATGCGACGTTCGATAAGGACTATAAATTCGCTCCGGGGACCGAAAACTTTCCGGCCAACGGTATTACGTTCGAGCAAGCACAAGCTTATTGCAAATGGCTGAGCGAATTGACGGGCGAGACGTATCGGCTGCCGAACGAAAGCGAAGTTGTGGACCTCTACAAGCCGCGCGGCGGAGAGAACACTCTCGATTACTGGGCCGGCTACTCTCTCAATCCCGACGACGCAGAAAAGCTCGAAGAAAAGATCAAGGACTTGCCGGGAGACGCGCCGCTGCTGCGCGAAGTCGGAAGTTTTGCGGCGGAAGGCGACGAGGGCGAGGAACTCGTCTTCGACCTGGGCGGCAACGTTGCGGAATGGGTGATCGCCACGGGTGGCACGGGCAAAGCCGAAGGCGGCAGCGCCGATCGTCCATCCGACAGTAAAGCCGGATATCGCGCGGCTGATGCGGCATACACAGGATTTCGCGTGGTGCACATCGCGCCGCCGCCAAAGCCGGCCGCGAGCACAGAACCTGCGCAGCCGTGATGTGGCTCGGCGCGATTTTGTAGCGGCGGTCTTCAAACCGCCATCAATCCGAGGCCCGAGACCGATGGCGCACTGAAGCGCGCCGCTACAAAACCTCTGACGTGGCCGATTGGCAAGCCATGGGCCAGATTGGCCCTTGCGGCGACGGCCTGCGGGACATACGCTCGACGCATGAGCGAATTCACTCCCACCAAACGCACGAAAGTGCAGCGCCTGCCCGATCGTGGCAAGTACGATCGCGAAACGGTCTTCTCGATATTGGATGAAGGATTCGTGTGCCACGTCGGTTTCGTCGTGGATGGCCAGCCGTTCGTGATTCCGACGAACTATGGGCGAGTGGATGAGACGCTGTACCTGCACGGTTCTTCGGCTAGCCGCATGCTACGCACGATTTCGGAAGGCGTTCAAGTTTGCGTGACGATTACGCTGGTGGACGGACTGGTGCTGGCACGTTCGGCGTTTCATCATTCGGTGAATTATCGGTCTGTGGTGGTGCTGGGCCGCGCCGTGCCGGTGGAAAGCGCGGAAGAAAAGATGCGCGCGCTCGAAGCTTTTACGGATCATGTGGTTCCCGGCCGCTGGAAGGATATTCGCCACCCGACGGAATCGGAGTTGAAAGCGACTTCGGTGCTGGCGCTGCCGCTCGAGGAAGTTTCAGCGAAAGTGCGCGTTGGGCCGCCGAAAGACGATGAGGCGGATTACAATTTGCCGATATGGGCGGGCGTGTTGCCGCTGCAAGTAGTGCCGGGCGCGCCGATTTCAGATCCGCGTTTGATCGCAGGCCTGGAACCGCCCGCATATCTCTGGACCTATTCGCGCAATGGCAGACACGCCAAATAGACCGCGCTCGCGCTTTGAATTAATAATCGGGCAGCTCTCACGATCCAGCGCATTGTCCGGCGTTGTTTTCTCCGTTTTGCTTCTTTCGTTTCTCGCGACAGCTGGTGCCGTGCAACAACAACCGCCGAACGCCGCGATTGCGGGATTTAGCGCCGGCTCCTATCGCAGTCCGAGCGGTGAAGCGATGCTGTATCGCTTGTTTGTTCCGCCGGGCTATGACGCGAGCCGGAAATATCCGATTGTTCTGTGGCTGCACGGCGCGGCGGGGCGAGGGTTGGACAATTATTTGCAGCTAGCGGGCGGGAATTTCGCGGGATCGCATGTCTGGACGACGGCGCAGAATCAGGCGAAATATCACGCCTTCGTGCTGGCGCCGCAAGTGGATGTGACCAAGGGCTGGGCGCGTCCTCACACGAATACGCCGCCAGTGGCGATACGGCTGGCGCTGGAAATTCTGGACGCGGTGGAACAGAAGTACAGCATCGATCGCGCGCGCGAGTATGTGGCGGGGCAGTCCATGGGCGGCGAGGGAGTGTGGGCCGCGCTTTCGATTGCGCCGACGCGATTCGCCGCGGCGATTGCGTTGTGCGGATACGGCGACGCGTACATGATTCCACGCGTCGCGAAAGTGCCGGTGTGGATTTTTCAGGGCGAGGAAGATCCGGTGGTGCCGGTCAGCCGCGCGCGAATGTGGGTGGCGGAATTGCGCGGAGCAGGCGGCGCGCCGAAGTATACGGAATATCCGAGCATCGGACACGATGCGTGGGATGTGGCGTTCAAAGAGCCGGAGTTGGTGCCGTGGCTATTCGCGCACCGTGTGGGCGGGGCGCAATAACAGGATTTTAGTGGCAGCCGCAGCCACCGCCGCCGCAACAACCTCCGCCACCTCCGCCGGTGAATCCCGAAGGCGTAGACTTAGCGCCATTGGCGGGCGCGGCAAAAACCGAAAGCTGGATTGTGTGTTTCGAGCTCGCGCATTTCGGGCAGGTGATCGGCGTGTTTTGATTCATGACGATGCGCTCGTAGCGCTCGTTGCAGTCGTCGCAAACGTATTCGTATATCGGCACGTCTGGTTACCTCGCGATAACAAAAAGCAGATCCCTCGCTGCGCTCGGGATGACATTCGTTTGAAGATTCTGCCATTGTAGCAGAGGAAAAACTGAAACCAAAAAGCAACAGCCCCGGGGTTAGCCGGGGCCGTTGGACATATTCACCCTGCGGAGGTGGTTGAGTTAGTCGCCGGCTACCGCGGCTTCTGCTTCGGGTTTCTCGACGTTGGCCGCGCCATTTCCGTTGCCGTGTCCATTGCCATTCGAGTGACCGTTGCCGTTTCCATTTGCCGGAGCGATCTGCACGGGCTTGACGTTCGCGCCCGGAACCGCGCTCAGGATCTGCTGCATGGAACCGATCTGAACCACAGGCTCGCTGGACTTCTTCAGCACCAGCTCTTCGTAAATCTTGCGGACTTTCGCGGCCTCTTCGAGCGCCTTCTTGCGGCGGATGCGGTCCTCTTCGGCCGCGGTCAGCGGAATATCGTGCTCGAGGTGGCGCACGCGCGCGGCATCTTCGGAGTCAATCCGCAGAGAGTGTTCGTAACTCTCCAGATTGACTTTCTTGCCTTTGGCAAAAATGTCGTGCTTGCCGTGCTCTTTGTACCACTGCGCGACGGTCGCGTTCTTGTGCATGTTTTCAATGATTTTGCGCCAGCCCACGCCGGTGTTGTAGGCGCAGAACGAAATTTCGCCCTGCTGCGTGGCATAGGGAATGATGCACATTTCGGTGCGGCGGAAATCGTAATTGAAAAGATCCTGGAACCACATGCCGGCGATAAAGAGGAAGTTCCAGGGATCTTCGGCACGGCGCTTCATGGCGTCTTCATAGGTGCGGTCCGGCGCCACTTTGCCGTACTTCTTGTCGGAGTTCTTGGAAAGCGCCCAGGTCTTATCGAACTTCTTCCACAGGTCCTTGAGCCGTAAGCTGGGAGGCGCCTGGAAGGGGCTGTAATTCTTGAGCAGGGCCATCGCCATCATAAAGTTGGAAAAATTCTTGCTGCGGGCCGCGTCGGTGATTGCCGCAACGTCGCGGGTGAGCCCCTGCGCATCCAGAAAGCGCGGGACCGGCGCCCATTCCTTGGTTTCCTTGTTAATCATGAGCGCGGTGCCCACGCCGCAGTTCGGGTGGCAGCCACAAGAGAGCGAGCCCCACTGCGAATCCGGACCGTGGACGAGATCGGAGAATCCCGCGAACGTGCTGATGAACGAGATCGGGAACCAGTCGCGCGTCGGCTCGACTTTGCCTACTTGCGCGCTGACGTCCTGAGCCAAGTGCGAAAGCGTGTAACGCTGGCGAATGCGGCGCTCGGGAGTAATTTCTTCATCGCGCCCAGTGAAAGAAACAGGCTGGAACGACACGAAGGAGATCTTCTTCGGATTTTCCATCGCGAACTTCACGATCGGGCCCACTTGGTCGTTGTTTACGTTGTTGACGATCGTGGTGACCAGCACGATTTCGATGCCGGCTTCGTGCATGTTCTCGATCGCGCGCAGCTTCACGTCAAAAAGGTTGCCCACTTGGCGGTGGCTGTTCGCGTCGTTGCCGATGCCGTCAAATTGCAGATATGCGTAACGCATCCCGGCTTCGAATGCTTGCTTGCAGAATTCCTTGCTCTTGGCAAATTCGATTCCGTTGGTCGCGGCCTGCACGCTGTTGTAGCCGACTTTGCGCGCGTAACGCACCGCATCGAGGAAGCGCGGGTGCATTGTCGGTTCGCCGCCGGAGAACTGCACCGACATCTGGCGACGCGGCTTGATCTTGGTGGCGTTCTCCAGAATTTCCTGGATTTCTTCCCAGCTCAATTCGTGGACGTAGCCGACCTGATTGGCGTCCATGAAGCAGGGATCGCACATCATGTTGCAGCGATTCGTAAGATCCACGGTAAGGACTGAACCGCGACCGTGGCGAACCGTGCTGGATCCGTGGCGATGCAGGCCCTCGTCGTTGTGCGCCGGGATATCGCGGCCGGGGAAATTCTTTTCAATCCACTCGAGGAACTTTGAGTCCACGGCCATCAAGTCTTCGAATTTTCCGTGGATGGGACACTCCTTCACCATCCAGACCTGGCCGTCGCGTTCGATGATTTGCGCTTTGATCTCGCCGACTTTTTCGTGAACCAAATCGGTCCAGTCTTTCGTGCCGTTGAGAATCAGATCGCGAGCTTCGCGGACGCAATCAGGACACAACGAGTCGGTCGTGCGCGGCCAGCCGAGCGTGGGCTTGGACTTCTCCCAGGACTTGAGCAGCGGCTTATCAGACCATTTCGGAGTGAAGGAAGGATTTGGCTTGTACTTGTTGAAGAACTGAACGGTATTAAAGGTGACGGTCGCCGTCTTGCACAGCGCCCAATCAAACGATTTCCAAACTTTTGTGCCTACCGAACTTGCCATAAGTGCACCTTTCCCTTTCGAGCTTCGCCTCAGAATATGCTGATGAATCCCCCGAGAGCCCGGACCCCGCGAGCGTCCCAACGCCCGCAAACGGTTACAGTACCAGAGTTTGCATGTTCTTCAGGGAGCCGTCTAGGGAGGTGCGTCCAAAGGTACAATTTAGGGGTTGAACGGTGTCCCCACGCAGGCAATGGGGTCGGGCCGGGGCGAAAGTAGCGGCCCGAAACGGGATCTTCGGGGGGACTTTCGCGGCCGCCGGTTCTTCGCCCGCGCCCCTTTGGACGAGGCAACGCGGCCGGTTTTTCAAGCCAAGTTCAACGGCGTCCGCAGGACTCCGATGGCGAAATGCGCGAGGTGCGGTGCGTCGTCATCGAGTTGGATCCAGCGAACTACGCAGTGGTCTTTCAGGTATTGTGACACTTTCGCTTCGCCGATGCCCAGGTGCTCGGCGAGTTTCGTCTTCAAGCCGCTATCGAACGCGGGGCGACCACCGCGCGCAACCTTGGTAGCGCTGCGTCCGCTGCCGCGTGCGAGGTTCCCTAGGCCGACGCGCAGCGTCTGACACGCTTCCACGTAATACGAGGTGATCTGATCCGAATCGGAGAGGAGGAAGACGCCCGGACCTGCTGGAGCGGCTTCCAGTTCGTCCAGACGATGGAGCGGGCTGGCAACGAGTCTGCGCAGCATGGACTCAAGCTTCGACATCCGCGATGCGAGGGCAGGGTCGCCGGCGCGGCCGTGCGCGGTGCGTTCGGAAGGAAGCATAGGGGCCGAAGGCTCGCTCCGAGCGCTGCGATCCGTTTCTGGTTGCGCCACGGTAGAAGCGGCTGGCGCGGGTTCGAACGATTCTGCGCGCGGTGCCGGGCTTGGAGTTTGCATTCGCGGCGCTTGGGTTCGCGGTTGAGCCGCGTGCATGGTTGGCGCGGAAGCAGAAGCAGGATTCGCGAAAGCTTGGGATGGCAAACCAGGTGCGGGCGCGCCTTTGCGGCGGCGTCCACGGCCGCCACGTCGCCCACGGCGCCGCTTTTTCTTGCCCGTCGCGTCGCCCGCGTCCGCAGCACCGGCAGCCCCGTGCGATTCCGCACTCGACGATGGGGCCGATTCCTCTTCCGCATCGTCAGCCTCGTCTTCCTGGGAAATCTCTCCCAGCGCCACCTGCGCTTGCGCTTCAGCCGGAGCATGCGAATGTTCATGCGCATGACTCGACGTGGGCTCGGCGGCGCTCTGCGGCACGAAAATCGGCTCTGCGGTGGGTTTCGCGCCGGGTACGGGCAATGGAGCGCCCAAACGCGTCAATGCTTCTTCTGCTTTTTTCTTCCAGTCCGCACGGCGGAAACGTTCCGCGGCGATCGTGAACCACTTCACGGCGTCCTCGTTTCGTTCGGCTTTTTCTTCGACGACACCGAGCTCCCAGGCCACCATCGCGTCGCGCGTGCGTTGATACAGCTCGGAAAGTTTCGCTCTTGCGTCGGCGCTGTTCTTCGCTTTGCGAATACGCGCCTGAATCTGCCGCCAATCAGCCATGGCGGGCATTGTAGCAGCCGATTATGCGATAGGCCAAGAAAAGGAATGTAGCGCCCGGGGGCCACGTCCGCAGGGCGGAACTAATCGTTAACCCTGGGTTCGTGCGAAAAATTCAACGGTTTCGAAAAACCTGCTGTATGCTCGTGCCGCCAAAGTCGCCTGCGTTAGCGGTGCGAGTACCCTAGATCCGCCCCAAGACCAAACGCAAATGAATCTCCGTTACCCGCCACACGCATTGAAAATGGAAAGCGCGCGGTCGCTCAGCAAGCCTTCACGCTCCAGATTTGCATACATTCTTGGATGCACAACCGGTTTTCTGCTGCTCATTGCGTGCGTGGCCACTTTGGGTCAGACTCCCGCGAACCAGGAAAAGTATGTCCGCCAATCCGCGCCCGAACTGCTGACTTTCGACGAGTTGGTCCAGCTGGAAAAGACGGACGATCCCGATCC
Source organism: uncultured Acidobacteriota bacterium (assembly GCA_963804625.1). Classification (GTDB taxonomy): domain Bacteria; phylum Acidobacteriota; class Terriglobia; order Acidiferrales; family UBA7541; genus Palsa-295. The sequence continues at coordinate 114,330 of CAWDRJ010000015.1, read as the reverse complement.
ACAGCTAGCCGCGCGCTTGGATCAACTACTGCACACTCCGTTTCTCAGTAACGAGGCGTTTTACGCGGGTGCCAAGCCGCATCGCCCTTCTTCCGATGCTTTCGGTCCTTTCCTGCGCGCGACGATGTGGAATATCGAGAGAGGTATTCAGTTTGACGGGATCCGGACAAGTCTCACTGAGCCGGATAAATTCGGAGCTTATATCGAGGAGAAGAAGGGCCCTAAATCCAAGGCTCTCACGGCCGACAGCGATGACGGTCGTCAAGAACCAGCTGGACATCCTGCAACCTACCGACCTCTTCGTGTTCGACGAAGTGGACAACGGAGTCACTCGCACGGATTATCGCAACGTTGCCCGCGAACTCGCCCAAGCACTTCCCATGAATTACGCCTATGCCGTCGAATTCCTGGAAATCGACCCGCTGAACCTGGGCCTGGAAAAAGTGAAAATGGATGACAAGGCCGCGCAAGCGGACATACAGAAGTCCTTCGAGCCCGACAAGAGCCGATACCTGGGCTTGCATGGAACGGCGGTTTTGAGCCGCTATCCCATCCTCAAAGCGACAATCCGTTCCCTGCCCGTTTGCTACGACTGGTTCCTCGGTGAAAAGAAAGCCATCTCCAAACTGGAAGCGGGCAAGCGCTCGGGTGCGAATTTGGTCTTTATGGAGAGAATCACGCGCGAGGTTCGCCGCGGCGGTCGCACTGCGCTCTTCGTGGAACTCGCAGTGCCGGAATCTCCAACGGGAGCGGTGACGGTGGTCGCGCCGCACCTGGAAACGAAATGCAAACCGGAGTGCCGCAGAAAACAGATGGCAGCGATCCTCGGTTGGATAAAGGCGGAGAAAAATCCGGTGATTCTCGCAGGCGACTTGAATACGTCCGGGACCGATACATCGCCCACTTCAGTCTCCAAAGTGATCAGCAACCGGCTGAAAGACCCCGACAAGTGGGCGGTGACCGCAATCAAGTGGTCCACCGGCGCACCCACCATCCTGCTCACGCCTGTGAACCTGATGCGCAACAAGAATGATCCTACGGGCTTTGACTTGCCGGTGCTCTCGCGCAAAAAAGAAGCAAAACTTTTCGGCGATCTGAATGACTTCCGCTTCGATGACGGCAATACGTTCGACTTCCGCGGGGAAGATGCGCGCAGCGCGGATGGCAGGGGTGGAACGCTCAGCGATTCGAATCAGCGCGCCACCAAGGGCTTTCGGTATACATTCGCTCTGGCGCGCACCTACGGCGGGCTCGTCGGTGAATACAAACTCGACTGGTTTTTTGTGAAAGGTTACGCCACCGACTCTTCCAAGCCGGGCGGAAGCTATAAATTCTCTCCTAATTTTGGGCGGACGCTTCAGGAAGTAAATGAGGCGCCTGACGATTCATTGTCCGATCATTTCCCAATGACAGTTGACGTTCCACTGACCGAACCCGCCGGGCAAGCGTCGAAACCCTGACGCATTTGTGCTTGCGGTCGCCGAACCTGCGGGCCCGCAGCCCCGAAACGCCCGTGTTGCGCTTTACCAAGTGAGGTATTTTGCCTTGATCGACGCGCTTATCGGAATGTATGGTCCGCCGCAGAGTTGCAAGCGAAAAACGAAGAATGGCAGTTGGTCTGCGCCAATGTATTCGGCCTTCAGTGGAGTCAGTGACTCCGGGCCATGATGGATATCCGCTCGCTTTCGTCCTCATAAACTGGGCGGCCTCAAAGCGACCTTTTCCGATATCGGGTTTCGAAAGCGTGGGAGAGACCCATTGCCATCTCTATTTTCCGCCAGCAGACCTGGCAGGAACTTTTTCCCTTAAACAGGGATTTTAGGTTGTGATCGCAAGGACGGGAGCGCGATAGTGTTCGTTCTTGCACAAGACTGCCCAGGCCATGCGCACCAGTTTGTTGGCCAAAGCGACAACGACAACATTCTGGTGCGTGCGCCCCAACAGTTGCGCTAACCAACGGCTCAGACCAGGAGCCTGCTTGTGTCGCTGTTGCAGTACGCTGCGGGCACCCTGAACGAAGAGCCTTCGTAAATATTTATTGCCCCGTTTGCTGATGCCCAGTAGGTTCTGTTGGCCGCCGGTAGAGTACTCTCCCGGAACAATCCCCATCCAGGCCGACAGCTTTCGCCCTTTTTTAAAGGCGCTTGCGTTGCCCACCGCAGCGATCAGGGCTGTGGCGGTGACCGGGCCCACTCCGGGAATCTCCGTGAGTCGTTGGCAGGCCTCATTCTCTTTCGCTGTTTTCTGGATGACCCGATCCATCTCCTCAATACGAGCTCCGAGTTGCTGCAGTTCCAATGGGAGCTGCGCCAGCAGAACACGGAAGGAGTCGGACAGATTCAACTCCGCGTCTTCCAGGATACGAGGCAACTGCTCATCCAGATGACTGCGGCCCTTGGGCAGGGTCAGTCCACGTTCCAGGAGAAGACTGCGAATCTGGTTCACCACCGCCGTGCGTCGCATCACCCAACGCTCGCGCACGCGATGCAGCGCCTGCAGGTCCAACTGCCCCTCCGTCTTGATCGGCACAAAACGCATTCGGGGTTGTTGCACCGCTTCGGCAATGGCTGCGGCATCCAGGTAGTCACTCTTGTTCGTCTGCACGTAGGGCTTTACGTATTGCGCCGGCATCAAGCGCACTTGGTGACCCTGCTCGCGCAGCGCCCGCCCCAGAAAGTGAGCTCCCCTACAGGCCTCCATGCCAATCAACGGCACCTGCAAATTCGCGGTGAAGGCCAGCAGTTGGGTGCGAGAACATCTCTTGCGCACCACCACCCTGCCACTTGAATCCAGTCCCACCAGATGAAAGACCGTCTTACCTAAATCAATGCCTAGTGCTTGTAGTTTCATGGGATCCCTCCTTGCCACCGCACTCTACAACTTCTAGAGATCTGCGGCGGACCATCCCATTAACTGGCCCAATCGCTAGCAGTTTTCTTTGCACTGCGTCCGCCGCAAATTGACCCGCTAGCAAATGTTGCGCTCCGGTGCGCGCTTGCTGCGCAGTTGATGGCATCATGGCAGCATGGATTTGGCCGCACGGACGCGATGGGTTTGCGAGCAAGCGCGGGAACTCAGGTTCGATTTGTGCGGCATCGCGCCGGCGGAGGTTTTCGCTGAGCTTGCAAATTACTGCGATTGGCTCGGACGCGGATACGCCGGCGAAATGGACTATCTGCGTGATGCTCGGCGCGCCGACCCGCGCCAGGTGCTCAACGGCGCTCGCAGCCTGATCGTCGTCGCACTGAATTACAATTCCGCGCATCCGTATTCCACCGAGCAGGCCGCGGTGCCGGACGATGATTATCCGCGCGGCTGGATCTCGCGCTATGCCTGGGGTGACGATTACCACGACGTCCTGCGCGAAAAGCTGGACGCGCTGGTGGTGCGCATGCGCGGCGAGTGGCCGGAACCGTTCGAGGCGCGCTCATACGTGGACACCGGACCGGTTGTCGAACGTGTCGCGGCGAAATACGCAGGCTTGGGCTGGCTCGCGAAAAATACCTGCTTGATCAACGAGGAACTTGGGTCGTGGCTGTTTCTTGGCGTGATTATCACCACGCTCGAGCTTGCTCCTTCGCTTGTCCCCGGTGAGTTGCCCGCCGCAGATTTGTGCGGTAATTGCAGGCTGTGCCTGGACGCCTGCCCCACTCAGGCGTTTGCCGCGCCGTACGTGCTGGATGCACGCAAATGCATTTCCTACCTCACCATCGAGTTGCGCGGAGCGATTCCGGAAGAATTGCGGCCGCAGATGGGAAACGCCGTGATCGGCTGCGACATCTGCCAGGACGTTTGTCCGTGGAATCGCAAATCGCCCGTGACGCGGCTCGCAGCGTTCCAGCCGCGTAGCGTTGAAGCGAAAAACGAAAATGGAAAAGAGAAAACCGAAAATGCGGCCTCATTGTCTGCACCGGAGCTGGAGTGGCTCGCAGCGCTCTCGCGTGAAGATTTCAGCCGGATTTTTCGCGGGAGCGCCGTCAAGCGCGCGAAGTGGCGCGGCTTGGTGCGCAATGCCTGCGTCGCGCTCGGGAATGCGCGGACGTCACAGGATTCGAAATCACGCGCGCGTGTGACAGCCTTGCTCAAACGTCTCGGTGTCTCACCCGATGAAATCATCGCGACGCACGCCCAATGGGCGCTGGCTCGATTGCGTGTGTCACATTCGTTGAACGATTGACTTGCTGATTCGCATTCCTATAGCGTAGCGGCGTGTTGCTACTTCCCGGGCTCGCAGGAGGCAATCGTATGAGTTTCTCTCTCCTCGTAACGGCCACGCACGCCCTGGCTCCGCAATTCAGTTTTCCGCAAGGTTCTGCGATCGAGCTGATCATGCTTCGTTGGCTGCACTTCATTTTCGGCATCATCTGGATCGGCCTGCTTTATTTTTTCAACCTCGTGGGATTTCCGACGATGAAGCAACTCGAAGCGCCGGTCCGCGCGAAAATGTACCCCGTCATGATGACCCGAGCGATGAACTGGTTCCGCTGGTCGGCGCTGATCACCGTCCTCGTTGGGTTGCGCTACTACTTCATCATTCTTTCTGCCGACGCGCACAATTCCGGAAATCCATCGCTCACGCTGCGCTGGTTCAGTTGGTGGCTGCTGGTGTGGCTGGTGGCCTACGCGCTGATTTACCCATTTCAACTGCCCAGCAAGGGTATCCTCAATAATCCGCTTGTACGCGCCCTTGCGGTTGCCGCGATCGTGATTGCGGCGTCCTGGCTCGTCCTAGATCGGAATAGCGGTTCGGAAGTTTCCAACGCGCATTTGTGCATCGCGGTCGGCGGCGGAATCGGGTTTCTGATGCTGATGAATACGTGGGGCGTCGTGTGGCGTGTGCAGAAAAAACTGATCGCCTGGACGCAAGCGAGCGTCGAGCAGGGCACGCCGATGCCGCCGGAAGCCGAACGCCTGGCGCGCTGGGGATTCCTCGCGTCGCGCGTCGGCTTCTGGCTTTCGTTTCCCATGCTTTTCTTGATGGGCGCAGCGGAACATTATCCGTTCTTGAGCAGCGTCGGCAAGTAAACCTAATGTGTATGACTTCGGCCGGACAGCGCAGGCCGTCGCCGCCGGTCAACGTTATTGCTTATCACAGCTAATCGAAACGTAATGTACCCATGCGTCGCGCCCGCGCATCCTAACTCGCAGCACACGGGAGACCGCCATGAACCTACCCGCCGGGCCTGGCTCCGCCGCTACTTCGTCCGCCAGATCATTCTCCGCGTCATTTGCCACAATCGGCGCCGCAACGATCGCTATCGTCGCCGGCGCCCTGCTCATTGCGCTGCCCGCTCTCGCGTATCAATGCCCGCTCTGGTCCACCGACATACGCGATGCGTACTTCATCGGCGCGCGGAATGACGATCGGACCGCCGCATTTTTCGCGGCTTACTCAAAGCATTTGGCGGCGCCCGAAAGTGGTCCCGACGTGGACCAAGTCAGTATAGACACGCCGTATGCGCAAGTCGTACGGCGGTCCATGGGAGCGGCCAACTACAATTCCGTGGACGCCGTTGAGGAATTTGACGGTAGGCCGATGAACTTTGGCGTCACGGTGCGGTTCTACTTTACGGACACGTATACCCCCGCCCCGTTAACGCGCACCGACGGCATCTCCTTGATCCCGCTGCCTTACCCGGATTTCTGGAACGATTTCAAGGTGCGGCTGATTCAGGACAAAGAAATACGTCCAAAAGCGGTGCGCGGTGCACCGATTTATCCGATGTTGACCGACGTTGACGGTCCTCCGCCGCTGCCCATCGGAGGAACGATCGAAGTGGACTACGATCCGGCGAAGATCGACACTGCGGACGCGACCGTCGAAGTCATCACACCCGACGGGCAGGACATCCAAGTGCCGTTTGCTCTCAGCCGGCTCAAGTAGATGTCCACGCAATGGTTTCTGCTAGCAGCGTGCTGGAGGCTCTCATGAAAGCAGCCGTTCGCCACTGGCTAGTGGTACTTCTCGCGGTCACTGCGATTGCGGCAATTGTGCTTCCTGCGTTTGCATACCAATATCCACTTTCGGCCACCGACATTCGCAACGCGTATCTGCTCGGCTATGCGAAGGATCAAGAAACGTCCGATTTTTTTGCCCAGTACCTGCGCCTGTTTCCGGCGCCCGATTCTGGTCCGCACGTCGCCTCGATAACAATCAAGACGCCGTACGCCCAAGTAGCCGAGTTGGGTAAAGCCGCCGCGGACGCCGACGTTCAGGGCGCCCAAGACGAGTTTGCCAATAAGAAAATACCCTTGCTGGTTTGCGTGGAAGTTGATTTGACGGCCACGTATCCCGACCCGGCGTCCTCGAACCCGGCTACGATCGGTTTTCTGGTGCCTGATTTCCAGCATGACTTCAGAATTCAGCTCAGTCAGGACGGCAGGGAAATTGAAGCGCAGTCAACCCGCGTGTATCTGCTACCCTACGGTACAAGCTCCAACGATACTGGAGTCTCCGGCGCTATCCTCGAAGTGAAGTATGACTTGGACAAGGTCAATCCTGACGAAATGACAGTGAAAGTGCACACCCCGGATAACCAGCACATCAAGACCGGGTTCGATCTAGGGCACCTTCGCTAGACGCGCTGTGGCGGCGCAGTGTCGAAACCTTGTCGTCTTCTTTGCCGCTGCCTGCAGGTTATGACGGATTCACGACCGCCAGCGGAGCGTGACTGGGCCGGATATCGGATGGCGGAGGGGCGCGCCCGTGCGTTGCGATTCCTGGTAGGCGGCTTTCAGCTCGAAATACCACCGCGCCTGCCGATCCGCGTCATCAATCAACATCATGCGGTCCTCGTACTGCAATCCCAGTGCCTGCTTTTCGATCACTTCGGCGTCTTGCCGGATGAAGCGCGGGCCGAACACATTGATGATGAAGGACACGATCGGAAACCACGGTAGGATATTCCATGCCGCGCAAAAATCCAGGCGGCAAAGATCGCGGCCGATGGGCGTCACAGTCGTGCGGCTGGATAGCCAGTAACGCCCCGCGCGGATTTGTTCGAAGCGCTGATTGGGCAGCACGAAGTCAATCATCGTGGTGGCCGGCTCGCCAGTCAGAAACTTCAAAATTTTGTACGGCGCGCTATTCGCCGACGGCGCGTGCGGACTCATGCGAAAGCCGTTGGGAATAGGCTCGAACTTTTTCTCTTTTTCGCGAATGCTGCGGCGGCTGCGCCACCACCACGCTTGATGGACAAACGGCCCGTGCGCGGGATCCATCAAGCCGATGATGGCCTGGTCCACGCCGCAAGGGAGGTCGGCATAAAGATGCGCGATCTTGTAGCTCGCGCTGAACGTCGGCAATTCGGGCGGTGCCGGCGGCACTCCCTCCAGTCCGCGGCCTTCCGGATTCGTCATGAATGCCCACACATAGCCGTCGCGCTCTTCGCACGGAAAGCTGCCCGCATAAATGCGTTCACATTTCAGTTTGGAGTCCTCGGTGAGCGAAGGAATCGCCTGGCATTGCCCGCTGTGCGCGTCGAACTGCCAGCCGTGGTAGGCACACTCCACATTTTTGCCGTCGAATTGGCCGAAGGAAAGTGGGAAAGCGCGGTGCGGGCACACGTCGCGTAGCGCGAACGGCTTTCCAGCGGCGTCGCGGCCCAGTACCAGCGGCACGTCGAGCAGCATCGCGCGCACCAGCTTGTGACGCCGCACCTTTTCCGAGCGCAGCGCGGGATACCAGAAGCCCCACAGCATGTCGCTCGAGCGCGCGCCTGTGCGCGAATCTCCAGAGTCAGTCATTATCGTGGCCCATCGTAGTACACGCCTCTCGTAACGCAAAGGTCTGGGAATTACCTACGGCGAGGAGTTGACGCTGGCGACTAATTGAAATTATAGCCAAGTTCCCAAAGGAACTGATGATTGCCCATCGTGACGCCCGAGTTTCCGATCTGGTATGCGGTGTACAGCGTGAATTTCGTAGTAATTTTGAAAGAGGCGCCGGCGTCCACGTAGCCGCTGGCTTGCTTTCCGGTGTACCACTCGGCTGCCAGCGACACGCGATTGGTGACGCGCTGCTCGAATGTGAACTGGCCTCCGGCGCGATTAGCGTTGGCGACGACGTGCCGCGTGAAGTCGTATCCGCCAAAACCGATGCGCGTGCCGTGCTTCCATTCCTTGGCGAACGACGCATAAAAATAATTTCCCGCATTGTAGGTTCGCTGCCGGATCGGAAACAACAGGTCGTCCCCGAGGTAGAAAGACCATCCGGAGTCTTCGTCCTTCCAAGGCCGCCACTTGATTGTCGGAGAAACTGCGAGCTCGCCCAAGATCGGCGCGCTCAGCCCATCGAAGTTCACTCCGATTTCGACGTCGCGCCCGATGCCGACAACGACGCGTGGCGTAAACGTAGCCAAGGGATCAACGGGCCGCACCGTACCGTCCAGTTCGCCGTAGATTTTGCCCTTGTCCAGAATATCAGCGCTAGGCACGTCGAAAACGGTTTCTTGGCCATAAGCGCGCGCGGCGGGAAAGACGAGCACAAGGAGAGCTAAGAATTTAACAGTTCTGATTTGTGGTAGCCGCCACAAGGGCGCTCAGAATAACCTGACTTGACGAGCATTTCCCACTGCTCTGCGCTTCTGTTTCGCGTGCACCGCGCCTCGTCGCGCCCTTCAAATTGACACGGCCATCCTTTGCCGCTATTCTAACGCGAGCGATGGCTGCAATGTTCGCCTCCTTCTATTAGCGATACCTCTCGACCCCGTCCGGGGTTGCGCTTCCGCGAAGCTGTATCCGAATTTCCAATTTCCGCTTTCAATTTTCCGCTTTTCCGAGGCATCGCCATGGCGAACTTGACGCTGTTTGAAAAACTCGAAAATATCGAGACGAAGTACGAAGAACTGACCCAGCAACTTTCCTCGCCCGAGGTCCACAACGATTCGGCGCGTTTCCAGAAGCTCGCGAAGACGCACGCGGACATGGCGCAAATGGTCGCCAAATACCGCGAGTGGAAGGAAATCGAAAAGGGCTTGCAAGGCACGCAGCAACTTCTGATGGAAGCCGAAGACGCGGACATGAAGCAAATGGCGCACGATGAAGAGCGCGAACTGGAAGCGCGGAAGGAAATCGTCGAGCGCGAACTGAAATACCTGATGCTTCCGAAAGATCCCAACGACGACAAGAACGTGATCGTCGAAATTCGCGCAGGCACCGGCGGCGATGAAGCTTCGCTCTTTGCCGGCGAGCTTTTCCGCATGTATTCACGCTACGCGGAAACGCAAGGCTGGAAGGTGGAGGTTCTGGAAAGCTCGCCCTCTTCCATCGGCGGTATGAAAGAAGTCGTCGCAGCGATTCAAGGCAACAAGGTTTATTCCAAGCTGAAATACGAAAGCGGTGTGCATCGCGTGCAACGCGTTCCGGCCACCGAGCAGCAGGGCCGCATTCACACCTCCGCCGCCACGGTTGCCGTGCTGCCCGAAGCCGATGAAATTGACATCAAGATCGAAGCGAAGGACCTGCGCATTGATACTTTTTGCTCGTCCGGCCCCGGTGGCCAATCGGTGAACACCACCTATTCCGCCGTGCGCATCACGCATATTCCCAGCGGCCTGGTCGTTTCGCAGCAGGACGAGAAATCGCAGATCAAGAATCGCGCCAAGGCCATGCGCGTTTTGCGCGCCCGCCTCTACGAAATGGAACAGGCCAAGCAGCACGAAGCCATCGCCGCTGAGCGTCGCGACCAGATCAAGACCGGCGACCGCTCGGAAAAAATCCGCACCTACAATTTTCCGCAGAATCGCGTGTCGGATCACCGCATCGGTTTGACGCTGCACCAACTCGATCAAGTCATGGAAGGCAAGCTTGGTCCGATCGTGGACGCGCTCTCGGCACATTTCGAATCCGAGCGCTTGAAACAGGAATTAGTCGAGGCTTAACTGCCGCGCGACTTCCCGACCGCGAGATTGTTCGCGGCGCATCGCGACCTTGTTCGCATGCAAAACTCCGTGACGAATCAAATCCAATTAGACATTCGGACCGCTTTGAAGGAAGGCATGGCGCGGCTGCGCGCGGCAAACACTCCTTCGCACACGCTTGCCGCCGAATTGCTGTTGATGCACGCGCTCGGCCGTGATCGCGCGTGGATGTATGCGCACGTGGAAGAACCGCTCGCCGCCGCAGACTCCGAAAACTTTTTCGCGCTAATCGCGCGCCGCGCGGCGGGCGAGCCGACGCAATATCTCACCGGCAAGCAGGAATTCTGGGGGCTGGAGTTTGAAGTGACGCCCGCGGTGCTGATCCCACGCCCCGAAACCGAGCACGTGATGGAAGTCGCGCTTGCGCGGCTGGGTGAGCGTGGGCTGAAAATCCGCATGGACACAGGCGCCCCGCGCGAAAAATTGCGCGTCGCCGATGTCGGCACGGGTTCCGGCTGCCTCGCCGTCGCGCTCGCGTGGGAATTGCCGCACGCGGACGTTTATGCCACTGATATTTCCGTACCGGCGCTGGAAGTGGCACAGCGCAATGCTAAGCGGCACGGAGTTGCCGACCGCGTCCATTTTGTGCAGTGCGATATTCTCGATGCTGTGCGACAAGCCACATCACAGGCCCTAGGGGCAAGGCATGCCGTGCCCGCCGTCAGCACCGCTGCGGCGTCCGCGCTCAGCGGCGCCGCGCTCATTTCCGCGTCGCCCGAACATCTCTTCGATATGATCGTCAGCAATCCCCCTTACATTGCGCTCGACGAAGCGCTGCACCTGCAACGCGAAGTCCGCGATCATGAACCGCATCAGGCGCTTTTCGGAGGCCGCACCGGCGTCGAAATTTACGGCCGGCTCGTCGAACAAGCACGCGAATTGCTGCGAGATCGCGGCATCCTCGTCATCGAACTCGGCCATGATTCAGCGGAATACGTCCGTGGAATTTTCGATGAGCAGTCCGGTTGGACCAACGTTGCCATCACCATGGATCTGGCAGGCATCCCGCGAGTCCTGGCCGCCGAGCGCGTGCGCTAGTCCGAGCGAAACAATGGTTTCCACTTCCTGCCGCGCTGATTTAAGCTCAGTTCTGCCATGCCCAAGCTGGCGCAGTATCGCGCGAAACACGATGTCCAGGTGGCCCCCGCCGCGGATTCCTCCAGCGCGATCCTGCACATTGATATGGACGCGTTTTTCGTTTCGGTCGAGCTCCTCGCACGTCCCGAGTTGCGCGGCAAGGCGGTAATTGTCGGGGGGCAAAGCGACCAGCGTGGTGTGGTCACTTCCGCGAGCTACGAAGCGCGCAAATTCGGTGTGCATTCGGCGATGGCGCTGCGCACCGCGGCGAAATTGTGCCCGCATGCGGTTTTTCTCGATAGGCACCATGAGCTCTACGAGCAATGGAGCGATCGCGTCGCCCAAATTTTGGGAAAGTATTCCCCGATCGTCGAAATGGCTTCGATTGACGAAGCCTATCTCGACCTCGCGGGCACCGAACGCCTCCTCGGGCCGCACTTCGCCGCCGCACACCGGCTGCTGCAAGAAATTACCGCGACCACCGGCCTGCCCTGCTCGGCCGGACTCGGCGCGACGCGCCTCGTCGCAAAAATCGCAAGCGAACAGGCGAAGCCACGCGGCTTGGTTTGGGTTCCGGCTGGCAGCGAAGAAGCGTTTCTCGCTCCGCTGGCCGTGCGGCGCATTCCCGGGATTGGCCAAGTGACGGATGCGGCGCTGCAAGCTCTGGGCATCCAAACCATCGTGCAATTGCAGGCCGTACCGCTCGAGCGGCTGGAAGAAACTTTCGGCCAGTGGGGCACCGCGCTTTTTCGGAAGGCACGCGGAATTGATTCCTATGAATTTTTCGTGGACGCCGAACCAAAATCCATTTCGCACAATCAGACTTTCGGCGAAGACACGCGCGACCGCGAAACGCTCGAATCCACGCTCAGCTATCTCTGCCAGAAGGCTGCGAAGCGTATGCGCGACGTGGGCTTGCACGCGCGCACCGTCACGCTCACGTTGCGTTACGCGAATTTCACCACGATCACTCGCAGCCACACGCTCGCCGAACCTTCGGACCTCGACGCCGTCTTTCTGCAGGCGGTGCGCGAGCTTTTCCATCGCGCCTGGGACGGCAAGGCCATGCTGCGCCTGGTGGGCGTCGCGTTCACTTCGTTTTCCGCGGGCTCCGCGCAGATCGATCTGCTCGATCGACAGCGCCGCGAAAAACTGGAACGTCTGGCGCAAACCACCGACCGGCTGCGCGACCGCTTTGGCTTCTCGAAAGTACAATTCGGCGGCTCGCTTCCAGTCCGCGATGAGCGCAAGTAGTTGATTGCAATTCAACGCCGCGACGCTTCAACACAACTGATATCGGCCACGCGGCATTTCTGAATTCTTCTCTGGTTGCCCTATAATCGCGTTTCTCCATGGCGACCCCGCAAAATTCCGCGCAGACCTTACGCCGGACCAAACGCGAGCGCGTCCGCAGCTTCTGGGAACGCGTCACCGAAGGTTTTCAACTCAACGAACTCTGGGGCCAGTTCAGCGCCGAAGCGCGAGAGAGCTACGGGCTTTATTCCAAGGACGTGGACTGGGAAACCATCGGCCGGGAAAAATCGAAATTCAAGCGCGTGCTGCGCTCAGGTTGGGCGCTGTTCCAGGCGATGCTGATGAAGTTGTCACCCGCGCGCCGCGTGCTGCTGCTGGCCGCGGTCATCCTGTTTGTGTTTAACCCCCAGGTGCGGCTGAAAAATGGCACCGAGGTTGATTTGGGGCTTGCGTGGATTGCAACGGTAATTCTTTTTGTCTTGCTCGCTCTGGAATTGGGTGACCGCGTCACGATGAAGCGCGACCTGGAGATTGCGCGTGAAATTCAGCAATGGCTCGTGCCCAACGAACCTCCGCAAATCCCCGGCGTGGACATCGCGTTTGCAACCCGGCCGCAAAACACGGTCGCAGGCGATTACTACGACGCCTTCGTGCGGCCCACGCCCGACGCGGTGTCGAAAAGGCCGGCGCTACTCGTCGTCGTGGCCGACGTTGCGGGGAAAAGCGTGCCGGCGGCGCTGTTGATGGCTACATTTCAATCAGGCCTGCGAGCGCTTTCGTCCACGCCGGCTTCACTCGACGAAGTCGTGACCGGGCTCAACCGCTACGCCCGCGCCCACAGCCTCGAAGGCCGCCGGTTCACCACCGCGTTTGTGGCGGAGCTGGATACGGAGACGCGAGTAATGCATTACGTCAACGCAGGACACAACGATCCGATTTTGCGCCGTGCTACTGGGCACATCGAACGGCTCACCACCGGCGGTCCTCCCTTTGGCTTGCCGCAACTTACCGATGCCGAGATCACCTACGCGTCCGGAAGCGTGCAGCTTCAACCGGGCGATCTGCTATTTATCTTCACGGACGGCGTCGCCGAAGCCGTCAACGAAAAGGGCGAGGAGTTCGGCGAAGCGCGCATCATTCCGGCCATCACTTCGATGTCGAGCGGAACGGCGGCCGCGATTCTGAACCGCGTAATGACCGACGTAAACACCTTCGTCGGTTTTGCGCGCCAGCATGACGACATCACCGCGCTGGTCCTGCGCGTTACAGCCTAGCCGCCCCCAAGTACTTCCACTCGCAAGTAGGCCGCCCGCACACCAAACCCGAAACTTCCCAGCCAGCCGCGTTTACCGCATAATCCGGGTATGACTTCTCGCGAATTCGCGGAGCGCATTTGCAGCACGCTACGAGCCGCGGGCTACCAGGCCTATCTGGTCGGCGGATGCGTGCGCGATATTCTGTTGCATCGCGAGCCTGCCGATTACGATGTCGCGACGAACGCGACGCCCGAGCGCGTCGAGCAGATTTTTCCGAATAGCCTGACAGTGGGCGCCCAGTACGGCGTTGTGGTGGTCACCACCGAAACGCACGAAGGCACGCGACTGCAAGTGGAAGTCGCCACGTTTCGTTCGGACGTAGGCTATTCCGATGGGCGTCATCCTGACGCCGTAATTTACGCCAAATCCGCGGAAGAGGATGTCCGGCGTCGCGACTTCACGATCAACGGTTTGCTGCTGGATCCGCAGACCAACGCAGTGCTCGACTACGTGGGCGGGCGCGACGATTTGCGCGCCGGAATCATTTGCGCTATCGGCCACGCCGAAGAACGTTTCCGCGAAGACAAGCTCAGGATGCTTCGCGCCGTCCGCTTTGCCGCGCGACTCGGCTATACAATCGAACCCGAAACGCTGCGCGCAATTCAAAAGCTCGCGCCCGAGATAGCGCAAGTCTCCGCCGAACGTGTGCGCGACGAACTCACCAAACTGCTCACGGAAGGGGCCGCACGTCGCGGATTTGAACTTCTAGATGAAACAGGCTTGCTGCCGCAGGTCCTTCCCGAAATTTCGCGGATGAGGGGAGTCGAGCAACCGCCGCAGTTTCATCCCGAAGGCGACGTCTGGATTCATACCCGGATGATGCTGGAGGGGCTGAATGCAGGTTGTTCTCCGACTCTGGCGTGGGGCGTCTTGTTGCACGATGTCGGCAAGCCGCCCACCTTCGCGCCTCCCTCGGGGCCCCATGGGCGAATTCGGTTTGACCGGCACGTGGAGGTTGGCACGCGCATGGCGGAAGAGATTTGCGGGCACCTGCGCTTTTCCAACGCGGATACCGAACAGGTCGCCGCTTTGGTTGCAAACCACCTGCGCTTCAAGGACGTGCCGCAAATGAAGCCAGCAACATTGAAGCGCTTTGCCCGGCTGGAGCGCTTCGATGAGCACCTCGAACTGCACCGCCTCGATTGCATATCCAGCCACCGCAACTTGGAAAACTACGAATTCATGCGCCGCTTTTTGACGGAGACGCCCCCCGAAGAGGTTCATCCCGCGCGCCTCCTGACCGGGGACGACCTGATCGACCTTGGCCTGAAGCCAGGGCCGAGATTCAAGGAAATCCTCGAAACGGCCGAAGACGCCCAACTCGATGGAAAAATCGTCACCCGCGACGAAGCGCTGCGGTGGGCTAGAGAGCACCTGGAAGTATAAAGACAATTTTTACAGTAACATACAGAGAGATGGAGACTGAATCCTGCGCGCGCATTCACGCACTTACTCATTAGTGCTCCGTTGTCAAGTTTTGTGCTATAATCACGCGTAACTTGACGCAATCTTTTTTACTAATCCTTGCATCTAACCCTAACAGCCAGCCGATTACTTGGCTGTAGGCGTTGTAGGGTCTTAACGGCTAGGGGGACAAAGTGACGAAATCAAACAGAGTAATACCTCCGGAGCTTCCCATCCTTCCGGTTCGCGATACGGTGTTGTTTCCGGGAGCGGTGATGCCGCTGCCGGTGGGCCGCGAGAGTTCGCTGGCCCTGCTGAACTCGCTGGAAGGAACGGAGAAGATCCTGGGGGTGGTGGCGCAACTCGATCCGCGGATTGAGGCGCCAACGGGAACTGACCTGCACAGCGTGGGTACGCTGGCAAAGGTTCATAAGATGGTGCGCATGCCCAACGGCAACGTGGTCGCGTTCCTGGAGGGCATCGAACGAATCCGCGTGATGGAAGTGCTGGGATTTAAGCCCTTCCTGAAGGCGCGCGTGGAAGCGCAGCCCGATCTGGAAGACAATCGCGACGCGGAATTGACAGCGCTCGAGCGTAACGTTCAAGAGTTGTTCCGGGAAGTCGTGGCGCGCTCGCCGCAGCTTTCCGATGATTTGCAAACTGAAGTGATGGGCATCGAATCGCCCGGCCGCTTGGCGGACTTCGTCGCGTCAACTCTTCCATCGCTGAGCACCATGATCCGGCAGGAACAGCTGGAAACTTTCAGCGTGCGTAAGCGCCTGGAAGCGTTGATCAGCGAACTAACCAAAGAGCGCGAAGTTCTGGACCTGCGTAACAAGATTCACGATCAAGTCCAAGAGCAGGTGAACCAGAGCCAGCGCGAATTCCTGCTGCGCGAACAAATGAAGGCGATTCAGAAGGAGCTCGGCGAATCCGACGATGGACAAGCCGAAATTGAAGAGCTGCGCAAGAAGGTGGAAGAGTCCGGGATGTCCGCGGAAGCCAAGAAGGAGTGCGATCGCGAGCTGAAGCGACTTGCGAAAATGACTCCGGCTTCGGCGGAATATATGGTCGCGCGTACTTACCTGGAATGGATGACTTCGTTGCCCTGGAACAAAACTTCCGGGACCGATGACATCGACATTCCGAAGGCGCAAGCCATTCTGGACGAAGACCACTACGACTTGGTGAAGATCAAGAATCGCATTCTGGATTACCTGGCCGTCAAGAAATTGCAGCCGGGCATGAAGGGACCGATCCTGTGCTTCATCGGGCCTCCAGGCGTGGGCAAGACCTCGCTGGGAAAATCCATCGCGCGCGCGCTGGGCCGCAAATTCGTCCGCATCTCGCTCGGTGGTATGCACGACGAGGCGGAAATTCGCGGACATCGCCGCACCTACATTGGCGCGTTGCCGGGCCAGATCATTCAGGGAATTCGCCGTGCTGAGACCATGGACCCCGTCTTAATGCTGGACGAGGTGGACAAGCTCGGCCGCGATTTCCGGGGCGATCCGTCGGCGGCGTTGATGGAAGTGCTCGATCCGGAGCAAAACGCCACGTTCCGCGACCACTATCTCGACGTGCCCTTCGACCTTTCGAAGGTGCTCTTCATCGCGACGGCGAACTGGCTCGATCCGATTCCAGAGCCTTTGCGCGACCGCATGGAAATCATCGAACTTTCCGGTTACACGGAAGAGGAGAAGGTCCACATCGCGAAAATGTTCCTGATCGCCCGGCAAGCCAAGGAAAACGGCCTGGCGCTCGGCGAGCAAATTGAATTCACCGACGAAGCTTTGCACGAGCTCATCCGCCACTACACGCGTGAAGCGGGGGTGCGCAACCTCGAACGCGAGATTGGCACGCTGGTTCGCAAGCAAGCGCGGCGTTTGGCGGAAGGGCACACAGACAAGCTCGTCGTTACGCCGGAAGTGATTCGCGAGGTCCTCGGGATCCCCAAGGTACACCTCGAGAAGGAAGTCGAGGAGCGCGTCCAGAAACCGGGCGTTTCAGTAGGCCTGGTTTGGACTCCGGTCGGCGGTGACATCGTCTTCATCGAAGCGAGCAAGATGCGCGGAGGGAAGACGTTCACGATGACCGGCCACCTGGGCGACGTAATGCAGGAATCCATGCGCGCGGCGCTCACGTGGGTCCGTGCCAATTCCGAGCGTTACGGCATCGACCCCGACTTCTTCCGCAAGCAGGACGTGCACATCCACGTGCCGTCCGGCGCGGTACCGAAGGACGGCCCTTCCGCCGGCGTCGCGATGGTGACGGCTCTGGTCAGTTTGCTGACCGGCAGGCCGATTCGTCCGCGCGTCGCGATGACAGGAGAAATTTCGCTCTCCGGCATCGTGTTGCCGGTGGGTGGAATCAAGGAAAAAGTCCTCGGCGCCAAGCGTGCGGGAATTCAGGAAGTCATCCTTCCCTCGGAGAATGAGCCGAACGTGAAGGAAGACTTGCCCGAGGAAATGCTCGACGGAATGAAAGTGCACTTCGTGCGCACCGCTGAACAGGCTCTCGAAATTGCGCTCGGCAAATTCGAGAAAGCGGTCCGGCCGGTGCCCGGCGGCCCGCGCGGCGAAGATCGTCCGCCAGTCGTTGGCCCGGTCCACTAAAACGAAACAGCGGGGTAGAGACAGCCAAGAGGCCCGGGATCATTCCCGGGCCTTTTCTTTGGGTGTGCCGAGCATGATCGACAGCTTGGAGGTGCAAGTCCTCTTCACAACCTGATGGAGGTGAAGTGATAGCGAAGCGCAAGGGCGAAATAACACTCGCCGCGAGGCGGGGTCTGAAAGAAGCGCGGAGCAAAGACGCGAGCCGATGAACAAGAACTGGATGTGAGGCAGGCAGTGTTCGGGCGAGCTGGCCAATGGCAGCGAAGCCCTAATCCATCAAGGGCACTGAATGTAAATCCAGCGGTTGCGCGTCGAAGGCGGTCGAGATTACCTCGGGAGATCTGCTACCGGTCTCGAATTCGGGACTGAGGAGCGAGAGATCGTTTCTGATCCGGTGGCAGAAGTCAGCAGAGGGCGTAGTAGCTGCGCAAGCAGTGAAGGCCCGAACGGACCCCGCAAGGGGATAAAGGGAGCGATGAGTACGCGGCGCAACTCAAGCACCGACAAGCGGCAGAAAAACCAGTATGGTCTGGCCTTCCCGGAGGAGAGTAGGGGTGCAGCCCCGATGGCCTTCGAGGCAGGGACCGAATCGGAGTTGGCGGAGCGCAAAGCAGAAAGTCCGGCTACCGAGCAGTGGATGGAAGAAGTCTGCGAGCGGGGAAACTGCAAGCAGGCGCTACGACGAGTGAAGGCCAACAAAGGCAGTCCGGGCATCGACGGGATGACGGTCGAGCAGTTGCCGGGACAGCTCAAAGAGCACTGGCCAGCCATCCGGGAACAACTCCTCAACGGAACCTACACACCACAACCGGTGAAACGGGTGGAAATCCCGAAGCCGGACGGCGGGGTGCGCAAGCTGGGCATTCCGACGGTGCTGGATCGATTCATCCAGCAAGCGGTGAGGCAGGCGCTGCAGAGGAGTTGGGACGGAACGTTCTCCGAACACAGCTATGGGTTTCGGCCCAAGCGATCGGCACATCAGGCGGTGGAGCAGGCGCAGCAATACCAAGCTGAAGGCTACCGCTGGGTGGTGGACCTGGATCTCGAGAAATTTTTCGATCGGGTCAACCACGACCGATTGCTCGCAAAGATTGCCGAAAGGGTCAGCGATAAGCGATTGCTGAGACTGATTCGTGCGTTCTTGCGAACCGGAGTAATGGAGAACGGGCTGGTGAGTCCGGCCGAAGAAGGAACACCGCAAGGTGGTCCTCTCTCGCCCGTGCTGTCGAACATCGTACTCCACGAACTGGATCAGGAGCTGGAGCGACGCGGACATCGGTTCACCCGGTATGCGGATGATTGCAACATTTACGTCCGCAGTCGGCGAGCCGGTGAACGAGTGATGAGGAGCGTGACGCGACTCCTCACAACGAAGCTCAAGCTACGAGTAAACAGTGAGAAGAGTGCGGTGGCTCGACCATGGGAACGGAAGTTCCTGGGGTTCAGCTTCACGAATCACAAGCAACCGAAGAGGCGCTTGGCGCCGAAAGCGGTGGCACGGTTCAAGGAGCGAGTCCGGGAACTTACGTGGCGGACCCGGGGCATAAGCCTCGTCCGAATGGTCCATGACTTAGCGGAATATCTCCGCGGATGGATCGGCTACTTCGGACGATGCGAAACACCGGACGTGTTAGCCAAGCTGGAGCAATGGCTCCGACGTCGACTTCGGTCGATGGTCTGGATACAGTGGAAACGAGGCACCACAAGATATCGAGAGCTCCGCAAGCGCGGCATCGCTGCGCAGGAGGCCGCGCAAACCGCGGGTAGCTCTGATGGACCGTGGCACCTTGCCAAGACTCCAGCGCTGAACATCGCTCTCCCCAACGCTTACTTCGTCTCGCTCGGGCTTCCCGAGCTCACTGTTCATGGCTAGCTCAACCCGCCGAACCGCCGGATGCGGACCCGCATGTCCGGTCGTGTGGCAGGGGAGAGTGGGCGACCACTCCCCCTATGCCGATTGTGCCGAGCATGTTCGATAGCTTGGAGGTGAAAGTCCTCTACCCATCCTGATGGAGGAGAAGGGTTAGCGAAACGCAAGGGCCGAGCCGCGAGGCGAGGTCTGAAAGAAGCGCGGAGCAAACACGCGAGCCGATGGACAAGAACTGGATTTGAGGCCTACGGTGCCGGGCGAGCGAGCAATTGATCGCGAAGCCCACATCCATCAAAGGCACTGGTGGTAAATCCGGCGGTTGTGCGCGGAAGGCGATCAAACTTACCTCGGGAGATCTGCCGTATGTCACGGATTCGTGACTGAGGGTGGAGCGATTCACTCTGACCATGCGGCAGAAGTCAGCAGCGGGCGTAGTAGTCGCGCAAGCGATGAAGGCCCAAACAGCAGGGAGCGACCACTAGGACGCAGGACTCGATGAGCGACAAGCGGCAGAAGAACCAGCTAGTGCTGGCCTTTGCTGAGAGGGATAGGAGTGAAGCTCCGAAAGCTACTCAGGAAGGGTCCGAATCGCTCACGGCGAAATGCGAAACCGAACGTCCAGCTCGTCACGAGCAGTTGATGGAAGAAGTCTGCAAGCGGGACAACTGCTGGCAGGCTTACAAGCGAGTGAAGGCGAACAAAGGAAGTTCGGGAATCGACGACATGAAAGTCGGCGAGCTCTCGGGCTACCTGAAGCAGCACTGGCCCTCCATACGGGAACAGCTGTTGCGTGGGACCTACCAACCACAACCGGTAAGGCGAGTAGAAATTCCGAAGCCGGACGGCGGGGTGCGAAAGCTTGGCATCCCGACGGTGCTGGATCGCTTCATCCAGCAAGCGGTGATGCAGGTTCTGCAACGCAGATGGGACCCAACATTCTCCGAACACAGCCACGGGTTCCGGCCGAAACGCTCGGGGCATCAAGCGGTAGCCCAGGCACAGCAGTACATTGCTGAGGGCCATCGCTGGGTGGTAGACCTCGATCTTGAGAAATTCTTTGATCGGGTCAATCACGACAAACTGATGGCGGGGATCGCGCGGCGGGTGACCGACAAGAGAGTGCTCCGATTGATCGGAGCGTTCTTGAAAGTGGGTGTGCTGGAGAACGGGCTGGTGAGTCCGGCGGAAGAAGGGACGCCGCAAGGCGGTCCGCTCTCTCCGCTTCTATCGAACATCGTGCTCGATGAACTCGATCGAGAGCTAGAACGGCGCAAACATCGCTTCGTGCGGTACGCGGATGACTGCAATATTTACGTCCGCAGCCAACGAGCGGGACAGCGGGTGATGACGAACGTCACACGCTTCCTCAGGCGACGGCTCAAGCTCAAGGTAAACGAGGCCAAGAGTGCAGTGGCTCGACCAACAGAGCGGAAGTTCCTGGGTTTCAGCTTCAGCAACAACAAGGAGCCCAAGCGACGAATCTCGCCGAAGGCTTTGCTACGTTGCAAGCAGAAAATCCGGGAACTGACGCGACGGACACGAGGGATCAGTCTGGAGCAGATGCTGAAGGAACTGACGGCCTACCTAAGGGGCTGGAAGAGCTACTTCGGTTTCTGTCAGACTCCTTCGCCGCTGCAAACTCTGGACCAATGGATACGGCGTCGGTTGCGATCCATGATCTGGAAGAAATGGAAGCACGGCCCGCAACGGTACCGGCAGTTACGTCATCTCGGGATCGGTCGGGACCTCGCCGCACAAACGGCGGGTAGCCCCCACGGCCCTTGGCATCTGGCGAACAGCCCGGCCCTTGCTCTCGCGCTTCCCATCGCTTACTTCGACTCTCTCGGTCTTCCTCGACTATTCGACGGTGATGCATAACCCTCTGAACCGCCCGATGCGGACCCGCATGTCGGGTGGTGTGGCAGGGGAGGACGGGCGACCGTCCCCCCTATGCCGATTGTGTGCCGAGCATGCTCGATAGCTTGGAGGTGAAAGTCCTCTTCACAGCCTGATGGAGGCGAAGTGATAGCGAAGCGCGAGGGCCGAGTCGTGAGGCGAGGTCTGAAAGAAGCGCGGAGCAAACACGCGAGCCGATGGACAAGAACTGGATTGGAGGCCTACGGTGCCGGGCGAGCGAGCCAATGATCGCCAAGCCCACATCCATCCAAGGCACTGGTGGTAAATCCGGCGGTTGTGCGTGGAAGGCGATCGAACTTACCTCGGGAGATCTGTTGCATGTCACGGAGTCGTGACGGAGAGTGGAGCGATTCACTCTGACCGTGCGACAGAAGTCAGCAGCGGGCGTATTAGTCGCGCAAGCGATGAAGGCCCAAACAGCAGGGAGCGGCAAGTAGGACGCAAGACTCGATGAGCGACAAGCGGCAGAAGAACCAGCTAGTGTTGGCCTTTACGGAGGAGGGGAGGAGTGAAGCTCCGAAGGCTTCTCAGGAAGGGACCGAATCGCTCACGGCGAAATGCGAAACCGAACGTCCGGCTAGTCACGGGCAGTGGAGGGAAGAAATCTGCGAGCGGGAAAACTGCTGGCAGGCTTACAAGCGAGTCCCAGCGAACAAAGGAAGTCCGGGAATCGACGGCAGGAAAGTCGGAGAGCTCTCGGGCTACCTGAAGCAGCACTGGCCCAGGATACGGGAACAGCTGTTGCGCGGGACCTACCAACCACAAGCGGTGCGACGGGTGGAGATCCCGAAGCCGGACGGCGGGGTGCGAAAGCTTGGCATCCCGACGGTGTGGGATCGCTTTATCCAGCAAGCGGTGATGCAGGTTCTGCAACGCAGAGGGGACCCTACCTTCTCCGAACACAGCCACGGGTTCCGGCCGAAACGCTCGGGGCATCAAGCGGTAGCCCAGGCGCAGCAATACATCGCCGCAGGCCATCGCTGGGTGGTAGACCTCGATCTTGAGAAGTTCTTCGATCGAGTCAATCACGACAAACTGATGGCGGCGATCGCCCGGCGGGTGACCGATAAGAGAGTGCTCCGACTGATCGGAGCGTTCTTGAAAGCGGGTGTGCTGGAGAACGGTCTGGGGAGTCCGGCGGAAGAAGGAACAGCGCAAGGTGGACCGCTCTCTCCGCTTCTGTCGAACATCGTGCTCGACGAACTCGACCGCGGGAACGGCGCAAACATCGCTTCGTACGGTATGCGGAGGACTGCAACATGTACGTCCGCAGCCGACGAGCGGGGCAGCGAGTGATGACCAGTGTCACTTGTTTCCTCACGCGACGGCGCAAGCTCAAGGTGAACGAGTCCAAGAGCGCGGTGGCTCGACCAGGAGAGCGGAAGTTCTTGGGGTTCAGCTTCCGCAGCAGAAAGGAACCCAAGCGGCGCATCGCGCCGAAGGTTCTGCTGCGCGGTAAGCAGAAAATTCGGGAACGGACGCGACGGACAAGAGGGATCAGTCTGGAGCAGATGCGGAAGGAACTTACGGCCTACTGGAGGGGCTGGAAGAGCTACTTCGGCTACTGTCAGACTCCTTCGCTGCTGAAAACTCTGGAGCAATGGATACGGCGGCGGTTGCGATCCATGATCTGGAAGCAGTGGAAGCGGGGGAAACACCGGTACGCGAAGCTGCGTCATCTGGGGGTCGGTCGGGACCTCGCCGCACAAACGGCGGGTAGCCCCTACGGCCCTTGGCATCTGGCGAACAGCCCGGCCCTTGCTCTTGCGCTTCCCATCGCTTACTTTGACTCGCTTGGTCTCCCTCGCCTTTTCGCTGGCGACGCCTAACCCTCTGAACCGCCGTACGCGGACCCGCATCTACGGTGGTGTGGCAGGGGAGAGCGGGCGACCGCTCCCCCTATGCCGATTTAGCGCACACGCCGCGTTTCCCGTTGCGGCAGAAGGCGCAATCGCGTACAGCTAGAAAGTCTCCGATGCCCTATCGTCCCAGAGAATTGGCGGTGCGAGCGCGCGAAGCCGCCACGCTGCTGCTCAATACGCTCGACCGCGATGAAATGGTCCAGCGCTTCCTGGATATGTACGCGGCGGAAAATCGCCGCCCCGGACGCGCCGATCAGCCCGCGCATTATCGCGAACAACTCGAAACCATTCGTCGCGAAGCTTTGCTGGCGATGGTGCTGCGCACCGAAGCGGCATTGCCAACGCGCCTGAAAGTCCACGTCACGGTGCGTGAGACGAAGCGCCGAGTGAAACCAAAAAAAGGAAAGAAGTCCGCGAAGCGAAAGCGCGAGACACGCAAACGAGCAAGCAAACCGGGCCTGGACCTCGCGATCCCCTTGCTCGATCTCTTTCGCGAGGAGTTTTTTGTTGCGCTTGGCCAAGCACTGCGCTGGAGCAACGAAGATGCGCAGGAATTCTGGCACGATCTGGAGCTATACGAAAATCTCTCCGCACACGACGCACGCCGCCAGCAAGGCCGCAACGCCCGCGCCATCACTTCCGGACCATTCGTGGACCGCACCGCACTGCTGCTCGATCCATCGTTGATGGAGCAAGCGCGCCGCGCCGCCGGCAAATTTCAGATGGAACTGAACGCCGCCGCCGATCGCGTGCTGCGCCGCACG
Source organism: uncultured Acidobacteriota bacterium (assembly GCA_963804625.1). Taxonomy (GTDB): domain Bacteria; phylum Acidobacteriota; class Terriglobia; order Acidiferrales; family UBA7541; genus Palsa-295. Next base: position 90,331 of record CAWDRJ010000015.1, on the reverse strand, counting down.
TTCTTGCGGCGTCGCACAAATTAATCGCCGCCGTTCGCCAGATTTCTAGGGCCGGGCTTCGAGGACGATATTGAATGGCGTTTCCGCAGCTCGCCGCACGCGCGTAAATCCGGCCGCTTGCAGGATTCTTGAAAGTCGTCCCTCGCCAGCTTGCGCTCCCAGCCCCAAACCCACTTCCTGCGACAATGAAGCGGGAGTGCAGAGCATCGTCGAAGCCGCGTAGAACACTCGCCCAATCGGATTCAAGTTATCCTCGAGTTTGTCGTGGGCGAAGGGCTCGACGATCATCCACGTGCCATTGGGTTTCAGCGTCTCGCGCACGTGTCGCGCAGCGCCTTCCGGATCACCCATATCGTGCAGGCAATCGAAGAACGCCACGAAGTCATAGTCTTTGCCCGGATATTCTTTGGCGGATGCCACCTCGAACTGCACGCGATCGGAAACGCCCGCTTTGGCCGCGGCCTCGCGCGCCAGCTCGATTGATCGGGGGTGGTAGTCAAATCCTGCGAAGTTCGAATTTGGGTACGCCTGCGCCATCAAAATCGTGGACGTTCCCAATCCACAGCCGATGTCGGCGACACGTCCACCTGCCTTGAGCTTGGCTTCGGTGTCGCCTAGCGCCGGTATCCATTCCTTGATCAAGTGCGCACGATAGTTGGGCCGGAAAAAGCGTTCAGTACCCGGGAAAAGACCTGGATCGTGCTCGTGCCAACCCACTCCGTTTCCCGAGCGAAATGCGTCGGTGATTTTCGGCACGCTCTTCAGGCTGGCTTCCACGATCTGAAAATATCCGGGCAGGAAAACCGGGCTGTTTTCATCTGCCAGTGCCATTGCTTGCTCGGGGGGCAATGTGTAACAGCCGGTGGAGGCATCATACGTGAGAAACCCACCCGCGGCTTGCGCGGCTAGCCATTCCCGAACGTATCGCTCCGTGGTGTTCGTCTTGGCAGCGAGTTCCGCGGACGTCATCGGTCCGGACCCGGCCATGGCTTTGTAGAGGCCGACTTTGTCACCGATCAGAATGAGCGCCGTATTCATCGCGGCCCCCATCTCGCCGATGGCTTTCATCATGAATTCGTGCAATTTCGCTTCGTTAATGGACTGTGGTGCGGTCGCGGACATGGACAACCTCCAATCTCGAAGTTGGCTGGGGCGGGTTCCTGAAATTGTGTCGAGTCTATCTTTGCGTGTTAGGACAAGTCAATCGCCGAACCTTATGCCACTCTTGTTGCGTTTTTGCTATTCTCGCGCCGGTGCTGATAATTTTTTACATTCTGGTGATGGCGCAGATCGCCTTCGGGGTCTATTCCCTGTGGGACGGCCTCTCGTGGTTCCGCCTCGTGCGGCACCGTCTGGCTTCGCACGCCGGATTTTATGCGCCCACCACGGCCCTCGTGTGTCCCTGCAAAGGCAACGAACGCGGCCTGGAAGAGAACCTTCTCGCGCTCACTCGTTTCGACTATCCCAACTACGAAATCTACTTCACGCTCGCCACCAGCCTCGACCCCGCACTGAAAGTGATCGAGCGCGTGAAAGCCGCAAGCCAGCGTCCGGTACACATTGTGATCGCCGGGCCGCCGTCCGATACCAGCGAAAAAGTTTACAACTTGCAACGCGCCGTGGAAGCGCTGCCTGCCGATAAATTCGAAATGCTGGTGTTCACGGATTCCGACGTCCGTTTGCCGCGTGGATGGCTTACCAAGCTGATCGCTCCGCTGCAGGACGCGCGCATTGGCGCCACCACCGCTTATCGCTGGATCATCCCCAGCGGCTCGGGCATGGAAGCAATGCCCAGTTGCTTCGCGTCGGCCTGGAACGCGGCGATTGCCACGATGTTAGGAAAGCCTTCCGGAGATTTTTGCTGGGGCGGTGGCACGGCCATCCGGAAAAAAACTTTTGACGATGTGAATGTGCTGGAAGCGTGGAAAGGCGCGGTCAGCGACGACTTCGCGGTCACCTGGGCGCTCGAGCAAGCAAACATGCCCATTGTGTTTTGCCCGGAATGTCTCGCAGCGACGTTGCATCCCTGGACGGGCGCCGACTTGTTGGAATTTACGAACCGCCAAATTCTGATTACGCGCGTTTATTCCCCGAAGCGCTGGCAGATGGGCGCGATCGTGCACTCGACTTATGTGCTGACGATTCTCTACGCGATTTACGTGATTCTTTACAGCATCGCGGATGTGGATCCCTGGGGCCAGCTCTTCCTGCTGCTGCTCGCGATTCCGCTTCTCGCGGCGATGAAGGGCGCGATGCGCACGATTGCCATCGGCGAGGCCATGCCCGAATGGCGGGGAAAATTGCAGGAATGGAGCTGGGTCTATCCCGTGCTCGCGCCGGTGGTTCCGTTTCTATTTACGTGCAACTTCATCATGTCCCTGGTGACCAAATCAATTCGTTGGCGCGGGATTCGCTACGAACTCGAAGGTCCAAACGTGACGCGCATCCTCAAGCGCTAACGGGCGGCGTCGGCACCCCGCCCTCCGCCAGTGCGAATGCACGCTGAATCCGGCCCAAGTAATAACCGGTTGCCGCGCCTGCAGGAATCGGCAGCCACCATCCTACGCGCAGAATATTTTCCGACCCCACAAGCAGAAACAACACTGAAACATATTCCTGCGGCAGAACCTTCGCAGCTCCGCGGCTGGCAAATCCCAGCGCCACGATTACCAGCGGCGCAAGAATGGCGCCCACTCCGGCCCAATGCAAGGGAGTTTTGCACTTCAACGCCGCCATAATTCGCCGCAGCAACAAACCAAACAGCAGTGCAGTGGGCGCGCCGAATAGATATCCGTAAACGACGAGCGTCAGAAAGCCCTCGGTCGCCTCTCGCAACAAGTCCCGATGCGAGACGACGAGCAAGTCCCAGCACCACACTACGACGACCATGAAGAAGCAGCCCAGCGCCCAAGCCGCCAGGTAATAAATCAGACTGCCGCGACGGGTCATATCCGCCGCTGGATGTTGGGAAAATCAAGCCAGACTTTCACGCCGCAAAAATGCGAGCCTTCGGTGCAAATCGGAGTCGAAATTCCAGCGCGCAGATGACAAGGAGGGCCAATGTAGCGGGCAAGTTCGGGAAATACAGCGCGCACTTGTTCCACTTCCTCGATAGAAGATTGATAGATCTCCTCTTGCGCGTTGAAGCACGTTCGCATCGTCCATTTGTGCAGCAGGTGTAGCAACGAACCGGATTCCACCAGGCGTATTGCCTTCGCATTCGGCAATAGATATAACGCGAATTCGCGTGGCACGCCGCGATCGAGCAGGTCATTTTTTGCCGCCCACGCTTCCGCCATCGCTTGCTCGTAAATTCCCAGCGCGCGCGGGTTGTCGCGAATCAGCATCGGCGTGATGTAGTCTGGCGAGCGCGTGTCCGCCAGTGTGAGCAAGGGCCGCGAACCGGGAACCATACGGTGCCGCTGGTCCTGGCTATCGGCGGTGTGGCTTATTTTTTTCGCGAATGCGAAATTGGCGTGTTGCAGCGGACGCATCAGCGGCGCGTGCACGCCGATGTCCAAGGTCTCACGTCGGTACGGATTACGCGCCGGGTTCAGCATGCGATCGAGCGCCTCCGCGTCCGAACACTGCGCGGAAGTCAAACCTATCACCGCGCGGAAGGCGTCGGCCATCACGCGCAGCGCGCTCGGCGAATAGTCAACCAGGAACGCTGTGCGGCCTGCGAGCTTTGTGTCGAACTCCCGCGCGAATTCTTCCCCGTCGTGAACCGCCTCGTCCCATTCGGGCGGCGAATCCATCGGCTCGTTGTCGAAGCGATCGAAGAATTGCGGATCGATTTCGCGCACCCGCGCTACCATCTCGCCAATCACCAGCCGCGCTTCGCTGGGCGTATCGCTCGCCGCGAGCATTCGATACAGCCGGTGCAGCACAATGCCCGAAACCGTGTGCACCATGGTTGTGAATGCAGCGACCGGCAGTACATAGCGCGCCACTTCAATCGCGCGCTTCTCGGACTGGCGCTGCACCTTTTGCACGCGCTTGGGATGAGACATCGAGCTAAGGTGCCAGATGTCCGCCAGGATTTCGTGCGCCGTCGGCTCCAGTATGCGCGTCAATTCTCGATAGTGATCCCACGCACGGACGACCGCGCGCTCGTAGATAACTCGTTCCGCAGCGCCAAAATTTTCGCTAGTCCTCGGTATATACGCTTGCGCGCGATCTAGCCGGACGTAACGCTGACTCTGCTGCTCCGAATTATAGAAAGGATGAGCGTGCAGGAAAGACCATACGAATTGCCGGCTGATATTTTCCAGGCCGAATTCAAAATGCGCGTGCTGATAGACGGTGTGGTGTCCACCGAAAAAGGTAGCCGAGCCGATCATCACGCGTTGCTTGTCGGTGACTTCTTCCGGCGCGATCAGCCGCGGCGAATAGCAGGTGCGCGCCGCTGCGATTGCGGAATCAAACGCATGCGCGAAATGGTTGCGCAGCGTGATATGCGGCGCGGCGGTTTCCACTTGCGAGTCTGGTGCGGAGCCGTGTGAGGGAGACAATTGCGTAGCCATTTCTAAGCGGCATTGTACACCGGAGCGGAAGAGATTCGGCGCGGAGAGATGCACCCAAAAGAAAAGCCCCGGATCGTAAATCCGGGGCTCGTGAAGAATTCGGCCGTTGCGCCGATCGGCGAACCGCTACTTCTTCATCGCAGCAGCTTTGTCGGCGTACTTTTTCTGGAAGCGCTCGACGCGGCCGGCCGTATCAATCAACTTTTGCTTGCCGGTGAAAAACGGATGGCAGTTCGAGCAAATTTCCACGCGAATCATTTGCCCCTTGAAGGTTGAGCGCGTGTCAAACGTGTTGCCGCAAGCGCAGTGCACCTTCACAACGTGGTAATCGGGATGGATTCCTTCTTTCATAACGCTCCTCTTGGCCAGCCGGTCTGCGCGGTTACGTCAAGCTCAAGCAGCATCCTACAGTCGCGTCGCTAGGCTAGCGGGAAACTTCGATTATACCGGAGTACCGCCAGTTTTCAAAGCGAGCGCGGAACATGCGTCGCGTGTACCGGCTCAAGTTTTATTAGGAGACGAAGGCGCAGCCGACACGCGCGCGACCCGCACCCGCCGGCTGAGTATAAGCTTTACGCAGCACCACGCGCACCGGCGGCAGAATCGGCACGTGCAGGACAGCGTTGAATTGGTTGGGGATTTCTTCGGCCTTCTCCAGAAGCAGAGCCACTCCACCGTAGCTCAAGTCCACCACGCTCGCTGTCTTTTGATTGACGTCTGTAAGAATTGCGTATGCCTTGGTTCCGGCCAGAGAAACGCGCTCCCACTTGCGGGCTTCCGCGTGAGCCACCGGTGGTCGAAATTCGGTGGGAGGTTCCTGCGGTACGGAGGCGCCTCGCAGCGGAACCGATGGCGCGGTCGGTGTGGTGCCAGCTTGAGTTCGTGTCGGAGCCTCACGCGGTGGCTGTGCCGCGGCCGACGATGATTCGCGCGAAGGACGCGTCTCCAGCGGAATTACCCGCGGCGCGGTGCGGCTCAAATTCTTTAATTGATAGAGTCGCTGGTCCGCGAGGCCAAGCAGCGCACTTTTTTGGTCCCCGTCTTGCGGATGCACCGCAACGCCGAAATCCAGCGTTACGTCCACCTCCATTTTCAATGGGTGAATGTCGGTTTCGTATTGCGTGCGCACGCGGCGGCACAACGTGATCGCCTGCTCGGGATCTGTTTGCGGCAGCAGCAGCGCAAATTCATCTCCGCCGATGCGAAACGCGAAGTCGGACGCCCGCAGCGTCTTGCGCAACGTAGCGGCTGCGAGCTGCAGCGCCTGGTCGCCCTGCAAATGCCCGTGCCGGTCGTTTACTTCCTTCAGCTTGTGCAGGTCTAGTATCACAACGGCGAGCTGTTGCCCGTAGCGTTTCGCGCGATTCAATTCTTTGTCGAGATATTCGTCGAAGAGCCGCCGATTGTAGAGGCCCGTAAGCGCATCCGTCGCCGCGTTCACTTGCAGTTTCTTGAAATCTTCGTACTCCATCAAAATCGGAACGCGTAAAAATTTCGTCGAAGCCAGCACGTCCACCATCGCTGTCTTCAACGAAACGCGCTGTCCCAGATTTTCCGCGAGCTCGCGCCGGCGCACGAGAATCCGCTCCCAATAGTCATTGCTTTGCGCATCGGTGAGATCAATTTGCGCGATGGTGCGGAAGAATTGCCGCAGAAATTGTCCGCGAACCGAATCGTCCAGACCGTCCAAAGTCTCCACAAGGAGATCCAGGAAGGAGTCTTCGGCCGAGGGCTGCGGCTGTGAAGCGTCGCCGGACTCAGGCATCTATGGGTTCCGCAATATTTTATTGTTCCCTGTAAACAGGGACACGCGGGGGCGGTAAAGTACTAGCACGAGACAGTCCAATCTCAAACAAGAAAACGCGTGTCCACGCACCCCGCAAGAGGCTGGCAGGGGTAGGCTTACGAGGTTCCGCCGAGACTGCGACGACGAATGTAGTTACACCCACTATTGGAGTGTAGAAAGGCTTTCACATTTCGCCTAATGCGCTGCCGGTGTGCACCGCACAGGGAGGAAAATCTTTATCCAATCGGCTTGAGGAACTCGACTCCAACCAGGTAAACGTCCCCTGCCTCTTGCTGGCGGCGAACCTTCGCCTGAATCGGTGGCATGCCAGCGGGCACCAATGCGGAGGAAGTGATGGATGGAGCGGGGATCGTCAAGGTGACCACATCATTCACGGCAAGCCGACGCGGGCAAGTGATGAAGGCTCCTAATCCACTGATATCTAATGTCTTGGCTAGCTCCAGGAATTGTTCGCCCTGCGCGTCTTTGCCACGCACAAAAAGCGGTACCTGCAGGCGGATTCGCTGGAATCTTCGGCGCTCGTCGGGGAGTCGATCCGTAGCCACACGGTGGTGTTGTAAGACACTTTCTCGCAGCGCCATCGGTACCCCAGTATTAGTACTCCCACCTGATGGCAATTTGAGGGCAAGTTCGCCGTGCAACTTGAATTACAGCAAACCCATTATTGCCATTCAATTAGAGCGTCTTGCATTTGACACGCATCCGTGACCGCGAGTCGACTGCGCAAATTAACTCCCTAACATTTCCAACATTGTGCAAAGTAGGACGCATTTACCATTGACACATCTTGGCAGCTTTGCGAGCATGGCTTTCCTTGAGCTCATCCCCATCTGTGCCAGCCCGGGCTTGCGACTGGTGTGTTTTAGATGCTTTTTGCGGAGATTTAGGAGCGCCGTTTGTCAAACAGTGCGGCAGTAGACCAGCAGGCCAATAACCAGCAGGTCTTCCAGTTGGTTGCGAGCCTGCTCGACGCATTTGACCGGCCGCTTGTCGTCAGCGACAGGCTGGGCAAGGTATTGTTCACGAATTTTCACGCGCAGGACCGGATCAATAATCAAGGCCTCGGCTCGAAGCCCGATCTGAATCTGTTCGTGGATATTTTGTCTACCGACCGCAAGCACGTGCTCAAGCAGCTCGAATCCGGCCAGCAGGAGTTCACCGTTGCGATTGACTCTGCCGTAGAAAGGCAGCGCGCCCGCGTTCGTTGGCTGCCCGAACCAGATTGGCTCGTCGCTTACTTGGAACCTGCGCCCGCCGAAGCGTCCGCCGACGAAGCTGAAATGCGGCAGACGGTCCAGGAGTTGATGCAGGAACGCGAGATCACCTACCGCAATTTGCTCGCCGCCTATCTGCGATTGCAGGAAGTGAACCGGCAGAAGACGGTATTTCTGGCTTCCGCAGCGCACGAATTGAAGACACCTCTTGCAGTGATGAAGGGATATTACGATCTCTTGCTCACCGGTTCGCTTGGCAAGCTCGATGAACGCCAGCGCGAGATTTTACTCGAGTCGAAAGAAAGCTGCGATCGCCTGGTTCGTCTTGTCTCGATGTTCCTGAATTATTCGGCTCTGGAAAGCGGCAAATTAGTCTTGCAGCTCCGCGAAAATGATTTGCGCGATTGCGTCAAGGATATCACCTGCCGTTGGCAAGATGCCTTCCAACGCGCGAAGGTCCGCCTCGACGTCAAGATTCATCCCGAACTCACTGCTTTCAAGTTTGATTACCAGAAAGTGCAGCAGTGCATCGCGAATTTCATAGACAATGCGTTGAAGCACACGCCCACGGACGGTTGCGTCACATTGGTCGCCGAGCCGCATTTCTGGGAACGGCGCGTGTCGGAAGCGGCGCCCTCGGCGGACCGGCGTCGCGGCCGCGGCCTTCGCCCCAATAGCGTGCTGGTTTCCGTCTCGGATACGGGCAGCGGCATCGCCGCGGAGTTTCACCAGGAAATTTTCGAGGAATTTGTCCGTGTGGATCCCTCGTCTTCGGGGATGGGGCTCGGCCTGGCGATCACCAAGCGCCTGATCCAGGCGCATCGCGGCAAAGTTTGGGTGGATAGCGTCGTCGGAAGCGGCAGCGCTTTTTCTTTCCTTTTGCCGATCAACGTCGAATAATCACCGAATTAATCGGAGCTGCTGCGCGGCTCTCGAGGAAGAAAGATGGCAGACAAAGAAAAGATTCTGGTCGTAGATGACGAACCGAGTATTCGAAAGTATCTCCAGACCCTGCTGGAAGTGGACGGCTTCGAGGTCGAAACGGTGTCCAACGGTAAGGACGCGCTTGAGCGCATCGGTACGGGCGAGCGCCCGGATTTCGTCATTCTGGACGTGCTGATGCCGGAGATGGATGGGCTGGAAACGTTGCGTCAGTTGATGCAGGTGGACCGGAGCATCAACGTCATCATGCTGTCCTGCTCGAACGAAGTCACTACCGTGGTCGAAGCGATTCGAATCGGCGCGCTCGATTACCTCACCAAGCCGTTTGAAAAGCCGGAACTGGACGCCGCTTTCCTGAAGTGCCGTCAGAAACAGCAGCTGCGCTCTGAAAATAAATCGCTGCGCGAATATTGCGAAGCGCTCACCGAAGATCTTTCGTTCCTCGCCGCCAGCCCGCAGATGCTCAAGATCCGCCAACAGATCCTGCAAATCGCTCCAGTGGACGTCCCCGTATTCATCAGCGGTGAAAGCGGAGTCGGCAAAGAAGTCGTTGCGCGCATGATTCACCTGCGTTCCACCCGCCGCGTGCAGCCCTTCGTCAAAGTGAATTGCGCCGCGCTGCCGGGGGAACTGCTGGAATCCGAATTGTTCGGCTACGAGCAAGGCGCCTTCACCGGCGCGGTGCGGGCCAAGCCCGGCAAATTCGAAATCGCGAATAAGGGCACGATCTTCCTCGACGAAATCGCGGAAATGAGCCCGCACCTGCAGGCCAAGCTGCTGCACGTCCTGCAAGACGGCCAGTTCTCCCGCTTGGGCGCGCGCGCCGTCGTCAATGTAGACGTCCGTGTGCTCGCCGCCACCAACATGGACGTTAAAGACGCCATGCGCACTGGACGATTCCGTGAAGACCTCTATTACCGGCTCAACGTCCTCTCGATTCACATTCCGCCGCTGCGCGAGCGCACCACGGAAATCCCGCTGCTCTTCAGCCATTTTCTTGCGAAGTACAGCGAAAAATATGGCAAGCCGGCTCCCGACCCTTCTAAGCACTTGCTCGAGGCGGCGCTACGTTATCCCTGGCCCGGCAACTTGCGCGAGCTTGAAAATTTCGTCAAGCGTTATGTGATTCTGGAAGACGACGAAGGCAGTTTCCGCGAACTGCTGGAAATGACCGGACAACAACATCGCACCGCTCCGCGCGAAGAAGCAACGCCGCCCAAAGAGCAAGGCCTCAAAGCATTGGTGCGCGGCTTGAAAGACGAAGCGGAAATGGAAGCTATCGCCGACGCGCTCGAAAAAACGAATTGGTGCCGCAAAGACGCGGCGCGCATGTTGGGCATCAGCTACAAAGCGCTGTTGTATAAAATGCGCCAATTCAATTTGGATTCCGGACGCGGCGCGCGTTCCGCCGCGGCGAGAGCCGCAAGAGAAGCTGCCACGAAGGAAGCGGCTGCCAAAGACGCTGCCCTGAAAGAATCCGCGCCGGCCATTCGCGGTTCCTAACCAAAGCGCTTCCGCATCGCGAATTCAGCGGCAACACTGGTACGAGCGAAGAAGCTCGTGCGCGGTCCGAACGCCCCGCACGAAATCAAGAAATCGTAAAGAAAACCCAAAATCGTACTAGTCCTATCGCTGTTGCAAAGACTTGCATATCTAGAGCACATTCAGCGAAATAGCACTACCCTTCTATCCCTGCTTGGTCTAGTATTCGCTCCGAAATGGGGGCTCCCGTAAGACCACCTGCGGGAACGTCTGGCGTTGGCCTCCCGGCCGTTTTCTCGACTCAATGCTTGTCGCTGTTTTCAAAGGGTTTGTTACCTGGGCCAGGTCTTGCTGCGGACACGCTTGGGGAAAGTAGCATCGTTCGACGCAATCGGCAGCACGCTGAACAGTCCGTAGCCTTTGGAAGAGGGATTGCTACTCAGGGTGACGGGGACGTGTTGCACTTCAATCTTTCCATGGAGGAGCAGTGGGGATGACGGAGCGTCGCTTGGCACGCCGGTATGATCTGTCGCTACCGGTAAACGTCCGCCTGCCGATCACTCGAGAACCGGGTACGCACAACGGTCAGACCCGGGACATCTCAACGCGCGGCGTTTACTTCACCATGCAGAAGGACTTGGCTCCCGGCACTGAAGTTGACTTCACCCTCACCTTGCCGGCGGAAATTACCCGTGGCACCGAAGTGTTTGTTCGTGCGCACGGCCGTGTGGTTCGTGTGGATAAGCAGGAAGAAGACACGCCGGAAACGATTGGCGTCGCGGCCGTCATCGAACGCTACGATATTATTCGCGGAGAAGCTTCGCAGATTTAAGGTTTTCTTTCGCTGGTTCAGTGTAATTGGCCGCAGCTTCCCGCTGCACTATTTCACTTCGCGCACTCCCTTCCCCCGTCGGTGTCTGCGTGCTTGCGGCGGGACGATCTCGTTCTCCGCCGTGTCTGTGTCCCCCTTGCAAAATCCGTTGCATTTCTGACCGAAATCGTCCTACCATTCGCCGAGGTTATAAATAAGGAGGGTCCGATGAGAGTTGCGGACCTGATTAGCGCCCGCCGTGAAGTGTATTTTGTTACCACAGACGTCACCGTGCACGACGCTGCGCGCTACTTGCGCGAGAAGCAGGTACGCGCGGTCGGTGTGTGCGACCGCCAGGGAGTTCTCCTCGGCGTCGTATCGCAAAGCGATGTTTCCGATAAAGTCGCCGCCGAAAATAAATGCCCCGCCTGGATGCATGTTTCCGAAATCATGACGACGCAGATCATCAGCGCCACACCCGATACTTCGCTCGAAGATTGCATGCGGCTGATGGAACAACACAACATCTACCATCTGGTCGTGCTCGACCACGAAAAAGGCTTCCGCGGGATGATCTCCGTCACCGACTTACTGCAAATATTTGCCTCTGATCAAAAGGCCCGCGCGGATATGCTCGAGTCCTTGATCTTTCCGCAGCGCTAAGCAGAATCGCGCCGACCATCGTCGCCACATTTGCTGCGTAAGAGCCAGGCCGCGCACGATCTCCTCATTACGCGCACTCGTCGAGCAAGACGGGAAGGGAAACTCCCACTAGGAAGGTCAATTCCCGAAAGTGCCTAGGGTTTTCTGACGAACGTACTAGTTATCGCTCCTTCAGCATCTCTCAGTACTAGGAAATCCCCGGGGACACACCGGCCTAACTTGCTCAAACAACACGCATTGCAGGAAATATGAATTCGAGATGCTTCCTGCCGCCGTACTACCCAGGCGAACGTGTTTGGCGTCGTGTGTGCAATACTTTTCACGGGGGCGCGCAAGCCGCCTCACTTCAGCAGACTGGAACTCAATGGCATCTGCAGCGGAAGCAAGAATCGCACCCTTGGCCCAGCCGATTGAAATTCCACCTCAGCACCTCTACTTTGGCCCTTCTGAGGCCATGCAGGCGGTCCGACAACGCGTCGAGCGCGCCGCCGGCCTTAACGTTCCCATTTTGGTGCTCGGTGAGAGCGGCACCGGTAAGGAAGTCCTCGCTCGTTTCATCCACGAGCGCTCTCCCTGGCGTCAAGGTCCCTTTGTAAAGGTAAATTGTCCCGCCATCCCCGGAACGCTGATTGAAAGCGAACTGTTCGGATTCCAGAAAGGCGCCTTCACTGGCGCGCATGTCGCCAAGCCCGGACGCATTGAAATGGCCCAGGGCGGAACGCTGTTTCTCGATGAGATTGCGGAAATAGATTCCAGCCTCCAGGCCAAGTTGCTGCACGTTCTGCAGGACGGCCATTTCACACGCATCGGCGATCACGAGGAAAAGCAATTGGACGCGCGCGTAATCTGCGCCACGAATCGCCTGCTGCATCAGGAAATCGCCAGCGGCAGTTTTCGCGCTGACCTCTTTTATCGCATCAACGTAATCACCATCACCCTGCCCTCGTTGCGCGACCGCCGCGACGATATTCCCTACCTCGTCGAATATCTCCGCGAACAATTCAATCGCCGGTTCCAGCGCGAAGCTCCGCCGGTTTCCCGCGAATCGCTGCACCTGCTGCAACAGCGCGATTGGCCGGGTAATATTCGCGAGCTGGAAAACTGCATGGCGCGCTACGTGATCCTGGGTTCGGAAGAAGCTTTCCATTCAGACCGCGATCGCGGCGCCGAAAAAAAACCGCTCGCGATTTCCTACGAAATGAACGAAGAGGGCAACATCCCGCTGAAGCGCATCGCGCAGCAGGTCACGCGGCGCATGGAACACGACGTCATCCTGAAAGTCTTGCAGGCCAATCACTGGAACCGCCGCCGCACCGCCGAGATTCTGAAAATCAGCTACCGCGCGCTGCTTTATAAAGTCCGACAAGCCGGTCTGCCGGCCAAGCGTCCGCGCCGCAACGGCCAAACAGAAAATGGCCTCGCCGAGAACTCGTAAAGCGAATAAATCGCGAACCGGTTTGATCCGCTTCTTTCGCAACGCCGTTCTGGCCGAATTACCTGCTGATTGCGTCGCAAGTCCTCGTTTTGCAGCCTGAAAGCACCCGTGTCTGGTATGAAATCACCCTTCCCATCGGTCTTGCCCCTGTGCGCCAATTCCGCTAGCCTTGACTACGATGGTAAAGGCCGCCACAAACTCAAAACTAAAAGTCTGCCTTCTTTCCCCGCATCCGATGGTGCTCGAGGAGTTTCGGCGTCTTTTGACCGACACAAGCTTCCAGCTCGTCGCTAAGCAGCTCGATTCTATGCTGGCGCCGGATCTGCGCAATCTGGAAGTGCCACGAGCGTCGGTCTACGTGATTGACGCGCACGCTGCGCGGCAAGCCACCGGCGCGCTTCTTGGCAATATTCTGGACCACAACGCCGCCGCGCGTCTTTTGGTCGTCGGAGATAACCTCAAGGAAACCGATAGCTACACGCTGCTGCGTCAAGGCGTGAAAGGCATTCTGAATTACAAGGAAGCCCGCGAGCAGCTGCCCCGCGCTCTGCCGCTGGTAGCCTCGGGCGGTTTCTGGGTCCCTCGCGAAGTGCTCTCCCGTTTCGTGGATTCCATTCTCAGCACCACGCAAGGGCGCCGTTTGCGCGGAGATTCTCCAGCCGAACTCAGCCGTCGCGAGCAGGAAGTTCTCGCCGGGCTTCTGGAAAATCTGGCCAATAAGGAAGTTGCTGATCGCTTGCATATCTCCGAACGCACCGTAAAGTTCCACGTTTCGAACCTGCTCGCCAAATTTGGCGTTCGCCGCCGCGCCGATTTGATCTTGCTCTGCTACCAACGTCGCGGAGCTGGAGCTTAACCACAGCGTCGCCATATCGCTTGCCGGCGGCCTCCGCGTTGAATTCCTCTCCGCTTTCACTGCTATAATTGCTCACTCAAAGCTTCTTGTCCGGCTTTGACTTCCATTTTATGGCGACGTTCTCCCTCGAAAACTTTGGCTGCCGTGCTACTGAAGCAGACGCTGCTTCGCTGCGTCGTTCGCTGCGCGCCGATGGGCTGAAAATGCTCGATGATCATGCCACTGCCGATGTCGTGGTATTGAACACTTGCACCGTTACAGCCGCCGCCGATTCGCAGGCGCGCGACACCATCCGCAAGATTCATCGCACGAATCCCTCCGCGCGCATCGTAGTTACAGGCTGTTACGCCCAGCGCGCTCCCGAAGACATCGCCGCGCTCGCAGGCGTCTCCTGGGTGATTGGCAATTCGCATCAGTCGGAAATCCCGCGCGTCGTTCGCGAAGGCTTGCTGCCCGGTGCGAATACTGCGGCTGGTGGCTCAACATGCGCGCCGTCGCAAACTTTCGTTCCCTTGGCGCGTCTCGATGACGATCCCTTGTCCCTCGCGCGCGGCCCGGCAAAAATTCTCACGGGCGATATTTTCGCGCAAACGGCCGTGGCGATTGCCCCAGTCGAAGGCGCCGCCGGTGTCCAGGGCGATCGCACCCGCCCCATCCTGAAAATCCAGGACGGCTGCAATAATCGTTGCTCCTACTGCGTGATCCCTTTCGTCCGTGGCCGCAGCCGCAGTCTGGTACCGGATGCCGTAATCGCGGAAGTCCAACAACTCGTGGCGGCCGGCGCAAAAGAGGTCGTTCTGAGCGGCATCAATCTCGGCGCATATGGACGCGACCTCGCCCCGCGCGCGGATCTCGCGCATGTGGTCCGGCGGATTCTCGACGAAACGGATTTGCAGCAATTGCGGTTCAGCTCCATCGAGCCGCAAGACGTCACCGAAAATTTCGTTGCGCTCGTCGCCTCATCGCCGCGCATCGCGCGCCATTTCCACGTCCCGTTACAGTCAGGCTCGGACCGCATCCTCCAGGCCATGCATCGCTGGTATCGCGCCGAGCATTACGCCGAACGCATTAAGCGGATTCGTGCCACGCTTCCGGATGCCGCCATCGGCGCGGACGTGATTGCCGGCTTTCCCGGCGAAACAGACGAAGATTTCCGCGCCACCTTTGAATTCATCGAACGCCTCCCGTTCACGTACCTGCATGTTTTCGCCTTCTCCGCACGTCCCGGCACTCAAGCCGCCGACTTCGGTGCGCCGGTGCCGCCTGCAATTACGCGCGAACGCACGCGCGCGCTGCGCTCTCTCGGCCAAGAGAAAGCCGCCGCGTTCCGCAATCTTCAATCAGGGAATCTCGCCCGAGCTCTCACCCTAAAACGCGGCGGGGACACTTGGACCGAAGCCTTAACCGGCAATTACTTGAAGGTGCGCGTCGCAGGCCGCCATCCCGCGAATCTCTGGTGTGAAACGCAGATTGGCGGCGCAGACGAAATCGCCGAAGCTGCAGTCGAAGCGCAGTTCAGCTCTCAAAGATAACTTCGGCCAGCGCAAGGTTTCCGCTGTGCGTGATCGTCAATGAGATATTTTTCACGCCCAGCCGCTCGGCAAACTGGCGCGCTGCGCCTACTAGATGTAGTGTCGGCTTTCCGCTTGGCTCACGCACCACTTCGATATCACGCCAGCGCACCCCCAACCGCCATCCGGTCCCCAGAGCCTTCATCGCCGCTTCTTTGGCTGCGAAGCGCCCGGCGTAACGTTCGAATTTATGGCGATAGCTTTCGCAATAGGCGACTTCTCGTGGTGTGTACAGCCGTTCCAGGATCGACGCACCGTGGCGCGTCAACGCCGCCTCGATCCGGTCAATTTCCGCGATGTCCAGCCCCAATCCGACGATCAAATGCTCTCCTGTCGCCCGCGCGAACCACGTCACAAAATCCAACATTCGCGCCGCCGCGTGATTATACCCACTATAATTGAGATGCGCCGCGGTTAAGGCACCGCGCACACCATCATCCATGGCCACAATAACCATTAAGAAAAAGCCACGGTCGCGAGGCACCTCGCAAACGACAGCAACGAAACGCCCGCCAGCCTGGCGTTTGCGGCCCAGAAACGGCGTGCAAATTCTCGAATCTCCGGCGCTGGCGCGCCTGAATTGGCTGGCGCACGGCTTCAGCACTCGTCCCGGCGGCACAACCGAGTTTCCGGCTCAGCGAGAGAGCCGTGCCGCATCCGAAAAGGTCCTGAACCTCGGCTTCACCGAATGGGACTCGCGCGAGCGCGTCCTGGAAAATCGCAAGAGGTTTTTCGCATCGTTCGGCGCAGCCAAAATGCGCGTCGTAGGCCTGCGCCAGATTCATTCGGACATCATCCACGTCGTCGGCGGCGCCGAGGTCCCGCAAGGCGAGCAAGCTCCCCAAGGTGACGCGCTTATCACCAGCGAGCCAGGCGTCTTGCTCGTCGTACAAACCGCGGACTGCATTCCCATCCTGCTTGCCGACACAAAACACCGCGCGATCGCTGCAATCCATTCCGGCTGGCGCGGCACCGCTCAACGCATTGCCGAAAAAACTCTCGGCCGCATGCAGATGGAATTTGGCACGCGCCCGCAAGACGTTATCGCTGCGCTAGGCCCGGGAATCGGCGGCTGCTGCTACGAAGTGGGCCACGGAGTGGTGCGGGAGTACGCTGCGAAGTTCCCCAACGCGCGCGAATGGTTCGCGGGTCCCTTCGATGCTCTGGAAAATGGCGACGACGATCCGAATTGGCTCCCCTGGCTCACCATGCGCCCACCCGGCCACGCGCCGCCCCCGCCGCGCGTGCAGCTCGATTTGATCGCCGCCAATCGCGCTATCCTCGCATGCGCCGGCGTCGCTCCGGAAAAAATCCAATCCAGCGATCTTTGCACATCGTGCCGCACCGATCTGTTCTTTAGTTATCGCCGCGAGCGCAATACGGGACGCATGATGGCTGCCATAGGCATCCGCTGACGCTCTGATGTGAATGGATACGCGGCTGAGGCTTCCCGTCTGTAGGGGCCGGTCTCAGACTGGCCCTTCGCTTCGAAGAGCTGAGCCGATCAAATCGCCGGCGCAATCTGGGCCAGCGAACCAGTTTCCCGCGGCGCCGCCGATTCCAGCAACGCCAACTGCCCGCAGGCAGCCATCACATCCTGCCCTCGCGAGTAGCGCACAAAAACGCGAATATCCTTATCCGCGAGAATCCGGCGAAACTCCTCGATCCGTCCCACGTCGGGTTTTTCGTACGGTAATTCGCCAGGATTCCACGGAATCAAATTCACCTTCGCGCGCAAATTCCCCAGCAATCGCGTCACCCGTCGCGCATCTTCCGGCGCGTCGTTGAATCCGCCCAGTAACACATATTCAAACGTCAAATGTTCCCAGGGCCGCAACGGATAGCGCGCGCAAGCCTCCAGTAGCTTCTCGATCGGATACTTGCGATTGATCGGCATGATCTTGTCGCGTTGCTCGTTCGATGACGCATTCAACGAAATCGCCAGCTTCGGGCGCACTTTCTCCTGCGCCAGCCGCTCGATGCCAGGAATAATTCCGCTGGTTGAAAGTGTCGTGTGTTTCGGCGTGATCGCCATGCCGTTTGGATCAAGCAGAATTCGAAGCGCCGCCGTCACAGGGTCGTAATTCAGCAACGGCTCGCCCTGGCCCATCAGCACCACATTCGTCTGCGGCTTCAATGCCGCGCGATTTTCATCCAGCGCAATCAGCACCTGCCCGACAATTTCCGCCGCCGTCAGGTTGCGAATCAGTCCGAGCGTCGCCGTCAGACAAAAATGGCAATCCACTGCACAGCCCGCCTGCGTCGAAATGCAAATCGTCTGCCGATTTTCTTCGGGCATGAAGACGGTCTCGACCGTCCCAGGCTTGCTCGTCGGAGATTTAGCGCCCCGCGCCTCCAGAGCCAGCACGTAGCGCACCGTCCCGTCCGCCGACCGGTAGCGCCGCACGATTCTCGGCAGCACAACACAGGCTTCGCGCCCCAGCCGCTCGCGCAGATTCGCCGGCAAATTCGTCATCGCGCCAATTTCAAATCGCCGCTCGGCATAAAGCGCGTGGTAAATTTGCGCGCCGCGGTAAGCGGGCTCGCCAAGCTCCGGCATCAACGCACGCAGTTCCGCGACCGATTGGCCGAGCAGGTTCACCGCGCCGCCACCCGCACTCATTGGTTCAGGTTTGTCCAGATGCATCTTGCCATCATCTTAACACGCGCCCCGCGCGCGATTTCTCGCTGCCCGTCTGCTCGCGCGGCGATATAATGAAACGTAACAAAATAGCGTTCAGAAAAAACAGCCGGAGGCACATCGATGGCAACTCTTACGCCCGTAGACCACAAGACTCCGATGGAAGTAATGAACATCGACGAATGGGTGAAGCAACTTTGCGCCATCCCCGAGAAAGAGTTCACCATCCCGCGGGTCTTCGATTTCACTGCGCGCAAAGCTATTGATCCGCAAACTCTCGCGCCCTATCTTTTCTATGCCAAGAGCCATTACACGCGAAACCTGATTCACAAATGCGAACTCTTCGAAGTCCTCGCCATCTGCTGGGATATCGGCCAGGTCAGCCGCATCCACAATCACCGTGGCCAAAATTGTTGGATGGCTACGCCAATCGGACGCCTGCGCGTGCAGAATTTTCACGTGGAAAATCGCGATGCGGCCCACGGCAGCTGCAAATTAATCCCCTCGGATGCTTACGACATGGATGCGAAGCGTCCCGGCGTGGTGCAGCCTGAAGAGCCTGTACATCAGGTCCTGAATTTGCCGGAGTTCAACGAGCGCGCCACCAGCGTGCACATCTACTCGTATCCTTACGCATCCTGCGAAGTCTATTCGCTCGATAAGGGCGCCTATACCGACGTCCCGCTGCACTATTCCAGCGAGTACGGAAAACTCGACCCCGACGAAAAATTGATGTAACGCTCCACGCAATTCTCCCCGCGCGGTGCCGAAACTCAATAGAAACTTTTCTTCCGCGCATATGACATTTACCGCTGCGCCGTGCCACAATACCAAGATACATGCCAGACACGAATCATAAGGTGCAGCAACACGTGTTTCCCAACGGCCTCGTCGTCATCTCCGAGCCGATGGAACACGTCCACTCCGTTTCCGTCGGAATCTGGCTGCGCTCCGGCTCGCGCTGCGAGCCTGCCGGCGTCAACGGCATTTCGCATTTCATCGAGCATATGGTTTTCAAAGGCACGGCGCGGCGCACCGCTGAAGATATCGCGCGCGAAGTGGACAGTGTCGGCGGCATGCTCGACGCGTTCACCTCCAAAGAGATGGTCTGCTTCAATACGCGTGTTCTGGATGAACACCTTCCCAAAGCCTTCGACGTCCTCGCGGACATGGTTCTCGAGCCGAAATTCGCCGAAGATGAAATTGACCGCGAAAAATCCGTGATCCTCGAAGAAATCCGCATGACCCAGGACAATCCCGAAGATCTCGTCCACGAACTCTTCACGCAGAATTTCTGGTCGCCGCATGCGCTGGGCAAGCCCATTCTCGGCACTCCCGAAACAGTTTCCGCTTTCAGCCGCGACACGTTGCGCGCCTGGTTCAGCCATCGCTACGCGCCTAACAATATGGTCATCACCGCGGCCGGCCATCTGACGCACCAGCAGCTTGTAGATCTTGTTGCGGAGCGTTTCGCGAAACTTGCATCCACCACCGCCGCCGAAGCCGAGCCTAAACCAGAAGCCGCGCCGCACGTCACTCTGCGCACCAAGCATGAACTCGAACAAGTCCACATCTGCATGGGCGTTCCAGCGCTGCCCATGACCGACCGCCGCCGCTTCGCCGTCGCTGTCCTCAATAACGTTCTTGGCGGAGGCATGTCGTCGCGCCTCTTCCAGAATATTCGCGAGCGCCAGGGCCTCGCCTACGCAATTTTCAGCGAATTGAACTCCTATCGCGATGCTGGAGCGCTTTCCGTTTATGCCGGCACGTCGCTCGAAAACGCTTCGCAGTTAGTGCGCTCCGTGCTCGATGAATTCCGCAGCCTGCGCGACCAGCCGCTCACCACCGAAGAATTGCGCCGCGCCAAAGATCACTTGAAAGGCGCCACGCTGCTTTCGCTCGAAGGAAGCGGCCAGCGCATGAACAGCCTCGCTCGCTATCACATGTACTTCAACCGCCATTTCACTGCGCAAGACCTGATCGCGCTGCTTGAAAGCGTCACCGTCGAAGACGTCCAGCAACTCGCGCGCGAATTTTTCCAGCCCGGCCGCATCGCCGCCTCCGTCGTAGGCAACCTCAACGGATTCGAACTCACCCGCGACCAGCTGGCGATCTAATCAACTTGCAATTCCGGATGTTGACGCGAGCGCCGCACTTTGCCATCATCGTTTCCGGCGTGGCGTGCGCGCGAGTCACGGCGTAAACGCGGCACGCGGGGGAAGCGCATCTCGTTTCGTGTATCCATTCTGGCGTCGGGCAGCACGGGCAATTGCACATTGCTCGAATCGGGGTGCACCACTCTCCTCATTGACGCCGGCATCGGCAAAAAAGAAATGCTGCGGCGGTTCGAAACTCTGGGCCGCGCGCGCCCCGAAAATGTAGACGGCATCCTCGTCACCCACGAGCACAGCGATCACACCACCGCTCTCGCCCAGCTAGCGCGCGATTGGAAATGTCCCGCCTACCTCACCGAACCGACCCACCGCGAAATCCGCAAGATGTATGAAGACGGTCCCAAAACCAAAATCGAGCGTGTGAATTACATCCGTCCCGGAATCAAGTTCATCATCGGCGATATCGAAATCACCGCCTTCACCATTCCGCACGATGCCGCCGATCCCGTCGGCTACGCCTTTTGCGCCAATGGCAAAAAAGTCGCCATCGTCACCGATCTCGGTTACATGCCCGAGCTTGTGAAGCATCACCTGCGCGAAGCCGATTTTCTAATCCTAGAATCGAATCACGATCTCGAAATGCTGAAAGTGGGCCCGTACCCCTGGTACATCAAGCAGCGCGTCATGAGCCGCACCGGCCATCTTTCGAATACCATCGTCAGCGAGTTTCTCGCTGACTCCGAGGTATTCGACGGCCGCGCGCGCCATCTCGTCCTCGCCCACATTTCCGAGCAGAACAATACTCCCGACCTTGCGCGCATCTGCGCTGAAGAAGCCCTCGGCCGCCGCCCTGGCGAATTCGCCTTCCGCGGTACGCTGCACATCGCCTCGCAGCGCATCCCCCTCGGCCCCTTCGACCTGTAGCCGCGCAGCATTTTGCAGTGGTCTAGCCGTCTAGCGCGATTCCTCTCTTCTCATCAGACTCTCGTAAAACACGTCGTGCAACACCCGCGTTCGTCCCGTCTCCAAGTCCGCAGCACCCACGATCGTGAGGCGCGCATCAAACAAGTTCTCCGCATTCATCGCCACTCCCGGCGCCACCTCAATCTGCACCAATTCGGGGCCGTGATGTCCCGTTGGCGCCATCGCCTGCAATCCGCTGCACTGATAGCACAGGCCCTGTTTATTGATCAGCGCGCAAAGCCCGGCGTAGTCTCCAATCATCTTCGCGCGTGCTGCGGAAAGCCGGTGCCGGAACACTGGCTCTGAAACGCTCAAAATTCTTGCCGCTTCCTCGTTCGTAAATCCCAACACTTCCTTCAGCATCAACGCCGCCTGCTCGTCCGGCGGCAGCGTCCGCGCAATGCACGAGAAGCAAAAAGCAATGTGCTCGCGAATCTCAAAGCTGAATTCCGGTTGCGCCATCAACTGTTGCAATTCTTCGAACTGTCCCGGAGTCGCTTTGCTTTCCCGCTCGCCAATCAATTGCGCGTCCACGCGCCAGCGCTTCTTCCCGCGCAAATAATCCATGCAAACATGCGTGGCAATTCCGAAAAGCCAGCTCTTGAACCGCGCTTCGCCGCGATACGTGCGGATGCCTTCGAGCACGCGCACCAGCACGTCTTGCACCAAGTCCTCGGCATCCTGCCGCAGAGTCACCATCCGGTAGATGTATCCGAAAAGCGGCTTGCGCCACGGTTCCACCAGTGCGCCAAGAGCGACGCCGTCTCCCTCCCGCGCTTTTTCCACCAGCTGTGATTCTTCCTCCGCCGCAATTTCCCGCACGGCATACAAAGCCATCGCATCACCTCGCTGAAGAATATCGAGCCGCGCCAGTTTACATCGGCATACCAAACCGGCGCGGCCCCTCGAACCCAACCGCTTCCATCAACTACGACTTCATCAGTGCCTGGGCCAGCTGCAAGCGGTTGCCGTCGGGATCGCGAAACGTCGCCAGCCTCACGATCCCCGGAATCTCTTCCGTCTTGCCTTCGAACTTGACTCCAGCCGACTCCAGCCGCTTCCGCTCGCGCTCGATGTCCGTCACATCCAGCACCACGGTCGCTCCCGCCTCTTTGCCCGCGTGCGGATTCGCCGCGATGCCGATGGACTCTTCGCCCTCGGCACCCGCATATTCCGCCCACTGCTGTGCCTCGAAGGTTTTCTTCAAGCCCAGCACTTGCCCGTAGAACTTCTTCGCGCTTTCGAAATCATCCACCCCATACCAGGAAACTTTCACTTTCATCGTTTTGCTCCTCGAATTGAATTTGCCCTGCTGTTTATTAAGTCGCTTGAGCGGCAAAATTCCGCCAAACGCATGAAATTACGAGTTTTGATCGCAGGCGACCGTTCGCCAGCCGTCGCTTCGCGCCGCCACAGCATTTCGGGTATGATGGGACAGGGAATTTCCCCGCCGTTTATTCGCATTCGTCGGCCGCTCGTATGCAGGCCTTTGCCTGCAAAGCGCCAGCGCCGCTAAGGGAGTCAGACTTGATTTCACGTTACACGCGCCCGGAAATGGGCCGCGTCTGGAGCGAAGAAAACCGGTTTCAGAAGTGGCTCGAAGTCGAGCTGGCCGCGGCCGAAACGCTCGCCGAAGTGGGCGTCGTGCCCGCCGCAGCCGCCGCGAAATTGCGGGAGCGCGCCCGGGTGGACGTCGCCCGCATCAATGAAATCGAAGCTAAAGTCCGCCACGACGTAATCGCCTTCACGATTGCCGTGCAGGAATCTGTCGCCGACCCAGAAGCCGCGCGCTGGCTACACCACGGCCTTACCTCCAACGATGTTGTGGACACCGCGCAAGCCCTGCTCGTCCGCGAAGCCTCATACTTGATCGAGAAAAAAATCGAAGCCCTCGGCGAAGTCCTCGAGCGCCGCGCCTGGGAATTCAAGGACACGCCGCAAATCGGCCGCACCCACGGCATCCACGCCGAACCCATCACTTTTGGCCTGAAGATTGCCAATTGGTACGCCGAAAACCGCCGTGACCTCGCGCGCTTCCAGGTCGCCGCGCAGCAGCTCGCCGTAGGTAAAATTTCGGGAGCCGTCGGCACCTGCACGCATCTTGGCCCGGAAGTCGAACAGAAAATTTGCCAGCGCCTGGGCCTTGCCACCGCGCCGATCACCTCGCAAGTGATCGAGCGCGATCGTCACGCGCAATATCTCTCGACGCTCGCCATCGTCGCCGCGTCGCTCGAACGCATCGCGCAGGAAATTCGCCATCTGCAGCGCACCGAAGTTCGCGAGGTCGAAGAGCCCTTCGGCGGCGAGCAGCGCGGTAGCTCCGCCATGCCGCACAAGCGCAATCCCGTTGCCAGTGAACAGATTTGCGGCCTCGCGCGCGTCGTGCGCGCCAATTCCGTGGCGGCCCTCGAGAACGTCGCGCTCTGGCACGAACGCGACATCTCCCACAGCTCCGTCGAACGTGTGATCCTCCCGGATTCCACGATCCTCGTGGATTACTTGCTGTATCGCACCACGGAGATCATCGCCAATATGAAAGTGTTTCCCGAACGCATGCTGCGCAACCTCAACGCCACGCAGGGCCTGGTCTTTTCCGGGCAGCTGCTGCAGGATTTGGTGGAACACGGCGCGCCGCGCGAAGACGCCTACAAATGGGTTCAAGCACACGCCATGGCCGCGTGGGAATCGGATTCCAGTTTTCAGGAGAGAATCAGCGCGGATCCCAACATTCGCAAATTTCTCGACGAGAATTCCCTGAATCACGCATTCGACTTGCGTCGCCAGCTGCGGGCTGTGGACGCCATCTTCACCCGCGTCTTTGGCGCAAAGACGGCCGTAGCGGTCTGATTTGCAGCGCTGCGAATTGTTCGCAGTAAATATAAGATCTAAGGGTAATACGGCCACGCCGGGGATTTCATCAGCAATTGCCCATAAGGAAGTTGCAGCGGCTTTGGATCAACCGCGGCACCTTGCGAATTCGCCGCAGCGGTGGCGCGCGCCAGTTCGTCGCGCGCCTGCTGAAAATCCGGCTTGGTTTGCACCACCGAATTCAAGTTCTCGGCGGCCAGCCTGTAATTTCCGTCCTGCTCAGCCGCGACTCCCAGAATGAACGAAGTCTCCCACGGCTCCACTTGGCTCTTACCCACCATCTGCGAAATCTCCGCACCCGCGGCCTTCGGCTGCCCCGCTCCCAAATATGCCAGCGCCAGATTGTGCCGGATCGCGCCATAGTCCGGGTCCAGTTGTCGTGCTTGCTCCAGGTAAGGAACCGCCGCAGCGGGATTATTCTGAAGCAGCAGCCATTCGCCCACGAACATTTGCGCCAACACGTTTTCGGGTTCCATCGCCACTGCTTTTTTCATCTCTGCGATGGCGGAATCGAGTTGCTCCGTATGCGCCAGCCGCACCGCCTTCCCATACTCCGCAGTTGGCAGATTCTGCGCGCGCACAAAGTAAAGTCCCACCACCAGCACGATCGCGCATCCCGCCGCCGTCAAAAACAGACGCCGGTGCCGTGAAGCTGCCGCACTGACGGCGTCAAACGGCGCGCCGGTCAGCTGCGCATCCAGCGCCGCGCTAAACCGCGCCGAAACCGGAACCAACGCGCCCAGAATAAATCCCGCGACAAGGCCGCCCAAGTGTGCCGAATTATCAATGTGCGAATTCGCCGCGCCGAACAACAGGTTGTAAAAAATGAAAAAGCCCATGCTCCTCAAATTCTTCTGTACCAGGATTTTTGGAATCGGCAGCTTTTTCAGCAGGAGGAAAGTCACAAACGCGCCGGCCAAACCAAAAATCGCTCCGGAAGCTCCGGCGCTTGCGCGCCACGGATTCCAAGCCAAGCTCGTCGCGCTCGCAGCAAGTCCGGTGAAAAGATAAGTCAAACCGAATCCCACGGGTCCCATCAACGGTTCGAGCGCGCTACCCAAATTCCACAGGCACCACATGTTCAGTCCGATGTGAATGATGCCGAAATGCACGAAGATGCTCGTGAACTGCCGCCACCACTCGCCGCTGAACGTCAGCGGCCCGAAATCCGCTCCCCAGCGAATCGCGTTCATGACGCTCGGCGCGGTCCACGAAACGCCGCTCAAGCCCATCGCCACATATACCAGCACGTTCAAACCGATGATCGCGCGCGTCACCGGCGGCACGCGGCGCAAGATCATCCGTGCGGACCTCCGCGGGGCCGCTTGTCCGGGCACGACATTATCCACCGCGGCCTCCATCTTTGCTTTCCTGCAATCCGCACATTCCGTCGCAGTCTGCGACCCGATCGAGAATCCACTGAACGATTTTCCGCAGCTAGGACAAATGGGCACGCTGGCAATTCCTTTCAACCTGCACGGATATCAATTCAATAATGTCATCAACAAGGCCAGCGGAATGTACCACAGCGTGAATCGCCCCGTGATGACCTCCTCGCGAGAGTGCTACGTGATAACTATTGTAGCTTTTGATCCACCGGCGCGGAGGTACCCAGCTTTATCTCGGAAGAGAACTTCTTGTAATCGCTGTAGCGGTCAATTTGATTCGCCTTCACCTTCACGAAAACCAACCTCGCGGCGGCATGCACTTCGTCGTAAGACGGCAGCCACACCTCGTTGTTCACCAGTGTCTGCTCGAACACGAAGTTAGAGCCTTTCGAAAGCGAAGCTAGCAATCCGCCGCCGACCTTGAAGTTATCGCTGAAGCGCGCTTCGAGCCTCGCCACGTCGCGCGCCTGCTCGTCCACCCAGATCACTCCCACCAGCTTTTGCACCAAATTCTCGACCATGTTTTTCGGCTTGTAGTTCGGATTCGGCCCGAAATCGAAGACGATCACTTCCTGCGCTCGAAAAATCTCACGCCGCGGATTCGTGAAGTTCTCGGCGCTCAGGAAATCGGAAATCTGCGCTGCGTCGCGCTCTTCTTCTTTCTGCTGTTTCTTGGGGTCATTCGCCAGCTCAGCCTGTTTTTTCTTGGCCGCGTCGAATTCCTTGCTAAAACGCTGGTCTTCCTTCTTCTTGTCGTCGCCCTCGAGCGGTTGGCCGTCCTTGGCGAGCAAATGCCGGATTTCTTCGTCGCCCACGTAGAAAATGTCGAAGTCCTTCACGGAATGGGAAGTCACTTCGCCGTTCGAACCAGTCCTTTCCTCTTCTTCCGAAAGGCGGCAGGTGTACTGTTTCACGATCTCTTCCACGGCCTTCTGGTTCTTCTGCATGTCACGCAGCAGTTGTGCGATATCGGGCAGCGGCCGGCTATCGGCACGCGGGAAGTCGAATATCGTATCCTTCACCGCCGCATTGATCTCCACGTGCGTGACGGCAATCTGATAATCGCGCCCGCCGCGCCGCAGCTCAATCTTGCGCGGCTCCCAAATTCCGTCCACCGGCTGGTAGTCGTCGTAATCGAATTGTTCGATTGGCTGAACCGATGCGTCGGCGCGCGTCGCTGCAGCGGGCGAGCCGGCAGCCCTCGCCGCGCCGGTTTGTGCCGGCGCGTTGACGATCTCGCGCAAGATCAAATGGGTCTGCGTGTCAAAAAACACGTCGCGCTTCACCCCGGGCGCAAAAGCAAATAACAAATGATAGGCGCGATGCCCGTTGACGCTGTCCATCCCCACCAGCCGCATCGCGATTTTGTCCTTTTTCGCATTCAGCAGCCGATCGTTCAGGTATCGCGCCGTGGACTCCCACTCCACCGCGTCGCTCCCGGTAAAAGTGTGCGGGGCGTCAGAGCCGTCTTGGCCCCACGCCGATTTTCCGTTGTACGCAGCGATGATGTGTTGTGGCTCGACGACCATTTCGGAATAAAAGTTGTCGGGCGCTTTGGTGATCAGCGAATACGAACCGGACGAAGAAACCGCATCAGTATCCGCCTGAGAATCCGATTGTCGCGAGGAATCGCCCACTGAAGTGACGTGCAAGCTCCCTTCAATCGTCAGCGATTGAATCCGCGCCAGCGCGCGTGCGCCGCCTTCAGCGTGAATGTAGTCAGAGATGATTTTCTGGGGAGTTTGCTGGCCACCGCTGCCAGCTCCCGCGGAAGCGCCTGCGCCGGCAAATGAAATCAGGGCAGCCGCTAGCGGAAAAAGCCAGCCGATGCGCAACCTGCCGCTCATGGCAAGCCCGCCACGCTACTGCACCCGCTGGATGTAGCGCGCCTCGGAAGTATCCACCTTGATCTTGTCGCCGGTGCCGACGAACGGCGGCACGTTCACCACCAAGCCGGTTTCGAGCTTTGCAGGTTTCATCACCGAACTGGCCGTGGCCTTCTGAATGGTTTGCTCGGTCTCCACCACGGTCAAATCCACGGTGTCTGGCAGAAGCACGCCGATCGGCTTCTCATCGTAATATTCGATTTTCACAGGCAAATTGGGAATCAGGTAATCCCGCGTGTCGCCCACCACGTCGTTCTGCAGCGCCAACTGCTCGTAATTTTGCGTGTTCATGAAGTGATGCTCGTCGCCGTCGCTGTAGAGATATTCGAATTCGATTTCGTCTACCACAACCTTCTCGACGAATTCTTCCGCCCGGAACCGATAGTCCAGCATCGAACCGTTGCGCAGGTTGCGCATTTTCGTCTGCATCGAACCGCGCTTGTTGCCCGGAGTGCGATGGTCCACGCTGTAAATCACGCACAAATCTCCCTCGTGCTTGATGATCATTCCGGGGCGCAGTTGGGTTGCCTTTAGCATTCACAGCTCCTGAATTCCTGTGGGAAGTTTCTCCGCTCAGGGAGTTTCCAGTCATTGAAAACCAGCAAGTCTTAGGACCACCGAGCGAACGCCGCGGAACGCGCGCGCCGCTCTCAACACAGATTTTGTGCTGCGCGGAAACCGCTATTATAGCGGCCCGCCAAGGCCACGGTCAAACGGCGCTTTGCGCGAACAATATGGCTCTTGACCGCAAACACTTTCCGCGTATTCATACTGGACTATGGCAGCAGAAGCGCATCGCCCCACATGGAAGACACTGCTGGCCTTCTCGATCATCTATTTTGTTTGGGGATCCACGTTCCTCGCCATTCGCGTGGGCGTCCGCGAAGTTCCTCCGCTCGTTCTTGCCGCGATGCGCTTCGTGATCGCCGGAGCGGTGCTTTACGGCTGGATGCTCGCTCGCGGCGAACGCTCGCTCGCGGCGCGCGAGTGGAGATCGGCGTCGCTGCTTGGATTCGCGATATTCGTTCTCGATTATGGAATGTTGTTCTGGGCCGAGCAGCGCGTTCCTTCCGGCATCGCCGCCGTCATGCTAGCGACGATTCCGGCTTTCATGGCGCTGTCGGAAATTCTCTTCCTGCGCACGCAGCGTCTCACCGTCCGCTTGGCCGTCGCGCTCCTGGTAGGACTTG
Organism: uncultured Acidobacteriota bacterium; assembly: GCA_963804625.1. GTDB lineage: Bacteria > Acidobacteriota > Terriglobia > Acidiferrales > UBA7541 > Palsa-295. The sequence continues at coordinate 61,974 of CAWDRJ010000015.1, read as the reverse complement.
CCGGAGTCGCCGTACTGGTGAGCCGCTCGCTCAACGTAGGCGGCGCTCCAATCGAAAAACTTGGTGCTGCCGCACTGATCTTTGCTTCCATCAACTGGTCAATCGCTTCGATTCTCACGCGCAAGCTGCCGCTGCCGGAATCCAAAGTGATGAGCTCAGGCGCCCAGATGCTTGCCGGCGGGATACTTCTCACTCTCACGGCCGCCGCCTTCGGTGAATTTCGCAATTTTCATCCGTCGGCCGTCTCGCGCGGAGCGTGGTTCGCGCTGGCCTATCTGATCGTCGCCGGTTCCATCATCGGTTTTACCGCGTACGTCTGGCTGATTCATCACGAATCGCCAACGAAAGTCGGCACCTACGCCTACGTGAATCCGATTGTGGCGGTCCTGGTCGGATATTTTCTCGGTGGTGAAGCGCTCAGCTCGCGAACCATCCTGGGAACTCTGTGCGTTCTAATCAGCGTGATCGTAATCACCACCACGCGCGCCAAGAAGCCGGAATCCGCGCCTCTGGTCGAAGCCGCTCCCGAAAGTGTGGGTTCTTGAACTGCGAACCCAGCCAGCCGCTCACTTCCCGCTGTAAGCAATCCTCCAGATCGAATTTGACCCGTCGTCAGTAACCAACAACGACCCGTCTGACGCCACCGTAATTCCCACCGGCCGTCCCCACACCCTACCGTCCGGCAATACGAACCCCGTCACAAAATCTTCGTACTCGCCGCTTGCGTGGCCCGTCTGGTGCCGCGGCACGCGAATCACTTCGTAGCCCGCCCGCACCGATTTGTTCCACGAGCCATGCTCCGAAGCAAAAATGTCTCCGCGATACTCTTCCGGAAATTGTTTGCCCTCATAAAATGTAATTTCCAAGGACGCGTTGTGCGGTTGCAGCAGCACATCCGGCGTGATCACCTTCTCCTTCAACTCCGGATGTTTCCCCTCGTGACGGGGGTCCTGGTGCCCGCCCATGTACCACCACGGCCAGCCGTAAAATCCTCCCTCCTGCACGTGCGTGATGTAATCCGGCACCAGGTTATCGCCCAGTCCGTCGCGTTCGTTCACCGAACACCACAGCTCGCCGCTCTCCGAGTCAATCTCAATCCCGCCGCCCGCGTTGCGTATCCCGTAGGCATAGACGCGCATGTCCGAGCCGTCAGGATTGAACGCCAGAATGTCCGCGCGATTTTTCTCCTCGGGATGCGTGTCCGGATCGTCCACGTTCGAGCCCGACCCAACCGCGACGAACAGCGTCTTTCCGTCCTTGGAGAATTGCACTGCTCGAGTGGAGTGCCCGGGCTCGCCCGGCAGGTCCGCAATGTGTTCCGCGGCACCGCGCGCTTTCAAATCGCCGTTGCGGTACGGAATGCGCTGCACCGAGGTTTCGCTGCCGATATAAATCCACTGCGGATCGTTTCCGGGAGGATAGAACGCAATGCCGTACGGATGGTCGAATCCGCTGGCGAATGTCCCCACCTGCACCGGCTTTCCCTCCGCGGTGATACCGCGAAAAATCTTGATGTCACCCGCGTCCATTTGCGCCACGAAAAAATCCCCATTCGGCGCGGTCGTGATCAAGCGTGGATTATTCAGGTCGCTCGCGTAGAGCTGCACAGTGAAACCGGGCAACGCCTTCGGCCACGCACCCTCGGGACGCGCCACCACTTTCGGGGCGTTTCCAGCCGACTTTGTCGCAAACGGCGCCGGCAAATCCTGTACAGTGATCTTCCGCACCGTTCCGGGCTTCTCGTAACGGTAATCTGTAAACGGCGGCGTTGCTGGCGGCAAAACGGACGCGCTGCCGGCGCTCGCCGCTGGGTCCTCGTTCGCTGCAATCGGCTTCGGAGCCTTTCCCGTACCCAGCGCTTTTATATACGTCACCAGTTCCCACCGCTGCTTCTCTGGCAGCGCGGCCCACGACGGCATGCCATTCGCCGAATCGCCTTGAGTGATGAACCAGAAAATCGCGCCGTCGGGCGCCGATTGCGCTGCCCCTTTGGCCAGCGCCGGAATGTTAGCTGTCCCTTGGCCGTTCACTCCGTGGCACGGCTGGCATTTTTGCGCGAACAAGTTCGCCCCGGCCTGCGCGGCCGGCGCTTTGCCGGCGTAGGGGTCCTTTGCAGCAGCGTCCGATGCGGGCGCGCCATGGAATGAAGTGCTCTGAGCGTCGAGCAATGATTGCGTAAGAATTGCGACGCCTACGATTGCAATGAACGCCGATATAAAAGCCGCCGTCCCAAGCCAGATTCGATTCCGTGCCATGATCCCGCGTTCCTCCCTTTCGCAAACTCTAAAAATGGATGCCCCGTGGCTCAATGTTGATTCAATTCAGCATACCCCAGTTCGACGAGTCAGCAGAGGCTGCTGTCCTGGAATATTGCCGTAAACCAATTCACCAGCAAACTTCCCGATTGTGTGTTACACTGCGTTTGCGCTTAATACCTCGGTTGTGTTGTGCGGCCTCTGGTGAGCAGTTGATCTGAGATTACCCGCCCTTCAGTTCTCTCCGTAAGTCTTCAGCGTAATTTAAAACAAAGACTGGCAAGACCAGTTTGCTGTGCCCGCACCAGTAGTGTGCAGTATGTGTGTGCGCGCCGCGACGGCTTCCGCCAGATAGAAGGCAACACCAGATGGATAGTATTACCGAAACATTTTCACAAATGGCGATCTCCGCTTACACCAAAGAGCGGTTGGCACACGCCAAATTCTCGATCCCGACTCCCGTGCAATCCTCGGCGATTCCACAGGCGCTGGCAGGCAAAGACGTGCTGGCAACCGCGCAGACCGGGACCGGCAAGACGCTCGCGTTCCTGATCCCCGTGATCGAACGCCTGTTGCAGGAAAAAACGCCGGGAATCGCGGCGCTCGCACTCGTTCCCACGCGCGAATTGGCAATGCAGGTCGTGGATCAGTACAACGCTTTGCGCGGCAGGCAGCTGGGCCCCGCCGCGTTGGTCGTCGGCGGTTTGTCCGAAGGGCTGCAACTCACCAACCTGCGCAAAGGCGCGAGGCTCGTGGTTGCTACTCCTGGACGGCTCGAAGATTTTCTTTCGCGCAAGCTCGTGCATTTCCGCGACCTGCGCGTTCTGATTCTCGACGAAGCTGATCGCATGCTCGACATGGGATTTCTTCCCGCGATTCGCAGGATCGCGTCCGTGCTGCCAAAAGACCGGCAAACGATGTGCTTTTCCGCGACGTTGGAAGCTTCCGTCGCTCATCTCGTGAAGGACTACATGAAGAACCCCGTGCGTCTCGCATTCGGTTCCGTGCTGAAACCTTCCGAAAATGTGCGCCAGCAAGCATTCGAAGTCCTGCTCGATCGCAAGTTGCCGTTGCTTCATCGCTTGCTCGCCAAGGAAACCGGCCGCTGCCTCATCTTCGCGCGCACCAAGCGCGGAGCCGAGCGCCTGGCCATCACCTTGAACCGCGATGGATTTGCGGCGGCTATGATTCATGGCGGCCGCACGCAGTCGCAACGCACCGCCGCTCTCACGGGATTCCAGCAAGGGCGCTACCGCATTCTGGTAGCCACCGACCTCGCGTCCCGCGGCATTCACGTCGAGAACATCGCGCACGTGATTAATTACGACCTGCCGGACATCGCGGAGAATTTCATTCACCGCGTTGGCCGCACAGGCCGCGCCGGCGGGCACGGCGTCGCGTCCACTCTTTTCGGCCGCGAACAGCGCGCCGAATTGATGGCTCTCGAGCGCACCCTCGGCATCAAGCTGGAGCGCATGCGCGCAGAAGGCGACCCGGGCGAGAAACAGCCGCCTGCGGTAAAAAGCGCGCTCGAACGTTTTCAGTCCAACACCAAATCACGCATCGGCCAGCTTCCAGGAGAAATCCTGCAAGCCCAGGTGTAATACCGGCCCCAAATCGGTGAGCAGCACGCAGTTTCACAAACGCGCCTGCGTCCGGAGACAAAGCAAGGTTTTGATTTAGAAAGTTGCAGACAGAAAGCAAAACGGCGGCCCAAAAGGCCGCTGTTTTTATTGTGTGCCGAGCATGTTCGATAGCTTGGAGGTGAAAGTCCTCTACCCATCCTGATGGAGGAGAAGGGTTAGCGAAACGCAAGGGCCGAGCCGCGAGGCGAGGTCTGAAAGAAGCGCGGAGCAAACACGCGAGCCGATGGACAAGAACTGGATTTGAGGCCTACGGTGCCGGGCGAGCGAGCAATTGATCGCGAAGCCCACATCCATCAAAGGCACTGGTGGTAAATCCGGCGGTTGTGCGCGGAAGGCGATCAAACTTACCTCGGGAGATCTGCCGTATGTCACGGATTCGTGACTGAGGGTGGAGCGATTCACTCTGACCATGCGGCAGAAGTCAGCAGCGGGCGTAGTAGTCGCGCAAGCGATGAAGGCCCAAACAGCAGGGAGCGACCACTAGGACGCAGGACTCGATGAGCGACAAGCGGCAGAAGAACCAGCTAGTGCTGGCCTTTGCTGAGAGGGATAGGAGTGAAGCTCCGAAAGCTACTCAGGAAGGGTCCGAATCGCTCACGGCGAAATGCGAAACCGAACGTCCAGCTCGTCACGAGCAGTTGATGGAAGAAGTCTGCAAGCGGGACAACTGCTGGCAGGCTTACAAGCGAGTGAAGGCGAACAAAGGAAGTTCGGGAATCGACGACATGAAAGTCGGCGAGCTCTCGGGCTACCTGAAGCAGCACTGGCCCTCCATACGGGAACAGCTGTTGCGTGGGACCTACCAACCACAACCGGTAAGGCGAGTAGAAATTCCGAAGCCGGACGGCGGGGTGCGAAAGCTTGGCATCCCGACGGTGCTGGATCGCTTCATCCAGCAAGCGGTGATGCAGGTTCTGCAACGCAGATGGGACCCAACATTCTCCGAACACAGCCACGGGTTCCGGCCGAAACGCTCGGCGCATCAAGCGGTAGCCAAGGCACAGCAGTACATTGCTGAGGGCCATCGCTGGGTGGTAGACCTCGATCTTGAGAAATTCTTTGATCGGGTCAATCACGACAAACTGATGGCGGGGATCGCGCGGCGGGTGACCGACAAGAGAGTGCTCCGATTGATCGGAGCGTTCTTGAAAGTGGGTGTGCTGGAGAACGGGCTGGTGAGTCCGGCGGAAGAAGGGACGCCGCAAGGCGGTCCGCTCTCTCCGCTTCTATCGAACATCGTGCTCGATGAACTCGATCGAGAGCTAGAACGGCGCAAACATCGCTTCGTGCGGTACGCGGATGACTGCAATATTTACGTCCGCAGCCAACGAGCGGGACAGCGGGTGATGACGAACGTCACACGCTTCCTCAGGCGACGGCTCAAGCTCAAGGTAAACGAGGCCAAGAGTGCAGTGGCTCGACCAACAGAGCGGAAGTTCCTGGGTTTCAGCTTCAGCAACAACAAGGAGCCCAAGCGACGAATCTCGCCGAAGGCTTTGCTACGTTGCAAGCAGAAAATCCGGGAACTGACGCGACGGACACGAGGGATCAGTCTGGAGCAGATGCTGAAGGAACTGACGGCCTACCTAAGGGGCTGGAAGAGCTACTTCGGTTTCTGTCAGACTCCTTCGCCGCTGCAAACTCTGGACCAATGGATACGGCGTCGGTTGCGATCCATGATCTGGAAGAAATGGAAGCACGGCCCGCAACGGTACCGGCAGTTACGTCATCTCGGGATCGGTCGGGACCTCGCCGCACAAACGGCGGGTAGCCCCCACGGCCCTTGGCATCTGGCGAACAGCCCGGCCCTTGCTCTCGCGCTTCCCATCGCTTACTTCGACTCTCTCGGTCTTCCTCGACTATTCGACGGTGATGCATAACCCTCTGAACCGCCCGATGCGGACCCGCATGTCAGGTGGTGTGGCAGGGGAGGACGGGCGACCGTCCCCCCTATGCCGATTGGTGTGCCGAGCATGATCGACAGCTTGGAGGTGCAAGTCCTCTTCACAACCTGATGGAGGTGAAGTGATAGCGAAGCGCAAGGGCGAAATAACACCCGCCGCGAGGCGGGGCCTGAAAGAAGCGCGGAGCAAAGACGCGAGCCGATGAACAAGAACTGGATGTGAGGCAGGCAGTGTTCGGGCGAGCTGGCCAATGGCAGCGAAGCCCTAATCCATCAAGGGCACTGAATGTAAATCCAGCGGTTGCGCGTCGAAGGCGGTCGAGATTACCTCGGGAGATCTGCTACCGGTCTCGAATTCGAGACTGAGGAGCGAGAGATCGTTTCTGATCCGGTGGCAGAAGTCAGCAGAGGGCGTATTAGCTGCGCAAGCAGTGAAGGCCCGAACGGACCCCGCAAGGGGATAAAGGGAGCGATGAGTACGCGGCGCAACTCAAGCACCGACAAGCGGCAGAAAAACCAGTATGGTCTGGCCTTCCCGGAGGAGAGTAGGGGTGCAGCCCCGATGGCCTTCGAGGGAGGGACCGAATCGGAGTTGGCGGAGCGCAAAGCAGAAAGTCCGGCTACCGAGCAGTGGATGGAAGAAGTCTGCGAGCGGGGAAACTGCAAGCAGGCGCTACGACGAGTGAAGGCCAACAAAGGCAGTCCGGGCATCGACGGGATGACGGTCGAGCAGTTGCCGGGACAGCTCAAAGAGCACTGGCCAGCCATCCGGGAACAACTCCTCAACGGAACCTACACGCCACAACCGGTGAAACGGGTGGAAATCCCGAAGCCGGACGGCGGGGTGCGCAAGCTGGGCATTCCGACGGTGCTGGATCGATTCATCCAGCAAGCGGTGATGCAGGCGCTGCAGAGGAGTTGGGACGGAACGTTCTCCGAACACAGCTATGGGTTTCGGCCCAAGCGATCGGCACATCAGGCGGTGGAGCAGGCGCAGCAATATCAAGCGGAAGGCTACCGCTGGGTGGTGGACCTGGATCTCGAGAAATTTTTCGATCGGGTCAACCACGACCGATTGCTCGCAAAGATTGCCGAAAGGGTCAGCGATAAGCGATTGCTGAGACTGATTCGTGCGTTCTTGCGAACCGGAGTAATGGAGAACGGGCTGGTGAGTCCGGCCGAAGAAGGAACACCGCAAGGTGGTCCTCTCTCGCCCGTGCTGTCGAACATCGTACTCCACGAACTGGATCAGGAGCTGGAGCGACGCGGACATCGGTTCACCCGGTATGCGGATGATTGCAACATTTACGTCCGCAGTCGGCGAGCCGGTGAACGAGTGATGAGGAGCGTGACGCGACTCCTCACGACGAAGCTCAAGCTGCGAGTGAACAGTGAGAAGAGTGCGGTGGCTCGACCATGGGAACGGAAGTTCCTGGGGTTCAGCTTCACGAATCACAAGCAACCGAAGAGGCGCTTGGCGCCGAAAGCGGTGGCACGGTTCAAGGAGCGAGTCCGGGAACTTACGTGGCGGACCCGGGGCATAAGCCTCGTCCGAATGGTCCATGACTTAGCGGAATATCTCCGCGGATGGATTGGCTACTTCGGACGATGCGAAACACCGGACGTGTTAGCCAAGCTGGAGCAATGGCTCCGACGTCGACTTCGGTCGATGGTCTGGACACAGTGGAAACGAGGCACCACAAGATATCGAGAGCTCCGCAAGCGCGGCATCGCTGCGCAGGAGGCCGCGCAAACCGCGGGTAGCTCTGATGGACCGTGGCACCTTGCCAAGACTCCAGCGCTGAACATCGCTCTCCCCAACGCTTACTTCGTCTCGCTCGGGCTTCCCGAGCTCACTGTTCATGGCTAGCTCAACCCGCCGAACCGCCGGATGCGGACCCGCATGTCCGGTCGTGTGGCAGGGGAGAGTGGGCGACCACTCCCCCTATGCCGATCAGTGGACGTTGAATTTGTAGCGGCCGGTCTGGCGCAACCAGACCGGGCACTGCAGCCCCAGCAAAACCTAAAACCCCGGCGCCCCAGTAGAAGCCGGCCGCACCTCGCCAGATTCCACGCCAAAGCGCAACCGTTCGAAGTAAGTCTGCGCCAAAGACATCAACCCGGTGTACAAATATCCCCACACAAAGAGCATCAGGAACGGCACAGTAGCGTAATTCTCATTCTGCAGCGCGTAACCCACCGCCGCGGCAAAATACAACCCCAAGGCCACTTCCGCAAACGGCATCCAACCCGCCCCTTTGCGATATTTCTTTTTAGCCCAGCCGTTGCCATTATGCGCCCCAGCTTCCACGCGGTATTTCGGTGTCCGCACGAAATCCGACTTCACTCCAAAAATCGCTTCGATCACCGCCAAGGCATTGCGCACCGAAAGCCCGATCCCCACCGCCATCACAAAAGGCAAATACAAAAACGTCCGCTTCCACGTTTTTGGATAAAGCGCCCGCTCCGCCGCCAGATAAAACGACGAAATCGAGCAGGTAGACGCCAGGAACAAAGGCAAATCAATCACCAAGACCTGAAACCACCCCTGATAGAACCGCACGATCATCGCCGGCAGCAAAATAATAGACATGAACACCATCAAGGGATAGCTGATGTTCGCCGTCAGGTGAAAAAATGCCTCCGCCTTCACGCTGCCCGGAACTTCCGAACGCAGCACGCGCGGCAAGATCTTCTTCGCCGTCTGCATCAAGCCCTTGGCCCACCGCGCCTGCTGCGACTTAAACGCGTTCATTTCCACGGGAAGCTCGGACGGGCACTCGATCTCCGGCAAATAGACGAAATGCCATCCGCGCAGTTGCGCGCGATAGGAAAGATCGGTGTCTTCCGTCAAAGTGTCGTGCTGCCAGCTGCCCGCATCCTCAATCGCCGCCCGCCGCCAGATTCCCGCCGTCCCGTTAAAATTGAAAAACAACCCGGTGCGGAAACGCGACGAATGTTCAATCGCGAAATGCCCATCCAGCAGAATCGCTTCCACTTCGGTCAGCGCCGAATAATTCCGGTTGATATAGCTCCAGCGCGTCTGCGCCATCGCCAGCTTGCTATCGGCGAAATACGGCACAGTCCTCCGCAGAAAATCCACGGGAGGAATAAAATCCGCGTCGAAGATCGCCACAAATTCGCCCTGCGCGGACTTCAATCCTTCCTGCAGCGCTCCCGCCTTAAATCCTTCGCGATTATCGCGATGAATGTAGGAGATCGGCACACCGAGCTGCTGATAACGGTCCACGCAATCCCGCGCGACTCCCTGCGTCTCGTCCGTGGAATCGTCCAGCACCTGAATATCGAGCAGTTCGCGCGGGTAATCGAACGCCGCCACCGCCTCCACCAGCCGCTCGATCACGTAGCGCTCGTTGTAAATCGGCAGTTGCACGGTAACGCGCGGCCACGCGCTCATTTCCGGCGGAGGACCAGCCACGCGCTTGCGATTTTTATAGTAGTTGTAAACCAACGCGTAGCGATGGATGCCGTAAGCCGCCAGAATCACCATCACAAAAAAGTACGGCAGCATCACGGCGAGATCGAAGGAATTTAGTTGGTAAAGTCCTCGAAAAGGATTCAAGTCCGCGTCGGTATTCCGTCGCCAATAGTCCGAAAGCGGATTACTCGCAATCGCCAGCCACGCAATCGCAGATAAGACCGCGTGCGACGCCAGGTTGTAAAAACTTGTCACAGCTTACGAGCCTCCAGGATGGGCCTGCGGTGCCATGACGCGTGAACGGCTGATCAGCTTGCGATGGCTGGGGTGTCGCGAGACTAAGCCACTGATTATACGAACGTAAGCCACAGTGTCAACGAGGTTAATCCTGTATCCGCGTCGGCCCCCGCGCCGCGATCTTCGTCAGCACTCGGCCTTGCAGGTCGCCAATAATCCCAGCGAGTGTCATCCCGAGCGCAGCGAGGGATCTGCTTTTCACTCAACACCACGATGCAAGCAAACTCGTGGGCCTCAATGCAGCTTCCCACGCGCGTTGACATCCTCAACCACGCCTCTTACCATGCCTACGCACGCGCCGCTCCCGCTTCGCGCGTACACCCGGAGAAAATTGCCGATGAGAAATGCGCGCAACCGCTTGCCTTTCACGCTGCTGCTCACTATCACCATCAGTGCAGGCTTCGCTCTGCTCGTCGCGCAATTATCAGCGCTGCGCGCAGACCAAGCCGCGCAAGCAGCTGGCCTCGCGCTCTCACACGCAAGTTCCGCCTCCGCGCGCAAATCGGACGACCCGCGGCTCGCCAAAGCCTATCGCTTCGAGCGCGGCGGCTGGATCTACGTCCACCTCGAAGGCGCTCCGTACGACATCGGTTATCAGCACGGCTACCTGCTCGCTTCGGAAATCGCCGATGCTTTCGCCGCCGTCAGCCTGGAAATGACCCACGAAACCGGCCGGGACTGGAATTTCTTCCGTCGCGCTGCCCGCCAGATGCTGTGGCCCAAAGTTGACGAGGAATATCAGTCCGAACTGCAAGGCATCGCGGACGGCCTGCAAGCCCGCAAAGTGAAACTCGACCTCGATGACATCGTCGCCATGAACGCGTTCATGGAACTGCCCGATTACTACGTTCCCTGGCTCAACGAGCAGACCAAAACCGCCGAGCTGTCGCCGAAAACCGAAGGCGACCACTGCAGCGCGTTCGTCGCCACCGGCAGCTACACCAAAGACCATCAAATCGTGATGGCCCACAATAATTGGACCAGCTACCTCGAAGGCGCGCGCTGGAAGATCATCTTCGACATCGTCCCGCAAAACGGCTACAGCATGTTGATGGATGGATTTCCCGGCGTGATCGCCAGCGACGACGATTTCGGCGTCAATTCCGACGGCCTGATGATCACCGAAACCACCATCACCGATTTCCACGGCTGGGATCCCAACGGCAAGCCGGAATTCGCCCGCGCGCGCAAAGCCATGCAATACGCGGGTTCGATCGACGAGTACGTGAAAATTATGCTGGATGGCAATAACGGCGGCTACGCCAACGATTGGCTGCTAGGCGATCGCAAGACCGGCGAAATCGCGCGCTTCGAACTCGGCCTGAAACACAGCAAGGTCTGGCGCACCACCGATGGTTATTTCGCAGGCTCCAATTTCGCCAGCGATCCCGATGTGCTCAAGGACGAAACCACGTTCGATCCCAACGATCTCGCGGCCTCCGCAAATGCCCGCCACGCTCGCTGGGACGAACTCATGGCCGCCAACATGGGCAAGATTGACGTCGCGCTCGCCGAATCATTCCTCGGCGATCACTACGATACCTACACCAAAAAAATCGGCGCCAACCGCCGCACTCTATGCGGGCATGGCGACGTCGCCACTCCCGGCGATCCCGGCTTCGCTATGTCGCCCTACAAACCAACTGGAGCCGTCCAGGGCAAAGCCATGGACAGCCATATGGCCGAAACCATGAGCTTCGCAGCCCGCATCGGCCACCCCTGCGGCACCGATTTCAAAGCCGCCCCGTTCCTCGAGCAGCATCCCGAATATCAATGGCAAAGCCCAGCCCTGACGGACATGGACGCCGGCCCCTGGACCCAATACCACGCCAACGAACACAACCCCAATCCGTAACCCGCCGAATTTTCTGGGAGCGCCATATCTTGCTTCCGCCTGTGCAAGGCGCGGCTCGCCGCTTGCAGAATCGGTGACTCGCCCAAGCGACAGCAATCCGAGATTGGTAGCCCCGCGGAAGAGATCTCGAGTCCTTCAGAAAGAAAGCCGCAACCCGCAAGCGGCTTCCACTATACGTTACTAATTCCCAATCTGCTGCTATCTGATTGAGCGCACCGCTCTTATGCGAGATGGAATTCAGTAGGTGAAAATGCTAGAAAATTAAAGGTGTTGAACAGGTGTGTCCGTGCCGGAGAATTGCAACGCCAAAGGCTGTAAGGTCAATGTCCCTGCGGGTTTAGCCGCAGAGCATCTCTGCGTCATGCACTTCACTCTTTTCATTGAAAATGAATGCGCCGAAATGCGCCGCGAGTCGGCCCTCGGCAATACCACCCACGAACGCCAGATGGAATTCATCACCAAAATTTCCGGCCGCGGCGAAGCTCTGGTCAACGTCGCCACCAGCGGCTTTCCCATGTCCGATGAACTGAAGGCCCGCGTTCTGAGCACGCTGCTCACGCTGATGAACACGCGCGAAAATATGGACCGCGCCGCCATGCGTCAATCCGCTCTGCGCCGCTTCGTCGGCTAATTGCGCCTCGCCGTTCGCGACGCGCTCGCACACGAATCCACAGTTTCACAACTAAAGAATACCCAGCGCCGTATCAACCGCAGGGTTGCCGGTCGCCTGTTCCGATTGCGAGGATATCCTGAGTTGCCATTTATGTTCCGGCCGGTAGAATTCCCGTCCAGACGTGCTGGACGATTTCCCATCTGTCGGCTGGCTGGCGCTTATAGATGACGATGTAGCTGCCCTTGCTGTTCATTTTTGCGCCGGACGCGACGGTGGTTAACGTTTCCTCGAAATCGCCGCTGTCGTAAGCCAAATCGCCGGACGCGTCGAGTTTTTGGCTATGCAGCGTCAAGTCGCTGTCGAATGTCGTCAGGATCATTTGGAAGAAGTTGCGCAATGCCGCAGCGCCGCTGATCCGGTCGCCGTTGGGTTGCAGAAATACTGCATCCACGGCATAGAACTTCAGTATGGGTTCAAGCTGTTTAGTCCGCAGGTCCCGAACCCAATCCTCGCGCAGTTTTGCAAGAATCGCGAGATTCGAGGCTTGTGGGGCCGCAGCCCCAGCCGCGACGCGCGAAAAAGTCGCCGCGAGCGCGGTCCCGATGCCGAGCGATGCCATGGCGGTACGCCGCGAACAGACATCTATAGGCGATTCGGACTTACGTGCCGCAAGAACGCTCATGATGGCTCCCCGAAAACACCAGAAGCTATTGCACAACCCTCCGTAAGACAATCATGAAGCAGGCGATATGAAAAAACGCTCGATAGATCGTGAGCGAGCGGTCGTAACGGACCACCAGATGGCGAAAGTTTCCCAACCAGGCGAAGGTCCGCTCGACGATCCAGCGCCGTTTGTAGCGCCGAAGAATGCGGCCATCTTGTGGTGGTGTCCGGCGACGGTTCAGGCGCAGGGGCGCGATCAGCACAATGCCTCGCCGTCGCAACCTCTTTCGCAGTGCGTCACAGTCATATCCTTTGTCGGCAATCACCCGCAGCGGTTTTTGCCGGGGACGTCCAGCGTGGTGTCGTCGGCCTACGCGGATCGTCGCGAGCGTCTGCTCCGCGAGGCGCATTTCCGACGGGGATGCAGAGTGAAGGGAGTTTCCCAGAGGAACACCGCGGCCGTCGACCACCACCATCCACTTCGTCCCCTTGCCCCGCTTGGTTTTTCCGACTTCGGAGCCCCCTTTTTCGCTGGAGCAAAACTGCCGTCCAGAAACGACTCGCTCCATTTCAACTGCTGGCGTTCGTTCAACTCGCTCAGGAACGCTCGCCAGATTTTCAACCAAACGCCCTGCTCCTCCCAATCCCGCAAACGCCGCCAGCAAGTCGAAGGATGCGGATATTTCTCCGGCAGGTCCTGCCAGCGAGCACCGCTCCGGAGAATCCAGAGAATCCCTTCCAACACGCGACGGTTCTCGATCCAGGGCCGGCCACCGTGGCGATGCCTGGGCGGTTTCGGAAGCAAGGGCGCGATCTTCTTCCACTGCGTCTCGGTCAGCAGCGGACCGCTTCGCGCCATCGATCCTCCCTTGGCGCTGCTGACTCTCCTCATCCACCATTTTGCAGAGCACAACTACACTCCTCTCAAGGGCTTGTACTAGGTTATGCAACAGCCTCTAATGTTTTATTAATCCGGCGACCACTCCGCTCAATGAATCCTGCCACGCATGCGCGATCATTCCCGGACGAACCGATCCGCGCCAATACGCCAGAATCCCAAACATTGCGCCGAACAGGCTGATCAAAATCACCATCCGCAAGCCTTGGTGCGCATGAGCTGAACCGAACGCGACGGCAGCCAGCGCGATACCCGCGGGCACATTCTTTGTGAAAGCGATGAACTGCCGCTGCAAGTAACCTCGAAAGATCGTTTCCTCGCAAATACCGGCGCTGATGGAAACCCCTATCCAAACCGCTATCTCCGCGGGCCCATGTGGCACCATGGACAGCAGCGCGCGGCCCGGCGATGTGGCGCGCAAAAGCTGGGCAAATATCCGGAGCAGAATGATCGCTACGATCCAGAAACCCAGCGCGATCCCAATATCCCTCAGCACTTGGCGCGCGGAACTCCAGCGCTCTCCCACAACCAAAAGAATGGACGCGCCACTCGAGCGCACGCCCGCGACGACCAGAGCGAACATGAGCCATTCAAGCAGTATGGTGAGTGCATAAAACCGCAGCCGGTGGGCATGAGTCGCCGCGCTGAGGCGATCGGCAAGGATCTTGAAGCAAAACGCCCACGCGGCCACCGCGGCAACCACCAAAATTGTGTAGAGTGGACCGGCGGCGGGTGCAGAGCGGTCAGAAGCTTCCGGAGATGGCGCAGCTACAGAAATCTCCATGATTTCCTCCTCGAAAAGGAGTGGGGAACCGCGCGAAATGTAGCATCTCGTGCGCATCCGGACCACGTGTTTCGGCGTGGACTACGCCCCGATATAGCGCGCGTAGAGAGAACGCGCCACGGCGGGATCCTTTGTTCCCTTCACAATCGCGCGGCCATCCGGGAAAACCGTCAACTCGTAAGGTGGGACGCGAAACCGCAGCAGAAATTCATTGTGATGCAGGCCGTCCGTCGAGGCTTGCGCGATCCGGCGGCCCAATTCGTCCAGATCGAGCCGCCGCCCGCGCTCGTGAATTTGCACCGAGTCGCGCCCGCACATCGTGATATGCGGCTGCGACTCGCCGGCCAGGTATGCAAATTCTCTTCGTCCGCACGCGCGGCAGTCCGGATTACGCGCGATCCGGATCGATTGAAACCTCCCGCTCCAGACGTCGCAGGAAATCAGCCTCCCGTTCAGCGCCTCCGGCTTTCCCCCCAGCAATTTCATCGCTTCCGCAGCCTCGATCGAAGCGATCACGCCCACGGCCGCGTTCACCACTCCAGCCGTGTCGCAAGTGGCTTCTGCGCCAAGCGCCGCGCTTTTCTCGTCGCCTTCCGTGAGGCACGCAAGGCAAGCCGTCTCGCCCGGACGAATCGTCATCGTCACGCCATAACTTCCCACCACCGCCGCATAAATCCAAGGCACATTTCGTGCGACGGCCAAATCATTCAGCAGCAAGCGCGTCTCGAAATTGTCGGTCCCATCCAGAATCAAATCGAATCCGCCGAGAAGCTCCTCGCTGCTCTCCGGCGTGAGGTCGGCTACCAATCCTTCCACCAGCACATCAGAATTGCTTGCCCGCAAACGCCGCTCTGCAGCCTTCGCTTTCGGCAGCGCCTCGCGCGCGTCGGCTTCCTCAAAAAGCGTCTGTCGCTGCAGGTTCGACGCCTCCACAAAATCGCGGTCAATAATCCGTAGCCGCCCCAGCCCCGCGCGCACCAGGAGATTCGCAACCACGGTCCCTAATGCGCCGCAACCGACCAGCACAGCGCTAGCGCCGAGCAGCCGCTCCTGTCCCGCCTCACCGATCCCGGCAAAGAGTATCTGCCGGGAGTATTTTTCGCGTTGCTCGCTGTTCATCGTCACGATTCGCAATCCACCGTATTTTCAGGCGAATTTAGGCATAATAACCCCTTTTCGCGATCGGCAGCCAACCCGCCTGTGCTAACCTTTCCTCTTATCTTCTGGCGCATGAGAATCCCGTGGAAATCGTCATCCCCGCGAGCCTGCTCTTCTCACTCGAGCGGGACTTTAGGGCGACTCATAGCCTTCGGAGCGCTGGCCGGCAGCCTCCTCGCATCCGCACCCGTACGTGCGCTGCAAGACCAAGCCGAAGACCAAGCTCAAGTCGAAGGCCGGCGCGTCGCCGAGATTCGCGTGCTGGACGATTCCGGCCATCTGGTGGAAGGCAACGCCACGGCTCTCCCACTCGAAGTCGGTAAGCCCTTCGATTTCAGCGCCGAACGTGAAAGCCTCCGCTCTCTCTATCGCACCGGAGATTTCGCAAATATCCGCGTCGTCGCCGCACCCGTCGCGCAAGGTCTTCGCGTGGATTTCATCGTCGAGCGCAACTCTTACAACAACGTAGTTCGAGTCGAAGGCCTCAAAGACCCTCCGAGCGAAGCCGCAGCGCTAGCCGCAATGCGCCTCAGCCTGGGCGAACCTTTCCGCGAAAGCACGCTGCGCGAAGCCATCGGTCGCCTCAAGGACACTCTGCGCAGCGAAGGGCTCTATCAAGCCGACGTTAAATGGACCCTCGCGCCGCACGAAGATACGCGCCAGATGGACGTCCTCGTCACGGTAACACCCGGACCGCGCGCGATCATCGGCAATTTCAACGTAAAAAATCAGACCTCGTACAAAGACCCGGAACTCATCGCGCGCTCCAAGATAAAATTAAAAAATACGCTGACGTCCGCCCGCCTCACGCGCGGCTCGCAGCGCCTGAAAAAATATCTCGTCAATCAGGGTTATCTCGGCGCCGGAATACTCATCACCGCGGGCGCCTACGATCCCAAGACCAACCTCGTCGCCTTAAACTACGAAGTCACTGCCGGCCCCCGCGTCAGCGTCAGCCTCGGCGGCGCGCGCATCAGTACCGGCAAACTCCGTCAGCTGCTGCCCATCTACGCCGAAGGCGCCGTGGACGAAGACCTCCTCCAGGAAGGCCGCCGCAATATTCGCGATTATTTTCAGCGCCAGGGATACTTCGACGCGGACGTCCAGGTTTCCTCGCACGATGATCCCAAAACCGGACTGCGCGTCATCAGCTACGAAGTTTCCCGCGGCGATCGTTTTCGCCTTGCCGGCGTCGCCTTCAGCGGCAATAAATATTTCAGCAAAGATCTCCTCGAAGGCCGGCTCACTCTGCAGCCCGCTTCCTTCGCTTCAAGCGGCCGGTTTAGCCAAAGCCTCGTTCGCGATGACGGCGAGTCCATCCGCGCCCTCTATCAATCTAACGGTTTTCTCGACGCCAAAATCACTTCCAGCGTGGACGACGACTATCAAGGCAAGAAAAACAATCTTTTCGTGAGTTTTCAGATCGTCGAGGGCCCGCAAACCCTGGTCAAGTCTCTGAAGATCGAAGGCAACCACGCCCTTAGCCTCGATACGCTCCTCAATGTGGTCGGTTCCTCTCCGGGACAGCCCTATTCCGCCGCCTCGGTCTCCAGCGATCGCAACAACATCCTTGCGATGTATTACAACGAAGGGTTTCCCGAAGCGCGCCTCGACGATACTGTTACCCCCGCCGACGCTTCCAACGAGGTCACCGTCAGCTACAAAATCACTGAAGGCGAACGCATTGACGTCGCCAAAGTATTGCTCACCGGCTATCAATACACCCGCCCCGGCATCATCGCCCGCCAGGTGGTAATTCAGCCGCACGGGCCGCTCCGCGAAGGCGACGTCGTCGAAAGCCAGCGCCGTCTCTACAACCTCGGCGTGTTCACCCGCGTGCAAATCGCGCCGCAAAATCCCAACGGCACCGATCCCGAAAAAGTCATGGTCGTGGACGCTACCGAAGGCGGTCGTTACACCATCGGCTACGGATTCGGCTTTGAAGTCCTCGAGATCGGCAATCCTTGTCCAACCAGCCCGCCGCCTAATTCGCCCCCTTGCAATCCGAACAACACCCGCATTGCGGCAAGCCCGCGCGGTATTTTTGAAATTTCCCGCGCCAATATGTTCGGGCGTGCGCAGACCCTGACGTTCAAAGTGCGGGCCAGCACGCTGCAATACCGCGCGTTGGCGTCATACTCGGCGGACAACTTTCTTGCCCAGCGGTCCCTGAGCGCGGCGCTCACCATCTTTGCGGATAAGACGCTGGACGTTTCCACGTTTACCTCCATACGTTACGAGGGCCAGTTCCAGATCTCCCAGAAGCTTTCGCCGTCTAGCTCGCTCCAGTACCGTTATTTTTTTCGCCGCGTGGTGGCCACCAACTTGAACGGTACGATTTCCGAAGATCAGATTCCGCTCTACAGCCAGCCCACTCTGGTGTCTGGATTCGGCGTCACCTACGCTCGTGATCGCCGGGACAATCCCAGCGATCCCAAATCCGGCACCTTCAACACCGCCGACCTGAGCTACGCCGCGACGGCGCTCGGTTCCAGTGCCAGCTTTCTGCGCGCCTTTGTCCAAAACTCCTCCTACCATCCCTTCGGTCGCGACTTCGTCTTCGCCCGTTCCACGCGCTTCGGAATCGAACAGCCGACGGGCACGACTACAGGGAACGCGCCTACGAATTGCAGCCAGACCACTACGACGGGCGAGATTATTCCGCTGCCCGAACGCTTCTTTTCCGGCGGCGCACAGTCGCTGCGGGGATTCGGCCTCAACGAAGCCGGCCCGCGCGATCCCTGCACGGGCTTTCCCATCGGCGGCCTTGCGCTCCTGATCTTCAATCAGGAGTTGCATTTTCCGATGAGGCTGCCTTTCATCGGCAACCGCCTGGGTGGCACTCTCTTTTACGACGGCGGGAATGTCTACAGCGATGTGAATCACATCACGCTCGCCTGGAAATCTAGTTCCCTGACCAACTTGAATTATTTCTCGCACACCGTCGGTTTCGGTTTCCGTTATGCCACTCCCATCGGCCCGGTTCGTGTGGATTTCGGCTACCAGATCAACCCAGCGGCTTATACCGTCACGCCCACTCCGCCCGCCGTGCCACCGACGGAAACATTCCACGTCTCTCACTTCGGATTTTCTTTCAACATCGGACCGGTCTTCTGATGCGACGCGCGCTCCTCATCGTCGGCTTCTCGGCTGCTCTCCTGCCGTTCGGCGCCGCGCCCACGTTCGCGCAGCTTCCACCAGGGCCCGGCCCGCAAACGTCCCCGGCGCCATCTTCCGACAAGGGCGCCACGCTGATAGATGGCGTCGCCGCCCGCATCGAAGACGACATCATCACCGAAAGCGAAGTCCAGGAGCTTGCCGCCTTTCAAAAGCTCGTGGATGGAGAATCCAAGCCGCGCCAGGAACTTCTTCGCGAACTCATTGACCAGTGGATGATCCGTAACGAAGCCACCGCCACGAAATATGGTCAGCCTTCCGCCGCCGAGGTAGACCGCGCCTACGCTGAATTTGTAAAGCAGTTTCCTTCGCAGGAAGAATTCAAAAAGCGCTGCGCTGCCGCCGGCTTGACGGAAGCCGCCGTCCGCCGCATGGTCGCTCAGCAGTTGTTTCTTTCCCGCTTCATTGATTATCGCTTTCGTCCCTCGGCGCAAGTCACTGACCAGCAGGTCGAGGCTTATTACAAAGATGAATTTGCGCCGCAGCTCAAAGCCCGCAACCAGCCCGTTCCTCCGCTCGACGATGTTGACGACACTATCCGCGAAGTGCTGATCCAGCGCGCCATCAACGAGCGCGCCACCAAGTGGCTCGATGACTCGCGCGACGCTCTCCAGATTGACATCATGTCGCAAGGAAGTGGCTCGTGAAGCGCCTGTTGCGCTGGCTGGTGGCGATGCTGCTCCTGGTTGCCCTCCTCGGGGGCGCCGCCTTCCTCGTACTCCGGTCCGGCACCATGAATCGGTGGATCCGCAACGCGCTCGTCCGTCAAATCGAAGCGCGCACCGGCGCGCGCGTCGAACTGCGCGGTTTTCATCTTCATCTCCTGCATTTGCAAGCCGAGCTCGATAACCTCACCTTGCACGGCCTCGAAGGTCCCGCTGAACCTCCGCTGTTTCATGTCAACCGCCTCGACGTCGGCCTCACCATTCTTTCCTTCTTTCACCGCGAGTTCAAAATTGACGGACTGATCGCCGAGCATCCCGCGCTCTACGTTCGCGTCTTGAAAAATGGCACCAGCAATATCCCCACGCCCCAAGTACCCGCCAGCAAAAACGCCTGGCAGGAAACGCTCTTCAATCTGCGCATCGGCCGCCTCGAATTGCGCGACGGCAGCGCCACCATCAACGACCAGCGCATCCCGCTCGATGTGAAAGGCCAGAACCTCGCGTTCCTGTTGCGATACGCGGTTGCCTCGGACGGCAACGATGCCTACGTCGGCAGTCTCACCTGGGATCAGGTCCAACTGGCTCTGCAACGCGATCTCCCATTCCGCTTTGACGTCGCCGCCAAGTTCACTCTGCATCGCAACGCCTTCGAGCTCGATGACTTCACCTGGAAAGGTCCGCACTCCGAACTAAACCTGCGCGCCGAGCTTCCCAGTTTCGCCAAATCCGATTGGAATCTTCATTATCGCGGCCGCCTCTCTTTGCAGGATATCCGTACCATCTTTCGCGAGCCGCTCACTCCCGACCTCATCGCGGATTTTTCCGGCCAGGGCCGCTATGCGTCCGGCGATTGGTCCGGCAGCGGCCATTTTGATGGGCATGACATCAAAATGCCCTATCAATGGTTCCACGCCACCAACCTCGAAACCTGGGGCGATTACGAATTCGCAAGAAACCTCCTCACCGTCAAAAATCTTTCCGTCCGCGCTCTCGAAGGTGCTCTCGATGGCTACCTCGAAATGGACGTGAAAACTCTCGCCTTCCGCACGCAAACCCATTTCCATCACGCCAGCCTCGCCGATGCGTTCACCGCCGTTAATAACACGGACTTCCCGGTGGATACGCTCCATTGGGACGGCGCCATTGACGTTGACTCCGCCAATTCCTGGACCGCCAATTTCAAGCATTTCCGCACCAAGGGCGATATGCGCTGGTCTCCTCCTCCCACGCTCGCCCCCGGCGTCATTCCCGTCACCGCGCACATTATTTTCGATTACGCGGAAGACACGGAAACGATGTTGCTCACACAAAGCGAAATCACCACCCCCAACACGGAAATCGAAATGGACGGCCCGCTCAGCGGTCGCGACTCCGCGATCGAATTAAAGCTCAAAGTAAAAGACCTCACCGACTGGGACGATTTCATCAATCGTGTACGCGGTCCCGACGCCGTTCCCACGCGCACAGCCGGAAACGTCAACTTTCGCGGCCGCATTCTCGGCCCCATCGCCGGGCCCACTTTCGACGGCCACCTCGACGCGACTAACGCGCAGTACGATACCTACCACTTCGACGAAATTGATACGGATCTCGACTATTCGCTCGATGGCTTCAAACTCACTCACGCCACCATAAAACGCGGCGGGGCCACCGTCGCTCTCGACCTCGCCATGCAATTCGACGGCGATTGGAGTTTCGCCCCCGAAGACACCTGGTCGCTCGAAGCACAAACCACACGCGCTCCCAGTGAAGACGTCCAGGCAATATTCGGCACCAGCTATCCCATCAAAGCCCTCCTCACCGGCACGTTTCGCGGCAGCGGCACCAGCGAGGCGCCGATGCTCGATGCCAACGTCACGCTCGACGACATCGAAACCAAAGGCCTGCGCTTCGATCAATTCACCGGCGAAATGCATCTCGCGCACGACGAAATCCGCCTGGACCGCGCCGTGCTCCGCCGCGAAACCGGCCGCGTCACCGGAGACGTCCTCTACCGCCCGCAGGAACAAACCGCGGAATTCAATGTCACCGGCACGTCCATTCTTCTCGAAAAAATCCAGATGCTGCAGGCCTCCTCGCTGCCCATCGGCGGCCAATTCGATTTCAATCTGCGCGGCAGCGGACCAGTCCGCAGCCCCACGGCCCAGGGGGATTTTCGCGTCACGAGTCTGACGCTGGGAACGGACCACCAGGGCGATTTTCGCGGCAGGCTGGATTCCGACGGCAAAACCGTCCGCATGGCGCTCAACACCGAACGCGCCAACGGCCAACTGCGCGGCCAAATCAGCGTCGCTCTCTCCGGCGACGAACAAATTTCCGGCCAGCTTACCGTCATCCAGTTCGATCTCGATCCTCTTCTCACCGCCGGCCTGCACCTGAAAAATCTCACTGCGCACAGCGTCGTGGACGGCAAATTCACCCTCGATGGCTCGCTCCGCAAGCCCGAAACCATCGAAGTCAACGCCGATATTTCGCGTATCACTTTCGGCTATCTCTTCGTCTCGCTGCAAAACGACGGCCCGGTCCAGTTCGCTTATCGCCGCAACGAAATTCGCATCACCCAAGCGCATCTCCACGGCCCCGACACGGACTTCAAAATCACTGGCTCGGCCCGCTTCGACCATGAACGACCGATCCACGTAAATCTTACCGGTGAAATCAATCTCGCTTTGCTCAAAGGTGTGCTGCCGGAAATAAATGCGCAGGGCAGCGCCATTGTCAACGTCGCCGCCGAAGGAAACATGTCCAAGCCGCGCATCACCGGTCGCGCCACCGTGCGCGATGCGTTGGCAAATTATTCCGATTTTCCCGTCGGCCTCAGCCACCTGAATGGCGATCTGGTCTTCGATACCAGCCGGCTATTATTTGAAAACGTCACCGCGGATTCCGGAGGCGGTCAACTGACGCTCACAGGCAGCGTCACCTACGGCGATCCCGGCCCCATTCGCTACGACATCACCACAAAAACCACTCAAGTCCGCATCCGCTATCCGCAAGGCATGAGCTGGCTCATGGGCGGCACGCTGCAACTCTCCGGCACCAGCGACCGCGCCGTCCTCAGTGGCACTCTGGAACTAAAACGTCTCCTCTTCGCACCCGGCGTGGACATCTCTTCTTTCTTCGGCTCCAGCTCGCAAATCTCCAGCGGCGCGTCATCGCCCTTCATGCGCAATCTCACGTTCGATATCGCCGCACACACCAGTCCGGGTGCCCGTATCGAATGGACCGGCGCCCAAGTGGAAATTGATAGCGACCTGCATTTGCGCGGCACCTGGGACCGTCCAATCTTGCTCGGCCATATCCACCTGCTCGGCGGCGAAATGAATTTCCGCGGCAACACCTTCACTCTCACGCGCGGCGATGTGAATTTTGCGAACCCCTTCCAGCTCGATCCCGAACTCAATATCGAAGCCACCTCCACCATCAGCCAGTATCAAGTCACCATCAATTTCTCCGGCCGCGCCAGCAAACTTTCTCTCAGCTATCGTTCCGATCCGCCGCTTCCGGATTCCGATATCATCGCGCTCCTCGCAGTCGGCAGCACCGGCGAGGAAAGCGCGCTGCGTTCGTCCGCCGGCAGCGGACAGAACTACGGCGCCACCGCGCTCCTCTCTGAAGCCATCTCCAGCGGATTGGGCGGCCGCATCGAACATCTTTTCGGCATCAGCCACTTCCGCGTGGACCCGTTCCTCGCCGGCACCGCCACAGAATCCAACGCCTCCGCCCGGGTCACCATCGAGCAGCAAGTCACCCGCGACCTCACCATCACCTATTCCTCCAACGCCGCTTCCGATCAGGAGCAACTGATCCAGGTCGAATACCACGTAAAACGCGACCTCTCGATCGTCTTCCTCCGCGACGTAAACGGTACCTACGGCTTAGACATAAAGTTCGTGAAGCATTTCCACTGACGAGACTTTGTAGCGCCGGAGTCCCGCCGGCTCTTAGCTTTTGACGTTGTAGCGGCGCACTTCAGTGCGCCATCCATGTCGCGGCAAAACTCCGAGGCGTTCCGGACACCGCCGCTACAAAACTCCCTAGCCATCCATCAAAAACAACAATTCCGGCGCCAATCGCACACGCCACGGAAACGGTCTCTCCCGAAATCGCAACCACTTTTCCTTGAACACCTCCGCCTGCAACTGATATCTCCCCGCCGCCCCATGCGCTGTATCCACGCTCAAAAATAAGGTAATGCGAAACGGCGACTCCGAAGTCCGGGCCACCCAACAAAGAAGGACATTCTCCGTTTCCCCCGCCCCGCCAACCGGCTCCAGAAAATCAATGTGATGCGCCCGAATCCCAATAAACTTCGGCACCCTCGTGCGCGATGCGGCCGCGACCCGCAATCTGCAATCCCAATCCAAAGCCTCGACAGTCCCATCCGCATTCGCCCGCGCCCGCGAAATATTCTTGCAGCCAGTCAACTGCGCGACTTCCACGCTAGGCGGATGCCGGAAAATCTCCTCCTTCGCGCCAAACGCCGCCACTCGCCCCCGCGAAAGCACCAGCAACTGCTCCCCCAGCCGGTACGCTTCCTCCATGTTGTGCGTCACCAGTAAAGCCGGACGCCGGTACGCCGCGAACGTTTCCTGCAACTGCGCTTCGACCTGCGACCGCAAATGCGTATCCAGCGCTGCCAACGGTTCGTCAAGAAGCAAAGCCTCGGGCTCAACCGCCAAAGCCCGCGCCAAGGCCGCGCGTTGCTGCTCCCCGCCCGATAACTCCCGGGGGTAACGTTGCTCGAGCCCTCCAAGGTGCGTGCGCTCGATCACCGACGCAATTCGCGCCGCCTGTTCCGCGTGCGCCAGCCCCTGCAGTCCAAACGCAATGTTTTGCTCGACCGTCCGGTGCGGGAACAAAGCATAATTCTGAAACAGCAAACCGATCCGCCGCTCCCGCGCCGGAATCCGTATCTTCCGCTCCGAATCGAAAACCACTCGATCATTCAACGCAATCCGCCCGCGTCCTGGTCGCTCCAGCCCCGCGATGCAACGCAACAGCATCGTCTTCCCCGCGCCCGATGCTCCCAAAATGCTCAAGGGCGCCGCCGGCGCGCGAAACGCCACGTCCAGCGAAAAGTCCACCAGCTTTTTCTCGATTTGCACATCGAGAGTCACGTCAGCGCTGCCCCCAACGCTCGCGCCGCAGCCTCTGCGCGTGCGTCCAGTAATAAAGCCCGCCCAGCAACGCGATCGAAATCCCCACGTCTAACGCGCACCATCCAAGCGCTTGCTGGATCTCGTTCGATTCCACCGCAAAATAAATCGCGATCGGAATCGTCTCCGTTCTTCCCGGAATATTTCCCGCCAGCATCAAAGTCGCGCCAAATTCTCCCAGCGCTCGCGCAAAACTCAAGATCGTCCCTGCCAGCACGCCCGGCCACGCCAAAGGCAACGCCACTTCGCGAAAAATTCGCCACTCCGAAGCGCCCAAAGTCCGCGCCGCTTGCAACAAATGTGGATCCACCTGCTCGAGCGCCGCCCGCGCCGTCAGGTACATCAAGGGAAACGCCACCACCGTCGCGGCAATCACCGTCGCAGGCCACGAAAACACCACCGTCGCGCCCACTTGCATCAAAAGCTTGCCCAGCGGCCCGTTTCGTCCAAAAAGTAACAGAAGAAAAAATCCCACCACGGTAGGAGGCAGCACCAGAGGAAGAAGAAAAACGCCGTCAATCAACGCCGCGCCAGCGCCCGAACGGTTCTCGCGCCACGCAGCCGAAGCCAGCCCCGCGACCAGCGTCACCGCCGTCGCCGTCAAGCTCGTCGCCAGCGAAATCCACAGAGGAGACCAGTCCATCGCGAGAGGAATTGTAACTGCATCAGTTCGTTACGGCTGATTTTTCCGCGAACGCGAATCGATGCTTCTCAAACATAGCGTGCGCGCCGCCCGACCGCTGCACTGCCGCAACCTGCACCACAAAAACCCGCCTCCGCGTCGCCCCAAAATAAAACGAGGAGACTCCCGGTACAGAGCCTCCTCGTTTTCATTCCTACTTTCTCTTGCGGTGGCAAAGCAGTTTCTCGTCAACCCTCCGCGCGAGCCACTAATTAGTGTTGCGGTGGCGACAACTTCGGCGCATTCGGGGTCGGCGCCGGTGCCGGAGCAGGCGCCGAATTAGGAGCTGGTGCCGCAGCCGGATTCTCCGGCGGCAACATCTGCTTCAATTGCGGATATTCCTCAGACATGCTGCGCAACGTCGCAATCGCCGCTTTCTGGTCAAGCCGCGCCCCCGCTGCCTGCGATTCCTCCGCCACATCGGGCATGGATTTCACCACGCGTTGCCCCAGCGGCGTCTCGTAGAACTTGGTCAGCGCCTGGATATCCTCCATCGAAAAGTGCTTCGCGTAGATCGGCACGATCGCATCCGTCACCGCGCTCGTGGGCGCGCTGGCCGTATATTTGGGCGTGAACTGGTCCATGAATTTTGGCAGCTGATCGGCCGGGATCGCCCGGCCCATCACTTCACGGACTCGGACGACCATCGCATTCGAAATATTTTCGCCCAGCTTGGAAACTTCCGTCAGCTCGATTAAGTGCCGGATCGCCGCATCCTTCGCGGGATCGATCTTTTCCGCGGGCGCCTCGGATTGCGCTTCCGCCCCGGCTGGTCCCGGCAGTGCCGGTGTCCCCGGCATGTGCTGCGGCGCTGGTTGCGCGTTGGGCGCGGAAGATTGCGCCAGCGCCGGGCCCGCCGTGCACAGCAGGGCGGCGGCTAAAATGGCTCCTAGCTTCATTAGCTCTCTCCTGTTTTTCGAGTGCCGGTCCCCATGTCGCGCCTGCCCGACAAGCGAATCTAGCAATCGTACCGAACGTCAGCCATGGATGCAATTCGACGATAAACTTAATTCAAGCGCCTCAAACCGCGCTGCCAACGTCGGCCCTTCAACGTTGCAGGTCCCGCGCGCGCCCCAGCTAGCAACTCCGCGCGCCGCTGTGGTAACTTTCACATTTGGCCCGTCGTCGCTGCACCGCACAATACCGATGAACGCAAACGCTAATCCCATAATCAGCGCATCCACCAGCGGCTTCGCCGCCGCCCGCAACGAAATGGTCGCGCGCCAGATCCGCGCCCGCGGCATCCGCTCGCCCCGCGTCCTCGACGCCATGCTCTCCGTCCCGCGCCACGAATTCGTTCCACCCGAATCGGCTGCCTCGGCCTACTCCGACGTCCCGCTTCCCATCGGCGGCGGACAAACTATCTCGCAACCCTATATGGTCGCGGCGATGGCCGCTGCCGCCCAGCTCAATGGATCCGAACGCGTTCTCGAAATCGGCGCGGGCTCGGGATATCAAGCCGCCGTTCTCTCTCTGCTCGCCCAAGAAATTGTCGTCGTTGAATTACTGCCGGGACTCGCTCGTGCCTGCCGGGAACGTCTCGCTCGGCTCGGCTACTCGAACGTCCGTGTCGAAGAAGGCGATGGCTCGCTCGGCTGGTCCGCGCGCGCGCCCTATGACGCGATCATCGTTTCCGCCGCCGCTCCCTCGGTCCCGATTCCACTCGTGGAACAACTCGCCGATGGCGGCCGTCTCATAATCCCTGTCGGCAACGCCGAGCAGCAAGACTTGCTCCGTATCACCAAGCGCGCCGACGCCATAAAAAAAGAATCGCTCTTCGTCTGTCGCTTCGTGCCCTTGCTCGGACGCCACGGCTGGCCCGCCGGCTCCCAAGAAACCGTCCCAGGATTCTCGCGCGGATGACCGAACGCGCGCCCGAACTTTCCATCGTCATCCCCGCCTACAACGAGGAAGCTCGCCTTCCGCGCACCCTCGCGCGCATACGCGAATATTTTTCCGCGCGCCGCGTCCTTCCGGATTTGTCCCCGGATTTCGCGCTGGCTAAAATTGAAATTGTAGTCGTTGATGACGGTTCGCAGGACGGCACCGCGCGCGTCGCCGCAGAATGGGCGCGCCAAATGCCGCAAGTACGCCTAATCTCGAATGGTGATAATCGCGGAAAAGGTTACAGCGTCCGCCACGGCATACTCGAATCGCGCGGTCGCCTCGCTCTCTTCACCGACGCGGACCTTTCTTCCCCGATCGAAGAAATCGAAAAGCTTCTCACCGCGCTCGCCGCCGGCGACGACGTCGCCATCGGTTCCCGCGCGCTCGACCGCTCGCTGATCTCCATTCACCAATCCGTACTTCGCGAATGGGCGGGAATTATCTTCAATGGCTTCGTTCGCGCCATCACCGGCCTGCCGTTTTACGATACGCAGTGCGGATTCAAGATCTTCCGCCGCGAGCCTTCCCGCGTCGTCTTCGAACAGCAGCGCATCGAAGGTTTCGGCTTCGACCCCGAAATCCTGTTCCTCGCGAAACGTCACGGCCTGCGCGCCGCCGAAGTCCCGGTCCGCTGGGCCCACGATCCCGCCACAAAAGTTCACGTAATCCGCGACAGCCTAATCATGTTCTGCGATTTAATCTACATCCGCTGGAACTGGCTGCTCGGCCGCTACCCCGCACGCAAATCCGCCTGATGCCGGGTTTTGGTCTTAAGGTCTTGCCTATGTACGCAAACATCCTAGTCCTTATGCGGCTGCGCGGTAGGCGGTAACAACCCATTCAACCGCAAATACATCGCCGCCCCGCTGTAATGATCCGCGAAATCATTCGTCAAGGCGATCATCGCTCCAGCGCGCGTCAGACTGAAAGTCCCGCGCGTAAACACCACCTCGCCCAGATTCGAATCGTCCACTTTCGCCAACGCCTGCGTGCAAAAATCAAACGACGACTTCAGCGCCCCCGCCAGCTTGTCCTTCGGATCCGTTTCCTTCAGTTCGTCCATCTTCGGCATCCCCATTCCGGATATCGCCGAGCACAGCCGGAAATTCGACCCCGCCATATGCATCACTAGGTGTCCAAAAGTGATCTGCTCCGGCGTAGGCCGGTACCCAAACTTATCCGCCGGCATTTCATCCACCGCCGCCAAAATGTTCTTCGAATTCCGCTCCAGGCTGCTCCGCACCGCCGAAGAAACCGGATTCGGCTCGACCTTCGCCGCCTCCGGCGCTGCCTGCTGCGCCGCTTGCGCCGCCGCATCTCCCGCAAAAGCTGTCGCAGCCAAGAATCCCGTCAACGCCAATAAGATCGCCGTTCGCTTCATCTTCGTATTCCTCCCGTGAAATTCGTGCCGGCCCCAGCATAGTCCCGCTGCACACACCCAACAAGTCCAACGAACTCGAAGTAACTTTGTATAACAAAGTACTTGACAGAACCCGCCTGCCTGCTATCCTCTCCCCATGGCTCTTCCCGAACCGCTTCGCCCACGCAACTCCACTCCCCTCGCCATTGACGACCACGCTCGCGACAATCTGCGCTTTATCCGCGAAACCATGGAGCGTGCCGGTTCCTTCACCGCCGTTCCCGGCCTGGGAGGAGTCGCCATGGGCATCACCGCCCTCGGCGCCGCCGCCATCGCTTCATTGCAAACCACTCCGCTCGCCTGGCTGGTTACCTGGGTCGCCGAAGCCTTCATCGCCATCGGCATCGCCAGTTGGACCACTTACTCCAAAGCGCGCGAGGCCGGAACCGCGCTCTTCACCGGCCCGGGCCGCCGCTTCGTCTACAGTTTTGCGCCGCCTCTTTTCGTCGGCGCACTTCTCACCATCCTGCATCTCCGCAGCAGCGAAATTGGCCCCATCCCCGGCCAATGGCTTTTGCTCTACGGCACCGGAGTCGTCACCGGCGGCGCTTTCTCCATCCGCATCGTCCCGTTGATGGGTCTCTGCTTCATGGTCCTCGGAACTGTCGCGATGTTCTGCCCCTGGAATTGGGGCAACGCCTTCCTGGCGGCCGGCTTTGGCGGATTACACATAATTTTTGGGGGCGTAATTGCGAGGAAATATGGCGGGTAAATCATCAGCGTATCGTCGCGAGCACGCCGAAAGCGACGAGCGCGTCAAAAAAAATTCTCCGGCCACGCGTCCGCCGGAAAATTCAGCCACCAATCTCGATCGCCTGATTCACGAACGCACGCGCCTCGCGATCGTCAGCGCGCTGGCCGTGAACGAATCGCTCACCTTCAATGAGCTCAAGCAATTGCTCCGCGCCACCGACGGCAACCTCAGCGTGCACGCGCGCAAACTCGAAGACGCCGGCTATCTCGGCTGCACCAAGTCCTTCGACGGTCGCATGCCCAAAACCGAGTATCGCCTCACCGCTGCCGGCCGCCGCGCGCTCGAAAAATATTTGGACCACATGGAAGCTCTGATCCGCGTCACCCGCGAGGCTTAAGAGCATGTGTGACAACGCGCCAATCTTTGTAGGTCGTCGCCTTCGCGACGACATAAATCTCGCAAAGTCCGTACGGCTTCAGCTGCTAAAGTGCGAATTTTGCAGTTCTCTCACAGGCTCTTAAGCTCAAATTTTTTTTGCCCGGACACTCTATGAACAAAAGTACTTTGAAGATGATTCCTTCATCGCAAGCGCAGCCGAAACTCCACGTCGCCATTCTCCTCGACGGCAATGGACGCTGGGCCTCCGCTCGCGGCCTGATTCGCTCCGAAGGTCATCGCGCCGGAGTCGAAGCCGTCCGCCGCATCGTCCGCGCCGCCCCCGGACTCGGCATCGGCACTCTCACTCTCTACGCTTTCTCCTCCGATAATTGGGGACGCCCGCTCGGCGAAGTCGCCGCGCTGCTCGTCTTGCTCGAGGAATATTTCCGCGCCGAAGCCGAAGGCTGCGCCGCCGCGGGCGTTCGCCTGCGCGTCATCGGTCGCCGCGACCGGATCCCGCCCTCTCTCGCCGCCGCGATTGACTCCGCGGAAAAACTCACCGCTGCCGGCCGCACGCTCGAATTGCGCATCGCCGTGGATTATTCCGCGCGCGACGCCATCCTGCGCGCCGCCTGCTGGATGGTTTCCAGCCTCGAAGTTTCGCAACGTGAATTCGCGAAACGCCTCGGCGAAGTCACGCACTCCAGCGGCCCGGCTCTCGATGTGGATTTGCTCATCCGCACCGGCGGCGACCGCCGCCTCAGCGACTTCATGCTCTGGGAATGTGCCTACGCCGAACTTTTCTTCACCCCGCGCATGTGGCCCGAATTCGAAGCAACCGATCTCGCCGACGCCGTTGAAGATTTTCGCGGCCGCGAACGCCGCTACGGTCGCCTCCCAGAAGCCGCCGCCAGCTGACGCCGCAAAATCTGCCACAGAGACACAGAGGCGCAGAGAGATTAAGAGAAAACGCAAAGCCGCGGGAAAACTAGGCATCGTGGAAGCGAAGAATCTTCCATTCAATTCTCTGTGTCTCTGTGCCTCCGTGGCGTTCTTAATCCCCGCCACATCTCAAATGCCCGCTTGATCACCCGCGTAGCCGTCGGCGTCAACGAATACTTCACCAGCTCCTCCTCCCGCGCCCAAGCCACATCCGTCACGTCGCTCGCCGCCCGCGCCTCGCCGCTCACCGCCTCGCACAGATAATCCAGAATCACAAAGTGATAACGCGTTTTCCCATCGTCATCTAGAAAAACTCTCTCGAACACCTCGATCAAATCCAGCACATGCACTTCGATTCCCGTCTCCTCCGCCAATTCACGCCGCACGCCCTGGTCCAGCGTCTCGCCCAATTCCAGCATGCCGCCCGGAATGGACCATTCTCCTTCCAGCGGCGGCCCTCCGCGCTTGATCAGCAGCGCGCGGCCCTCCACAATCACTACGCCGCCCACTCCCACCAGCGGCCGCTCCGGATATTCTCTTTGGCCCGTCACCTTTACACATCCCCTCTCGCGTTTGCTTGACAGTGGCGGTATATAATAACCCGCCAGTAGTCGTACACTCAGGAAGGAGAGAATTACCGTGACCCGATGTCCCGAATGTGACACTGAAATAGATCTCGACGAAGACGAAGTCGAAGAAGGCGAAATCCTCAGTTGCCCGGAGTGCGACGTCGAGCTGGAAGTGACGCAAACTCATCCCGTGCACCTCATCGTCATCTCCGAAGATGAAGACGAGGACGAGGATGACGACGAAGAAGAAGGCTCCGTCGCCAAGGAAGAAGACGAAGAGGAGGAAGAAGAGGCTGAATAGTTCCGCCTCCTTCTTCACGCTCGCATCTTTTCTCCCGCAGGCATCATCTTAGAATTGTTGTGCCGGTACTTGGGCCGTCGCTTTCGACCTCCCTGCATAATCGGCCTCAGGCCTTGCCATTCCAGCGGCGCATGCTGGAAAGAATAGGACCCCGTTGAAGACCCGCCAAATCCTCAAAATTCTCACAGCACTATTCTTGATTTTTTTCGCAGTCGTTCCG
Source organism: uncultured Acidobacteriota bacterium (assembly GCA_963804625.1). Lineage (GTDB taxonomy): Bacteria > Acidobacteriota > Terriglobia > Acidiferrales > UBA7541 > Palsa-295. Next base: position 30,369 of record CAWDRJ010000015.1, on the reverse strand, counting down.
TCCCGCGCCCAGGAAGAATCGAAAGCCCAGAAAAAAGCGGAAGCTCAATTAAAAACGCTGCACGGCAGCGTGATTGATAAGGACGAAAATCCCGTCCCCTCCAGCGTTGTCTATCTCAAGAACGTGAAATCGCAATCCGTGAAGACCTATATCGCCGACGAGTCCGGGAACTATCGCTTCAGCGGCCTGGATCCTAACGTGGACTACGAAATCCACGCCGAACACGGTGGCCTAACCTCCTCGACCCGCACGGTGAGCAGCTTCGACAGCCGCCGCGACATCGAAGTAGTCCTGAAACTCAGGAAGAAAAAAAGCGCGTAAACGAGTGCAGCGCCGGGCACAGTAGCGCCGGCGTCCCGCCGGCTCTTGGGCCCGCTGCCGCAACAGCAAGATCGCGCTGAAATCCTCGAAGCAAACCGCGTCAGTGTTCATCTGTGGTGCCTCTGAATTAAGCCATCACCGTTACCGCCCCCGGCATCACCTCAAACTCCGCCGGCGACATCCCCAACTCCTCCCCGTCCCCATGCACCAAAGCCGCCCGATCCGCGCGCAAAGAAATCCTCCGGCCCCGATACCGCATCACCTCCGGAAACCCCCGCAAATCCCCCGAGGTCAACACCACCGGCATCGCCTCCACCAAACGCAACAAACTCACATCGCCCACAATCACCACATCCAGCAAACCATCATCCATCCGAGCATCCGGCGCAATCCGCACCCCCGAACCATAACTCGAAGTATTCGCCACCGCGGCAAAAAGTGCCGGACCGCTCCACGTCAAATCATCAATATCCGCCGACAAACTCAGCACAGGCTCGCGAAAAAATACGGTAAACATCCCGGCCATGTAACGCGACACTCCCGGCCACTTCTTGAATCGCGTATTCGCCAGATGCGCCGCTTCCGCATCCAACCCCATCCCGCCCGCGCCGATATAATGCGCCACGCGCCCATCATCAAATCGCACGCGCACCAAATCCACAGCCCGCGGCCGCACACGCAAGAACGCATCCGCCGCCCTCACCGGATCGCAGGGAATCCCCAGCGCCCGCGCGATATCGTTTCCACTCCCCGCAGGAAAAAATCCTGCCACCGCATCCGTCCCGCGCACCCCCTCCATCAAATGGTGGAAAGCCCCATCGCCGCCCAATGCCACCACATACCGAAATCCCCGCCCAGCCGCGCCTCCGGCCAGCGATCGAATATCCTCCGCGCTCTTCGATCGTACAAATTCCGCAGAACGCCCGCGTTCCGCAAGCAATCTCCGCACCGCGGGCTCCGCGCGCAATGCCCACCCGCCCCCAGACGACGGATTCACAATCACCAATGTCTCGGATTTCATGCGGAAGATAATCTAACCAGCGTGGTTCCTAGCAATCCAAATCTCTCAATTTCTACTGCACATCTCGTCCGCCACGAATCAGCGCCGGGGGCGCGGCAGAAATTAGCCCAGCGCGTGAGTGCTGGGTAAACTGCACAAAGACTTTCGAGCGTCTTAGGTGCGACACATCCTTGCCGCCGCGGGCCGCCGCTTTCTCTTCGGCGAGGCGCGCCTCACCGCGCTATACCACCGCCTCAATCTTCAAAACGTCATTTCATACCATCATCTCGTCGACGTAACACCACCTCCAATCCTCACCCGGCTCAATCGACCGCATGATTGCGTGATGCGTCGCGTGAAAATGTTTCGTCGCGTGCTTGTTCTTCGACGAATCGCAGCACCCCACGTTCCCGCAGAAAAGACACTCCCGCAGATGCACCCAGGTGTCGCCCATCTTCAAGCACTCCTCGCATCCCTTCGAGCCAGGTTTCACGTGCTTGATCTGATCCATATGACTACATTTTGTCGCCATCGCCGCGCCTCCATAGAAAATCTAACTCTGCTCCCACAACCTCCCGCGGTCAACCTCTGCCGCAGCCCGCGCATTGACGTACCGTTTTTTTCCGAAGTATCCTCGTAATCCCTTGGAGGTCCCTCGATGAATCCCCGCGCAAGATGGCTGCTCGTGTTTGCTGGCGGGCTTCTGATGCTTGCCGGCACCATCGCATTCCTGAGATTCCGCGTCATAGGAGCAAACATGCGCTCATCGCATAACATCTCAATCCCGGAAATGACCGACGCAATCCAAGCCCGCCTCCTCGTCCAATGGGAAGCCTGGAAACACAAAGACAAGCCATCCAACGACGCGGTCATCGCCGAGAATTTCCACGCCTTCGGCCCCGATGGTTCTCTCCGTGCAGGCCGGCCCACCGTACAGCAAATGATCGACGAGCCCATCACCGGCTACAAGCTCTCCCAGTTTCGCGTCGTCCCGGTTGGCGCCGATGCCGCCCTCGTCACTTACATCGCCGACGTCACCCTCCCCGGCGACAAGCCTGAATTTCACATGGCCGTGGGCGAGGTCTGGAAGAAGCGCAACGGCCAGTGGCTGATCTACGCCTTTTCCGGCACCCCGCTGAAATAGCGAAGCCCGAGCACCCTCGACGCGAATTCAGCACGCCGCGCAAGCGCCGCCATATTGAAGATTCCCGCGCAAAATGAGATGCTACGCTTCCTTCGAAGCCAAGGAGACCCCGCGATGTCCATCACCCGCGCGAACAAAATCGCAATGATCCTCTGCATCGTCGCCGCGCTCCTCGTCTCCGCGCATCCCACTATCGCTCAAGCCCACGCCGACAACGAGCCGCACTGGAGCTACTCCGGCGCCGACGGCCCCGACCACTGGGGCGATCTCTCTCCCGATTTCGCCACTTGCAAAACCGGCCAGCATCAGTCTCCCCTCAATATCGTGGACGCGCAGCCAGCCGAGCTCGCCCCGATCCATTTCGATTACCAGCTTTCCCCGCTGAAAATCCTCAACAACGGCCACACTATCCAGGTCCAATACGCACCCGGCAGCAGCATCTCCATCAACGGTATCGCCCTGCCGCTCGTCCAGTTCCATTTCCATCACCCCAGCGAAACCGAAATTAACGGCCAAAAATTCGATATGGAACTCCACCTCGTCCACATTGACGCCGCCGCCGGCCGCGCCGCCGTCGTCGCCATCCTCATCAAGAGCGGCAACCCAAATCCCCTCATCGGTCAGGTCTGGAACTACATCCCCGCCGAAGTCGGCAAGCCAGCCGAGCACAAAAAAATGGTTTTCAACGCCGCCGATTTTCTTCCCGGCGATCAAAATTATTACGTCTTTAACGGCTCGCTCACCACTCCGCCCTGCAGCGAGGGCATCAAGTGGTACGTCCTGAAAACTCCCATCGAAGCTTCACCCGCGCAAATTGCCAGATTCGCCAGGCTCTATCCAGACGACGCCCGCCCCGTTCAGCCGCAGAACGGCCGGAAGATCGAAGAAAGCCATTTCACAAAATAGCGTGTCAAATTCGACGAGTGCATGCTCCAGAAGTAGAGCTGCGTCCGCTCCGCACATTTGCAGGAGACAACGATGAATCGTGATTTTTCAGCCACACCACAACGCCCGGTACACGATAGCCGGCGCCGTTTCTTAACTTTCCTCCTCGCGCTCATCGCGGCCGCCATTTGTCCCTTTGCGCTCCCGCTCCGAGCCCAAGTCTCCTCCGCCTCCGACCAGCTCCTCCACCGCATGTACGCCTCACCCGACTTCGAAGTGAAATACTTCGGCCCAGCCCGCTGGCTCGACGACGGCTCCGCTTACACCACCGTCGAGCCCTCCGCCGCGGTCAAAGACGCGCGCGATATCGTTCGCTACGAAACTGCCACTGGCAAGCGCGAAGTCCTGGTCTCCGCGACGCAGCTAATTCCGCCCAACGAAAAGTCCCCGCTCGATTTCGAAAACTTCTTCCTTTCCAAAGACAAATCCAAAGTCCTCCTCTACACCAACACAGCGCAAGTCTGGCGGCGCAACACTCGTGGCGATTATTGGGTCCTCGACCTCCGCACAAAATCCCTGCGCAAACTTGGCGGCGATGCCCCGCCCTCCTCCCTGATGTTCGCGAAATTCTCGCCCGACGGCTCGCAGGTCGCCTACGTCCGCGCCAATAATATTTACGTCGAAAATGTCGCCACCGGAACGATGACCCAAATCACCCGCGACGGCTCCTCGACCATCGTCAACGGCACCTCCGACTGGGTCTATGAAGAAGAACTCGACGTCCGCGACGGTTTCCGTTGGAGTCCCGACGGCAACCGCATCGCCTACTGGCAGTTCGATACGAGCAACGTCGGAATTTTCAAACTCCTCTACAATCTCGGCGCGCCGAAAGAAATCGTCACGAGTTTTCCGTATCCCGGACTCGGCGTCTATCCCTCGGTCCTCAATATTCCGTACCCAATTCCCGGCACCACCAATTCCGCTGTCCGTGTAGGCGTCGTCAGCGCGCAAGGCGGCGAGACAAAATGGATGTCTGTCCCCGGCGACCCTCGCAATAATTACATCGCCCGCATGGAATGGGCTCCGGGTGGCAACCCAGCCGCGAGCGAATTAGCCATCGAACATCTCAATCGCCTGCAAAATACCAACGACGTTCTCCTGGCCGACGCCTCCACCGGCGCAGTCCAGCAAATTTTCCGCGACCAAGACCCCGCCTGGGTGGACGTCAATGACGAAATCAAATGGATTCACAACGGAAAGGAATTTCTCTGGCTCAGCGAACGCGACGGCTGGCGCCACGCCTACCGAGTCTCGCGCGACGGTAAAAATATCCAGCTCCTGACGCCCGGCGCCTATGACGTCATCAGCCTCGACGGCGTGGACGAGAAAAATGGCGAGCTCTACTTCATCGCCTCGCCTGAAAACGCCACCCAGCGCTATCTCTATCGCGCCTCGCTCGATGCGTCCGCCGCAAAAGCCACAGCCGCAAACACCCCGGAGCGCGTCAGTCCCGCCGACGCCCCCGGCACTCACGTCTACGATATCTCCCCCGACGGCCGCTGGGCCTTTCACATCTACTCTCGCGCCGACGTCACGCCAGTCACAGATCTAGTCGAACTCCCGATGCACAAAAGCGCCCGCGTCCTTGAAGACAACCACGCTCTCCGCGCCAACGCCGCTCCGTTACTCACGAGTCCCACCGAATTCTTCAAAGTAGATATCGGCGACGGCGTCACGCTCGACGCCTGGATGCTAAAGCCTCCCAATTTCGATCCTCATAAAAAATATCCGTTGCTCGTTTACGTTTACGGCGAGCCTGCCGCGCAAACCGTCGAAGACGTCTGGGCCGACTGGAATTTCGATTTCCATCGCATCGTCGCCGACGCCGGTTACATCGTGGTCAGCTTCGATAACCGCGGCACTCCCGCGCCCAAAGGCCGCGCCTGGCGCAAAATAATCTACGGCGCGATCCATCCCGTAATTGTCAAAGACCAATCCGCCGCCCTAAAAGTCTTCCTGCAATCCCACCCGTACGCCGACCCATCCCGCGTAGCCCTCTGGGGCTGGAGCGGTGGCGGCAGCAGCACTCTGAATCTAATGTTCCGCTCTCCCGACCTATATAAGGTGGGCATGGCGGTTGCTCCCGTCCCCGACCTCCGCCTCTACGACACCATTTACCAGGAACGTTACATGGGCCTCCCGCTGCAAAATGTCGAAGGCTATCGCTCCAGCTCAGCGATAAATTACGCCGAAGGCCTGAAGGGCCACCTCCTGCTAGTCCACGGCAGTGGCGACGACAACGTCCACTACTCCGGCAGCGAGCTCCTTCTAAATCGCCTGATCGAACTAGACAAGCCAGTAGACTTCATGGAATACCCCAACCGCACCCACGCCATAAACGAAGGCCCAGGCACCACGCTCCACCTCTACTCCCTGCTCCTCCGTTACCTCGAAGAACACATCCCGCCAACAGCGACGCAGCCACAGCCATAACAAAGCCCGCGCAAAACAAAACGCGTATCGGTAGGACGCCGCTTGTCGCAGATCCGCCGCAGGAGGACTGCGCCCCAGCTTGCCCGGACGCACGCATCTCCTCGGTCCGCAGTTGCCTTTGTAGCGGCGGACTTCAGTCCGCCATCGTTCCCCCGCGCATCCCGCAAATCCCCGCCCCGATCATAGAGGCCGGCCCTGTTAGTTCTGACAATTACTTCAGATGAGCCGCGGGTGCACTCTTGGCGCGTTACCCGACCAATGTACAGAACTTGGTCCAAGCTCCAAGTGGGGCATGAGCATGCAAGCGCAACCCGCCGGCCGGATGCAAGCCGCGACTCGCGAAATTGGTGAGATTACAGTTGTGGATATCAAAGGGCGGATCACGATCGGCGAAGGGAATGTGATGCTCCGCGAGATTATGCTGGGCCTGTTGGAGAAGGGCAAGAAGCATGTCCTTTTGAACATGACGGACGTGGCGCACGTTGACAGCGCCGGCATCGGAGAGCTTGTCTGCTCACACACGAGCGTCCGCAAGCGGGGTGGTCAATTGAAGCTTGCCAACGTTAACAAGAGGGTCCAGGAGCTTTTGCAAAAGACGATGCTGTTAGCGGTCTTCGACGTTCATCAGGACGAGATCAGCGCCGTGAAATCGTTCGGCTTGTCCTCCAAAGCGGCCGGGTAGACCTGGAATCTCTACAAAACCAACTCCCCCTGCCAGCAAACCGGCCTGAGATTTAGGAACGGTTCCGTCCGATAAGCGCGGCAGGCAATAGCGCGCGCCGCACTCCTGCCGCCGTGAACGCGTCTTCATTCCGTTTCAGTTTCAACGTACACGGAGTCGCTTACCAGCATAGTCGCAGATACGGTGACGAAACCGAGTTCATGGAATGCATAGTATTCGGCATCTGCCTCGATGGCAGCGATTATGAGCGCCGTTGCGTGTCCGGTGGGTTTCTGTCCTATGACAGAAAAGAGCCTGGGTTCCTGCTTGCTCGGCTGCACTGGATCTCGTTGCCGTTCCTGCGGGGGCACTGAGGAGTCTAGGGGAGCATTGTGAACGTCCTATCTATCGCTGGATATTGTCAGAAGTAACAGGCAGATACCGGAGAGGCGGAAAATGATGTGACGCGCTGCCGCTGTCAGTTTCAGCCAATCAGCGCAAACCGTCGCGTGCGGACACCGCTGGCCAGCCCAGTTTGTGGGTCTTGATGGAAAGCAAAGCCGCGTTTGCTGCGGTCATCTCGCCGCGTTCTTCGTGAATGTCTGAGGAGTGTAAGAGTTCTTGGGAGCGGCCGGCAATCGCGCATTCTATGGCTTGGACCAGCTCAGTCAATTTCTCTTTGTCGGATTCTATCAACGCCCACAGATACAGCTCCTTCCACGAAGTTTGTACGTCCATGTCATCTTCCTTTCGCCCGCGTAACGAGTTGAACGATTTAATACGAATGGGATCGATGAGTCAAACCGAATAAGAGCAACTCGATGGACGGTTCGCTAAGACTCCTCGCGGGCCGAGGTGCTGGGGGAGCGAACTTAACCGAGCGACGCGCTGTTGTCAATCTGTAAAATAAGAAGACCATTAATGTGCAGGGCGTGCAATCACGTACGGAAACTTGGCATACCAACGCTAAACGCTGGCCTAGACGCCTTTCGACACGGCCTCGCTACCGCCTTGGTTGAAGCCAGCGCGCCGATTTCCGTGCTGGAAACACAAATGCGTCACGGCGATGTGTCGACGACGTTGCGTCTGTACACGCACGCAATTCAACAGAGTCACCGCGCTGCAATGGACGAAATAGGACTTCAATCGGTTCGAACGGTCCAACCGGTACGAAGCGGTGTTGGTAACTGACGCAAAAGCAAAGCGATAGAAGGGAATTGGTGCCGGCTGTGGGACTCGAACCCACGACCTAGGGATTATGAGACCCTCGCTCTACCTCTGAGCTAAACCGGCCCGAACCAATCATTGATGCTAAAGGTTCGCTCCGCGCAGTGTCAAGATACAGAACCGCAGCGAGCGCGCCGGTTTCGCCGACCCGGTCACAGCCAAGCGAAGTTATCGAGATAAACCGCCTCACCCTGGCTCGGGATTTCCACAGGAATTTCATTCCCCGCCGGGCTTACAATCCCCCGAATGCACATCGTCAGACTCACGGCGCTTTTGGCGACGCTCCTCCTCGCAGGCTCCGCCGCAGCGCCGCGGCTCGTGTCGTTTCCCACGCAGGACGGCGGTATCGTGTACGCCGATCTCTACGGCAAAGGTGACCGCGGCGTAGTTCTTGCTCACGGAGGCCGTTTCACCAAAGAGAGTTGGGCAAAGCAAGCGCAAATCTTGCAGCCAGCGGGATTTCGCGTGCTGGCTATAGATTTTCGGGGGCGCGGCCAGTCGCGCGGACCGCAATCGAAATCCGACGATGACGGAGTTGAATACGATGTGCTGGCCGCCGTGCGCTACCTACACAAGGCGGGCGCAAAGACCGTATCGGTTGTCGGCGCAAGTTTTGGAGGCGAGGCGGCCGCCGACGCCTCGATCGACGCGGAGCCAGGTGAAATAGACCGGCTGGTCTTGCTGGCAGCCTGGACTGATCGCCAACCCGAAAAGATAAAGGGCCGCAAGCTGTTCATCGTAGCCCGCGACGATGCAAACAGTGACGGCCCGCGCCTGCCCAAGATTCGCGCGAATTACGAAAAAGCTGCGAGCCCGAAAGAGTTGGTCATCCTAGACGGCTCCGCGCACGCGCAGTTCCTATTCGATACAGATCAGGGCGACCGGCTAATGCGCGAGATTCTACGCTTTCTGTCCGAGCCATAAACGCGCGTGGGAGGTCCAATGCCCCAGCGCCGGAGGCGCGGCATAAGTTAGCCCGGCCCGGAAGGGCCGGGAAAAAAACAGGCGCCCAGCGCCTTCCTCTCGCGGCGCAGTTACCGCGAAGTTTTCGAGTCGCTGTGCTCGATCCGCGCACGACTCTCACAAATCGCCGCGCCAGTGTTTATCACCACGAATCCACCGCCACTGACGCGCCGAGCCCTCGCAATGTGTTGCGGTAATCTATCCACAGCCGGCGAATCGCACCGGGTTCGCAAAAAATTCACACAAGCACCACAACGGAAAGCGCCAACGTGAAAACTGCCATTCACATCGCAGCACTCTTATACCTGTTCGCGTGCCTCGATCTCCCGATCGCCACAGCCTTCCAAAATCCGCAACCCGCCCGCGGAGACGGGATCTTCACCCCCACGATCGCGCCCGTCGCATCCATAGACAAAACAGCACGGCCAATCACAATAGAGATCAGCCAGCCAGAACCCCGCTTCGCGCAATCCACGACTGCCGGCAATCCGACGGGCGACAGCTACATCATCCACTTTCCCACCAGCGACGCCGGCGGCCCCTGCATCTACAGCGGCAAAGCCAGGTATCTGATCAATAGCAACGGGACACTCACGTTTGAGATCCTCGCGGATTGCGGCCAGCTCCGGCGCGGATATAGCTACATGATCTGCAGCCTGAATTCCAGCCTGCGCTGCCGCGAAGCTCCGTGGTGGCATTTTCGCGATCGTACCTATGTCATCACCAACGAAGGCGTCTCCGTGAACGGCTCGGCGCTGTACCCGTGGCGCGATCCGTCAGAAGCTCCGCAACAATTGCAGAAAATCGCCGCTGAAATTCAGGCCATGCACGACCGCTTCAGTAATCCCAATAATCCTCACGTCGTCCATGGCCGTTATATCTCCTGCCGTGATTTTCATCCGGAAACCAAAAGCTACGCCATCCACGAATTCTCAACCACCTGCCTCATAAAAAGCCTCTGCAACGGAATGCCCAACGTGGACTCACTACGCGATGGCGATCCGATTGATTGGAACTCACCGGCGGGAACTTACGTAAAGCAGCAAAGCAGGACTTCGGATTTTTCGAATTGGATATGCTGGATGCGAACGCAATAATCGCGCTCGCGAAACTTGCTCGAGTTATTCGCGAAAAAGCTAGACGACCGGCGCGGCCAGCAAATTTTCAACGTTCTCTACCACCTGCGCCAACCCGCCCGCCTTCGAAAGTACCGCATCCACTTGAAATACAGACGTCACGCTCTCGGGAAGATCTTCGGCATACATCGTCAAAAAAACGATCCGAATCCTCGGCAACGCATATCTCAGGATCCCCGCCACTTCAATGCCATTCAGCCCCGGCATCCTCACATCCAAAATCGCCAAGTCCGCAGCCATTTCCTTGGCCTTCGCCACCGCTTCCTCGCCGTTGCATGCTTCGCAAACCTTGAAATCTGTTTCGCGTTCGAGCGACCGGCGCATAATCGCCCGCACTCGCTCACTATCATCTGCAATTAGAATCGTCCTGGGTTTGCTCAAGCCCTGCTGACGAGGTAACACCCCACCAAGGCTCACGGGTTTTCTCCTTACTTTGGGACACCAACTATTGTAGCGCGCCCGACAATACGGCAATTCATGTAGCGAGTCTGAGGCTCGTACCTCCTCGCGTTTCGCTCTATACGGCGTCTATCCACCCTTTGCCGCGCGATGATATAGTTCATCGCATGCCGCCGCTCGCCAGCCTCCGCGCCAAACGAACACTGCTCGCCTTCGTGTTACTCACTCTGCTCTACGGCTCTGCCTGCTCGGCCACCTGCGCGCTCGGCGCATGTCCCAATGACGTACAAAACGCCGCCACTCACGATTGCGACCACAATGCCTCCAATCCCACCCACCAGCGCGCTCCGCAAAATCCCGATTGCCCCAAACACCACCACCCAACCTTCGATGCCCTGAAAACCGACGCCATCTCGCAATCCCAATTAATCGGCGCGAACCGCGCCCCCGCCGCGCGATTGCTCGCCGTCACCCTGCAGCACGACGACTTCGCTGCATCTTCGCATTCGACTTTCTCCGATCCCGCTCCTCCTCCGGATCTCAATTTCGCTCTATATCAAAAGATTTCCGTACTCCGCATCTAATCCCGCGCCCAAACGCCTCTCGAAGAAAATAATCCGCACCGCACCACGTGCCGCGGAATCGCCATCATCGCGCGGCGACTCTCGCAAACACGCGCAAGCCAGCGACTCACAACCAATCATCAACATCAGGAGAAATTATGAACAAGACCCGCCGCAATTTCCTGCAAAGCGCCGCGCTACTAAGCGCCGGCGCGCTAGCCAAAGCCAGCCCAGCGCAATCCGTGCAAGCACCGCTCACCAAATCCACGCAGCGCCGCGCCGCCACGCAAAAATATCTCCCAGTCCAATCTCCCGACGTCCCTAATCTCCCGCACGAACTCGACAACGGCGTCAAAATTTTCCACCTAATCGCCGAGCCAGTAAAACAAGAGATCTTCCCCGGCAAGATCCTCAATCTCTGGGGCTACAACGGCTGCGCCCCCGGCCCCACTATCCAGGTCACTCAAGGCGACCGCGTCCGCATCATCGTGGACAATCACCTCCCCGAGCCCACCTCCATGCACTGGCACGGCTTCGATATCCCCTTCGCCATGGACGGCGGCCCCGGCCTCTCGCAAGACGCGATCCTCCCAGGCGGCCGCTTCGTCTACGAATTCACTCTGCAACAGGAAGGCACCTACTTCTACCACTCGCACATGGCCATGCAGGAAATGATGGGCATGATCGGCGCGTTCATCATGCATCCGCAAGAACCCTACGACCCGCCCGCCGACCAGGACTTCGCCATCATTCTTCAGGAATACGCCGTGCTGCCAAATAATCCCACGCCCAACTCCATGAACATGGAATTCAACTGGCTCACCATGAACGGAAAATCCGGTCCCGCCACCACGCCACTAATCGTCCGCCTCGGCGATCGCGTCCGCCTCCGCCTCATCAATCTCGGCATGGACCATCACCCCATCCACATGCACGGCCATCAATTCGCAATCACCGGCACTGAAGGCGGCCGCCAACCGCAATCCACCTGGGGACCGAACAACACCGTATTAGTCGGCGTCGCGCAAGCCCGCGCCGTCGAATTCGTCGCCAATAATCCCGGCGACTGGATGATTCACTGCCACATGCCGCACCACATGATGAACCAGATGTCTTCGATGGCCGGCCCGCTAACGCGCCGCGCGGGAATGCCCGCCGGCGCAGGCATGGAAGAAGGGATGGGCATGCCCCGCGGCGGTAACGCCACCTCGGAAGAGTACAGCCCCAGCCTCGGCCGCGGCATGGGCGCCAGCGCAAATCTCGCGCAACCCACCACCAATGGCCCACTCACGCAACAACACGCCGCCGAACCCAACGCCCCCGCGATGCGGATGCCGAACACGCAGTCAAACACGCAACCGCACACGCAAATGAACATGCCGATGCAAATGCAAATGGCCAACGCCGACGTCAGCAAGAACGCCAACTCCGTCCCCGGCTTTCCACAGGACGCATTCATGGAAAGCCCCGCCATGGCCATGGACGCTGCCGTCGCCAAACCCGAAACCTACGGCCTGCGCCCCGGCTGGAGCGGCTACATGCAAGGCATGATGACCCTAATCCGCGTCCTGCCGCCCGATCAATACGATCACATCGTCAGCCTGCGCGAAACACAACGCGAAGCAAATCCAGTCGCGATGCCAAACGTGCCGGATCAGCGCGAGAGGTAACAGTCAGCTCGCTGAAAAGGTCTGAGGTCTTGTGGGTCGCGGCTTTAGCCGCGACATAAGCATCAGCAAAATGAAAGGGGCTTTAGCCCCTGAAGTTCCAGCAGATGAATTGTTCAGCAAAGTTGCCAACTCGGAATGAAAACGTCACACGGGAGATTTGCCATGACCACACAAAATCTGCTTGGCACCGCAGCGCGACAAATCCTTTGCGCACTCGGCCTCGCGCTTTCGCTCGCACAGATCGCGCCCGCGCAATCCGCGCCAAGCCCCGCGCCCGCGCTCACGCTTGACCAACTCGAACAAATCGCGCTAGCCAATAATCCCACGCTCGCGCAGGCGCAAGCTGGTGTCCGCGCCGCCGCCGGACGCACGCGTCAAGCCGGCCTGTGGCCCAATCCCACCATCGGCTACATGGGCGAAGAAATCCGCGGAGGCTCCTTCGGCGGCGGCCAGCAAGGCGTCTTCGTTCAGCAAGACGTAATTCTCGGCGGCAAACTCGGCCTGGCGCGAAAAGTTCTAGCAGCCGAAGGCGATCAAGCGACAGCCGAAGCCGGCGAACAGCGCCTGCGCGTCGAAAATGGCGTACGCATCGCGTACTACCAATCACTCGCCGCGCAAGAAATGGTCGAGACGCGCGCCAAACTCAGCGCCCTAGCGCAAGACGCCGTCGAAACCACGCGCCAGCTTTTCAACGTCGGCCAGGCCGACCAGCCCGACGTCCTGCAAGCGCAAGTCGAAGCCGATCAGGCCGCGCTCGCCGTCCTTACCGAGCAGCAGGAACAACAGCGCGCCTGGCGCGTCCTCTCTGCCGTCGTCGGCCAGCCCGAACTTCCGCTCGCGCGCCTCGCCGGCAATCTCGCAGACTTGCCCGACGTAAACGCCGCCGAAATCCTGCAAACGATTTTGCGCGACAGTCCCGCGGTGAAAATCGCGCAACTCGGCGTCACTCGCGCCGACGCCAAAATCGCGAGCGCCCGCCGCGCCAGGGTCCCCGATTTATTTCTGCGCGCCGGTTACGCCAATAATCTCGAACAGCTCAATCCCGGCCAGCCGCAATCCGTCGGCTCCGAAGCTTTCGCCGAACTCGGCGTCAATCTCCCCATCTTCAATCGCAATCAAGGCAACATCGCAGCCGCCACCGCCGATCGCGAACGCGCCGCCGCCGAAGTCCAGCGCGTCGCGCTCGTGCTCCGCCAAATGGCTGCGCCCATTCTGCAGGATTACTCGAGCTCTCGCGCCGTCGCCCAGCAATACCAGTCCAGCACGCTGCCCCACGCCCGCCAGGCCTACGACCTCTACCTCCAAAAATATAACGAAGGCGCCGCAGCCTATCCCCAGGTCCTGATCGCCCAAAGAACTCTCTTCCAACTCGAATCCAGTTACATAGCAGCCCTGGAAAACGTCCAGATCAACGCCGCCACCCTCCAAGGCCTCCTGCTAACCGACGGCCTGAATCTACCAGCCATGCCAGGCGAACTAAACCGCCCAGTCCGCGAAATCAATCTCCCAGTCCCAGAAAATCCCGGCGCCCGCCAGTGATCGGCAAGCGGTGAGTGGTGATTCGTGAAGCGTGACTCGCCGCTCGTGAACCGGGTTCCCACGACCGATCACCGGTTCGTTGACTTGCTCGCCAAGGCAAAATAGTATGCAGCCGTTGAGCAGGAAATCTTCCAAAACATGCCGCTAATAACCATGGTGTTCACGGACGTCGTCGAGTCCAGCGCCACCAAGCGCGACACCTCGCTCGGGAGAGACAATCGCGAGCGCGACCGTGCTTATCTGGAAAAGGTGCAAACCCCGCACTTCGAACTCGTTCGCGCAATCTGTCAGTCTCACGGTGGACGAGAAGTCAGCACGATGGGCGACGCTTTCTTTTTGGCGTTTGCTGATCCGACTCAAGCCGTGCGTTGCGCCGTCAATATCCAGCAAAGGCTAGCCGAAAAGACCATCGAGACGCCGCGAGGCGCGCTGCGCTTGCGCATCGGCATCCACTCCGGATTTCCGGAATATTTCGAAAATAGCTGGCATGGCACGGACGTGGATACTGCCGCTCGGGTGGAAGCCGCGGCAACGGCGAACCAGATTCTCATGTCGTCACGGACCTATGAACTGGTCCGCCAAATGACCGACATAGAATTTTACCCCCAAGGCGAATTCGCGCTGAAAGGCGTGGATCGTATGGCGCTTTGGGAGGTGGCTTGGGACGCTAAGGGCCCTAGACGAACCGCGACGCCGCCCCGCGAGGTTGGCCGGCGGCGAAAGCGCAATCTGCGGATTGCGGGAGCGGTTGCTGGAACGCTCCTGGCCCTGGCGAGCGTTGTGTATTTGTATCTCGGTTACAAATCCCATCACTTCTTCACGCACGCGAAACCCAGGCCGGCTGTGGCCGTGATGGATTTCAAAAATCTCGGTAAGCCAAATGTCGAGTGGCTCTCGAATGCTCTCTCGGAGATGCTGAGCACGGAACTGGGTTCCACCGATGCCCTCCGTACCGTATTCCCGGAAGACGTTTCCACCGCCAGAGCCGATCTCGCGCTCTCCGTCGTTCCGTCCTTCAATAGCGCCACGCTTTCAAAAATCCGCCGCATTCTTCACTCCGAGTATGTTGTTTCGGGCGCGTATGTCGCGATGGGAAACGAGCCGAACGATTCGATCCACGTAGACGTTCACGTCCAGGACGCTGATTCCGGCGAAACGGTTGCATCTTTCGGCGAAGACGGCACGATTGCCACCCTGCATGAAGTCTTGAGCAAGGCAGGCGCGGAGCTCTGCAGGCGCTTCGGCGTACAGGCGCAGCAAGAGAACGGAAACTTGGAACCCATGGCGGCGTTGCCCTCGGACCCGGAAGCTTTGCGCCTCTATACCGACGGGCTTGCCAGGCTGCGCGCATTCGACGCTCTCGGCGCGCGCGATTCTCTGCAACGGTCCATTGCGCTCGCCCCCGATTTTGCTCTGCCGCACTTTGCCTTGGCGCGCGCGTGGAAGTTACTCGGCTATGACGAACAAGCTCGTAGCGGGGCCAAGAAGGCCGTCGAACTCTCTGGGAATCTGCCGCCGCGCGATCAGCGCTTCATCGAGGCCGAATATCACGAACTGAACTCTCAGTGGGACCAGGCCATCGCCATTTACCAGGCTCTCGGCCTTTTGTATCGGGACGAGCCCAACTACGCGCCGCTGCTTGCGAACGCCCAAACCTCCGCAGGCAAAGGGCAAGAAGCCTTGGGCACGCTGGCGGCGCTCGCGAAAGACCCGCAGATGAAAGACGATCCACGAGTGGATTTATACGTGGCCCTGGCCGCCGAATCGCTTTCGGATGTTCACAAGCAGCGAGACGCCGCCGAATCCGCCGCCGAGAAAGCCACTCGTCAAGAGTCCCGGCTTCTCGCGGCCCACGCCTACGGGCAATTGTGCGGCGCCTATTACGCCCTGGGCGAGTTCCAAAAAGGCGAGGCAGCCTGCAATTCATCCAAGAACTCAGCGCCATTTGACGACGAGATTACGGCACGCACGCAAACTGTCCTGTCAAACATCATGCTTGCACAAGGACGCACCTTGGAAGCGCTGGAAATGCGGCAGCAGGCTTTAGATACTGCTCGCAAGATTGGTTCGCAGAAGGACAGATTTCGCAGATCGCGCGACGATGGACGATTCGCTCTAACCACGCTGCAAAACCCCACCCTCGAAGTCCGCAGCCGCTCTGAATTGATCGTAGCCGCCCAAAAGACGTCGCGTAAGAAGCCCGCCCGCCGCGGCGGGACGCCCTCGTCCCCGATGATCCCTCCGAACAAAATTCCGCTGATCCAATGGAATCGCACGCGCCGCGACCGGATTCGCCAAAACCTCCGCCACAACAACGCCCGCCAAGAAAAAACCCATTTCCAGTCCGCATGGAGGTCCGCACTCAACCGTCGGGTGAAATGGAATTTCGCTATGTCCTGGGCGAAAACGAGCCTCCTCCCTTCGCCCCGATCCGCGACGCCGCCACCCGCGCCAGGCTCGCCAAGCACTTCGCGGAGGAACGTGCCAAAGCTTCCCTGGCCGCCGCAACCGAATCCCCCGCCTCCCCGGAAATCATCGCGCCCGACGAAACTTTCACCTTGCCCGTCCCCTACGTCCCCAATGCAATCTCGCCCGATTTTTCCCGCCACTCCCGCCGCTGCACCGTTTGCGCTCATCCCCATCGCGATGCGATCGAAGCCGACTTCGTTCGCTGGCGCAGTCCAAACACGATTGCCAACATGTACGGGCTCGTTGACCGCGCCGCCCTCTACCGCCACGCCCACGCCAGCGGGCTTTTCGCGCGCCGCAAGCGCGAAACCTGCCGCGTGCTCGAGTACATTTTGGAGTGTGTCGAAACTTGCCCCATCACCGCGCTAGAAACAGTCATTCGCGCCACCCGCGCCTACGCCCACATGGACGATCAAGGCCGCTGGTTCGAACCACCAAAAACGCAATACGTGATCTATGGCGCGCCTCCCAACGACGACCCCCAAATCGAAATCCTAACCGCAACAAGGCCTCGTTCAAAAAAGCCCCGAAAGCCATGAAAACAAACGCCGAACGAATTTCTAATCGCAACACCGATCGCCATTTCGGCGCCGCCACCGCGGCCTCGAATCATCGAACGCCCGGCGAAACCCGGGACAGCCGCTGGCCGCGCAACAATCCGGCGGCTCCGGGGTTCGTCGTTGGTGCTCTTGAGGCGCTGGGATATACTTCTAGCCCGGTTCTTGGGATGTGCTCGCTGTGCGGGTTGTGGCCCCGCGCTGACGAGCGTGGGCCCGGGTTTTACATTCATCGGACACAATTGTTGGCACTCTTATTTGCACGCTCGTACGGGGCATACTGCACAACAACCAGATGGCGCTCGAATCACGCGACGCAAAAAATACATCCATGTCTGAAGCGAGCACGGAGTCCGCATCGCGCGCGACTTCGCCCGCAGTATCACGTGCTGCATCACGTGAACGCGACCAGAATGTTGCGGTGGTGGGCGGGTCCGCTGCGGGGCTGCTGACTGCGACGGTGCTGGCGCGCCAGGGCGTGGGCGTGCGGGTGTTCGAGCGGATCGAGACGCTGGATCATCCGGAGCGGACGTTGATTGTGACGAACCGGATGCGGACGTTGCTGGGGCGCGCGGCGGAAGGCAGCATCGTCAACGAGATTCGGCGGTTCGAACTTTTTACCGACGGGCGCTCGGCGACTTTTGAATTGAAGCAGCCGGATTTGATCATCGAGCGGCGCGCGTTGATACAAGGATTGGCGGAAGAAGCGCGGCGCGCGGGCGTGGGACTGGAACTGGGGCGGCGTTTCCATTCGCTGCAATCGAATGGGCGCGGGCTGGTGTTGGAGGTGGAACGCTGCAGCGACGGCAGCCGCGAAGAAATTCACGCGGACACGATTATCGGCGGAGATGGAGCGGCGAGCCGGGTAGCGCGCGCGGCGGGATGGTCGCCGCTGGAAACTGTGCCGCTGTTGCAGGCGATCGTTCCGCTGCCGAAAGGTATGGCGCCGGATACGGTGCGCGTGTGGTTCGTGCCGCAGGACACTCCTTATTTTTACTGGCTGATTCCGGAATCGCCGACGCGCGGGGCGCTGGGATTAATTGGCGAGACGGGGCCGGAGACGCGTCAGCATCTGGAGAAATTTTTGGAGAAGCGCGGGCTCGAGCCTATCGAATTTCAGGGCGCCCGCATTCCGGTGTACACGGGTTGGGTGCCGGTGCGGCGTCAGGTGGGGCATGGCTCGGTGTATTTGGTGGGTGACGCGGCGGCGCAGGTGAAGGTGACGACGGTTGGCGGGATTGTTACGGGATTTCGCGGGGCTTTGGGCGTGGCTGAGGCGATTTTGAATGGCGGGTCGAGCCGCGGGTTGCGGCGTTTACGGCGCGAATTGGATTTGCATTTGCTGCTGCGTCGTTCGCTGCACGATTTTCAGCAGGCGGATTACAGCGAGCTGGTGGATTTGCTGAATGATCCGGCGAAGCAGTCGTTGAGCGAATATTCGCGCGATGAGGCGTGGAAGATTTTGTGGCGCGTTTGCCTGAGCCAGCCGCGATTGATTCTTCTGGGGCTGCGGGGATTATTGACGCGTGGGCGTTCGCTGAGCCGGCCGCGCGTGTAGGTGGCTGATGCCGGATGCTGCTGGTGGCCGCGGCGACACTGATGCTGATGGCGCCGACGCTGCTGCTGCTGATGATGTTGGTGCCGCCGCAGCCGCTGTGCGATGCTCGCTTGCGGCTTTTGCCTTTGCTTCTGTTTCTGCTTCTGCGATGAGTGGCACTTCCTAGCATGTACATCCTCGGCTTATCCGCGATGGGACACGATTCGGCGGCCGCGCTGCTCGGCGATTCCGGAGTGGCGGCGGCAATCGAAGAAGGAAAACTGGCGCGCACGCGCGGCGTGGGAGGAATTCCGCGCGCGGCGATTCATTTTTGTCTGGAGCGTGCGGGAATTTCGTGGCGCGACGTGGCGCATGTGGCGATTGCGAGCGATCCAGCGCGGGCTTGGAGGCGGCAAGCTTGCTATCGGGCGCGCGTGGCGCCGTTTGGTCCGGTATCGAGCGGATACTTTTTGAATAAGGCGTTCGGCGAGCTGGGCCGCGAGCTGAATAATTTTCGTATCGTGAAGCAGATGGCGGGAGCGCCGGCGGGGCGCGTCGAGGCGCTGGACCATCATTTCTGCCACGCGGCGAGCGCGTTCTTTGCGTCGCCATTCGACAAGGCGGTCATTGTTTCCTTGGACGAGCGCGGCGACGGGCGTGCGGGGTTCGTTGGAATTGGTGAGGGCGCGCGGATTCGCGAAGTGGCCTCGATCGCCATGCCGAATTCGTTGGCGTGGGCTTATTCGCAGGTCACGAAACTTTTGGGGTTTCGCGCGCACGGCGATGAGCACAAGACGCAGTGGCTGAGTCTCGTCGGCGAGCCGGTGTTTGCGGACTTATTTTTGGCGATGCTACGCGGAGCCGCAGAGGGGTCCGGGGCTGCGGGGGCGCCGCGTTTGGATGCGCGATATTTTCGGCGAGAATTTGGGGCGGAGCTCGCGTTTACAGGTGAATTTTATCGCCGCGTGGGAATTGCTGAAGCGCCCGAGCCACAGATGGATAATTCGGCGCGGGCGAATATTGCGGCTAGTCTGCAGCGGGCTTGCGAGACGATCCTTTGCGAATGGCTGGCGGGGTTGCGCGTGAAATTTCAGGCGCGGTCGTTATGTTTGGCTGGCGGATTGTTTCTGAATCCGTTGCTGGCGGCCGCGATTGAGTCGCGCGCGGGCTTCGAAAATGTTTTTGTGCAGCCTGCGGCTGGGAACGAAGGAACGGCGTTGGGCGCGGCGTGGCTGGTTTGGCACCGGGAACCGGCGCAGGGCGACGCGCGCGTGGCGCCGATGGCCGCGCCGTATTGGGGACCGGCGTATTCCAACGCGGAAATCAAAACCGTGCTGGATAATTGCAAGGCGACATACCGATGGTGCGATTCCGACGAGCGTAAGCTTGCTGAAACTGTGCGGTTGTTGCATGGCGGAAAAATTGTGGCGTGGTTTCAAGGCGCGGCGGAGTTCGGTCCGCGCGCGCTGGGAAGTCGCAGCTTGCTCGCTTCGCCGTGGGCTCCTTACGTGAAGGAAAATTTGAACGACTACGTGAAGCATCGCGAAGCGTTCCGGCCGTTTGCGTTGGCGATTTCCGAGGAGCGTTGCGCTGAATATTTCGAGTGCTCGGCGAACGGACGATTCCTCACGACAATGGCGACAGCGAATGAGAAAGGCCGCGAATTGCTCGCAGAACTGCCGCCGGGATTTCTCTTGGCGGGGAACTTGGTAAGGCTGCACGTGGTGCGCGCGGCGGACAATCCGCTCTTCTGGAGATTGCTGAATGATTCGGGGCGCGATGCACCGGCGCCAATGCTGGTGAATACGTCGTTCAATTTATTCGGCGAACCGCTGGTGGTGACGCCGCGCGACGGCGTGCGAAGTTATTTTTGCTCCGGAGCAGACGCGCTAGTGGCGGGAAACTTTCTGCTGGAGAAGCGATAAGCGTGATGACTGCGACGGAAACGTTGGCGACGAGCCCTGGCCGCAGGCATCCCGCGCGCTGGGCGCCAGTGCTGATCGTGCTGCTGGCGCTGGTCGCCGCCACAATAGCGTTTCGCGGTGCCGGCTATTGGTTGTTGCGCGAAGATCCCGTGAGCAAGGCCGACGTGATCGTCATATTGAGCGGCGGGATGCCTTATCGCGCGAACGGCGCCGCGAACCTTTACAAGGCCGGTTACGCGCCAGAAGTCTGGGTTAGCCGTCCTGAAGGCCCGCAACAGGAGCTCGCTGCGCTCGGGATACATTTCGTCGGCGAGGAAGAATACAACCGCGAGATTTTGATACGTCAGGGCGTGCCGGAAATACAGATCACGATTTTGCCGGACATCATTATCAATACGCAGCAAGAAGTGAATGAGATCGCCCGCGAAATGCGGCGCACGGGGAAACATACGGTCATCATTGTGACTTCACCCGAGCATACGCGGCGGGTAAAAGCGCTGTGGGGTAAGTTGGTGGGAAGCCAGCCGCGGCTAATCGCGCGTGGCGCGCCTGACGATCCCTTCGTTCCGAACCGGTGGTGGGCAAATACTCGCGATGCCCTGGCGGTGATGCGGGAATACATGGGATTACTCAACGTGTGGGCAGGGTTGCCGGTGCAACCTCACGCGCCATAGACGAGTTGCAGTTTGCGGGCAGTGGCGGAGATTTTTGCGGGTGCGTGCGGTCGTATGTGTAAAATTGAGGGTCAGAATAGTGATTCTAATCCGCTCTATAAAGGGGAGTTAGACCTTGAAGATTTCCGTGATTGGCGCAGGCTACGTAGGTTTGGTGACAGGTGGGTGTTTGGCGGGCCTGGGCCATGAAGTGATTTGCACCGACAGCGATGCTGAAAAGCTGAAGACGTTGAACGCGGGGCGCCTGCCGATTTACGAGCCGGGACTGGACACGGTGATTGATGAGGCGCGCAAAGAAGGCCGGCTGAGTTTTCGCTTCAATTCCGCCGAGACAATTCAGGCGAGCGAGGCGATTTTTATTTGCGTGGGCACGCCGCCGCTCCCCAATGGCAGCGCGGATCTGAGCGCGATTGACCACGTGGCGCGGGCGATCGCCACCGAATCGAAGGGGCCGAAGCTCGTGGTCGAAAAGAGCACGGTGCCGGCGCAAACCGGGCAGGAATTGAAGCGCGCGCTGACGGTATATGGACGCAAGAGCGGGATAACGTTCCGCGTGGCGTCGAATCCGGAATTTTTGCGCGAGGGAACTGCCGTCGAAGACTTTCTGCACCCGGATCGCATCGTCGTGGGTGTCGAGGACGAAACCGCGGAACGCCAACTGAGAGAAATTTATCGCCCGGTGCTGGAGCGCAAATTCAAGTGCCCCATCCACGCGCCGGCTTGTCCGGACGGCCCTTTGCCGGCGTGGCTGGTGACGACGATCAATAGCGCGGAATTGATCAAACACGCATCGAATTCATTTTTGGCCGTGAAAATTTCTTACGCGAATATGGTGGCGGATCTGGCTGAGAAGCTGGGCGCGGACATCGGCGAAGTGGTGCGCGCGGTGGGGATGGACCCGCGAATTGGGACGAGCTTTTTCCGGCCGGGCCTCGGATTCGGCGGATTCTGCTTGCCAAAAGACTTACAAGCCTTCGTGCATCTGGCGGACAAGTCGGGCGTGGATTTTTCCATGTTGAAGGAAGCGGAAAAGATCAATAAGCGGCGGATCGACAATTTCATGGAAAAAATCCGCCGCGCTTTGTGGGTGGTGAAGGGAAAACAGATTGGAGTGCTGGGCCTGGCGTTCAAGCCGAATACCGACGATATCCGTTTCGCGCCGGCGATTGATTTGATTCAGGCTTTGCTGGCGGAGGGCGCGAGCATCCGCGCGTACGATCCGGAAGCGATGGAAAAGGCGCAGTCAATTCTGCCGCAAGTACAATTTGGGAAAACCGCTTATGACGCCGCCGAGGGCACCGAGGCGTTGTTGATCGCGACGGAATGGGAGCAATTCCGCAAGCTCGATTGGGACCGCATACGCGATTCGATGACGCGTCCGCTGATACTGGACGGAAGAAATTTGCTGACGTCCACGGAAATGAAGAGCCATGGATTTGAATATTATTCGACGGGCCGGCCGGATTAGTTCCAGTTCCAGCATTACGACTGCTATCTTGTAGCGCCGGTCTTCAGACCGCCATCGGTCCGGAACGCAAGATCGATGGCGCACTGAAGTGCGGCACTACAAAGGCCTGCCGCGAGTCAACCTTGCCTGGATTCGCAACTAGCCCAATCTCTCACAGCGCGGCAGAAGAGGAATGAATGTTGTTCGAATCGGAAGTTGTGAGATAGTTTCGCGAGCTGAGGTTGTTTAGCTGATTCGTTTTCCCTTGGCGTGAGAGTTTTTTCCTCTCTCTGCGGCTGTTTCGAGCACAGCTTACCATCCGGGACATAAGCGAGAGAAAAGTTGTTTGGGATCGTTGTTTTTCAATACTTTACCGGGATGGCACACAACTTTTCATGGATCTGCCGGAACAGCGCGACATAGGGGTACCCACCGCCAGCGAAACCCACACCTTGCGCACCGTAATGCGAATCAGTGCGCCGATCTTTAGCAACTTGAGCCGAATGGTGGCGCATTGGGCCTTGGCCAACTCCGTTCCCTCGAGTCCCAGTCGTCGCAGCATCTGCAACAACACGTAAGCAACGGAAGAGAAGTACAAGCGCAATTGATTGCTGCGCAGGTAGTGCGTGCTGGTGCGGTCACTGAACAGCATCAGTTGTTCCTTGATGCGATTCTCCATGTCTCCTCTCCCACAGTAGTGCTCTTCATACAGCGCTTGCGCCGGCCATGGTTCTGCACTCAGAGACGTCACCACAAATCGCGGGTTCTCTCCTTTTTCCAGATGCTCGGCCTTGGCCACCACCCGTCGCGCACAGCTCCAGCTCTCCCGCGTCTGGTAGACGAACTCTTTAAATAGCCGAGCGGCGCGTCCCGTCTCTTGGTAGCGTGCTTTGGCTTCCTCCATCTCCTTCGCGATCTCGGCCTTCAGACGCTCGTTTTTCGCCAGCCCCAGCAAGTACTCTACGCGGTTCGCTTCACACCAAGCCATTAGCTCCTCACGACAAAATCCCGAATCTCCCCGCACTACGATGTGCACCTGCGGCCACGCGGAACGAATCTGTCCTACGATGCGCTGCAACTCTTCTACACTTCCCGCTGAGGCATCGATGTTCGATGAGCGCAACCGCGCACCCAGCAGGAATTCGCCGCAGAAGATGTACAACGGCAGGTAGCAGTAGTGCCCATAGTAGCCATGGAAGAAACGCCCTTCCTGCTTCCCGTGCAGCGGATCGTCAGTCGCGTCCAGGTCCAAGATGATTTCTTTCGGCTCTTCGCCATGAGCTTGGAGAAAGACCTTCACCAGCAGGCGGTCCACGGCTCCATGATCCAGCACGATCTTTTTGTAGCGCTCCTTCCGAAAAAAAAAAAGTTTTATTATATGCGCGTCGAACTAAAACGCCTCTCCCACCCCAGTAACTTTCCCGAAAACCATTGCCACATTTGCAGCCAATGTTGGTCGCGGTTCAGCGACCCGTTGGGTATACTCCGCAATTAAGTTCGTAGATGGTATGCGAGCGAGGGTGATCGTCGGTTCGCACGCGGAGGAGGGTTCGAAACATGCACAAACGCATACGGTGGGTAGTTCTGGCTGGTCTTGCCGTGGCCGGAGCGAGCATCGCGTGGGTAGGTATCTCTCTGGCCGACGACACGAAGTACGCGACGATCACGAACAGCCAGGCGCGAGAAATGCTGGACAAAGTCGAAGCAGACATTAAGGCAAATTATTTCGACCCGAAAATGCACGGCATGGACCTGGACAAAAGGTTCGGCGAGGCGCGGCAAAAAATCAGCGCGGCAAAATCTCAGGATGAAGCGTTGCTTTCCATTGCAGCAGCGGTGGCGGCGCTTGACGATTCGCACACGCGCTTCACGCCGCCTGTGCGGCCCTATGGCGTCGAGTACGGGTGGGACACGCTGACGATCGGCGACTCCGCTTGTTACGTGACGGCAGTGCGCGCAGACAGTGACGCTGCAGCAAAAGGCCTCAAACCGGGCGACCAAATTGTATCGATCAATGGGATCCGCGTCCAACGAGACGACCTCAGGAATATCGAATACTCGTACTTCGTATTTCCGCAATCCGGCTTCCACCTCGACGTGCGTTCGCCGGACGGAGTAGATCGTACTTTCGTGGCGATGGCCAAAGTGATTCCCGGCCAAGTGATGATCACGCACGCGGATGTCATGACCTGGGCGCGCACGCACCGTTACACGGGCGACGACGACCGCTCGCGATATCACGAAGCGAACAAGCAAGTTCTTTTCTGGAAGCTGCCCGATTTCCTGGTTGATCCGGCAAACGTGGATGGGCTTTTGAGCACGACGCGCAATTACGGGACGGTCGTTTTCGATTTGCGCGGCAATCCGGGCGGATTGATCGGCGCGGAGGAGAAGTTCCTCGGCGGGGTTTTCGATCACGACGTGAAAATCGGAGACCGGAAAAGCCGCGAAGGACTCAAGCCTGTGATTGCGAAAACGCGCGGGAAAAAGGCGTTCGATGGAAAGCTCATCGTCCTTATCGATAGCAAGTCGGCATCTGCGTCGGAATTGTTTGCTCGCGTTGTTCAGCTGGAAAAACGAGGGACCGTTTTGGGAGATCGATCGGCGGGCGCTGTGAGAGAGGGCAAGATGTTTGTTCACGCGGTGGCGTTGGACCGAATCAATGTCACGCAATACAGCGCGATGATAAGCGTCGCGGATTTGATCATGACCGATGGCAAGACCCTCGAACACGTCGGAGTAATGCCCGACGAACGAGTGCTGCCGACGTCAGCTGATATTGCCGCCGGTCGCGACCCGGTCCTCGCACGCGCTGCCGAGCTCGCGGGCGTCAAGCTAACGCCGGAAGAAGCCGGCAAGATTTTTCCCTTTCAATGGCCGAAAGAAGAAATTCCTCGAATGGACTAGTCAATTCAGTCTCTCGCGAGAGAGGCAGAGTTTCATCGGGCTTGCGCCGACATACGTATTGTGGGTTCACACAGGCTGAAACATCGCGGCAAATCGAGCCCCCAATTCGTTGTCACGTCCGCCAATTATTTGGCCGGCGTGGATTGGGCTACTTTGTCGCGGAAATATTCATAGGTGCGTTGCAGGCCATCTTCCAGACTTACCTTTGGCTCCCAATTCAGGAGGCGCTTGGCTTTGGTGATGTCTGGGCATCGCTGCTTGGGATCGTCTTGCGGCAGCGGATGAAAGACGATGGGAGTTTTCGCGCCCACGAGTTTGCGGACGCGTTCGGCAAATTCCAGGATCGTGATTTCCTGCGGGTTGCCGATGTTGGTGGGCTCGTGCTCGTTTGATTCGAGCAATTTGTAAATGCCAGCGAGCAGGTCGGAGACATAGCAGAAGCTGCGAGTCTGTTTGCCGTCGCCGTAGACGGTGATGGGTTCGCCGACGAGCGCTTGGTAAAGAAAATTGGGAAGCGCGCGACCGTCGTTCAAACGCATCCGCGGGCCGTAGGTATTAAAGATGCGCACGATGCGCGTATCAAGGCCGTGATAGCGGTGATAAGCCATGGTCATGGCTTCGGCGTAGCGCTTCGATTCATCGTAAACGCCGCGTGGGCCGACTGGATTTACGTGGCCCCAATAACTTTCCGGCTGCGGGCTGACTTGCGGGTCGCCATAACATTCCGAAGTGGAAGCGAGCAAGTAACGAGCCTTTTTCGCGAGCGCCAGGCCGAGAGAATTGTGTGTGCCGAGCGCGCCGACTTTCAGAGTCTGAATTGGATACTTCAAATAATCCGGCGGGCTGGCGGGCGAAGCGAAATGCAGGACGACTTCGACGGGGCCGGGGACTTCGATGTAACGAGAAACATCCTGGCGCGCGAAACGAAACTTCGGGTGGGGCAGCAGGTGCGCGATGTTGGAGTCGCTGCCGGTGACGAGGTTATCGAGGCAGAGAACTTCCCAGTCTTTTTCCAGCAATAGTTCGCAGAGATGTGAACCAAGAAATCCGGCGCCGCCGGTGATTACCGCACGCAAAGGCGAGCTCCTCTTGGGTGGCTGAGAAATGGCGACATTTTAGACGCGTTCATTATCCCTGAAAAGTGGTGATTGCGGAACAGGAGCGGGCCGGAAATCTGCCATAGAGGCACGGCGACACAGAGGTGGAACATTCTCTGTGAAACCCAAAATCGAAAGCGTGGCTTCAGGGGCTGAAGCCCCTTTTTCGCAGCGCCGGTTGCGGCGGGACTGAAGTCCCGCCCTTCCGGAGTCGTGCAACATTTTATTGCTGCTGGCGGGGCGGCGTGAAGGCGGTGCTGTGGTCGAGGATTATGCGCCAGCCTTCCGGGAACTTCTTGAAGGTTAGGGTGAAGATGCCTTCGGGATTGTCTTTTTCGCGCTGCAGGTGAAATTGTCCGATGGCAAATGCGGTGTCCGGGCAGAGGAGGTGAATTTCCAAGTCGGAGAACGTTAGGTGGCCCATCGCTGCGCGGTCGGGATAGGCTTTGCGATAGCGCTCGAGGACCGCTTGGTAGCCGCGGGTCAATCCTTTGGCGCCGACGAAGGCGGTTTGGTCGGAGTTCCAGTAGGCAGTCATGAAGGAATCAATGTCGCCGCGGTTCCAGGCGTCGGCTTGGGTTTCGATCAGAGCGCGGATTTCGGATTCGGGCGAGGAGTCCGGGGGCGCGGCGGTGGCGGTTGCTAGGCGCGGCGCAACAGCAAATGCGACGATCGAAATCAAAAGCAAGAGCGCCAATATTCGAAACGTGTTGCGCATCAATTCCTCCAGAAGTAAAAATCGTCGTGTGCCGTTCAAGTCGAGTCGCGCGTAACATGTAAGGGGCGGGTCTGAGACCCGCCCGCACGACCAGGCATTTAACAACTAAGACTCGCCTCGTGTTACGGCTTGCCGGCGGATTTCTCGGTGAGCCGCTCGCGGACCTTGTCGCTGAGCGCTTTGCCGTCCACGGCTTTGCCTTCGAGTTTTGCGCGCGCGGCTTTCACTACCGCGCCCATTTGCTTCAGCGAATCGGCGCCGGATTCGGAGACGGCTTCTTCGATGGCGCGGCGCATGTCGTCGTCGCTGGGAGCGGCGGGCAAATACTGCTCGATGATTTTTATTTCCTTGGCTTCTTTGTCGGCGAGGTCTTGGCGGCCGCCGTGAGTGAATTGCTCGACGGATTCCTTGCGCTGCTTGACGAGAGTTTGCAGGACTTGCAGGGATTCCATGTCGTCGAGCGGACGCATTTTGTCAATTTCTTTCAGCTTGAGCGCGCTTTTCACCATGCGCAGGACGCTGAGGCGCAGCTCGTCCTTTTCCTTCATGGCAGCGGTTAAATCGCTCTGGATGCGGTCAATGTAGCCCATTCGTTGTCCCCCGATTTGCGAAACAGAATAGCATACGGATTTCGATTCGCGCGCGCGGGAAAGGCGGCGCGACGGCTACGATTCAGATTGAAACAGATGCGTGTCGCGAAAAATTATGCGATGAATTCGCATAACGCATTTGACACGCCTGGAGTGAGCCGTTACGCTTCTTACGATGAAAATTATCGTTGCAGACAAAATTAGCGACCGTGGGATCGCGCTTTTGCGCGAAACCGGCTGGGAGATTGTATTGCCTGCCGCCGGGAAGCTGCTGGATGAAATCGCGAGTGCGGATGGACTCGTAGTGCGCAGCGCGACGAAAGTGACGCGCGAACTGCTCGATCGCGCGGAGAAATTGCGCGTGGTGGGCCGCGCGGGCGTCGGAATTGACAATGTGGATATGGACGCGGCGACGAATCGCGGCGTGCTGGTGATGAATACGCCCGGCGGAAACGCGGTGAGCGTCGCGGAGCATACTTTTGCGCTGCTCCTGGGCTTGGCGCGCGGAGTGCCGCAATCGAATGCTGCGATTCACGCGGGACGCTGGGAGAAAAGTTCGTCGGGGATGGAGTTGCGCGGCAAGACGTTGGGGCTGGTGGGCCTGGGCCGCGTGGGCTCGGAAGTGGCGCGGCGCGCGCGAGCGTTGGAGATGACTGTGCTGGCGTGCGATCCGTACGTGACGCCGGCGGCGGCGCGGGAATTGGAAGTCGAGCTGATTCCGTTCGAGGATTTGCTGAAGCGCTCGGATGTGATTTCGCTGCACACGGCGCTGAGTCCGGCCACCGAAAAAATGATGAACGCGGCGGCGCTCGCGCAAATGAAGAAAGGCGCGCGGCTGATCAATTGCGCGCGGGGAGAATTAATTGACGAGGCAGCGCTGGCGGAGGCGTTGCGCTCGGGGCACTTGGCGGGCGCGGCGGTGGATACGTTTGCGCAAGAGCCGCCGAAGAA
Organism: uncultured Acidobacteriota bacterium; assembly: GCA_963804625.1. Lineage (GTDB taxonomy): Bacteria > Acidobacteriota > Terriglobia > Acidiferrales > UBA7541 > Palsa-295. The sequence continues at coordinate 1,496 of CAWDRJ010000015.1, read as the reverse complement.
TTCGCCGCTGCTGGGACTGACGAATTTGATTGCTACGCCGCACATTGCGGGTTCCACGGCGGAAGCGCAGGAAGAAGTGGGAACTTTGATCGCGCAGCAGGTACGCGATTATCTGGCGGAGGGACTGATACGCAACGCGGTGAATATGCCGGCGCTTTCCGCGGAGCAGTATCGCCGTTTGCGGCCGTATCTGGTGCTTGGCGAGCGGCTCGGCACGTTTGTAGCGCAGGCGGCGCCATCGGCGAGTTTCAGCCGGATCCATATTCGCTATGCGGGCGAGGCGGCGGAGCTGGGGTCACACGTGATTCGCAGCGCGGTGTTGATTGGGATTTTGAATAGCGTGCTGGATGAAAAAGTGAATCTGGTGAATGCGTCGCAGGCTGCGGCGGCGCGCGGATTGATTGTTGAAGAGACCACGCGTCGGCGCGAGCGCGGATTTCCGAATACGCTGGAAGTCGCGGCGACGAACGGCGGGCACGAACTGGTGGTTGAAGGCGTGGTGGCGCAGGACGGTTCGCCGCGAATTTTGTTGATGGATGGAATCGGGCTGGAAGCGCCGCTGGAAGGGACTTTGCTGCTGACGCGGAATGTTGACGTGCCCGGCGTGATTGGAAAAATCGGCACGGCGCTCGGGAATCTGGGCGTGAACATTGCTACGTTCACGTTGGGACGCCGCAAACCCGAGAAGGGCGCGGACGCGCTGGCGCTGGTGCGGCTCGACGGCAACGTGGATGGCGCGGTGGTACAGCAGATTCGCGCGATTCCTTCTATCACGGAAGCGAAGTTGATCCGCTTGCCCGAGGCCGCTAAACCGCAGGCGCACACCGCTTAATCTCCCAGCTAAATTCGAAATGCCTGAGACTGCACGATTGCGCCTGATGCCTTGGCAGCCGGAGGACTGGGTGCTTCTGCGTCCTCTTGCGACCAATCCGGAAGTTGTGCGTTACATTTCGAATGGCGAGCCTTGGCCTGACGAGCGGATTCGCGAGTGGGCGGGCAGACAAGTCGCCCATTTTGCGAAGGCCGGTTTTTGTTTCTGGAAGCTGATTCACAAAGAGACGGAAGAGATGATTGGGTTCTGCGGGCTGCAGCCGGTCGAGCTCGAGGGCTCGCCAGAAATTGAAATTGGCTGGTGGCTGGCGCCCGCTTGGTGGGGCCAAGGTTATGCGACGGAAGCAGCGCGCGAGGCGATGCGCGATGGATTCGAGCGCGCGGGATTGCAGCGGATTGTGTCGATCGCGATGCGGGAGAATGTCGCGTCAACTCACATCATGGAAAAGCTTGAGATGAAGTTCGAACGTGAGACAATGCATCGCGGTTTCGCGGTGGTGATGTACGCGATGACGAATCCGCAGCTCGCCACAGCCTGATCGACCGGCACTCAGCGGCGGCGTCGCTGCCGTCAAAATCGAGACAATATTTATGCAGGTTGCGCCGCGAGGACGTTGCGCATGGACGTCTGGTAGCTTAAACTGTTTAGCATTCCCGCATTACGC
>CAWDRJ010000014.1:0-112325 GCA_963804625.1 uncultured Acidobacteriota bacterium | reverse complement strand
TGTAATGGTCAGCCGGTTCGGAGGATCCAAACTAGATTGCGCAGAGACAAGCGTCCACGTGCCAATGCGCGGGTCTGCTACTCCAGGTTGAATGGCGGCAAGCAGTCCGAGCAAAAGTAAGATACGAATTGACACTCCTAAATCGGCGGGGCAAAGTTTAGCAGATTGCCGTAGCTCCGTAAGTGAGTGTTGCGCAGATGTAAACTCGCGAACCTAAGCGCAAATGTGGGAACCGATTCCGGGCGGAGCACGTTTTTCGTTCGTGTAGTCCTTAGGCGTCAGCGTAGAGTTTTGCTGACGACGATTTTGCGAGATATGACATCATTGTGGCCATGCATGCGCGCCGTTTTTTGGTGTCAGGGATCGTCCTTGCAGCGACCATCGCACTTCTTCCATTTTCTTTTCACGCAGAGCGCCGCCTGGAGACCGCAACCCGTGTGGAAGGGAGCCAGGCTGAAATTGTGAGGGACGAGCTGGCTACTCGCTTTCACTCGCCCTTTGTGGACCGCGTTGTCCTCGTAATCGAAGGACTGCCGCCTGCGAATTCCGACGAAGGCGGCCAAGCGCTAGGAACCATCGTGGCGGCACTGAAAGAGCAGCCCGGCGTTTCAGGTGTGGTGTCCTACCTCGAGTTGCGCGATCCGATCTTTCTGGGCCGGGAAGGGGGAACGTTTGCTCTCATAGGACTCACGTCGACCGGCGGTGCAGTCGAATCGCTTGTTCCGGAGATTCACCAGCTGGCAAGCTCGCTTGAAAATCAACTACGCGGCGGTTATCCGGCGGTAAAGCTCGAACTCACGGGCGAGATTCCATTGAATTTCGATATTCGGAAAGCGAGCGCCGCCGACGTGCATCGCGGCGAAAGCCTGGTGATCCCCGCGACCCTTGTGCTTTTGCTGGTGGCGTTCGGAAGCCTGATGGCGGCCGTGATTCCGTTGGCGGTTGGCCAGTTGGCCATTGCCACCACTCTGGCGATTACGGGATTCCTGGCACAGCGCTGGCACTTGTCCATTCTGGTGCAGAATTTGGCCACCATGCTTGGCCTCGGATTGGGAATCGACTATGCGCTCCTGATGATCAGCCGCTTCCGGGAAGCAATTGCCGCCGGGAACGATGGACACGCGGCCGGGGTGATCGCGGCGCGTCAGGCAGGCCGCACGCTGTTGATTTCAGCGTCAACCGTAGCCATCGGATTTCTCGCCCTATTGACGGTTCCGATCAGCGAAATCCGTTCCATCGGTGTCGCGGGATTCCTGGTGACGGGAATGAGCGTATTGCTTACAAATACCCTGGTTCCGGCAGCGCTCGTATTGCTCGGTTCTCGGATTGATCTTGGCCGAATGCCCTTTACTCCAAAGTTGGATGCGCAGCGGGCCGCGCGTACGGGAAATCGCTGGCGGCGGTGGGGAAAGATGATCGTCGCGCATCCCTGGCTGGCCCTCTTGTTGGCGGGTACTCCTTTGCTTCTGCTCGCGTGGCAGGCCAGACACCTGGATACCAGCCTCCCCCGAGGGGATTGGCTTCCGCAGGCGGCGGAATCAGTCCATGCGCTGCACACCCTTGAACGGATGGATCGGGGCGGCGTTGTTGAATCGTTGCGCGTCATCGTCGAACTTCCAACGGATTCCATCGCGCAAACCGACGCGGGGTGGAATGCGCTGGTTCGTCTCAGCAAGCGCCTCGCGGCCGACCCCCGGTGTGACCGCGTGATTTCTATCACTACGCTTGCAGAGAACAACCGATCTTCGCTCCTTGATCTTTCGCGAGAGACGCGTCGAACGTTCCTTAGTAGTGACGGACGAGCAGCGCTGCTTGAAGTGTTACCCGCGAGTTCGGTCTCCCTGCGCGGCCAGGTCAACTGGGTGCGGGAGCTGCGTAAGACCGGCGCGCCAGCTCTCACCGGGGTGCCTGGCGCAACCCTTCTCGTTGGCGGCATCCCGGCGCTCAACGCCGATTATGAAACGATTATCAGAAACCGCTTTCCGTCCGTAACGGGCTTGGTAGTGGGAGGGACGCTTCTTGCTCTGCTGTGCGGATTCCGATCGATCTTCGCCGCCGTGAAGGCCATCGCGCTGAACCTATTCTCGGTCGCTGCGGCCTTCGGAGCATTGGTTTTCGTTATCCAAGATGGACACGGAAGCAAGTTCCTGGGGATTCCCGCGGGAACCGGTAGCGTGTTTCCGCTGGTACCGATCGTCGCGTTTGCCATCGTCTTCGGATTAAGCATGGATTACGAGGTATTTTTGGTCGCACGCGTTCTGGAAGCCAGAAGGACCGGGCTGAGTGAAATGGATGCGATCCCGGAAGGTCTGGCCAGGACCGCGGGCCTGATTACGAGCGCCGCCGCGATCATGATCGTGGTATTTGCGGCATTCACCTTCGGAGATTTCCTGGTGGTCAAGATGATCGGATTTACGTTGGCGATCGCCGTGTTAATTGACGCGACGCTCGTTCGTATTGTGATCGGTCCCGCGCTCCTTCGTATTGCAGGTGATTGGAACTGGTGGCCTGGCGGGCTCACCACAGCGCGCCGGGCGCCAGTGATGGCGAGTCGCGAATAACGTTCGGCTACCCCAATCACGTTCCTTCACTTGTGCCGCCAACGCAACCGCGCGAAGCACGTCCTGCAATTACGACTTAGGAAGCAGGCGCATGAAGATTTTCCAATACGAAATCGGCGCAAGGCGTTCGAGCAATGCCAGAAGCTTTGCGTCGTTGCCGACCAGCACACGCGGCGAGCGGCGCTCGATGCCCTTCACGATAATTTCACCGGCGGATGGGGGCGGCATCGTCAGCGCTTTTTTCGCAAGGGCTCTGCGCCGAGCGATTTCTTGCGGAGGCATGTTCTTCGGTACTCGAGCGTTATCTGCAATCGAAGTTGCGACGCCGCCCGGATGAACAACCGTAACCCCGACTTTCGAACCCGCGAGCTCGTGCCGTAGTGAATTCGAAAATCCGCGCACGGCGAACTTGCTTGCCGAATAAGACGTTTCACCGGGCGGCGAGATAAGTCCGTATATGCTGGAAAGGTTCACCACGCGTGCGTCGTCGCTTTTTCGCAACAGAGGTAGAAAGGCGCGGGTCATCCGCACCACGCCCCAGAAGTTAATTTCGAACAACCACTCGAAATCATCCTCGCTGACTGCTTCGAACGTGCCGCCGACGGCCACGCCGGCGTTGTTTACGAGGATGTCCACCCCGGGATGCGCGTCGATCACAGCTTGTGGAAACGCCACCACGGCACGTCGATCCGCAACGTCAAGATGATGTTGGCTGATGCGCAGCGCACTCCGCGAGGCGGTCCGGTTCCTTGGATCCGGCTGCACTGATTCTGCCAGGCGCGCCGTTTCCGATAGTCCCGCGTCATTCACGTCAGCGAGCGCGAGGTGGCAGCCACGGCGAGCGAGCGATACGGCAATGGCACGGCCGATGCCGCTTGCAGAGCCGGTGATCACCGCCGTGCGGTTCTCAAGGTTCATGGCGCCAGTCATAATCTCCCGCCGGCGAACGAGTAGAGGTTCATTGCGAAAATTTCTTCCGGCCATGACTCTACCCCAGGTTGCGATCTAAGTCGTGGAGGCTTGCACATGGCCGCGCTGAGTGGCGAAATATTCTAAAATTGCGCGGTTCGCTAGGGCAGGCTGGTCGGTCTCGAAAATGTGGCCGGCGCGGGGAATGAGAACCAACCTTGCGTTAGGAATGCGTTCAGAGATCAGCCGGGCATTCGCGGGCGGAATGAGCATGTCGGTCTCGCCGTGAATGACCAATGTTGGAGCCGTGATTTGCGCGATGCGGCTGTATGCGTCCCAGCCGATAATGCCCTGCAGTTGACCGAAATATCCTGGTGCAGTCGGATACCACTTCATGCGAATGGCCATATCTTCGTCAATGCGCTCGTGTGGTGTGCCAGAGTCGTAGATGAATGGGATGATGGCCTCCTTGGCTTCTTCCGGGGTCACGCCTTGGCGCATCAGAATTTCAAGTACTTCGGGTTTGGCGTGCACCGCATGCGGGCCGCCTGCAGCGGTACAACCCAATATCAGCGAGCGCACGCGCTGCGGATATTGCAAGGCGAATTCCTGTGCAATCATGCCTCCCATTGAAACACCGAACAGATGCGCGCTCTGGACGTTCGCAGCGTCGAGGACGGCCGCCGCATCGGAGGCCATCAATTCGATGGAATAAACGCCGGGGGGAACGTCGCTTTGCCCCACGCCGCGATTATCCAGAGCGATCGTACGATGGGTTTGAGCAAGAAGCGGGCGAATGCGATGCCACATGTAAGATGGATAGCTCAGGCCCATGATGAGCAGCAAAGGTTCGCCCGAGCCTTTTTCATCCCAATAAATTTTGGCGCCTTGATTCTCAACAAACGGCATCGATCCTCCCGGTGCTCAAAATATCAGGTCCGCCCGGCGGAAGCGGAACCAATCACCAAATAAGATAGCGACCCACAGATGAATGTCACCAACGCGGGCGCCATTGTATATAATCCGCCTCACCATGCCAAATCAAGACACGCAGTACCAGGTAGCCGACCGCATCGCCACAATTACGCTCAACCGCCCGGAAAAACTGAACGCCTGGACAGCCGTAATGGAGCACGAAGTACGTGCTGCGATAGCGGCGGCGGAAAACGATGAAAACGTCCGCGTCATCATTTTGACCGGCGCCGGACGCGGATTCTGCGCGGGCGCGGACATGTCACTCTTAAGCACCGTAGCGGAAAAGGGAATCAACGCAGCGCAACGGGCGCAAGCAGTCCAGCCCGCCAGCGGGCTCGGCGAGGGCATCCGAGCGGATTTTCAAAAGAAGTATTCGTATTTCCCGGCCGTCAGCAAGCCGGTGATTGCGGCCATCAACGGTCCAACGGTGGGTTTGGGACTGGTGATTGCATTGTATTGCGATTTACGCCTTGCTTCCGATGCGGCCCGTTTCAGCACGGCATTTGCGCGGCGGGGATTGATTGCAGAGTACGGATTGGCATGGATATTGCCGCGTCTGGTGGGCCATGCGAATGCGCTGGACCTGCTCTTTTCCGCAAGAATGCTGGATGCGGCCGACGCATTGAGAATGCAACTGGTCAATCAGGTCTACCCGCAAGAAACATTCCGTGAGAAGGTGCGCGAATACGTGCTGGACTTGGCCTCCAACGTCAGCCCGCGCTCGTTGCGCGTGATCAAGCGGCAAGTCTACGACGCCATGTTCCAGCCGCTCGCCGAATCGTTTGAAATCTCGGAGCGGGAAATGCTGGCAAGTCTGCAATGCGAAGACTTCAAGGAAGGGGTGGCACACTTTGTTGAAAAACGTGCTCCTGTCTTTACCGGGAAATAGCAAGGGCTGAACAGCTTTGAACTCACCGCCAACCAGCAGCTCCGATTTCTAGTGCCGCCTTACCCGTAAACCTCACCGGTTTGCTTCTGCTCACGCTCGGAGTCTTGCGACGTTCGAAGAAACTCCATCGTTCCGTCGCTTACCGACCCAAACATAAAAGAGGCCAGGTCCTTCACGTAGTTCTGCTGGACTCTCCACGGCGTTTTCTGCCCCTGCTTGGGCAGCACGCCATCGGCGCGCCGAACGTAGCCAGAACTAAAATCGATCAACGGCTCCGGTTTGATTGAAGGATCTGGAACATTCGGCACACATACCGACCAGCCCTTACGATCCATATATTTGAGCAAGCGGCAGACAAAGCGCGCCGTGAGATCGCAGCGCAGCGTCCAGGAATTATTCGTATACCCGAACGCCAAGGCTAGATTCGGGACGCCGCCGAACATCGCGCCCTTGTACACCAGCTTTTCGTCAAATTTCGCGGGCTCACCATCAATGAAAATATCGGCACCGCCCATCAGCTTGACCATGAGACCTGTCGCGGAAACGATGATATCCGCGGGCAATGTCGTGCCGGAGCTCAAACGGATGCCGGACTCGACAACTTCTGCGATCGTGTCGGTGACGATTTCGACTCGACCGGAGCGGATCGCGGCGAACAGGTCGCCATCGGGCACCAGGCAGATACGCTGATCCCATGGGTTATAGCGCGGCGTAAAGTGCAGCTCGACGTTGTAACCGGGATGGAGCTGATGCTTGATCCCCTGGATGATCAAGCCCTTCATCTTGTCTGGTTTGGTGCGCGCGAGGCGGAACATGATGATGCTGTACAGCACGTTTTTCCATTTTGTGAGTTTGGCGGCAAGCGTTTTTGGTAAATGGCGATTCAGCCAGATGGCGTTGGCGTCTTTGCTCGGACGGGAAACGACATAGCTGGGAGAGCGCTGCAGCATGGTTACATGCGCGGCATCCTTGGCGAGCGCTGGGACCAGCGTCACCGCCGTCGCACCGCTTCCAATGACAACGATTCGCTTGCCCGCATAATCGAGAGCCTCGGGCCACTCTTGCGGATGCAAGAACTGCCCCTGAAACCGTTTCATGCCCGGGAACTCGGGGCTGTAGCCTTTTGCGTAGCTGTAATAACCGCTGCACATATAAAGAAAGTTGCAAACCAGTCGCACGATTCGTCCATCTTTCGTCTGCGCCTCAACCGTCCAGCGCGCATCGGCTGAAGACCAGGAAGCTCGAATCATCCGATGTCCCAGTCTGATGTGGCGATCGATGCCATAGTGCGCGGCGGTCTCGCGGATATAGTTCCAGATAGCAGGCCCACCTGCGATCGCCTCGTCCGCCTGCCATGGACGAAAAGGAAATCCAAGGGTGTACATATCGGAATCGGACCGCACGCCCGGATAGCGGAAGAGATCCCACGTGCCCCCGATTGCATCGCGCGCCTCGAGAATCGCGTAGGTTTTTCGGGGAAACGTGGTCTGCAAATGGTAGGCGGCATCAATACCGGACATTCCGGCGCCAACGATCAGTATGTCGAGATCTTCTTGTGATTCCATCAGCATGTGTGTGTTGTTGTCATCCAGCCGGGGAACTATTCGAGCAGGTTAGGCTCGTCCTGGATAATACGCGCGAGCAGCGGCTGAAACTGGAACCATCCTGCGAAGTGGCTTCCCACCTGCTCCCTGGTCGCAACTGCGGTGGCGTGATCGATCTTTACCGGCTGGCCTGCCGCCTCCGCGAGTAATTGAGCCTGGCAACTGCGGTCCATGGTGATGAACCACCAAGCCGCTTCCTCGACGCAATGGCCCACGGTGAGCAATCCGTGATTGCGCAAAATCGCAGCTTTGTATTGTCCCAGAGCTTGCGCAATCCGCTCGCCGTCCGATGTTTCATAGACCACACCGGTGAAATCCGCGAACAGTCCGTGGTCTTCATAAAACGCGCAGGCATCCTGGGTTATGGGATCGAGTAGCCGCCCGAGCGATGCCCAGGATTTCCCGTACATCGAATGCGCATGCGCCGCGGCAATCACGTCGGGACGTGCGGCGTGCACCCGGGAGTGAATCGCAAAGGCTGCTCCATTCACCGGATATTTTCCTTCCACAACTTCGCCGCGATGATTCACCATGATCAGGTCGGACGCGCGGATTTGGCTGAAGTGCATCCCGAACGGGTTCACCCAGAAGTGGTCGAGTTGTTCGGGATCGCGCGCGGTGATGTGTCCCGCCACACCTTCGTCGAATCCGAAACGCGAAAAAAGACGGAAGGCAGCGGCCAGCATGCGTTTGCGATGCGCGCGCTCTTGGGCAAGAGTCGCAAACACAGGCGGCTGCGGCATGTTCAGCGCATTGGCGGGTGCTCCGGCCATTAAGACCTCCCGGTCGAGAGAATGTCCTGACTTGGCGCAGTGGTTGCGATTATATACAATGGCCGCCGCGTTAGTCACAGTCATCTGTAAGCGACTCTCAAGAGTCTGCTTAGATTAGGGCTTTGCCTCAATCGCTAGCACCGAAGGAAACACCAATGAGCAAATTGAATCACAAATTCGAGCTTGCAGCGCGGCCCGTCGGTATGCCCAAGCGAACCGATTGGATATACAAAGAGGAGCCGGTTCGCGAACCCAGTGAAGGCGAGTTGCTTGTAAAGATTCTGTATATCTCGCTGGATCCGGCGATGCGCGGTTGGATGAACGAAGGGAAATCGTACATTGCTCCGGTGGAAATCGGTGCAGTGATGCGGGCTGGCGGGCTGGGGCGCGTGACGGAGTCGAAAAATCCCAAGTTTGCCGTCGGGGATTACGTCTACGGTGCCTTCGGCGTTCAGGAATTCGCGATTTCGAACGGCAACGGCATCACGAAGGTAAATGCGGGCGCGATTCCTCTGCCCGTTTTTCTCGGGACGCTTGGAATGCCCGGAATGACTGCTTATTTTGGCTTGCTGGATGTCGGACAGCCAAAGCCGGGCCAGACCGTAGTTGTCTCAGGCGCCGCTGGAGCGGTGGGATCGGTCGTCGGACAGATCGCCAAAATAAAAGGCTGCACCGTGGTAGGCATCGCCGGCGGGGCTGAGAAGTGCAACTACATTGTGAAGGAGCTTGGCTTCGACGACGCGGTTGACTACAAATCGGAGGATGTTCGCAAATCTCTACGGACGCATTGCCCGAACGGCATTGACGTTTACTTCGACAATGTGGGCGGAGACATCCTTGACGCGGCGCTCACGCAGCTCGCGCGCGGCGCACGGGTGGTCATCTGCGGCGCAATCTCGCAATACTGCAATACCACACCAATCAAAGGACCCTCGAACTATCTCTCGCTTCTCGTTAATCGCGCCAGTATGAAAGGAATGGTCGTGTTTGATTACGCCGATCGTTACGCTGAGGCCGCACGGGAGATGGCGGCGTGGATGGCGGCCGGCAAACTCAAATCGCGCGAGCACATCGTAGAGGGCCTCGAAACATTCCCCGAAACGTTGCTGAAGCTCTTCAAGGGCGAGAACACTGGAAAACTCATTCTCAAAGTAGCCGACGCGTAAAGATATTCGTTGGCCAAACCAACTGACAGCCACCGGCGGAGCAGAACGCCGCTAATTAGGCGCCCTGGAATCGACCGTTGGTAACCGGCTTAAGCTGGGTATTCAATCCGATCGAGAGCGGCGAAGAGCGTCGCGGGACTTGCGTTATCGCCGAACGTTTTGCTGACGTGGGCGAACAGATCGACATTTCCTGTTGCGAAGTTAAGGCGCCACCCAGCTGAAAGGGATTCGGCGCAAGTTTATGCTCCCGGTGGCCGGCGCGATCGCGACTCTTGAAATTGTCGCGCCGAAGGAACCATTCGCCCCGACCACTTCATTCGCTCGGGACTCGTGCGGTTTACCAGACGTAGGCGGCGGCGATGCGTGGGGGGCCGGAGCGGTCTCCGATGACCTGGGTTTCCAGCACAATTTCGACGTTCTTGCGTTTCCAGTCGCTCGGAACTTTCTTCAGCATTTCATCCATGCGTTGTGAATCAACCAGAAATTCTCCCGCAGCCACAGTGCCGCCGCGGCCGATGCCCGCCGCGACCACCACCAGCTGCTCGATATCGGGATCCACGAAGCGCGCTACAATCGCGTAATCCGAGTAGGTTCCGGTTTGCTGAATCGTGCGATCCATCATCCACTGGTGGTTTCCAGGATTGGAGCGGTCCTCGATCCACAATTTGCTCATCGCCGCGTCATTCGCAAAATGGAAATGCAGGGGCGCAGTCACGCGCAAGGTCCAGATGTTGTCATACGCTCCGATGAAAATGGATGGGCCGCGGCGCAGGTCGGTCAAAGTAGTGTTGGCCTCCCCCAGCACCCGCGCGGTTTTCCCGTAGGTGCGCAGCAGAGCGGCGATGTTTACCAGCGGGCTCACGTCATCAATAATGAGCGCGACCATCGTGTCCGGCAGCGTGATTTCGTGCAACGGGTCGGCCGCATCGCGCTGGCGTATGGTGGAAAACTGGCTCTGGTCGGCCACGCATATCAGCGCCGGATTCGGCGAACTAATGAATGGCTCCCAGAATTGCTTCAGGACCGGAGGCCGCGTCACCTGCCACACCGTTGCCGAAGCGATCAGCAGGATCAGTGCCACCAGCGCATATGCCAGCGCGCCATGCGGTGCGAATTTTCGCTTCGTTTGCGGTGCAACGACAGGCAGCGCGGGAAGCGCCGGCTGGATTTTGGCGAGTTCTGCAGCGGCGTCAGCCGGCAATTCCAGCGCAGTGGCTGGAAGACCGGTCGGATGCCCGGGCCAATAAAACTGTGGTGCGTAGGATCCTGCCGGCAGGAACATCCGGATTTCGTGGCTGTGCTTCGCGTCCTGATAATAATGTTCGATGCGTTTGCGGATTTCCGCCGCCGTGACCCGCACGATCGGGTCGGTGTTCGTGTCGTAGTCCGCGGGGCGCTCGAAGATTTCCACACCGAGGATGCGCTCTTTGAGCTGGTCGGTTTGGCCGGCGAGCGCGCGCGCTACTACAAAGCGCAAAAACCTCGGATATCGCTTGCTGGAATGAAACAGGGGTGACGCGAGCAGCAATTCCAGTTGCTGTTGGACGGCGCCCTTTTCAACTTCGCTACACGGTGTCCAGTTTTCGGTGACCTGCTCAGGTTGCAAGTTTACTCCACCCCACGCCCCCGGTGACGAGTACCGCTGCGTCGCGAAACAGAGTAGCAGCTCGACCCATTCCGGCACTAAGAAGTCAAATTTGATGGATGGTACTGCGCTTTGCAGCAGTGCGCAATGTAAAAGGCTGATGAGAGCGGCACTTAACGTCCGTTTGGGCCTTTAAAGCAAACCATTCGCAATCAATAGTATAACCGACAGTTACGTACCTTTTCGCTCTTATCCCCCTTCCTTTACCTGAAAACCGTTGCCAGCGATGAAGGGACTCACTATAACTCAGGCCGGCCTATTGAAGCGTGTCCTAGCGCTTTCACCAAAATTCAGAGTCGCCTGTGCGGATTTTGACACGCAGCGACGTTTGGCCAATTTTTCGAGCGAGACGGGGTGGAGTCCTGGCGCTAGCCAGAATTTCGAGGAGGGATGTCTCAATGTCAGGCAGAGAACAGTCATGGAAGCTGGGATTGCTGCTCGGCGCTCTGGCGATCCTGTTGTTCTGTGGGAAGCCGCTCTACGGTCAGTCGTCGGCTGCATTCACGGCCACGCTGAACGGTCGTGTCACTGACCCGGCGGGCTTGGCCGTCAGAGGAGCCACCGTCACCCTCACCAGCTCCGAGAACGGAGTTTCGCGCACAACTGCGACAGGGGACACCGGGTTGTATACGTTTACGTTCCTTCCCGCGGGCACCTACACCCTCGAGTCGAAAGCCTCCGGATTCAAGCAGTACAAACAAGAAGGAATCACCTTGGCGGCAGGCCAGACCGCCGAACAGCAAGTCAGCCTGTCCGTAGGCGCGGTGACGGAAAGCGTGGAAGTCACCTCGCAAGCCCCATTGCTGAATACGGACAACGCCAATATTTCGGAAGACCTTTCTTCGAGATTCGCCGAAGGGCTTCCGCTGAATTTTCGCAGCGTCATCAGCCTGACGCTGATCAATTCGTCGGTGAATAACGCTGCCGAACAGCAGGTCGTGGGCGCCCCCGGCCTGGCACAAACCGCGGACCAGGATATTTCCTTTTTGAATTTTGGCGGAACGTTCTTTGGCACTGCGGAATATCTGTTAGATGGAACGTGGGACACGCGCGTTGATTGGGGAGGAGTAATCTACGTTCCGTCCGTGGACGACGTGCAGGAAATGAAAATTATGACGAACGCGTTCACCGCGCAGTATGGCTGGAGCAGCGGCAACGTGGTGAACATCGTGACCAAGGGGGGAAGCAACGGCTTCCACGGAGATGCTTGGGAGTTCTACGCCAACGACGCCTTCGACGCGAGATATTATTTTAACAATGGCGCTCAACCGTCGTTCAATCGCAATCAGTTTGGAGGGACGATCGGCGGCCCTATTAAGAGAGACAAGCTCTTTTTCTTTGCCTACTACGAAGGCGAGCGGCAATCCACGCCATCAACGAATTCCTACACGCTGCCTACCACGGCGGAACGAGGAGGAGATTTCTCGGCATTGCTGGGCGCACAGTCGGGGACTGACTACCTCGGAAGGCCGATTTACTCCGGAGAAATTTACAACCCGTTCAGCACGCGCCAGGTCACGTGCGGAGGGACTGATTCGGTAACCGGCAACCATGTTACTTGCCCGATGGGCGCCACCACGGAATTCATTCGCGATCCTATCTCCGGCAACATCTCAACCGGGACGGGCGTAACGAACGTGATTCCAGCCGCGTTCCTGGACACCATCGCTGGCAAAATCGCGGCTGCAAACTATTGGCCGACGCCGACGGGCGGAGGATCAACCGGAACCAATTTCGTACCTACAGGGGCTGCTGCGGAACATTCCAACGAGTACTCGGGCCGCATAGACTACAACGTGGACGATAGCAATCGCCTCTACGCTCGCTGGTCGCAGAAATACCAAACTAAAACAAACACGCCAGACTTTTACGGAGCTGACGATCCGGCAGGCCCCGGACTGCTCAATCCTAACAATCGCTACAGCGTCAACGTAGGGTGGAATCACATTTTCAACCCGACGTTCACCATGAACGCGAATTTCGGCGTGAATCGCCACGTCGAGCAGGCCACTGGACAAAGTTTTGGTTTCCAAACTTCGACTCTCGGGTTCCCTGCGTTCATTGACTCGATTGCCCCGGCGTTTCCACAGATCTCTTTTAGTGGTGGCGGGAATTACGCGCCGCTGGGCGCCGTCGGCGGGAATAACGATTACATCGTGCCGCAGACCTTCTGGACCAGTTCGCTGGATTTTACGAAATTAGAGGGTCGGCACGAATTGTCTTTCGGCTTTACCGATGTGTGGCTGCGGATTGACGGCGGGCACTACGGCCAGACCGCCCTCAATTTCCAGACCGCGTCCACGGCCGGGCCAGATCCGAATAACACGACCGGCGACACGGGAAACGGGCTCGCCTCTTTCCTGCTGGGAGTAGGAAGCGGAAACAACGGCACGGCGTGTCAGCTTTGCACTCTGTATCAGGCATTTCCGGCCACCGACAAACATTTCCTCGGTTGGTATATTCAGGACGGCTGGAAGGTGACGTCGCGGATCACTTTGAACCTGGGCCTCCGTTATGAAATCCAAACTGCTCCGACGGAGCGTCACAACGCGCAAAACTCATTCAGCTTCACCGCCGAGAACCCCATAAGCGCTCAGGTTGGGATGTCTGTTCCCGGTGAGCTTATCTTCGCCACCCCCAACAATCCCGGCCTATACAATACTACGTACGGCAATGTTGCTCCGCGCGCCTCCATCGCTATTCAAGCCTCCAACAAGCTTGTGCTGCGTGGCGGGTACGGCATTTTCTACCCTCCGAATTTCTACGGCCAGGGTCCCAATGACGGATTTTCGCAGCAAACGCCGTGGAACACGTCTCTAAACAACGGTCTGACTCCCGCTACGACTCTGAGCGGAAATGCCAATGTCAATTGCGAAGCTGTTCCCGGCGTTCCCGCGCCCTGCGGCCCGGCGTTCACCACCGAACGGCTCCCCACAGGCAATTCCGCGGGGGGATTGCAGGATGTCGGCTTTGGGGCTGCCATAACGAACCAGAACAGGAAGTCTCCTTACGTCGAGCAATGGATGGCCGGGGGGCAATACTCGTTCACGCCCAACGACCTGCTGGACATCAGCTACGTCGGGAATCACGGCACAAACCTGCTGGCGACTACTTTGGGGTGGGACTTGATGTCGCCGGGCAATTTGGCACTAGGGAATGCTCTCTTCAATGCAGTTCCCAACCCCTTCTTCGGGCACATAACATCGAGCGGTTGCGGCCTCAACGCCGCCACAGTTCAGCTGTCCCAGACGCTGCTTCCGTTTCCTGAATACTGTAGTGTGACCGAAAACGATCCTACAGTCGGTACCTCCAAGTACGATGCACTGCAGGTTACCTATACACACCGCTGGCACTCTGGCCTGGACCTCAACCTTTCCTACACGTATTCGAAGTTCATGGATGACGTGCAAGGACCTGCCGGGTGGGCGTTCCCAGGCAGTGGGACCAGCAACCTGAATTCGTACAACCTTGCCGCCGACTATTCGGTGGACGCAAGCAACGTTCCGCACAGGTTCGTTGCCTCATACATTTACGATTTGCCGGTCGGCAAGGGCAAGCATTTCGGCTCGGAGTGGAGCACACCGGTGGACGCGGTCCTGGGAGGCTGGGCCTGGAGCGGAATACTTACCGCGGAGTCGGGATTGCCTCTTTCCATCCAACCGGCGTCGAACAACATCGGTTTCGGTTTCAACCAGCGCCCGAACATCGTGCCGGGCGTGAACCCCGTGCCGGCCAATCAATCGATCAACGACTGGATCAATCCGGCGGCATTCTCCCAACCTGCCCAATTCACATTTGGAGACGCTCCGAGGTTCTTCGCGAATCTTCGCGGACCCAGTTTCTTCAATTGGGACATGGCCATCCAAAAATACTGGAATATCACCGAGAGTAAGCGCTTGCAATTCCGATTCGAGATGTTTAACGCGCTCAATCATCCAGACTTCTTCCAACCGGACACAAATCTGGGCGACGTGTCTACCGGCAATTTCGGAAGGATCACGGCGGCTTATCAAGCGCGTACGGCACAGGTGGCGGCAAAATTCTACTTCTGACGCCTGGCGCGATTTCATCTCCCCCACCCGGAGATGCCACCACCTGGAAGGCGGCGAAAGTGAGTTCCGAAACGCGGAACATTTCGCCGCCTCCCCGGCCCCTCGCCGGGTGCGCGAAAAATAAATCTTCCGGGTCCCGTGAACACTAGCCGCCGCGAACAGAAGCTCTTCCGATGTGCTGCACGGCGTGCGAGTTTGTCTGGTTGTGGAAGTTTGGTGTCTCACTCAGCCGGAACCGAAAGAGGATGCGAATGAGGCGTAGCAAGTACATTCCGGCGAGGGGCGGTGCTGCTCGAATCCACTCGGGTGCATCTTCTTTTATTGCGCGCAATCTTGCGAACTGCGGCGGATTGTTTCACTCTTTGTGGCGGCGCGAAATACCTCGAATCGTGTTTGCGCTGCTCGTTCTTCTCGGCGCTCATGTCGCGAGGGCACAGCAAGCTGAAAAGGATCCTCCGCCCGGCGTAGGCAATCTGGGCCGTGCCGAAGTGAAAGGCGACACTCTGACGCTGCACGCCGGCGCGGACGCGATTGTCGTGCAGGTCGTCGAAACCAACATTTTGCGCGTGCATTACCAGCCGCAAGGCCAGACGAGCCCTCCCACTCCCGTGCTCGACCCCAATCGCGTTTGGAGCAACGACACGCCCGCGAAAATTGACACCGATTCGGATCCGCTGACGATCTCGACCGATAAAATGGTCGTGAAAATATCCAAATCGCCGGTGCGCTTTGCGATCTACGACGCCGAAAATCATCTGCTGATGCAAGAACCGGCGCAGGGCGGTTTATATTCCAGCGGATTGCGTTTTGCTTGCAAGGCTACAGACCCGTTCTTCGGCATTGACGGCACCGCGATGCCCGGAAAGAATATGGACGCGCGCCAGGATATTCGTATCGGAGTCCGCCGCTCGGGCGGCCTGGTGAGCGCCGGCCGTCAAGGCGATGCCGGAGCGCCGCTTGTGTACACTCCCACGTACGGCTTGCTGGTGGATTCCGATGGCGGAGACTTCGACATTGCCGCAGGAATGCTTCAGTTCAGCGGTGGCTCGCGAAAAGATGTCGAATATTTCGCGATCGTCGGCGATCCAAAAGCAATGATGCACGCCGTCGCCGATATCAGCGGCCACCCGCCGATGATGCCTAAATGGACGCTGGGCTTCATGAATAGCCAGTATGGTTCGACGCAAGCAGAAGTGACGCAGATCATAGACACCTATCGCGCCAAACAAATTCCCATTGACGGATTCATCCTCGATTTCGATTGGAAGGCGTGGGGCGAGGACGATTACGGCGAATGGCGATGGAACAGCACCAGCGGCCCGGGAAACGTGCACCCTGACAAGTATCCCGACGGTGCGTCGGGGAAATTCGCGGAGGAAATGAGCGCGAAGGGCATCAAGCTCGCGGGCATTTTCAAACCGCGCATTGTGATGCGCACGGCGGACGGCAAACCCACCGAGGCCGCGCAGTATGGGTCCGATCATAAATTGTTTTTCGATTGGGAAGAACCCTACCTGGATTATTTTTCGATGCGCCCGGCGCTGGATGTGGATTTTTCCAAGCCCGCCGCGCGCGCCTGGTTTTGGGAGCACATGATTCCCGCATACCGTGCGGGCCTGCAATATTTTTGGAATGACGAAGCCGATTCGAACGGCAACGCTCAGTTTCCAAATTTCCAGCATGCCGATATGGAACGCGCCATGTATGAAGGTGCGCGTTCGATCGGCGACCAGCGCGTATGGTCCATCAATCGCAATTTTTATTTGGGCGCGCAGCGCTACGCCTACGGCGAATGGTCCGGCGACATCTGGACGGGATTTCCCAGCATGAATTGGCAGGAAGCGCGGATGCTTTCCACAATCGGTCTCGGAGAACCGCACTGGAGCATGGACACCGGCGGCTTCGACGGGCGTCCGAATTCTGAAAATTATGCGCGCTGGGTGGAATTTGCGGCGCTCGTGCCGATCATGCGCGTGCACGGTAGCCTGGACGAAAAGCGCCAGCCGTGGGTTTTCGGCGAACAAGCTGAAGCCGACGCCAAGGCCGCGATCGAATTGCGCTATCGTCTGATTCCTTACATGTACTCGTATGAACGCCAGGCGCATGAGACGGGCGTCGGCGTTGTGCGTCCGCTCTTCTGGGATTTTCCGAACGACGGCGTCCGGCTGGCGGACATCACCGACGAATGGATGTTTGGCGATTCGCTGCTGGCGGCGCCGGTCCGTGGCGAAGGGCAGGCACGCCGCACGATTTACCTGCCGGCGGGCCACTGGTTCGATTATTTTCGCGGCCAACAATATGAAGGCGGCAAATCCATCGTTTATTCCGTGAATCCCGAGACCTGGGCCGACATTCCGCTTTTCATCCGCGCCGGTGCGATCTTGCCGACCCAAGACGTCCAGCAGTACGTCGGCGAACATCCGGTGACGAGCGTTGTTGTGGATGTGTTTCCCACGGCGGCGGAAACGTCGTTTGACTATTACGACGATGACGGCATTTCGTACGCCTACGAGAAGGGCGCGTTCTTCGAGCAACGGCTATCCACGAGCGACAACGGTACAACCGTTCGATTCGATGTGGCCACGCCGACCGGAACCTATAAGCCGCCACTTCGCGAGTACGAAGTGAAGCTGCACGGTATCTCGGCGCGAACCGTGACGATTGACGGAGCAGCCAGCACGCACTACGACGATCTCGCGCACCTGGAAAGCGCCTCGGCCGAAGGCTGGACCACGGCGACCGATCGCTACGGCCCCGTCAGCATTGTGAAAATAACCGCCGCCGCAGCGAAGCGGATCAGCGCAAGCCGCTGAGCGCAGTCGAGGATCGCCGCAGGGCGCGACGGCCAGCAGCGATTTGGTGGTATCGTTTTTGGCGGCCTATGCGCACCGAATTCGGCAAGAGGCAGCCACACACGATCAACCTTCAGCGCACGCAAATTCTGCGCTCCTGCCACCGCGCGCGGCTATCCTGGTCCTCGCGTTTCGCCGTCGGACTGCTCGCGCGACCGGAGGGGCGTGAATGACGCGCAACATTCCGCGTCGTGAGTTTTTCCTAAGCCTGGGCGCCTTCGCTGCGACTCGAGCGGCTCCTTCAAGTTTCCTCACCGCGCCCGCCGCCAATATCTTCGGCGCATCGAGCGCTGCGCCAGCCGCAAAGCCGCAGTCCGAATCCATCTTCGAAGTGAAATCGCTAAAAGGACTCGGTTTCGTTCTCCGCAATTCACCCACGTCCAAAAAATATTTAATCGAGACGATGCCGGGAGGCGTGGCGCTGCTGGATTACAACAACGACGGACTGCTCGATATTTTTCTCGTGAATGCAGGGCAACTGCAAGAGGGCCCAGGGGGCGCCATAAGTTTCAATCGCAAAAATCCCGCTTACCGGAACCGCCTCTATCGCCAAAATAAAGACGGCAGCTTCACTGACGTCACCGAGCGCGCGGGCCTGGCCGACGCGGGCGACGCGAACTATGGCATGGGCGTAGCGGTCGGCGATTACGACAACGACGGCTTTTCCGACATCTACGTGACGAACTTCGGAAAAAATATTTTGTACCACAATAATGGCGACGGCACTTTTACCGACGTCACCGCCAGAGCCGGAGTCGCCGCAGGCGGATGGTCGGCCTCCGCTGGATTTTTCGATTACGATAACGACGGCCATCTCGATCTCTTCGTTACCCGATATCTTGATTGGAGCGTCGAGAAGAGCAAAACGTGCGGCGTCGAACAACCAACGTATTGCCCGCCCGGTGACTTCCCGCCGATCACCAACATCCTCTACCACAATCGCGGAGATGGCACATTTGAAGACGTAAGCGTCGCATCCCGCATCGCCGCGAACAAAGGACGCGGGCTGGGCGTCGCGTTCGCCGACTACGACGGCGACGGCTACACCGATATTTTTGTCGCGAACGATGCCATCGAACAATTTCTCTTTCACAACAATGGAAACGGCACTTTCACCGAATGCGGTTTCGATTCCGGCGCCGCGCTTTCGGAAAATGGCAAAGCGCTTTCCGGAATGGGTGTTGTCTTTCAGGATTACGATAACGACGGCCGCCCCGATCTGCTCATCACCCAACTCCCGCACGAGCCTTATGCCGTGTTTCATAATGATGGCAAGGGCCTTTTCAGCGCGCAGGAACTCGAGGCCGGGTTCGGCGTGCTATCCGGCGCCAATTCGGGATGGGGCGTGGGCCTCGAGGATTTTGACAACGACGGCTGGAAGGATGCGTTCATCGTGCAGGGTCACGTTTTCGATAACGTGCAGATGTACGATAGTTCGCTGCGCTATCGCGAACCGCCGCTGCTCGCAATGAATCGCCAAGGACGCTTCGAAAAAGCGGACGCAGGGTCGAATGTTCCGGTCGCGGGACGCGGCGCGGCGTTTGGTGACCTGAATAATGACGGCTGGATGGACGTGATTACCACTTCCCTCGGCGAGGCGCCGCAGTGTTATTTAAACCGTGGCGGCGCGCTGCGTTGGCTGACGATCACTCTGCGCGGAAAGCGCAGCAATCGCGACGGCTTCGGCGCCCGCGTTCAAGTGAATGGCCAGACACGCTTCGCGACGGCCGCGGGAAGTTATCTTTCTTCGAACGACAAGCGCTTGCATTTCGGCCTCGGCTCCGCCGAAACCGCCGACATCGAAATTCGCTGGCCTTCCGGGACCGTGCAAACTCTGCGCGGCGTGAAATCCGATCAGTTTATAGTCATCGAGGAGTCCGCGTAGCTATGCTCCAGGCGTTTCTATGGCTATGTCTGTGCGTGCAGCAGCAAACCGCGCCGGCGCCGCTCTCTCCGGACGCAGCTGCGTCGCTGCAATCCGGCCTGGACGCCGAAAATCGCAACGATCTCGATCAGGCCATCGCAGCATTTCGCAAAGCGGCTGATCTCGCTCCGTCCTCGAGCGATGTCTTGTTGCACCTGGGCGACGCTCACATGAAAAAACGCGATTACGCCGCCGCTATCGCTCCTTTGAAGCGCGCAGTCGAACTGAACCCGGATTCTCTCCCGGCTCATCAGCTGCTGGGCTACGCGCTCCTCGCGGAAGGTTACGCCTCGGAAGCCATTCCGCATCTGAAAATGGTTCACGCCGACGGCGCGCTGGGCATCGCGCAATTGCAGGCTGGCCAGCCGGCAGAAGCAGTGGCAAACCTACAAGCCGCTCTCGCGAAAGCTCCGGACGATCCGAATCTTCTCTTTTATCTCAGCCGTGCCTCCCGCGCTCTCTCCGAAGAAACCTCTGAAAAATTGCTCGCTACTTCTCCCGATAGCGCACGTGCCTATCAGGTGCGCGGCCAGGCCGAGTACGCGTTGAAAATGTTTCCGGACGCCGAGAAGGAATACCAGCAGGCCATCGCACTCCGTCCCGATTTGCCTGGCTTGCGGCTTGAGCTTGGCCGAGTCTACGCGGCCCAGTCCGAATGGGAAAAAGCGGCGGAGCAATTTCGCGCCGAAGCCAAATTACAACCGGGAAATGCGGAAGCCGCGTATCGCTTGGGCGACGCGTTATTGCATCTGGGAAAGATGAAGGAAGCGGAGGCGGAACTGCAGCGCTCTGATGCGCTGCGCCCGGACATGCCGGAAACTCTTTACGCACTCGGTCGTGCTGCAGCGATCGACGACCCCAACGTCGCGGAGCACGCGCTGACGCGTGTCATCGAGCTGGAAAAAGAAACTCCGCTCGCCGCGCAGGCCTATTTGGCGCTGGCCGGAGTTCACCGAAGACAAGGCAAGTCCGATCAAGCCGCGCATGACTTGCAGGAATATCGCCGGATTCAGGCTCTTGCGGCCCACTCGCCGAATTGAGGCGCCGCGCCCGCTCCAAAATCCGATCCCTAATGTCCCACGGAAAATTTGCGCGAAACTCTCCCGCCGCTAAGCCCGCGATTTGCAAAATCCGTGAACCGATTCTCCACTCCCCAGCATCTCCACCATTAGCTCGCCCGCGATTCGGGAGGAAAGGATCTCTGGCATGTTCACGGCCATCGCTTGGATTTCTCTGGGAATCGCGTTCGTCTGCGCGATCGTCATCGCCATCGACGAGCTCCGGCACCCGCAAAAAATGTGGATCATGAATCTCGTCTGGCCTGTCAACGCTCTCTATCTGAGCGTGTTCGGCTTGTGGTGCTATTTCCGTATTGGCAGAGGCATGGCCAAAGGCGCCACGCGCGAAATGTCCATGGACCACATGCATCCGCACCAGATGCCACACGCGACGCGGGCGCAACGCGCGCCGAGCTGGCGCCAAACCCTGGTCTCCGACACGCATTGCGGCGCAGGCTGCACCTTGGGAGACATCGTCGCGGAGTTCGGTTTGTTCGCGCTGGGATGGACGCTGTTTGGCAGCGCGTTATACGCCAGCTACGCCGTGGACCTCCTGCTCGCCTGGCTCTTTGGCGTGGCCTTTCAAT
Source organism: uncultured Acidobacteriota bacterium (assembly GCA_963804625.1). Classification (GTDB taxonomy): domain Bacteria; phylum Acidobacteriota; class Terriglobia; order Acidiferrales; family UBA7541; genus Palsa-295. The sequence continues at coordinate 91,330 of CAWDRJ010000014.1, read as the reverse complement.
ATTTCGCGATCATGCCCATGCGCAAACTCTCGCTGGCACAAGGACTCATTGCCGCCATCAAATCCGATACCCTCTCCATCCTCACGTTCGAAATCGGATTGTTCGCCTGGATGGCGCTCACCTTTTTTGTCTTTTTTCCCCATCCGCATCTGAATCCCACGCAACCGGGCTATTGGTTCATGATGCAAATCGGAATGATTCTGGGGTTCCTTACGTCCTATCCGATGAATCGCTGGCTAATAAAGTCCGGCTGGAAAGAAGCGATGGGCTGAGCGCGACCTGCGCGCGCAAACTCGACGGGCCGTGCCCCCCGCGCGCTAGAAATAGAATTTCAGCGCGAATTGAATGAATCGCGGGTCGCGTGCTCCCTGCACGAATCCAAATTGCGGAGTGCCAAATTCCAGCGGCTGCGGCTCCTCGCTGATTTCACCCTCCGGTTCAAACAAAAGGTTCACGTGATTCCAGATGTTGAAGAACTCTGCGCGAAATTCCACGCGCATCTGTTCGCGTATAGGAAAGAGCTTGAAGATCGAAAAATCCCAGTTTTGAAATCCAGGTCCACGGACGATGTTGCGTCCCGCGTTTCCGAACGTGAAGGGAATGGTGTTATCTACGAAAGCGCAAGTATTGAAAACGGTGCCGGCCATGCACGACTTTCCGTTGGGATTGCCGACGACGTTCGGGCGTACCTGGAAGAAGCCCACGCCTCCGCCGCCGTCGCTCGTGGATACGTTGGTGACGGCGTCGGTGATGGTGAACCAATTTCCCGTGGAAGCGGTGGTGATGCCCGAAACTTGCCAGTTGCCGATAATCTGGTTCTTCAGCCCGGTGGCGTCGCCTCCAAACTTTTTCCCGTTTCCAAATGGAAGTTGATAAATGTAGCTGATCACAAAGCGGTGCCGCACGTCGAAATCGGAATTGCCGTATTCCAGAAACGGGTAACGTTGATCACGGAAATCGCCGTTATTGAGCGAGCCTAAAGCTGCGCTGGACGCGTCATCAAGGGCGTGCGCGTAGGTATATGACGCTTCGAATTGCAGCCCCTGCGAAAAACTTTTTTTCAGTCGCGCTTGCAGAGAATTGTAATTTGAAAACCCGTCGGTGCGCGGCTTCAGCGCGCGCCGACTCTAATTCATTCCTAGAGAGAGCTGCTGAACTTCGATCTGCGGTACGAGCGCTTCGACCGTCGCAAGTTCGATCCTGCCGGGCGCCGGTGCCACGCAGTTCGCCGCACCGCAAGCCGTCGCCAAACGTACCGCTTCCTCGCCGCTGACGCCTTGCGCCGCCGCGTGCGCGAAACCGGCCAGCGTCGCATCGCCAGATCCCACCGCGGAGATCGCTTTCATTTGCGGCGGCCGCGCCTGCCACAGCGGCCCGTCTTTGCGCTCGAGCCAAATCAATCCTTCGTGTCCCAAAGTGATCGCCGTGCTAGCCAACCCGCCGTCCACCATTGTCCGCACGGCAAGAATCAAGTCCGGCATCGTCGTCAATTTTCTTTCCAACAATGCTTCGGCTTCCGCGCGATTTACCTTCACAAAATCCGGGCGCACTCTCGCGCTCTCGCGCAGCGCTTCACCGCCGGTATCCACAAACACCTTTGTGTTTGCGGCGCGCGCGGCTTCGGTCAAGGCCACATAAAAATCGGCTCCCAAACCAGCGGGCAAACTGCCGGAAATCACCAGCACCGCAGGCTTCCATTCCTCGCGGATTCCGCGCACGCATGCTCGCAGAAATTCATCGCACTCTTCCGCCCTGGGCGCAGCGCCCGGTTCGAGAATCTCCGTCACTCGTCCGGATTCGTCGATGATTTCCAGATTCACACGCGTACTGGCCGCGGAAGGAATCGCGGCCACTCGAATGTCCAGCGCTTGCAATTGCCGCCCGCATTCGTGGCCAATGGCGCCGCCGAGAAATCCCACCCACGCAGCCGCCGCGCCGAGCGCCCGCGCGGCCATCGCCACATGCGCCGCCTTACCTCCTGCAAAACCCTGCGCGCTCAATGCGCGATTCACCGCGCCCACACTCAGTGAGTGGACGCGTACGCGGCGATCCATCGCGGGGTTGGCGCTCACGCAGACAATCGTCGGAACGGGCATAATTCCTTGCTCCTCGCGGGCATTTGTGCCAAGCTATCACTCTCTGGCACGAAATAGTAACAAAAAGTAAGAATTCGAAAGTAAAGCCCTAAGCGATGCTGGCGGAAGAGCGGCGCCGAAAAATACTTGAATTGACGCAGCGCGACGGCCGCGTAGTCGTCAAGGACCTCGCTCGCCGTTTTTCCACCTCGCTGATCACGATCCGCAAAGATTTGGAATCGTTGCACCAAATGGGACGCCTTCAACGCGCACATGGCGGCGCGCTCCCCATTGACGCGTCCGCGCTCCGCGACCCCACGCTGCACGAAAAGGAACAGTTGCACCGTCGTGAAAAGTTGAGGATTGCCGCCGCGGCAGCCCGCTTGGTTCGCCCCGGGCATGTGGTGATTCTCGACTCCGGCACCACCACCACGGCCGTCGCGCGCGCCATTAAACATATTCGCGATCTCACCGTCATCACCAACGCCGTGAATATCGCCGCCGAACTCGCCGGCACGGACGTCGAATTGATTCTAACGGGCGGCGCGCTGCGCAAGAATTCGTTTTCGCTGGTTGGCCCGCTCACCGAGGATTCGCTGCGGCACGTCACCGCCGACCTGCTGTTCCTCGCCGTGGACGGATTCGATCTGCAATATGGCCTGACGACTCCCAACCTGCTGGAAGCCCGCGCCAATCGCGTGATGATGGAAAACGCCAAGACCACCATCATCGTTTGCGATTCCAGCAAATTCGGACGCCGCAGCCTTTCCTTCATCGCGCCCACTTCGTCCGTCCATCACACCATCACGGACTGCAAAATTTCCGCGCAGCATCTTCGCGGGCTTCGCGCGGCGCATATCAAAGTCATGGTGGTTTGAAAATTTATCCTGAACAGTCTGCGGAGGAACAGCAGGTCGAGCGGAGGAACAGTCGGTGGAATTGAAAGCAGGAGTTGGCACTAACACGATCGCGGAGATTCTCTCGGAGCCAGCCACTTGGAAAGTGTGTCTGGAGCATTTGCAGCAGACGCCTATGCTCCAAAAGCTCAGCGATGAGCTTCCGCGAAATATCGAATGGGTGTTCATCGGCTGCGGCTCGAGTTTTTATCTGTCCCAGGCTGCGGCGGCCAGCTGGTCCATCCTAACCGACGAAAAATCCCGCGCCGTACCGGCATCCGAAGTCACGCTGTTTCCGCAATTATTTCCAGTACCATGCCAGCCCGTAGTGATTACGCGCTCGGGCCACACCTCCGAAGTCTTGCAGGCCGCCGAGTATCTGGAAACCAAGCTACGGCTGCCCACTCTCGCGGTTACCTGTGGCACTGCTACTCCCATCGAAAGAATCGCTGCGCATAGCATCACCCTGCCCTTCGCGGATGAAAAAAGCACGGTGATGACTCGCTCCTTTACCTCCATGCTGCTCACGCTGCAATCGCTCGCGGCCGTTCGTGGCAGTCGCAGCGGCTTTCTGGATCAGCTGCGCGACCTCCCCGACGAGATTGCCGAGCGCATGAGCACAATTCACGGCACAATCAAGTCGCTCATCGATGCTCGTAACTTTGCGGACTACGTATTTCTCGGCCAGGGACCCTTTTTCGGCATCGCGCAGGAATCCATGTTGAAAGTAAAAGAAATGTCCTGTTCCTACGCGCAGGCTTTTCACACTCTCGAATTCCGCCACGGCCCTAAAGCGATCGTCAGCCCGGAAACCTTGATCACTTTCATCATCAGCGAATCAGGCTTCGATGCCGAAGTTGCGGTGCTGGAAGAAATCAAAAAACTGGGCGGCACGACTCTCGTGGTTGCGAACGCCGGCAATTCCGCAATTCGCCGTGCCGCGGATTACTTCGTGGAATTGTCTCTCGATCTGCCGGAAGTTGCCCGCGCGGCCGCCAGCGTAATCCCCGGCCAGCTTCTCGGCTTTTACACCGGAATCAAAAAAGGTTTGAATCCCGATGAGCCGCGCAATCTTTCCCGCGTCGTAAAGCTGGAGACCCGCTCCTAGGGGCCGCACGATGCCGCTCGATGTTTGCGTCGTAGGCGAAATTAATCCCGACCTGATCCTTTACGGCGTACCCGCGCGATTGAAGCCGGAAGAGGAATCGCTGATCCGCGGATTCCGGCTCACGCTCGGGAGTTCCTCCGCCATTTTCGCGCACAATCTCGCGGTGCTCGGCACGCGCGTCGGCATGGCGTCAAAGATCGGTGGTGATCCTCTCGGCAAAATGACTCTTGAATGGCTCACGAATGCGGGCGTGGATTTGCAGCAGGTTCGTTTTGCTGTCAGCGGCACTGGAACCGGCGTTACCATGATTCTAGCCCAGCCGGAACATCGCTTCATCCTTACCTATCCCGGCACGATGTTTGAATTCAGCTACGCCGACCTCGATCTCGATTACATTTTTTCGGCGCGGCATCTCCACCTTTCGTCGTACTTCCTTCATAAAGCGCTGCGCCCGCGCATCGCTGATTTATTTCGCGAAGCCAAATCCAAAGGCCTCTCCACCTCGCTCGATACCAACGACGATCCGGAAGGCAACTGGGGCGAGGACTTGCTGGCCGTTCTGCCATTCGTTGACATCTTCTTCCCGAACGAGCGCGAAGCGAAAAAGATTGCGCGGACGGATGATTTGCCGGAAGCGATCGCTAAACTCGCAAAGCTCTGCGAAATGATAGTCGTAAAACTAGGCGCGCGCGGAGCCGTGGCGCGCAAAGGCTCCCAAGAATTCGGCCGCGAAGGCATGCGCGTCGCGTCGGTGGACCCAGTTGGCGCCGGCGACAGCTTCGACGCGGGGTTCATTCATCGCTTCTTGCAAGGTGGGAGCCCACGGGAATGTCTCGAATACGCTGACGTTGCCGGAGCGTTTTCAACCACGTGCGAAGGCGGGACGGAAGCTTTCAAGGATCGCGCCAAGCTCGAACAATTTTTTCGCCAACATTTGAAGCCGCGTTGAACCAACGTCGTCGTGCCTACAGCGTCGCATCAGATTGCTATTGCTTGGTCGCCTCCAACAGTAAGTGGTCGGTAAAGCTAGCTTTCAATTTCGCGTCCGGCGCGGTTACGTCGCCGAAATCCTTGCCGTTGACGTAATCCACCACGTGATAGGTCCCGGGCGCAAGCCCGCGCAGCTCAATTTCTCCGGACCATCCTGCCTGTGCGGCGTGCGCGGTCCCGGCAGCGGGCGCCGGCGCAAAAAACGCATAATACATCGCGCCATCCTTCTCGATCGCGTAGCCCTCCGGCACGTCGTAGCCGTAAACGTAAAGATCCCGGAACGTTCCGCGCGAAAGCATTTTTTCGTTGTACAAGCCGATCCACCTTTTCCAGTATTCCTCTTTTTGCGGAGTCAGATAAACGTCCGCCAGCTTTGGACCGTAGTTCGGCCACGCAAATTTTGTGCCCACCACGCCGCCGGTGCCGACGGTTGAGGCAAAATCGGATCCCAAATCTTTCTCGTTGCCGTTCGGGTTCGCAATCCGCGTCAGTTCCACGTGATCGCCGTACACGGCGGCGTTCGGACCCAGCAGCGCTTTGTACATCTTCACGCGCTGCCGCACCTGCACGGAGCCGACAGGATCAGCCGTCACCGCCTGATCGAGGTAACGCAGCCACGCGATGCTAGGCGGCGTGCCGCACGGGCAGCTTTGCGTCACGCTATCGGGTTTCAACGCGCGCGTCGTGTCGAAAATTGTTTTGTAGATTTCGCCCATCGCATACACCGAATCGTAAGGCGATTTGTGATGGTGCGCCGGGTTGTAACACGCCGGAACGCTATAAATATTGTCCAGCTTGTGGCCGTCGAAATCCCAATCGTGAATGACTTTTTCGGTCAGCTTCTTGTAATATTCGCGCACGCCCGGCACCGCGGGACACAATGTCGCGAGATTTCGCGTCATGCGCGCCGGCTTACCGTTCTTATCCAGAATCAGCCAGTCCGGATGCTCCTGCACCACTTCGGAGACGCCGTAGGGATGCGATTCGTATCCCGGGCCACCGTCTTCCACCGCCAACGGTAGCCACCACAATTGAACCTTGATCCCCTGTTCGTGGAACTGCTTCACCATTTTTTGAATTTCGCCGTCGGGAAAAGTATCGCTGCGCGGCTGCCAGTCGCCGTAGTTGTTGAACCAGCGATCGTCCAGCGTGGCCCAATGGATTCCGAATTCCTTCAGCTTGGGAATCGTTCCCAACATTTGCGCGGGAGTTACATTTTCCAGGTAGCCCCACCCGCACCAGCTCACCGCGTAATCCTCACTGTTGGTCTTGGGCTTCTTCAATCCTTCGCCGTCAATCACGTCGGAATAAATTCGTAGCGGCTCGTAATAGTCGCCCGCATACACGGTAATAAATGTCTCAGGGGTCGAATAAGATTCGCCCGGCTTCAAGGCATCGCTCGGCTGGAGGGCAACACTCGCATCCACGTGACCGTCGGCTTCCGTTTTGACCGGGATTGAGAGTACCAGCGGCAGAGTTTCTACGTGCCCGATCGCTTCGCCCACCGTGCGAGTCCAAAATGCAACCACCGGGATTCCGCCGCCCACGCGCCCCAGGTCTCCCTTCACGTCCACCAGCGATCCCATCTGATTCAGTTGCGAAAAATTCTTGGGGATTTCAAACACATTGTCTTTGCCCCACTGAATACTCGCACCGTGGAACGACCACATCTGATTCGGCGCCGCCGCAGGATCCGCAAGCGACGCGTTAAAGCGATGCCGGTCCACGTCCACCGCATCCGGCTTCAACGGAGTCTTTCCGGTGTTGCGAATCGTCACGGACACCAGCGCAACCCGCGGAAACTCGTCGTACACTTCCACTGCCAGCGATTCGTCCAGCCCGGCTTCAGAATTCTTGCCGGTAACCTCGACGCGCTTTCCTTTCGTTCCCAGTGGTCCGTGAGGCTCTGAAATCTCCGGATGCGCAACGTCAAATGTTGCAGCCGGCAAATCTTTCCCAGCAGCCGTCACCTTCACGCCGGAATCGCTACCGGCATCGTCCAGCGAAAGCTTCTTTCCGCCGCTCAGCAAGCTCGCCGTAACGTACCCGTTTGGCGCAATCGCGAATTCAGCTACGGGAGTGTCTACCAGCACCGCATTTGCCGTGCCAGCAACGTGAACCTGCGCCTCTTCGGCTTTCGGCGGTGGAGGATTCACCGCTACTTCCTTTCCGCACCCGCTCGCAAATAGCGAGAGTCCTGCGGAAGCAATCAACAAGCTGGCGGAGCGGGTCGAAAAAAAGCGGCGCGTGCGCGTGAGCACCACGGTGTAAGTCATCAAGGACCTCAAATCAGAAAAGAAGCAAAAAGTCATATTTCGTAACCTAACGATACCGGCCCAATATCTCATATCGCAGCCGCCCAAGCGAACGAAATTGCTGCCGCTGCTGGAAGCCCCCATCGCAACCGCCCAGTACAGTATGATGTCGCGATGCGCCTGCTGCTGGTGGAAGACGATCCCGGAGTTCTGCGCTTCGTCCTGAAAGGACTGCGCGAACAAGCCTATGCCGTGGACACCGCCACCACCGGAGACGACGCGCTGTATCAGGCGGAAATTAATTCGTACGACTTGATTATTTTAGACGTGATGATTCCCGGCCGCGATGGCTTCGCCGTCTGCAAAGAAATCCGCAAGACCGGCAATCGCGTTCCTATCCTGATGCTCACCGCGCTCGATGGCGTCGAAGAGCGCATCACGGGCCTGGACGTCGGCGCCGACGATTATCTTGCGAAGCCGTTTGCATTCCGCGAACTTCTCGCCCGCCTCCGCGCGCTCTTGCGGCGTTCAGGAGAGCTTCGCCCCGCAAATATTACCGTCGCCGATCTGGTGGTGGACACCGCGGCGCAGAGCGTCACGCGCGCGGGCCGCCGCATTTCGCTCACCACTAAAGAATACGCGCTGGTGGAATTTCTTGCGCGCAACGCAGGCCGCGTGGTGGGGCGGGCGGCAATCGCCGAACATGTGTGGGACGAAACCTTCGATCCGTTTTCGAATTTGATCGAAGTCTACGTCAACCGCTTGCGGCACAAAATTGACGCGGAGTCCAAAATCCCGTTGCTGCACACCCGGCGCGGCGCGGGGTACCTCTTCGGGCCCGAAACGGAAGCCCAGCGCGGCGATGACTCTGGCGAGCATGAAACGCAGCGGCCGGCGAAGAAAAAGTCGATGCAGGCGAGCAGGAAGAACCATGCTTGACACTCTGCGCGCGCGCCTGACGTTCTGGTATTCGGTGATCCTCGCAATTTTTCTGCTGCTTTTCGGACTCACCAGCTATTTGCTTTTTTCGCAGGCCGCGGACCGCCGCACGGACGCCGACCTCACCGAGCTCGCGAATTCTTTTCTCGTGACATTCCAGGACGAAATCAACGATCCCGATAATTCCAGCGGAATGCAGTCCGCTGCCCAACTCTCCATGATCGAACACCGCGTGCGCGATAGCGCCTTTTTCATCGTGGACTCCGGCGGAAAAATTGCGTTCAGCTCGGCGGAGGTGCCGCCGGCGAGCGCATCCGAAGCTTCGCTAATCACGCGCGCCCTCGCTTCTCGCGGTTTCCAGCAATTTCTTTCCGGGGTCGCGCAATCCGACCGGAGGATCGCAACCATCTCCGGAGAAAACGGCGGCTTCCGCGCCTACGCACAGCGCTTCAGCGCGAATGACCGCACGTGGTCGCTCGTAATTCTCCGCTCGCTGCATCCGCAACGCGAACTGCTCGAGCAAATCCGCTTCGCGTTCGCTTGGTTGATCCCTTTGGGCGTGCTGCTCGCCGGCATCGGCGGATATTTTCTCGCGCGCAAAAGCCTCGAGCCGGTCGCCGCCATGGGCGCGCAAGCGGAACGCATCAGCGCCGCAAATCTGCACGAGCGCCTAGCGGTAAAAAATGCGAGCGACGAACTCGGCCGCCTGGCTCGCACTTTCAACGAATTGCTGGATCGCCTGAATCAGTCCTTCGACCGCCAGCGCCGTTTCATTTCCGACGCCTCGCACGAGCTGCGCACGCCGATTTCAATTTTGCGCGGCGAGGCGGAAGTGGCGTTGTCGCAACCGGAGCGCTCTGCGGAGGAATATCGCGAATCGCTAACGGTGTTGCAGCAAGAAGCAGAGCGCCTCGGGAACATCGTCGAGGATCTATTCACACTCACTCGTGCGGACGCCGGCGAATATCGCCTGTCGCGCAGCGATTTCTACCTCGATGAGCTGGCCGCCGATTGCGTGCGCGCCACGCGCGCTCTCGCGCAAGCCAAGAATATTGCACTCGTGGCCGCCGAGGCTCCGCGCGAAATGCCCGTGCGCGCCGATGAAGAGCTGCTGCGCCGCATGATCCTCAATCTTCTGGACAACGCCATAAAGTACACTCCCGAAGGCGGAAAAATTTCCGTAGCCTGCAGCGTCGCGCCGGGTGGTTACGAACTCACCGTCACAGACAGCGGACCCGGCATCCCCGTCGATCTACATTCGCGAATTTTCGAACGATTCTTCCGCGTGGACCGCGCTCGCTCGCGCACCGGCCGTGACGGCGGCGCGGGCTTGGGGCTTTCCATTGCGCGCTGGATCGCCGAAGCGCACGACGGGCGCATTGACCTGATCCGCTCGGACGCGACCGGCAGCGTCTTCAAAGTTCACATTCTGGCAGCCCACGAAAACTAGCCGTACGAAACCCCGCGCGTTAATCCTGCGTTTATCTGCCGATCTTTAGCCTGAGTGAAGCAGGCCTTAGCGCAACGGCCGTCGTCAACCACTCTAGGCCCGGCGGAGCTAAAGGAGGAATGCTAATGAGTTTCTTAGCCTGGACTAAAGAGCGTAACGGCTTCTTCCGTCGCCGCGACCCCATGCAGATGGCTACGCGACGTGCAATCGCTCACCGAGCAATCCTGCTCTATGCACTCGGAATCACAGTTGCCGTCGCAGGCGCAGCCTCCCGCGCGAGCGCGCAGGAGCCCTCAGCGCCGGATGAAACCAAACCCACAGCTGAAGCGCAGCTCCAGCTGGTGCAACCTCCGGGGGCAAACAACGCCACGCCGCCGGTGACCATCACGCTGCAGGACGCCATCGAGCGCGCGCGAAAAAATGACACGCAATTCCTCGCAGCCGTGAACGGCGCAAAAAGCTCACGCGAGGATCGCCTGCAAGCTCGCAACGCGATTTTGCCGCAATTGAGCTACACCTCTCAGGCGCTCCTCACGCAAGGTAATGGTGGTCGCACCAACATCGGACGCTTCGTGACCAACGATGGCGTGCACGTTTACCGCTCCTGGGGCGTCCTGCACGAGGATCTTTCGCCGAATAATTACATGGGCACAGCGTATCGCCGCGCCGGCGCCGCCGCAGCCACCGCCAACGCCGAAGCGGAAATCGCAAACCGAGGGTTGACTGTTGCCGTCACAAAATTTTATTACGCCCTCCTCGACTCGCAACGCAAGTACGCCACCGCGCAAAGTGCTCTCGACACCGCCAAACATTTTTACGATATTACGCAAGACGCCGAGCGCGTTGGACAGGTTGCGCACAGCGACGTCGTGCAGGCCGAGATTCAGTATCGCCAATTGGAGCAGGGCTTTCAGGATGCGCAACTAGCGATGGAATCGGCGCGCATGGATCTTGCCGTCCTGCTATTTGCCACGATGAACGAAAATTTCAGCGTGGTGGACGATCTCGATACTCCGGTCGCCCTGCCGCCCTTCCCCGAAGCGGAAAAAATGGCAGGCCACGAAAATCCTGAACTGAGCGTGGCGATGGAAACGCTGCGCAGCGCGAATCTGGACGTCACCGCCGCGAAGGGCGCATTCCTTCCCGCGTTTTTCGTGGACGCGGATTACGGAATCGAAGCAAACGCCTTCGCGCTGCACAGTAAAAATATCGAAAATCGTGACGCCGGCGTCCTGCCGAACCTCGGCTACTTCGTCACCGTCGGCGTCAACGTTCCGGTGTGGGATTGGGGCACCATGCGCAGCAAGCTGCACCAATCGGAATTAAGACGCGAACAGGCGCGCGCGGAATTGAGCCGGGCGCAGCGCCAGCTCGTGAACAATTTGTACGGCTCGTACAACGACGCCATGGTCGCGCGAGCGGCCGTCGAAGAGTCGCGCCACACAGCCGAGCTCGCGGCGGAAAGCCTGCGACTCATCGGTTTGCGCTATCGCGCCGGAGCGTCCACGGCGCTTGAAGTGGTGAGCGCCGAAAGCACGCTGACGCAAGCCCGCAATTCGTACGACGACGCGCAGGTGCGCTATCGCGTCGCCCTGGCGACGCTGCAAACCGTGACCGGAAATTTCTGATCGAGTTCTGAATAAGGCCCAAGTGTTTCGGTTCCCCCGGCAAATTATGAATAGAGGTGACTTCTCGATGTCGCGTTTGTATCCAGCCGGCCGCGAGGCGCGCGCTGCGTGGCCCCTCGCAGCAATGGTTTTCGGCGTAATTCTGTTTGTGCAGGGATGCTCGTCGAAAGACGAAAAAGAAGGCGAAGCCAACGTCACCGTCGCGGTGCAAGCCGCGACGGCGGAAAGTGCCACGATCCAGGACACAATTTCCGCCAACGCAATCCTTTATCCGCGCGATCAAGCCGCGATTGTGCCGCGCGTCGTCGCACCCATCAAAAAGTTTTACATCGAACGCGGCAGCAAAGTCCACGCCGGGCAATTACTCGCTGAACTGGAGGCCCGCGACCTGGCCGGCGCCGTCACTGAAAATCAGGGCGGCTACGAACAAGCCGAAGCCACTTACAACAGCGCGATGCAATCCGCCAAGCAAGACTTCAACGCATCGAAAGAGCAGCTCGACGCTGCACAAAAGCTCTACGACGCTCGCGAGTCCTTGTATCAGCAAGGCGCGATGGCGGCGAAAGACGTCGCAGACGCACGCATCGCTCTGACGCAAGCGCGCAATCAATACGACTTGGCCGAAAAGTCGTACACGCTAAAGGCAGCGCAAGGCCAGCTCACCGCCGCGAAGGGTAAAACGATCAGCGCCGAAGCGCAGCTGAGCTACGCGAAAATCGTCAGCCCGATCAACGGCGTTGTGACCGATCGACCGTTTTATGTGGGAGACACGCCCCCGGCCGGCACCGCAATTCTCACCGTGATGGATTTATCCAAAGTCGTCGCGCGCGCCTACGTTTCTCCGCAGCAAGCAGCAGAGTTGCACGTCGGCGACGCGGCCTCGATTCTGCCTGGCAGCGGAGAATCCGAAATCACCGGCAAAGTCAGCGTCGTCAGTCCCGCGCTGGATCCCAATAGCACCACCGTGCAGGTTTGGGTGGAAGCGCCGAATCCCGGTGGCAAGTTGAAATCCGGTTCCACCGTAGGTCTGCGCATCGTCGCCAACACCGTAAAAGACGCGCTCGTTGTGCCAGCAGAAGCGATACTCACCGCGACGGACGGAAGCACGTCCGTGATGGTCATCGGCAAAGATGGTCACGCACATCAAACCGCGGTCAAAATTGGAATTCGTGATGACCACGATGTGCAGATCCTAAGCGGCCTCGACGCTGGCCAGCAGGTCGTGACCGTTGGCGCCTACAGTTTGCCGGACGGCTCGAAAGTTACCATCACCAAGCCTGCTGCGGACTCCAGCGGCGGCAGGACCGAGTGAGGACGGCTCCGAGCCACCCATGACAAACTCCAGCCGCCGCACACCGCACATTCCAGGGGAATCCAAACGATCCGGAGAAGTCTACTGGTTTGCTCGCGAGCACAAATCCATCATCTTCCTGATCGCCACGCTCGCGCTGGTCGGCGCCTATCTCGCGTTCAGCATTCCCATCGCGGTTTTTCCCACCACGGATTTCCCGCGCGTCCTCATCGGCGTGGACAACGGCGTGATGCCGATTGACCAGATGCTCGTCACGATCACTCGCCCGATCGAGGAAGCCGTCCGTGGCGTGCAGGGAATCGAGGACGTGCGCTCGATCACCAGCCGAGGCTCCGCGGAAATAGATTTGTACTTCAGTTGGCGCGTGGATATGTTCCAGACGCTGCAACGCGTGAACGCCGCTCTCGCGCGCGTCCAATCCACTCTGCCGCCGACGGCGCAGATCACCACCGTCCAATTGGAATTTTCAAGTTTCCCGATTCTTGGATATGGACTGACTTCGGACAAAGTTTCGCAGGCGCAATTGTGGGAAATCGCGACCTACCACGTGAAGCCACGCCTGGCGAGCCTTTCCGGAGTTTCCACCATCCTGGTGCAGGGCGGCGAGGCTCCGGAATTTCACATCGTGCCGGACCCTGCGAAGCTGCGCGCGGCCGGCGTGAGCATCTCGGACATTCTTGGAGCGGTGGATAAATCCAACATCATTCAGTCGCCGGGACTTTTCTCGCGCAATCACCAGTTGTATCTCGGCCTGATCAGCGGCCAGGCGCACGACGCGCAGCAAATCGCGCAAATTTTCGTAAAGAGCGCGCCCAGCGGTGGTCCGATCTACGTCGGCGACCTGGCGCGGGTGACTCCGGCGTTCGAGCCGCATTTCACCATCGTCACCGCCGACGGCAAGCCGGCCGTGCTCATCAATATCAATCGCCAACGCTCCAGCAACACGATGCAGGTCGCCAGTTCCGTGAAAGCGGAGATGGCCGCGATCGAAAAAACGCTGCCACCCGGCGTGCACGTCAGCATTTTCTACGATCAGTCTTGGATCGTGGGGCAATCCATCAAAAGCGTGCGCGACGCAATCCTGATCGGCTTGCTGCTCGCCTCCGCCGTGCTCGTTCTTTTTCTGCGCGATTGGGGCACTTCATTCATCGCGGGCATGGTGATTCCGATCAGCCTGCTCGTCACGTTCATCGTGATGCGCTTTCTCGGCGAGAGCTTCAACCTGATGACGTTAGGAGGAATGGCCGCCGCAGTCGGCTTAATCATTGACGATGCAATTGTCGTGCTCGAAAACGTCGTACTGCATCGCGAAGCCGGCGAGGAAAGATTTCGCGCCGTCGCCTTGACGCTCGAAGAACTTTCTCCCGCGCTGGTAGGCTCCACGCTCACGCCCATCGTGGTTTTTCTGCCGCTCATTGCGATCACCGGCGTCACTGGTGTTTTCTTTCGCGCTATGGCCGTAACGATCGGCGTCGCGCTGCTCACTTCTTTGACTCTCGCGCTTACCTGGACGCCCACCCTCTGCCTCTACTTGCTGCACAAACAATCCGATTCTGACCCACAAGAAACTCCGGCCGATAACGCGGCGGTTCACTCAGCTGTTCCGGAGACAGCCTCCGCTTCGGTGACGACCGAAGCCGACCGCCGCCACGTAGAAATGAATCGCCTATTACAGGCGGAAGAAGAGCACCTGATGAAAGGCTACTTCGGCCGCGTGATTCGCTTTTACGAGCGCTGGTTCCGGCGCAGCCTGAAATATCCGGTATGGGTCCCGGTGCTCACCGTGGTTATCATCGCGGTTTCCTATCTTTGCTACCGGCAGATCGGTTCCGACCTGCTGCCGAAGATGGACGAAGGCAGCTTCATCCTCGATTACGTCACGCCGCCGGGAAGCTCGCTCGAAGAAACGAATCGCATGATCGAGCACGTCAGCCAGATCGTTCGCTCCGTTCCCGAAGTCGCCACCACTTCCCGCCGCACAGGATTGCAGCTGGGGCTCGCTGCCGTCACCGAAGCGAATATCGGAGATATCTCCGCGGACTTGAAAACCGATCGCGATCGCGACATCTGGACGATCATGGACGAAATTCGCACCAAGGTGAATCAGTCGGAGCCGGCCGTCGAAGTGGAATTCACGCAAAAGCTTCAGGACATGATCGGCGACCTCACCAGCGCTCCGCAGCCGATTGACATCATGCTGTTTTCGCCGAACGCGAAGCTGCTCGATGAATGGGCGCCGCGCGTCGCCGACGCCATCGGAAAAATTGACGTGGGCGGCAGCCATCCGGTGGTGGACGTCGACGACGGGATCGATTCCACCACCAGCGGCCCGGCGGTTTCTTTTCAGATCAATATGGCGACGGCCTCGCACGCCGGGTTCACGCCGCAAGATGTAGCGAACGAAACGCAAGCGATGCTCAACGGCGTCGAGGCCTCCGCTCCCGTCGTCGTGAACGATCGCCCGTACCCCGTACGCATTCGTTATCCCGCGGAACTTCGCTCGTCGCTCTCGGCGATGAACAACACTATGCTCGTCAGCCCCGCCGGGCACACTGCAAATCTCGGTTCGCTCGCCGCGATGACGGAGCTGCCGGGCCAGACCGAAATTCTGCAGGATAACGAGCAGCGTTATGTCGCGGTTACCGCCCGCCTCGAAGGCCTCGATATGGGCCACGGCATTGCCGCCGTCCAGGCGGAACTCGCGAAGCTGCAGTTGCCGCCATCCATTCGTGTCGAATACGGCGGCCTTTACAAAACGCAGCAGAATTCGTTCCGCGATTTGTCCACCGTGCTCGCGCTCGCGATCGT
The DNA here is from genome assembly GCA_963804625.1 of uncultured Acidobacteriota bacterium. Lineage (GTDB taxonomy): Bacteria > Acidobacteriota > Terriglobia > Acidiferrales > UBA7541 > Palsa-295. The sequence goes on along the minus strand of CAWDRJ010000014.1, from coordinate 75,869 downwards.
TTTCGTGTTTCTGGTGTTGCTTTTCGAGTTTCGCAATTTCTCCGCGCCGATTTCGATTCTGGTTTCCGCCGTGCTCTCGACATCCGGAGTCTTCGTGGCGCTGCTCGTGGCGGGCATCACTTTTAACCTTTCGTCCTTTATGGGTTTGATTATGGTGATCGGCATCGTGGCGAAGAACGGCATCCTGCTGCTCGATGCCGACAAAAAATTCCGGATGGCTGGATTTTCGCGCGAAGAAGCAATCTTTCAGGCCGGCCGCAGGCGGTTGCGTCCGATCGTGATGACGGCCATCGCTGCGGTGGCGGGAATGTTGCCTCTGGCGCTAGCGATCGGCGCCGGTTCGCAAATGTTGCAACCGTTGGCCGTTGCGGTCATCGGCGGCTTGCTGATCGCGATGATCCTCTCGCTCTTCGTCACGCCCACAATTTATTACTACATGACGCGCGAACGCGCGACCGTCACTCCTAGCTAGACCTATTTCACGACGAGCGTCAGGAAATTCGGCATCGTCTGAGTTTGGCCATTCACTGTCGTGCTCAACGACAACATATAAGTCCCCGGCGGTGTTGCTCCGTCGGGGCCTTTCGCGAGGCTGCCGCAGGCTGCCGTGCCCAGCGCGACGAGCATCAACACCGCAAACGTTAGCGCCACGCGCCGGTTGCGTTGCATCGCCCACGCGATTCCGCCGAGCGCGAGCGACAAAAGCAGCAGTGTAATCCCGCCCGCAGGCCACCTTCTCGGCACGCTCGGCGCGAATCCCGTATTTGTCGCGCCCTGGCAATACGTCTGAACCCCGAACGCAATCTCAATCGGTTTTCCGGTCAACGTAATCGAGCTGGGAATTACGTTGCACGTAATTGTCGGCGAAGACGGCGTGCAACCAAATTGCACAGTCCCAGTCACTCCCGGCGCCCCGGTAATCTGCAATCCGAAAAATGCCGTGCCTCCGGGCGTGGCCGTACCGGTCGTGGAACCTCCCGAAGGAACCGTAATCGTCACCGGCGAATTGTTGCCGGTGCCGCTCAAAGTCACTTTTTGCGGGCTGCCCGTGGCACTGTCCGCCACATTCAACGTGGCAGTGCGCGTCCCGCTGGCGCTCGGCGCGAACAACACGCTGATCTGGCAATACTCGCCTCCGGCCAGGGTTCCGGTGGGGCTGCACATCATTCCGGAGTTCGGCAAGGGTACGCCGAAGTCGCTTGCATTCGTTCCGGTTACGGTGAAGCCGGCGAAAGTTACCGTAGCCGTGCCATTGTTCACAACGGTCACGCTCATCGGCGAACTGGTCGTTCCCACGTTCTGCGAAGGAAACGTCAAACTCGACGGCGTCACCGTCACCGAACCCGACGAACTCGCGTTGAACGTGGCCGTCACGGTTTGGTTCTGGCTCATCACCACGGTGCAAGTCCCACTGGTATTCGTGCAAGCCCCGCTCCAGCCTGCAAAAGTCGAACCGTTCGTCGTCGTCGCCGTGAGCACCACCGAAGTGCCCTCGGTGAAATCCGCGCTGCACGTCGCGCCGCAGTTTATGCCTGCAGGCACGCTCGAAACCGAGCCAGTGCCGGCGCCCGCGAGTGTAACCGTCAGAGACGCCGCTCCAGTGCCGGTCAACGCAACCATCTGCGTGCTCTCCAGAACAGGTGCATTGTCCGTTATGGTGAACGTTCCAGTGAGCGCGCCGAAAGACGTCGGAGAAAACGTGATAGAGAGCGAACACTGCGCGCCGACGGCGACGGTCGTTCCACATGTATTTCCACTCAGTGCAAAAGCTCCGCTCTCGGACGTGACGCCAACATTGGCAATCGCCAGGGGCGCGTCGCCGGAATTGGTCAGCGTGAGCATTTGCGGGCCACTGGTAGAATTGATCGCCTGATTTCCAAAGGCGACGGTACTCAGCGAAAAAGTCACCGCGGAATTCAACGTCACCTTGCGTATGCGATTATTCAGAAGATCGCCCAGATACAGATCGCCCGAATCCGTCACTACTACCCCAGTGGGCTGCGCCAGCGCGGCAGACAAAGCTGGTCCCCCATCCCCGCTGAATCCAAACGCTCCGCTTCCGGCAAAGGTCGTAATGATCTGCGTCAACGCATCCACGCGGCGCACGACGTTGTTTCCGGTGTCAGAAATAAAAAGATTGCCCGCGCCGTTCACGCTCACGCGATCGGGAAAACTCAAAGTAGCCTTGCTCGCCGGCCCGTTGTCGCCCGTGTAGCCCGGAGTACCGTTCCCGACGATCGTTGTGATGATCTGCGTTTTGGCGTCCACTTCGCGAATCGCGCTGTTGAGATAATCAGCGATGTAGAGATTGTCGTTCGCGTCAATCGCCAAACCCAACGGGCACTGCAAAGTCGCCATCGTAGCTGGGCCGCCGTCTCCTGTATAGCCGCCGTTCTGGCAGCCCTGGTTTGTGGAAGCAAATCCGCCGCTGCCGACGACCGTGCTGATAAAGCCGGTAGTTTTGTCGATCTTGCGGACGCGATGGTTCGAAGTATCCACGAAATAAAGATTGCCGAGAGAATCGTAATTGGGCGCGCGCGGGCTATTGATCTGTGCGGCGCTCGCCGGACCGCCGTCACCGCTGAAGCCGGCAATCCCCGTGCCCGCAATCGTGCTGATGATTCCCGTGTCAGTGTTCACCTGCCGCAGCCGATTGTCTCCCGAATCCGCGATGTTCATGTACGTGTCGGTGGGATCCAGATTCACCGAGTGCGGACCGTAAAAAGCAGCCGCAGTCGCTTGGCCGCCATCGCCGCATGGCAGAGTAGGTTGCGCGCACGGCACATTCGTTCCGGCGACGGTCGAGATGATTCCAGTCGTGGCGCTCACTTCACGAATTCGATTGTTGCCTTCATCCGTGATGTACAAATTTCCTTGCGAATCGAGCGCCGGCCCGCGTGGGAAATAAAGGCTGCCGCTTGTAGCGGCCAAGCCGTCATAGACGGAACCGTTCCCCACGACACTATTAAAAATCCCAGTTGCCGCCGAATACATGCGGATGCGATTGTTCCAATAGTCAGCCACCCACACATCGCCCGCCCCATCCACGGCCACGCCGAACGGATTGGTCAACGTGGCTTGAAGCGCCGGACCGCCATCGCCGCCGAACCCGTATTGATTGTTCCCGATAATGGTCGTGATGTTGTGATTCCCGTCCACTTTGCGAATGACCGCGTTGTCGGTATCGGCGATGTACAAATTATTCGAACTGTCCACTGCTACCGCCGCGGGATACGTCAACAACGCGCTGGTAGCCTGCCCGCCGTCTCCGGCGTATCCGGGATTCCCGGTGCCCGCCACAGTCGTGATGATGTCCGTCGTGGCGTTCACGAAGCGCACCACATTATTGCCGGCGTCCGCGATGTACACGTTTCCCGCCGTGTCGGTGGCCACTCCCACCGGAAAGTTCAGAGTCGCCTGCGTGGCCGCTCCTCCGTCTCCGGCGTATCCAACGTTTCCGGTGCCCGCAAAAGTCGTGATGACGTTCGTGCTTCCGTCCACGCGCCGCACTACGTCGTTGTTGTAATCCAGGATGAAAATATCCCCGAGCGCATCAATCGCCACGCCTTGCGGGAAATTGAGCGTGGCGCTGCCGGCCGGTCCTCGATCGCCGGTGTAATTGCAATTGCCGTTTCCTACCACTGTCGTAATGATTCCAGTGCTCGCGGTGATCTTGCGAATTACGCAATTCTGGGAATCGGAAAAATAAAGGTTGCCGTTCGCATCCAGCGCACCGGCAAACGGTTCATCCAGCGTCGCAGCGGTGGCCAGCTTGCCGTCTCCGGTGTATCCGCCGGTGATGTTTCCCGCGTAGATGGTCGTGGTTCCTGACGGAGTAGCCTTATAGATAACGCCGACGTCGGTGATTACGTAGAGATTTCCGGTCGAATCGCGCACCACGCCGTAAACGCCCTCCAGGCCTGCGCCCGTGTTCGGGACGTTATTGGGTAGCTGCCCACCCGCGACAGTGGAAATGGTGTTTTGCGCGCTCGTCTGCACGGGCAACAGTCCAGCGAGAACCGCGAGGGTAACAAAGACAAGGCGACGCATCCGCAATTCTCCGGTCGAGCCATATCCCGGCTCGCATAAAGCTGGTGCCAACCGCATCGGGGACGAACAGGAGTGAAAAAGGGCCGATTCCAGCTGCGTAAAGCTACTCCAGAAGGGCAATGAATGCAAAGAAGTTTTGCTGCGCGCCCGCTGCCATTCCTGAGTCGCTTACCTCGCTATTTCTGCTCAACCAGGAAAGTACGGAAGTAGGAAATCAACGCCTGCATGGTCGCGTCGTCATACCCGGGATTACCCGGCATTTCCGTTTGCGGATTTTGCGACTGTGGATTTCGCACGTACGCCGCGAAATATTCCGGTCTCGCCGTCGCCCACGCCGCTAGCAACAGCCAGGGCCGACCGGCTTTTTGGCCACCCACGTCGCCGCGATTGTGGCAACGGAGACAATTCTGCTGCGCGATGCGATAGCCGTCTTGCACGGAGGCATCGTGCGCCTGCGGCCCGCACGGCGCGATGGCGTCAAACGCTGTTCGCTCGTTGACGAATTCCAGGCGCACCACGCCCCAAGGAATCTGCGCTTCGTCCGAATGCGCCAGAATCTTGAAACGCGGCTTGAACTCGCGATGCGTGATCAGGTACGGGCCAATATAAACGCCATGACCCTCCGAATTCTTCGGCCACGCGTCCGGGTATTTTCCGTTGATTGTCAGCACCAGCACCGGATGATGCGCCGCAACGTAATCGCGCGGGTAATCGCCGCGGTACAGATCGTCGCAAATCGCAACGATTATATCCGCGCCAGGATGCGCGCTTAGGCGTTTCGCCAGCTCGTCCAGCAACACGCCGCTGACGGCCGTTGGAGCAGTGAAGTTCGGATCGTCGGTCACCGTGAAATTCACTTGGGGCAGCGTCAACAGTTCATCGCGCGTCACGTAACGCACCGCGCCGGCCGGCTGCCCCGCCAAATCGCCCGCGATCTCTAAGTCAAACGGTGAACGGCGCGCAGTGTGGAGCGCGAGGTGATCGCCGGCGTTGCCCGAAGCGGACGTAGACTGCAGCGCAGCAGAATAGAGAAACGCCTCACCCGTCCCGGCAAAGAGAAGGCAGACCAAACTTGCGAGGGTCCGCGCTGAGAACCGCAATTGCATGGCGCATGCTAACGCACCACGAAACGCTGGCAAGCGAAATGTACGCGCAAGGTGGGTCCAATTTCCCTCGGCGACCGCACGGATGTCCCATATCGGGATTGTGACTCACGTCACATCGAAGTGTGACCGATAGTACTTACGGCTCCGAAAGCGCGAGCTAGTCTCGGCACATCTTCGGGCGAAAAGGAGATGCAACGTGGTACACGCAAAGACGATGAAAGCAGCGGTTGTTGAGAAGTTTGGCGAACCATTGGTGGTGCGGGAAGTTCCGATCCCGACGCCGGGACCCGGTCAGGCACTCGTAGAAGTGTTTGCAACGGGCGTATGTCACACCGATCTTCATGCAGCGGACGGCGATTGGCCGATTAAGCCTACGCCTCCTTTCACTCCGGGCCACGAAGGCGCGGGAATCGTCGCAGCCCTCGGTGCGGGAGTCACTCATTTGAAGGAAGGCGATCGCGTCGGCATCGCGTGGCTGCACAGCGCCTGCGGTCACTGCGACTATTGCATGGCGGGTTGGGAAACACTCTGCGTCAACCAGCAAAACTCCGGCTATTCCGTGAACGGCAGCTTCGCGCAGTACGCGCTCGGCCAAGCCGATTACCTCGGACGAATTCCCAAGAAACTTTCCTTCGTGGATGCGGCGCCGATCCTCTGCGCCGGCGTCACCACCTATAAAGGTCTGAAAATGACCGAAGCGCGCCCCGGCGAGTGGGTCGTCATCTCCGGCGCAGGCGGCTTGGGCCACGTCGCCATCCAGTACGCGAAAGCCATGGGCATGCACGTCGCCGCGGTGGACCTCGGACCTGAAAAAATGGCGCTGGCGCGCAAGCTCGGCGCCGAAATCACCATAGACGCCAAGACACAAGACCCCGCGCAGGAAGTCCAGAAACAAGTCGGCGGAGCGCATGCCGTGCTGGTCACCGCTGTGTCGCCAATCGCATTTAAACAGGCGATGGGCATGCTGCGCCGTGGCGGCACTTGCGTCCTGAATGGTTTGCCGCCGGGAGAATTTCCGGTTTCTATCTTTGAGGTGGTCTTGAACGGCTACACGCTCCGCGGTTCCATCGTCGGCACGCGCCTCGACCTGGAAGAAGCGCTGCAATTCGCCGCCGAAGGCAAAGTGAAAGCAACCATCGAGACGTTGCCGCTGGAATCCATCAACGACGTGTTCAACCGCCTCAAGAAGGGACAAGTGAACGGACGAGTGGTTCTTGGCTTGAAACAGGAAGCTTTCGCCAAGCCGGTACGAGAGCGGCTCGCGAGCTAGTCCCAGCCACACCGCAGTCGTTCACCAACGCAGGGAGCGAGCGAAGTGTAACAAGGGGCCCAGCCCACACTTCGCTCGCTTCCGGTTTTGAGCACCCAGCCGCAGTCACAACCGCAAGCGCCACGTTCTAACCCGCTCTCTTCGCTTGGATCGCATTTCCCGTCAGTCGTTCTGTGCCAATCGAATTCCATATCGCTGAACACGCCCGCACATGCGCGTATACCCCGCTGAAATGCTAGAATTCGCGTTCTGCCCGGTGCGCTGAAATGTTCAAGAAAGTCCTGATTGCCAATCGCGGCGAAATTGCTGTACGCATCGTGCGCGCGTGCCGCGAGCTCGGCGTCCGCTCCGTCGCAGTATATAGCGACGTGGATCGTGGCGCGCTCCACGTGCGGCTCGCCGACGAAGCCTATCCCATCGGCCCCGCGCCCTCCTCGGAAAGCTATCTGGTGATCGAAAAAATTATCGGCGTTGCGCGCCACGCGCATTGCGACGCGATTCATCCCGGCTACGGTTTCCTCGCCGAAAATCCCGCGCTGCCGCGCGCTTGCCTCGACGCCGGTATCACCTTCATCGGACCGTCCGCCGAAGCCATGGAGCAGCTCGGCTCGAAAACCGCAGCTCGCCGTATTACCACCACCGCCGGCGCGCCGACGGTCCCCGGCACGCTCGATCCCATCAAAGATCTCGACGAACTCGCAGCCATCGCCCGCAAAATCGGCTTCCCCGTAATTTTGAAAGCCGTCGCGGGCGGCGGCGGCAAAGGCATGCGCAGCGTCGAACGCGAAAGCGATCTCGCGTCCGCCTGGCGCGACGCCTCTTTGGAAGCCCGAAACGCCTTTGGCGACGGCCGCATGTACCTCGAAAAATATCTCGAGCGCCCGCGGCACATCGAAATTCAAATTCTCGCGGATCAGCGTCGCCACACCCTATATCTCGGCGAACGCGAATGTTCCGTGCAGCGCCGGCACCAGAAAGTTATCGAGGAAGCGCCTTCGCCGGTGATGACGCCGGAATTGCGCCGCGCCATGGGCGAAGCGGCGGTGAAACTCGCGCGCGCGGGAAACTACACAAATGCCGGAACAGTTGAATTCCTGGTGGATGCCCAGCGCAATTTTTATTTCCTCGAAATGAACACGCGCCTGCAAGTCGAACATCCCGTCACCGAAATGGTCACGTCGCTCGATCTCGTGAAGCTGCAAATGCGCATCGCCTCCGGCGAGCCGCTGCCCTTCACGCAAGACGATGTGGCCCTGCGCGGCCACGCCATCGAATGCCGCATCTACGCCGAAGACCCGGACAACAATTTCTTCCCGTCTCCCGGGAAAATTCTAGATTACAGGGTGCCCACGGGACCCGGCACTCGGCTCGACGACGGAATTTATGCCGGCTGGACGGTGCCGAACGAATACGACCCGATGCTCGGCAAGTTAATCGCGTGGGGCAAGGATCGCGAAGAAGCGATGGCGCGTATGAACCGCGCGCTCGACGAATACTATGCCAGCGGCATCAAGACCAACGTTTCCCTATTCCGGCGCATTCTCGCCAGCCGCGATTTTCAGTCCGCCGCGATCTACACGCGTTGGCTCGATGATTTTCTGCGCAACTCATCGGCGAAACCGGAGTTCGCAAGCGGCGATGCAGAAAAGTCATCGGAAGCGGACGCTCGCGCCACGAACGCCATTCTCGTCGCTGCGCTGCTATGGCACGGAACACACAATAGCGCCGCAGCGGCTTCAACGGCTCCGCCGGAATCGGAATCACGCTGGCGCGCGGAATCTCGCTGCGAACAAGTAAGCCGCGAACCAGAGCGCTGATCGTGCTGGCAGAAGCGATCAAGGGTCACAAATGAAACTGGACGTCGAAATCGACGGCAAAAAACATCGCATCGAGTTGGTCCAAACTCCCGACCTCTCGCGCTGGTTCGCGGACGGCCACCCGCTCAATGCCGACGCCAAGGACGTCTCCCCGGGCGTCTACTCGATCCTCTTGCAAGGCGAATCGTTCGAAGTGCGCATCGAAACTCGAGGCGGGGAACTCCGCGCTACCACGCAGGGCCGCGAATACCAGGTGTCCATCCACGATCCTCGCGAATGGAAGAAAAACCGCGCTGGCGCCGCCGAAGCGGAGGGCCGCCAGCAGGTTCGCGCGCCTATGCCGGGCAAGGTCGTCCGCGTGCTCGTGGCGGCGGGCGACGAAGTGCAAACTGGCCAAGGGCTTATGGTGATCGAAGCCATGAAAATGCAGAATGAAATCCGCGCCCCGAAATCCGGAAAACTCGAACGTCTCGCTGTTACCGAAGGTCAAACCGTCAATGCCGGCGAAGTCGTTGCTGTGGTTTCCTGACCCACGCGCGTACCTAACCGTTACTAGTTACCGTTAGGGTCTGCGCTACGACCTGGCATCTCCCCCACCCGTGCGGACCCCGTCACAATCATTTCAATTCAGACCAAAGCATCACGCTGAATAGGCGCATCACGTCTTGGGAGATCGTGAATGGTCGCACAACTGCACTTTGTTCCGGTGGCTGCCTGGCTCGTGCTCGGAATCCTCGGACTTCTCTGGATGATGGCTTGCGGCGTCACCGCCGGCAAAATGGAGAAAGAAGGAATCGCGTTTTGACGCGGCTTTTTTGCCTGCCTGTTGCTGACCCCGCTCGTGGGACTCGCTGCGATTCTTATCGCGCGCATGACTCGTCCGAACCAGCGGCTTGCGGCGGAAACCGTTAGCCGCGGCTAGCTCGTCGTACAAACACAGCTCCGCCGCGCGTCCGCGTTCTCTGCATTTAATTTTCTAATTGAGTTGTCTGTCTACTTCGAAGCTGGAAGCTTGCCCGCCGATTCCAGAATCTGCCGCGCCAGATAGTTGGTCACGTGCGAATCATCGCGTGCTTCCACCATGTAAGCCGAACGCAGCAGCTGCTCTTTGCGGTTGCGCAGCATGTCGCGCACGGACTGCTGTACTTGCGGATCGGAGAGTTCTCGCTGCCCCGCCGCTTCCTTGGCGATCAATTTCAGAATCCGATATCCGCCATTCTTGACGCCGATCGGCGGCGTCACGTCGCCCGGCCGCATGGACATTACCGTCTTCTTCAGCAGCGGGTCGGACTGATTTAAGGCCGACTCCGGCACGAACCCCAGATCGCCCCCCGTCGAAGCCGTCGAATCCTCCGAATAATCCATCGCCAGCTGCCCGAAATCGGCGCCGCTCGCGAGCCTCTCTTCGAGCAACGCGATCTTGCGCTTGGCTTCTGGTTCCGTGGTGGCTTTGTCGTTCTTGCGATTGTGCACCGCGGGATCGGGATGCGGAGTCACCACGATTTGAGCGATGTGATATTGCGGTTCGGCGACGTTGAATTGCGCGCGATTCTTGTTATAGAAGTCCAGCACGTCCTGATCGGTGATCGAAATCTTGGCCACCACTTCCCGATTCAGCAGCTTCTGCACCGAAAGCTGGCGGCGGATGTCGCCCTTCAAATCTTCCACGGTAAGGCCCGAATCCTTCAGTTTTTTCTGGAATTCTTCTTCCGTGTAGGGGCTTTTCGATTCGGTGAACTTATCCTCTACTTCCGCGTCGCTCGCGATCAGGTTCAGCTTGCTCGCGCGCTCCAGCAGAATCTCGTTGTTGATCAGCTCGTCGAGGATATTCAGCTTCAGCGAAAGCGCTTCTTCCTGCGATGGCGCAGGCCCTTCGGCGCTCACCCGCGTGCGGAAATACTTCTCCACCTCGTCGCGTTGAATTTGCTTGCCATTGACGACCGCCCACACATCTGGTCCGGGCGCTTCTTCCTTCTTGCAGCCGATCGCACACACACATGCGATGACGGCAACAAGAATCAGTAGGGGTCGGGGCAAACGGAACTCCTTCCGGGAAGCGCCGGCTTCAAGCGGCCTTTTTTACGCGACCGGAACGGATGCAGGAGGTGCAAACGCGGACGTGTTTGCGCGCGCCCTTAACCACAGCCTTGACGCGGCGTAGGTTCGGATTCCAGCGACGGCGCGTAACGTTGTGCGCGTGGCTGATCGTGTTTCCATACAGCGGCTTCTTGCCGCAAATTTCACATGCGAGTGCCATTGTGGTGCGTCGCTCCGGACAGAAGAAATTTTCGATGTGAATCGAATTTTCATCGTACCAGACTCTGGGCCAAGCCGGAAGCGATTTGGCGCACGCAGGACGCTATCGCAACGCCTAAGAGACTCCCTCAGAACACGAGGTCTTGGTAGGCCGTAGCTTTAGCTACGGCCTCAACGCAGCAAGATCGAAGCGGCTTTAGCCGCTGCGGTAGATGCCTTGGAGCGTTCGCGCGCGACCTCTCTAGCCGTCGAGGCGCAATTTTGGCGTGTAGCGCCAACTCCTCAAACGCTGATGAGCGGGATTTTGGCCGCCGCGCGTGCGACGCCCGGTGTCTAAAAGTCCCAGTCGAGTAGTACCTTGGTAACGTTGACCGCACACGCTTCCAAACCCTACCTTGGTCAGGACAACTCGTGATGTCCCGGCCCGTCCAGGGGGAGGGGGTGTGTACCGTTTGGACACACGCCTCCAAAATTTCCCTCTTGACGGCATCTAACTGCTTATAGACTCCGCCGCGTAGTTCTTTACTCGGAGGGGTCAATGTCTAAGTGGTTAGTGGTAGTGGTTTTGGCGTTGTTGGTTCTCACCAGCGCTATGGGGCTGAAGGCGATCACGTCCCAGCAGCCTGGGTTGATGGCAAACACCAGCGCACCAATGCCTCCTACGCCGTGGTTGCTGGCGAACACCAGTGCACCAATGCCGCCTACACCGTGGGCGAACACCAGTGCACCGATGCCGCCAACGCCGTGGGCCAACACGAGCGCGCCGATGCCGCCTACACCGTGGGCGAACACCAGCGCTCCAATGCCGCCAACGCCCTGGAGATAAGTTAAGGGTCCCGCGCAAGCGGGAGTTGACCAGGGTCAGGCGCGAAGGCGATTTAGAGCATGCTTGGCCGGGTCGATTATCTGGTTTGGACTGTAGGTTTCCTACTGGAGATCTACGTATTGGTGTGTTCAATCTCCCGCCGTGATTTTCTGCGCTATCTTCCTGTAAACATCTATATGGGCTCCGCCGCGATAGTCGCGCTGGGCGAGTACTTTACGATCCAGCACTACGGCTTTCAGTCCATGAATTACCGCTACTACTATTATTATTCCGAGAGCCTCCTCACGATCCTGCTCTTCTGGGTCATTATTCTTTTCTACCAGCAGGTCTTCGCGGAGCTTGAGGCCAGCCGTTATATTCGCCGCGCTGCTGCGGCCCTGCTCATTGCCACCGGCTTCTTTTCCTATATGGTGATTCACGCAAATAAGGACCACCTCACCAGCCGCTTCGTCGTCGAGCTAGGTCAAAATCTGTACTTCGTCGGTGTACTGCTGACTTACCTGCTCTGGGGCGCTGTGCTTAAGCTTCGCGAAACCCGTACTCGCCTCATCCAACTCGTCCTCGCGCTCGGCGTCTATTTCAGCGCCACCGCCGGCACCTACGCTCTGCGCAATCTCTTCCCGGTTTTGCAACCGAACCTTCTGAAATGGGTCCCGCCGCTGGTGGGAGTGTGGCTCCCCTTGGCTTGGTCCTACACATTCACGAAGGTCACGGAGGACGCGCGGCTCATGCCTGCGCGCTTGATGGTGCGAGCGAGATGATTGCCGCTCTGATCTGCGTAACTTCGCTGGCGGTCTTTGCCCAGTTTTTCATCTGGTATTGCCGCGCGATTGTCGCGCCGAGCCTGAAGGTGGCTCTGTCCGATCGCGTCCGCGAAGTCACCGGAATCGCGGACCATGATGTCGCGCCGGATGATTTCGATCGCTTGCTCCAGCTCGTCCGGCTGTGCCCCGAACGCGGAGATGATCGTTCCGAGATTCGCGCGGTCGGCACTTACTACGGCATACTCGCTGCTCTGGATAAACTTTCAGGTTCGCTCGCGCCCGGCTTGGCGGCATGGGCGCGCCACGAACGCCAGCACTGCTCTTATTTCGCCGCGGTCGCGCTGGACCGCCGCATTTCCTACAGCCGCGATCTGTTCACCCAGCAGATTGCCGACAGGCTTTGATGTCCCGCAAGTAGCGCCGGCAGCGCTGACGACTTTCGCGCCGCGCTCGACCCTTCCTGATTCCACTGCTACCATCAATGCGCGCTGAGCATGCGCGTGCGCGGCAATCGGCCGATGAGGACACCGCTCGAACAATCCGTACTCCAAGCCATTCAACGCACCGGTGTGCTCGCGCCCGGTGACCGTGTCGGCCTAGCCGTCTCCGGCGGCGCCGATTCCGTGGCGCTGCTGCGCCTGTTGCTGCGCTTGCGCGATGAACTCGGAATCACGCTCGCGGTAGTGCACTTAAATCACTCGTTGCGCGGCGCGGAATCCGATGGCGACGCCGAATTCGTCGCAATCCTCGCGCAAGCTCATGGACTAGAACTCGTCACCGCCCGCGAAGACGTCGGCGCAGAAGCGCATCAACAAGGCCGCAACCTCGAAGACATGGCGCGCCAACTGCGCTACGCGTTTTTCCACCGCGTGGTCGCCAATGGACGCGCGACGCGCATCGCGGTTGCCCACACTGCCGACGATCAAGCGGAAACCGTTCTCGCGCACATCATCCGCGGCACCGGCCTCACCGGCCTCGGCGGCATTCATCCAGTAGCCGGCAAAATCGTGCGGCCGCTGCTTGCAACCCGCCGCGAGGAGCTGCGCGAATATCTGCGCGCAATCGGCCAGCCCTGGCGCGAAGATTCGACCAACCGCGACGCCACCCGCACTCGCGCCCGAATCCGTGAACAACTCTTGCCGATGCTCTCCCGCGATTTTTCGCCAGCCGTCACCGACCACCTCAACGAACTCTCGCGCCTCGCCCGCGAAGAAGAAATTTTCTGGGACGCGCTGGTGGAAGATCGCTTTCAAGCGCTAGTCCGCAAGCAAGATGGCGGCTACGCACTCAGCATCCCTGTAAACGCTCTCCTTCACCCGCTAGCGCTCCACGCGGCACAGACCCAAAATGCCAACTCAGCCAAGTACAATGATTCCCAGCCTTTGCGCGTGCTTACGGAACGGCTGATCCGCCGTCTTTATGAATACGTGCGCGGAAACCGCCGGGAATTGAGCGCTTACCACGTCGAACAAGTAATTCACATCGCGAGCGGCGCCCGCAGCGGCCATCGCGCGGAGCTGCCCGGTGGCATCATCGTGCAACGAAATTTCCAGGATCTGACTTTCGCCCTGGCGCCAACGCCCGCTCGCGCAGATGCGCCAGCACAAGCGCCAACGCCAGGGCCCCAGCCCAATGCGGAAGGCGCCGCAAGCAGCAACGGTACACCCGCAACCGCGTACGAATACGTAGTGACGTTCCCGCTGGCCAGCGCCACCACCGTATCCATCCCGGAACTCGGAAAACGCTTCCGGCTAAAATTGATTGACTGGCCTATCGCGGAGAGCGACACTAAGAGTGACGCCGACGCCATTGATGCCGATCTGCTTCGCCCTCCTTTGATTTTGCGGAACTGGCGGCCCGGCGACGCCTATAGGCCGCACGGCCGGCGTCAACAGCAGAAGCTGCGCAGGATATTCGTTACGGGGCGTGTTCGTCGGGGCGATCGGAACATCTGGCCAGTACTGGAAAGCGCGGGTCGCGTAGTTTGGGCAAGGGGGATGCCTCCCGCGGACGACTACCGCGCGCGAGGCAGCACGCGGCTCGGCGTGGTGATCGAAGAGCAGTCCCTGGAGACACTTCCGCCGGTTGAATAAGCTGGCTCTCTTTTGGCATCTAAGTAAGTAGCAGTGCATCGGGCAGTTGGCAGGGGTACCGGCAAGGCCACAAGCTCTAGTCCCCGCGGCGTTGCCCGTACGGGTCTGAAAAGCGTGAGGTAATTAAGGTGAACTCTACAGTCCGCACAATTCTATTTTGGCTCTTGATGATCTTGCTTGCCGTTGTGTTGTGGCGCATGGCGTCCACCGGCGGCCAAACCGCGCACGAGGACGAGCCCAACTACACGAACTTCCTCGCCAAGGTTCAAAACGGGAGTGTGAAGGACGTCACCATCTATCTCTCGCCCAATAGCGCCGAGCTGCAAGGCGAATACCGCGAAGGCGGAAAATTCCGCGGCGTCACTATCGCCAACACCGCAATCCCTGATGTCACCAAGACCCTGCAAGATCACAGCGTCCTCTACAGCTACAAGGAAGTGAAAAACGCCGACTGGCTCAGCTTCCTCGTCAATTTCGCTCCGCTGATCCTCCTCGTACTCTTCTGGGTTTTCATGATGAAGCAGATGCAAGCCGGCGGAAATAAAGCGCTGAGCTTCGGAAAATCCCGCGCGCGCTTGCTGACGGCGCAACAAAAGAAAGCCACCTTCAAAGATGTCGCGGGAATTGACGAGCCCAAGGAAGAACTCTACGAAATCATTGACTTCCTGAAAGATCCGCAAAAATTCCAGAAACTCGGCGGCCGCATTCCCAAGGGTGTCCTGCTCGTCGGCCCTCCGGGAACGGGTAAGACTCTACTCGCGCGCGCCATTGCCGGCGAGGCCAATGTTCCGTTCTTCTCGATTTCCGGCTCCGACTTCGTCGAAATGTTCGTCGGCGTCGGCGCCAGCCGTGTCCGCGACTTGTTCGAACAGGGCAAGAAGAACGCGCCTTGCATCATCTTCATTGACGAAATTGACGCTGTCGGCCGCCATCGCGGCGCTGGCCTGGGCGGCGGTCACGACGAGCGCGAACAAACCTTAAACGCCCTGCTCGTCGAAATGGATGGCTTTGAATCGAACGAAGGCGTGATCCTCATCGCGGCCACCAATCGCCCCGACGTCCTCGATCCCGCGCTCCTCCGTCCTGGCCGTTTCGATCGCCGAGTAGTTGTCCCGCGCCCAGACGTAAAAGGCCGCGAAGAGATTCTTCGCGTGCACACGCGCAAAGTCCCGCTTTCCGAAGACGTGGATCTTTCCGTGATCGCTCGCGGCACGCCCGGCTTTTCCGGCGCCGATCTCGCGAATCTTGTGAACGAATCCGCGCTCTGGGCCGCGCGCCAAAACCGAAAATTTGTCGCCATGGTGGATTTCGAGATGTCCAAGGACAAAGTCCTGATGGGCGTCGAGCGCAAATCCATGATTTTGTCGGATGAAGAAAAGCGCAATACCGCCTATCACGAAGCGGGCCACGCGCTTGTCGCGGCCATGACTCCCGGCGCCGATCCGCTGCACAAAGTCACCATCATCCCCCGTGGTATGGCCCTGGGCGTCACCATGCAGCTCCCGATTGACGACAAGCACACCTACACCAAGGAATTTCTCGAAGCGCAACTCGCCGTACTGATGGGCGGACGCGCGGCCGAGGAAATTTTCCTCCACCACATCACCACTGGCGCCGGCAACGATATCGAACGCGCCACCGAAATCGCGCGCCAGATGGTTTGTGAATGGGGCATGAGCGTTCTAGGGCCGCTGACTTTCGGCAAGAAGGAAGAGGCCATTTTTCTTGGCCGCGAAATCGCCCAGCATCGCGACTATTCCGAAGACACCGCGATCAAAATTGACGGCGAGGTTCGCTCCATCGTCACCGACGGCTACACTAAAGCGCGAAACATTCTCGAAACCCAGCGGGATAAGCTCGAGCGCATCGCGCAAGCTCTTCTTGTCCGCGAAGTCCTCGACGCCGTCGAACTAAAACTCTTGATGGAAGGCAAGCCGCTGCCCGATAAAATTCCGCCTCCGCCGCCCGCAGCTCCGCCAGTCCCGGCGAAAGAACCGCAACTCTCGCTGCGTCCCGAACCACGCCCAATTCCCGGTCTGGCCAAAGGCGAAAAGCCGGCTCCAGCCTAGACCGCAAGCCGAAACTGCAGCGCTCCGTTACACGAACCTCGTCTCGCAAGAGACGAAGTTCTTTTTTTCTCCAGACTCTCCCGAATAGATAAGCTGGAAGGAAGGGCGGGGGCTTCAAATCCTGCAGAAAAACTGAATTGGATGTCATCCCGAGCGGAGCGAGGGATCTGCTTTTCTCCTGCCCGTTTTCCGCACCCACCGAGCCAACTTCTACGAAGTTCGCACAAACGAAGCAAGATTGAACCGCGAACTGTACACCGAACACAGCGCCGGAGGCGGCGCCACTAAGTGCACCGCCCGGCGCAGGCGGTCCAGCTTGCAAGGCATCGTCATGCACACCACCGCGCCAAGGTCCCGACTCGTCGCGCAATCCGAAGGCAGCGCGGATCTGGTAAGCAAAATCACCGGAATGTGCCGCAGTCGCGCGCGCGTTTTCACGATCGCGCAAAGATCGTTCCCGCAGATGTCCCCGCCTTCGGCTTCCGCCAGAATCACGTTGGGCGTCTCATGCTGCAAAATTTCCAGCGCCTGCTGCGTTCTCGCGGTCACGACTACGTTGTAGCCGTCCTGCTCGAGCATTTCGCGCAACCGCTCCGCGATTTGCGGATCGGGCTCGACGCCCAGCACTCGCACCTGGTTCGCAAACGGCGAGCAAGCCCCAGACAGCTCTTCTTCCGCGCAAATGCCCGGCAAAAATTGCAGCGCCAGCGCAAATTCAAAATTCGGCAGAATCACGTTGCGAATCACTTTTGCTTTGCGCGGAATATTGATTGCCGTCGGCGCGTCCCAGTACGGTCAGGTCACCTGCAGCTGCTCGCCCACCGCGTATCCGCCGCGCGTTGTGGCTAGCAACACGCCGTCGCGCGAAACATTCAGGCTTTTCACGATCTCCTCAAACGTGTCCAGCGTTCCCACCGCGCCCCGCACCCGCGCCTGCACCGCCAGTTTCACGCGTTGGCGGCGACGCCGCTCCTCGCCGGAACGATTTCCAGAGCTGCGAGAGTTTCAAAGATGTCGAGTTGCGCGTTCATCGTGGATTGTGCCTTTGGTTTTTCAGCTCCGCCCGGATCTAAGCAAATTCTCAGAATGTCAACGGCCGTTCGATCA
Source organism: uncultured Acidobacteriota bacterium (assembly GCA_963804625.1). Taxonomy (GTDB): domain Bacteria; phylum Acidobacteriota; class Terriglobia; order Acidiferrales; family UBA7541; genus Palsa-295. The sequence goes on along the minus strand of CAWDRJ010000014.1, from coordinate 58,511 downwards.
ATTCACTTTGTGATTTGAGGCTTGATTGAATTCACGCGCCTTAGCCTGGCGAATGACTCTTTCCCTGATTCACGCATCGGCTGCCCGCCCCGCACCTTTAGCACGAAATTGGCCGTTGAGCCGGAGCCGGACTCTGTCACCGTGCCGCTGCCGTGCCGAACCCAAAATGGCGTAAAATGACGGTATGGCGAAGAACCCGATTGAAACATTCGAACTAAGCTGCCCCTGCTGCACCGCAAAGCTCACGGTTGACCGCGAACTCGGCGTGGTCCTCTCGCACGTCCCGCCGCCGAGGCCGCCTTCTTCCGTTGATCTCGACGACACCGCGCGCCTCCTCCGTGCGCACGACGAAGCCGTCGAAGCGAAATTCCGCGCGTCGGTGGAAGCCGAAAAAAGCAAGGAAGACGTCCTCGCGCGCAAATTCGCCGAAGGACTAAAAAAAGCCAAGGACGGTCCGGTCGAAAAACCTCTTCGCGATTTCGACCTCGACTGAATTTGTTCCGATGCCTGCGCGCCGCTTGCTCAATCAGCGCTGTGCGAAGCATCTTCTGAGCCGTTCATTTCCGTTTCCCGTCGGCCCGCGTGCCTCTTGGCTGGTCGTCGCGCTGTTCATCACGCCGCTTGTTATTCCTCTCCATGCCCAACAAAAAACCAAACTGCCCCGCCCGCGCCGCCTCGATGAAGACCTCGCCCTCCGCCGCGATCCCGCCACTGGCGAATTGACTTCCACTCCGGCGGCCGGCAGCGCGGCTACAAACGCTAACAAGGACGCGACCTCCACACGCCCCATCGCCGTGGTCACGCAAATCGTCCCGGTGATGTGCAACGTAGTCGGCGCCGATGGCGCCGCCGTCGGCGGATTGCAACGCGACGATTTTCGCGTCTTCGACGACGGTGCCCCCCAGTCAATCACCTACTTCGACGCCTCCACCGAATCCGCCAGCGTCGCTCTGGTCCTCGACGCCAGCCCCAGCGTCCTGCGCGAATCCGACGAAATGAAAAATGCCGCCCGCGCCCTGGTGGACGCGCTCTCATCCTCCGATCAAACCGCCGTGGTGGATTTCTCCGCGCACACCTATCTGCAGCTGCCGTTTTCAAACGATTGGGCTTTGATACGCAAGGCCGTCGCTCGCGTGGATGCACGCGCCCTGCTGGGCGATGTCGGCGGGTCGAATATTTACGAAGCCGTTTTTCTCACCGCGCGCGAACTCTTCGCGAACCGCACCGGGCGCAAAGCCATCGTCCTTCTCACCGACGGACAAGATAGCGAACTCGGACTCACGCTCGACCCAGCGACCGCCGGACCGCGCAAAGGATGGCCGGCCGACCGCCTTACGTTTGAAGACGTGGAGCGCACCCTAGCCACCGCTGACATTCAGGTCTTCGTCGTCTCCACCGAAAGCCGCCCGAAAGTCATGACCGCCGATTGGGTAGCCGCCCACGCATCCCAGACCCTGCTCAACTATTCCGTGCGCGATTCCGGCATCCCCGCATACACGCTCTATCTTGCGGAACTCGCCCAGCGCTCCGGCGGCCAGCTCTATTTTCTCCGCGAGGCCGAAACCCTCGCGGACACCTTCCGCCAGATTGCCCTAAGAATCCGCGCCGAATACACCCTAGGATTTTCGCCCGCCGCCAACGCCACGCCCCATTCCGGCTGGCACCAACTACGCGTCGCAGTAATCGGCCACGGCGACCCCACCGTTGTGCATCGCGCCTCCTACTACGTTCCCGCCGCGCGATAACAGACATCGTCCGCCTGCCCGCTTAGGCTTTCGCCCAAATCGTGATTCAATAGCCAACGATGTTTCACCGCCGCAAATTCAAACTACGTCTCCCATCGCGGGTTCTGCCGCTGGGTGAACGCACACTGATCATGGGAGTGCTCAACGTCACGCCGGACAGCTTCTCCGATGGCGGCCTGTTTCTCGATCCCGAAGCGGCGGTAGCGCAAGCCATCGCCATGGAGCGCGCCGGAGCACACATTATTGATATCGGCGGCGAATCCACGCGCCCCGGCTCGACGGGAATTTCGACCGAGGAGGAGCTGCGCCGCGTGATACCCGTAATCGAAAAGCTCCGCGGCAAGCTCCGCGTCCCAATTTCCGTGGACACGAGCAAATCCCACGTCGCTGAAATGGCCGCGGCCGCCGGCGCCGAAATCCTGAACGACGTCACAGCCCTGCGCAACGATCCGCAAATCGCCGAGGTCGCCCGCCGCCGCAAAATGCCATTAATCCTCATGCACATGCGCGGCGAACCGGCTACCATGCAGAAAAAACCATTCGCGCACGATGTCGTGCGTGACGTCACAACAGGCCTGCGACGAGCAGTCGCTGTAGCACGCCGTGCAGGCGTGCCGAAATCACAAATCATCCTCGATCCCGGCATCGGCTTCGGCAAAAGCTACGAACAAAACGGCGAGCTGCTGACCCGCCTGCCCGAACTAGCCCGGCTAGGCTTCCCGATTCTGGTAGGGACGTCGCGAAAAAGTTTCCTAGGCGCCGCACTGAAAGCCGAATCACGTACCACCGGTAGCGCCGACCGAATCTGGGGCACAGCAGCAACAGTCGCCGCAAGCATTCTGCAAGGCGCGCACATAGTCCGCGTCCACGACGTGGCAGAAATGGCCCAAATAGCCCGCGTAACGGACGCAGTGCTCTCCCCGCGCCTCCTGCGGACGGAGAAAAAATGAGCGCAGCATGAAGTATCGCCAAAAAAGTGAAGTGGATGTCATCCCGAGCGGAACGAGGGATCTGCTTTTTCGCTGTAAATCTTAACCGCACGTTCAGGAGCATCGCATAGAATTTCTCGGACACTTCCGCCGCCTCACCCCCATCCAGCGCAACACCTTCATCGCCTGCTTCCTGGGCTGGTCGCTGGACGCCTTCGACTTCTTCATCCTGATCTTCTGCGTCAGCGCCATCGCCACCACTTTTCACGCGCAAGTCTCCGCCATCGCCGAAGCCATTTTCCTCACGCTGGCCATGCGCCCAATCGGCGCATTCCTCTTCGGCTTCATCGCCGATCGCTTCGGTCGCCGTCCCGCGCTCATGATAGACATCGTCGCGTTCTCAATCTTCGAACTAGCCACTGCCTTCGCTCCCTCGCTCCACGTTTTCCTGATCATGCGCGCCTTTTTCGGCATAGCCATGGGCGGCGAATGGGGAGTAGGCGCGGCTCTGGCATTTGAAACTCTGCCAAAAGAAAATCGCGGTTTTTTCTCGGGATTACTGCAAGAGGGCTACGTAGTCGGATATTTGCTGGCAGGCCTGGTGTACGCGAGTTTATTCACGCTCATCGGCTGGCGCGGAATGTTCGTAGTAGGCGCGCTCCCCGCGTTCCTGGTGATTTACATCCGCACCAAAGTTTCGGAGTCCCCGGCCTGGCAACAGAGCCGCGCACCGAAAGCCGCCGCCCCGCGCCGCAACCTTGCGCGAGACGTCCTCGCCTACTTCGGCAGCTTCCTGTATCTCGTCGTTCTGACGTTCGCGCTCAATCTCTTCAGCCACGGCAGCCAGGACCTGTACCCAACGTTCCTGCAAAAAAATCACGGCTTCTCGCCGCAAATCGTCGGCGTCATCGCCATCGTCTATAACGTCGGCGCCCTGCTGGGCGGAATTTTCTTCGGCTCGTGGTCCGAACGCATCGGCCGCCGCCGCGCCATAGTGGTCGCCGCGCTCCTGGCAATCCCTCTGATCCCGCTCTGGGCCTTCGCTCCCACCGCCCCGTTGCTCGCCCTCGGCGCGTTCGTGATGCAATTCATGATTCAAGGGGCGTGGGGCGTGATCCCCGCGCACTTGAACGAACTCTCCCCGCCCGCAGTCCGCGCTACTTTTCCAGGCCTCGCCTATCAGCTCGGCAACCTGCTGGCCTCGCGAGTCACAGTGACGCAAGACATCCTCGCCGAAAATCGTTTCACGGGAAATTATGCGCCAGTCCTGGCCGGAACAATCTTCGCAGTAGCGATCCTGGTAGCAATCGTGGCAATCAGCGGTAAAGAAGCCAAAGGCGCGGAACTTGTGGAAACAAGGTAGTCACAGCCGGTGCGCGTCGCCGCATCACAATCCGGCACGGCATGACGTGTCGCTACGTCCCGCAACCTAACTCTGCGCCAATTCCTGCGTCTGAAATGGCAATCGCCGCAAACGCTTCCCCGTAGCCGCAAAAATCGCATTCGCCACAGCCGGCGCAGTAGACGGCACTCCCGGCTCGCCAATCCCGCCCGGAGCCTCGTGGCTCGGCACAAGGTGCACTTCAATCTTCGGCATGTCCGCAATGCGCAGCACAGGATAAGTATCAAAATTCGCCTGCTGCACCTGCCCGCCCGCAATCGTAATTTCGTCGTAAAGCGCGGACGTCAACCCGAACACCACGCCGCCCTCCACCTGCGCCGCCACCATGTCCGGGTTGATCACCTGCCCGCAATCGACGGCCACGACGACGCGGTCCACGCGCAAAGTTCCGTCTTTCGCCACGGTAACTTCCGCGACGTGCGCCACGTAGCTCCCAAACCCATAAAGCCCCGCGATCCCGCGCCCGCGTCCCGGTGGTAAAGTCGTGCCCCAACCGGATTTTTCCGCCACCAGATCCAGCACGCCTAAAAGACGCGACACGTCCACCGGCGCATCACCCTCGTTGTCCGCCGAACCCGCAGCCTTCTCCTTGGTAGCAATCAACTCCCGCCGCAAAGCCAGCGGATCTTTTTTCGTCGCGAAAGCAATCTCATCCATAAAAGATTGCACCGCAAAATGATTCCAGTTCATATCCACCGCGCGCCAATACCCTCGCGGCACCGCCGTATGCAAAAAGCTCTGCTGCAAATAATAATTCGGCACAGTCCCAGCCGGCAGCCCGACCCCCGCAATCTCCGTCCCGCCCGTATCCGGAATATCGCCGCCCAAAAACGTTCCGTCGGTCGAAGCCGCCGCAATATGGTGCGACCATCCGACCACGCTTATTCCCCGCGTCAATCCCGGCGCTCAAACGATGCCGGCTGATCGGCCGATAATAGTCATGACGAATATCGTCATCCCGCGTCCAGATCACTTTCACCGGCGCGCCTGCCGCGCGCGAAATCAAAGCCGCTTCCACCCCATAATCAATACACAAACGCCGCCCAAATCCTCCGCCGATCAAAGTGATGTGAATCGTCAATGCCGACTGCGGCAAATTTAAAGCGCTCGCGAGTGCAGTAGCCATCCCATTCGGATTTTGCGTCGGCGCCCACACTTCGCATTTCCCGTCGCTCACCGCCGCCGTGCAATTCAGCGGCTCCATCGCCATATGCGCCAGAAAAGGCGTCTCGTATTCGGCTTCCACTTTCCGCGGAGCACCGGCAATCGCGCCATCGGGGTCGCCGATCTTTTTCAATTCCTTTCCCGGAGTTTTCAATAATTCCACCAATTCCGCGCGCTGTTTTTCCGTAGACTCCTCCGCACCCGGCCCGTTATCCCATTCCACAGTAAGCGCCTTCCGCCCCGCAATCGCTTGCCAAGTGGAATCGGCCACCACCGCCACTCCTCCCCACAAATAATGTTGGTGCCCCGACCCCGGCTTGCGCTCCTCGCCAAAAAGGGGCGGCATTTCCACGGCGTCCACCTGAAAAACTTTCTTCACTCCCGGCACAGCCAAAGCCCGCGTCGCGTCGAATTTCTTCACCTTGCCGCCAAACACTAAAGGCCGTGCCACCGCCGCGTACAGCATCCCCGGCACTTTCGTATCAATCCCGTAGTGCGCTTCGCCGATCACAATCGGCCGCCCATCCACGCGCGCGCGCTTCGTCCCCACAATCAGGTAATCCTTCGGATCCTTCAGCGGCACATCTTTCGGCACGGGCAAAGCCGCAGCCTTCGCGGCCAGCGCGCCGTAATCCAGTCGCCGCCCGGTCTTCGCATGCAGTACGACGCTCTCGCCATTCGTCGCACACTCACTCTTCGGCACGTTCCAGGTCTGCGCCGCAGCCGTCAGCAACATGTCCCGCGCGGAAGCCCCCGCCTTGCGCAACGGATCCCACGTGCTGCGAATGCTCATGCTCCCGCCGGTCGTCATGTCACCATATTTCGGATCGCAATCTCCCTGCACCACCCGCACGCGCGCCCAATCCGCATCCAGCTCCTCGGCCAGAATCATCGCCAGCGAAGTCCGCACGCCTTGCCCCATCTCCGATCGCGTGATCACCAACCGAGCCTCGCCGCTCGGTTCGATCGTGATGAAAGCGTTCGGCTCGATCGCGTTGTCCGCGCCAGCCGCAGCAGCAGCGCCCGCCGCCAACGCCGGGCAATAAAACGCAATCAATAATCCCGCGCTCCCAGCCGCGCCGGCCTTCAGAAATTCCCGCCGCGATGCAGAAGCATTCGCCGCGCCGCTCATTGCGCGCCTCCGCTGACGCTACCCGCCGCCCTATGCACCGCCGCGCGTATCCGCTGATAAGTCCCGCACCGGCAAATGTGCCCGCCAAGCGCTTCATCAATATCCGCATCGCTAGGCTTCGCATTTTTCGCAAGCAGCGCCGCCGTAGTCATAATCATTCCCACCTGGCAATAACCGCACTGCGGCACCTGATCCGCCACCCAAGCCTGCTGCACCGGATGCTGCCCGTCCGACGAAAGCCCTTCGATCGTAGTGATTTTGCGTCCCGCCACCGCCGATATCCGCGTGATGCACGAACGCGTCGCTTCGCCCTCAACATGCACCGTGCAAGCTCCGCACAACGCCTGCCCGCATCCAAATTTCGTCCCGGTCAGCCCCAAAGTATCGCGCAGCACCCACAGCAAAGGCGTGTCCGGCGACACTTCCACCGCATGCGCCCGCCCATTCACCGTAATCGCAATCGCGTCCATGAATTCTCCTCAGCCCCATCCTTGCAAAGCAAAACGAAACTCTACGTTCACGCCGACGCCAAATGCAATTCGTGTTTACCTCTTCGCCGCCCATCCGCCCAAAAATTACAGTTTCGCGCCCGGCAGCCGAAAAGGGTAAAATCAGGTCTCAATCCAGACCGTAAAGGAGCCGTCATGAGTGCCAGCACTTCTCCCGCACCTTCCGCCGCCAGCGTCACTGCCGTAAAAGAAAAGGCAAGATTGCTCAGCATTTATTCCATGATGGCCACCACCGCCGCAGGTTCCGGACATCCCACCTCCTGCATGTCTGCCGCTGAACTAGTGGCCGGCGTGTTTTTCCACGCCATGAAATTCGATCCGAAAAACGCGAATTCCAACGACGGCGACCGCTTCGTCCTCTCCAAAGGTCACGCCGCTCCCGTGCTCTACGCCGCTCTCGCGGAATCTGGCGTCTTCCCCGTCTCGCGCCTGATGACGCTCCGCGAATTTTCCAGCGAACTCGAAGGCCATCCCACTCCCAAAATTCATGGCGTGGACGCTGCCACCGGCTCGCTCGGCCAGGGCCTCTCGGTAGGCGCCGGCCTCGCCATCGGCGCAAAAATGGATAACAGCCCTACGCGCGTTTACGTCATCACCGGAGACGGAGAACTCGCCGAAGGCCAAATCTGGGAAGCGGCCGCATTCGCCGCGCACTACAATCTCGATAACCTCACCGTCATCGCAGACATCAACCGCCTCGGCCAGAGCGAGCCGACCATGTACCAGCACGATATGGAACGCTATCGCCTGAAGTTCGAATCCGAAGGCTTCGATACGCAAGTGATTGACGGCCACGACGTCGCCGCCGTCCTCGCCGCTCTCGATCGCGCCATGGCCACCAAAGGCCAGCCCCAAGCCATCGTCGCTCGCACGATCAAAGGCCATGGCTTCAGCCTGGTCGCCGACAAACTCAACTGGCACGGCAAGCCGTTCTCAAAAGAACAGCTCGCGGAAGCAATCAAAGAGCGCGGTGGCGCCCCCGTTGTCCCGCCCGATCCTGGCAAATCCTACGAGCGCACTCCGCTGCCGAAACCGCCGGATTTTCCCGCGCCCGCCGCGCCGGATTACGCCGCCGACGCAAAAGTCGCGACGCGCGAAGCCTACGGTACCGCGCTCAAGCGTGTGGGTGCCGTAAACAAACACGTAGTCGGCATCTCCGGCGACGTGAAAAATTCCACGTTCTCGGAAGTTTTCCAGGAAGCGGAGCCAGATCATTTCTGGCAGGGCTACATCGCGGAACAAAATCTCGTCAGCGTCGCGGTCGGTTTGCAAGCGCGCGGCAAAGTTCCTTTTGCCGATACGTTCGCTTGCTTCCTTTCGCGCGCCTATGACAACGTCCGCATGGCCGCGATCAGCCGCGCCAATATCAATCTCTGCGGCTCGCACTGCGGCGTTTCCATCGGCGAAGATGGTCCCTCGCAAATGGCGCTTGAAGATCTCGCCATGTTCCGCGCGATCCACGGCTCGGCGGTCTTCTATCCCAGTGACGCAGTTTCCACCGAACGCCTGGTAGACATCATGGCGCGCCGCCCCGGGATCAATTACCTCCGCACTTCGCGTCCCAAGATGCCCATCATGTACTCCAAGGACGAGAAGTTTTCGGTCCCCGGCTTCAAAGTCCTGCGCAAGAGCGACCAGGACAAAGCCACGGTAATCGGCGCGGGCGTCACCCTGCACGAAGCGCTCAAAGCCGCGGACCAGTTGAAAGCCGCAGGCATCGCCATCCGCGTGATTGACCTCTACTGCGTGAAGCCGCTCGATGGCAAAGCCATAGCAGCTGAAGTTGGCGCAACGGGCGGCAAGCTAGTAACTGCGGAAGATCACTGGCCGGAAGGCGGCCTGGGCGAAGCCGTGCTGCAAGCTCTAGCGCTGGCAGGCGCTTCGCCGGCAAAGTACAAAATGATCGCCGTAACCCAGATGCCGCACTCAGGCAAGCCCGACGAGCTAGTAGACGCCTTCGGCATCTCCGCCCGCCACATAGTGGAAGCCGTCAAAGCCATCGCCTAGCGAGGTTGCGAAAGTAGCGGCATACGCGCTGCAGGCTGAAATTTCACTTCCTCGAAAAGTGTGCGGGAAAACGGAAGGGCGGGGCATCAGCCCCGCCGTTAAGTGCGCGAAAAAGTAGGGGCTTTAGCCCCTGAGGACATTCCTTGGCCCTTCCGTAGCGTTGTGGGGCCCAATGTTCCACAAGAAACCGAATCGAGGATAAATTGCCAGAAAAGCGGGTGTTAGTAGGAATGGTGCCGGAAGTAGTCGTCCTTGACCCCGGCGACCAGGTAGAGTGGATTTCGAACGCCGGTAACCTCAAAATCGAATTCGACCCGCAGCGCTGCCCATTCTCCTCCAACGTCTTCCAGGCCCCGCCAGGCGTCCGCCTGGTAAGCGGCCCCACAAAATCAGGCCTGACCCCAGGCTCCTTCAAATACAAGCTGTCTCTGAACGACGTAATCCTGGCGCAAGGCGAGGTCCTCCTCCGCGCAAAATAGCCTGCGTCCCCACCAACCATCACCGCCAATTTAAGACGGTTGTCATCCCGAGCGCAGCGAGGGATCTCTGCTCGTCTCTTTACGGCGGCCCCGACCCGACTACACCTTCAGCGCCTTCATATATTCCGCATCAATCCGCAGCGCCTCCATCGGCGCCATATCAAACTCCTCCTGCTCCACAAACACATGCTTCACCGGTGTCTTCTTCGCGGCTTCAAAGATCGGCCGGTAATCAATGCTCCCGTGCCCTAACTCCGTCGAAGGAGGCGGCGCCACGGGATTCACCGTACCAACGATCTTGAAGTCCTTCACATGCAGCATGTAATACCGCTCCGGATACCGCGCCAGGTAATACGCAGGATTCTGGCCCCCCAGCACCATCCAGCCGCAATCCAGCTCCATCTTCACGTACTGCGGATCGGTTAGTCGCAGAAGTTCGTTGTAAGGCAGCACGCCGTGGTCCTCACGGAATTCGTGCATGTGATTGTGATACCCGAACCCAAGTCCCGTCGCATGCATGCGCTCGCCGATACGATTGAATTGCTCGGCGTTCCAGCGCCAATCCTCCAGCGTCAAGGGCGCCTTGCTCCCCGCACCGGCATTCTTCGCCATCGGCGCCGCGCAAATAATGAATTCGAGGCCCAAGTCCTTGCCGAACTGAATGATTTCATCCAGCTGCGGCTGCAATTTCTCGAGCGAATAATGCGCGCCCACGCAACTCAATCCCGCGCGACTCATCGCCTTTTTTACCTCACTAGCACGGTGATCGAAGAACCCTGCGGCCTCCACCTCGCGATAACCCAGCTCTCCAAGCTTCTGCAAAGTCCCGTCATAATCCTTAGGCAAAAGCTCGCGCACCGAATAAAGCTGCAACCCTAGCGGCAAGTCCAAAGGCGTAGCAAACGCCGGCTCCACGCCGCTCCCAACGGCCGTGCAAACCCCCGCGGCGGCCACACCCTGCAAAAATGTCCTCCTCGAAATCAGACCCATGCGCAACTCCTGATTTGTAATAGCCTTGCATACCGGCTTTCCGCGCCTGTGTATCGGCTTGCCTTTCGTTAACTAACATGATAACATAGCTAGGGTTATAATTTCGATCAACGGAGGAACGGGCATGGCGCACCAAGGCTCGGTCGGCATCACCAGCGCATCGCCCCGCGCCCGTTTCCGTGCCCCGTCGCGGTCATTCGCTCCCAGCCGCAGCAGCCCGCCGCAGTTCACCAATCACCGGTCACTACTCACCAATCACATGACGTCCAACCAGTCCGCAAGCCCAATCGGAACCCGTGTAACAATGTTACATGCCATCTCGGCCGCCACCCATCACCGCAAAATCGCCAACCCCGGCGATTAGAAATCACCGTATCTCTTAGAAAACAAACGACGGACGCGCCAATCAATCGCCAACTTTTTGCCACTCATCAAAATGGACTTTTCGCGCTGCCGCACGACGCATCTCCGCACATGAAAACTATCCGCGAATCGTCTTCGCGCCCGCATCCCAGGTCGCAATCGTCTTCCTGAAATATGCATAATTCGCCAAATGGCACCCAATCGCCGCGTGATTGCCAAACTCCTCGTGCTCGACGACTGGCTTGCGCGTGCGAACCGCATCAAAAAAATTCGCCTGGTGTGCCGAAACGTCGCTATACCCCGCCGGCGCCGTAAAAGTCTCCGCCTCGATCACCTGATAATCCCGCGGCGGTGGCAGCGGATGCTCCGCCGCCCACTGCGCCAGATATTGATTGCGGAGCCGCGCCGGCCAACCTTTCGTCGAATACGTTTCCGGCTTCGGACTATCGTCCTGTGGCACAAAAGTCAGCGTCTGCCCGTTGATTTCCATCGTCCCTTTGGTGCCGCAGAATTTGATCGGCTCTCCTCCGGCATTATTCAGGTTGCAGCGCAGCGCCACCCGGACCTTCGGGAAGTCATAGAGCGTCTCGATCAGGTCCGGGAAATCGCGGCCATCCTTCCAGCGGAACAATCCGCCGCTCGATTGCGCGCGCTGCGGCACTTCGTTCATCCCGGAGATAAAGAAAATCCCGGACATCAGGTGCACGAACAGATCCCCCGGCAGCCCCTCGCCGTAATCCGCAAAACACCGCCACCGGAAAAATCGCGCCGCATCAAAAGGCCGCTTCGGCGCGTCCACCAAAAACTCATTCCAGTCAATCGTCTGTTCGTTCGCGTCCGGCGGAATCGGATACACCCACGCTCCGCTAGCCGAGTTGCGGTCCGACGACCCCTCAATGTAAAAGACGTCACCAAGCGCCCCCGCCGCGAAAAGCTCACGCGCTTTCGCATAAACGATCGAACTGACGCGCTGGCTGCCCACCTGCAAGATGCGATTGTTCTTCCGCACGGCTTCCACCATCGCGAAACCGTCGTCCACGTTGTGCGACATCGGCTTCTCGCAATACACATCCTTGGCTGCCGCGCACGCGTCCGCCACCACTCGCCTGTGCTGGTGGTCCGGCACCGCCACAATCACCGCATCCACGTCCTTGCGATCCAAAATCTCGCGGTAATTCCGCGTCGCCGGCACCTGTTTTTGCACCGACTCCCGCGCTGCTTCGTGCCGGCTGTCGTACAGGTCGCACACCGCGACACATTCGACGCCCGGCACCGCAAGCGATGCTTGCAGCAACTCGCATCCGCGCGTGCCGGTGCCGATCGAGGCGAAGCGTACGCGATCGCTCGGCGCCACCGCACGGCCGGCGCACCACAGCGGGGCGGGATTCAAGAGTGTAACCTTCGCAGCGGCATCAGCAGCTACGGAACCCGCGCCAATGCGCATGAAATCCCGACGCGTCAAGCGATGCATGTTGTCCTTTCTCTCTCGACCATTTTTCCATTCCCGTGCCGCGCGTCCAAGACGTTAGCAAGGGGTTCGAGATGGTTCGAGAAATACGAAGTCAAAACGCGAAAGTGCTTTACGGTTTTTATCATAAGCAACGTGTATTCGGTAACCGATCGAGAGGTTAGAAAAGAACATTGACTGGATCGGATTGATTCACATCGCAGACGTTCCCGGCCGTCACGAACCTGGGACTGGCGAGATTGCGTATAACAATGCTTATCGAAAAGTTGCGGAACTCCAAGCCAACAAATTCGGAATGGAATATTAACCGACCAAAGATCCGACAGAGTCCGGAGGGCGCGTCACGGGTAGCCGTTCCGCGGGCGATAGGCGCGCTGCCGCCGTCCTCAGGTGAACCCTGTAGGAGGCGATGCGATGAAGAAAGATTTGGCTTACTCGGAGGGGCTTGCGGTATATAGAAATTGTGTGCCCGGGTAGTCTAAACGGAAGCTCCAATCCAGCCGCGTTCCTGACAGGTCCGGGAGAAACGTTTGTCTAATTTGACGCAAGGAGGAGAAGGATTGCGACTCTTTATGGCAGGAATGATGCTGGCAAGTAGCGTCGTTGTTTCCGCAATATCAATCCTTGGGTGTAGCGGGGGAGGCCCCGTGCTGACGATTACGCCGTCACGGGCTATTCTTTTGCCAGGGCAAACCTTGCAGTTCCGCGTCACCGTTGACCAAGCGCCGGTTGCGAATCTGTCGTGGTTTGTCAACGGGACCGCGGGCGGAGCGGCTTCGATCGGAACCGTCAGTTCCTCGGGTCTCTACACTGCGCCGACTGCATCCGTCCCAACGCAAGTGCAAGTCCAAGCAAGTGACCTAGTGCAGGGCGGATCCTCCGCTCCCGTCACAGTTTCCTTCTTCGATCCCAGCCAATTCCAGCCCGGCACAGTCGCGGCTTCCAGCAATCCTCTGGTGGCTGTGTACAATCTCACGGCGCCGCTCGGCACATCGGTGGAAATCCAGTTTGGAACCACGACGAACTATGGTCTGACAACTTGGTCGCAACCAGCTCCGGAAGCGGGAGGGCAGATCGTCATTTTAGTAGCGGGCATGCGCGCCAGCTCGACTTATCATATGCAGGGAATCATTCACCTCCCGAATGGAAACACCGTGCTGGATGCCGATCACGTCTTTACGACCGGGGCATTGCCGGCTGGCGTGCTGCCAAACATAACCATCCAGCAAACGGCGGGGTTGACGCCGGCTGCCGGTGTCGAATTGCTGGATCTATTTGAAGAAACTTCGCAGACTACTCTCACGGCAGTCGTTACCGATCTGGAAGGCAATGTGATTTGGTATTACCCCATGCAGCCTGATGAACCATTTCCCATAAAGCTTCTTCCCAACGGCCACATGCTGCTTGTCGAACAGGCGCATCAACTGGTCCAAGAGATTGACTTGGCTGGCGACGTTATATGGCAAGTCTCGCTGACTGACATCCAACAGAGGCTCGCGGCGGTGGGTGTCACCTGGCCGTTAGCTATCGGCGTCGGTGGCCTGCATCATGACATTGAAAAACTTTCCAATGGGCATTTGATCCTGCTCGTCAACTACATGCAAACTCCTACGGACCAGCCTGGTTCCTCCACCGTGACCGGAGATGGACTGATAGACTGGGATCCGCAGAATGGCCCTGTGTGGACTTGGTCAACCTTTGATCACATTCCGCTCAGCCATGCACCTTACGGTACCTCGGACTGGACGCACGCTAACGCCGTCATATATTCGCCCAACGATGGAAACTTGCTGCTTTCCATGCGAAACCAGAACTGGATTGTCAAAATCAGCTATGACAATGGCGCCGGCGATGGAAGCATCTTGTGGCATCTCGGACCAGGCGGCGATTTCACTCTGCCTAACGGTCAGGCACCAATGGAGTGGAACTACGGCCAACATTACCCCACATTTCAAGGCACCAGTACTGCCGGTATTTTCCCGTTGCTGTTCTTCAATAACGGCAATGGGCGCCTCAATGCCGGCAACGTACCTTGCGGGACTTCCGGCGGGGATACCTGCTATAGCAGTGTGCCCCTGTTTCAACTCAATGAATATACGCTTCAGGCGGAAGTGGTATCGGAGTACAGGCCTATCTCGCCTAATCAGTTGCCAGCTTTCTCGGTCTGCTGCGGGAGCGCAAATTTTTTGCCCAACGGAGACCTGGAATACGATGTGGCGCTGGATCAGAACACGCCAGGCGCGTCCTTCATACAAGAGGTCACCCAAGACCAAAGCCCGCAACTCGTGTGGGAAATGAACATCTTTGGGCAGCTGGCATATCGAGGGTTTCGCATGCCCAGCCTCTATCCCGGCGTATCTTGGACACAAGCTGCCATAGCGACCGCGAACGCGAAGGCGAGCGCCCAGCCTGCGGCGACAGTCCCCCTGAAACAAGCTCGGCCTTTCACGCCAAGGTGATGCCCATGTTCTCAAGAAGCTTTGGCTTGGCGCCAAACGTCGTCCAGTGCAAACGGCCTGTAGACGCGGCGCCTCGTCGTGTCTAATGAGTTCGATCGGATTGATTGGGACTCTGGTCTGGGAGGTTCGATGAGCCCTGAGGTTCAGTGTGGGTTTGCACACTGGAGAGATATCCCCGAAGAGGGTATGCAAGGCGAGGATCTCGAAGTGAAAGTTCGATATTTGCGATGATGTAGCCGAGCGGATCGCCGGCATCGAAGTGCCGACCTTCGAATAAGACCCCGTGCACGGATTTCTTCCGGCAAAGTAAATTCAATGCGTCGGTGAGTTGGATCTCTCCCCGCAATCCGCGGCCGGTTTCGGCGATGGAGTCCCATATGTTGGCCTCCAACAGGTAACGACCGAAGATGCCGAAACGGGAAGGAGCGTTGTCAACAGAGGGCTTTTCCGAGAGATTGGTCAAGCGGATGGACCCTTGCATGGGGAGAATTTTCGGGTCCGCGAACCCGACGACTCCGAAACGCTCAATCTCCTGCGGTTCTATCTCCCGTATGGCGACGATGCTTCCGCCGTGACGTTCGTGTGCGCGGATCAGCTGTTCTGTTGCAGGTTGGACAGAATCGATAATCACGTCCGGAAGAAGAACGACGAATGGTTCCTCTCGCATAACTGACCGCGCGCAGGAAATCGCGTCGGCCAGACCGAGCGGTTTCTTTTGTTCGACATATCGCAGTTCGGCAAGTGTCGCGAATTGACGCACAAGCTCTGCGGCCCTGACCTGCTGCCTTGCTTCGAGGAAGGATTCAAGTTCTCGATCTCGCCGGAAGTGAGCCTGCAAGACCGATTTACGGCTCCGCGTCACCACCACGATCGTCTCGATTCCTGATGCGACCGCCTCCTCCACCGCATATTGGATCATCGGCTTCGCGGCGACTGGCAAAATTTCCTTCGGAAGCGCCTTGGTCGCGGGCAACATTCTTGTCCCGAAACCAGCGGCAGGGATCACCGCCTTCGTTAATTTCTTGCGCGGGGGCATACCGAATCCATTTTGGGGACAGAGTCGAGGAGGGTTGGAAAAGCGTTGTTTGACTCTAGAGTCCGATTGTGAACTCTCAGACTTTCACGGAAGACTCGATGGATTCCCATTTCATCTGCGCGGCTCTCAATTTGGGGTGAGAGACCAACAGATGCCAGATCAATGCTTGAAAAGATTCGGTATGGGCTGTCAGGGTCAAGGGGTTGACGACCGGAACGAGAACGCAGATGTTCGCTACTTGGGCCGTGTAACCTCCGTCACGGCCGACGACTCCGCAAATCGTTGCTCCAACTTGCTTGGCATATTCGAGGGCCCGCACCAGGTTGCCGCTGACATTTTTCCTTAGGTCACCGCCGCCGACTGAAAAGACGAACACCATGTCGGTTTCATTGAGCCGAGAGCCACGGAGCCAATTGGCATAACAGGTGTCCCAGCCTTCGTCGTTTACTCGTGCGGTGAGTTCGGAGACGTTATCTGAAGGTGCATACGCTTCGATCTGCGCGATCTTCCGAAAGTCGCAGACCGCGTGAGATGCGTGCCCCGCCCCGCCGCCCACTCCAAGCAGAAAGAGCCTGCCCGATCGTTTCCGTAGCTCCAGAAGCAGGTCAGCGATATGCTCCACGGCGGATTGATCCAATTTCTTCAGGATCAGGATAGCCTCTTCGACATATTGCTTTACGTAGTTCATTTCTGTGGCACTCCCCAAGCGACAGTTACTCCGGCACCTTTCGTGCCAGTACGAGCGTGGAATATCCAACCAGAACGCGCCGGAAGGTGACGTAGTGAAGCCCCCGGCAAATCCAGGACACCAACAATTTTGCAGCGCTTCGCTGCAACTCGGGGTTGAAGACGACGGGAGCATTCTGCATTGCGGCGACCATAAACCCGCATCGTTGCAGCAGCAACGCGATAGTGCGCGGCTGGAAGGAGCACAAATGGTCCGGCAACTTAAAGCCGGAAAGGAAAGCCTTGGGCTGTTCGATCCAGTAGGGATCCGATAAGCCCACCCAACGCCTCAACCGGCCGACCATGTCGTGGAAACGCGCGTCTGGAACCACGATTGCCAGCACTCCGTCCGGCGCCAAAACTTGTTTGAGCTCCAACAAAATCCTGGCGGGATCGGTTAAGTGCTCGAGTACGTTCAACATCGTAACTAGATCAAAGGAGCGCTCACGATTGGCAGCAAGGTAATCTTCAATCATGCCGTGATAGATATCCACTCCGTGGGCCTCGCGCGCGTAATTTGATCCACTTCCCGAGGGTTCGATACCGAAGGCAGAAAATCCTTTTTCTTTCATGCACCGCAAAAAGTTGCCAGAACCACATCCTATATCCAGAACGGCTCCCGATGGCTTCATACGGAGGATGGCCTGGCGAACGCCGCGATTGAAATGTTCTTCCAGATTGCGCCATTGTTCCCCGTCATCGTAAGCGGCGTAAAACTCCTTCAACTCTTTGGTGGTGGGTTGAGGATTAACGAACCAAAGGCCGCAGCTTCTGCACTGGGCAATCCGGTAACCTCGTGCTTCGATGTACGTACGATCGTCGGTGCCCGCGCAAACATGACAGGCCACCATGGCGCGTTGCCTCGGTATGGCAGCTATGTGCGAAACCGCCATCTTGCCAGTTTCTCCTCAGATTTGAACCGTGATTCGACGGCGCGCCGAAGCCACCGGGCGAAAGTCAAAAAATATCTGTTGAGCACGCCGCCGGGGCCGTGGAGTGACTGGCACCCTCGCCGTGGAGTTCGGCCTGGATGATCTGGGTTGCTTCCCAGAGATCTTTCGCCACCACGTGCGGGCGCACATTATTTCCTTCGGTGAATTGGCATAACTCGCATTTCCACCGGCCGATGAAAATAGTGCGGCATCCGGCGCGAATCCCAGCCTGCAGATCTGTAATACCGTCGCCGACCATATAGCACTGGTTGAGCGGCACGCGCAGATCGTGTGACGCCTGTTCCAGCATGCCGATACCCGGCTTACGACACCTGCAGGATTGCCGTAGCTCCGGGACTTGCGCCTCCGGATGATGGAGGCAGTAATAAATTTGATCGAGCCGGCCACCGGCGTCTCGTATCGCGCTCAGCATCGTGCTCTCAAAGAGGTTCAGGGTTTCTTGTCTGAGGTGCCCTTTGGCGATGCCCGGCTGATTTGAAACGATGGCAACCCTAAAACCCAGCTCGTTCAGCAAGCGAATCGCCTCTGGAACGCGAGGAAGCAGTTTGAACTGTGAAGCGCTGAACGGACAGTCGATGACACCGGCGTCTTCGTGATACACGAGCGCGTTGATCACGCCGTCGCGATCCAAGAAGACTGCTTTCATGCCCTGGTCACGCAAGTGATCTCCGATTCTCCGATGACGTAACGATGGCTGAGTTGCGGCAGGAACCGTCAGAAACGAATCGACCAATCCAAAACCAGTTGCCCGCGGCCGCTTGCTAGGCGGAAGGCCTAGCGACCAAAGCTGTGCCGTTTTCGTGATTGTTGTGGCGATGATTGTGAGCGAGCCTGCCATCACGAGAAACGACGTCGAACACCACTTTGCTTCCTTCAAAGTCGAAGCGGAATTTCAGCTCACGCAAACCGGCACCACGCATTACTTGACGCAAGCGTGCTTTGTTCTCCTCGCAGTAGAGCATCAGAAAGCCGCCACCCCCTGCTCCGGAAATCTTCCCGCCGATGGCACCATTCTTCTTTGCGAGCTCATACCACGCATCGATTTGGGGATTGGAAATTCCCTCCGACAGCCGCTTCTTCGACTGCCAGTGGACGTCCAATAGTTCTCCGAAGCGGTGCAGATTGCCTTTCGATATGGCATCGCTGATTTCAATGCCAATCTGCTTGATCTCGCGCAAGCTTTGAACGACGGTGTGGTCCTTCGTGCGTGTCGCCTCGTCCTGTTTCTTCAAGATCCCCGTGGCGTCACGCATTTCGTTCGTAAAGAACATCAAAATGTTGCTCTCCAGGCTCTCGACCAAATCCACGTCTAATCCTAGACGGGTGACACGCACTTTGCCGCTGGGATCAATATCAAGCGCCGTCAGACCGCCGAAAGCCGCCATGTATTGGTCTTGCTTGCCGATCGGCTTGTTCAAAACCTCGATTTCGATGTGGCAAGCTTCCTCAGCCAGCTTTTGAGGAGTGGCCTGGTCTTGCAACAGGGTATGGAGCGCGTTCAAAAGACCGACGAGATAGGAACTCGATGATCCAAGGCCCGTTCCGGCGGGGATATCCGCGATCGAAACGATTTCGATGCCACTGGAAATACAAAAATGCCGCAAGGCTTCGCGTGCCAAGGTATGCTTCACTTGGTCCACGTGATCGGCCAGCTCGGAGCTGGTATAGCGAACCCGAATTTTATCGTCAACGATCGGCGTGTTCACGTTGAGAAACATGTACTTGTCAATCGCCACCGCAAGAATATATCCCCCGTGCTCCCGATAGAACGATGGGAGGTCCGTGCCTCCGCCTCCAAGTGTCATGCGAAACGGCGTCCTCGTGATGATCATCAGCCCCTCAGCACAATGAAAACATTTGGTCAGCGACTAGGAAACTCTCGGTACCCCACACATTAGCTAACGCCTGCATGCGCCGGGGACGCGTCCTTCAGGCGGGCCTCGTTTCGAAAATAAGCGGCAACCAGACGAGCTCCCTCGGAAAGTGTGACACGAGGCTCCCACTTCAGGAGGGACTTCGCCTTCGAAATGTCGAGGCAAATATTGTCAATTTCTCCCGGACGCCTCGCGACGTATTTGGGTTCCATACGCTTGCCGAGCAGGTCCCGCAGCGTGTCGAACACTTCCAGATCGGCGGTTGGTACGCCACTCGCGATGTTGAATATCTCATTATCGCCGAGCTTAAGTGCGGCCACATTCGCCGCGGCAACGTCCGAAATATAAACGTAGTCCCGCAGCTTCTTACCGTCCCCGTAAATCACCGGCTGAATGCCAGCCAGCATTTGCTCGCAGAAGATGGCAAAGACGCCGGCTTCACCTTGCGAGTTTTGCCGCGGGCCGTAAACATT
This sequence comes from uncultured Acidobacteriota bacterium, assembly GCA_963804625.1. GTDB lineage: Bacteria > Acidobacteriota > Terriglobia > Acidiferrales > UBA7541 > Palsa-295. Next base: position 38,802 of record CAWDRJ010000014.1, on the reverse strand, counting down.
GCCGTAACGCAAAACGACGTACTCCAGCCCGTACAGGAACCGGAATGTAAAAAGGTAATGCTCGACCGTGTGTTTGCTGACGCCATACGGAGTAATCGGATTAACGGGATCGTCCTCCGTGACCGGCATTCGCTTCGGTTCGCCGTAACCTGCTCCGGCCGTAGCAGCATAGACGAAGCGCTTGACGCCGTTCGCGATGGAAGTCTCAATTAAATTGAGAGAGCCGAGAATATTGACCTGAGCGTCGAACAGTGGTTCTGAACGCCGCGGCGAACATCCATTTGTGCCGCGTGGTGGTTGACGATCGCTGGTTTCTCCAACCGAAAGATCTTCTCGATAGCCTCCCTGTCGCGGACGTCGCACTGGTAGAAGCGGCAGTTGGGGTTTGCATTCCTTTTTGCGCCGCGCGAGAGGTCGTCAACAATGACGACTTCGTGCCCAAGCTTCACATAAGCATCGGCCACATGCGATGCAATGAATCCTGCTGCTCCGGTTACGAGGATTTTCACGGCCTCATCTCTCCTTTGTTAGTATGCGCCTTCAGCTTTTAGAACCTTCCAAAAGGTCTTGGCGATGATCACGAGGTCCAGCCAGATCGACCAGCGATCAACGTAAAACATGTCCATGTGGACTCGCTCTTCATACGTGGTCGTTTGGCGCCCCATCACTTGCCAGAATCCGGTCACGCCGGGCTTAACCGACAGCAGCTTTTCCAGCCGGAAGCCGTAGCGCTCGGCCTCCTGATTGCGGATCGTTCGCGGTCCCACGAAAGTAAGATCGCCGATCAGGACGCTGAAAAATTGCGGGAATTCATCCAGGCTAAACTTCCGCAAGACTCTTCCAACCTTGGTCACCCGCGGATCGTCGATCAGCTTTTGCTGCTCGCGAAACCGATCACGTAGCCTCGCGTCGGTCTCTAAGATACGGTCCGCATTGACGCGCATGGTTCTGAACTTCAGGTAATACAGGTGCTGCCGTCCTGGCCAGATATGCGCTTCTGTAGAACAGCGGTCCGCGCTCTTCCAAATTCACGAGCACAAATAATGCCGGCATTAAAAGCAGAGTGACGGCGCTACCAACAATTCCGACCAGCAGATCGATTCCGCGTTTCAAGGAGCGTTGCACAGCGAGCGACCACGCGGGCCTGGGGTAGAAGCGAAAACAGCCCGAGAATTCATCGTGCTCGTGCGCCAGATTGGCGGTGGCCAGCACGCTCAATATAACTCCACTCTGCGTAACGACTTGCAACGATGGACCAACTCGCGCAGCCACTCTTCCTCGGCTGCCGTCCGAGGCTGCGTGACGATCAGAAGGTTGGCCTTCAACGCTTTGAGACTGCCTTCCCATTCCGATGTGTCTCCGAGGATGGGCACCCCGAGCAACTCGTCGGACTGGCGCTCGAGGCTACCGCGGTCGAGAAGGACGCCCGGGTACTTGTAAGCACATTGCCGCTGCGTCCTTACAAGTACCAATACTCTGATATCCCGCTAGCAGAACCGACCAGCAACGCGCGCCTCTGGCACAGACTTCGTTTCCACAACATCCCGTAAACGTTGCGTACAACGAACCGGCCCGCCACCAGCAAAATCGTCGAGAGGACGAACCAGTCCACCAGCAAGTAACGCGAAAACGGCGCAGACTTGAACACGACGAAATTGAAGAGCACCGATCCGAGAAAGCTTGTGGCGACAGCCTTGCAACTTCGCTCGAGCTCCTGTTCCGGTCGGCGCAGCTCGGGGCTTTTGTAACCTCCGATGATTGCCAGCACCAGCGCAAAGTATGGATGTAATAGCGGTGGTACCCGACGGCATTTGCGCGCTTATAGTAATTTGCAACAGCCAAACCAATAGATGTACCGCTAATATGTGCGCGAGCGTAATGGCAGCAAGGTCGGTCAATAACGCCAGAGACTTCTGCGCCGCCGGATGAGATAGGAGCTGCGCTACGACGTTCGTGGGTAGAGTTCTAGCTGTGGGCGGCGTCTCTGCCTGAGCTCTTCGTGAGATCACTGGGTTTTGGACGGCCATGGTTTCCTTTGGGGTTGCCTGTTCCACACGCGCCAGTGGCGGCCGCGGTGGTTATCGTCCCGCGGCTGTACCGACGCCGGCCTTGGCTTCACGAATCAAGGTGTCGGTCTTCTCGGCGTCCTGCACAAACTGGCGCACGGTTTCGCGCGTGTAGTGGTGATCTACCATCTTGGGAAGAAATTGGGGCGGAAAGGTGATGATATGTGCTCCGGCCAGCGCTGCGTTCTGAATGTCAACCACACCGCGGATACTCCCTACAATAATCCGCGCAGGCAACTCCCACTCGTCAAGCCAGCTACGAACGCGGCGGATCACGATAGCCGGATCACTGCCCTCATCGGCCACGCGCCCCGCAAAAATGCTCACATAGGTTGCCCCCGCCTTGGCGGCAAGGATGGCTTGGTTGAAGGCAAGAATCGCGGTGGTGTTTACGCCGATACCTTCTTGCGTGAGCTGGTGAATGATGCCGAGGCTCGGCTCTCCGAACTGGTTTACGATGGGAATTTTGATGACGATGTTCCTCGCCCATGTTGCGAATAGGCGTGCCTGTTTCAACATGATCGCATGGTCATTCGAAGTGACTTCCACGCTGAGCGGACGGTCCCCCAGCAAGGCCGCCAACTTCCGCGCGCCGTCCTCCAGATCCTTCACGCCATCCTTGAACATTATGGACGGATTCGTGGTCGCTCCGTCCACGATGCCTTGTGCCAGCCAGGTTTCAATCTGCTTGACGTCCGCCGAGTCTATGAAGATTTGCATGGTTCTCACCACCTTTGAGTTCGCTCTGAGCGTTGTTGTGTCAAAATCCGAGAGATGAAAATTCTGAGAGTTGTTGGTAGGCGGCCAGGCAGTCTTCCACCCCCGCGCCATCCCACGAGAATTTCTCTCTATCCGTTTCCGTGCGTTTTGACCAAGCCGAAACCGAAGCTCGGGATTTCCGAGCAATCGCTCGATTGATTGACCAAACTGCGATGCGTCGCCGGGAGAAGTCAAAACACCGCTTTCTCCGTCAACGAGGTAGTCAATGTTCTGGCCGACCGTCGTCGTCACAACAGGCTTTCCCATCGCCATGTAGTCAACGATGCGGGCAGAACATTTGGCCTGATAAATCGGCGTGTCGGGATACGGGAAAGCGGCAATGTCCGATGCTGCCACTAGCTGCAGGAACTTTTCGTTCGGCAGTCTGGGGAAGAAAAACGCGATCAGTCCGTCGCGCTGCGCCAAAAACTGCTTGACCTTTGGGAGCTCCGGACCCTCTCCAACGAACACGAGCGTCGCGCCAAATCGGCGCGCGGCGTCTCCTCGCGCGACGAAAAATAGGACGTCGTCCGCGGGATCAAAATGCCCTCCATAGAAAATGGCCGGTCCGTCGGGCAGTCCGAATGATTTTCTCGCTGCGCCAGTGACCGAAGGGCCTGCTGCTCCATGTGGCCACGTTTTGCGAAACGACCAACCATTGGGAATATAGAACACACCGCGCGGAGATTTTCGCAACTCTTGAGCCCGCCGCTGCAGAGCCCGACTGGCAGCCGTCAGGACCGGGACGCGCCGGATCAGCCATTTTTCCTGACGGTCAATGTATTCCTTGACGATCCATGGATAGGTTTTGAGGTTGTTCCATCCACCCCACCCTTCCCAGTCATCCAAATCCAGAGCTACGGAGGGGATTCCCTTAGGAGCAACCAAGTGCAGGCCGCCCCGGATAGCCCTTCGGTTTAAAGATGTGTACGACGTCAGGCGAATACTGGCGGATGGCGCTGCGCAATCTCTGGGCGATCCAGGGAACCTGTCGAAAGCCGGATTTCTCGCCGACTTCTATATTCACGACGCGCACACCTTCGAGTTCTTTCTTTGTGCCCCAATCAGCTGGATTGTCGTAGGGAGTCAGAAAAAGGGAGACTTCGTGTCCTTTGTTAACAAGCTCCGCCGCCAACGGAAAGGCGCGCGCTCGCGCAGTCCCTTTCGGCTCCCAAGCAAATCCGCAGACGAACGCGATCTTCATTCAGTCTTCAATCGGCGGCGCAACGCGTAAGCGCACCCCTCGTCAAAATCCTATCGAGCAACTCCGCAAAGCGCGGCGCCCACACCTCAAGCGAGTAGTAGGCTTCGACGGTCTTGCGTCCTTCCTCTGCAAGTCGGCGGCGGAGTGCAGCGTCGCGCATCAGGCGTGCCAGGGCTTCGAACCATTCGGCGGGCGTCCGCGCCAGCAATCCGTTTACGTTGTGCTTGATAATTTCGGAGGCCATCCCCACCGGCGAACTTACTGCGGGGATCCCGAGGGCCATGTACTGAATGGCTTTGAAGGCGCACTTCCCTTGGGTCCATTCGTTATAGGGCAGCGGCATGATTCCGATGTCCATCTTTCGAAGATTCTCGACTTCAGATTCCAGCGAAAATGGCAGCGGTTCGTATTTTGGCACCGGCAATTTCAAATGTGGGGTCGCCATAAAACCGGAATCGTATCTTTCCTCGAAAGACTTCGCTGAGGTGCTGCAGGACAGGCGCGATGTCGAGCAGATAGGGGCTGGTGGACCGCGTGCCCACCCACCCGATTGTCAAGCAATCGTCCGAGGCTGTCGGAGCGCGGTAGGCATACTGCTTGGCGTCAACGACCGTAGGAATTACGCTGATCTGTGTGTTGAATTGCCGCGCGTGCTCGGCCAGTGCTCGGCTCCCAGCAATTACGTGCGCGCTTTTGGCCAGCACCTCGTTCACTCCGGGTCCGTACTTCAGCTTGTAAATCCACGGATACTTCTTATTCGGCGTGTCTCGATGGCCCGCGTGAATCGCATCGTCGAAGCTGAAGACCACTTTGGAATGCCGCCGCAGGAGCATTCGCTCGACCGTCGGCAAAAGAACGGGAATGCCTCCCGGTGGATCACGACCACGTCATATCGGGGAACTGTGTAGAGATCCAACGCGCGCCGTAGGGAAGAAAATGGCACGTAGAAAAGCTGGGTGGCCGTCCGGCCCGCCTGAACCGCCTGGAACGACTCGCCTTGTCAAACGGCCTTACGCTGCATTCGAATCCGGCGCTCTCCAAGTAAGGCACGAACTGGTAGAGATGCATATCGTTAGCTGGCGCTCTCGATAGGATTCGGCGTGACAAAAAGCAATCGTTTCATTTTTCGCAGAGGCTTTGCGGGGCCGGTCCGAACTGATCAACCCGTGGCTTATGCTGCCGAGTGTCTCCAGAGGTTCCAGCCCTCGGCGAAGGCCTTCTCGCGAAGCAGGAAACCAGGGAAATCAATCTTTCGGGAAATGAGTCTCAACAACAGACGGGCCTGGAATGCAGGAAGATAGAGGAACCCGCGGCAAAGACCAAGATGCTTCAACATAAAATAAATCTGGTTGCGCGTGCGGTATCGAACGCTGAAATCGGATTCCGGACCTCCCGTGAGACTGCTGGCCTTGTGGAGAAGTTTTGCCGAGGGGAGATAGATCAGTTTCAAGCCCGCTCGCTTTGCCCGATAGCAGAAATCGGTGTCATCGTGATAAACAAAGTAGCGGCTGTCCATGAATCCGATTTTCGCGAAGACATCTTTGCGCACCAACAAGCAGCATGCCGGAGCGTGGTCCACGCGCCGCGTCACATCGAATTGACCTCGATCAATTTGACCGAGCCCGTAGTGATAACCCGCATAGCCCTTTAAGGGACTGAATCCGCCGCCCGCGCTCCAGATCACTTTTTGCCCAGCGTAGAACAGTACTTTTGGAGCGATCATGTCCGAGGTGTGTTCTTTCATGCCGGCGGCCAGTTTTTCTAGCAAGAAAGGCTCGAACTCGGTGTCGTTATTAACAAACAGAACGGCCTCGCAGTCAGAGGCGAGGGCGGCGTAGGTTCCTTGATTGTTGGCTTCGGCGATCCCTACGTTCCTCTCGTTGCGGATGACGGAAATGCGCGGGTCCTTGTACTGCGCTGTCCGTTCGAGAGTTTGATCGGAAGAGGCGTTGTCCACAATGTAGAGGGCAAAATTTGTGTGCGTTTGGCGCAGCATGCTCCTCATAAAGCCGTCTATCACCCCCGTGCTGTTATACGTCACCGTGACTGCACCGATTTTCATGCTGGGCGCGCCTTCGCTAATCGTGCATCGCAATACAGTTCAGCGTGCCGGATGCAGGCTGCGAACTGCTCGGAGCGTTCTCAATTGTGACGACGATCGCTGCCGCCGTCTTGGAAGAGGTAGAGGTAATAAAGGCCGGATGGGAAGGCTCGTCAAGAGTACAAGAGCTCGTGTAGCTGGCATCCGCAAGCGGCGTCGGCCAAGAGACGGTCGTATTGCAAGTGGCGTTGGCCCGAGCGGACGTCGTGCAAGATACGACGCGCTGGCGTTGCTCTCCCGGCGCGGCTCCGATGGTGTTCATTAGGCCGTCGGTGGTGGAGGCGAAGTGGTAGGGCGCCGTCCCGAAGGCTCCAAAGAATCCGTTACCAAATACGTTATCCGAGTTCTCCGCTAAACAATTACTGGGGCCGATGTTAACGCCATACCGTAGCCGTGATGTCGGACCATTGCTGCTAAATATTGTGTTTCCGTAAATGCGATTCGAGCCGGAATCCATGATGCGGATAGCATCCACGGCGTTGTCCTGCAATCCGCCTTGCACGCTGATAACGTTGTTGGTGACTACGCTCTGGCTTTGATGATTGCAGTCAGTCCCGTTATAGCCATTTATGATTACGGCCGAGTTCAGATTTTCATTCAGACCTGACGAGACCGCCGTGGTCACTATGCCGTTATTAAATAAGGTCGGCCCATTTTGCATATAGACGAAGTGGCGGCTGGTCGGATCCTCTGAGGCGTACACTTGTCCCGTTGCGTTGTCGGAAATGTCGCTAAAGGCAACCATCATGTTGGAGTCGATGGAGCGGACGCCATACCGATCGTTAAATTCAAACGAAGTGCGCCAGATTTTCACGTCGGACGTACGCACGATGGTGATGCCGTTTCCACCGGAGCTCCGCGACAGGGAGGAATCCTGGATATAGGCTCCTATCGCTTGATTGTTGCCGCTGGTATCGGAGGTGATTTGCACGTTGTCCGCGCCGCAGTTCTCCACGGTCATATACTTCAGGCGAAGGCGACCTCTGCTGTTCGGCGCGCCATCGCTGTTATCGTATGCTATGCCAACGGTGGAACCATTACCGCCGGCACGAGCATTGCCGTCCAACGCGAAATTTTCAAGGACGATATTCTGTCCCTTGATCAGCACCATCTCCGGCAGATTGGTCGAGGCGGGCTGCTGCAATGCAACTTGAGGGTTTAGCAGTCCGGCAAGTATGTCGTCGTTAGCGGCCGCGGGCGGCCCGGCGATGGCGTCATTATCCACGAGGATAATGGCCGCTTGAAGGTCGTAGGTCCCACCTTGGACGAAGCGTACGGTGTGATTCGCGCTCAGCGCGATCACTGTTGAGATCGTCGTTCCACAAAGATTGCTCACCCAAATCTCTCCAGCTGAAGCCCCGAGATCGCGATCAGCTAGAACGATCCTCGCACCGCAATCCGATTGAGGTGTACCAAATTGATCCGCGAAACGGATATTTTCCATTGTAGGAATCACGCTATCGTTCTGCTGCGCTACAGCCGGCGGAGTGAGGATTGCGGCGCACAGGAGCAGCTCAAGAAGTCTCCTCGTTAGCCTGTCGCCGGTATCGCGCACCCTATCCTAGATTCTGTCAAGGACGGTCAGGCCGTTGCAATTGGGCCAGTGGCGGATGAGCCAGCCCTTGGCAATGTCCTTGAAATCCTTCGTCTCATGAATCCGAATTCCCAGATGCTCCTCGATGGCGCGAATCACACCTCGCTGGTTGTCCCACGACAACTCAAAGCAACCGTCCTTGCGCGGCCCGATCAATCGCATATTGGTGTCATGAAACATGACTTTGGCGTGGGATGAGAGCAGCGGAAACCAAGCCGCGATCTCCAAGACGGTGTGCTCATAGTAGTGGCTAGTGTCGATGAAGAGTAAGTCGACGACGCGAGGAAGGTTTCTCTCGCGACAAAAATCATGAAACCGGCCAGCGAATTGAACATCGTCTCCCTGAAAGAAATATCTCCGCGGGTGCGAGGAGGTTTTTGAGCAATCCTCAATGTCCACGCTTATGATGGACGCTTCACAAAGCTTCGCGACTCTCTCAAAAACGAACGTGCTGATGCCGCCGCGAACACCGAGTTCCACCATGAGGGCCGGTCGAGCCAGCAGTGTCTCGGTAAATATGAGGTCCAAGTGCTCGTTAATGTCGCTGGGTTTTGAAGCGAGCTCGCGGATCTGGCGAAGCTCTACCGAGTTCGCAATGGGCCGTTTGCGTTGTGGCAAAACCGAACGCCGCAACGCGTTGTACCGGCGGAGGCAAGCCGAGACCAGCCAGGGGAGAGACCAATGTGGCGCGTGGACGGGCAGCCTGGCTGGCATACTCCGACTAACGGGCGCAGAGTCCAGCTTGATGGAAACGGTTCTCTGCATTTTTAATTCCCGGAACGAATTCCTTGCTTCGAATCTCCGTGCGTCACCAAGTGAGTGCCAATCTTCGCGCTCGTTGCCAGGACCTACGATGCCCGGAGGAAATTCCCCAGCGTGCGGCGTTCCGAACTCATCAGTCCGTAATTCCAGAACAAGAAAGCAGTGGCAAGCATGCCGCTGACAGTCAAAAGAGAGACGGCTCCAACGGACGCAGGACGGGTCACAATCTGAACCAGAGCCAGCAAAGCCAGGGGAGCGGTGCAGAGCAGGGGACGCAATAACCCTTGTTTGACGAGCCCAGACCGATCGACGGCGATGGCTGTGGTTCGCGGCATATTGTGCACCAAATGCAATCCGACACCGACAAAAGAACCGATTAACGTTCCAATTGCCACACCAACGGCACCCAGCAGGTACGCTCCAAGCACGCTCGCGACCAGGTTCGTAATTCCTTCTGCGAGCGGCGAGAGAATCACTTTTCGTTGCTGATTTGTCCCCAAGAGCAGCGTGGCGTACGGCAACGCCGAGAGGCGCACAACGTTGGCTACAACCAGCACCTGCATGATCAGAAGACTATGCAGAGCGTAATCTTTGCCCACCCAGAGGCGAAGGATCGACCCGCCAACGGTTATGAGCGGCAAGCCCATGGCCAGCAGGATCAGCATGCCGTAGCGGGTGGACAAGGTGAGCAATGTGCCCAACTTTTGTGCATCACGCCTGGCGTTCAGCACGGCGGATGCCGGCAGCAAAGCAGCAAACACTGTGCTCTGGGTTTGTCCAACAAAGTTAGTCATCGTGGCCGCCACTGCATAATAAGCCGTCGCTGAGTAATCAAATATTCCTACAATCGTGAGATCAAGACCGCTGACCATCAACATGCCCGCAAACCATACGGCAAGAGCTGCTGAATAACCGCCGATCTGCTTCGCGCAGACCCAGGAAACCAAAGATAGGTGAAGTCTGATGTGACGAGCCCAAGAACGCCAGGCGAAATAGGACAGTGCAAAGGAAAGCGCGTTCGCAAATACCACGCAGGCAGCCATAGCGATCAATCCGCCATGCCTGAACACGACCAGGACGACCAGAATGGCCATCGTCAGCCGGTTGGCCAGCACAATGGCAACCGGTATTTCGTTTCGCTGCAGCCCAATGAATGCGGCATGGATGACTGAGAACGGGAGGCTGGCTGCAAATGACCCTCCCATGAGCAAAAGCGCCACTCTGGCTTCGCTCAGCAGACCGGCAGGCATGGCCTTAAACACATGCGGCAGCTGCCAAGCCAGTACGCCGGTCAAGCAGAAACCGAGGGCAGCTACCAGGGAAAGCAGCAAAACCGCTGTGCTGGCAACTCCATCCCGCTGTTCCAAGTCATTCAACTCATCAGCGTGAGCGACGAATCTAGCAACGGCCGTTTGCACGCCGAAGTCGAGCAGGCCAACGTAGACCGTGAGTTGCAACAGGAGCGCCCAAGCACTATATGTCGCGGTTGGCAGCATCCGCACAAGAAACGGCGGCAATAGCAGGGCTACTATTCCGGAGCCTACAAGCCGCACCACATTTGCAGACGCGTTCTTGAAAACTGTTGGTGCTAGCCTTTCGCCGGCTTTCACGAACGCCAACCTCCGGTGAGTGAACGGCTCGGGCGCTAACTTCCGGCCGGAGCGGGCAACCAGTCATTCTTGCGTGCACCCCGGTCGCCGGTCATCTTGAAGTTGCAGATCGCCTCGCTGAGACCAATCAGGAGCCACAGAAGATAGTTGGCGTGAGCGCCTAAGAAGGACGCATCGTCGGCAAACCATCCCAGCATATTAGCTACAAGTGCGAAGGCTAGCGCCAGCGCAATCAACCCCAATTCTGGATGAGTTCGCAATCTCAAGTTGGAACGGATGGACCCAAACATAACCGCGAGGATGCTCGCAGTACCCAGCACACCTAAACTTGCCAACAGAAGAAGATATGTCTCGTGCGGAGAGCTGCCCCCCGGCCCCCATTCGGAGTGAACATACTCGTGATCGTATTCAAGAATCTGGTAGTTGCCGTAACCCACCCCGAGAAGTGGATGAGACCGCCACGTGGTGATTGCAAATTTCCAGGCATCCAGCCGCGTCAGCACGTCCCAAGCCAAGCTTCCAATCCCACTCCCCAGGACCTTTTTCGCGATAGAGGTCTGAACGGGAGTGTAGAGCAGCAGGGATGCGACGAGGAGCAGAACCAACACCGCCGCTAGCGTCATCTTCCATCTTTGTTTCTTGTCGAGGAGGAAGAAAAAGACCGCCAATGCACCAGGCAGGGCGAGCCAGGCACCAAACGTAAAGGTGAGTAGAAGTCCGAAGACCATGGCCAGGGTCATCCACAACCACTTGGAGCGCAGGCGCCTGCTTCCTTCCGTGATCCAAAGAGCTACGCCAAGCGGCACGCAGAGATTGAAATAGTGACCCAGTTCAAGTTCCGAAGTGAGCACCGAAGTGATGCGATTACGCCATTCCCAGAAAGCAACTCTGCCGGGAGCGAAACCGGTTTCCATGCGGGGGTTGATAAGCCAGAACAGGCCTCCATAGTCCTGGATGGCAAATTGATAGAAGCCATAGCAAGCCACCAGAAACGTGGAACACGTCAAGACCCGAAAAATCTGGAAGACTTTCTCGCGACTGTCAACCACGTTCAGGACCAGATAGCACAGACCAATGTTGGAAAATAAACGCACTGATTGTGTAACGGTGAAGGGCAACGTTTCGGAACGCAAGATCGAGATCAAAAGAAGCGCGCCCACAATGGCAAACCACCAATTGTACCGGCTGGTTCGAAATGACTCTCCACTGGAGCGAAGGTGAGCTAGCAAGGGAATCCATGCAAGGATTTTAAGCAGCTCAAGGGCCACGGGCAGCGGTCCGATTTTGAATACGAAATTGAAAGGAATCAAAAATGCCATCAACAGCAACAGCTCATAGGGCCGCGAAAAATAATAAAAGCAAAGTGGAATGCCCAAGAGCAATACGAATGGAAGCGGCGTGTAAAACAATGAAGCAGCCAAACAGGCACCTAGCACGCCAATGGTCAGAGGGAGCTGCCAATCTTCCCAGGCCCAAATTGTTGTCGCTGATTGCATGCAGGTAGGTCAAATCCCGGCGAAGATCCGCGCGCTCTGAATTCTTCCGTGAATCGGCTCGAGGTCTGCCACGTCAATCTCAACTGCGACCGAACGCATGATGAGATCAACAGAGATGACGAAACGTGATCTGTTTTTCTTACGAACCAGAATACCCTCCAGTCCCTGCAATGGCCCCGTCTTGACTCGGACACGGCGCCCGACTTTCAAGTAAAGATACGGCTCGACGCCCAGTTCGCGGGTGAGTCCCCGGCGCAGCGTCTCGATTTCTTGGTCTGGAAGGGCCGCGGCCTGGCCGCTAAATTCGACGATGCGGACGACGCTTGGAGTTCGCAGCACTCGCAAGCGGTCGCAGAGCGGCAAACGAACAAACAGATAGCCGGGGAAGAGCGGCAACTCCCTGCGCACGCGGCGGTCCTTCCAGTGGCGCACCGATTCGTAAACTGGCAAATAAGTTTCCACGAGTCGCAGATCCAGCTGTTGGCGAACTCGTTTTTCATGATTGGCGCAGGTGTGCACGGCATACCAATGCGGCTCATGGTATTCGGCTACCAACCGACTACCGTTTGTGGTCAACGCGTCGCTGAGCATGGTAGCCACAGCTTAATCGGATTCCCTTCTCATCGCTCGCTGCCGGATACAGCTCCGCCCCGTCACTTACAGGCCGATATGTGACCTAACCCTTTAATCTGTAACTGGTTACAGACAAATTGGCGAAACTTATGCCGATTCGTCGTCATGCCTCGCTGGGTTTTCCGGTTCCTCTAAAACAAGGTGGTGCGAGCCCTCGGCTCCCGACCCGTTCTTCGCAATCCAAGGCGCGCGGGCTTTCACTCCGAGCCAAACTTCCGTAGCAAACGTTTTTCTCGGATCCATTGGGTCGATGGATTTCCAGTTTTCAGACTCGACCACATAGAGCACGCCGAGGCAAAAGGCAAAAAATGTTCCCAGAACAACGATCAACATTCTGGGCGGGAACGATTTCTTATCCGGCACGCTGGCAGGATCGAGTACTTTCACCGTGGGAATCTCCTTCGCTTCCTGGACCTTGGCCAGCTCGTACTCCTTCGTTAGGGTCTTGAGAACGGTTTCCGAATCTGCGTTTGCCGGTACAGGTCCGCATAAGTAACGCCGAGAAGGGGCAGTTTGCGAATCGATGGATAAGAAGAGTCCTGCTGGTCATCGCTCGAGGCGGACGCGTCCTCGCCTTTCCCAGCGATTTTTCCTAGCTGCACCTTGAGTTCATCAACGCGTGCCCGCAGTGACCGGACGCGCGCATTGTTGTCCGTATAGATTTGCCTAAGGCCCTCCAGCTCGGATCTGGTGGCGATAAGTTGCCCTTGCAGGACGGCGGCCGCATCGACCATAGCCTTGCCTTGTTCTTTCACATCGATCGTCGTGTTCTTGCTTGCGAACTGGCTGAATTCCTTCTCGGACGCCTCTAAGTCCCTGTTGACCCCCTGCAACCGCCCCTCGAGGAAAATTCGTTCGCGACGGGCAGCGGAGGTGCTCAATTGCGCCACGAGACGATTCAACTCGTCGACATAGTCCTGACACATGGCCGTGGCCCTCTGGCGATCTGTCCGTGACCGTAATCTCAATGATCTGACTCTTGCGCTCCACAGTGATATCGGTATGCGCCGCCAAGTCCACTTGCGCATCTTCGATGTGTCTGTCCCAGTAAACTTTTTGCAGGTTAAATTGGTGAATTCGATCGTCCTGGACGGTATTGCTACCCAGTACGCCAACGAAGATGTCGCTCGTACTCTTGAGCCCGAGCAAATCACTGGCAACACCCTGGAACCCATCCTCGGTGAAGGTTGATGTCGCCGCCGCCACCATGGCCCCTAGGTTAGAACAATTGCTCTGGTTATCGGGCGGCATTAATCGGGCGGTGGACTTATACCTTGCAGGAATCAGAAAAGCGATGGCGGTGCTCGCAAGCAGCGCATAAACCAACACTCGCAGCAACATCCGGCGGTGATGCCAGAGCAGACGAAGGTAGACCAGAATGCTCGGGCCCTTCTCTGGCGTCTCGGATGACGCGGGCGATGCTGGGAAGTCGCTCTCAGGGAATTCTGGCTCGGGGTGTCGAGTCGGAGCACTACGCGCGAAACTCACAGCCGCCCTCCGTGCGGGACAGCACTCGGCGGCATCTGAGTCGCCGAGCGAGAGAACCGTTCCGCTCGCGCAAAACCGATCCCGCTCGCAGGAGCCGCGCTGCGAAATACGTTTGCCTTGGGCCGAACGCCGGTTCGTTGATTGGATTTTTTCTCCATTAGTTCCTCAATCGTTCCTCTTCCCGCGTGAATCGCCTTCGCTCAAATCGCCATACCCCAAAACAATCGGCCTCATTTCTTCCAGGACCGCGGCCAAAACGTAACCTGGAACGAGGAGGTCCAGTTCGTCTGAGCAGTGGGCGCTAGCAGAGGCGCCAACCATTTTTCGTACTGAACGAAGGCGGAAACACTTAGGTCGCGATGCACTGTCACTTCGAACTTTGCCGACCCATCATTCACCGTCTCTCCCGCGGGAATGAAATCGGGATCAACCTTTACATGCCGAAAACCTAACTGCAAACTCGTGCGCGGACGGAACGAATACGTGGCCCAAGCTTGGTATCCCTTACCTTCTTGCCAACCCAGCTACCGATAAGATTATCCTTGTTTACATACTCGTTATGGTAATAAAAGACATCCCAATAAACAAATTTTCCGCCGTTGCTGCGCGAGGTTGCGGGATCCGTATAGGTGGCCTCCATGCGCAAACTCAATTTGGGCAATCGGGGAAGCTGGGGATGTAGAGACCGGTACCAACGGCGGCCCGCCGTGGGGCGTCTATGGGAGAGGGATCGTCCGTAGAGATCGAATCGGTGTAGAGCGTCAGCCAGTTGCGGACAAAAGGAATCCGATAGGAGAAGTCGAAGCCGCCAGTACGCTTGCCCGGATTGTCGTTGGTCCCATAATTTCCAGACGACGTGTAACTAAAATAGCTATTAAAAAAAGCGGCCGGGGTTAGGGGCGGCCTACTCCCCCAAACTCAGCCGTGCGGCTAAAGCCCACTTCTAAATTTGCTGTCGGTTTGAAACTAATCTTCTCCCCATGGATCAGGGGACGGGGAGGGAACTCATTTCCCGAAAGTTTGCCGATAAAAAAGTCCGTCTTGAATGGCCCAAGCACACGAGACAGCAGGGGGATATTGAACGTTCCGATCGGACTCATACGGAACATATAGATGGGCTTGGCATTGTCGCTGAACATCAAGGATGGCCGTCACCCGGCCCCCACCAAAGGCTCTGCTTGCCGAATGAGAAATTCCAACCCGAGTGGTTAGCTGCGACATAGGTATCGAGTAATCGGAATTGATTGGCGGTTGCCGTAGGTGTCGCCGGCTGGATGGGATTGTCGTCCATCCTGGCGATCGCTTGCCGAACCGCTAGAGGATAAGCCGGTGCCGAAGGAGCGTGTTGGTATTCGCCCCGGACGTACAGCGTGAAGATTCCCTCCGTGCCGTAGCCTGAGAATCCGTCATAGGTATTGAAGCCTTCTTCATAGGGCCGGCCGTAGTTGTCCACGATCGTTTGGCCAAAATGATAGCTATCGTTCAACGGTGGACCGCTGATTTGAGTAACCGTCGAATAGAGCGACTCAACACGATGGAGCGCTCCCCTGCTCCGGCGGGACGCTCCAGCTCGGCTTGAAATTCACCGGAAAGCGCAATATAGAGTTGCTCAGCTTCCTGGGAAGCCGAGGCGCCGGCTTGAATCTTGTCCCCGCTTCGTCAACCAAGTGCGCGCATTCAAGCCGGTCCAAGGCCGGGCTCCTAGAAACGCCGAGCGTATGTAGCCTAATGCTACGAGTCGTTCGATGGCGGGATAAATCCAGCTATCAAGTTCGACGTAAGGTGAACCTGCACCCGTCGAGGATCGCTCCGGGCTCTCGTCTTGCGTTTCCGCGTAGGTCTGCCACTCTCCACCTCCGACAGAGGGATCGTGATGATGGCGGTAAACCTCTTCACCAACGAACCATCCGATAGCACTTCCGACCAAGACATCCGACGGAAAATGCTGCTTTCCAGTGATGCGAGACACGCTAATTGCTGAGGCTAACCCGTAAGACAGAATGGTGGTCAGCGGGCCCGGATACTCATGGGCAACGACGCTCGCAATGGACCACGCAGCTGCCGCGTGCTCGGAGGGAAAGGAAACACCGCCATCCCAGAAATTTCCTTGATAAGGAGGGCTGCCTTCGAGCGGCCGTTCGCGGCCGAGTGAATACTTCAACGCGTAGGTCACAGCAAGACTGTTGAGGGCCGCTTCGCCGGCTAACAGTCCGGTTTCGCGCTTATGATCGTCGTGGGTAAAATGGCCCCACAGATACATTCCGCCCGCTACTGCTGCCAGAGAACCTACGCCGTAATTTGCCAAATCATTGCTATATTTGATCCGGGTTGGAGAATTCGAGAGATGTTTGCTCACCTCGGTGTCGGTGGCGAACAACAGCCCTGCGGCCGTACCAAGTGGAACGAGCCAGTCGGCGTCGACCAAACGCACATGCGTGAAGCTGGTCCAAATCCTTTTCTGATCCCCGACGAAATCCTTCAGCAAGTGCGGCCCCAACGTATTGTCGTAAGCCCTATCATTCGGTTCCGAGTCCGGTGAGCTGGTCGGAGACCCCTCGTCTTGGTCCGAGGTTGCGCTGGAATAAGCAGTTGCCAGTTGAGGGTCTGCGCAACAAGTCGCGTCGAGATCCCCAGCCGGCTCTGGCGATGCCTGCTGCGCTTGCGCATAGCAGGCGGGGCTCGCTCCCGCAGTAATCGCGCTCAGCCATGTAGCCACCATCAGCCGTCTCCAAATTTTAAGTCTTCCAGGCCGCATCAGTAGTGAGTGGCGATGAACACGGTACTCACGATCGATGACGCGACCGAAGCCGTCGTGAACACGTTCGCCCAATTTGGGCCACCGCCTATGGTCTTCTCGGGGACGACCACCGCGTCTCCGGGTTGGAGCGTAGCGTCCAACGAATCACCGCCCCACAAACTGCCTTTCTCGCCCGCAACCGAACCATCCGCTCGGATCACGAAAATCGCCTTCTTATTCGCTGTCGTCGTGGGTCCGCCCGACTGGCTCAGATACCACTTTGCGCTTTTCCCGGGCCTGTATGACACCGCGGATGGATTAAAAACCTCGCCCGTCACCATCACGTAATCCGGGCGCCTGGGAATGAATAGGGTATCGCCTGCTCTAACGTCAATATTGGCCGAGGTGTTCTTCCAACGGTCAATATGAGAGGAAATTCGAATGGTGACGCGCCCCAAGGGCGGATTGGTGTTTAACTCCATGAGCGTCGTCTGATACTGGGCGAGCGCCATTTCCTTTGCCTGCTTCTGAGCTGGCGTCGTTTCCGGCAGGTTTTGCAGACTGCCTTGCGCGTCTTTCACGCGCAGAATCAGTTTGTCCCGTTCTTTGGCCTCGAGTTGCCGGACTTCCACGCGCGTCAGAATCGCGCCATACGGGTAAGCATCCGGTAAAAAGCCCCCGGCCCTCTCAAGGATGGAGCTGAGCCGCTCTCCCGGCCGGATTCCATAAGTTCCAGGATCCTTGACCTCGCCCTTCACATTGATCGTCGCGCCCAAATCATTCCATTCCGGTAGCTGGCGAACGGTAAGGACGTCGCCATTGTGCAAGGGCGTATTGGCTTGCGGATCGCCTTTCATGGCCGCCGAAATCGAAATTGTCTCGTGTTGGCCCGTCAGTTTTGTGTCGGACGCCCACTGGTAGGTGGTCAAATCCGCCACATGAGTGTCGGCACTGGGCTTAAGCCCTCCGCCAACCCGAATCAAATCCGCGACCGTCATATTTCCTGTCAACGGATACCGGCCAGGCTTTCCGACTTCACCCTCGATATACACGGTCGCGGGCTGCTCGGCGTTCGAGCTCTTGTGAATCAGCAATCGGTCTCGCGGCTCCAGCAGGATGTTTTCCATGGGGTCGCCACCAAGTGCCTGGCTCAGACTCACGCTGAAAATCTTCGCCCTGCCGTCTGACATAGAACGGAACACTTGCGCATCGTCGGTCTGGGCGTCCGGAGCAAGCCCCCCTGCGAGATGGACGGCGTCGGCGAGATGAACTTGTCCCGACGTCTGATAGGTTCCGGGCGCCCGCACGTCACCCAAGACCGAAACGGTCGGCGGATTTTCAAAATCAAATCGGCTGAAAATTCGCACCGTGTCCATGGCGTGAAGCACTGGCGCTTGCGAGGGATTTGCCAGTGCGTCTTGCAATACAAAGCTTTCCATCGTCGGATGGAAGTCCGGCGGGTTGAGGCGAATGATTTCAGCGTATTGCAAAGCGGGTTCCGGCAGCAGATCCTTATAGGATGAAATCAGATCGGTCACGCGCATGCTGGCGTGGTACGAATAGCGGCCCGGCCGGACGACATGTCCGTCGAGATAGACCGCATCCTCGTCGCCTTGGTCAATCGGAAACACCCGGATGCGATCGCCATCCTGTATCTGAAAAGAATCGAGTTTCTTGGTCGCCTCCGAATCATCGTCCGAGGCCGGAATATCAAGACTGAGCATTGTCTGTTTTTGGTGGGAGATGGTTCGCTGGACTTCGATGTGGCGGAGAGTGGCGGTTGGCAGTAGCCCGCCGGCAAGTTCCAGTACACTAGAGAGGTTCTTCTCATCCGTCAATTCGTAAATGGCAGGACGCCGGACCATCCCTTCGATCGTAACTTGGGGCCCGATCGGAGGCGCCATTATGCTGTCACCGTTCTCCAAGCGCTGTATGTCTGACCTCACGCCGTTCAGAAGAAGGTCATAGA
This sequence comes from uncultured Acidobacteriota bacterium, assembly GCA_963804625.1. Lineage (GTDB taxonomy): Bacteria > Acidobacteriota > Terriglobia > Acidiferrales > UBA7541 > Palsa-295. The sequence goes on along the minus strand of CAWDRJ010000014.1, from coordinate 20,383 downwards.
GGTCGACGGTCTGAATCAGCTTGTTGCCTCGAAAATGTTTCACGATCCGCAGCGAACCCCTCGAAGTCGGTCCGCCCGCCACAAACAGCGCATTGAGCGGCGTCGAAAGCGAACTGACGTCATACGCACCGGGATTGGCCACATCTCCGACAATGTACACACGGATTGTCCGCAGCCGGGCCAATGAAACGTCGACCGACACATCGCGAAACTGGGTGCGCAAAACTTGCTGAACGCTCTGCTGGACTTCGGCGAGGCTCTTGCCGCTGACGAGCAGGGGCCCGACTTCAGGCAGGCTCACGCGTCCCTCTCGATCGACCGTGCCATAGATGCGCCGTGACACGCCGCCCCAGAGATTGATTGCCAAGCCGTCTCCTGGTCCGACCACGTAGTCCGGGCCCGCGGGAAGATCCATGGGAATGAAATCGGGATTTTCCGATTGATTTTCGAAGACGTTCATGCCGAACCGCTGGGGAGTCGTTGGCTTTGGAAGCGCCTGCATGTACATGTCGTAGAGCGACGGAATATCCTGGTAGGGGCTTGGTCGCCGGACCATCTCTACGGGCTGCAGTTGCTGTTTCTGGTAGCTCCGATTGTACGGCTGCCTGTAGCCATAGTAGGAGTCGACATAACGGTCGGAGCCCATCCCGCCGCCGTTGTACTGAGTCGCGCGGTTCGCCTCGAACGGGTTTACGTCGGTCTGGCCATATGGCGAGCCAGACTCGGCGCCGCTGGTGTACTGGTTGAATAGGCTACCTTGAAATCCGCTCGGAGCGCCTCCGCTGAGCGACGGACCGAGGCTTCCGCTGTCGCCGTTCTGCAATTGCTGGAAAGGAGAGGGCATCATCGCGCCTTCGTTTCCGGTCACACCGCCGAGCCCGCCGGGACCTTGCAAGTAATCTGAAGATCCAACGTTATTCCCTGATAAGAACGCAAAGGACTCATCGCCGGATTCACCGGTCTGCATGAGTTGAGCACGTTCTAGGTTACCGTTGCCTTGTCCCTGCGGGAAACTGGGCGGACTCATTTGGTTTGGATTCTCAAGCCCAGGTGGATATCCAGGAACAGCGCCCTGCCCTTGAGGCGCTTGGCGAAACGCCGGCTCTTGTTGTTGCCGCTGTTGTTGCTGCTGTTCCGCGCAGCTCGATTGCTCGCCTTGCTCGCATTGCCGAGCCTTCTCAAACCGGTCTTGGGCTTTCGCGGCTGCTTGCGACCTTACTTGTTCCTCCTCCTGAGCAATCCACTTCACACGCTCTTGGACCAATAGCTCCTGTTGTTTGCCGAGATCGGAGTCCGGATTGACCTTTGGCACCAGATAGCCGTAGCGCTGCAGCAGCAAAGTCGCAACCGAGCGAAACCGCACGTCGGTCCCCAGTCGCTCGAAAATCGCGTCCTCGGTAAGATCCGATTCACTGATGATCTGCCCTTGATCGGTGGCATCCTTAGCCATCCAGCGTTGCAGCTCCACCACCAGCCCAGGATCCTCCACTAGAACCGATTTGATTTGTGCCGCCGAGGCAGCCACCTGGTTGAAGTTTTCCCGTGAGAGTTCGGAGCCTGGCACGCGCGCCTGCTGCTGTTGTTGCGATTGCGCCCGAAGGTGCGTGGCAAACAACAAAGAAAGCAACGACGCGAGCGCGCACAAGAAAACACGTGCTCGCATTGCTCGAGGCAGAGTTGCGCGGCCGGTTGCCCCCGCCGCGATCATTGCACCCTCTCGAACTTGAGTCCTGCCACGCAAGGCGTTAAGCACCCCGGACTCGGAGGCTTCAATTGGGTACGACTGGATCTGGAAAGAAGTCGAATAACACATGAAGTCATTTGTGTCAGGGGAAATCGCAATAACCTTAATTTTGGGATGGTCCTGAAGAATCGCCATACAGAACGGGGGCAAGCGCTTTGGCTTGTCCAGCGCGATAATTAGAAAGTCGGGCCGCCTTTCCTCTACCGCTTCCACGATGTCCGACTCTTCTGGAATCTCGCCAACAATCTCGATGTCCGGTTGGTCCGAGATCGTGGCCATCAGTAGTTCACGAATCAGGCGTGGTCGATTCGCAACGAGCACTCGAATTGGGGGCATCAGTGGCTCCCCGGCTGCGGTCTTTGCGTCGCGCGATTATTTCAAATTCTGCGAGGGCGAACAGGCCCAATTCGGATGCAGAGAAGGATTCTATTTTGGGTGATGGGAGGGGTTAGCGAAGATGTACATGATTTCGCTCTCCAAAGATACAGCGAATACCGTAGCGCTAGGTGAGGAGTTGCTCTCCGTCACACGCGTCGACGATGGCAGAGCGGTCTTCGACGCCTATCTTGCGAAGGATTCTGTGAATATGACTCTTGATGGTTTGCTCCGATAGGCTGAGTTCTGCGGCGATTTCCTTATTTGTGAGTCCACGGCCTACTAAGGGCACGAGTTGCTGCTCTCGGCGGGTCAGTCTAAATTGCCTGGGCGCCCGTATGTGAACATCGCTTGCGCGGGAGGCGACGTAATCGAACAACACGCGGGTCAAGAACGCCGGACACACGGCCTCGCCACGCGCGACCCCACGCACCGCGGCGATCACGTCGTCTGCGGATGCATCCTGCAAGACGTAGCCCATGATCCCGCGTCGCACGGCCTTTAAGAAATGTTTTGCGTCATCTTGCATCGCCACCAGAACGCATCCAACAGGCTTAGTATTGTCGTGGTCGGTCCGGCGGGGAAACACGTAATCAATCAACCATTGCAGGGAGTCCGAAACCCACACGTCAGGGGTGATGGCGGTTAAATCTAATCCTAAAGAGAACTTTGGCGGCTCAGTTGCAATGACTGCGAATTCCCGGGTATGAATCAAAATGCGCGCAATCGTTTCCCTGAGAAGACGATTGCTGGATAGAATCGATACTGGTATCCTGCCTTCCACTTCGTTCCCCAGACCTTCCGAAGAACGGCCATTTTCCGGATGCATGTGTAATGGTGGCAGCCGATACTAATTAGGTAAAGTATTTTTTTTATGCTCCGCAAGGGCTAGGTCGCAGTCATTGAGCCGCGTTCACCCAGGAGAATCGACGCACATGCGTCGCGTTCGCACATTCTCCCGAGAATCAGCGGACCGTTTATATCGAGTCGCCGGCTCGTGCTCAAATCAGCGCGGATGGCGTCGCACTCGTCGGCGTTCGGCGATCCACGGGATTTTTTTAAGGACTCACGGTTTCTGACGTTCGCTCCCATCGTCGCACAAGGGCGCGAGGATCAAACTCGAGTGATCAAGAACGCGACGTCGCGCGCGCCAGGGGGCTTGACATCGGAGTCGTTTGGTGCCTCGCTCGTTTCCTGGCAGGACTGGGTGAGTAGTCCAGGAATCTCTTTATCCGGGTACGGAATCTCGCTGCCTCAGGAAGTGGCAGGCGACCGTTGCATCGCCGTACCGGCCACGCCATGAAGGCATTCTGTCCGCCTAGCCCCCAAGCGGTCAAAGATAGCGTCTTCGGTTGCGTCCGAGTCAGTGATGATCTGCCCGTGGCTGGTGGCGTCCTTGGCTACCCAGCGCTTCAGTTCCATCATTAAGCCGATGTCGCGGATAATCCCGGCTCCGGTTTCCCCGGCTGATGCCGAGACATGGCTCAGGTTTTCTCGGCCGAGCTCGGAATTTTGCGAAGAAGGGACGCGTTGCGGCGGTTGATCTTGCGCGTGAGCTGCGGTCGAGATTAGGAAAACAGCGGCGATGGCGACGGCGGCTCGGCGAGAAGCGGTGAACGCACACATCCCCGGCGCCGTTTTTTCCGTTTCGACGCTTCGCAGCTTGCAATAGTCATCGCCCTGACCATTCGCGTGATTGGTGCCGGGAAATACGCAGCATGCGCACTGCGCACACTGCTAAATCAAAGGGTTGGATTCGCCGGCAAAAATCCCCGGTTGCCCTCAGGCTGCATCGCGCGAGCACCTAGCGAATGTACTAGGGCAAGATGACTACGGCACATACCAGAATCAATGTATCGCCCCCTAGGAAGTAATTTAGGACTCTGCGCAAGTACCTTCACGGACTAGGACGTTGATAAGAGGCGAAGTTCTTGAAGCTCAAGGGATTAGGGTCTTTCTTGTGGTTGCCAGAGTTTTCGCGACGGCAGGGCGACATTGAATCAATGTTATACGTAAGGCGCACGCTTACGTGTGCGCAGGATTTCAGGGAGCGTGTCATGAAAATTGGAAACGGTAACAGCAGTTTCGTTCCGGCGGTGGCGGCGGCATGCGGTCTATGATTTTGTCGCCTAGATCCGCTCTCGCTCAACACGCCTGCGCCGCGAACGGGGACTGCCACACTTCGACCGTCAATAATTTCTTATTTGTTGACGCTGTCAAATATCTGACGATCCAATCGGCGCCCGCTGCCCTTCCTCAGGAGGGAGGAACCGTGTTTGCTTCACGCGGAGCAGCGTTTGATGACGCGGGATCGACGATTTCTACGCAAGTTCACCTCATTTTTGACTGCGACGTGTTCACTTACTCGGGCGGCGGCACCGCGATTCGCGCGATGCCTCCGCCAGCGAGTAGACGGCAGATTGAGAGATGCGCGGCGGGTGATGAAAACCGGCCGACGCACGGGACTTCTACTTGGGCCACGAATCCTTCCCGCGAATGGGCTCGACGTGCTCGGGGGTCAATAGCTTTGTGGCAAGCAGTTTAGATTTTGTGGTTCCGGGTTTGAGTAACGGCATAGGAGTGCAACTGATTTCGATTTTGACAGGAACGGTCGCGGATCGGTAGCGAGCTTCTGGCATGGAGCCAGCGATTTGCAGATTCCGTCAGCAGAGCCGGTGCTAAGCGTCAAAGAGGACCGTATCGCCGTCGGTTCGACAATTCATCAGATTCCAACAGGCAACGCCGTGCTGACATTTGCTCCCGTCGCCGCGTCAACGTGCGTTGGAACAGACTCTGACGATCAGGAACGCGCCGTCTCGCGCGGCGGTAAGTGCCTCGCCATCCGCGTCCTTATCGAATGCGAACCTGTCCTGGCAAACGTAGGCTAGCCAAACGGCAGGGATTGTGTCGGTGCGGGTCTGTAACGTCAATGCAGCAGGCGCCGTAACGCCCGCAGCCATTGCATGTAATGTATCTGTCGTGCCGTGAGCGGTTACACCTGGCGAAGCGCGGCCTGCTTCCGAGCAGACGTACTTCAACCCGAGGTGAAAGGATCGTGACTAGAAGTTATCTCATAAACACTTTCAGGTGATTGAACGGTTGCAACTTATCGTGAATGGCGTAAATCGAGAGCATGGACCTCACCGACGCCCAGTGGGCGTTGCTGGAACCGTTGTTTCGTCCGAGACGACGGGAGGATGGGCGAGGCCGACCGTGGCAAGATACGCGAGCGGTGTTGAACGGTGTCTTGTGGGTTTTGCGCACCGGCGCTCCTTGGCACGACCTGCCGCGTCGTTATCCTCCCTACCAGACCTGTCATCGCCGTTTCCAACAGTGGCAGCGCTCGGGACTGCTCACCAAGCTGCTGCAGAAACTGGCCGAAGATTTGCGCGATCGCGGGAAGCTGGATTTGAGCGAATCGTTCATAGACGCCAGCTTCAGTTCGGCGAAAAAAGGGGCTCTGCTGTCGGCCCTACTCGCCGCGGCAAAGGCAGTAAAATCATGGCGATCAGCGACGGCCATGGTCTTCCTGTCGCCGTGCACGTGGCCAGCGCTTCGCCGCATGAAACAAAACTCGTCGAAGCTACCATCGAGCGATGCTTCCTTGCCGAAACTCCCGAGCGACTGATCGGCGACCGCGCCTACGACAGCGATCCGCTGGACGCACGGATTCGCGAGCGCTTCGGCGTGGAGTTGGTCGCGCCGCACAATTCTAGGCGCAGCCGGAAAGCCACGCAGGACGGTCGTGTGCTGCGCCGCTACCGGCGTCGCTGGAAGATCGAGCGTCTGTTCGCCTGGCTTCATAACTTTCGTCGCGTCGTCATTCGCTGGGAATACTACCCAGAGAATTTCCTCGGAATGGTGCAACTGGCCTGTGCCGTTATCCTCCTGAGGCATTTATGAGATGGCTTCTAGTCGCCGGCGGCCGAGAAGGCGCGCTCCTGGGAAACGGAATCCGCAAGGACTCGGCGAACCGGGGCGAGCATGGACGCCGCTACCATCCGTTCACCTGCCAGATTCAGTTCGGCCACTTTGCGTGGGAATTCGCGGCGACGGTCCAGCCACAGGCCAAATTCCTGAAGGAGGTCGCCGGCGAGGTTGGGGTCGTCCGAGCGTTCGACGCCCCAAAAGCGCAGGCGCTCTTCATTCTTTTGCAGAAGCTGGAGCGATTGCTCCAGTTTCTTCATCGCGGCGTTGAAGGAAGACGCCAGGAAGTAGACGGATAGCGACCAGCCACCCTCACCGAAGAGAGCGCGGATGCGGATGTTGTACTTCCCGTTCTGGTTCCGCTCCATCGCGCAGTGGTACAGGTTTCCCGACGAACTGCCCTTCGCACCCATCAAGTTCCTCACTTTTCGGTCTCCGCTCGGTTTACTGATTTCGGCCACTGGGACGCTTTGCCGTCTGCGATTCGCGACGGGTGAAATAACCGCAAGCCTGCCTGGCTTCGAATTCTTCATTGGCATAAATGCGCTCCTCGAGATTGACGTTCCGATACCAGGCTTCTGAGGGTTGGAAGGCATCTACCCATCATCCCCAATGATCAGGGCAAGGACCCCGCTGGCTACGGGGCAGGCTCTGCGGATAGAAATAGTCTAGCGAACGGGCGAATGCGGGGCAAGAGGAGAGTGAAAATAAGTTAACACTACTATTGTCAATGACTTAAGGCTAAGTTGAGCGGGTCAGGCGCTTCATCGCGTCGGCGTTGATTACGAGTTTTCCTTCTTTCTTCAGGCGGTCTTCGAGCGCCGTTCGGAAGGCATCGAACGCCGCGCCTTGCTTGGATTGGAGCAGTTGCTGCTTGATTTGGTCGGATTGCGCGGACAAATCGGCGTCGTTGACCGCGGCGTGAGCGGCTACGCGGAACACCATCCAGTTTCCGGCGATTTGTTTGGCGTCGCTCACCTGCCCCACCGGCATAGAGTAGGCCGACTCGATCATCTGGCCGGTACCGACATCGGGAATCGAGCCAGTGCGCGAGACGGCTTCCGAAGTTTTCACTGCGAGGTTAAGAGATTTCGCGGCCTGATCGAACGCTTCGCCACCCTTCACCGATTTGGCGAGGTCTTGCGCCTTGCTTCGCGCAAGTTCCAGCGATTTTTCCTGCTGATAGTCGGCTAGCACGCGGTCATGCACTTCAGCTAGGGTGCCCTGGTGCGCCGGCTGGATGTCCTTCGGGGTGATAATCGCAAATCCTTGAGGGGTCTGGATGGGCTGGCTGAGTTCGCCGGGACGCAATTGAAACAGGGCTGTTCGCACTTCCTGGGAGCTGGCGAACGCGCCTGCCGGCTCAGCGGCAGCGGCCAGCAGGCAGGTCGCCCAGTTCCAGATTGAACTTCTTCGCGAGGTCGTCGAGCGACTGGTGATTCGATTGACGGACCGCGGCGGCCATCTCGTCGGAGATCTGGTTGGCTTTGTTGTTCACCGCATCGCCGAGAACGATCGGCTCGATGGTGCTCTTGACCTCGTCGAACGTTTTGGTATGAGCGGTCTCGTGATCGAGAACCTTGATGATGTGAAAGCCGTACTGCGTCTTGACCAGGCCGGAGATAGAGCCTTTCGGGAGCGTGAACGCGGCTTGCTGGAACTCGGGGACAGTCTGGCCTTCCACGATCCAGCCCAAATCGCCGCCCTTGGCCTTGGTACCGTCGTCCTCTGAGTATTTCTTAGCCAGATCCTCGAAATTGGCGCCGGATTTGGCTTTCTTCAGGACGTCCTCGGCGTTCTGGCGAATTTCGGCGATTTCAGCGTCGGTCTTGCCGACGGTCTTGAACAGAATGTGCTCGGCGTGAACGCGGTTTTCAACCTTATATTCATCAATGTGGGCGTTGTAGTACGCGTGCAGCGCATCGTCGCTGACTTGGGTGCTCGCGCGAAGTTTGGCGAGGTCCAGCAAGGCGTAACGCGCCGAACGCTTCTCGGGAACCTGGTACTGGCCGATGTGTTTCGTGTAATAAGCCGATAGCTCGGCGTCTGTCGGCTGAATCGTAGGGGCCAGCTCTTCCGGCTTGATGAGCACGTAATCAATTTGAACTTTCTCGTTGCGGCGGCGGAATTCCTGCTGCACTTCGGCGGGAGTGACGGTGATCGAGTCGGTGACCAGTTCGTGGAACTTTTCCTGCAGCATCTGGTCCCGCAAATAGGTCTCGAATTCCGGGACGGTCATGCCAGCGCGAGTCTGGACTTCCATGGCGTAGCGATCCTTCAGCCAGGTGTCGCCATTCCAGGCTGAGGGAAGAATCTGCTTGATACGATCGGAGAGTTCCTGGTTCGTGACGCGAATGCCGAGGCGGTCCGCCTCCAGGGCGAGAGCGCGGGTGAAAATCATTTGTTCCAGAACTTGCTTCGCGTAAATCCCTTTGTAGATCTCCGGGATCGCCTGGCCGTGCAGAACTTGATCCAGCTGGCGTTGCACGTCAATGGCGGAGATCTGCTCGCCACCGACTGTGGCGATGGCGTCGGGACTGTTACTGAAGGCCGCGCTGCCCATGCCGGGGATGAGGTAAGTGAGCATGCTGAGGCAGATGATTCCCAGCAGGACGCTCATCGTGATCTTGACCCAGCGATTGCGGTCCAGGTCCCGTTGCTGAATGCTTTTCAACATGACTGTCTGTGACTCCTCCGGCAGCGCCAAATCACTCAATTATAGTTGAGTTGGCGTGCGGCGCTCAATGACATTCGATGGGAGTCGCCCGTGCCGCGGTAGGGTAGTTTTTTGGTCTTAGCCGCCGTATTGCCAGGGAGAGTCCGTGACCGTTAATGGCTTGATTTCCTTATGGATCACGGCGTCCACAGCTTCCAGAATTGCGACCGCGTGGTCGCCGTGTTGTTCCACGATTTCGACGACCTTGCACTCGAGGTACGCCGCCAGCTTTTTTAGGATCGGAGCATGAGTCTTGCCTTCCATGTACGGCTCGCCGTTCAGCGTGCCTTCGGATTCTTCGGTGGCGGCAAAGAATTTTTGCGCGAGGTCTCTTTGTCCGGCATCGAGCACGTGCAGTACAGCGACCCGGCTTTCAACGAGACACTGATAGACGCTGCCATCTTTTCGCAGCGCGACCATGAGCAACGGCGGTTTGAAAGATGCCTGCGAGACCCATGTGATTGTGGCGGCGCCGTAGCGCTCACCACTTCGCGAAGTGATCACATACATTCCATTGGTAAGCAGTCGCAGGACTTTTTGTTTAGTTTTGGGATCCATAAATCAAATCGCGGCGCATTTTACTGCACTGCCGGGATCTAGACACGTACTTGTTGCGAACTCGGCGGGGATTTCTCTTGTGTCTGGACGTTCGAAGAGAAAACGCGCGCTTGGCGGCATTGTGGCAGGTCGGGTGCCGATATCGAACCAAGTTAAGGTTTGACAGCCGCGAGCTGCGATAACAGCACGTTAGCGTGCGGGGAAGCGGGAGGCCTCCCGTTCAAACAGGCTTGACGCGAGCTTCACGCAAAGCCTAGACTCTCGCCCCGCGTCTAGACCTACGTGATTCGTGAGAGGAGATTATGGCCAAGGAATTGGAGGGCAAAATTGCGCTGGTAACCGGCGGGACGTCCGGGATCGGCCGTGACACTGCGATACTTTTCGCGAAAGCCGGTGCGAAAGTGGTGGTTGCCGGGCGGCGCGAGGCGGAAGGGAACGGGACCGCTGACTTAGTGCGCGCCGCGGGTGGCGAGGCGCTGTTTGTAAAAACCGATGTGTCGAAAGCGTCGGAAGTCGAAAACCTCGTGAAGAAAGCCGTGGATAAATTCGGCAGATTGGATGTGGCGTTCAACAATGCCGGGATTGAGGGCAAGTGGGTGCCGATCATCAGCCAGACGGAGGAGGATTGGGATCGCACCATAGACATCAACCTTAAGGGTGTATGGCTGTGCTTGAAGTATGAAATTCGGCAGATGCTCAAGCAAGGCGGCGGCGGAGCGATCGTCAACATGTCTTCGATCGGAGGTTTGATGGGCGGAGCCGGATCGGCGACTTATAACGCCAGCAAGCACGGCGTGATCGGCCTGACAAAGTCTGCCGCGCTTGAAAATGCGAAGAATCGCATTCGCGTAAACGCGATATGCCCCGCGGTGATCGAAACGGCGATGGGCGAGCGGCTTTTCGGCGCGCCGGACGTCAAGAAATACGCGACCGGGCTTCACCCTCTCGGCCGTTTTGGAAAATCGATGGAGATTGCCGAAGCTGTTTTGTGGATGTGTTCGGAGCGCGCTTCATTTATGACCGGCCAGCCGCTCGTTCTCGATGGCGGATTCCTGGCCGGGCCCAATCCGCCGGGGTAGCCGCGCGTTGTTGGTCATTTGCTCAAACAGAATGTGAGCGAACCCGCTCCCGGCGGGTTACCTGTAAGTGCGTGTTAGAATTGACGCCAAGATATCGCGGGTGGTGTGACGGAACTTCTACGGGTGTGCGGAGGTTAGAGTTTTTCATGGTCAGCGTTCAAAAAATCACTTTCGGCGGCGAAACTTTGCAGGATCCCTATCCGATGTACGCGCGGATGCACGAGGGCGGTCCGCTGCATTTGCTGGATGTTGACGGCCAATGGGGCGCGTGGGCAATTTTCAGCCACGCCGAATGTTCCTCGGTTGCGAAAGATCCACGGCTTTCCGCGAAACGCGCGCAGCAGATGCTGGCGCTTCTGCCGCCTATTGAGTTTCACATAATATAGTGACATTCTCAGGATTCTGTGCTATTGTTCGTGCATGGGAAACCCTAGAGGAGTACGACGCGACTTTGCCGGATTAGAGCAGCGGCGCTTGCGGGCGGCACGCTTACTGGAAAAGGGCGTCAGTCAGTCGGAAGTCTCTCGACAAGTCGGTGTGCACCGCCAGTCGGTCAGTCGCTGGGCACAGCAGCTGGAAAAAGAGGGCCGCGCGGGTCTGGAGCAAGCCGGTCGCGCCGGACGGAAGCCACGATTGAGCGCTGCAGATCTGGAGCGCATCGAGCGCGCTCTGAAGCGCGGACCGGAAGCGTTCGGCTATGACACCGGACTGTGGACTTCTGCGCGGGTAGCAGATTTGATCGCACAGGAATGTGGGATCGACTATCACCCCGGACACGTGTGGCGCCTTTTGCGGCAGCTCGGCTGGAGTTGCCAACGCCCCGCAGGACGAGCTCTGGAACGCGACGAGCGCGCCATTGCCGAGTGGAAGCGCAAGCGTTGGCCGGAGATTAAAAAAAAGCCCAAAAACAAGGGCGTGTAATCGTATTCGTGGACGAAAGCGGACTGAGCCAGAGACCGCATCGTTGCCGAACCTGGGCCCCGCGAGGTCAGACTCCCGTACTGCAGTATCATTTCAATTGGAAGACTTTGTCCGCCATGGCCGGTGTGACTTGGTGGAACTTTTACTTCCGACTCTTCCCGGGCTCGATCCGCAGTCCTCAGGTGGTTCAGTTCCTCGAGCATCTCCTACGTCATCTCGATTGCAAGCTGTTGGTGGTTTGGGACGGCTCGCAAACCCATCGCAGCCGTTTAGTCTGGGACTTCGTCCGCGAACAGAAAGGACGGCTCTGGCTGGAATTCCTTCCGGCCTATGCTCCGGAGTTAAACCCGGTCGAGTATCTGTGGAGCCACTGGAAACAACATGAGCTGCCCAACTTCTGTCCGCAGACCTTCTGGCAGCTGAGTCAGCATGCCCGCATGGCACTTCGTCGCATGCGCCGACGAACCACGCTGGTAACCGGCTTCTGGGCTCAAGCGGAACTGTTCTAACGTCACTATATTATGCGGAGCTCAATAGGAGCCAGCCCGAGTTCAAAGAACTGGCGCGCATGTTGAATTTGTGGCTGATTTTCATGGACGCGCCCGAGCACACCCGTCTGCGCAAACTGCTCAATAAAGGTTTTGCGCCCGCGGCGGTGGAAGGCTTGCGCCCGCAAATCGAAGCCATTGTCGATCGCATGCTGAGCCCGCTGCAGCGCGGCTCCGCAGTCGAGCTGATGCAGGTATTTGCGAATCCCATGCCGGTGCGCATCATTTCGGAAATGATGGGAGTGCCGGAGGAACTGCACGATACGTTCGTCAATTGGTCGCGCGCGATCGCGGTATTTCGTGGCAATCCGGAACGCACCGTGGAGCAGGCGCGCGCGGCGCAGGACGCACTGATCGCCATGACCGATTATTTCCGCACGGCGGTAGCCGAACGGCGGCGCAATAAGGGGAACGATCTGATCAGCCTGCTGATTGACATCTGTGGGTTCCGGAAATTCTGAGCCGCCAATTCCGGAAATTCTGAGCCGTTTTGTATTTTCTGGCAAGGTCTCTTCCAGGTTGAGATGACGGGTTCTCCCCGAGGGTCCATCGAGGTGGATAAAGCGCCCGCGCTCGAGAACCCGATCGAGGATGGCTGCCGCCATATCTTCGTCGTGTAATACCTTGCCCCACTCATTCAGTGGCTTGTTGGTTGTGAAGATCATCGGCCGCTTCCTCAGGTGCCGATCATTCACCACGTGGAAGAGCACGTTGGCAGCGTCCGGCCCGTAGGTCAGATATCCAACCTCATCGATGATGAGGGCGTGAGGGTGCGTGTAGGTTGCCAGCGATTCCTGGAGGTGTCCCTTCTTGCTGGCATTGGAAAGATCTTCGATGAGTTCTGCGGCCGTCGTGAAGAGTGCCTCGAAGCCGTTCTGGATGGCACGGTATCCGATGGCCACCGCCAGATGGGTCTTCCCTCTGCCGGTCTTCCCGTGCAGGATCAACGACCGTCCCTCGGTGACGAAGTCCAGCCCGAGGTAGGAGCCGATCACGGATTCCCGGAGTGTCGACTGCAAGGTGAAGTCGAACTCGTCGATGGTCTTGAAGAACGGGAAGTGTGCGCTCCGCGTACAACGCTGCAGTCGCGTCTGTTTCCTTCGCGCTACTTCTTCGGCCAGCAGCAGAGCCAGGAAGTCTCGATACGACCAACTTTCCTTCTCCGCCCGAACGGCAACTTCCTGGTAGATCCGGCGCGTGTGCGCCAGATTTAGACGCCGGAAGTGCGCCTCGAGCTGGCCTTCGGAGAGTTCCAGACTCTTCAGCGTGTGGTCGTCCTGCTTTGTAGCCATCGATGCCTCGCGCGGATTTTTCTTAACCTGTTCTTTGCTCATGGCATCTCCTCCTGGAAAACGAGTGGACGCTGAAGAGAACTCTCAATGTAGATGGCACTAAAAACTTGCTCTTGCAGGCCCTGTTGCATGGCACGGCGAAGAACCTCAGCTCCGTGGTTCTGCAGGAGGTCGTGCAGCCGATCGATGTCGTGGAACCACTGCCCGGGCCGGCGATGAACGATCTCGGTGAGGTAGAGAAAAGCAGGCTCTCCGATTTCGAGCAACTGCTGACGCTTCAGATAGCGTTTGCCGCGCTTGCCGGATACCGCCGCCACCAGGGCCGCGCGATGCGCGGCGAGCGTAGAGCCTTCGTGGGCAATGAATTTCCGCGGATGTTTGACATCATAGCTGCCCGCCACGATGCGTACGCGATCGGCATACAAGTACAGCGTCGCCGGCATGCTAAGGGCCTCGGGAGGCATCGAGTAAGGATGACCATCATGCAGAACGGTGCCCGTCGGGCCGACATAGACTGGAATGCGAAGCGCTAGATCTTTCGGGGGCACCTTCAAGGAACGCAGTCTGGGGGCTTCTTCGGCAAGGCGCACGGCGGGGATGATGCCCGTCGCGCGGCAGGGACGCTCCTGGTTCACTTCGCGATGCCATGCGACGAGTTGCTGCTCGAGATCCGCTTGATCGTGGAAGCACCGCACTTTGAAGAAGGAAGATTTTACGAAGCCCACCAGGTTCTCGACAGCCCCTTTTTGCTGCGGCTGCTGAGGCCAGCACAACTCCACCCCGATGCCCATCTCCAGCATGGCGTAAGCGAAGACCGGATTCCATTCCGTGACTTCGCCGTTCCTCCGCCACTTCAGAGCCACCGTTTTCGGTCGATCGAACACGCACAGCAGCGGAACTCCACCCCAACTGTCGAGATGCTCGGCCAGGTTGCGCACCAAGCTCTCTACCGTCTGGTCCTTCACTACACTGACGCGGATCCATCGGGAGTACTTCAGGCGAGAAGCGAAAAAGTGGGTGCGACGGGACGACCCGTCGAGAAAGGTAACCTCTACTTCTCCGAAGTCATGTTGGCTAAATTCTCCGGGCAGACCTTCGAAACGAATTAGCGGTTTTATCTCTTTCGGACGAACACAAGCCACCAGAGCGTACAAGGCGGTCTTGCCTCCCTGGTAGCCCGCTTCCCGAACCCGGCGAAGAATCTCCAGAGAGGGTAGGTCGGGTTTTTCTTCTAGAATCTTTAAGACGGGCTTCCGGAAATCCTCAACGATGCTGGGTCTGCCGATCCGCCGCTTCTCTCGCTCCGCGGCATCATCGACATGAACCACCGGAACTTCCTCTGCAATGCGCTTAACAGAGCACAGGGAAACTCCCGCCAGACGGGCCACTTCGGCCTTGGGGTGCCCAGCCTTCAGTAGAATCTCGACTTCGTGACGCTTTAGCATTCCTAACATCCTCCTCCCTCCGCCCGACCGGTTCACCGACCGGGGGCACAGAGAGAGTTTTAGCCCTTCCGGCTATTGCCGGACGGCTCAGAATTTCCGGAATGAAAAGGGTCAGAATTTTCGGAACCGACACCATCGAAGAAGACGGCGAAGTGCTGACCGAAGAAGAACTCTATGCGCAGTGTATCGCGCTGCTTTTTGCCGGCCACGAAACCACGCGCAATCTGATCGGCAATGGCATGTACACGCTGCTGAAGCATCCGGAAGAGACCGCAGAGCTACGCGAAAAACCGGAACTGATCCGCTCGGCGGTGGAGGAACTTCTGCGTTTTGAAAGCCCGGTGCAATTCACGGCACGCGTGCTGAAGGAAGACATCGAGGTTTGCGGGCAGCGCATCCCGAAGCGGTGGTCGATTCTCTGCATGCTGGGCGCGGCGAACCGGGATCCCAAGCAATTTAAAGAGCCCAATCAGCTGAACCTGAAGCGGCTGAACAACCAGCACCTGGCGTTCAGCGCCGGACCGCACTTTTGCATCGGCAATCAGCTCGCGCGGTTGGAAGGGCAGATTGCGCTACTGAATCTTGTGCAGCGCTTTCCGCAGATGAAGCTCGGCGGTCCGCCGCCGGAGTGGGCGCCTACGTTTGGATTCCGAGGGCTCAAGAGCCTTTCGGTGACTTTGTAGCCGCGGATCTGCTTTTTTTTACGAATGGGCGGAATCAGAAATCGGCCGGCAAACGCTCCCAGATTAATTCGATGGTTTGGATTTTTCCGTTCACCGGCATTGGCGGGGTGGTCAACGTGATACGGTCGTCCTCGAATTTGATGTTGCGCGGCAAGTCTCGACTTACATAGTTCTGAATCGAAGAAATTTCCACGTGGTGAGTTACTTTGTCGTCGCTGAGCGTGTATCGCCCGGCGTAGGCAAGAAACGTATTGAACGCCTCCGCTTGTTCTTCCTGCGGCGAACGCGTGCCGCCGCCGAAAGAAAGCAGCTTGCGGCCGCCGTAGCTGATTAGCGACGTCATTCTGCTATCCGCACCGTACGTGAGAACGCCCGCCGGGTTCACGCCATACGGGGCTTCGATGCGTTCTCCAGTGGATGTGGTGCTGGAGGCGGACACCAGTTTCCACGTGCCTACGAGTTTGTCAGTCGTCATTTGTGCCGAGGCTCCAGCGCGTTATGAGACCAAGAATATACGGAGATGCTAATAACCAACAAAAGAAGAATTGCTGATGAGTGAAGAAAACAGCGCCGATTTCTACTCGATCCAAACTGAGATGATCTCCTCGTCACCCATCACTGGCCGCCAGCCATTGCCTTTCCTCTCAACTCTCAGCCGTCAACCTTGCCTGTACCTTTCTATTTCTACTGACTAGAACTCAATTCAAAACCCTACGTAAAGTGATCATGAAGCGCGGCGATACGAAAGAAAGCTTCGTAAATGGAATCGGAGCGGTCGTAGCGAACGACCAGACGGCGAATGTTGCTGAGCCAGGCAAAGGTGCGCTCCACCTTTCAGCGACGTCGGTGAATGCGGTGTGATCAATTCAATGCCTCGCTCCGCCAACTGCGCGCGGTGCGGATCACGTTCAAGGGCGCGGTCGGGAATGACACGTTGCACTTTCTGACGAGGCCGTCCGCCACGATGTGGCCGGCTTACGCGGACCGACGCGAGCGTTTCTTCCGCGAGCCGAACCTCGCAGGGGGAGGAAGAGTAAGGCCGCTTTCCTTGTCGCGTTGCTGAATGCTTTTCAACATGGCCGTCTGTGGCGCCCTCCGGCAGCGGCAAATCGCTTTTGGCTTACTGGAATCCTACGTTTTTTCTCTGGAGCGGGCGGTAGGAATCGAACCTACATCCGAAGCTTGGAAAGCTTCTATACTGCCATTGTACGACGCCCGCCCACTGCATTATACGGTGCCTTTTGTCAATCGCGTGTCCAAAGTTCAAAAACGCTCGGCGTCTGTTGATAAAATCTCAACAATGGAATTGACCGCGGGACGATTGGAGGGTTTTCCATCTCAGGATGTATCGCGCTGCTACGCCATTCTCGTGAATCACGTCCAAAGTAAGGTTCTCTGGGGAACTTGCAGAACTCGCGTTTAGCCGCCGTATTGCCAGGGCGATTCGTTACAGTTAGAGTTTTGATGTCTCTGCGCGCTAGTTTTTTTGTGGCCCGTTCTCGGCGAGAATTTTTTTGATTTCGCCGGCCTGGCTATAGTTTGGGCTGATTTGCAGCGTGTACTCGAGTTGTTTTCTGGCCATCGCGAAGTTGTTGCTCTTCTGATAGGCCATGCCGAGATGGTAGTGGTAGGTCGGGTTTTCCGGGCTCGCTTTGATGGCGTCTTGAAAGAGATCGATCGAGGCGCTGTAGACGCCCTGTTGATAGTACGCCCAGCCGAGAGTGTCGGCCGAGTTAGGAGAATCTGGCATGCCTTTGCGTGCGGTTTGCGCGAGCGAAAGCGCCACATTCACGTTGCCGCCGTGCTCGAGCATTAGGTAGGAGAGGTTATTCGCGGCAAGAGCGTAGTCAGGCTGAATTTGAAGCGCCTTTTGGTATAGGTCCTCCGCCTCCTGCCATTGGTTACGCGTTTCCAGCAGACTGCCGAGCGCAA
The DNA here is from genome assembly GCA_963804625.1 of uncultured Acidobacteriota bacterium. Taxonomy (GTDB): domain Bacteria; phylum Acidobacteriota; class Terriglobia; order Acidiferrales; family UBA7541; genus Palsa-295. Next base: position 3,163 of record CAWDRJ010000014.1, on the reverse strand, counting down.
CATAGATACGGACATCGCGTGGATTGGATTGCAAAGCGCTGTGATAGTTGCCGATAGCTTGATCCACGGAGCCCCGAGAAACTTGGACGCTGGAAAGAAACAGGAATGCGTCGCTATTGTTCTTATCGAGATCCACGGCTTTCTGAAAAGCTGCCTCGGCCTTGGCGGAATCCTGATTGCGAAGCTCTACCTGGCCAAGCAGGACGTAATAATTGCTGCGGTTCGGAACCAAAGAAATCTGATGCTGTACGATCTGCAGCGCTTTCGCGGGTTGCTTCTCCAGCAAGGCGATATTCACCAGGCCATTCAGCGCATCCTGGGCGGAGGGATTCCGTTGCAGCGCATCCGAGTAATACTTCTCGGCTTCGTCATACTTTTTTTGACTCGCGCGCAGATCGCCCATTCGGGCATAACCGACAGAATTGTCGGGAGCCACTGAAATCAGCTCGCTTCAGGTCGGCCTCGGCGCCAGCTTCATCCTTTCTCATTAAAAGAGCTTGCGCATGAAGGACGTAACCATCCGGCGCGCGCGGCTCGAGCATCATAAGTTTTCCCGACATTTCCTCGAGCATAGGTTGATCTGCGCGGTGAATCGCGACGGAGGCTAGCGCGCGCAGGGGGTCGATCATCGTGGGCTGAAGCTTGGTAGCCTGTCGCCATTCGGATTCGGCCTGCCCCGCGTTTTGGTTCGCGGCATAGGCGACGCCCAATTGATAATGGGCCGCGGCGTTGTCCGGATAATTCTTTGCAACTTGCTCCAGCGTCGAAACAGCGTCTGGGTATTTGCCTTGGCGGATCAGTATTTGGCCGTGGAGAGTCAGCGCTTCGGGATCCGATGGGTTGGCCTTTAAAAGCTCGTCGGCGATCTTGGAGGCATCATCGGGGTGATTCTCCTGCAATAAAAGTTCAGCGTACATTCTGCTTACGACAGCATCCTTCGGATGCTCGGAATGCAGCGACGCGAATTCCGTAGTTGCTTTGTCCAGATCGTGCTGGGCCAAATAAAATTCCGCGAGCATGCGATAGCCCGCGGGATTATCGGCTAGCGCAGACTTGGCGTCTTGCAGGACCTTTTCCGTCTCGTCTTTTTTACCCTCGTTTAAGTAGAGGCCGGCCAGCGTGGCGCGCGGCGTGGGATCGTTGGGATGCAGGACGATCGCCGCTTGATATTGCCTTTCGGCGTCGGGCCAGCGTTGTTGGCGCTGGTAGAAATTTCCGAACGCGAGCAATGGCGGCACGGATTTGGGATCCAGAGAGACCGCTTTCTGATAGCTTTGCTCAGCTCCCTTCAAGTCCTTCGATTTTTCCTGAATCGCCGCCAAGAGCAAAAAAGATTGCGCACGGCTCGGATCCATCTGCACGGCTCGCTGCGCTTCGGTCAATGCTTTCGGCAGATCTCCCTGCGCGGCATCCGCGCTGGAGATAATCGCCTGCGCCAGCGCGTTTTGCGGCTCCGTCTTAAGCACAGCTTCGGCGCGGTCGCGCGCTTCCGGAAGCTTGCCCGCCGCAAGGAGCAAATTTGCCAAATCCAGTTGTGCTTTGGAATTCTCGGGCGCGAGCTGAACCGTGCGCATCAGCTCCTGGTATGCACGCTGCCCGTCGCCCTGCTTCAGGTAAGTTTGCGCAAGCTCGTAGTGTGCTTGCAAATACTGGGAGTCGAGTTGAATAGCATTCTGAAACTCGATGACCGCTTCCCGGTACTTGCCTTGCTCGAAGTACGCGTGACCTCGATCAAAGTGCTTCTGCTTAAGGACGTTCGGGTCACGGGAGCAGCCTACGACTATCGAGATCGCGATTAGCACGGCAGTCCCTAGACGCGCATGATTGCGTGGATTCATTAAGCCCTCGCCTAGCGGCACGATTAGATGACTGCGAATCTTACACCCTCATGATGGAGCAATCCCAGAGCCTGTGTGCTTTTTGGCGTAATCCACCGTTTCTCAAGGCACTTACAGGTAGTTGAATCGTCGTTTCACGGGAAATTATGTTCCAATTACCGGTATCGATGTTCTGGCTCGAGTTCTAGGGCCGCAAAGCTTGCCATGGCGTCTGCTGAATATGCTCAAATATAATGACTTGCGGGATGTCTAGTGGGATCGGGGTCTGCCATCCAGATCAGTGAAAACTCCAGCGTTCTGGCACAAAAGGGAGAATATTTTGCCCATTCATGGAAGGTTGCTGGGATTTCCACGGGATTATGAGTTTTCCCCGCTTCAAGTGAATAGAGCCGTATTCATTTTCATCTAGCTGCAACTAATACCCTTACGGGTCAATTCTATGGCTGCCCGGTTGGTGTCCGGGGTGGCACATGCATTGCATCTACAACCGAGCGTCCGGAAGTACTATCGCTCGGCTGATTCGTCTCGCACACAATGGAGTGCCAAGCATGTGGATCCAATGACAACAAACGGGTTTTTGGGCGAGCTAGCCACGGAAGAATGGGGCTTTGTGGGAGGAATGTGTCCCGCGATGCACACTCTAGAAACGGTGATCGCGGAAATTGCGCCTACCAACATTCCCATACTTCTCGCAGGCGAGAGCGGCACGGGTAAGGCCATGTTTGCTCAGCGCGTACATCGTCTCTCTTCGCGCTGCGACCAGCCGCTTGTGAGCATTGTTTGTGCCGCCATGAATCCTGCGCAGCTCTCGTCCGAGCTTGGACTGAGCGCGAGCCCCGGACAAACTGGCAATCCTGTAACCGTTGTCTTCGACGAAATCGCCGAACTGGATTCGGCATGCCAGCGCAGTCTGCTTTACGCGCTGCCAGATGGAGACGGCAGCCCGCGTCGCGGAACTCTCAGAGCGCGGGTAATTTCCACGACGAGCCGGAATTTGGACGACGAAATGCGCGCTGGACGTTTTCGCGCTGAACTTTATTACCGGCTAAACGGAGTTTGTTTGCGATTACCCCCATTGCGGGATCGCCGGGAAGACATCCCCATCTTGGTCGAGTTTTTTTTGAGCAAGCAAGCGGCGCAGTTGGGGCGTCCGCGCCCCTCTCTAAGTCCGCGAACGCTGCGAGTGTTATTGGATCATTCCTGGCCTGGGAATATTCGCGAACTCGAGAATGTGGTGAAAAAGATTGTTGCGTTGGGCGATGAGCAACTAGCAGTCGCGGAACTGACCGCGGCGCCCGCGCCGCCGGTGTCGGAAGTGCGTGAGC